>CAWAZD010000023.1:0-15323 GCA_963786395.1 uncultured Ignavibacteriales bacterium | reverse complement strand
TCTCGATTTGTGTGAGTGGGAACCAGGTAAATTGGGGAAAAATTTAAAAAACCATTGAAAGAGTCACGTTAAACGAAAGAATGTCTTTTGCTGATCTCTATGATGACACAGATGATGAAAGAATATTTAAATCCAAATTGCCTGGGATGCGTGTTCGACCTATGGCAATCTCAATGGAAAACGGTAATGAAACGTGGAACTTTGGTTATACATCTGGAGAAAAAAGTGAATGGGAAAGATATAGAGAAAAAGTAGGGCATAAAGGAAGAATTATTTTCTTTAAAGATACCGTAGAACCAGATGATAACGCAGAAGACCTTGAATGTATGGTTGACTGTGATTGTAGAGATTTCAAGTATCGTTTTGCCTATGTAGATGCTCAACAAGATGCCAGTATGATTGGCCCTGGTAGTTTAAATAAAGCTTATAAATGCTGCTCCATTTAAAACAAATCCGGAAGGAGAAACAAAACTTTGTAAGCATTTAGCAGCATTAGTTAGATATTTAGTTACCAATTTAGATAAAGCTAGACAAAGGGCACATCTTAGAAATAAGCCATTTAATATCTTCGAGACAATGAATGAAATGGCTAATAAGGGAAGTGACACTACAAATTATTATGAAAAAGATGATAGTTTAAATGAAGATATTATAAATGAAGATTTATATGAATATTTTTATCATGCAACTACCCCAGAGGCATTACCAAGTATAGTATTACACGGTTTGATACCCTCGGAGAATACAAATTGGGGCGGAGATTTAGGGGAATTTAGTTATGGTAAAGTTTTTGTTGCTAAAACTTTCCGGCAAGCAAATTATTATGGAAATATTATTTGGAGAAATAACTCAAATAGATATAGACCAATATTACGTTTTAAATATAACAAACTTCGTTTTATACCAGACAAAGAAACAAGAGAAGATATGTATGTAGAATATCCAATTAAAACTCGATTTGAGATATTTGTTTATAATGAAAATACAAAAATAAATTATGGTAATCATGGAGATACATTTTTTAAGGAAAAAACGGGAGAATGGAGACCTTTAACAAAAGATCTTGCAGATTCTATTGCAACAGGGGAATGGGATGGAGAAGATGGTGAAGATATAAATGAAAATTGGAATTATAAACCATTTGATAATTATGTTATAAACAAAAAATTGGAAAGAATTGGATATGATATAAACGAAGAATCTTCAGATTTACCTATAGATTGGGATGCTATTGATTTTCCTGAGAATACAAAATGGAATGAATATTCTGTAAGAAAGTTTGTCGGTTTACCAGATATATTCATTGCTATATATCCGGCTATTCTAGATGTTAATAAATTAGATGCTCATTGGGCAGAGGAAGAAGATGAATATGGAGGATTTGATTGGGGTCAATTCCAAATAAAAAAACGGGGATTTCCTCCTATCATAGTTAGAAGAGATTTAAATGATAAATTGGTTGTAGTGGATGGAAATCACAGAGTTCACTGGGCTCAACAAAATAAATATCAAACTATTGGAGCTTGGGTTATAGATGAAATAATACAAGAAGATATAATGCTTAAAAATAGACGTAATATTAAAGAAACAAGAATTATAACCCCAGAAGAATCCCTATATGAAGGATATATTACCCTATATCATGGAACCACTTGGCCATTAGCATTAAAAGCTAAAAAAGGAGAATTGGGTCCTCAAGATATGGAGAAATTGATTATAGATGTTTTGATTAATGTTTACCACGAAGCACCACAAGACGCTAAGAAATATTACGATAAATATTCTTCATCAAGAAAAAAAGACCCGAGTGCCATATTTTTTACCACCAATAAAGAAGGTGCTGAGGGATATGCTCGTGCAGCAACAAAATATGGTGGAGAATTATTCATGGATGTCTTAAGTGGATATATGTGTAATAAAAATAAAATGACCAGACCGCAAGCATTCTCCAAACTTTTAACGGATCAGCCAGCGATAGTAACTGTGAATGTTCCTCTTGAAATGGTTATGACTCACCCCAATTGGACTACACCACTGAGAAACAGGTTGAGATATATTTTAGACCCAATTAAAAGAGAGAAATATAAAGATATTTGGCAGTATATTAAAGATATGGATATTGAGGTATTTGTGAAGGAAAAAATACCAGCAAGATTCGTTCAGAGGATAGACAGAGTTAAAAGTTCGCCGGATTCACAATCGGAGCCGGCCACTTCCCCTCTTCAATGCCCTCAACAAACGGAGAAACCTTTGGACTCTGTAGAGCCTCTTTAAAACATTGGTGCCAAGATTTTTGGATAGGATTTCCTACCTCATTTAACTCTGGGTTATTATATATTTTCTTAGCTTCTGAAACCCAAGCACTCGATACTCTATTAGTGTGTTGTCGAACTCTTTCGTATAATTTTGCGTTCGTATCTCCCTTTTTCTTAAGACCTTTTGTCTTTATTTTAATACGAAGTTTTATGGGTTCGCCCTCAGTAATAGTTACGGAAGCTGTAGATTGTTTATTATGCCAGTTATTTGATTCTTTATACAAGAACCAACCATTCCCTTCTACGATACCATCCCAGCTTTCTTTAGCGTCTATAGAGCCTGGCATTGGCCTGAGGGCTGTATCCTGAGAAGACATAGATGCATATCCCATTCCTGCTGAAGGATAGGACATTCCTCCCTCATTTAGAAAATCCAAGAATATAAGTGTTTTTAATTTCATCTATAATAAATATCGTTCATTTATTCAATTGATTGGGTTTTGGAGGTCTTATCAAATATAGTCCAAAAGTACCACCAAATTGAGATATTCCTCTTCTACCTTTATTTGGATAGAATCCAAACCTTTTATAAAATCTCTGAAGATCTGCTTTATGACCAGCTTCAGGTTCGGGTTTAAGTGTAATGTATGAACCATGAGAATCGGCAAAAGCTATTATTCTATCCATGATTTGACTTCCATATCCTTTTCCCTGAGAATCCGGTTTTAGATGAAGCGAGTTAATAAAGAGTTCTTCTCCATTAGATTTGGGATAAATATGTAAATATTCTATTTGAGAGAATTCTGCTTTTAGATCTAATTCTAATCTCTCTACTTCTGATTTAATATCTTCTTTTGAGTTCTCTTTTATAAGATTTGAATTAGAAATCATCGGAATTATATTACCACCTTCAGTTTCCATTCTCATTATGGCAGAAGGAGGAATAATTCCTTTATATAGAAACGATTTAGGTTCTTTTTTTCTTTCACGATTAACATGAGGGTCTTTTTCAAATAGTTTTTTATCATTTAATTTATGAGTGTCTATAAATAATACTACAATATCATCAAACCATTCTTCAGGAATATTACTACTATATTCATCAGCAGACTGTACCATACCTATAGAAAAATGCTTATCAGAAGACATATAAACTCCCCAGTCATTATTTTCATACATATGGTGCTCTATTCCATTAGGAAGTAATCCTTTTTTGAATATGGACGGGGTTAGTTCCCACACTGTAGCATGGTAAAGAAAGCGTGGTATTCCACCTTTATAAATCTCGTTTAAAATATCTTTAAGTTTAATCATTCTTCCTTAGGCATTTGAAAATTACAACAACCTTGTGCTTCTACCTTTTCATCTAAATTAAAAATATCAGGATTTGACTGATTTAGAGTTTGATAAAGCATACAAGTTCCATTATTAAAGGAACGGCAATTTTCACACCTTACTTTTCGTTTAACCAAACCAGCTTCTTTTGATGTATAGGAAGCTACTTCTTTTCCTGCTAAACTTGTTGATGGTTTTCCGTGGACATAAAGATTACAACTCATATCAGCCGTAACTTTGGTTTTTCCCAATATAGAGCATGTATTTTCATCTTTTCCAGTCCACATACGACATGTACCACATTGAGCAAATTGGTCTTTTGGCTCTTTTGGAGAAAGATACACAAAAGATTCCCTAGTTATCTTTTTCATGCCGGCTTTTGCCTCCATTATCAATTGTTTTAAACTAATCATGTCTCTCCTGTATAATAAGATCCATCTTCCAGGACCTACAGATGGTTCTCTTCCAAATTCTCTATTACTTATAAATAGTAGTTTATATATCTCTTTTACATATTGTTTAAACTTTGGGTGGTCATTTTTATACACTTGTTCAAGATTTCTTTTAGCTGTTGATGTATCCCAAGATAAGCCATATCTAAATATTTTTTTGAATTCTTTACGAGCTTCGTAATCTTGATTATATCCACCAGTTGTATCTTTAATTAACATTTTAAACCCCTTTTCCCACTCATTTCTCGGCATACTTTCTCCCAATATTTTTTGAAAATCTTTGACCATATTTAATAAATTACTCTTAAATTCTACATCTCTATAAGCATGAATTACTCTATCATCTTTATCTTCTGGATCTATATGGGGAGTTCCTGGTTCTGCTATTCCTCCATGTGTAGTTCCTCTTACAGGAACATTATGTTTTTGAAGTAATTTTTGTACAGGTAATCCTGTTTGTATTCCTTTTTTCTTGATATCTTGTTGAAAATGGATTGCCTCGTGCTTAGCAGTCATAACTTTTTTATTTACCAAATTTTTATCCAACCCCTTAAAATCGGTTATATAATCGGTTATTAGTGTCATATACACATATGGATTTTCTGGGTCGCCTGATTCATAATCTGAATATTTAGATTTGACATCTTTTTGTCTTTTTTCAACATTAAAATAAAACGGCAACTCTTTTCCTTCAAATTTTGCGACCATTAAAATAACATATGGATCTCCATTGCTCAGTTCCCACTTAGCAGTTGTTTTATTTAGAGGATTTTTTTCGACCATGGCAACGGGATCTCTCAAAGCTTTATATCGTTCACATTCAACAGCAGAATGAACAAATCCAAAGGTATAATCGTCTTTATACTTCTTTATATGTTCCCATTCTCTTTTAACGTCGTCTGTAAATCTTTTATACCCTGCCTCTGGATTTTCAGTGGATGGATCTGCCCACTCTCCATACTCATAAAAAGTATTTTCAAGTTCTGTATATCGTGGATTGGTCTTTACGGTGGTTGTTCCTCGTTGGTCCTTAGTCATAGTTACTGTAATATGAAATATATTCTTTTTCATATTTTCCCATGTAAACTGATTATAAATGGTTAACCGAAGAGATTTTTCACTTCCTTTTTTAGCTTTTTCATGAAATTTTCTAACCACAGATGGAAATTTCAGAAGAGCTTGAACTGCTGCTGCTTGTTGTAATTCTTTTGTTTCTAATTTATGATAAGCAGAAATAAACATAGGAGAATATATCCATCCTATTGCCGCTTTTGTTACTATTTCGGCTTCTCTTTCTAATTCGGAAGGAAGATCAATAGATTCTTTAAGAGGATGTCTTCTAAGTAAAGTTCCGACAACTTTTCCAGCAATTTTAAATGAGTCTTCCCTTGATAGATTTGGATTCTTAAGAACTGCCTTTCTGATTACATCTTTTACCTTCCCCACCATTGGACCCTTTGGAACTCCCATATCTAATATATCTTTCCCATTAATAGGAAGATCTTCTTTTTTCTGTGTTTGTAATGTCTTTAATCGCTCACGAACCTTCGCTATTTGATTAGGCATTGAAGAAGCATCAGAGTGAGAAATGTTGTCGGCATGAATAAGATTTAATACATCTTCTAAATTAGTTCCTAATTCTTGAACCATCCTACGAAGAGTTGTATCTGTTACATTTGCTTCGTCACCACCATGTTTCAATCTCATGTGAAAAAGAACTCCAGATTTTACGGCCTGAACTAATTCTTCAGGGTATTTAAGTCTCCTCATTATTTGGGCAGCCATTTCAGCACCAATCTTTTCATGTTGAAGGAAATGAACTCCTGTATCAGTAACAGTTTTAGTAGCAAACTTACCAATATCGTGAAATAGTGCCATCAATCGTTGAAGTAATATTGGTTGAGTTCCTTTTAGAACCTGCATTGTATGTTTCCATGCATCATCTTTGTGATATGCATTTTGCTTCAATTTAAAAAGAGGAAGCAATTCAGGAATGACATATTTTATCAATCCCGTTATTCTCATTAACTCGATGGCTTTATCAGGATATCCGGTGACCATCATTTTATTAAGTTCATCACGAATTCGTTCTTGAGATATGTTCTGAAGTTGAGGAGCATTTTTCTTCAGACCCCTTAACATAAATAATGGAAGTTTCCAATTGTATTTTACAGCAAACCGAATTGCTCTTAACATGCGAAGAGGATCATCTGTAAAAATCTTGTTGGGGTCTAATGGAGTTCTAATAATACCAGCTTTAATATCAGCTTTTCCCATTCCGGTTAAATCTAGAACCTCTACCTGTTGATAGATCTTTTAATAGTGAATTGACCGTAAAATCTCTTCTTTCTACATCATCCTTTAATTCTCCACCTGTAACTGTAGGTTTTCTTGAACCAGCAGTGTATTGTTCTTTTCTAGGCATTACGGATTCGATATCCATTTCTGATAAATCAATACCATTATGAACAACACCACGAAGATTGAACTTGGCGGTTCCAAATCTAGGAAAAATAACAGGATTAGTGTAAAGTTTTTGGATATTATTTAATTTTTCTATCCAATTTTGTTCTATAGCTTTATCAGCTTCCGTGGCTGGTTTCCCCTTCTCATCTACATTCCAATCAGGTTTAGGAGGAATGGGCGGATCTGTAGCCGGTCCTTTGTAGGCTCCAACTTTTTTCGTCATCCACTTAGCAAATTCAAATCCTCCATTTGGAGCATTTACCATTATATCTAGATCCTTTGGGTCTCTTCCCATGAATTCATCGCGAACATATCCTCCCGCGATGAAAACTTTACCTTGCCACTCAGTTCCTTCAATGGATTTTTTGATAAAATCTTCTAATGCTTTTTCTTTAACACCTTCTGTCATCAATTCTTTATCCGCATTCTCAGTCAAATATCTACTATAAAATGCTGTATTTCTTCCTGTTAGTTCTTTGTTACCGACGTATCTTTTATACTCTTTATTCATTGTATTAAGATCATTTCTTAATACGGAATCTACAAACTTTGGAAATTTACTCAACCCTCCCAAATTAAAAGCGAACTCGGTTAACATCTCTTCTTGTTTTAGAGACAATTTAATATCAACATTATATTTTGATTTTATGTATGAATGTGCCTTTTTGTCTAGCTATTCCCAAATCTTCTATTAAAATCCTATTAACTTCTTCATCGGATATACCTTTTGACATTATTGCCAGTTCCTTTTGATCTTTAATTTTATGCCCGTATCCAATAGTAGGCATTCCGCCCTCAAATGATTTATATGGGAGCCATTTATTATTTTTAAAACCAATTTTATTTTGATTTTCTACACTTTTAACAAAATTGACAAAATCTTGACCAAAAATAGAATGTTGTTGAGTTATTGCCGGAGGCGTCTGCATTCCTTCCTCTAATGCTGCTTGGTATAACCCTTCCCAATTAATAACTCTTTTTTAAGTTTTGCTATCTTTCTATCCATATGAAATAATATACGTTCCTTATCAATCATTTTTGTCGATTTGATAACGTTGTTTCGTATAGCCTCTAATTTCTTAATTTCTTTATTAAGATAATTTATTCGAGCACCCTCTTCAATCATATGTAATAAATAGGTCAAAATGGTATCCAACTATATATTATTTATGTTGATTTAAAGGTTATAATAGTTTATATTTATATTTATATACATGGAAAAAACAAGAAAATTCATAGAAAAATCAAAAAATATAATGGTATTAAAATATGAGTAATGATATTTCTACAATTCAGCCGTCGACACAATTTGTAGATTACGGATAGAATTAGGTTGCCTGGATCTGGATCTCCGTTGTAATCGGTAATACACCTTTCGGATTTTATGACCATGATCCTAGTTTTTCAAATAGAAGCCCTCCAAGTGCGATATGGGCAGCCAGGACGATCTGGGATTATCCAATGTAGTTGATATCGAAATGATTAGATGTAAACTTTTATGCTTGTTTTGAAGAGGCAGTCAATGAATATGCCAGTCAAGTGAATGAATGGAATATTATAAATTACATTCAAGTATTTCAAGGCCAAGATATCAACGGTCTAGGCAATCTTTCTGGTCAATCTGTAGTAGGAACTCCTATGGGATTGTGGGTGAAATGTCTAAAGCTTATGGAACCGAAGTCGGTGTAGGTGGTTATGTTACGTGGAAGAAAGGTCATATTGTAACCCAGCCTTTACAGCAAACATATGATTTACAAGAACTGTGGGGAGATGTTAAAGAGAATTGTAATAGAATTGAAGTAATGAGGATATTTCATGATACTCCTCCTGCATTCGCTCGTATTTATGACCCATTTTCCATGACAGGAATGAGTTATTCTAATGTATTGAATGAATTGGGATTTGGTGCTTATTCTCCTGCCGTTCAATTCCTAATGACTCCAATCTTTGAAGATTTACTTCGTGGTCAAGCTATTCAATTTAATGATATGGTTCGTAAGTCTGCTTATTCTTTTGAAATTACAAATAATCATTTAAAATTATTTCCGATACCAACTTTCAATTTCAATGTATATTTTAACTATATTTTAAGAAATGATAGACTTAGTGGATCTCTTGGACCAGCAGGAAGTGTATCTGATATTTCTAATATCCCTTATCAAAATATTCCATTTAATACCATTAATCAAGTTGGTAAACAATGGATTAGAAAATACTTCCTCGCTATTTGTAAGGAATTGCTTGGATCTATTCGGCAAAAATATCAAACAATTCCTATACCGGGAGGCGAAGTAACTTTAGATGGTGCTGAACTTCGTAATGAGGCACAACAGGAAAAAACTGATTTAATTACTCAATTAAAAGAAACATTACAACTTTTAAGTAAACAAACTCAAATGGAAAATGCAGCTAGACAAGCTGAGTTTTTACAGGATTCGTCTACGCCGTGTGCCCTTATTCATCTATATCGGTAAAAATTCCTGTAAAGGAAAAGATTGATTTTTATCTTTATTCCAATTTTTCCAATCATTTTCCCAAATATATTTTATATTATATCCATTATCTTTTAATATCTTAAATTTTTTGAAAGTTTCATTATATAATTGATCAAAAGTTTTTTTACAATGGTAATTCATTTCATTTGGATGAAATATTTTTAGGATTTCCATGACAATAATCTCCAAGAAATTCATATATTATATTATCTTTTATACCATCTACTTTTTTTCTTAATATTTTAATTTGCCTATTTTCTTTTGTATTTGGTATATTTAAATAATCTAAAAATTCTATCTTCTGGTTTTGAAATTATAGATTGACATTTGGAGCATCCTTTTTTTCCATTTAAATGCCCATCTGGACTCTGAAAAAATTCTCCGTGTTCCGGACATATTATTATTACTTTTTGATTTGGATGTTTTATAATATTGTCTTCGAATAATCATATTTATTTTTATGAATTTTATTTGCTTTTTTTATAAATTCTTCTGTAGTTTTATTTTTTCCTACACATTTTGGACACCCTTGACCATTTATATGATCTTGTGGTCTCTGGTAGAATTCTCCGTGAGAAGGACATGTAATTTTTATTTTAGTAGAATTATTAAAATATTCTACAAAATCGTAACAATAATAATCTCCATGTATATTTTTTGCTTTTCGTATAAATTCAATTTTATTAGATTTTTTACTTCCTCCGCAAATTTGGCATCCCCTCCCAATTAAATGCTTATATGGAGTTTGAAAAAATGACCAGTGAATAGGACATATAATTTCTATATTTATTCGATTATTTATATAAATCACTTTGGAATAATCATACTTTTCTCCTGAATTTTTTTAGCTTGTAATATAAAATTTTCAGTAGTTATTGGTATTCCTCCATAATATTCTTTCATTAATTCTTTTTTACACTTCATAATTTTTTCCTTAATTTCGGATGGTATAAATAATTTAATGGATATCCACCCTTCTTTAAGTTTTTTATCAAAATATTTTTTTTGAGCTCTTTTAATGATTCGGTCCTCATAATATATACTCACAATATATAAGTATAAACTATAATTCTTAAATGTCAACATTTAACTATAATTTTTCTATTTATATTTTGAAATAATATGATTAAATTAGCGGAAATAGTTAGAAAAATATATGAAGCTAAAAGACATGGAATGTACACATGGACCATTGAGTTTGATAGTTGTCATATATTGTCGTTGTGTACACCGGAGGATTCCGTAGAAGTTGAAATTGTGATTAACTATACTTATTATGGTGGATTTATTGGTTCACGAGAACAACCTCCTGAACCGGAAGAAGTAGAATTTGACGGATGGGATATAGAATCAATTATAATTATTTCTGAAAATGGAAATAAACGGGAAATTAATCCAGTGTTTCTTCATCCTATAGCCAGAAAAGCTTTAGATATAGAAATTGAAAAATATCTTGATAAAAATGAAGATGATATTCAATCTAAAATAATGAATGGAATTCGTAGATAAGACGGAGATTATTTATATGGGCTTAAGAGGAAGATTTTTTAGCGACAAGAGATTTTAAAGTTGATTAGATTCTAAAACTCGTGAACTTAATGGGCGATATCATTCAAACCACCATTATTCTCTATAAAATGGAAGCTGATCAAACCAAAACCAATCTTTATGGTGAAACAGATGGAAGTACAGGCAAAATGTTTTATCCAGGGGTTGAGATTACTGCTCTTAATAGATAAGGCAGATATTGATACTCCATATGATGAATTTGGACCTGATAGAAATCAGACGGTGGTATTCAAAATGCGTGAAAATATGTTAAAACTCATCAATATTTATCCTGAATTGGTGATATTATTAAGTTTAACAATCAATTTTTTGAAATTGATAATATAGTTCAACTGCAATTTTTGGGTGGTATTGAAGATAAATCAATGGTATAATTGTCAATACCCATTATTCAGATTGAGTAAATTGAATTTTGTTGAGAGACAATCATAATATTATGGCTTGGACAGGAAACCCAAATAATAAAGCTCCTAATATTGGAAACTCAGTTTCCGATTTCAGTAATGCTATTGTCCAACAACCTCCAAATTTGAGCGACAAAAAAACTGTCGTAAACCGTGCAAATGAGATTAGAAGGGATGTAGATACTCAAAAAGATGTAAATATTGGGTTATATGATATAGATTTAGCTATTTCGAGACAATTAGAAAAGTTTCAATTAACCGTTCCAGATAATGGTAGAAACGTTAAAGTTCCTATCTATTATTCAAGTCCTGAAAAATGGAAATCAATTCAAAAAGATGGTTTCATGCGTGATTATAATGGTAAGATTATTCTTCCAGCATTGGTATTCTCAAGAACATCTTCTGAAAAAGATAAAGCAAGAATGACTTTTAACCGATATCTCCAATATACGGTTATGAAAAAGTATGATATAAAAAACCGATATACTCCATTTAATATATTGATTGGGAAAAATGTTCCCAGTAAATGATGTTTATGGTATGACATTACCTGACCATATGATATTCACATATCACTTTATTGCTTGGGCAGAGTATCAATCTCAGGTAAATAAGATTGTAGAACGTATCAATTTTGAGGCAGAAGATTTTTGGGGAGATAAATATGGGTATCGTTTTCAAGTAAAAATTGACAGTATATCTCACACTATTCAGTTAGCTACCGACCAAGATCGTATGGTTAAAGCCGAATTCGATATGCAAGTATTTGGTTATATAGTTCCTGATGTAATTGACAAATTTAATGGAAAACAAAATACTACTCAGAAATGGATGACTCCAAAGAAAGTTATTATGGGGGTTGAAGTAGTATCTACCTCAACGATTTTTGAGGACGAAAACGAAGAAAAATGGCATAATCAAAACTATCCAAATCTACAAAGAGATGTGGTTATTCCACCTCCCCAGTAACATTTGTCAATGTTGCAGAAGTTATTACTGGAACTCATCCGGTAAGTATTTGGACTTTCCCTTCTCCAAAGAATTCAATAGATCCTGGTGTAATGGGTCAAATATCCTATGATGATGATTACTATTATGTTTATACGGATCAATGGAGACGTACTCCAAAAGTACAAGTGAATGCATTTGAGTACCGTTATAGGAGAGAAAAAGTGGTTATCATTCGATAATGACTATATTTATGTCTTAGGAGATTTGTATAGAATACCAATGAATCTATTTAATATCTTCTAATAACTGATATATGGAAAATATATATCAACCCTTTGACGTTTTTTCAATTCAGAGAGACGCAACCAGTTCTTCATTCGTGGAAACTATTCTTAGGTCCACTCCTAATTCTGTAGTCGTATTTAATTCAGGTTCTCTTTTAAGCACCATTGATACAGCAAGTTTTGCTCAAGATATAGTATCAGCATCTTTAGAATCATTGACTGCATCTTTAGCGTTAAGGGCATTTAATGCCGATTCCGCCAGTTATTTGGATCCTGGAGTAAACATTTATTTATCCCAATCTTTTGTAGTATCAGATATTAATTCTGATTTCACCAGCATTTCAAGAATCTAGATTTTATTGGGATGCCGAACATAATACTTACGCAATTGATACGGATAAGTTAAATGTAAGTCTTCCTATAGGTCAAGAAGGATTCGTTAGAGTTGTGGCTGGAGAATTTATTTGGCTGGTCGAGCAGTTTATATTAATTGATCTGTTGGTAATGTAGCAGCATTTTTAGCTTATTCTGATGGAACAGGAAAAATCGAATGTTATTGGTATTGCTGCTGGAAATATATCACCAGCAGAAGAAGGATTTATTACAATAATTGGAACTGTAGAAAATATAAATACATTTAATCCTGGAGGATTCGAATTTTCAAGATGGTGATATAAGCATATTTAATATCAATTCCTGGCCCCGGTGGTGCTGGAACATAATCCAACTCCTCCAAATGATCCTCGAAAAAATCATAGTTGGTCACGTCACTCACGCCTAATTTGACATCAGGAAACTTTTGGTTAATATTTCTGTTCTTCCGTCTTTATCTAGCCCATACATTGGGATGATCGAAGTTCCTACTTTCGTAAATCACGGAAACCAAACTTTCACTGTAGGATCCGCTCGATCTAATTTTTTGTACTTCAGAAGATGGTTTAGGACAAATTAAAACTTATACTCTATCTTCTTGATTGCTTTTTTCTACTATAGGAACATTTGTCAATACGTTTTAGCTAATTATAATAGTGGAAGTCCTGTATATTTTGCTATCCAATGACAAGGATGTAATAGATGAAATACAGACTGTTCCTGTATTTTCAATTATAACACCTGTAAAGTGCTGTAAATTCAACCGATTGGGATGCTGCCGGTCATTATTAGCTAATAAATTGCACAGCAAAACAATAGATGTTAATGGTGTTCAACGTGCATTAGGGTTAATTTTGGGCGTAACTGGGTCACAATATATTACTATTACAAGTGTGGCAGTATATGGTATGGAGTAAAACAAAAAAATTTAATAGAAACAAATACATCTAATACCTAAGTTTTCCTTTGTCAGTCTATAGCCATTCATCTAGTCTTTGGATTACTACTGTACAAACTAATGGAATGTATCCAAATGGTGTATATGACGATGGAACTAATTTGAAGTTCTATCAAGCGGAAGTTATGTAGTAAATTATGTATACAGAGCTTTTGGAGGAGTTTTAGACAGAACTATAATAGTTCTCAGTGATGAATTCACAACATTGGCAGAAGCAGATATTGCTTCTCCGCCAGCCCCCCTTCTTATTTTTCAGATTTTGCGATATTGGTGGGAAGAATTGTTGTTCAAAGTGGGTCTGTGGTTCCTGAAATGGTTAATTCGATATTTGGTATAGTTTTTTCTCCCACAAGACCACCAAATCATAATGACCTGTTAAATATTCAGGGAGGTAATAGTTCATTAAATGAATATTATCACATATCCTCGGCTTCATTTGCTCAAATACAAGCCGGAAGTTTAACTTCATCTAGTTTTGCAACTACTGCAAGTTTTTCAATAAATGCTTCATCGTCTAGTTTTATAGTTCCTGGTACTACGTTATACGTGGTATCGAGTTCTACTCAACCATCGTATATTGAACCATTTAATCTTCCTACGGTTCCATATGATCCACCATTTAAAGAAGGTAGAATGTTTTATGATTCTGATTTTCATAACTGGTGTATTACCAAATCAGAACTTTAAACTTCATATCGGAAAAGAAACATTATTCCAAGTTGTAAATCCATATTCTGTTACATTACCACAATTATCTGCTATATATTAAGCGGATCTGATTGGGGGACAAAGTAATTGCATATTTGGCTCAAGCCGATGGGACTGGACTCCATTATGAAAACAGTAGGAATTATTCGGTATGATATAACATCTGGTTCTAAGGGATATGTTATGATTAAATGGAAGCAATTTATAATGTTGATATGACAGGATTCCAGTCAACGGCAACTATTATTCTATTAGCCGTTACTCCCGGTGGATTAACAAATGTATTCCGGAGTCTCCATCCGAAAATGTTAGATTGGGGTACTGCATGATAAGTGGTCCTAATCGGATCATATGTATCACAACCCAGAGTAGGAATATTATCTTCTAATGCTTATGCTGGAATGACTTCCGATGCCATTGTTACTGATAACGGAGACGGTACAGTTACAATAGTTTTTGCGAGTGTAAATATTTTCGGGACGTGTCTGTTCTCTGGGTCTGTTGTTTCTTCTTAAGTAAATGAAAATACATTTACAGTTGTTACTGGTTAAATTACATTATTACTAAATACTCAAACGGTTCAGCATCTTACGATATAACTCAAGATAATAGTATAATAAATGAAACAACAATAGTCCCTTCTCCCATCTTGTCGGTAATCCACGTTGGAGATATTCATAGGATAACGTTAGACAAAGATGGACTAGCCTTAGCAAATAAACTACAACAAAGACTTGTTGCTTACAGAAAAATTTACTATTGAAAGTGGATTCTCTATATTTGAAACAGGATCACGAAATATCGGTGTCACTGCAGGGAAGGCATGGATGGAGCTTCATCCTTTGTATCGCCTGATTATAATTCTCAAAATATATTATCATTTCCTGCAGATCAATTACATTTTTATTATCATAATGGAAGTTCAGAATATACCCATTCAGATAATTCTACTCAGTATAATAACAGTCAATATGATGATGGTACTAATCTATTACCATTGAGTTCTAGTTATTATACTGTAAATTATATTTGGAGAATAGTGGGTGCTTCTGAAACCAGCGAAGATGTATCTTA
>CAWAZD010000022.1:0-76117 GCA_963786395.1 uncultured Ignavibacteriales bacterium | reverse complement strand
AGTATCTAAGATTAACATTGTTGAGGTTTTAGTATCAATTGCAGAACCAAAACACCCACAGTCAATATCTCCGGCTAAAGTTAACTTAATAAGGTTATAAAAAAGGAAGGCCAAAAATAAGCAAAGCGCGATTATGATTGGTTTTAATGATTTGAAATAAATTACTAATGATAATGAAATCAATAGCTCCGCTATTATTAAAAGATAAACAAATATATAAGTAAAGGTATTGCCCAATTGAAAGAGATTTGATATTTCTTCAACAGTGGGTTCTACATTCAATAATTTAGTAATTGCTGAAATGCCTAATAATAAAGATAAAAATATTCGGATAGTAAATTCTGCTCCTTTATTATATTTAATATTGTTCATGTCTACCTCAAAATTATCGATATAATTAAAAAGGTTGATATTACTAAATGCTACTACTTGTAATAAAAAAAACCACAGCTCGCTCAAAGTCAACATTATTAAGCTACTTAGATTGCATAATCATCAAATCCATTTACTAAGTAGACTCGTTCTTCAAATCCTCGGGGTTCCCAGAATATTTTCCCCCAAAGCCAATTTAAAGGAATAATATTCTAGGTATATTAATTCTTTTATAAATATCGTATCATTAGAGATAAGTTGTTTCAGTATTAAAATACGGTGCTTTATCAAATAAATATGTAATTAATACGGTTAATTGACCACAACCAATTATTCAAATTACCATAAATAAAAAGCTCTGCATCTTCAATCTCATCGGAATATTCTTTAATTTTATTCTTTCACAAATTATCGCCATATGACCATTAACATTTAAGCCAAACACATAGTTATATCAATTCCAAAAGCTAGAGTAAATCAACATAAAATATTTCTTAAAAACATTAGTACATATACTATTTCCGCATCGATTTTCTAGGTACATATACTATGTTTTTAGTGGATTAAATAGTATATGTACTATTTTTTAGCTCATTACAGCTATTTCTCAAAAATAATTCTTATATTAAACTTAATAATGAAATCACCCCAGTATTTACGAATGGAAAATGAATTTAACATTTATAAAAGATTATTCGAAAATCCTTAAAATCCAGTCTACTTTTCGCTTCTTTTCGTTCTTGTCTTTGTACTTGTAATCTATATTGTATATCTTAAAGTAATAGCCCCTCTGAAAAAAAATCATGAAAATGAAAAGAAAAAACTTGAACTAAATAATTTGCAAATTATCACTGCGTTTTCAGAATCAGACCCAATCCAGTAAACCGGACCAATATAAAGGGCGAGATTATCCATTGCAATAAATCAGCCCAGGACATTTTAGGTATTAAATCCTAAAATTAATAAATATGAAACAGATTATTCCTGAGTTAACTTTTGACTTTCAAAAGGAAATTGAAAATGGATCAAAATTTCAATCAGATTTCACGCTATGGGAAAAACACTTTACTGTTTATTTTTATGGCATTAAAACTTTTAAAATGGCAGGCATGTATTTAATCGACCATACTGATAAAATTAATAACGAAAAAAAAATTGATGAATCTGAACAACAGTATCAAGCACTTACTTTTTATTTGCAGGACCATTTAGAAGCAGAAAAAGAACGAATTGGCCTTGAACTTCATGATAGTATAGGCCAGAACCTATATTTGATTAAGATGAAACTTAACAGTTGTAACGATTATAATACCTTTAATAATTCCCTAGAAATTAATACGACACTTGAATGACAATTGAGAACTACGTGAAATATTATTCAACCTGAAACCCAAAATCCTTGAAGACCTGGGTATCTACGATGCGGTAGTCTTTCTGAAAATATTTCAAAGAATTTTTCGGTTAAAGGGAAAATAGAATATCTTGGCACTCCGGTCCGGTTGGAGAAAAAAGCCGAGTTGACAATTATTTAGAATTATTCAGGAATCACTAAGTAACACTTTAAAACATTCTCAGGCAACTGAATATCATATTCAATTCATTTTCTAAGAAACTGATAAAGGTAACAATTACGGACAATGGAGTCGGGTTTGATCCTGAATCAGTAGATCAACATAAAAATTATGGCCTTCTTAATATGTCTGAAAGAATAAAAGTTCTTAATGGAAGAATGAAGATTACTTCGTCAGACGAGGAAGGTACCGCATTAATATTTGAATTACCATATGAGGCTATATGAACGATATTAGAATTATTATTTGTGACGACCATACATTGTTCAGGAATGGATTGGCGAGTTTGTTGAGAGACCAACCAGGAATCTATGTCATCGGCGAAGCAGTTGATGGGTAGGATTTGATTACGAAATATGAAAACCTTAAACCTGATGTGATGCTTGTAGATATTTCGATGCCGTAGCTTTCAGGTACAGATGCAATAAGGAAATTAAAATAAAATTTCCCGATATTAAAGCATTATTCCTAACTATGCTTACAGGCGAACAGCATATTTATTTTGCATTAAAAATCGGGGGACTAGGACTGGTAAACAAAAGCATTGAAAGAGGAGAGTTGCATTTGCAATAAATGAAGTGTATCATGGCAGGAGATATTTTGGCGAGCAATATGATGAAGAAAAAATAAAGGCTATATTAAAAAATATGAGCATCATCCTGTTAATTGAATTCCGTATTTAGCGGATAAGTTACAAAAATTTAAGATAAAAATCTAATGTTAATTAGTGATGGCTTACAAGCATAGAATCGCAGAAGAAATGCATTTAAGCAAAAAAACAATTGATTCTCATCGAATTACAATAATGAAGAAATTTGATTTGCCAAATTCTTCCATCACTTATACGATTTGCTATAAAGTATGCTGAATCAATAGTAAAAATAGTACATATACTATTAATAAGGCGAAAATATAGTACATATACCTAGTTTTACGGATCAATTATTAGTACTTATACTGATTCATTTTAAATTATTCCAATAAATAAATTACCTTTGCAAATAAACAAATCAAAGAGGTTACTCGCATGGGTATTTATAAATCAGTTCTTCTTGTAGTATTATTTTTTAGCCTTTCATATTCACAAACAGTTGTAGGGAAAATTTATGATCTATTCCCTCTAAATTAGACATAAAGTTAAGCAACTCTTGAATTAAATTCTTCTCTCATTTTCATTTCATATTCCACCGGACTTAAATAACCCAATGAGGAATGTATGCTCTGCCTGTTATAATATATTTCTATGTACTCAAATATTTCTCTTTTTGCCTGTTCTTTAGTTTCAAATACTGTTAAGTAAACAAGTTCTTTTTTTAATGTGCTGAAAAATGTTTCTGTTATTGCATTATCATAACAGTTTCCTTTGCCGCTCATTGATTGTCTGAAGCCATAATGATCAAGGATACGTCTGACTTTATTGCTCGTGTACTGGCTTCCACGGTCCGAGTGGAAGATTATATCCCTTTCAGGCTTTCTGTTTGTTATAGCCATTGCTATTGCCTTCTGCACTATCTCGGCTGTTGGCGCTCCATTATTGCCCAGCCTATTTCTTCACGGCTATAAATATCTGAACCACTGCAAATAAAGCCAGCCTTCTTTAGTCCTATGTATGTTATGTCTGAAGTCCAGATCTCATTTGCTCGTTTTGTCTGAAAGATTCCGTTCAACAGATTTTCGCTGAACATAGCTCCTTTACTTTGTTTTGTTGTTACCTTGAACTTCCTTCTGGTCGTTGAATGAATATTTTACTTCTTCATTAACCCGTGTATCCTTTTCTTATTTACAATCAGGCCTTCTCTGCTGATTGCTTTATGTATTCTGAACAATCCATATCGCCTTTACTTAGAGTATGATGTTTCCTAATTAATTCCATGGATTTCTTTTCTTCTATTCTCCCTGAATACTTCTCGCTTTTGCCAATGATAATATCCGGCTCTGGTTACTTCCAGTACTTTGCACACACCATACCCGTAATTATTAAGTTTCTCTTTTATTAAATGGTATATCACTTCGCGTCCTTTGCAAAGAAAGCTATGGCTTTTTTTAAAATGTCCCACTCCATGTTACATGTGCAAGATCCTTCTTTAACTTTCTTAGTTCTTCTTCTTCCGGTTTCATGTTCCTTTACCTGGAAATGCATTCTTTGCATCTTCGCTATATTTATTCTTCCAGTTAAATAATGTGTTCTCTGATATTCCTAGATCCTCGGCTATACTAGCTATTGATCTTTCTGAATCTAATACCAGTTTTACTGATGAAATCTTAAATTCCTTATCAAATGTTTTCCTGGCTTTTCTCTCTGACATTGTTTTAACTCCTATACTTACTTTTATTAATATAGTTGCTTTTCTCTCTGTCTACTATGATGGGGATAGTCTATACATTTAAAATAATTATCGTTTTATTATATACAATTAAAATTAAGGGTAAAGCCAATGGGACAATATAACTGGTACAACATCTTTTTACATGTAATATTAATTTCTTTTGCTATTGTAATCGTTTTGCTTATTAAAAAGAATCAAAGTTTGGAAGCAAAGTTATCCGTAGATATGATAAAAAAGGGAGACAAAATAAGCAATTTTGAAGCATTCAATTTGCAAGGTCAAATATGAGGAGATAAAATTAAACCGGAACAAAGAAACCTTATTATTTGTTTTTTCAACTTCATGCCCGTACTGTTTAAAGAACGTTACAATATGGAAAGAAATGTTTAATGACAATTCAAAAGATAACAAATATGATATTATTGGAATTTCCAGTGACAGTTTACTAAAAGTGAATGATTATGTTAGAAAAAACGCTATTCCATACAAGGTTTTCATTCCCGTTAATAAAGATTTTAGAAAAACATATAAAATTTCTGCTGTTCCGGCAACTGTATTAATCAAAAACAATGAAGTAATGGAATCTCAAATTGGCCTTTTATCTGATAAAACAATAATTAATTCAAAATAGGAAGTAGTTTAATAAAGGAGTTCATAAATGAAAAAGTTAAAAAAACTTGCCATGGTTAGTTTGTTCTCATTTGTTCTGTTTTTTTCTATATTACGATTATTTCAGGAACCTGTAATGGCCGTGTGGTTTGTCCTACAAGTTATAGTCTTGTATAAGTAGTATGCAACAAGTAAATGCTGGACCATTAATAGGAGATGCCGATTTGGGATGTTGCCATAATACAAGAGCATGTCCAGAATTTTCTCAATGTGCAGATATGTACTGCTGGTAAGACTAATAAGTAATATTCTTTAAAATAATTAAATTAAACTACTTCCAATGTTTAAAATTATTATTGTTTTAATTCTCTCCATAAATATATATTCTCAGGATTATATCTGGAGTACTCAAACTTCTGATATCGGTCAATTTAATTTGCCTGTTACAAACAGCGGTTCATTCGGTATGAGGAGTCCAACATCATTTTTTGCTACGATGTGGCCGGGTGGTAGATATGCATCGATCAATTCTCAGGGGATTTTGGTTTTTTCTGGTGCGGTATAGTAAATAACCAAACAAGGGTTTATCCATATGGTCATATATACATTATAAACCCGGAAAAATATTGGATAATGGGGATCCTGATGATCCAACATTAAGTAACTACAGGGTTTATAAGATCAAAAAAAATTGGGAGCAGATGCCATCCAGTCCTGAACGGGATCAATTAGAGAAGGACTATAATGAATGGCCCGTAGAAGATGGAGCTCCATGGCAGGATAATAATAATGATAAAATATATACACAGGGGTATTGATCAGCCAAAATTTATTGGTGATGAAGTTTTATGGTATGTTTCAAATGATACTGAATTAAAAAGAAAAACAGTTTGGGGTTCTCCGAATGTTTATGACTCTGTTTATCTAAATTTAGAAATTCAAAATACAGAGTATGCTTTCGGTAACGCAGGACTGTTAGGGGATGTTGTTTTTGTTAAAAGTAAAATAATAAATAAATCTCAGAATATTATACATCAATTTGTAATTGCTGATTATACCAATTTTAATCTTGGTGTATTTGGGCTTGATACAACAAGATATACATATGCAGGAATCGATAGAAATTTGGGATTGGTTTATTCATACTTAAAAAGTAATACAAGATGGAATAACATTATTCAAAACCGGTTGCAGGAGGTGATTTATTATTACAGGGTCCGGTTGAGGTTTCAAATAATCCCCAGGACAGTGGCTTTGTTGATGGGATGTGGAGAAAAGGATATCATAATATGAGTTTTTATTCATTTTATGACCATTTAAGTTATGATACTTCATGGCACATTAATAATTATTCCTTCCATGATCAGTTATATAATACTATGCAGGGTATATCATCCAAACGGACAGCCGATTATAAATGTGGTAACAGGTGAACCTACTAAGTTTATGTATGATGGCGATCCTTTTACAAATACAGGTTGGACTCAATCAAAAGGTGGATTTCCAGGGACAGGGGAAAAATATTCAACATTTCGGACCTTTTTTCCAATATCAAATAGGCCCTGTGGATTTTCATCCTTATGACACAGTAGAAGTTGTTATAGCCAAAATAGCCGCAACAGGAAATACAAATCTTGAAGCCCTGGCTGAACTTTATAGAAAAGCTAAAATTCTGAAACATGCATATGACTTAAACTTCCAGACAACATTGGAAATGCCAAAACCTGATGTGAACATATTTCCTGATGAAGAAAAAGTAACTCTATGGTGGAATGGTAAAGCAGAAAACTATGAATCATTGATCCTTTTCTTACAGATCAAAATTATACTGATACCACATATAATTTTGAAGGTTACAGAGTCTGGCAGTTCAGGGATTCAACGGGAACTGATGGACGTGTTATAGCTACATATGATAAGACGGATGGAATTGGGGTGATAGAAGATTATCAAATATTAAATGGAGTTTCAGTAAAAGTACCAGTGATCTATGGAAATGACCTGGGTCTAAGAAGATATACAGTAATCACCAATGATGTATATACAAAAGAGAAATTATACAACGGTAATCCATATTATTTCGGCGTAACCTCCTACTCATATTCACCATTTAGTTCGCCTTCATTCCTTGAAAGCAGTCCAAAGATTTACAAGGTAATCCCAGGTCGTCAGAAAATAGATTACAGCAGCAAGTACGTTAATAATAACAAAGATGTGGCTACAGAGACATCAGGTTTTGCAAATGCAGAAATAAGTATAAAAGTGCTGGACCCACTTGCAATAACAGGTGATGAATATGAATTTTCTTTTACAAATACTTCACGAATAGCTTTATCATATAACATGATAAATGTAACCAGGGGTGACACATTATTACGGAATAATCAAGATTACACCAACGACACACTATATAAACCAGTGACAGATGGTTTTATGACTTTTGTGGATTTAAAGGATACAAAAATATTAGAGGATTCACTTTTCAGTCAATATGCTGTAAAGAGTGTTAAGGAAATAAATAAAGAAACAGGCGTTTCTCAAAATGTTTATGAGAATTTAAATAGTACAGGTAAATGGAAAATAACCTCACAATATGGTAAGAGCATAAATTCATATAGTGATAATTTGGGAAGAGATGATTATGAAATTAGATTTACATCCGGGGGAAGTGAATATTATTCAGGCCAAGGTATTTTGGAAAATAATGATCATAAAGGAAAGGGCAGAGTTCCATTTGAGATTTGGAATATAAGTACAGGGGAAAGGCTGCTTATTAAGTCAGCTGATTGGTATAAAGTAAAAGATAGTACCTGGTCGCAGGATCCGGTAACAAAAAACTGGAAAATGATCACCGCATTCAGAAGCAGTTTTCCATATAGTGAACCGCTGCCGGATACCTCAGGTGTAGTAATTGATTCTAACATTATTTTAACAGGTTTTGTAATAAATGGAGAAATGCCGCAGGAAGGTACATTAATTAAAATAGAAACTTTTAAACCTTTGATCACGGGTGATAAATACAGAATAAAAACAGAGAAGGCTAAACTATCAGACCTCCAGACAGGTAAAGTGAACATCAATAAGATAACAGTCTTTCCTAATCCATATTTCGGAGGCAATAGTATAAGGGAACCGGGTGAACAAAATTATGTTAGGTTTACAGGTTTACCAACAAAAACAACCATTCGGATATATACTCTGGCAGGCTTGTATGTAAGGACGATTGAGAAGGATGCATTAAACCAATATATAGACTGGAACTTAAGAACAGAAAATGGTATTCCTGTCGCAAGCGGAATTTATATAGCTTATATTGAAATGCCCGGAATAGGAGAAAAGATATTAAAACTTGCTGTAATAATGGGTAAGGATTATTGAAAGGAGCAGGTATGAATAAATTATTTGTATTACTATTTGTTGCAGCAACTGTAAATATAACACCACAGAATGGAGCTGCGGGTGCACAGGAACTTCTATTTCCCGTTGGCGCAAGAAATCTTGCTCTAAATAATTCAATGACTTCGAATATATCCGGAATTGAAGCAATTTATTACAATCCTGCTGGTCTGGTTAAAAGCACACACGATATTGTTGCAATGTTTTCTTACATGAATTACATAGCGGATATTGGAATGTCATACACTGCTGCAGCAACAAATATTGAAGGGTTTGGCGCTTTAGGATTAAGTTTTAAGTCAATAGATATAGGAGACATTCCTATAACAACCACTCAGGAACCTTATGGAACCGGTGAAAACTTTTCACCTACTTTAATTGTTGCAGGATTAACTTTTAGCAGAAGTATTTCGGATAATATACTTATAGGAACAACTGTTAACATTATTTATGAGAAGATAATTGGCACCAGTGCAATGGGTACGTCTTTTGATTTTGGGTTCCAATATTATAATGCCGGTTTTAAGGGACTAAGTATTGGGGCTGCGATAAAAAATTTAGGACCTGAAATGAAATTCGATGGTCCCGAACTTCTAAGGACAGCAATAGATACTTCTACAAGAAACAATAATCAGTACTTTAAATTGGAATCAGCCCCGTTCCCGTTACCATTACAGGTACAGGTAGGTGCTGCATATGAAAATAAAATAGCTGAAAAATACGGCTATATTTTGTCCGGTGCGTATTCATCAGGCAGCTATATAAATAACGAATTAACTATTGGAGCAGAATTTAATTATGATGATCTCTTTTTTATAAGGGCAGGGTACATTGATATTCTTACTCAAAATACTGCTGATCAAAAAGTGTTTGGACCTTCATTCGGAGTAGGCTTAAAAGTTAGTACAATTTTTAACCTGTCGGTTGATTATGCATATAGAACGGCAGAAAAATTCCAGGCTAATCAGATGATCTCTCTTAAAATATATTTCTAATGTTAAAATATATTTTAATATTATTTGTTTTAGGCGTTAGCTTTTGTTTTGCTCAAACAGGCGGGAGAGTAGAAGGGAAAGTTACTGATATTGAAACCGGAGAAGCTATTGGCACTGTTGCAGTTTCTGTTTACAGAGACAGCACCAGGAAGCATCTTGTTTCCGGAATGAGCGTAGACCTGAAGGGAACCTTTTTTTTTAACTTAGCTGCCGGGAATTATTGGTTAATAACAAGTAGTATTGGTTACCAGCCTTCTTCCGTAAAGTTTAATATTGAGCCTGCTAAAACATTAGAACTTAATGTTAGAATAAAAAAGAAACTCATACAATTGCAGCAAATAGTTATTGAGGCAAAAAGAGACACTTTCAAAAATACAAGTACAATTGATCTTGACCCTGATTTTCTAAAAACTATTCCAACTATAAGTGGTGAAGTAGATGTATTCAGGGCTTTGACTTTATTACCCGGTGTAACCACATCATCTGAAATATCCGGCGGATTATATGTAAGAGGGGGATCACCTGATCAAAATTTAACTCTTGTTGATGGTGTTGCTGTTTATAATCCGTTTCACCTTGGTGGTTTTGCTACAACATTAAACACAGATGCGATAAGTAATATTCGACTGGTTAAGGGGGCATATCCTGCCGAGTATGGAGGAAGATTATCAAGCATTCTTGATATTACGTTGAGAGACGGGTCTAAAGAAAATTTCAAAGGCGCCATTGGACTTGGCACAATAAGTTCAAGGTTTTCACTGGAAGGACCTATTTCTCCTGTATCTTCATTTATGATTTCAGGAAGAAAGTTATACCTGGATATTCTTGAGAAACAATTCCTAAAAAGTCCCATAATTCCCTTATATGGTTTTTATGATCTAAACGGAAAAGTTGATTATAATGTTTCTAACCTTGATAAAATTACTTTAAGCGGATATTATAGCAATGATCATCTTTATAATTCAGCCGAAGATGTAGATGCCGCGTTTGATATTAATTGGCAAAATTCTGCTCTAAGTCTTGGCTGGGTTCATTTATCAGGTGAAAATAAGTTTACTAAGTTATCTCTTAATTATACGGGGTATTCCTTTTCTACTTTGCTGCAGGATAAACACCCAGATGCTTTTAAAAATGACTTCTTTGCCTATTCAGCTATAGATGATTTTGGATTGAAAATAGATGGTCAGTATATCAGTTCCGGATCGCACACAGTTAAAAATGGAATTGAGCTCACCTTACATAAATTGAATCTACTAAATAATAATTATTTTAGTCAGACACTTACAAATGATGAGAGGATTCAGAATAAATATATCGCAGTGGAAACCGCTGCATACATTCAGGATCACTGGCAGGTTACTCCATTATTGTATTTCAATCTTGGTACAAGGTTTTATTATTTTCCCGTTGGCAGGTATTTTAATTTTGAGCCGAGAGTATCAGGGTCATATAATTTAACCGAAGATATATTTATTAAAGGGGCATTTGCTATTTCCAACCAATATCTTCATTTACTTGTAAGGAATGATGTTGTGCTGCCAACAGATATTTGGTTTCCATCTACATCAAAAATAAGTCCAAGTAAAGCCTTGCAGGGAGTATTTGGATTTGAAGCTGATCTTGATGATAGAACTTATGTTTTATCTACTGAAGGTTATTACAGGAGAATGAATAACTTATATGACTACAGTGATAAATCAGTTTTTTCTACAGAAGTGCCTATGGAAGACCAGCTTACTAAAGGATATGGTGATGCTTACGGAGTAGAAATCTTTTTCAATAAGAAAAAAGGAGACCTATCCGGTTGGTTGGGTTATACTCTATCATGGACAAGAAGATATTTTACTGAAATAAATAATGGTGAACCGTTTTATCCAAGGTACGATAAAAGGCATGAGATATCTTTAGTATTATCTTATAAGATAAGTGAAAATTGGACAACGGGCGCAACATGGAATTACAGCACCGGGCAGGCATATACAATGCCGATCGGTCAGTATTATTTTCCTGGTGTTTATTCTGTTAATCCGGGAAACCACATTTTCCTTAATTATCAGAATGTAAATAATTATCGTTTACCATCTTATCATAAACTGGATGTTAGTACTACTTATAAATTTCTCTGGGAAACATATTCATTGGAACTTACTTTAAGTATTTATAATGTTTATAACCGGCAAAATCCTTTTGCAAGATATGTGACATTTTCTGATGCTGGAAATGGAAGCATAAAACCGCAATTGAACCAATTCACTTTATTCCCATTCTTCCCAACAATAAGCGTATTGGTAAATTTATGAAAAGAATTATCTTTTTATTTATGGTTGGAATATTGCTCTCATCATGCGGTGACAATGTTGTAAATAATGATCTTGGATATAAAGAGCAGTTAGTAGTTAGAGGTATTCTGGCTGCGGGTGATCCAATTACTATTTACTTTGGAAAAACTTTGACGATGCAGCAGACTTTTGATTCTTCTGAAGCTAATCTGAAAAATGTATTTGCATATGTAACGCATAATGGGAAAAATGATACAATGCTGTATACGGGCAACGGAATGTACAAGTGCAAATCACTAAAAGCACAAAACGGTGAAAGCTATTCGTTGTTCGCAAGCTGGAATAACCATATTGTGCAATCTGAAACGCAAGTTCCTTATACAGCTACATTCCAGAACGCTACGCTTGACACGGTAATTGATAATAATGATACATCATATATAATTAAAGGTGTACTTACTCCTAGACCGGGGGCGGTTTATGGCGCTACCTGGAGCATTATTTCATCTAATCCTTCTTACGTTCTTGAGGATAGCGTTATTTCTAATCTTGCAAGAGAAAGAGATAAAGATCTGCTTGGAAATTTATTGATAAGTACAAGAAAGATGTCCATTGATCTGGTAAGGAAATGGAGAAGTAATCTATTTATCAGGGTTCATGCTTTTGATGAACAAATATATAATTTCTTTATAACGCAGGATGCAAATAATGCCTCAAATAATATTTTTAGCAATTCGGGTGTTAATCTAAGATGGAATGTAACGGGTGACGGCATTGGAATGTTTATTGGCAGGGCTGATTTTATAGTAAGGGTTCCATAAATAGTGGCGGGTACACAAGTGGAGTTGTTACTAATGACAAAGACGTTAATCCAAATAACAATATTAAATTAAACTATCTTGGTTTAGCTCCTGAATTATATGTGGATATAAACCTTCTTACTTACGTTCGTCTTTATGCAGGTCCGTCTTATTATCTCACAATAGGGAAAGATTCGTATAAAGAGATAAATAATATATTTATAAATGGATTCTCACTTAACTTCGGCTTACTTGTAGGTAAATTTTAATAACACAGACAAAAAATTATTAGAAATTATGGAACGACTATCGTTGATAAATTCTAATTTGTTATGTATCTTTATTGTAGATACAATATATAGGTTAATTTATGCGAATTAAAATTCAGAAATGGGGTAATAGTCTGGCATTAAGAATCCCAAAAGCATTTGCTTTCCAGTCTAAAATCCGTGAAGATGAATATGTAGATCTTACTTTAGAAGATAATAAAATTGTTGTTGAGCCAGTCGAAGAAAAGAAATATTCATTGAAAGATTTAATCTCGGGAATAAATAAATCCAATATTCACACCGAGATTGAATTTGGCAAAAAAGTCGGGAACGAACATTGGTAAAATCAAAACCTTATATTCCGGACAAAGGAGATATAGTCTGGTTAAACTTTAATCCTCAATCCGGTCATGAACAGTCGGGGAAATGGCCGGCTTTAGTTTTATCACCTCAGATATATAATGAAAAAACAGGCTTGGCGATAGTTTGCCCTATAACAAGTCAAGTTAAGGGTTATCCATTTGAAGTGAAGATTCCTGATAATCTAAATATCAACGGTGTAGTTTTATCCGATCAGGTTAAAAACCTCGATTGGAAAGCAAGAAAAGCTGAGTTCATCGGCAAATTGCCAAAGACAGCATTTGCAGAAGCTTTAAATAAATTGAATGTTTTGATAAAAGCATAAGTAAATAAATTAATTCCGGGCAAAATGGAACACCCCCTATTAACTGAACAACATGTTTTCCCTACTGAAGAAATAATATTTCCATATATTGGAAAATCTAAAGCTTTATGGCAGTCCGTCTTTGAATTTATCCACTCAACTTACCCCGGATTTTCCGAACAATGGAATTATTACAATGATGGCAAATGCTGGTTACTAAAAGTAACAAATAAATCAAAGACGGTATTCTGGCTGGCTGTTCTGAAGGATACATTCAGGATAAGTTTCTATTTCAGTGATAAAGCTAAAGAAGCTTTAAATAACAGTTCTATTTCTGAGGATTTAAAGGATCAATTCAATAACAACGTTAAAAAACCCAAAGCGATTTCAATAATATTCAAGAATAAAAAAGACATTGAATATGCTAAATGTTTGATGGCAATTAAACTAAGTATTAAATAATTTATATTAATAAGCTATAGTTAAAAGGAATGAAATTATGGTGTCAAATGTGTTTAGAAAATGATGAAAATTTGAGTGGTGTTTTTCAGACCTTTTATGGAAAAAAGGAAAACCAGAATTAACCGACGGCTTAAAAATTTTACTTATTACTCAAATATTCCAGGAAGACAGAAATTCAAAGCAGGAAGCAATAAAGAACAATGCTTTCAAAACCAATACAAAATAAAATAAACAGTAAACTAGTGGAGATTTTCGATTTAATATTTATTAACAATTACGGAGAACAATAATGCACCCACATAATTTACTAATCATATTCATTTCACCCATACTCCTCAGATAAATATATAGGGTTTGATATATTGTGCAAAATATTGTACATTTAATTGCACAATATATAATAGTACGGAGAATTTATGAATAGGATTCAATTAGATAAAGACATTCAACCCTTATCAGAGTTTCGTTCTAAAGTGGCATTTTATTTTGAACAGGTTAAAAAAACTAAGAGACCCTTAATAATAACCCAAAATGGTAAAAGTGCAGCTATTCTATTAGATGTTTCTGAATATGAAGCTATGATAGATCAGTTAGAAGTTATTGAGGACATCAAATTGGCCGAAGTTCAAATTAAGAATGGTTTAGAAATTTCTCACAAGAATGTGAAGAAAAGATTTATGGAACAACCTTGATTTTGAAAATATATTGGTCACCTTTAGCAGTGGAAAAATTAGGATATATTTTTGAATATATTTCAATAGACAATATCACAGCTGCACAAAAAATGGTTGACAAAATATTTAAGAAAGTTGAAACTTTGTCAAAATATCCGGAAAGAGGTAGAAAGGTTCCTGAAACAAATAGATTAGAAATTCGTGAAATATTTGAAAATGGATATAGAATTATTTATCGACTGGATTCCAAAAGGGTTGTTGTTCTAACAATTAGGAACTTTAAACAATTATTGGATGATAAAGATTTATAAAACTGGGTTATATTGCACCAGCAACTCTTGCAACCAAACTTTATGAGAAAAAACCCTGGAGACTTTGGTTTCTTGATAATGCTTTCTGGCTTATTTCTTTACTGGTTATGGGTGTTATTCTATCCTGCTGGAATTAAAAAGGAAATAATCACATAACCTAAATATATATTCTACAACTTGACAAGGGTAATCCAATGGATTATATTTGCATATGCTGATTTCGGTTATTGAACTTCCGGAATTTATTAAGAAATCTGCAAAAATATTGTCGGAAGTTGAAAGAGATGAATTGTTGTTTTTTTTATCTTCAAACCCTGAAGCAGGAACATTAATAAGAGGATCTGGGGGAATTAGAAAATTAAGGTGGGCTTCAAAAGGGAAAGGTAAAAGTGGCGGTTCAAGAGTTATATATTTTTTTTATAATGAAACAATTCCTCTTTTCTTATTAACAATATTTACTAAAAATGAAAAAATAAATTTAAGTGATTCTGAATTGAATGCTTTAGCAAAATTGGCGATGGAATTAAGGAAAAGTTATACGAGGTAGGAAATGAATGTTGCATTTAAAAGTATAAGCAAAGGGTTGAAGGAAGCTATAGCATATTCCAAAGGAAATACTATAGAAGCAAGAGAGTTCAAACCAGTACATATTGATGTTAAAAAATTAAGAGAAAGGATTGGGATGAGTCAGCCAAAATTCGCTGCTTCATTTGGAATAAGTTTAGGAACTTTAAGGCATTGGGAAAGAGGAGATAGATATCCGCAAGGTCCCGCTTTAATTTTACTAAATTTATTGTCTAAAGACCCAAATACAGTATTAGAAGTTTTATATAAATAATTAATGATAAATCCTATTTCCAGAAAACGATAATCTATTCTCATTTATAGTTAAGAAATTTAACCTACATTTGCTTATTTTAACCCTGACATTACGGAATCCTTAAGATGTTTGAGAAAGAAATTAAATTTATTGTCGATTTTTCATTAAACAAGGTAAATAACCTCGGAACTTTCTTTACTTTTGATAAACTACTGAATACCGATATCCATCCTGCTATCCTTCAGTATATTTCTGCTGAAATAGATTTCTTGATTTATGAGGATAGGAAAAAGCTTATTCAGAATTCGGTTTTTGATTATTCAGGCCCTGAAATAGCCAGGTACTTCAACCAGATCGGGGAAGAAGTAAAGAAATCTAAAAGGATTTCAGTTGATGATATTAAAAAGCTTGTTACACAGGCTGTTTCTTTTAATATCAACTATGTCGCCAGACCCAAGTGGTCTATCACCAAGCTTATTTATAATGATTCCGATAATAAACCGATCGATGAAATAAAGCTGTCTCTTAATTACCTGTATTATTATGAATACATAAGGAATATTTTAATTTCTTATATCAGTAAAAAGAACCCCGTTTCATTAAGTATGATAGAATTTGAGGTCCTGCTGAATAAAATGGATAAGGAATTATTCTCTTCCAGACCCACTAAACTCATCGATAACGCCTTATTTTCAATTGCTGATTTCAATAATACAGGTACAAATAGTAATAAAGTACCCATCCAGCCGGTTGAAGTATTCTTTAAGGAAAGAAACCTTATTGATTATTTATTCAAATTGAGGCGAGCTCTACCAATTGAAGCTAAACAGAAATATTCGATTGGAGATCTCCAATCAATTATTTATTCCGTGTCGCCACTGGATGACCATATTGCTCCGGAACCTGAAGAAGAAGAACCGGAATTTATAAAGGAAAGTTTCAGTGATATTTCTATTGAAAGCCCTGCAGAGGAACGGGGAATTGTTGATGAATATGAATCTGATATTGAACATGAAATTGTGGATGAACCGGAAGAACCTGAACAGCTTAAGTCAACTGATGATTTGTTGGATGATCTTAAGAGTCAATTTGATGATTCCGAATTGGAAATACAGGAAAACATTAAAGACGAAGTCGGAGATCTTTTAATAACCTCTTTAGAGGAAGATGACCTTCTTGATCTTTATAACAAAGAACTTAAGTCGCTCGAAGAACTGGAAAAGGAAATTGACAATGTTAATTCTGAAAGTGAAACCGGTTCTGTTATATCAGAAAATACGAATGAGTTATATGACTTCGCCACCAGCCTGGATGAAGAAATTCCTGATCCTATACCCGAACAGGAAAAAGATTTGAAATCCCGGAAGCGGAATAATTACCCTAATGATCTATATGCCTATTTGAAGGATAAGGAGATTGATAAAATAGTGAATGCAGTGTTTGATGAAGATAGAGAAGATTTTGCCACAACAATGGACAGGATTGCCGAATGCAGGGCTTATGATGAGGCTACTGATATTCTTAAAAGTGTTTTTCTTACTTACAGGGTTAATCCTTATTGCCGGGAAGCAGTTACTCTTACCAATGCGGTAGCTAACTACTTTAATCAGGTATAAAATGTTTATAGACTATACGGAAATTGAAGTAAAAGCCGGTAAAGGCGGAGATGGAGTTGTAACTTTCAGAAGAGAAAAATATGTTCCTAAAGGCGGACCATCCGGTGGTGACGGCGGCAGGGGCGGAAATGTTTATTTTGAAGCTCATCATAATTTGTTTACTCTGCTTGATTTCAGATATAAGAAACAATACTTCGCCGAAGATGGTTCTCCCGGCGCTTCTGCTCTTAAAACCGGCAAAGACGGTGAGGATATTTTTGTAAAGGTTCCTGTCGGAACTATTATTAAAGATTCCGAAACAAATGAGATCCTGTTCGATCTTGATGAAGATGGCAAAAGAGTTATGGTTACCAAAGGCGGACGGGGAGGTAAAGGCAATAGCAATTTCGCTACTCCTACAAATCAGGCACCCCGTTATGCCGAACCGGGCAGGGTAGGGGAAGAAAGGAAAATTATTCTTGAGTTAAAGCTTATTGCTGATGTAGGACTTGTTGGATTTCCAAATGCCGGAAAGTCTACTCTGATTTCAACTATATCTGCTGCACGCCCTAAAATAGCTGATTATCCCTTTACTACTCTTGAGCCCAATCTGGGAATTGTTCAGTATAAAGATTTTAATAGTTTTACTGTGGCTGATATACCCGGAATAATTGAGGGGGCTCATGAAGGCAAGGGACTTGGAATTAAATTCCTGAAGCATATTGAAAGAACTAAAATTCTTCTGTTTCTTATAGATATTACATCGGAAAACCCTCAGAAAGATTTCACTGTACTTTATAATGAATTGAAGAGTTATTCCCCTGAACTCGCTAAAAAGCTCAAGATTGTGTCATTTTCTAAAGCAGATCTTGTCCCGGAAGAAACTTCGCGCAAACTTGCAGGCAAGAAAATTAAGAACGCTGATTCCAAACCAATTGTGTTTTCATCTGCAACCAGGCAGGGTATTGACGAATTATTAGATTATCTTTGGAATGCACTTAATAAACCGGTAGTAAAATAGCCGAACGATTGAATATAATTTTTTTTGAAATAATTCCGTTAGTTTCTATATTTACAAGCTAAAATTTGATTTACCCGGCGGGGTAGCTCAGTAGGTTAGAGCAATGGAATCATAATCCATGTGTCGGGGGTTCGAATCCCTCCCCCGCTACAAATAAGGAGTTATTTGAATGTATACAATAGCAATTTTCTTAGTTACAGTAGTTTCGATATTTTTAATAATCATGGTACTCATGCAGTCATCCAAAGGCGGCGGATTAGCCGGAACCTTCGGAGGCGGTAATATGGGTTCAATGTTTGGAACCAGAAGAACAGCGGATTTTCTCAGCAAAGCTACATGGTGGTTGGGCGGAGTTCTTTGTGCACTGGCTCTTATTGTAAATCTTTTTCTCTTACCAGGTAAATCAAATGCTGACCAGAGAGAAAGTATAATCCAGAAAGGTAAACAAGTTCCCACTGCTCCTGCAGTTCCAAGATCAAATCCTCAGCAGGTTCCTCCGGGAAAACCATAATTATCCCTATTTGTAATCCCTGATTTTACTTGTCATCCCCGCGAAAGCGGGGATCCCCTTAACACTATTTTCCCTTTTTCTCACTCCCCAAATTCTTAATTACAATTTTTCATTTAAGAAACACCATCTTCCTCGTTTGCATATTATTATCTTCCTTTAACTGATAAATATATATGCCGCTTGATAAACCCCGGGTCAGAATGGTTGAATTAAAATCAATTGAATAATTTCCACGTTCCTTGTTTTCATTTACTAATGACACTATTTCTTTTCCCAGTATATCATATACTTTAAGACTAACATATCCGCTACTGGGAATTGTGAAATTGATTTTTGTACTTGGATTAAATGGATCCGGATAATTCTGTAATAATGAAAATGAAACCTCCTTTGTTTCTTCCTGTGGAATTGAAGTTGTCCTCCCAAAATGTTTCAATGTATATTCAAGTGCTTTGTATGCATTAATTCGCCCATAACCTAAATATTGATTCCACCCGATTGAATTGTAAGGATCTGTTCCAATTTTATCGGCGGTTTTTGTTATTATATCATAAACTTGTATGGGAATCAGACTATTATTTATAGAAAGTATTAATCCAACTAAAGCACTAACAAAGGGAGCTGAAATTGATGTACCTGCATCTATATTTACTGTTCCGGTTGTTCCAAGATCATTAAGTCCCCTATAATTACTGCCGGGAGCAGCACAATCAATAAATGAACTAAAAGGATCTCCAATGGGATCGGTACCCGGACTATAATTATATCCTGGTATAAACACTTCATTTCCATTATTTATTTCTGTCCCGCTTACAGCGATTACTTGTCCATCATTACCAAAATTTAAGGCGGCGGGATATAATAAAATTGGTGGCGGAATTTCATTATTACCGGCAGCCGCAACACAAACAACACCTTGCAAAAGAGCGTTATGTATGGCGATAGAAAGAAATGGATCATAATCAGGAGTCATCCAGCTGAAATTAATAACGTCTGCCCCATTCTGAACAGCACTATTAATTTCGTAAAAAGAATTTGTCGAATTATTAAACATTACTGAAGTGTTCCATCCCAGGGATGCTATGTCCAAATTATTGTCAGTTATTGCACCAACTACTCCTGCGATTATGGTTCCATGTCCGCCTGAAGCCGTGGGGCTAAATCTGGAAACCACCTTTCCTTTTTAAATCCTCATGTAAGTCTCCTAAATTCTCAAAATTGTCATTTATTGAAACTATTATTTTGGAGGAACCTTGGGTTATATCCCATGCCTGGCTGGCATTAATTACATCAAAAGACCATTGGTAATTGCTATCCAGGTAATAAGGGTCATTAGGTGACGTAGTTAGGTAACAGGGGATAGGTCCCACCGAATATTCAATATCTGGTAAACCTTTTAGTGCAGTAACAATTGAATCTACTGGCACTAAGTTCGTAAAACTTAAAGTAAATATTTGCGACATATCTTTTATATAGACTGTTTTCCCGGTTCTCTTATTTACCCTTATTGTATCGCCCCATGTTGCGGAAGGTATAGCCTTAGCTATATTAATACTCCCATATTTTTTAACGAGTGAGTTCATAAAATTCCTGACCCTGGGAAATGCGATTTGATCAATTGATAATTTTGACTCACCTTTTGGCAAATCAATTGCAAATGCATTGAATTTTAATGTTACTAATGTTGAATATTTATTTCCATTATTATCAAGATAAATATCCGCTTGACTAAACATATCAGGAGCTGTTAGTTTTTTTAATTGTGCCAACGTTAAACATTGAAGAAGAAAAAGTAATGTAAAAAGTATTTTATTCATATCTTATCCTTTATTTCAATACTATCATTTTCCTAACCTGTGAAAACCTTGAAGTTGCAATCTTATAAAAATATATTCCGCTTGATATTGATGTAGCATTATATGTTACACTGTAGGTTCCGGATTCTTTTACTTCGTTAACCAATTCTTTGACCTGTTGTCCTAGTGCATTGTAAACAATTATTTTTACCAGATCCGGTTTTTCTATGGTGTATTTAATTGTGGTTGAAGGATTAAATGGATTAGGATAATTCTGCTCAAGCGAGTAATTCTGAATCTCCGGTTTTATATCATTAATCGCTGTAATATTATACTGCAGCAAGTATTTTGTTTTAAGATAAATTTCAATCGCCTGCCTGTCAGTGTTTGAAAGAACTGTATCATAAACAATCACTTCGGCAATTTCACCTTTGTATATCAAATGCCCTTCAGCTTCACCATCTATTCCACCAATCCCTCCAATCGCCGTACCAATAGAATCGCCAAGTGAGAAACTTAATGAAGTGTTTTCAGTACCTTGTGGCGTTATAACTGCATCGACTCCATTTACACGTAATGTAGTACTCCACATATTTTGATCAGCGGTGACACTTATACTTTTCCATTGACCAAATGCCGCTATACCGGGTGAATTGGCACGAACCCAACTGTAAGCATCAACAAATGGATCAATTTCATCTGGAGAATTAATTGGATTGGAAAACTGATTCTGCATTGAAAGACCATATCTGCTGCCCCGATCTGTTCGATCTCCAAATTCTATTGAATAATAAGGATTAGGGCCGGTAGCACCATCCTCTGCTTTCTCTACAATAAATAAACTGATAGAATTCATCCGGTGTGTGCCTGTAAGACCAAGCCTGTCATTTAATCCATCAAATCGTAAAACTGGATAATGATTCAATCTATTATTCACAAAAATTGGTTGGCGGGATGTGTCACTTTGAATTGCATCGTTCCCATTTCTGCTTTGATCAATCCACCGGCTTACAGTTGTATGATTAAGGACTACTCCCAAATCAGCTCTGACCCAAAGTTGTAAACCATTGGTTGGCATTACAAAAGTAGTTCCTTTTCGGATTATTCCATCCGTCCCGCATGCCCAAACTGCTGTACCATTTCTGGCAATTTTAACATTGTAATAAGCATTGCCTGAAACTGAATCTGTTTCCTGGAATGATACTCCGCTATCTGTACTTAAATAAATAGCACCTGTAAAAGTTGAATAAAAAAATTTGTTCCCCTGAACGGCACAATTAGCAGGACCTGAACCCCTGAATGGACCAGACGTCCAGGTAGTTCCTTTATCAGTACTTATTATTATAGCTCCGGATCCCGAAGCAATTGAACCAGCGGCAATTCCAATATTGCCGGAAAATGATAAACCATATATATTTGTTAAAGGGGTTAATTGAGCTTTCCAATTAGCTCCATCATCTGATGAATAATAAATTTTTGAATTACCTGTGCCGAACCAGATGTTTGAACCATCAATATATAGACTGTTACCCCATCCATTCTCACCTCCCGAATCCTTTAAATACAAACTGGTAGAATCCCAGCTTGCTCCAGCATTATTTGTTTTCCATAAAGACCAACGTCCATTAACAGGATCACCTACCATAAACCCCTTTGTAGTTGAAGTCATCCAGACAGCATCTATAAATCCGGGATTTTGTGCGAAAACCTGTGTCCAGTTGCTGCCTCCATCAGTTGTTCTATATACAAATGTAGCACCACTGGAAGAATGTGCTGAGGCTATACAAGTGTTTGCATCCAAAGCAAAAACATTATTAACACTATAATTTAAACCAATAACGTCACCACCGCCAACATTAGTCCAATCATTCCCGCCATTTGTAGTTTGTAATACAACTCCGCCTTCACCGCCAATCCAACAAACATTATTATCAACGGCAGAAATCGAAATCAAATCAGACGAAACACCGGATGATTGATCAACCCACTGTGCATATAATTGAAAAGAAACTAATAGAACAACTAATATTAAAAGTATCCTTCTCACATTACCTACTCCTTATAGATATTGTATTACTATGCTATTTATTGCTGGATTTTCTTTACATATATGTTAAAAGAAAGAATTGGTGAGGCTAATAATAATTAAGAAAAGAGGAAATGCTGATACTCACATTTGCTGGAGCTGGAAAACTTGTAAGAGGATAAATCTCCCTAAAATCACATAAGTGCCTGGACTAATGAACAATATCAATTATTAAATTAGCCCAGTCCTTCAGGACTGGGTATATGGAATAAAGTAAAAACTAATTATGCCATTTATGGCATTAAAGTAAAAAATGCTGTATGGACATTATTTTAACAAATAAAGGCAAGGTCTTTTGTTATTACCCCATTATTCCAACACCCGGAGGTTTTATTTCCAGTCGGTTAAAGTTCTAATTATTTCGTCCTGAATTGAGTGATGAAACCGGTTCCCCCTTTTATCATATTCCATAATTATACTTATAATAAGATCATCTCCATTTGCAGTTGTTAAATAACCTGACAGGGATGAAATGCCGTCAAGTGTTCCGGTTTTACCATGAAGATTGTTTTCAGCAGTTGTACCAACAAACCTATTTCGTAATGTTCCATCAACACCCGCTATACTTAATGAATTATAATAATCCTCAAAATTAGCAACATCGAAATACATCTTTTCCAAAATACCGGCAATTGAAATAGGAGTTACCTTGTCAAACCGTGAAAGCCCCGAACCGTCTACAACCGATGACCCCTTTAAGTAAATACCGTTCTCGTCAAGAAAGTTTGTAATTGTTTGAGTAGAGTAAAATGAATTTCCCTGCTTCTTCGATGATTCTGCACCTATAGTTTTGAATAAGCATTCCGCAAGGAAATTATCACTGTGTTTATTTATCAGCGCTAAAAGATCACGCAGAATTATTTTTGATTCTGTCAATGTAACTGCATTTGCAGGTGTTTCGCCTTTGCCACATGGTGAACCGATTTCAATTCCCTGAGAAATAAGTTTTTCTCTTAAAAGATTTGCTGCATGCATCGGCGGGTCAGTTATACTTATTGAATAACTTCTCATCCTTCTTCTTACCTTTTTAACAGTCACTACTCTGTTCCTGTCAACAACAATTGCGGAAATAGGAGGAAGTTGAACATTAGTAATTTCATCAGGTATCCAGTCTTTTCTCGAATATACATCATCAAAATAAGTATCATCACCTATAATGCGGCCTGTTATTTTTCTTATTCCTTTATTCTTCAGATCTGTTACCATTTGATTGAGATCGGAAGAGGTAAATGTTGAATTACCAAAGCCCTTTATGTACAAATTTCCGTTAATAACTCCATTCTTAATATTCTTATCATCGGTCATTAGCTTTGTATACAGCGGAAAATCTCCGCCAAGCAGTGAAATAGCCGCTGCCGTAGTAAAAAGCTTTGTATTTGAAGCCGGGATCATTGTTGAATAGGCATTTCTCTGGAAGATTGTATCCTGGGTAAGAGGGTTAAAAATGATTATTCCAACGTTTGTGGTCGCAGGAAGCTTATTAATTACAGATGCAATAATATTCTTTAGGTCCTCCTTGGATTTAGGGGAACCAATAGACACCAGAATCAGAAACAGTACAATAAACTTTCTCATAAGCAAATAAAAATTAAGAAAAAATGTGTTTCTTCCAAAGAAATGATTAAATTTGCGGTTCAAAATTTCTATAAAAGCCTAACTGAAATATAAAATTTCAGGTAACAAAAGAAAGGCTATTACTAAATTAAAATTATTTTTTTATCAGGAAAACAAATGGCTAAAACAAAGACGCTAAACAAAGCCTATGAAAATGTCGAATTTATAAATTCAGCTGATGCGCGCATAATTAGAATGCTTGCAGAGTTTCTGCATCCTCAGGCTAAATTCAGAAAACATAAGATTGTTGATACTATCGTATTTTTCGGTTCCGCAAGACTGCTTCCAAAAGATCAGGCTGTAAAAGCATTGAAAAAATTTAATACTCTAGATCCTAAAAGAACCAAAAATTTTGCCGAGAGATTAAGAACTGCCCAGCATGCCGTCCAAATGTCAAAATATTATGAAGATGCTGTGGAACTCTCCAGAAGGCTTACAGAATGGTCACTAGGCCTAGGCACTAATGCCAATAGATTTATTATCTGCACAGGCGGAGGCCCCGGCATTATGGAAGCTGCTAATAAAGGTGCGTTCAAAGCTGGTGGACTATCTATGGGGCTTAATATCAGCATACCATTTGAACAGTTTGTAAATAAATATGTTACTCCTGATCTCAGTTTTGAATTCCACTATTTCTTCATGAGGAAATTCTGGTTCGCGTATCTTGCTAAGGCTCTTATAGTATTCCCGGGTGGTTTCGGAACAATGGATGAATTCTTTGAGATTCTAACATTGGTTCAGACTGGGAAAATTAAAAAGAACCTGAAACTTGTTGTGTATGATGAGAAATACTGGAAAAGCGTTATAAATCTTGAAAGCTTATATCAGAATGGAATGATTAACAGGGAGGATACTGACCTCTTTACGTTCTGTAATACCGTTGATGATGCGTTTAACCTTATTACAAAACATTTTGAGGATAATTATCTCCATAATGAAAATAGTAATGGTCTTAAAGCTACTGAGCCTAAAGTAGCTCTACAATAAGATATAAAAAAAGCCCCGATTGCTCGGGGCTTTTTACTTACACTTCGAATATTTCAATAAAGAATATAATTAATATTTCTGATCGAATGTTTCAACGCGGTGAGCCCTTCTTGCTGCCTTTATTTTTTCCATTCTTTTCTTAATGGACGGCTTAACAAAGAAAGTTCTTTTCTTGTACTCTTTTAAGATCCCCGATCTCTCGTATTTCTTCTTAAATCTTTTAAGAGCTTTATCGATATTTTCGTTTTCGCCTATTGTAATACCTACCAAGATTTCACCTCACTTTAACGGTAATAAATTATAAAGTTATTGATTCTACTAATTTTTTATGTCCTGACTTCTGAAACTCAACAGCGATAGAGCTTCTTCCGTTAGATAATATTTCTTTTGAAACTACTTTTCCAAAATCATCCCAGTTCGTATGATAAATTGATTCACCAATTGTGAATGACTTTGATGGAGCATAAACAGTACATTCTGTTGATTCAATCCCTTCTAGTGAAGGTTTTAAATCTTTAAGTGCTTCTGTTAAATCTATAGTCATTGTCTGCTTGCATTTTTTGCATTTAGCCCAGCGCTTACCTTCCTGATCAGTAACATCATTAGCTAACTCCATCTTTCTCACACCGTTGCATACTACACAGAATGCTTCAACATTTTTAATTCTTGCCATTACAAATAGACCTTTTAAAAGATTAAACGGACTTTTAATTTAATAAACTTTAGTAATATTCGCAAGTAAATTATAGAATTGGATTTGTAAATACTCCGTTTTTTACGGTGTATTTAACCTTTCCGTTTTTTTTGATGAGTAAATCAGGCGAAATCCCCACCCCGATTTTCCCATGTGGAGTTTCAATTTTATATCCTTCCAGGTCCATTTCATCCAACCCAAAGAATATTGACAAGTCCCCTATATTTTCTACAGAAGCAATAAATTCAGTTTTACCCGAAGTCTTAGTTATATCTTCATTGCGGTTGATTGCTATGTCTAATTTGTATTCTTTTTTATCACCTTCGTAAATAAGGTTTTTAAGAACCATATCGTATAAATATTCCTCATTTAAAGGCAGTTTATCGTAAATATCTGCAGTTTCATCCTGATAATCTGAATCAATAATTGAGTTTATAGCAGAAAGTAACAAAATAAAATTTAGTTTTCTAAGGAATTGCTTTTCTGCGTCATCCTTCCATCCGCCCGATTCAATTAATATTGTGCTTGTGCCCATTCCCTGGAATGTATCACCAAAAGCCCGATGTTCATATTCATCAGAATATTTCCCTATATGCCCGGGAATAAATTTATTTAATATACTTGTTAACCCGCTTATGAGACTTATTGCATTACTCCGGATCATGTTTACATTTCTGCTTTTATTATATGGAGGGGCAAGGAATGATATAGCCGCGTTCCTGTATGAATTCCCGGTCGAGTATCTTGGATTTTGATCATGAAGATTAAATCCGAAATCAGCTTTAATACCGTTAAATGTATCTTTAAGTATCCTCCCCTCAGGAGTTTGAGTTCTGAAGGCATCGCGATTAATATCAATGTCAAGATAATTCCCGCGTTTCCATTCTTCAGCTCCATCAGGATTTACCATTGGAATGAAATATAAAGTAGCATTTTTTAAGAATTTATTTCTTATTGAGTCATAACTGTTTTTGGATGATAGAAAATTGAATATGTCGAACATTGCCATAGTTGCTGTGGATTCATCACCATGCATTTGTGACCACATAAATATCTTCTTTTCCCCATTGCCCGATGTAATAAGCCGGATTTCTCTCCCGGCATACGAATGCCCTAATGATGTAACTCTAAAAATTTGTCTGTCTAATCTGTCGATTAATGGGGAAATAGCGGAATGGTTAATCCTTTTTACTGAAAGCGATCTTTCCTTAAAAAGAGTGTGGTTATAATAAAGTCCGGCTGAAAATTCAAAATCCATATTCTATAACGCCTTAAAAAAAGGTGTCAGTTATTATCTGATTATATATTGTCTAAATCCTTCAAATTGCGGAATTACATGGTTCAATACATAAATCCTATATTTATTGTAATAAATATGCCGCCTAAATCATTTTCGTATCTGTGTGATCCGTCCGGGTTATCAAGTATATTAATTCCCTGGCTAAAGAAATGAACGACATAGTATCTTAAATTAATTCCAACAAGACTGGATTTATCAAGACCGAAATTAGCTCCAATTCCTACATATCCGCCAATTGTATACCTTGCCTGAGCTTTCCCGATAGCTTTGAAAAATTCTACACTATATGGGTCTGTAACAACCATTGTAGGTCCAATAGCAGCATTTATATATGGACGCAGGTTATCAAATATAACACTTTCAAACAACCTGTATTGAACTCCGAAATTTAATGGAAGCAGGAAAGCCCTGTTAACTTTATTCGGTGTGTAATTTTGATAAGTGAGTCCATCAAAGTATGTATAAGTAAATTCCTGTGGGTCCTTTGCTTCTGATATTGATAGATCAGTAAAAAATGTTAACTGATCTGAAACAGAATGTCTGTAAAACCCGCCTAACCCGAATCCACCTTCACTGAATATCAGATCCATCCCAACTGCATTAGGTGGAAATATTACAGGTGGTTTTTCAGGTACTAATTTCCCTATGCCCTGTGCATTTACATTAACAGCGAATATTGTTAAAATTGCAGTAATTATTAGATATTTCATATGTTATTTATTTTAAGTTTTAAATATTAACTAACTATTGCTCAATTTCAATACTTATTTTAACTAATTGCTATTTTAAATGAAGTGATATTAAGAATCTCTCTATTTTCTCTGTGTTTCTCTGTGCTTTCCGTGTCTCGGTGGTTATTCTGAAAGAGCAAAGCGACTAAAGAATCTCCTAACTTAATTAAAAGGAATATGAATGGCCCTTAACCTGGAAATAAAAGTTAAAATGGAATCTCATAAACAAGCCTTGGCTGTATTAAATGAGATAAACGCTGAATTTGTTAATGAATTAAACCAGAAGGATGTTTATTATAAATTAACAGGGTCTCTTCTTAAGTTAAGAATTGAGGATGAAGGGGAAAGCATGATAAAATATTTGCGCGATGAAATTAATCCCGACAGATTTTCAGATTATGAAGTTATCTATTTTAATTCTAAAGGGAATGAAAAGTTTTTTAATTCAATATTTGAAACGGAAACTATAGTTGTAAAAAAGAGACTCCTATATATGTATAAAAACACAAGAGTCCATCTCGATACAGTAAAGGATCTGGGTACCTTTATGGAATTTGAAACTCTTGTTCTGGATGGTAAGGAAGATGCAAAGGAAAGATTCAATTTTCTTGTTGATAGGTTTTCAATTAATACACATGATCAGATTAAAGGCTCATACAGGGATTTGATATTAAATAAATGATTTTCACTAAAAACACTTTCGGTAATGAGATAATTCAGGAATTTATTGATCTAAAAATAAATTCCCGCAAATTGAATGAACTTCTTTTAATTGTTCCCACAAATCGTAAGATAAGATACCTTACGAAAGATCTTATCGATAAATCACCCGGAGGAATATGCGGCAAGATAAATATTGATACCATAGGCACATTTTCTAAAAAACTGTTCTTCGGAAATGAAGATTTCAGAGAAGAGTTATTAAGTGAAGCCGCAGCCACTGTTTTATTAAAACAAAGTTTTGGTGAAACTGAGCTAAAATATTTCTCTGTTTACAGGAAAAATATACCTGCGGGAACACTCGATAGAATCAAAAAAGTTATTTCACATTATAAACGTCTTGGGATTTCTCCCGAACACCTTAAAGATGAGGCAAAGAAACTTACAGGATCAGAAAAAACCAAGGCAGAAGATATAGCCGCTATTTATGCTGTCTACAACAAAAAAATAATTGACCAGAAACTCTATGAAATTGGCGATGTTTATTCTGAAATAAATAAGTTAGACCGGCATAAATATTCTGATTGTTTTAGGAAACTTTACTCCGATGTGGATTTAATAATTATTCAGGGGTTTGATGAATTTACATCGCCCGAAATTGAAATTATCAATTCAGCATCCGGAATTGATAAATGCCGGCTTTACCTTGAACTTGATTATTCTGGAAGCAATCCAATGGTGTTTAAACACCTTGAAGATACTCACAGGCAAATGGTGCTGAAAAGGTTTATTCCATATGCTGTTGAAGAGAATGAGAATAATAGATTCAGAAAGATTATCAGAGATAGATTATTTCTGAACACTAAGGATAAGTTTGGTGAATTCAATTCTGTCATCTCCGAAATTAAAGCGGTAGACAGAGAAAGTGAAGTATCACTCATCGCAAAGGAAATAAAAGAAATTTTAATTCCGGGTAATGTGAACCCGAATAAAATATGCGTGGTCTTTAATCTGATCTCTAATTATTCATATATTGTCAGAGACCAATTCAACATGATGGGGATTCCCTATAACCTTACTGACAGAATACCATTAAAAATATCACCTCCGGTTATTGCTATTTTAAACTTGTTGGAAATCCTGGAAAATGATTTCTATTATAATAATATATTCAGGGCATTCAGCGGTGATATATTAAACCATGGGAATCTTGACGTTGCAAATCTTCGTAAAGCATCTGTTTCACTTAAAATTATAGCAGGATTCAAGAATTGGGAGGATTCTTTAAGGGAAGCTCTTGAGAAAATTGATGATGATGAGTCCGAAAGAGTCAATTATGATAAATGGGTATACAGAAAAGCACAATATGACATTCGTTTTATTTATGATCTCCTGTCTCCCTTTGACAAAAACCTAACTCCGGATCAATTTAAGAATGAACTCCTAAAGATTATCGATACTCTGAATATTAATGCAAAAATGTTAAACAGGAAATTTAATATTGAGGAAAATGTAAAATCATTTAATCTGTTTATAGATACTGCTTCGGAAATATTAGACTTGATTGAAGGAGAATATGGCAATAAGAAATTCCCGTTGAAGTTTTATTTAACTAACCTCAGGACTGCTGTTAACTCTTCAAGGTTTAATGTCAAAGAAAAACCGGGTTATGGTGTATTGGTTACCAATTTAAATGAAATCCGGGGTCTCGAATTTGACTATTTGTTTATTGGCGGTATGTCAGATGGCGATCTTCCTACCCGATACTCTCCTGAAATATTCTTTTCAGGAAGCTACTTCAGGTTCGAAGAGAACCATACTGCTGAGGAAAGGTACCAGTTCTACCAATCACTCTGCAGTTGGCGGGAAAAACTTTATTTGTGTTATCCTCTTTCCGACGGGAATAATGAACTTGCACGCTCTACATTCCTTAATGAGTTTGAAAACCTTTTTGATATAACACCGCTGAATGAAGCAAATTACTCCGGAACCATCTATTCAAGAGAGGAACTGCTTTCATATTATGGGAAATATAATAGGGAATTACCGGAAAATTTATTTAAGGGCAAAGTACCTGCTGATTTTGATTTCGCCACTTTAAAGGGAATAATAGACAATGATAAAGAAAGATTAGAAAAATTACAGCTACCTTCTGAACTTCAACCCCCTGCTATTGAAGAGTCTTCGGCAGAAATGTTGAGGAATAAACTGAATGATGAATTTTCAGTTACTCAGCTTGAATCATATGCTAAATGCCCCTATCAGTATTTTGCTCAAAGAGTATTAAAATTAAAACCTGTGGAAGAACCGGCGGAAGAAGTTGAGGGACTTGAAATCGGCAGCCTCCTTCACTCAATATTATTTGAATTTTATAGCAGGATTAGGAAACAAGGGATCATACTTAGTGGTTGTAATGATGATGAGTTTAATGAAGCAGAGAAAATGATCTTTTCTATTGCGGAACAAAAAGTAAAAGATACCGGATTTTCATCTCCTATAAATTTCTTTGAGATGGAAAAAATATTCGGTATCGGTGGTAATCGAAAAGCTTCAATACTATATGAGTTTCTTCTTGCGGAACGAAAAGATGCCGGTGGTTACATTCCTGAATTATTTGAAGCAGGATTCGGACATATACAAACTGAAAATAAAAAAGATGATAGCCTTAACATTGAAATTAAAGCAGGTGATGTGAAGATCAGAGGCAAAATTGACAGAATCGATATAAATAAAGGAAACGGGACATATAAAGTTATTGACTATAAACTATCAGGGAAAAAACCTACAACTGAAGAACTGCTTAACGGCATCTCACTTCAACTCCCTTTGTATTTATTCGCCGCAAAAGAAATAATTAAAGCCCAGCTTCAAAAAGATTATGCCCCTGCAGGAATGGAAATTTATTCTCTTAAATACAGAGAGGATAAGTTTGGCAGAATACCTATAAGTGTACCAGCCAAAAAAACAGATGCTGAAAATGATACTGATGTTAATGAAGAGTTGATCAAGATATGTCTTGAGTCTATTGAGAAATATGTAAAGAAAATCGGTGAAGGGAAATTTAATCTGTCTGAATTAAAGGACCGCGAGAATAAAGTATGCCGCTTTTGCGGGTTCAAACCGATATGCAGAGTGCAGGAAATAAGTTAGACGTGGGATGCCTGTTCTAAGGATTCCCTTTGTCATTCAATAACTGGGAAAAGGAGTAAATATTAATTATTGTGTAAAGTGATAAGCATATCATAATTCCTATAATAATTATTACTATAATTCTGATGGAAATATATTGGAATAAAAATAGTGAACTATAGTTATATCTTACTTATTTGTTTATTTGTTTCAAAGGCGCTCCTTGGGCAAGTACCGGAGTTCATTGAATCAGAGATGAAACAACATCTTCAGGCTGATAAAATTAAAAAAGCCTTGTACCCGGGTGACCAAACAATAGATATCCAATATTATAAACTGGATATTAACCTCATCCTAAGTCCGCAAAATCTGAAGGGGATTGTAACAGTTAACCTTAAACCGGTTAATTCAATAAGTCAATTCTTCCTTGATATGAATAATAATATGACTGTTGATTCTCTTACTATAAACGGAACTGGTAATTCATTCAACCATATTAATAACCAGATAATTATAACTTTGCCAAGAGCTTATGCCAGCAGTGAACTTATTTCTACAGTAATATATTATCATGGAAATCCGTCTTCTTCAGGATTCGGAAGTTTCACTTTTGGAAGTCATTCAGGTACACCATCAATCTATACTTTAAGTGAACCCTACGGTTCAAGCGATTGGTTCCCGTGCAAAGACACTCCTGCCGATAAAGCAGATTCCTCAGATCAGTGGATTACTTGTCCATCAAATTTATACGCTGCTTCCAATGGTTTACTCATTGACATTGTCGATAATGGAAACGGAACTAAAACTTTCAAATGGAAAAACAGTTATCCTATTGCGCAATATCTGCTTTCTCTTGCTGTATCCAATTTTACGGTTTATACTAATTATTATAAATACAGTCCGGTGGATTCTATGCCGATTGTGAACCACATTTATCCTGAAACCTTTCCTATTGCTAAAAGCGTCCTTGACCTTACTCCTACTATGATTAAAATTTATTCTGGTCTGTTCGGACAATATCCCTTTATAAGAGAGAAATACGGACATGCCCAATTTGGATGGGGCGGGGGAATGGAACATCAAACCTGCACTTCTGCCGGGAGTTTTTCCGAATCACTCGTTTCTCATGAGTTGGGGCATCAATGGTTTGGTGATAAAATTACCTGCAGAGATTGGCACCACATCTGGCTAAATGAAGGTTTTGCTACCTATTGTACCGGACTATATTATGAAGGTGCATATGGCTATGCAAATTATTCGTCATACATGAGTAGCGAAATGAACCTCGCCAAATCTGCTGCTGGATCTATTTGGGTACAGGATATAACGGATTTTAATCAAATCTTTGATGCTGCTCGCAGTTATGCTAAAGGATCTGCCGTTCTTCATATGCTAAGAGGAATTACTGGTGATTCAGTCTTTTTCAGGATTCTCAAAACTTATGCCTCTGATCCCGCCCTTGTTTATAATACCGCAGTAACGGAGGATTTCCAAAGGAATGCTGAAGCAGTTTATGGACAAAGCTTGAATTATTTTTTCCAGGAATGGATCTATGGAGAAAATTATCCGCAATATGGTTTAAGCTGGAGTTATAATTTGATCTCCGGAAACTTATATAATGTAACAATAAATCTTTCGCAGCAAACAAATACTAATCCCGCATTTTTCACAATGCCAATCAAAATTAAAATAAGTACTCTCTTAGGTGATACAGTTTTTAATGCCGTAAATAATCAACAGGCTCAGCAGTTCAATTTCGTTGTATCGGGTAAACCAACAGACCTTAATTTTGATCCGGATAATTTCATAATGAAATCATTTAGTCTGAATGATATTCCGGATGATCTTAAACCCCAGGCTTTTGATTTAAAACAGAACTTTCCAAATCCATTCAATCCATCTACTAAAATTCAGTTCTCAATACCCCAAAGGTCATTAGTAACAATAAAAGTATATGATGAAATCGGTAACGAGATTATTGAACTAATGAATGAAGAAAAAGCTGCCAATACCTATACAATTGAATTCTCAACTTCAAATCTTGGCAGGTCATTTGCCAGCGGAGTTTATTATTATAAAATTACTGCCGGTACATACACTGCAACTAAAAAAATGATTCTACTGAAATAAATAAATATGATCAAAAACGAAAAAACAGATGTATATTGAGTAGAGGAGTACTTTTTTTATTTTGGTTAAGAGAATTGTATATCTCATTTTGATTAAAACCCCTGGTATTTCTTCCCCATAACAAAAATTGTAAATCCAAAAGTCACCCTGAGAATACCCTGAAAGAACCCTTTTTTTACCCCGTGTTCTTAAGACTCATAGACTTTCCATAGGATTTCCATAGAATTAGCTGAGTTAATTCAAGAATGCTTTACCTTTTATACATTTCAATTTTGCAATGCTGTATGTTACTTTGAAATAAGTAAATGTTTTATAAATTATTGTAACAAACTATTTTAAAGGATTTACCATGGTCAAAGAAACAATTTCAAAGGCTCTTAATAAACAGTTAAATGAAGAATTATACTCTTCTTATCTTTATCTTCAAATGGCAGCTTACTTTGAAGGGGAAATGCTCAGCGGGTTTTCTAAATGGATGAGAGTTCAATCAGGAGAAGAATATATCCATGCTATGAAGCTTTATGATTATATTCTTAATGTTGATTCTAAGGTTATCCTTCAGAAAATTGACGCTCCGGGAGAAAAATGGGACTCTGCTTTAGGCGTTTTTGAGGCAACCTATAAGCACGAGAAGACTGTAACACATTCAATTGATGAAATTGTAGGGACTGCGCTTGCTGAAAAGGACTATGCTACGTTTAATTTTCTTCAATGGTTTGTTGGTGAACAAGTTGAGGAGGAATCAACTGCTTTAAGGATTCTTGACAAAATCAAAATGGTGGGAGATAACAAAACCGGACTTTTATTTCTGGATAGGGAATTAGGACAAAGAGCTAAACAATAATTTTAGTGAAAATAGTTTAGGAAAAAGTGATTATTTTTCAAACTATTACTTGACAACAAAACCTAAATTCTTTAATTTCGATGTGCCACTGCTTAAGGCGGTGGCAATTTTTTTTATTAATTCATTTAAGAGTGTCAATTATGTCGGATCAGGGCTTTGTATATGTAACTAAAGAAAGACTTGTTGAGATTGAAAAAGAGCTTCAGGAAATGAAAATTAACGGACGCAAAGAAATGGCCAGGAAAATTGCTGAAGCTAGGTCACACGGTGACCTTTCTGAAAATGCCGAATATGACGCCGCAAAAGAGGAACAGGGCTTATTTGAATTAAGAATAAGTAAAATGGAAAATTTACTTTCAAGAGTTAGGATTATTGAAAAATCCCAACTACTGGACGGGCAGGTCCATATCCTTTCTGCTGTGCAAATCAAGAATTTAAAAACGGATAAAATAATAGACTATACTCTGGTGTCCCCTGAAGAAGCTGATTTCCAGGCAGGTAAAATTTCTGTTACTTCGCCTGTCGGACAGGGTCTTATGGGTGCCAAAGTCGGGGACCGTGTTAAAGTAAAAGCTCCGGCTGGCCTGCTGGAATTTGAAATTCTTGAAATAAAATAAGTTTTTAATTTGACAGATGAATCCTACATAAAATTAGCAATTGAAATTGCTAAGAAAGGGATGGGCTATGTTAGTCCCAATCCTCTTGTGGGGTGTGTTATTATTAAAAATGAAAGGATCATCGGCGCTGGGTTCCATGAAAAATTCGGGGAGAAACATGCGGAGATAAATGCCATCGAAAGCGCTATTGAAAGCGTTGAAGGAAGTACTCTATATGTTAACCTGGAACCTTGCAATCATCAGGGCAAAACACCTCCTTGTTCTGACAGAATAATAGAATCTAAAATTAAAAGAGTTGTAGTTGGTACTTTAGATATGAACCCCCTGGTAAGCGGAAAAGGTATTAGAAAACTTAAGTCCGCCGGTATAGATGTGAAAGTTGGTGTTCTTGAACAGGATTGCATTAAACTTAATAAATTCTTTTTTAAGCATATCTTTACTGGTATGCCGTATGTTACTTTAAAGGCTGCTCAGACAATCGACGGAAAAATTGCCGATGTCCATCGCGAATCAAAATGGATATCATCATCTCAGTCTAGAAAATATGTCCATGAACTTAGAACTAAATATGATGCGGTTCTTATCGGAGCCGGTACCGTTAAAAGGGATGATCCTAATCTGACTGTAAGATTAGTAGAAGGGAGAAACCCTTTCAGGATTGTAATAGATACAACACTTTCAATTAGATCTTCAAATAAACTCTTTCAAAATAACTCGGATAAAAAGCTGATAGTAGTTACTTCCAAAAATAATGCTGAGAAAAAGAATAAAATTAAAAGACTTACTAACTGCGGCGCACAGATTGTTTTTGTGAATGAAGATGGTAAAAACAAACTTGATCTTAAAGCTGCTCTTAAAGAGCTTAGCAAACTTCAAATATCTTCTATTCTAGTTGAAGGGGGCGGGGAAATATTTACATCTTTTATTCATAAAAATTTATTCGATGATATTTTTCTCTTTATTAGTCCTAAGTTTTTAGGTGCCGGACTTCCTGTTATAAATGACATCGGAATTAAAAGCATTAGGAATTCGTTTAAAGTAAAGATTGCCAGTGTTGAAAAAATTGGGGATGATATTTTAGTAGAATTGAATAAATAGCTTTAGAACTTCCCATTATTTATTTTTACTCAGTATAAATATCGATTTAAGGAAATATTATGTTTACCGGTCTTGTTGAAGAAAAAGGAACTCTGTTAAATAAAATAAAAACCGGGGACGGTTTTAGATTAGTAATTTCCGCCGATAAAGTCTTTGATGACCTTGAAATCGGCAGCAGTATTAGTGTTAATGGTGTCTGTCTTACTGTGGTTGAGCTAAAAGATAAAACCTTTTCCCTTGATACAATTGAAGAGACTCTGAAAAAAACAAATCTTGGACATCTTTCTATAAACGATAATGTAAATCTTGAAAGACCCCTTAAAGCTGAAGCCAGATTAGGTGGCCATTTTGTTTTAGGACACGTTGATACTACCGGTATTGTAGAATCTGTAAAGGTATTATCTAATAGCCATTTCATGACAATTAGTTTTCCCCAAAGTTTCAGGAAATATCTCATCTATGTCGGTTCTGTGGCTATTGATGGGGTCAGTATGACAGTTGCAGAAGTCACTAAAACAAATTTCTCCATTGGAATTATTCCTCATACCTGGAGCGAGACTATATTTTCCAGTAAAAAACCCGGCGATACTGTTAATCTTGAATTTGATGTCCTCGGTAAATATGTTGAAAATATTATGGAAGGAAAGGCGGAGAATATCCAACTTTAGTAATGAAAAAGACTGAACAAAAGGTCCTTAAATTTATTGATGAAAATGCCCTTGTTTTAAGAGGGGACAAAATAATTGTGTCCTTCAGCGGCGGGCCTGATTCGGTTTTTCTGTTATACTTTCTTAAGAAATTTCAGAACAGATTTCATCTTTCATTAACCGCTTTCCATCTTAACCATATGCTCAGAGGGAAAGATGCTGATCTTGATGAATCCTTCTGTGAGAATATGTGTTCCCGATTAAATATCCCCTTCTATTCTGTCAGAAAAAATATAAGGCAGTACTCCCTTAAATATAAAATTTCAATTGAAGAAGCAGGCAGAAAAATTAGATACTCAGAACTTGATAAATTAATCAAAAGAACAGGATTTAATAAGATTGCTACCGCTCATCATATCAATGATAATGCTGAAACTGTTCTTCTTAATTTGATCAAGGGAACAGGGCTGAAAGGTATCTCTGGAATTCCTGTTGTTAGAGATAATATTATCCGCCCCGTTTTGATTGTGTATAAAGAAGAAATAATTAAATATCTTAATGAAGAAAAGCTTACTTATAGAGTAGACTCATCAAATGAAGATCTGGATTATGAAAGAAATTTTATTAGACATAAACTTCTCCCTTTAATAAAACAGAATCTCAATCCATCAGTGGAATTTGCCCTCTTTAATTCATCAAGGAATATCAGGAATATTTATTCCTATCTCTTAGATAAAACCAATATAGTGTTAAAAGATATCCTTCCTGATAAAAACGGGCTTAGAATTCCATTGGAAATATTATCGAAATTAGACGATGAACTTTTAACTTTTGCTTTAAAAGAGTTAACCGGAAGAAACTTTTCTGTAAACCTCACGTTTAACAATATTAACTCTTTGAAAAATCTGGTAGTTAAAGATTCTGGTGTTAAAATAAAGGTTTCTGGCGACTTAATCGTCTATAAAGAAAGGAAGGATCTGATATTTATCAGAAACTGTGATTCTCCGGAATTTAATGACGTTTATGAGGAATTGGTTATTGGGGAAGAAAAAGCTGTCGGAAACCTGATTATCTCCGCAAAACCAATAGAAAAGACGATAATTGCCCCCGGGAAAGATAAAACACGTGAATTTATCTCAATTGATCATATATTGGATAATAAATTCATAATTAGAACCTGGATGGAGGGCGATCGTTTTATTCCTTTTGGTATGAAAGGCTCTAAGTTAGTCTCAGATTTTCTAAATGAAATTAAAATCGAGTCACATAGAAAAAAAAATCAGTTGATACTGGTTAATGGCAAAAAAATTGTCTGGGTTATTGGTCACAGGCTTGATGACACATTCAAAATAAAAAAGGATACTAAAAAAGTATTAGAATTATGTTTGAAAATAAAATCGAAGATAAAATAATTGTAGGTCATGACATCTTTACTCCTTTTATTTCTGAACTGAAAATAAATGAGAGGGTTAAGGAATTAGGGGAAAAAATTACAAATGATTTTAAGGGTAAACTCCCTGTTTTTATAGGAGTTTTGAATGGTGCTGCTTTATTTCATTCGGATCTAATAAGAAATGTTGAATTGGAATGCGAAGTGGATTTTTTCAAGCTTTCAAGTTACGGAGATGATAAAATTTCTTCCGGCAATGTTAAACTGGTTAAAGACCTTGGCTGTGATGTAACAGGACGTGATATTATCATTGTTGAAGATATTGTCGATTCAGGGCTTTCTATTAAGTTTATCGAAGAAATGATGGTCAAGCATAAACCGGCAAGTATGTCAGTGGTTTCCTTGTTGGTGAAGCCAAAAAGTCTTAGATATAATGTAAAAATTGATTATATTGGCTTTAATATTCCTGATAAATTTGTCATTGGGTATGGTTTGGATTATGCCCAGAAATATAGAAATTTAAGGGCAATATATGCCATTAACGAAGAGAATATTAAATAATTAACAAACGAACCTAAATAATAAATTTATGTCTGAAAACGATAATAATAATAAAAACAACAGCAAACCTCCTAAACTACCGAAGCCTGGTGGCCCCAATAAACCCGATGAAAATTTTGATTGGTCAAAAATTATCCGGCTAGTTTTTGGTTGGGGAGCAGTTGTAATTGCTGCTGTTATTTTGATGCAGCTTTTCAAGACCGGATCCGCAAATTATGTTGAGGTCCCTTACAATCAATATGAAAAGCTTTTAAATGATGATAAAATAGCTAAGGCAACAATCACAAAAACTGATGTAAATGACTATTCCTTCAAGGCTACTTTAAAAAGTGAAGAGGCAATTTCAGTTAATGGGAAAGACCTCCGGGTTAAAGAAATTTCTGTTTATTTACCTGAACCTATTGTTAAAGATCAGGAAGCCGTTTGGAAATCAAAAGGTATAAATTATACTTTTGAAAAAGAATCTAATGAATGGTTGAATATACTTGTTGGATTTGTTCCCTGGATAATTATCATAGGTGTTTGGATTTTAATAATGAGAAGAATGCAGGGTACCGGCGGCGGAACTCGCGGAATATTCTCATTCGGTAAAAGCAAAGCAAAATTGATAACCCAATCAGGAACAAGAATTACTTTCCGTGATGTAGCCGGAGCAGATGAGGCAAAATCTGAACTTTTTGAAATTATAGAATTTCTTAAGGAACCAACTAAGTTCCAGAAACTCGGCGGAAAAATTCCTAAAGGTGTACTTTTGTTAGGCCCTCCGGGAACAGGTAAAACTTTACTTGCAAGAGCTGTAGCCGGGGAAGCCGGTGTTCCGTTTTTCTCTATCAGTGGTGCTGATTTTGTTGAAATGTTTGTTGGTGTTGGAGCAAGCCGCGTAAGGGATTTGTTTGAGCAGGGAAAGAAAAATGCTCCATGTATAATTTTTATTGATGAAATTGATGCTGTCGGAAGGCATAGAGGTGCTGGATTAGGCGGCGGTCATGATGAAAGAGAACAAACTTTGAATCAACTTTTAGTTGAAATGGATGGTTTTGAGCAGAGTAATGGTGTTATTATTATTGCTGCTACTAACCGCCCTGATGTTTTGGATCCTGCTTTATTAAGACCCGGTAGATTTGATCGGCAGGTTGTCGTTGACAGACCAGATGTCAAAGGAAGGGAAGGTATCCTTAAAGTCCATACCAGAAATATACCTCTTGATCCCAATGTTACTTTGAAGATTCTGGCTAAAGGTACACCGGGACTGGCAGGCGCTGAATTGGCTAACCTTGTTAATGAAGCAGCTCTTCTGGCTGCACGGAAGAATAAGAAAAAAGTTGAGATGGAAGATTTTGAAGAGGCTAAAGATAAAGTAATGATGGGAATGGAGAGAAAGAGTATGATCATCTCCGAATCAGAAAAGAAAACTACTGCCTATCATGAAATAGGACACGTCCTTGTTGCAAGGATGATCCCGGAAGCAGATCCTGTTCATAAGGTAACTATTATTCCACGTGGACGTGCGTTAGGCTTAACCAGTTATTTGCCTATCGATGAAAAACATACTTATTCAAAAGCTTATCTTGAAGCAATAATAACTTATGCTTTGGGCGGCAGAGCGGCGGAAAAAATCATCTTCCATGAATACAATACCGGTGCGGGTAATGATATTGAAAGAGCCACTACTATTGCGCGTAAAATGGTATGCGAATGGGGTATGAGCGAAAAATTAGGACCTTTAAGCTATGGAGCTAAGGAAGAAGAAATATTTCTTGGTAGGGAAATTCAGAAACACCGTGATTATAGTGAAAAGACGGCTATCGAAATAGATGAAGAGATAAGGCATATTGTTAGCGATGGCATGGTGAAAGCTGAGAAAATATTAAGAGAGAATATAGATTTGCTCCATAAATTATCACTTGAACTTCTTGAAAGAGAAATCCTTGACTCAGAAGAAATTGATAAGTTGATCAGAGGTGAAGAATTACCACCGTTCAAAAAGAACGGGGCTGATGAATTTACTTCTTCTACAAATGATGAAGTTCCAGATCATGTAAAAAAATTATTAGATCAGCGCAAATCAAAAGAATCTGCCCATCAAGATGATTCCAATTGATAATGGATCCATTCATTACAGAGATGAAGTAGTAAGAAAACTAATTCATCTCTGCTCTTTATCTATTCCCATTATTTATTATTTCATACCTAAAGAAACTGCTGTATACATTTTAGCCGCTTTTACTTTTTTTGCGATCCTTGTAGATATGTCAAGGTACTTGTCCCCGGGTATAGGCAAGTATTTTTATCTGTTTTTTGGATTCCTGCTTAGAAAGCATGAGTTGGATAAGAAGAAGAAAAACCTTAATGGTGCAACTTATGTCTTCATTTCGGCACTTCTTTCAGTGATTATTTTCCCCAAAGTGCTCTTTTTAACAGCATTTCCTATCCTTATTATTAGTGATTCAACAGCCGCATTAATTGGCAGAAAATGGGGCAAACATAGGCTTTTTTCTAAAAGCCTGGAGGGAACATTAGCCTTCTTTGTCAGTGCAAGCATTGTAGTTCTTTTTACTCCTAAATTATTACATGGGAGTGTAACTGAATATATGATCGGGATAATTGCAGCTGCTGTCGGTGCTATAGTGGAAAATATTTCACATGGTATTGCCGATGATAATCTTTCAATTCCTATTTCAGTAGGATTTACGATGTGGCTGCTTTATTTATTATTTTTCCCCGGTCTCCAATTATTTCTGCCAACTGTACCGAGGTAATATTGAGAAAATCCGGTTTACTTTTATTACTGGTAATTCCATTTATTCTTGTTTCATGTGAAGACCCTAATCAACCAGCTCATGGACCTGAAGATGAAATTATTGTAGTGGCTGATTCAGCTGAATTTGCATTCCTGAAAACTACCCTAGAGGATACATTTGAAAAAATAATATTTACACCTCAACCTGAAAAATTATTCAATCTTAAAAGAGTTCCACTAAATGATATCGAAAAATATCAGACATATAAAAACATTATCTTTATCGCACCTCAAAATTCACAATCTCTAACCTCTAAGTTTATCGATGCTCTTGTTGATACTGAAAAAGTAATTAAACCCGCTTCCTACAAGAATAATATATATCAGGAATACAATCTTTGGGCTAAAGACCAACTTGTTGTTATTTTAACTGCCTCTGATATTAAACAAATTGAAACTAAGATAATTCAGAATAAAGAACAACTGTTGGGAGCCTTCCGGAAAATTTCAAATAAAAGATTATACGAGTGCCTGTATGATCCAAAATATGAAAAACGGAATACCGAAGCTATGCTGCTGAAAGATTACGGGTGGATTATTTTTGTTCAGTCAGATTATAAAATCTCAATACATCAGCCAAAAGAAAATTTTATTTGTTTTAAAAACAACGCGACTAAGGATATGGGGAAATGGATATTTGTTCACTGGATTGATAATGCATCTCCCGCTTACTTAAATGATGACTCGATTTGGGCTATAAGGAACCGGTTGACTAATCAGCATTACCGCGTTCCGGGTGATACTTCTTGTATTAAAATTTCTTACGATAAATGCATATATAATGAGGTTACATTTAACGGAAAATATGCAATGCTATCACAGGGAATTTGGGAGAATTCCCATGATAAAGAAGGGCCTTTTATTAATTATACTTTCTTTGATGAAAAAACCGGAAGACTATATATGCTAGACGGATCTGTGTATGCTCCTAAATATTATAAAAGAAATCTGATACAACAGATGGATGTAATACTTCAGTCATTCAAAACAAAAGCAGAAATTTCCAAAGATAAACAGGATGAACTTCTCGAAGCATCCGCCGAGTAAAATTATCTGCTCATCGCATCGGATAATCCTGGTGGCAGTATGTAATCCGGAAAATCATTTTTAATTTTATTTATATAAACTCTGGCTTTGTCAGTTTTATTAAACTGTAGTTCATATAAGGCCCTTCTGGCAAGCATTCCTCCAGCTGCATTAACTATTAGTTGTGTATACCGGTTTTTTTGCCTGGGCATTCTGATTGTAAAATCTGGATTAGAAGCAGGCACATATTCTTTTCCCGACACAACTTTAAATAATAAATTATCCGGTACTATCGTATATCCTGCCGGAAGTACAAATTCTCCCTTCTGCATTTCATTATCAACTAACTCGGGCGAAATATAAAAATCTCCTTTGCCTATGTTTGTAGCTACTAGGTCCGTCATAATTTTTCTATACGTAATCTCAAGCAGGTTTGAATCAAAAATTTCGCTTCTTTCAAATGGTCTTATTGCGTCCAGGAACCTTGTTACGTCTTCAGTCATATTCTTCAAAACTTTTGGATGCTGTGTATTAACCTGATTATAATACCAGGACCGCCTCAAAAGTTCTTTATCAATTACAGCAACATCCTGGCGGTAATGTTCAACAAGCTGAAAATAACAGGTAGGGGATACAAGAATATCCCACGAATATGAAAATAATATTGAATTCTGATTTGTACTGTTAAGGACACTCTTGGAATAGTCTTCAAAACAGTATACGTCCTTAAGATCATTTTCATTATAATTAAATATTAATTCAGTAATAATAAAGAGCAATACAACAGCTGCCGCAATAGTATGGCTGTATTTCTTAAAATGCAGATTTAAGAGCAACCATACAATTCCAAACAAAGCAAAAAAGCACAGAGATATATATGACAAAAGAAAATATGAGTCTATATCAACAATATCATAGTTGCTTGCATAAAGAAGTGAGAAAAGAAAAAGTATCACATTAAATATAAAAAATTTGCGGGCTTTGATATAAGAAACTACAATTCCTGCTATACAAATCAGTAAACAAAGATTGAATTCACTAAATAAGTTGGAAAAATAATAATCAAGTTGTTTCTTCATTACATCAGTGGATTTGAAAAACCAAACTTGAAACTGCCAGCCGGATACATGCCTTAATAGTCTTTCAAAATCTACTGGATTTCCCCAGTTCATAGGAGGATTATTCAATGCTCTTAAAGGAAGATAGAGATAAATAGAAATAAGAATGGGCAAAAATACTACTACCATTACAATAAGTCTTTTAAAGCTGTATTTCTTCAATCTGTATTTTTCAAAATACAGATAAGCAGTTGCTGGAATTACAAACAAGGTTGTAAGGTGGTTTGTAAATCCAAGTGCAAGAATAGCGGCGAAAACTATCCACTGTTTAGTCATACCTTTGTCTTCAGCAGGAGCTATGTATGCTTTTAGTAATGACCAAATAATTAGAGTGAACATAAAGGCCTGGAGCGAATATACTTCAACTGCATTCCCCTGGTTCCAGAAAGTTTTACTGAATCCAAGCATGAGGCCACTTAATATTGCAACAATGTATTTAAGGAGTTCTTCATTATTTCCTATTAGTGTACTACTGTCATGTAATTTTTCATGTTGCCCCTTTTTCTTTAATTCTTTTCTTGAGAGCTTTGATTTCAGAGGAAGTAATATCTCAAAACTTGATAAATTATCAAGAATGATTTTGCAAGTGAGTGTGAAGATCATTATTGCAGCACTGCACCATATAGCAGTAAGCAGGTTGAGCTGATAAATTTTAGTAAAATGGAAGGGAATATAGGAGAACAAATGACCTAGGATAGTAAATAGCGGGTATCCCGTTGGATGTGCAATTCCCAACAATACCTGGACTGCTGAAAGTTCACCCGAATCAATTTCAACAACTGATGGAGCTAGTGATGTAACGTATACTACGAAAACTATTAAACCGGTTAACATTGCATAGTATTTTTTAAGAAATCCCAATTTACGTGTCCATTATTTTGTTATACAAATTTCTATTTGAAAGTATTACACTATGAAGTCCATCTGTGTAATTTAGATTCTCCCTTTCATCTTCCTTAAAGAGATAGCCGCTTGTATTAAATATACACTGGTTCCGTATCACAAGATGTTTTAGGAATATATAATTTTTCAGAACTTCCGGATTATCAGGGAATAATAGGGAAATCTTTTTCTCCATTGAATAAGGTAATGTCTTTCTGAATAATTCCGGACTGCAAAGTATTAAATACTGAACAATAAACTCAATATCAAGCAGACAACCCCTTTCTTTTTTGAGATTAAATATTTTCATATGGTCCATTGTACCGGAAGGAGAAAGTTTTCTTCTCATTTCTTTTATTTCTTTTTTGATCGACTCAGGGTCACCTTCTTTTAACCGCGTGATAATGACCTTAACAAATCTATTAAAGAGTTTCTTGTCACCTGAAATGAATTTCAGTTTGCATAGAGATTGAAGCTCCCAAACTCTTGCCCGGCTTAACAAATATTGCTCATAAGCCTTAAAATCCCAGACTAACTGGCTGGACTTACCTTCAGGTCTTAACCTGCAGTCAACTTCCATAGGTTTGAATTTGCGTTTAATTTCCATAAGTAGATTCTGAAATTTTTTCTGTGACTCAGGAAATTCATGGATATTATTAACGATAAAAATAAGATCAACATCTGATGAAAAATTCATTTCACCGGACCCGAAACTTCCCATCCCTGCTATTATATATCCTTTATTATCTGACAATAACTTATCCGATATTATCTGAATATTATTATTAATACTTTGTGTTAGTAATTTCCCAGTCATTACAGAATCTATCTTCTCCGACGTGAATAACGCGGAGAGTACATAAAGCAGTTTTTTCATTGAGTAAAATAAAAAACTATCATTTACCGGCTTATCATTCAGTCCTTTTGAAATAAAATGTTCACTTAATTCCGAGTCTTCGGCAAATAGATCAATCGTCTTTTGATTCATACCACAAAGGTCAAGGAATAAACGGAAAAATACTTTGTCAGAAAATTCCCTATACCATTGAGAGGGGAAAGAAATATTTTTTATTACTCTAACAAAATTCTGTAGTACTTTATCTGGTCTAAAACAAGTTCCAAGGTAATCCAATAAGAAAGGTTCAATATTCTGAAATGACTCAATTGATTTTTTGTCAAATTGTCTTTGACCCAGAATTCCTTTCCCTTCACGAAGAAAAAGAAGATCACTTTCAGCTCTTTGAGGATTGGAGAATTTTAATTCATCTAAAAGTGTATCTTTTTTCTCAGTCTCTCCCATTATCGAATTAAATATTTTTTTAACTTCTGACTGCCTGGCCGCAACATCAAGCCTGAATTCATTAGCAGATGTATATCCCATCCAGAAGGCGAGTTTCTCTAGAAGCTCTCCGGGACCCGGGATCAGATGGGTCTGCTTATCATTCATTAACTGAAGGAAATGTTCTATCTTTCTGAATAGGATATAAGAATTAGTTAATATCTCTGTTTCTCCTATCCCAAGTAACTTGTGGATATTCAATAGCCTGATAGCTTCTAGTGTATTCCCTGTTCTTATTTCATTAATCTTTCCTCCATTAAGTAGTTGTAGAGCCTGAATTGAAAATTCTATATCTCTAATACCACCAGGGGAAAGTTTAATGTTTTCATCATTACCCAGGTTTTTTTCTATGTTCGATTTCAACTTTGCAATCTGTTCAGTTGGTGAAACAGAAAAACCGAGTGGATAAATAAAAGGCTGTAAGTATTTAATAAATTTATTGTATAGATCTTTACTCCCTCCCACAAATCCCGCTTTCAGGAGCATCTGTCTTTCCCAGTCCTCACCGCGGCTTTCATAATATAATGTATAATCTGTTATAGTCCGGCAAAGTGGAGAATTCCTTCCGTCGGGTCTAAGGCGAAAATCTACCCGATAAATAAAACCCCTGCTGGTAATTGTTACTGAATTATCAATGAATAGATAGATAGCTTCATTAAGTATGTCAAAGTATTCTTTTTTATTTACAACAGAGTTTCTATCGAAGAATATAAGAAGATCAACATCAGAACTATAATTCAGTTCCTGACCTCCAAGTTTTCCAAGGGCTATTATGCAGTATCTGTTGGATATCCTACCTATACCATGTTTAAGAAGAACTTCTTTATAACAAAGTTCAAATAGTGTCCCTATTAATCCTTCTGCAAGGATCGATAGTTCCCGGGTAATCTCTTCTAAGTTATTTAACTTCAATAGATCTTTCAGTCCAATCCTTAGAATATCCTTCCTTTTATATCCGCGTAAAGCATTCACCTTGGCTGAGAAGGAATTATACTGTGCAAGTGAATTTCTTATTTCCAGAATCCTTGACTCAGGTTCAGAATTCAGGTTAAGGTTTGATGAGTTAACAATCCAGTAAAAATACTCGGGATTTCTTACTAGTATATCAGTAAGGTAATTACTGTTAACAGATATTAACATCAGAATTTCGATATAATGCGGGTACTTGATACTTTCATTCATAAATGAAATCTTATCAAACATTGAAGAAATTATCCGTAAAAGATTTGATTCGGAGGAATAAGTGAAATAATGAAGGTGAATTTCCTTATTAACAATCGAAATAAAACTATCGATAGATTCTGCTGTTAAATACCCGGCAGAGAACTCTGCAATTTTATGTATAAAATCTTCAGATAGCGATGTTTTTTTATATGACACGGTAAAATTAATTTATAAGGAACAAATCTACTATTTATAGATATAAATAGCACTTATCCTGAAATTCTTAAATTGCATTTCAGGGGCTCAATATGTAATTTTAAAGTTCATTTACCAGGAGATAAGTAACCGGAATGTTAGAAATTATTAAAAAAATATTCGGTGATAAACATACTAAAGATACTAAATTACTTTGGCCAATCGTTGAAGAAATTAAAGAAGAATATGAAAAAATAAAAGATCTGACTGAAGATGAATTGAGGGCAAAGACAGCCGAATTTAAAGAAAAAATACAAAATCATACTTCTGAAATCAGACAGAAATTAGAGGAACTCAGAGAAAAGCTACAGTTCTGACGAAGATTTTGACCGTCAATCTACTTATGATGAAGTGGATATACTTGATGAAGAACTTAATGAAAAGTATGAGGAAACTCTCGATGAATTATTACCTGAAGCATTTGCAATTGTTAAAGATACCTGCCAGAAATTAGTCGGAAAATCATGGACTGTCGCAGGTAATAAAGTTAGCTGGGAAATGGTTCCTTATGATGTTCAACTTATCGGAGGAGTTGTACTACACCAGGGTAAAATTGCAGAAATGGCTACAGGTGAAGGTAAAACTCTTGTTGCTACACTTCCTATGTATCTCAACGCATTAACAGGAAGAGGTGTTCATTTTGTAACTGTAAATGATTATCTGGCTAAACGCGACAGTGAATGGATGGGCGAAATTTATCAAATTTCACGGGATAACGGTAGGCTGTATTATCAATACTATGGATCCGGAACAACGTGTTAAAATGTATAATTGTGATATTACATATGGTACCAATAATGAATTCGGTTTTGATTATCTGCGTGATAATATGTCAAGTGCAAAAGAATATCGTGTACAACGTAAACATAATTATGCAATTGTTGATGAAGTCGATTCGGTACTTATTGATGAAGCTAGAACACCTCTTATTATTTCAGGTCCGGTGAGGTTCGACCGAACATAAATTTGATGAAATGAAGCCCCGTGTTGAAAGAATGTTCAGACAACAGTCGAATTTGGTTGCTACAATTAGTTAAAGAAGCCGATGATTCTGTTGAAATCATCGATTCAAAGGAATAGAGAACAGGCGGGAATTCTTTTACTTAGAGCATCACAGAGGATTTCCCAAAAATAATAATTCTTATTAAAGTTGTTTAGCGAACCTGAATACAAGAAACTTATGCAGCAGACCGAACTTGATTTTCTTCGGGAAAAAGCGAAAAACGTATGCATGTAATTGATGAAGAACTTTATTTTGCTATCGATGAAAAACATAATACCAGATCGATTTAACGGAAAAAGGAAGAGAAGAACTTGCCGCGGGATCTTCGGAAGGAAAAGAATTTTTTATTATTGCCGGATTTAGGAACTGAAATTAGTAAAATTGAAAATGATCCGGCTATACTCCCGAACAAGATAAAATTAAAAAGAAAGATGAGCTTATATTCATATTATTCTGAAAGCCAGTGACAGGATTCATACAATCTCACTCAGTTGTTAAAAGCATATACGCTTGTTTGAAAAAGATGATGAGTATGTAATTACTGAAGATGGTAAAATTGCAATAGTTGATGAATTTACCGGACGTGTTCTTCCCGGAAGAAGATATTCAGACGGTCTTCATCAGGCAATTGAAGCCAAAGAAAATGTAAAAGTTGAAAAGGATACTCAAACTCTTGCGACTATTACTCTTCAGAATTATTTCCGAATGTACAAAAAACTTGCCGGTATGACCGGTACTGCTGAAACAGAAGAAGGCGAATTTTTTGAAATATATAAACTTGAAGTCGTTGTCATCCCTACAAATAAACCCTATCGTAAGGGAAGATGAAGATGATGCAATTTATAAAACAAAACGTGAAAAATATAATGCGGTTCTTGAGCAAATTGAAGAATTAAGAAAAGCAGGAACGACCTGTTCTTGTTGGAACCACAACGTCGATGTTTCCGAAACAATTAGCAGGATGCTGAAAAGAAAAGGTATTCGTCATAATGTACTTAATGCCAAGCAGCATCAGCGTGAAGCTGAAATCGTTGCATCATGCCGGAGAACTTGGTGCTGTTACAATTGCTACCAATATGGCCGGCCGTGGTACTGATATTAAACTTGGTGCCGGAGTTGTGGACAGTAGGCGGTCTTTATATTCTTGGCACGGAAAGACATGAATCCAGGCGAATTGACAGACAGTTAGCGGTCGTTCAGGACGACAGGGTGATCCCGGTACTACAAAGTTTTTCTTTCTCTTGAAGATGATTTCATGCGTCTATTCGGCAGCGACAGAATAACCTATGTTATGGAGAGGATGGGAATGAAAGAAGGTGAAGTAATTCAACATCCGTTAATAACCAGATCTGTAGAACGCGCTCAGAAAAAAGTTGAAGAGAATAACTTTTCGATTAGAAAAAGACTGCTTGAATATGATGATACTATGAACCAGCAGCGCGAAGTTATTTATTCAAGAAGACAAAGAGCCCTTGAAGGTGAAAGTCTTAAAGGTGAAATTTTCGAATGCTTGAGGAATTCGTTAATGAAATTGTGGAAAATATTTTGAAAATGTACAGATTGATAAGATTAACGAAGAATTGCTCAGAATCTTATTAGTTGATTTCAAAATGAACCCGAAAAATTTGAAAAATTAGGTAAAGAAGGACTAATAGAGAAAATTATTGAAGCTGCTAAAGATTTTATAATAAAAAAGAAAAATGCTTGCAAGTGATTTTATGGCACGTCTTGAAAGATATGCGGTACTTAATCGTAATTGATGATAAATGGAAAGAACATTTTCGTGAAATGGATGATCTGAAAGAAGGAATTGGGCTTCGTGCTTATGGTCAGAAAGATCCTTTTGTTGAATATAAGGGTGAAGCATTCAAATTGTTTGTAACTTTATTAGATGAAATCCGCAATGATGTAGTTTCTTTTGCCTTCAAATTTTTCCCTCAGGCTCCTGAAGAAGTTCAAAACAACGGAGACAACCGGCAAGAAGGATGGTAACTACCAAACAAGAAACTACAAATATCGGAATGTCAGGGAACCGCTCTGAAGATGGTTCCGCAGCAAGCCGGGAAACCGCAACCGGTTCAGGTCGAAGAAAAAGTTGGAAGAAATGACCCCTGTCCTTGCGGCAGTGGGAAAAAATACAAAAATTGCCATGGTAAATAAATGAAAAAAATAGAAGCAATTATTCGTCCCTTCAAATTAGATGAAGTAAAAGAAGCTCTGATTGAAGAAGGAATTAGAGGGCTAACAATTTCCGAAGTCCGTGGATATGGCCGGCAAAAAGGACATACAGAAACTTATCGCGGAAGTGAGTACAGGATTGAATTTATTCCAAAGATCAAGATAGAAATTGTAGTTGAGGATAATAAAGCTGAAAAAGTGGTTGAAGCAATATTAAAAACAGCAAAAACAGGTCAGGTTGGCGATGGAAAAATATTTATATATGATGTCAAGGATGTAATTAGAATTAGAACTGAGGAATCAGGGAAAGATGCGTTGTAGAATTTTTCCCTTTCAGATTTAGAAAATCTTTTATACCTTATTGGTTAAATAATTTAACGGGACTTCCTTGAAGAAAATATTAATCTTTCTGTTTCCGGTATTATTCTTTTGTGGCTGTGGCGTTTGGGATGACTTTACTACATTTTTCAACCTGTATTATGATACTTCGGATATTTTTAGCCAGGCTGAAAAACTTATCAAAGAACAAAAAAGAGACATCTTTTCAAACGAAGAAATACCTTTACCAGGTACGGCTGGTCAATTGCTGAATAAAGTAATTGAAAAAGCCTCGAAAATCCTACAGTTCCACCCCAAGTCAATTTATACAGAAAATGCAATTATGATGCTTGGTAAGTCTTTTTATTATGAGAAGGACTACCTGAAAGCTCTCCGTGAATTTCAGGAACTGGTAAATTCAAAACCACAAAGTGGGTTTATTCTTGAAGCAAATCTCTGGATCGGCAAATCCCAAATGCGTTTGAAACAATACGAGAATGCCCTTAAAACTCTTGTTGATGTAAAAAACATTGCAGTGGAAAAAAAGGAAAGTGACATTTTTGAAGAAGCCTATCTTGAGCAAATCAGATATCGGGTAGTTACTGAAGATTTTGATCAGGCAATATCTGTTATAATTGAATTTCTTAAAGTTTCAGAAAATGATGATTTGAATTCTAAAGCTTCTTATGAACTTGGTGAACTTTATTTCAAACGTAATGATTATCTGAATTCAATAACTGCTTTTCAGAATGTATCCAAATATTCCCCATCCTATGATGTTTCACTCGATACTAAAATTGCACTAGCCAGGGCTTTCAGAAAAAGCGGCGATCCTCAGCACGGATTAGATTTAATGAAAGAAATGAGGAAGGAATTAAAATATTCAGATGTTTATCATAGAATTGATCTTGAAATGGGGCTATGCCAGATTGAACTTAAAAAGTTCGATGACGGGATTCAGACGCTGATGAAGATTGATACTGCTTTTGCAAATACACCAAGTGCCGGAGCAGCAAGATTCGAGCTTGGGAAAATATATGAAACAATGATCCCTAATTATGATAGCTCTTATAAATATTATCAAAAAGCAATGTCTTCATCAGGTGCGGATCCACTTATGATTCAGGCAGCTAATGATATAACAACAAGGTTTAAGAAGTACCAGTACATCAGATCACTCGTGGATGAGAATCAAATCCAGATCAAATACCTTGTTAATCCTAAGGAATTTATAAAAGATTCGACTGCTAATGCCGATTCAATTAAACATCAGGAAGATCTGATTAAACAGAGTAACACATTGAATCAAAATGACCAAAGTATAAATAGAAATGAAACGGGCAGGTACGTTCCCCAGAATAATATGTCCACCGGAATAAATCCGGTAATAGTTAGGAAGCCTCTTATTCGTCCAACTATGTCTATTGATACTCTAAAAGCAAACCTTGTTAGAAACGAGTATGATCTGGGAAACTTGTTCTTCACTGTAATGAATCGTCCGGATTCCGCCTCCTATTTTTATCATGATATTTTGAATAACTATCCTGGTTCAAAATATGAAGCAGATGTGCTTTATGCTCTTGGCAGTTATGATGAAACTGTAAACAATAGGACAGAAGCCGATAGTATTTATAATGTTATATATGACAAATTTAAAACCCAGAAGGTAGTAAACGCAGCAGCCACTAAATTAAATAAACCACTAATCGATGTTGAATTTGATCCAGCAAAACAATTCTATGCAGAAGCTGAATCTGATATGCTTAAAAAGGATTTTAATATATCTTTACAAAAAATGTTTAAGATTTCAGATACTTATCCAAAATCGCCAATTGCACCAAAAGCATTATATGCATCCGGATGGATGCTGGAAAATGATCTTAAATTAAATGATTCTGCTGCCGTAGTTTATGATACACTTCAGGCAAGATATCCGAAATCTGTATATGCTCTTAAAATTCGGCCCAAACTCTATGCTTATAAAGATGAAATTCGAAGAGTACAAACGGCAATAGCAGATTCACTGCAGAAAATTGAGCTTGGTAAGCTTAATAGAAAAAGACTTGATTCCCTTGCAAATGTTAAGAGCCAAAAGGTTGATTCTCTTGACCACGGAATTAAACAGAAAGTGGATTCACTTGGAAACAAAAAGAATCTGATAATTGATTCTACCGGAATTAAGCAGAACATGAAATCTGATTCACTTAAAAACAAACAAAATCAGAATCAGAAAATTGAACCTAAGATAAATGAAAAGACCGGGTTGAAAATGAATCCCATTCAACCGAATATACTGAGTTTGCCTTCTGATACCTCAAAACATATAAGGAAATCTACTCTGGATACTTTGCAGGGGAAACTTCCAGGTACGCCTATAGATTCCTTGAAAATTATAAAAGATTCCCCGGTGGATTCCTTAAAAAAATAGATTCAGATGATAAATAATGAATGAGTTAGGCGAATTTCTTGACAAAGTTCTTCCACGTATAAAAAGAAGGAAATTCCGGTATCTTTTTTTTTATTTAATGTTCATAATTTATTTTGGTATTCCTTCATTACAGCTACCTGTTATTGAATATAATACTTTCAGAGTTACTTCCGTTATGGAACAAAGAGGCCTGGCAAGTTATTTAATATGGTACCCCAAACAAACATGGTGCGGAATAAATGATGTAAACCCGAATCTTCTAAAAGCAATCATCTCCATGGAAGATGGTAAGTTTTTTATTCACAAAGGTATTGACTGGGAAGAATTGAACAAATCACTGGCTAAGAATAAAAGGCGTGGCCGTGCAGTTAGAGGTGGAAGTACAATAACAATGCAACTTGCCAAAAATCTCTATCTTTCAACTGAAAAAAGCATTTTGCGTAAAGGGAAGGAATTCTGGATTACACTCAGAATGGAAAAAGAATTAACAAAAAAGGCAATTCTCGAAAATTATATCAATGCTGTTGAATGGGGTGATGGTCTCTTTGGAATAAAAGAAGCAGCGTCTACTTATTTCGGTAAAGCGCCAAATGACCTTACAACAAACCAATGTGTACGACTGGCAGCTGTAATTCCTTCTCCACTAATTCATGAACCAGATATTAATTCATCTTATGTTACCAGAAGGTCGTCTATAATTCTTAGTCGTCTTAATGATGTTATATTATTTCCGGTCAAGGAGTAATGAAGAGGAAAGAATTACTTGAATTCATTGAGGGGGGTGAAAATCTCCGGTGTGAGTTCAAAAGAAAATTTTCTACTCATGAAAAGATAGCACGTGAAATGATTGCATTCGCCAACACCAAAGGGGGAGTGCTGCTTATAGGAGTTGATGATGATAAGGAGATTGTAGGGGTTGAAAGTGAAAAACAAGAAGCGGAACTAATTAAAGATGTGGCATTAAATTATTGTGTCCCCCCTTTGGAATATGAAATTGAATATATTGACGTAAAAGGAAAGGAAGTGGTGATAGTAGAGATCCCGGAATCTAAAATTAAACCACACCGGCTTCAGGATTATGAAAATGAATTTGATATTAATAAAGCTATAGTTTGCATAAGAGTGAATGATAAAAGTGTTATGGCAAGTAAGGAGATGGTAAGGATATTCAGAGCAGAAACTAATGAATTAAAGCTTAAAAAATATGCCCCGGGTCCCATAGAAAAAAGCGTTTTTGATTTTCTTTCTGCTAATGAAAGGATATCAGTAAAAGAGTTAAGCAAAATTGTTAACATTTCAGAGAGAAGAGCATCAAGGACTTTAGTAAAAATGGTTAGAGCCAATTTGCTTTTGATCCATACTAAAGATAATGGGGAAGAATATTTTACCGGGATATAAAAAAAGGACACATAATGTCCTTTTTATCACCAATTGTCCCTACCTGATAGCATCATTTCATTTATCATTGATACATTCCATTACCTTAATAATTATTCAGGCAGGAATATTTTTCTATGTTAATGAACTAATATAGCTCTGAGGAGGTTTTTATCCAATGTAATCAATCACAGTAGATAAAGCGCGTATCTGGAAAGACTGACTAATTTAGGTTAAATTAGAAGTAGTAAAGGTATTTGACTTTCAGTACACCTGTCTGACTTACCGTATGCATCCGCGGTGGAAGTATATTCCCAAGCATATCCTTTTGCTCACTTCTGTCCTGAATATCATTAAATGCAAAATAATGCTCCGTCGATATCAAGAACGCCGTTATAATTATCCCTTGTTTGTTTGCCTACAAACAGCAAACCGATTGAGGAATTATGATCATTTGAATTTATCTTTTTGCTGATTAGACTCAAAATATATAAAAATGGTTATACTCCTGATATATATTATGTTATCGGGTCTCACGGATGATAAACGGATTAAAAGAATGTTGAATTTATATTTGACAAAACCACCTTTATTTGATAATTTTTTAGATTGAAACAATTACTTTAGGGTCAGGGTGAGTTTGACAATTAACCATACAACTTTTTGGAGAAATAAATGGAACTTTCGTTAATTCTTGGGATCAGTGTTCTTGGACTTCTGTTTGCTGTTTACCTTATCAGGGACGTACTTAAGCGTGATCAGGGCACTGCAAAAATGCAGGAGATATCGAATGCTATTAAGCAGGGAGCTGAGGCATTCATGAAACGACAGAACAAGACAATTATTTATCTTGCCCTGTGTCTGGCTGCGATTATATACATTATTTATGCGTTTTTCAGAACTCCTACAGCTAATGACCCCGCTACTGCATCTCAGATAGCATTATGGACAACAATTTCATTTATTTTGGGTGCCATGTGTTCGGTTGCTGCCGGATATATGGGAATGTGGATTGCCATCCGCTCAAATATCAGAACTGCCGCTGCTGCAACAAAAGGTATGAATGGCGCTTTACAAACTGCATTAAGAGGCGGCGCTGTTTCAGGGTTTTTTGTTGTTGCAATGAGTTTACTTGGAGTAGCCGGATTATTCACATTAGTTCAATCTCTTACTACTATACCCGATGGAAAAATTCCACTTCTGATTGTTGGCTATGGTTTTGGTGCCAGCTTTGTTGCATTATTTGCACAACTTGGCGGTGGAATATATACAAAGGCTGCCGATGTGGGAGCTGATCTTGTGGGGAAAGTTGAAGCAGGCATTCCGGAAGATGATCCAAGAAATCCGGCAGTGATTGCTGATCTTGTGGGTGATAATGTAGGTGATTGCGCAGGCCGTGGCGCCGATCTTTTTGAATCAACCGCTGCTGAGAATATCGGAGCAATGATTCTTGCTGCCGCTCTTTACAGAGAAAATTCAGCTTTGTTTATTCAGAATAATATGACCCTGCTGGGAGTTTTGTTATTCCCGCTAATAGCACGTGCTTTTGGTATTATTGCTTCTATTGTTGGAATTATGATTGTCAGGACAAATGACAAGGAAGATCCAATGCAGGCTTTGAACCGTGGATTTTATGTAACCGCATCACTTGCAATGGTAGGATTTTTTATTGCATCCAAATGGCTGCTCGGAGTCTTTTTCCTTAATTTCTTTTTCTGTGGTGTAATTGGTATTCTTATTTCGCTGGCGTTTGTATTCCTTACTCAATATTATACTGAATATAAATACAGACCGGTACAGTCAATTGCTGAAGCATCTTTAACCGGTCCGGCTACAAACATCATCGCCGGAATTGCAATTGGTATGGAATCAACAGGGTTTCCTGTATTGGTAATCGGTGCAGGAATTGTTAGCACTTATTTCCTCGGACAGTCATCAGGACTTGCTGCCGGTGGATTATTCGGCACTGCTGTAGCAACAATGGGTATGTTAGGAACCGCGGCATACATATTGGCTATGGATTCATTTGGTCCTATTACTGATAACGCCGGTGGAATTGTTGAAATGAGTCAGCAGCCGGAAGAGATCAGAGTAAAAACAGATCGTCTTGATGCAGTTGGTAACACAACAAAAGCTTTAACAAAAGGATATGCAGTTGGATCAGCTGCTCTTGCCGCCTTCCTTTTATTCGGTGCATACATAGATGAAGTAAAGAACTATATGCCAAGCTTTGACGGTAAAATAAATCTAAATAAACCTGAAGTGTTTGTTGGTGCAATTTGCGGAGGTATGCTTGTTTATATCTTCTCCTCACTTGCAATTAAAGCAGTAGGTAAAGCTGCTTATGCTATTATTAATAACGTACGTGAGCAGTTCAAGAATAATCCTGGTATAATGCTCGGAACATCCAAACCTGATTACGGTCAGTGCGTTGACATTGCAACCAAGGCTGCTTTGCGTAAAATGGTAGTTCCCGGACTTCTTGTTGTTGGAATGACTGTAGGTATAGGACTTGTATTCAAATATATCTATATAATGGGTGGCGGAGCATCCAATCCAATCGGTGCAACAGGAGCCGAGGTTGTTGGTGGATATTTAATGGTAGGAACCATAACCGGAATCCTAATGGCGTTATTCCTTAATAACGGTGGAGGTGCATGGGATAATGCAAAGAAGTTTATTGAGATGGGTCATCATGGTGGAAAGAAAAGCGATCCTCATAAAGCCGCAGTTGTAGGCGACACAGTTGGAGATCCATTTAAAGATACAGCAGGACCTTCGCTTCATGTGCTCATAAAATTATTAAGCACACTAACATTGGTACTAGCCCCGTTATTTGTCTAATCTTAATTCATTTTAACCTTCGAGGTTTCTAGCCCAGTCCTTCAGGACTGGGAGAAGAGAGTAAAAATAAAAACTGTTAAACAAAAGGGATTCGAAAGAATCCCTTTTGTTTATCGGGCGGGTCAATAGACCTGCCCCAAATAGGGGAATAGTAGTTTGACAATCCCAGGCATAAATGCCTGGGCTAGAAATCATTTATTTGATTTAATTTCAATATCAGAAATGAATTGCCATCAGCATTTGCACTTTAACAATAACTCCGGCTTTACGTCCGGCACGAAATCTTGTTCTTCTCACAGCGTTAAGTGCTGCCTGATCCGCCTCGCCACCGATTCCTTTTGAAAGAAGAACTTTTCTTACTGCACCATTCTCATCAATATAAGCAAGAATATAAACAGTTCCTTTTGCGCCACCAGCTTTTAGTGAAGGATTTATTTTATCATTTATGTCCTCCATACCCCCAATCGGTTCGGGCATTTGTTCCACAGCAACATAATAGGTTTCATCAACTGGTTTGGGAACAACCTTAGGAATTGGAATGCTAAGTATACCCGAACCAGTTCCGGGTCCGGTACCATTTCCACTGCCAGTTCCTGTTCCCGTTCCGGTTCCAGATCCTTTGACTCCGGAATTATTTAATACACCTTCTTTTTCAGGGGCTTTGGGTTTATCTGCTACTTTGGATTTTATAGAAGGGGTTTTTTCTTCTTTAACTGGAATCTTCTCTTCAACAGACTGCGGTTTTACATTAGGTTCGCCTCCGTTTCCACCACCCGGGGTGCCTCCTAAGCCTATTTCAATATATGAAGAATCCTGATGGTTTGTAATCTTATAAAAATTCAGTAGAAAAAGGAACAGGATTACATGGATTAAAACAGATAACCCTGCAGAGAAATATTTTGAGTTACTGAACATTATTTTTTGATTGTGCCGATCAGCAGTTTAGTCGCGCCGGATTTCTTAACGATGTCAAGCACATGTATAAAAGTACCGGTAGTAATCCGGTTATCTCCATTAATAATTACTTCAGTATTATTTTTAACAGCATATTCTGTTCTTAAAATAGTTTCAAGCTGATTTTCAGGAATTAGTTTATTATTAACAAAAATTTCATTCTTATCATTTATTGAAACTTCAACATTTTTCTTAACCACGCTTTCTGAAGTATCCGCAACCGGCAGTTTTATTTTTAAGGCGCCTGTTACGAGTATCGGACTTGCAATCATGAAAATAATCAGCAATACAAGTACAACATCGGTGAATGGAGTAATATTTATTTCAGAGAATTCTTTCGAATCAACAGTGAACCTTCTCATTGCTGCACCGTAGTATTTTGTTTAGTTACAAAATGTACAGTATCCTGAAGCGTTTCCTCAATAAGAGGAAGGTTCAGTTTAATTTGTTTAATGAAATAATTATAAAACATAACGCAGGGAATGGCAACCAATATACCGGCTGCGGTTGAAACCAGAGCTTCAGCGATTCCGGACATTACATTTGTATAGCTTGCTGCCTCATTAACAGAAAGTGCACTGAAGGCTCTAATTATCCCAATTACAGTACCGAATAATCCAATAAAAGGAGATACGGCTCCAAGAGAGGCTAATCCGTGTAAACCTTTTTCTAACTTCGCAAGTTCTTTATCAAGTCGTGTATATGAACCTTGCAGCAGATCATCTTTATCATACTCCGCATGCTGGAAAATATATTTATACACCGGTGCCAAAGGGCTCCTGATTGTAAATCGAAGCCATTTATTATTTTCGGCATCCACAGCAGCTAAAGCTTTATCAATACCGCCGTCTTTAAGGCTTTGTCTTACACGAAGTGAAAAACCATTTATGTATAATTCTCTAATCCCCTGGAATGTTATATATTTTTCAATCACAGTTTTCAGTGCATAAATAGAGCAGAGAGCAAGAATAATAATGGTAAAGCTCCCTTTCATCAGATCAAGATAAGATTCATAATTCATCATTTTCCTCTGAGATAATTATTAAATTTTACACTAACAAAAAAAGTACAGATTCTAACCGAAGAATCTCATAAATCAACACTGTCTCCCGGTTTTACAGCAAGTCTTCTTTGCCGTATAATTTCAATAATCATCGGAAGAACAGAAATAAAAATAATTGCAATAGTAACAACGGAAAAATTATTTCTAACAAAAGGTATGTTCCCGAAGAAGAAGCCGCCGTAAATAAAAAGCGCTACCCACAGAATTCCTCCGGCGATATTATATAAACTGAATCGCGTAAAAGTCATACTGCCAACACCTGCAACAAATGGAGCTATTGTACGGATTATAGGAACAAATCTTGTAATAACCACAGTCAGCCCGCCATGCTTTTCATAAAAGACATGAGTCCTGTTAAGATATTCTTTCTTTAGTATACGGGAATTGTCGTGGAAAATCTTTTCACCTATAAAATGTCCTACGAAATAATTTGCACTATTCCCAAGAATGGCTGCGAGTGCCAGAAGAAGGAAAAGGTAATGAACATTTAACACACTGTACTGGGTTAATGTTCCTCCCACAGGACTAATACCTGGTAGTGCCGCAAGTGTGCCGGCAGCAAAAAGTAATGAATCCCCCGGCAGAAAAGGAGTAAATACAAAACCTGTTTCAGCAAAGATTACAAAGAACAGAATTGCATAGGTAAGTACGCCATAGTGGCCTATTATTTCCAAAAGATGCTTATCAAGATGAATGAACAGGTCGACAAGATATTTGATTATGTCCAACGTTTTAATCCAGAAATTATGGATCAAAAATAGAAAAATAATTGGTAGGAGAAAAGGCTATTGATTCTTAATTATTTATTATTTAAGTTAAAATAGTTGGGAAACGGTTTTTGCACATCAATATTTTTTAATGCGGTTCAATCAATATTTATTCATTAATTACGGGCAGGTAACATGGATAAGCTATATCTGTACATTATATTTTTTCTGTTCATGAACAGTTCTTTTCCTCAAGTCCCAATTTTATATTATGACTTTGAGAGTAACTCAAACCGGAGTATTTTTGAGAATGCAGTGGAACAATCAATAAATCCCGGGAGTGGTCCGATTGCTAGATCCGGATTGAGTGCAATAGGCGGAGGATCAAGTGAGAATGGGTTAGGGAAAGCTCTGAAGGGAAGTGGTTGGGAGAATGTTACATCCGACCCCGGAATCAAAGCAAAAGAATATTATCAATTCTCAGTAAATACTTCCGGATTTAAAGGAATTTGTATTAAGTTCCGTGACTATGCACCTGATGGGACAAGTCCTAAATATGTGGGATGCAATTTTTCTTCAGATGGATCTGCATTTAAGTCAGCAGGCCCAAACGCAACAGGGGCACCAAGTACATCATGGAATGAGGCAAGCATAGAGTTAAATAATTATCCTGAAGTAAACAATAATCCGAATCTAGTAATAAGGATTTATGCATATGCAGGGACAGGTTTTCTGACAATAGATAACCTAATGGTCACAGCGGAGGAAATTATTTCGGGAACAGGTGAAATTCAATTATTGAATGAAACTGATTTTTATAACTCTTATTATTCCGGAGGTACAGGTAGTCAGGCATATTACTGGAAAAAGAATTTGGTTATTAACGGTCCTGGTACTACCGTAAAACTTATTAGTCCTGTTAATTTTTCTAAGAATTTTACTTTAAATGCCGGGAGTATTCTTCAATGCGGAACCTATCCGGTTTGGGGGGGATGCAGCTTTACATTGAATAACGGAGCTGCAATCTATATCGGCGATGCATCAGGAATTACTCAGGGGACAGATTCAATCGGTAATATTTGCGTGAAAGGGACAAGGACGTTTAGTCCGGGTTCGGCTTATTACTATACCGGATTATTAGCGCAAGTTACCGGAAATGGTTTGCCCCCATCAGTAAACATACTTGGAATAAATAATAGCAGCGGAGTTGCGCTATCTAATAACGTGTTTATTGTTGATACTATGAAATTAATTGCGGGGAATTTAATTCTCGCGGATAAAGATTTAATAATAAATGATACGGCTGTAATTGCAGGAGGTTCATCTGGAACCTATGTGGTAACAAATAATTCAGGGGGAATTATATTCAACAAAATGACACAAAGCAAAGATATAATATTTCCGGTTGGCACACTTAATTCTTATAATCCTGCTATAATTAATTATACAGGCGTCCCAGATACATTCAAAGTTAAAGTAAAAGATACCTATGACATTGTACCAACAAATCCAGACAAAGTGGTTCAGCGTCAATGGCTAATTACGGAAAATACTGAAGGCGGGTCAACTGCCAGGATTAAATTTGGCTGGATGCATGGACATGAGGCCCCTGGATTTAATATAAATTCAGTTGTATTGATTGGAAGATGGAACGGAGCTACATGGAATCAAAATTCTGTGGTAATATCAGGATCAGGTACGCAAGAAGATCAATATTTTGCTACTTCAGATGGGATTACAGCTTTTTCTTATTTCGGCATTGGGAATGATGGAGCACTGCCCGTTGAGTTGATTTATTTCGGTTGTAAGGTCAATGGCAGAGGAATAAAACTCAATTGGGAAACTGCAACAGAAACGAACAGTAATAATTTTGAGATAGAAAGGAAAATAATTAATACTAATTTCTGGGAAAAAGTAGGAACCATAAAAGCCAATTTTGTCAGTAATTCATATAAAAATTATTATTTCAATGACGCAGATCTCGAACCGGGAAAATATTTTTACAGAATAAGAATGAATGATAATGATGGAAGTTTCCAATACAGCAGTATTGTAGAAGCGGATATTAATGTTCCGGGACAATTTGCGATGTATCAGAATTATCCCAATCCATTTAACCCTTCCACTATAATCAGTTATGAACTTCCGGAAGACGCACTTGTCGTTCTTGAAGTTTATAACATAAAGGGTGAAAAAGTAAGCACTCTTGTGAATGAATACAAGAAAGCAGGGTTTTATGAGGTAAAATTTGAACCAGCAGGCGGTAAATTATCTTCAGGAATATATTTTTATAGAATGAATTTTGTTAATATTTTAAATGGAAGAAAAGTAAGCCTAAATAAAAAGATGGTTTATTTGAAATAAGTGGGTTAATCTTAAGATTTAGGCAGATTAGATAGAATTCGGGCATTAATAATTTTTCTTTAAGAATTTGTAAATATTGATGATAATTCTTACCTTTGATGTCTAATTTTGAAATTATGAGGTTAAAATGTTCGCCGTAGTTGATATATCAGGCCAGCAATTCAAAGTAGCTGAGAAGACGAAATATTATGTGCCGTTGTTAACGAATGAATCTGAAAGCGAAGTAGTTTTTCAGAATGTACTTCTTTATAGCGATGACAGTGGTGTAAAAATTGGCAGCCCGTATGTTAACGGAGTTACAGTTACTGCAAAAGTGCTGGCACATGTACAAGATGATAAAGTAATTGTCTACAAGAAAAAAAGAAGAACCGGATACGATAAATTTAATGGTCACCGGCAGAAATTAACCCATATTGAAATTACTAAGATAGGATAAAGGAGACTTAATATGGCACATAAAAAAGGTCAAGGTTCTACCAGAAACGGAAGAGATAGTAATGCACAGCGTCTTGGTGTAAAGAAATTCGGAGGCGAGAAAGTACTTGCCGGTAATATTCTGGTTAGGCAGAGAGGCACAAAATTTCATCCTGGTGAAAATGTAGCAATCGGCGGCGATGATACATTATTCGCGCTTATTGACGGATTCGTTAAGTTTGAAGAAAAAAGAGGGAAGAGACAATACGTAAACGTATTCCTATCTAATTAAAAATTAGATAATAAAAATTAAAAAAGAGGCAGCTTGTGTGCCTCTTTTTTTTTGTCCTCATTAGCCCAGGCATTAATGCCTGGGATTATGAACAAAAAAATAATTGTGATTTTAGGGGATTCATCCCCTTACAATTCCCAATTCTAACTTACCAGATAATTACGAGAATGACCTGAAAGATGACGTCGTATTAATTTATTATCATTTTAATGCCATAAATGGCATAAATATTTTTAACTTTATTCCGATCACCCAGTCCTGAAGGACTGGGCTACCCTACACACGTAACATAATTTTTTAATATTAATCCGTATATTATCTGAAAAATTGAGGTAATAAATGGAATTAGGAATAATTGGACTAGGGAAAATGGGAGGGAATATGCTCAAAAAACTTGTAGCATCAGGACATCAGGTTTTCGGGTATGATCTAAACCCGCAATATGTAAAAACTGCTGTTTCTGTTGGCGGAAAAGGAGCCGATTCACTTGATGACCTGATTAAGAAATTAAGAAAACCAAGAAATATATGGATAATGCTTCCCGCAGGCGAACCTACAAATTCAACTATAGAAAAAATACTTGAATTATCTGTCTCTGGTGATCTGATAATTGACGGCGGGAATTCACATTATCTTGATACACTTCAAAATGCATCAAAGTGTGAGGCTAAAGGAGTAAGGTTTGCTGACTGTGGCGTAAGTGGTGGAATTTGGGGCATGCGTATGGGATATAATTTAATGATCGGTGGGGATTTAGATGATTTTAAGAAAATGGAACCAATTTATAAATCTTTAGCTCCTGCAAATGGTTATAGTTATTTGGGGAAACATGGTGCCGGACATTTTGTGAAAATGATTCATAATGCCCTTGAGTATGTTATTCTTCAGGGAATAGGGGAATCATTTGAATTGCTTGAAAGATCTGAATTTAATATTGATTTAGGAAAGGTAGCCGCACTTTGGAATAATGGTTCGGTTGTAAGATGCTGGCTTCTGGAACTACTGGCTGATACTTTCAAAAAAGATAAAGATGTATTGGAAAAGACAGCACCTTTTATTGAAGATTCAGGAACCGGAAGATGGACAACTGAATATGCATTGAAGATGGGCATCCCTGTACCGGCGATAACATTATCATTGTATGAGAGGTTTGCTTCAAGGATTGATGAAAGAGTTTCTTCCAAGGTCATTGCTGTTTTGAGAAATGATTTTGGAGGACATGAAGTTAAAAAAGAAGGTGATAAGCAGGAAAAAATATCATGATAAATCTCCCGAACCTTGAAACAGAAGAAAAAGGATTTAAAAAGGGAAAGTTACCCGAGTCGTCAATAGTTGTAATATTCGGAGCTTCCGGCGATCTCGCGCATCGAGAACTGATCCCGGCATTATTCGCATTAAGGGCTCATAAACTTGTATCAGAACCATGGGCTGTAATTGGTTTCGACTTAAAGCAATATGATGATGCATCATTTAGAAAAGAAATGGAACAGGCGGAGAAAACATACGGCAATTATGATGAAAAAGGCTGGTCTGAATTTGCCGCACATCTTTATTATGTGCAGGGAGATTTTGCCGATGATCAATCATTTAAAAGACTTGTCGATAGAATAAATGAAATTAGAAAAAAAGAAAGCATTCCTGATAACCTTTTATTTCATCTTGCCACACCGCAGAGATTTTATGCGACTATTATTGATGGTTTAAAACATTCAGGACTTTCTGAAGAAAAGATTAAAGAGAATGAACAGGAAAACCATTTAAGAGTATATTCGGGATTGAACGATCCTACCGAAAAGGAAATGAATGAACTACTTGGTGGATGGAGAAGAGCAATAATTGAAAAACCATTCGGGGATAATGAAGAATCAGCTAGAGGTTTGGACAATGATATTCAAAAAGCACTTCTTGAAGAACAGGTTTACAGAGTTGATCATTTTCTGGGGAAAGAGACAGTTCAAAATATGCTCGTTTTTCGTTTCGCTAATCCGGGATTTGAGCCGATATGGAACAGGAATTTTATAGAAAGTGTGCACATTACGGCAGCAGAGCAAATCGGGATAGGAACCCGCGGTAGTTTTTATGAAAAGACCGGCGTAATTAAGGATATGTTTCAGAACCACCTTCTGCAGCTATTGTGTATTACCGCAATTGAACCGCCGGTAAACTATGATGCTGAATCACTAAGAAGCGAAACTGTTAAGGTCCTCAGGTCGATCAATCCCATAAAGAAGGAGGATATTGTTCTGGGGCAATATTCCGCGGGTGAGATGAATGGAGAAAAAGTAAAAGGTTACAGGGAAGAAGATAATGTGGCAAAAGATTCAATGGTTCCTACATTTGCTTCTGCTAAATTATTTGTTGATAACTGGAGGTGGGCAGGTGTTCCATTCTATTTAAGTACAGGTAAGAGAATGAAAAACATGTTTGCGGAGGTGAAAATAAAATTCAAAGCTACACCGCATTTAATGTTTCCTGGTGAGTACAAAACAAAGGATAACAGGAACATTTTGTCATTCCAGTTGCAGCCAAATGAAGGAATTATTTATACATTTATGGCAAAGCATCCGGGAGGTGAATTGTGTTTGCGCCCCGTTACAATGAATTTTAATTATGCCGAATCATTTGATGTTAAAAAATCGCCCAGTGCATACCAGTGGCTAATTTGGGATGCTATGAAAGGGGATCAAACGTTATTTCCGAGGTCAGACTGGATTTATCACGCCTGGAATTTAGTCGACCCCATTATTAAATTATGGGATCAAAAGCCCTGGATTGAATTTCCGAACTACCCTGCCGGGAGCTGGGGTCCCGTGGATAGTAAAAAGGAAAAAGTTAAAAGTTAAAATAGCGGTCTCAAATTATTGGCGATAGAAAAATTCAGCATAGGATATATTTTGATATGACATATGGAGAAGATTGGGGAAATGCCCTTGCTTTTCCGAATTTCCCGGCCTCAAATTATTGGCGATAAAAAAATTCAGCATAGGATATATTTTGATATGACATATGGAGAAGATGGGGAAATGCCCTTGCTTTTCCGAATTTCCCGGCCTCAAATTATTTACATTAAAAAAATTAAGTGTAGTGGCGTGGCAGTTTTTTGGACTACTATTCCTTATTTAGCGGCCTCAAATTATTGGCGATAGAAAAATTCAGCATAGGATATATTTTGATAGGCATATGGAGTAGATTGGGGAAATGCCCTTGCTTTTCCGAATTTCCCGGCCTCAAATTATTTACATTAAAAAAATTAAGTGTAGCGGCGTGGCAGTTTTTTGGGCTACTTTTCCTTATTTAGCGGCCTCAAATTATTGGCGATAGAAAAATTCAGCATAGGATATATTTTGATATGGCATATGGAGAAGATTGGGGAAATGCTGTTCGAGCACTGACTTCTAAGTCGGTGCGAGTTCATTTCCCACACTTGAATTGAAGTATAGGCAAATCGAAGCGCTGAATTTTCGCCAATAATTTGCAGCCATGCTTCTTTTGCTACTTTTCTTGCGCCAAGAAAAGTAGGTTAATTCTTGCCTCAAGAAAAGTAGGTTAATTCTTGTCTCAAGAAAAGTAGGTTAACATTTCTTGCCACAAGAAAAGTAGGTTAAACATCCATGCTTCTTTTGCTACTTTTCTTGCACCAAGAAAAGTAGAGTGTTATATTTCAACAATGAAAAGTCTCCTTAATTCCTATAAGAAAGAAATATCTGTGTGCGCGCTCCTCATTCTTGCATATTATGTTAGGATAATAGCAGCTACTTACACGGGTATGCCGCATTATACTATAGATTCAGAAAACTATATAATGCAGGCATCAGCTCTTAAAAACGGGGGGTATATGGTTTACTTCCCGAATGGATATCCTCTCCTAATTCTATTAGTTTCGCTTATCTTTCCAATGGAATGGGGACTCTTGTTTGTGAATGTTATCCTTTCAGTATTCACTGTTTTGCTTGTTTATCTTATAGCAGAAAAACTAACAGGTAAATTTGCAATTGCGTTCCTGAGCGCTGTAATAGTAACCTTTTATCCAAATCAATTCAATTACGTCCATTTTATATTAACAGAAGTACCCGCCACTTTCTTCACTGCACTAAGTGTATACCTGTTTCTGAAAAACAAAATGGAATATTCGGGTCTCGCAATGGGATTGGCTTTTATAATGCGGACTACATTAATTCTAGCCCCGGTGTTACTATTTGTTTTTATGTTTTTAAGAGGGGATAAGAAGAGCGGGGTTGTTTATTTTTTGTCCTTTTTAATAGTACCCATAACATTAATGACATATGGATATTTTCTAACGGGAGTTTTTACATTAGGACGGAATTTTACTCACAATATATATATTACTGTTAATCAGCAATACAGTGAGTCGTTTACTAAAGTACAAGGAATTCAGGCATACATAAACTATATAATAACAACACCCGGTGAATTTATAATTGAAAGGTTTCAGTCATTATGGAACATGTGGGGATTCAATCCGGTTGATAGTCCGGGGTTCAAAGGATACCAACTATTCAGGATAATATTAGGATTAAGATTTGTTATTATAGCTAGTGGCATATACGGTTTTCTAAAATCTGATAAAAGTAATAAATATCTTTGCCTTTTGATGCCGGCAGTATCGTTAACATTAATTCACGCAATGTTTTTTTCTAATCCAAGATTTACAGTTCCCGCAGAACCATTTCTTATAATACTGGGTGTGTATGGGATGTTTCGGGGTACTTCCTTAAAGCCTTCTTAATACTTGTTTAGTACTTCAGGGGTACGGCAAAGGTACTTCAACGGTACGGCGATTGATCTACTTTGGTACGGCAAAGGTACTTCAAGCATACTATAATTTATTCAATTCCTCTCGATCAATCGGGACGGGAAGGCACTCAAGGTTTCAAAGTTTTAATGGGATCCCCGATTAACTGCGGTCGGGGATGACAAAATGCTTCGTGGAAAGGGGATGAATCCCCTTATTATTGAAAATTTTATTAAATAATCCCAGGCATAAATGCCTGGGCTATAATGGCAGGGATGATAAAGGAAATGAGTTATGCTTTAAAAATATTATCCCGTTTAATGCCGTGTTTACCGAAGGCATTACGTGAGTCGATTATTAATTTCGCGTTATCAGCCAGGAATTTATAATCGTAATCAGTATGATCAGTTGATAATACAATCAGGTCATAACCCGCGATATTTTCTTTGGTAAGTTCAACGGAACTCATATCGAAATCATATTTCCTTGTTTTAGGAAGTTTAGAGATATAAGGATCATTATAATCGACTTCGGCACCCTTCTCTCTGAAAATCTCAATAAGTTTTAGTGAAGGAGATTCCCTCATATCATCGATATCTTTTTTATAAGAAGCTCCAAGTATAAGCAGGCGGCATCCATTAATGGATTTTTTATATGAATTCAATGCTTCCATTGTACGTTCAACAACATAGTAGGGCTGGAATGTATTTATCTCACCGGCTAGCTCAATAAACTTTGTATTAATTTCAAATTCACGTGCTTTCCAGGTAAGATAAAAAGGATCGATAGGAATACAATGACCACCGAGTCCGGGGCCGGGATAAAAAGGATGAAACCCGAAAGGTTTTGTTGAAGCTGCTTCAATAACTTCCCAGACATCAATATCCATACGGTCAAAAACCATTTTCAATTCATTCATAAGAGCAATATTTACTGAGCGGTAAACATTTTCAACAATTTTGGTTGCTTCGGCTGCACGGGTGGAACTTACAGGAACAGTTTTTACAATTACATGGTTGTATAATGCCTGAGCAATTTCAAGACATTTTGGAGTAACTCCGCCAACGACTTTAGGAATAGTGGAGGTATTATAATGCGCGTTATTCGGATCCTCTCTTTCAGGTGAGAACGCCAGATAAAAATCCTCTCCTACTACAAACTTTTTAATTTCCTCACTTTCAACTTTTACCTTTTCTACTTTTACTCTTGCACCAAAGGTGCATTTTCAAACATGGGCAAGAGAATTTCATCTGTTGTGCCGGGATATGTAGTTGATTCAAGAGAAACAAAATGTCCTTTCCTGAGATATTTTTGAATCATAAGTGAAGTATTTACAATATATGACATATCAGGTTCCCGGTGCTCATTTAGGGGGGTAGGTACGCAAATTATAAGTGCATCTGCTTCAGGCAGGCGGGAAAAATCAGTTGTAGAAGTAAAATTACCATCATCGATGCAGGCTTTTTTAATACGGTCAGAACTGATATGTTTAATATAGGTTTTGCCCCTGGAAAGAAAATCTATTTTAGACTGATCAAGATCAAAACCGATAACCTTAAATTTTTTAGTGGCGAACTCAAGTCCTAATGGTAAACCGACATAGCCAAGACCAATTATACCGACGACTGCTGATTTGTTCTGAATTTTGCCTAAAAGATCCATATAACCGCACCTCAAATTATTAAATGGACTCAAATATATGTAAATGCAGTGAAAGTGGAAATAAAATAGAGTACAATTTATAAGAATTATGCAGAGAAATGAGGCGATGGAATGATGGATAAATGGATTAGTGGAATAATGGATTAGTGGAATGATTGGAAAAACAATAAACCATTAGTACTTTTGAAATCCCGAATGTCATTCCCGCGAAGGCGGGAATCCATGCAGCGTATTTTCTTTCTTAATGAGAGAATTTTAGAATAAATTTCTGTAATTTTAGGCACAAATGAATAAACAAACCTTACTGCTTAAAAATTTATTGGGTCTTGGAAAAGGACACGAACGTACTAATCGTGCCAGGAGAAATATAGCGGCATCATTTTTTATTAAAGGACTTAATATCGTAGTTGGTCTTATATTTGTCCCTTTGACAATAAATTATCTAAGCCCCACAAAATACGGAATCTGGATAACGTTAACCTCACTTATCGCGTGGTTTGGGTTTTTTGATATCGGTTTGGGGAATGGACTTAGAAACAGATTTGCCGAAGCATTAGCCCTGGGAAACCATAAACTTGCCAAAACCTACGTAAGCACAACCTACGCAGTGCTGTTTATAATAATCTGCATTGTTCTGATACTTTTCTATATTATCAACAATTTCCTTGATTGGGGTATTATTTTAAATGCCGGCAATGATCCTAAATTGAAAATGGAACTCAGCCGGTTAGCAATTGTAGTATTTACTTCATTCGGAATGACTTTTGTACTAAACCTAATTTCAGTTATACTCAGCGCTGATCAGCAGCCCGCTAAAAGTGCTCTACTTGATTTAATCGGCAAATCAATTTCATTACTATTTATTTATATCTTAACACGGGTAAGCGGAAGTTCACTTCTTTTATTCGGATTAATTTATTGTTATGTCTCACCGGTTGTTTTAGCAATTTGTACAATCTGGTTTTTCAGGGGAAAACTAAAACCATACAGTCCCTCAATAAAGTTTGTCGATTTTAGAAAAGCAAATGATCTGTTCCAATTAGGGGCTAAATTTTTTATAATTCAGATAGCGGCTATATTATTATATCAGACAAATAATATTATTATTTCACAATTATTTGGTCCCGAAATGGTCGCGTCATATAATGTAGCCTTTAAATATTTCAGCGTTTTGATGATGTGCTTTTTCATAATAGTGGGTCCATTCTGGAGTGCGTTTACTGAAGCCTGGACAAAACTCGATTTTGAGTGGGTCCATAATATTATGAATAAGCTCATGAAATTATGGGTAATTATGGCTTTGGGAAGCATTGTAATGCTGGTATTTTCTAACTACTTATATAAAATATGGGTAGGTGACAAAATATATATTCCTTTTTCAATTTCCGTATTATCATTAATCTGGATTCTTCTTAACACATGGAATGGAATATTTTCATATTTCCTAAACGGTGTTGGAAAAATTAAACTCCAACTTTATCTTGGAATTATAGCCGCATTGCTAAATATACCGCTTGCACTTTTTTTAGGAAAATGGATGGGGATTAACGGCGTTTTACTTGCTAATGTTATCTTAGCTTTATTCAGTGGATTTGTGTATCCACTACAGTATAAAAAGTTGATAGAAAAAAAAGCATTTGGAATCTGGGACAAATAATTAACAGTGAAAAAAAACATTTTAAATATTACTTTAACAGATATAGGGGGGGCAGGAAGTTTAGCCTACCGCTACCACCAATTTTTCAAGGAGAATGGTCATACATCAGCCCTTTTGGTATTAGATAAATTTTCAAAAGATAAAGACGTAATTGGATTCCATTTCAAAACAAATCTGTTTTACCGGTTTATACAAAAGATCAAAAAAATTACCGGGAATAAAAAAGAACTTAATACAATTCCGAAATACAATTTCTACGCAACTGATGAAACAACGAATATATTTGAAACCAAAGCTATATTGGAAAAAGTACCATTTAAGCCGGACGCGATAGTCCTTTTTTGGATCAGTGATTTTATAAATGCTAAAAACATTAAGGAACTGCACGAATTAACAAACGCACCTATATTTTGGGTTTTAACCGATATGGGTCCGTTGACAGGCGGATGTCATTATGCCTGGGATTGTTTGGGATATACAAAAGGGTGCGTCAATTGTCCCGCCCTGGAAAATGAAAATATTTCTAACAAGAAAATTGCCTTTACTAATTTAGAATTCAAGCAGCAGAATTTATTTAAGGAAGCATTAACTTTTATTCCGCCCACAACTATTCTTGAAAAACAGCTATTACAAAGTTCCTTCAGGAATTTCCGATACAAAAAAATATTATTACCCATAAATTCAGGAGTATTTAAACCGGTTGATAAGAAATCGGCAAGAGAATATTTCTCAATACCGGTGGATGCAAAAGTGATATTTATTGCCTCATCGCATTTTTTTGAAGAGCGTAAAGGACTGAAATATTTATTGGATTCACTAACGGCATTAAGAGAGAAGGTGCAAAAAGATGAAGTGTTATTATTTATAGCTGGCAAAAAAGCTGGTGATATTATTAAAGATCTGCCATTTAAATATATATACGCAGGAGAATTAAAATCAGATGAAGCGTTATGTAATGCATATTGTGCTTCAGATGTTTTCGCGTGTCCCTCAATTGAAGATTCGGGGCCTATGATGATTAATGAATCCATTTTATGCGGTACACCGGTAGTAGCCTTTGACAATGTTGGAGTGGCTAACGATTTAGTAGAAACTGGAAAAACAGGTTACCGTGCAATACTAAAAGATGCAATAGATTTTGCAAAAGGGCTTTACTATATTTTAAATCTGAATGAAACTGATTATTTAAACATGCGTAAGAACTGTGAAATATTTGGTAAGGAAATAATGTCTAAGGAGCTATTCTATAATAATAATTTAAAGGAATTATTTGATACTCAGAAATGAATCGATAAAAATATTAGACTGGGATACTAAGACTTTTGGTTATCAGGTTGCAAGCATTCAAATAAGTGCCAAAAACATTAAAGAAGCGGATAATTTAATTCTAAAATTAAAACAGGATAATATTAAACTGGCTTATTGGTTTATAGACCCGGAAGATAACGATACAATTGCAGAAGCCCTTAAAAACGGGGGAAAACTGGTAGATCAAAAAATAAAATATGGAAGGATATTAAATCCTGAAGATAAATTTATTAAGCCGGAAGAAGTAAAAGATTATTATAAAACTGAAATTTCTGAAAAGTTAAACAGTCTTGCAATTCAAAGCTCAATATATTCCAGATTTAAATTGGATAAGAACTTTAAAAATGAAGAATATCTCAGTTTATACAGCTTGTGGATTAAAAACTCTGTTAAAAAAGAAATTGCAAATGATGTGATGGTATTTTTAGAAGAAGAGGAAGAACTGGGGTTGGTTACTTTAAGGTACGAAGCAAATAATAGTGCTATAGGATTATTGGCAGTTGATGAAAATGCAAGGGGCAAGTCAGTCGGTAAGAAATTGATACAAGCAGTTTTTTCAAAGACAAAGGAGAAGGGTATTTCCGAAGTTATAGTGAACACACAGAAAGCAAACAAAGTTGCCTGCGGATTTTATGAAGCGCAGGGGTTTAAATTAAAAAATATTACAAATGTTTATCACTTATGGTTAGAAAAGAAATGATTGTTTTTAACAAGCCCCATATTACGGGTAAGGAAATTGAATACATTCAGGAATCGGTTAACTCCGGAAAAATTTCCGGGGATGGCATTTATTCATTAAAATGTAATAAATATTTTGAGGATAAATATAAATTCAGGAAAGTACTCCTTACAAACTCATGCACTGATGCGTTAGAAATGTGCGCGATATTACTTGATATTAAGGAAGGAGATGAAATAATCGCACCTTCTTATACATTTGTTTCCACAGTAAATGCATTTGTTTTAAGAGGAGCAAAAATTGTATTTGCCGATAGTAAAAAAGAAAATCCTAATATTGATGCCGATACTCTAGAGGCATTAATTACACCAAGGACAAAGGCGATTATAGTTGTCCATTATGCGGGGATAGCATGCGATATGGATAAAATCATGTCGATAGCGGAAAAGAATAAATTGTATGTTGTAGAAGATGCCGCACAGGCAATTGATTCATATTATAAAGGCAGACCTTTGGGGAGCATAGGGCATTTAGCCACATTTTCTTTTCATGAAACAAAAAATATTTGCTGCGGTGAAGGGGGGATGATTGTTATTAATGACCCGGTATTTGTGAAACGAGCGGAAATCATAAGGGAAAAAGGGACAAACCGTTCCGCATTTTTTCGTGGTGAAGTTGATAAGTATGGGTGGGTAGATATAGGATCATCATTTCTTTTATCGGATATGCTTGCTGCTTTTTTATATGCTCAATTAGAAAATCTGGATATCATTCAGGAGAAAAGGAAGGAGATTTGGAATACTTATTTCAAATATTTAAATCCTCTTCAGGAAAAGGGTTGTTTTACATTACCCGCTATTCCTGATTATGCTACAAATAATGCGCACATGTTTTATGTGGTTTGCAAATCATTGGAAGAACGGACAAGGTTAATATCTTATTTAAAGGAAAATAAAATATTGGCAATATTCCATTATTTGTCATTACACAAATCTCCTTATTACAAAGAAAAACACGACGGCAGAAGATTAGAGAACTCGGATAAATACACAGATTGTTTATTAAGGCTGCCATTATATTACCAGCTTACACTTGAAGAAGTGAAATACATATCGGAAAAAATATTGGAGTTCTACATAACCTGACCTTGTCATTCTGAGTTAGTGTTCATATTTAACGGCCTCAAATTATTGGCGTTAAGAAAATTCAGCATAGAATATATTTTGATATGACCTATGGAGTTCATTTCCCACACTTAAATTGATGTATAGGCAAATCGAAGCGTTTTCTTCAAAGAAAAGGGCGAATAGATATTCATTATACTTCAATCAGGAAATTAATAGTGGAAGGGAATAGTGGAGAAATTTATCTTAAAATTTCGTATTTTTGCAAATGGATAAATCAGATATTAATCAAAACAATAAGGCAATTTTCTGGAGTTATTCTGAAATTCCCGGGGAAAAAAGTACGCTGATTGAGCATATCCTTAAATATGGTGATATTGCGGATATTAAAGAAATATTAACTAAATTTGGTAAAGATGCATGTAAAGAAATTTGGCAAAAGACTCTGCTTCCTGATATAAAATTCAGAAAGCTGAACTTTTTTCTGGCAAGATTTATATTTGACATTTCAACAGAAGATGAAGAAATAAAATTGTACTTTAAAAATCATTCCAAAACCAGGGGTGAAAGGATTAATGAACTTTTTAACCGCTGAAGCCTATTCTGTTTACAAAGAGATTTCCAAACTAGAAATGTTATCGGATTTTACATTTGTAGGAGGGAGCGCGCTCGCATCATATCTTTATCACCGTTTATCTGAAGACCTTGATTTCTTCACCTGGAAAGAAGTTCTACCAATTGAGACCGACACTATACTAAATAAAATTTCGTCAAACCATAAAGTTCAGATAGCTAATGCATCAAAAGAATCGCTCGATATTCTGGTAGACGGTATAAAAGTAACATTTTTTGCTAACAACTGGGAAATTCTGAAGGACAACAGAATTAAATCCGAAAATAATATATTTACAGCAAATCTTGACATATTATGTGCTATGAAAATCCATACACTTTCGTTAAGAGCGAAATACAGGGATTATTATGATTTGTATGTTTTAAATAAGGAAAAATTTAGTCTTCAGGAGATGTTTGAAATTTCTGTTAAATACATACCCGGGATGACAAAGAAAATCTTTAGCATGCAATTATCCTACATAGAAGACATAGCAGATGAAAATATCAGACATTTAGAACCTAAATATAAAATTTCACTAAAGGAGATTCAGGCTCATTTCACCAGAGAACTTAAAATGGATTTATCAATATAAGTATCGGTTTCCTTTTTCCTTTCCCCTTTTTCCTTGCCCCTTCCGTATTTAACGGCCTCAAATTATTGGCGTTAAGAAAATTCAGCATAGAATATATTTTGATATGACCTATGGAGTAGATTGGGGAAATGCTGTTTGACCCCGACATGTTGCGACATGTCGGGGGAGTTCATTTCCCACACTTAAATTGATGTATAGGCAAATCGAAGCGCTGAATTTTTAGCCAATAATTTGCAGCCA
>CAWAZD010000021.1:0-217024 GCA_963786395.1 uncultured Ignavibacteriales bacterium | reverse complement strand
CAGCTGCTAATTTAATTCCTAATGTTACTGATCCAAATTCATTTAATCTGAATGGAAATGGTGCTCCTATTGCAGGATTTGCTACTGATTATACAGGCGCAGCCAGAAGTGTTGCTATAAGTACCGGTCCTACTGATATAGGCGCGTATGAGTTTACACCTACACGCCACTCCAAATGATGCAATACAATTTGGAAACATTCAGAATGGTAATACCACTGCATACTATGTTTCTGGACGACTTATGGCAACTATCCAGTGGCTTACCGGAACACCTCCTACTTCTTTAAGTTTCAAATATTGGTCAGGTGTTACACCTCCCGGATCTATAGGTACTAATTTTGAATCCGGTTATTTTGATATTAGTGCTACCGGGGGATCTAGTTTATACTTATAACATGACACTTTATTATACTCCATCTGCTATCAACACTATTAGCGCTGAAGGGAATATAATTGTTGTAAGAAATAGTGGTGCTGTCTGGAGTCCACTTCCTGGTGTACTCGATCAGACTAACAAGAATGTTACTCTAAACGGATTAAGTTCATTTTCTCTTTTTGCTTTCATTGATAAGAACGCATATTCAGTTACTGCTAATGTTAAGGTATTCCTCGAAGGTCCTTATAGTGCAGGAACAATGGCAGCTTCACTTAACAGCGTGATTCCATTAAATTCTTCAACAGCATACCCAATTTTAACATTCCCAAATGCTGCATCAAAAGTAGTTGCTGCTATTCCGAATGTAAATGTAGTTGACTGGGTATTGGTAGAACTAAGAACAAGTACAACTGCTGCTTCTTCGGTAGCTACAGTTGCAGGATTCCTGTTAAACACAGGTGCTATTGTTGACGTAGATGGAACAAGTCCTCTTAATTTCCCGGGGATTACTGCAGGAAGTTATTATGTAGTAATCCGCCACAGAAACCACCTGGCAATTATGTCGGCAACTCCTATTGCATTAAGCGGTGCTTCTGCTCTTTACGATTTCACAACTGCGCAGACTCAGGCTTATGGAACAAACCCTATGGCAACTTTAACCGGACCTGTATATGGAATGTTCACAGGTGATGCCAATGGTGACGGGCAAATAACAAGTACGGACTTTAATATCTTTATTCCAAAGTATTGGGCGATCTTAGCTAATTACTACTTATGATACTGCTGATTGGGATATGGATGGACAGATTAATTCAACAGATTTTGGTCTGTATAGTCCGAATTTTTATAATGCAAGATCAACACAAGTTCCAAATTAAATTAAGGAATATGAAAATGAAAAAGTTTATATCAATCGTCTTTTTAATGCTTTGCAGCATGAGTTTTGCTCAGACTATAGATCAGAATTAGTGGTTGTCCGGAACGATGGTTTCGCGGGAGGGCAGCTAATATTAGCTGTCCAGGTTAAGGGAACTAACCTTACCCCGGCAAACACATTAGGTTCTGCAACAATAGATGTGAAGTTTGATAACGACAAACTAACTTATTTAAATGCATCAAACTGGGCATTTAATCTTTATCAGCAGGCTGTTAATGTAAAGTCAATTGTCCGTGTCGGTTTAACTGTTAGTACTGTTTTCCCCGGAAACAGCAAGGGATTCGATATTCAAGATTCTTATGCTACATGGGTATTATTGAATTTTACAATCAATGACCCTGCAGGTATTCAAAGTCTTTCCATTTCTCAGAGATCAAATGCCATAGGCTTATTTGAGAATCATGCGAATGACCCGCAAACCAATGTTATTAAAGATGTAACATTATCAACTCCGGTTGTAGTACTTCAACCATTACCGGTAGAACTTACTTCGTTCACTTCAAATGTTTCAGGAAGTAAAGTTCAACTTAACTGGAAAACCGGAACGGAAATAAATAATACTGGTTTTGCGATTGAAAGGAAAAGTGAAAAAACAGGCTGGAATCAGATTGGCTTTGTTAAAGGAAGTGGAAACAGTACTCAGCCAAAAGAATATTCTTTTAAGGATTTACCCTCCGGCGATATTAAATTCCAGTACAGACTAAAACAAATCGATATGAATGGGCAGTATACTTACAGCGATCTTGTAAATATAAATTTGGATGTTCCTGTTAATTATAATCTCGAACAGAATTTCCCAAATCCGTTTAATCCAACTACTAATATCAGGTTTGAATTACCGGAAGCTACTCATGTGTCAATAATAGTTTACAATCTTTTAGGTCAGGAAATAGCTACTTTATTAAATGCGGATATGACCTCCGGTTATCAATCCGTTACATTTGATGCTTCAAGAATAGCGAGTGGAACCTATATTTACAGGCTTCAAGCCGGTAAATTTTCACAGGTTAAAAAGATGACACTGATTAAATAATTTTGTGAATAACAGTGCACCACTCTGTGAACAAGGGTGGTGCATCCGATTTAGGAGAAAATAAATGAAAAAATTAATTATACTATTCTTTTTATTGTTCTACGGGTTAAGTTATACCCAGACTGTAGATCAGCAGTTAGTTGTTATTCAAAATGACGGAATAATTGGTGGACAGTTAGTCGTAGCTTTTCAGGTAAAAGGTACAAATCTACCGGTTGCGAATACACTGGGGTCCGCTACGGTTGATATAAATTTTGATAATACGAAATTAAGTTATGTAAGTGCCACTAACTGGGGCGCTGGTTTTGCCCTTGGATACAGTGCACAGGTAACTAATAATTCAACCTTTCTCCGGCTTTCAGTAACAAGCATCGGAGTAAATCCTAACCGGTCAATCTGGATTTGATATAACCAGCACTTATTCGACATGGGTTCAGTTGAACTTTACTATAAGTAGTTTAACGCCGCCATTGACTTTTTCAATTGCTCCAATACCACCATCCGGATCAAATGCAATTGGACTATACCAGAATCATGCAAATAATCCTCAATCAAATGTTATAATTAACCAGACTTTGACCAGTCAGGTTTCTTTTCCGCCAACTATTGAACAGCAATTATTGGTGGTTCTAAATGACGGAATTGTGGGCGGAAATCTTACTGTTGCCTATCAGGTAAAAGGAACAAATCTGCCAGCAGCAAATACATTGGGTTCCGCTACAACTGATATACAATTTGATAATCAAAAACTTACTTATGTAAGCGCAACAAACATGTATGCCGGTTTTGCTCTCGGGTATTCTGCTCAGGTTACAAATAATTCTACTTTTGTAAGGATTGGAGTAACAAGCAGCAGTGTATTTCCCACAGGTGGCGGTACGGGTTTTGATATAGCCGGTACTTATACCAATTGGGTTTTATTAAATTTTACTATTCTTAATACCGCTGCTCCTGTCTTAACAATAGCGCCGGGTTCAAATTCAATTGGACTTTTCAAAAATCATTTGAATTCGCCATCTGATATTATTAGTAAATCAGACTTTAACTGCACCTGTTTTAACATTTCCAATGAATGTAAATGTTAAAGTTTTTCTGCAGGGTCCTTATAATGGAGCGGGTGGAATGACTACAGCACTTAATACTAATAGTTTTATTCCTCTAACATCTGAAACTGCTTATCCATCAGCGACTTACGGATATACTGCAAGTACTGTAACGAGTATCCCAACTGTAAATATAGTTGACTGGGTATTGGTTGAATTAAGAAATAATACTACAACCGCGGCTTCTACAGTGATTAGTAAAAGAGCAGGTTTTCTAAGAAATGATGGAGCAGTTGTGGATATAGATGGTGCAAGTCCATTGTTTTTCTTGACAACAGCGCCGGGAAATTATTATATTATTATACGTCATAGAAATCATTTGGCAATTATGAGCGCCGCTCCTGTTGCCTTAAATAGCTCAAGCGCATTATATGATTTTACAACAGCTCAAACCCAGGCTTATGGAACTAACCCAATGAAATTACTATCAACAGGTATTATATGGAATGATTGGTGGTGATTCTAAATGTGATGGTCAAATAAATGCTAATGATTTCAATACATGTAATCTCAAATACTAATAATCTTCAGTCTGGTTATGTTGCAATGATGATGTTAATTTAGATGGACAAGTAACGGTACTGGATCTTAATTTTGAATGCGAATACTAAACTTGTACTACTACTTAGGTTCCTTATTAAACATATGGAAATCTAATTATTAGGAATAATATTATAATAAACTTATAGGATATACAAATTATGAAAATAAGCATTACTTAGTTTTTTTGATAAGCTTGGTAATCTGACTTTATTTGCACAAACTACGATTCAAACCAACAATTAGTTGGTACTAATTAATGCTGGTACTATATGGCGGTACGATTTTCAGGTTTCGATCTCAGGTAATAGTGAACTGGCTTATCAGCTAATAATACATTGGATCAGAACTATTAGATTTACTTACTATTTCAACACAATAAACTCCAGTATCCTTAGCAGGTAACGCTCAATGGGTACTATAATGTTGCATGATATACTACTTCATTTCATACTACACATCTTTGGTTAATGTTGCACCGGCTGGAGCATTCAATCTGACTTAGACAATATGCAGGTTCAAATATCAATACTGGTCTCCTGGAACTTGGTGCTACTATCACATTTACAATTGCCACAATAATTCTACAATCGTAAATAGTTTAGTGCAACGAGTTCAACAATCGAACAGGATCTATTTCAATAGGATATTTGATTCACAAATAATTCAAATGGTTTACTGGAAGTATTATCACAATCAGAACTATGTACTCCAATAAACTATAACAAATGCTCCTCTTCCTGTAGAGCTTTCCACTTTTACATCGGCTACAAATGGAAGAGAAGTAAAACTTTCATGGGAAACAAAGACAGAGAAGAACACTGACAAATTTGAAATTCAACGTTCTACAAAAGAAGTAAATACCTGGACAAGCATAGGATCTGTTCCGGCATCTTATTCAAGTAATTCTCCTAAACAATATTTATTTACTGAGAAAATTCTTCAGAGTGGCAGCTATCAATACAGATTAAAAATGATTGATAGGGATGGTAAATATGAATATAGTGATGTAATTGAAGCCACAGTTTCGTTACCTAAAAACTTCGAATTGAACCAGAATTATCCAAATCCATTTAATCCGGCTACTACAATAATGTTTCAGTTGCCCCAGGATTCCCGTGTTACATTGAAGGTTTATAATATGTTAGGGCAGGAAATAGCAACACTTATAAATCAGGATATGACAGCCGGATATCAATCTGTTTCTTTTGATGCTTCCAGGTTATCAAGTGGTACTTATATTTACAGACTTGAAGCAGGAAATTTTGTAAAAATTAAGAAAATGATGCTGCTTAAATAGCCATAAAAGTGGCATTATAGGCAATATTTAATACTATTACAGTGAGGTGAAAATTTAGGCCTATTATTTATTTGATAATATTTGGATTTTAAATTCCAGATGTCATAAGTGAGGTAGATTACAAATATAAATCAATTTATTATAGTCTATTTAATTTTGATTTACTTATGGCAATTTTCAACTAAATTTGGTAGGATATTATTAAGGCATTAAAAGCTTTCACGGATTTAATAGTGAAAATATTACTTTTTATTTTACTAATTACTGTTTCTGTCTTTCCGCAGATCTCTCCCGGTGATCTGACTAAAGCACACGCTAATCTGGAAGGTATAAGTAACTGTACCAAATGTCACGTCCTTGGCAAGCAGGTAGAAAATTTCAAATGCCTGGATTGTCATTCTGAAATAGCAGGTTTGATAAAAGCCGGCAGAGGCTACCATTCTTCAGGTGATGTAAAGGGAAAACAATGCTTTACTTGCCATAGTGAACATCATGGTAAAAATTTCAGAATCGTTGTTTTTAATAAAGACAAATTTGATCATACCAAAACGATATTTAATCTCACCGGTAAACACCTAAAACTTAATTGCGCTGATTGTCATCAGAGTAAGCATATTACAAATGGTTCTATTAAGAACCGCAAAAACACTTATCTGGGAATGGGACTCACATGTAACTCATGCCATGAGGATATACATCAGAACACACTGGGGAGTGATTGTTCGGGATGCCATAATAACGACTCATTCAAACCAGCTAAATTTAACCACGATAATTCTGCCTTCAAACTAACAGGGGCTCATTCCAAAGTTGATTGTATAAAATGTCATGCTAAAGAAAACCGGAATGGAAAGGTATATCAGAAATTCAAAGGTGTAGCATATGCTTCATGTTTGGATTGCCATAAAGATATTCACCTTGGTAAATTCGGAAAGGATTGCAAATCGTGTCATGTAACTTCCTCATTCAAAACTATTAACAGGACCGGGTTTAACCACGACAAAACCAATTATCCGCTCGAAGGTAAACACCGGTTGGTAAGCTGCGATGGCTGCCATAAAAAAAATCTTCAGGCAAAACTTAAATATCAGAAATGCATCGACTGTCATACCGATTACCATAAAGGTGAATTTGTAATAAATAATGAAGTAAAAGATTGCAAAGATTGCCACACACTGAATGGTTATCAGCCTTCTTTATATTCGATAGATTTACACCAAAAATCAGCATTTATACTGACAGGCAGCCACCTTGCTGTTTCTTGTCAGGCTTGTCATTATAATGCATTAAGTAAAATATGGAAATTTAAGAAAATAGGTAACCTCTGTATTGATTGCCATAAAAATGTGCATGGAACTGAACTAAGTGAGAAAATTATGGCTTCTAATGACTGCACAATATGTCATAAAACTGAAAACTGGTTATCTATCAAGTATGATCATAATAAAACTAAATTTCAACTGATTGGTAAACATCTTGACATTAGCTGTGGTAAATGTCATCATGGCGAATCGACAAATAATCAATACAAGTTTGCTTCTCTTAAATCAACCTGCCAAACCTGCCATAAAGATGTTCATTCCGGGCAGTTTAGTAATACAGGTTGTGAAAAATGTCATGGATTCAATAACTGGAAGGCGGAAAAATTTGATCATTCCAAAACCAGCTTTATACTGGATGGGGCACATTCAAAATTACAATGCAGCAGCTGCCACAAAAAAACAATACGCAATGAAGTTGTGTTTATTAAATACAAACTGGAAAATTTTAAATGTTCAGACTGTCATTCTACATAATATTAATATTTGTTTCTGTTGATGTGCTTGCCCAATCACCTCATGGCAAATCTGTGGGCGGCAGGGATTGTTCATTGTGCCATGTTTCCAATACATGGAAAGTTGATAACTCTAAAATGAAGTTCAGCCATGATGAAACAAAATTTAAACTCACAGGACAGCATAACCAGGTTTCCTGCAGTTTGTGTCATAAAAGTCTGGATTTTTCCCTTGCGCAAACCGGTTGTTTTTCATGCCATAAAGATGTTCATCAGAATACAGTTGGAGCTGATTGTCAAAAATGCCATACTACAAACAGCTGGATAGTAAATAATATTCAGCAGGTTCACCAATTAGGTAGATTTGCTCTTGTAGGAGTTCACCGTACAATAGACTGTACACGTTGTCATCCCGGTTATAATAATCTTAATTTTCAACCTTTAGGAGTAACATGTTATTCATGCCATATAGTTGATTATAACAACGCCAAAGCTCCGGATCATATTGCTAATCATTATTCAACTGATTGTGAATCCTGCCATAATATAACAAACATAGCATGGAACTCTACGAATTTCCAGCATGATTTTTTCCCTCTAACCGGCGGACATAAAATAGATTGTTTTGCATGCCACAAGCCCAATTCATTTGCAGGTCTTTCGGTTGATTGCGTATCGTGCCATTTAACTACATATAATAACACGACCAATCCCAATCATACTGCATTGAAATTATCAACAGATTGCAAGTCATGTCATACAACTACATCATTTCTACAGGCAACATTTGATCATTCAACAGCAGGATTTGTACTAACCGGAGCTCATGCAACTATACAATGCAGCAGTTGTCATAAAAGCGGAACAACTACACTCGGCACAACATGTATCTCCTGTCATCAAACGAATTATAATAACACAACTAATCCTGCACATGCATCTGCAGGATTTGGAACTGATTGTCAGACTTGCCATACTCAAACAACCTGGCAAGGGGCTACTTTTAATCATGACCAACAATATTTCCCGATTTATTCCGGTGGTCATTTAGGAAAATGGACTTCCTGCTCTGACTGTCATACACAGCCTTCTAATTATTTGGTTTTTTCTTGTGTAACAGGATCATGTCATCAATCTTCAACTACCAACAGTCAACATAATGGTGTTCAGGGATATGCTTATGTCTCTGCCAATTGTTTGGCTTGTCATGCTACCGGAGCAAGTGGTGGTTTTAATCATGCAACTTCACCATTTCCATTAACAGGTGCACATCAAACTGTCAATTGTATTCAGTGCCATCAGAACGGTTATACTAATACGCCGACTACTTGTGTGAGCTGCCATCAGACTGATTTTAATGGTACAAATAATCCATCTCATGCAACACTTGCATTATCAACAGATTGTTCCACTTGTCATACAACTGCAGTTGGCTGGACTCCTGCACTTTTTCCGGCACACAATACATATTTTCCGTTAACCGGGGCTCACACTACAACTGCAACCTGTGCAAGCTGCCATACTGGTGGAATTTATTCCAGCGCTCCTACAACATGCGCGGGCTGCCATCAGGCAGTTTATAATACTGCGACCAATCCGAATCATTCTGCGGCAGGGCTTTCAACAGACTGCAGCACATGCCATAATTCCACTGCATGGATTCCTTCAACTTTTGTACATGATAACACTGGATTTACTCTGACCGGCAAACATATTGGTTTACAATGCTCATCATGTCATTCAGGTAAAGTAACCGGATCCAGCCCATTATGTTATTCCTGCCATCAGGCGAATTTTACTACTGCTGCAAACCATGTTGCACAGAGTTATCCGACAACTTGTGAATTGTGCCATAATACTACAGATTGGACTCAGTCCACATTTAATCATCAAACGAGTTCGTTTCCGCTTACAGGCGCACACACTACTGTCGTTTGTTCAAATTGCCATACTTCGGGTTTTGGTGCAATACCTATAACCTGTGTAAGTTGTCATCAAACAAATTATAACACCGCTAATAATCCTAATCATACAACATTAAAGCTTTCAACTGATTGTTCAACTTGTCATACAACTAATCCAGGCTGGACTCCTGCTACATTCTCTATACATAGCACTTATTTTGCTCTTGCTGGTTTCCATACTAGTTTGACATGCGAACAATGCCATAACGGTACTTATAATGGAACAGCACCCGGTTCTACATGCATAAGCTGTCATCAAACAGATTATAACAATACAACTAATCCTAATCATGCAACTGCACAGTTCCCGACTGACTGTTCAAGTTGTCACAGCCAGACTGCATGGACACCGGCTACTTTTAACCATGACGCTCAGTATTTCCCTATATACTCAGGAAATCACAATAACAGATGGACACTCTGTTCGCAGTGCCACCAGGATCCAACAAACTTTGTTACGTTTACCTGCATGTCATCGGGTTGTCATGTTAAGTCCAGTATAGATAGTCACCACAGTGGAGTTTCTGGTTATTCTTACGTAGCAAGCGCTTGTTATAATTGCCATCCGAGAGGAAGCAGTGGAAGTTCTATTCAAAACTTTATTAAACATCCGGTCATTACAAAATAACTTATATAATTATGGTTAATACTAAAAAAATATTGTTCATGATTTTATGCCTCGTATATCAGATCCAGATTCTTCCGCAATCTACTGAAAAAGTTGAAAGGACTGGTATAATAACATTTAAATCAACAGAGAATATTTATGTTAAAATTGAAACTACCGAAGGTTTGAAGGTGGGAGACACATTGTACGTAAAGAAGAATAATTCTATTTATCCTGCAATTCAGATAAAGTACCTTTCACAAATTTCGGTAGCCGGGATTTCAATAGACGGAAAATCCCTAAATGTAAATGACAAGGTTTATGCTTATGCTGATAAACCGGAGAAAGTAGTAATAATTCAGAAGGATACCTTAACCGATTCAAATACGGAAAAGTTAAGTACTGTAAATACTGTTCCTGTTACTGAACATAGAAGAGTAAAACAGAATTATTACGGACGGTTCTCTATTCAGTCCTTTTCCAATATTTCAAATTTCCTGAACTCAGGTAATTATCAGCAATGGCGGTATTCATTTTTACTCAATGCTGATTCAATCTCCAATAGTCCTTTCTCTTTATCAAGTTATATTATTTTTGCGTATAAGAACAATGACCTATCAAATTTCAGCTCTAATATTCCGGAGAACCTTAAAGTGTATGACCTTGCGGTGAAATATAATTTCGATAATTCATCTGCACTTTGGTTTGGAAGACATCTGAATCCGAAGGTAGCAAATATTAGTTCTGTTGATGGTCTTCAGTTCGAAAAGAGTTTTTCATCATGGTATGGTGGATTGATAGCTGGTTCAAGGCCGGATTTCAATAATCTGGGTTTTAATATAAAGCTTTTTGAGTATGGTGGTTATTTCGGTCGCGTAGATACCATCGGGAAATCGATGATGGAAAACAATATCGGTATAATGCAGCAGACAAACGATTTTAAAGTTGACAGACGATTTCTTTATTTTCAGCACACTAATAACCTTATCCAGAACCTTTCCATTTTCTTTTCGTCTGAGATAGATCTATATAAACGGATACTTGACAAGGGTTCATTTGCATTCTCACCGACAGGAGTTTTTGCATCTGCCTACTATACCCCGGATCCGGTTGTTTCTTTCTCCCTCTCTTATGATGCAAGAAAAGATGTAATTTATTATGAAACCTATAAATCCTTTGCGGATTCAATTCTGGATTCTGAGACCCGGCAGGGATTTAGGGCAGGTATAAATTTAAGACCCTTAAGCGGTTTGTTTCTTTCACTTTCAGCTGGTTACCGTTTCCAGCCATCTGATCCAAAACCCTCAAAGAATTTTAATGGTACTCTGAGTTATGCAAATATTCCTTTTCTCGATATTGTCCCTTCTGTATCATATATTAAAATAATAAGCAGTTATTTGGATGGGACTATTTGGGGTGCAGGTTTATCAAGGAATCTAACTGATTATCTTCAGATTTCTGCTAATTATAGCAACAATAAATATGTCTTTTTGTTCGGGGATCTGAAGCAGAATGTAATTTCTGTTGATTTGTCAGCAAGAATTTGGAATCCGTTCTTTCTTACTTTGAGTTATGAAGGAACTTTTCAGGATCAAAGTACCTGGGGTAGATTTCTGCTTGATTTAACTACCAGGTTTTAGCTTATTTTTTTAGAAGATATCGGTAATTGTATTAATTGCATTTAATAAATATATGCTGGAAACTAAATATGTTTAAACAGTTACTCTTCATAATAGTATTATTAATTACTTTTAATGTGTTTGCCCAATCTCCTCATGGCAAATCTGTGGGCGGCAGGGATTGTTCATTGTGTCATGTTTCAAATACATGGAAAGTTGATAACTCTAAAATGAAGTTCAGCCATGATGAAACAAAATTTAAACTCACAGGACAGCATAACCAGGTTTCCTGCAGTTTGTGTCATAAAAGTCTGGATTTTTCCCTTGCGCAAACCGGTTGTTTTTCATGCCATAAAGATGTTCATCAGAATACAGTTGGAGCTGATTGTCAAAAATGCCATACTACAAACAGCTGGATAGTAAATAATATTCAGCAGGTTCACCAATTAGGTAGATTTGCTCTTGTAGGAGTTCACCGTACAATAGACTGTACACGTTGTCATCCCGGTTATAATAATCTTAATTTTCAACCTTTAGGAGTAACATGTTATTCATGCCATATAGTTGATTATAACAACGCCAAAGCTCCGGATCATATTGCTAATCATTATTCAACTGATTGTGAATCCTGCCATAATATAACAAACATAGCATGGAATACTCCTAATTTCCAGCATGATTTTTTCCCTCTGACCAGCGGACATAAAATAGATTGTTTTGCATGCCACAAGCCCAATTCATTTGCAGGTCTTTCGGTTGATTGCGTATCGTGCCATTTAACTACATATAATAACACGACCAATCCCAATCATACTGCATTGAAATTATCAACAGATTGCAAGTCATGTCATACAACTACATCATTTCTACAGGCAACATTTGATCATTCAACAGCAGGATTTGTACTAACCGGAGCTCATGCAACTATACAATGCAGCAGTTGTCATAAAAGCGGAACAACTACACTGGGTACAACTTGTATCTCCTGTCATCAGACTAATTATAATTCAGCTTCCAATCATGTTTCTCAGAATTTCCCTACAGATTGCACAATGTGCCATTCAACCACAAATTGGGCAGAATCTACTTTCAACCACCAGGCAACAGTATTCCCTTTAACCGGAGCACATACAACAGTTCAATGTTCAAATTGCCATTTGTCAGGTTATAAAGGGACAGCGACAACTTGTATTTCCTGCCATCAAACAAATTATAATTCAACAACAAACCCCAGCCATACTACACTGGCGTTATCAACTGATTGTTCAACTTGTCATACTACAGCAGCAGGATGGACCGGTGCAACATTTTCAATCCATAACAATTATTTTACACTAGCAGGTACACATACAACCTTAACCTGCGATCAATGCCATAAAGGCGTATATAATTCAACATCTTTGGGTATAACGTGTGTAAGTTGCCATCAAACAAATTATAACAATACAACTAATCCTGCACATACTTCTGCAGGGTTTGGAACTGATTGTCAGTCTTGCCATACTCAAAACACCTGGCAGGGAGCTATTTTTAACCATGACCAGCAGTATTTCCCGATTTATTCCGGCAGCCATATCGGATTATGGACAGCATGTTCAGATTGTCATATTCAGCAATCAAATTATATGGTCTTTTCCTGTTCAACAGGATCATGCCATCCATCTTCTGCAACTAACAATTTACATAATGGAGTTCAGGGATATGGTTATGTCTCTACACAATGTTTGGCATGTCATCCAAAAGGATCAAGCGGTGGATTTAATCATGCTACATCTGTGTTTCCATTAACAGGTGCTCATCAAACCGTCAATTGTATTCAGTGCCATAAGAACGGTTATCCTAATACACCCACAACATGCGTAGGCTGCCACCAAACAGATTACAATGGTACAAATAATCCATCTCATGCAACCCTTGCATTATCAACAGATTGTTCAACTTGTCATACGACCGCACCAGGCTGGACTCCTGCTCTTTTTCCAGTACACAATACTTATTTTCAGTTAACCGGAGCTCATGTTACAAATGTAACCTGTGCAAGCTGCCATACAAGTGGAATTTATTCAAACGCACCTTTAACCTGCGTGGGATGTCATCAGACAGATTATAATAATACAAGTAATCCGAGTCATAAAACTCTTGCATTGTCAACTGATTGTTCAACATGCCATACAACTGCTGTTGGCTGGACTCCTGCACTTTTTCCTGTGCACAATACATATTTTCAATTAACCGGAGCTCATGTTACAAACGCAAGCTGTGCAAGCTGCCATACAAGTGGAATTTATTCGAACGCCCCTATAACATGCGTTGGATGTCATCAAACAGATTATAATAATACTAATAATCCATCACATTCAGCTCTGGCTATATCAACAGATTGTTCAACTTGTCATACCACTGCTGTTGGCTGGACTCCAGCACTTTTCACGGTACATAATACATATTTTCAGTTAACCGGAGCCCATATTACCAACGCAACTTGTGATAGCTGCCATACCAGTGGGAATTATTCAAATGCTCCGACAACATGCGTTGGATGTCATCAGACAGACTACAACAAAACTAATAATCCGTCACATTCTTCTCTGGCATATCAACTGATTGTTCAACTTGTCATACCACTGCTGTTGGCTGGGCACCGGCACTTTTCACCATCCATAATAATTATTTCCAGCTGACCGGAGCCCATATTACAAATGCAACCTGTAATAGCTGCCATACCAGCGGGAATTATTCAAGTGCTCCTACAACATGCGTTGGATGTCATCAGACAGATTACAACAAAACTAATAATCCATCACATTCAGCTCTGGCATTATCAACAGATTGTTCAACTTGTCATACCACTGCTGTTGGCTGGACACCGGCACTTTTCACAGTTCATAATACATATTTCCCTTTAACTGGAGGTCATGTTACTAAAGCAACTTGTACAAGCTGTCATACCGGAAATTATTCAAGTGCGCCAACAACCTGCGTCGGTTGCCATCAGACAGATTTTAATAATACTAATAACCCATCCCATATTTCCCTGGCAATTTCAACTGATTGCAGTTCATGCCACACTACAAACCCGGGATGGGCAAATGCTCTTTTCACTGTTCACAATACATATTTTCAATTGGATGGAGCGCACTCTACAATAGCAACATGTGTAAGCTGCCATAAAGGGAATTATTCAAGTGCTCCTACAACTTGCGCCGGTTGCCATCAGGCAGCATATAATATGGCTGAGAGCCCGGATCATTCAAGTGCCGGAATTCCTACATTATGCAACACATGCCATAATTCAGTTGCCTGGATTCCTTCTACTTTTATCCATACTACTACAGGATTTTCTCTTACAGGAAAACATCTTTCATTGCAATGCACTTCATGTCATGTTGGAACAGTATCAGGTTCCAGTCCACTTTGTTATTCATGCCATCAGGCTAAATTTACTACTGCTGCAAACCATGTTGCTCAGAGTTATCCGACAACTTGTGAAGTATGCCATAATACTACTGATTGGACTCAGTCCACATTTAATCATCAGACGAGTTCGTTCCCTCTTACAGGAGCGCACACTACTGTCGTTTGCTCAAATTGTCATACTTCCGGTTTTGGTACAATACCGACGACCTGTGTAAGTTGTCATCAGACAAATTATAACACAACTAATAATCCTAATCATACAACATTAAAGCTTTCAACTGCATGCGAAACATGTCATACAACCAATCCTGGCTGGACTCCTGCTACATTCTCCATTCATAGCAGTTATTTTGTCCTTGCCGGATTCCATACTAGTTTGACATGCGAACAATGCCATAACGGTACTTATAATGGAACAGCACCCGGTTCAACATGCATAAGCTGTCATCAAACGGATTATAACAATACCACTAATCCTAATCATGCCACAGCACAGTTCCCGACTGATTGTTCAAGTTGCCATAGCCAGACTGCTTGGACACCATCTACTTTTAACCATGACGCGCAGTATTTCCCTATATACTCGGGAGGTCATAATAATAGATGGACACTTTGTTCACAGTGTCACCAGGATCCGGCAAACTTTATTACATTTACATGCATGTCCTCAGGTTGCCATCCACAGACTCAGACAAATAGTCAACATAATGGGAGATCAGGATATTCATGGACAGCAAGCGCATGTTACAACTGTCATCCGAGAGGAAGTGGTGGAGGTTCGATTCAAAACTTATTAAAACATCCGGTTATTATTAAATGATTTTTAAGAATTGCATGGATTAAAAACCTGGACAATTAACTATCAGGTTTTAATGATTTAATCACATGATGGATTTTTTCTGGTAAGTAATTATTCCTATCTTTATAGTAATAATTATGAAACACCATGATTGAATTAATCGGCGCAATTCACATGCATTCCGTTTTTTCGGATGGATCCGGGGAAGTTGAAGAAATAGCCCGGTATGCTGAAGAAGCCAACCTTGATTATATAATTCTAACTGATCATAATACATTGCGTGCATTGAAAGAAGGTTATGAAGGCTGGTATAATAATACACTTCTTTTAGTCGGATGCGAGATAAATGATAAGCATAATGAGAATCATTACATTGCACTCGGTATTAACGTAGCGTTCTCCACCAGGATGTCATCAAAGGAATATGTAAAAAAAGTAAAAGATGCCGGGGGAATTGGTTTTATTGCTCATCCCTTTGAAAAAAGAAAACATATGATTGAACATCCTCCTTATCCCTGGACAGACTGGGATTCTGAGGATTTCACTGGAATTGAAATCTGGAATCATATGTCTGAATGGATGGAGAACCTTACGGAGGAGAATAAATATCAGGCGTTTATTCATCCCCTTCGATCAATAATTTCACCAACAAAGGAAACTCTTAAGAAGTGGGATGATTTAAACATCAAAAGAAAAGTTGTTGGTATCGGGGGGATTGATGCTCACGCACATAAACACAATGTTCTTGGATTTGTTGAAGTTGAAGTTTTTCCGTACAAAGTCCTTTTCAAATCAATCAGGACTCATATTTTAATTGATGAGGAACTGCCACATAATAATGATGACAATTCTATGATCAAAACAAAAGGGATAATTTATGCTGCGTTGAAATCGGGGAATTGTTTTTTTGCAAATGATTATAGGGCAGACTCAAAAGGATTCAGGTTCTTCGCTGAAGCTGGAAAGAATAAATATGGTATGGGAGAACTTGTTGATAATTCCGGGAAGGTTAAGCTTATAGTTTCTGTTCCGGCTCAGAATGCGGAAATAAGATTAATCTGTAACGGAGAACTTGTTGAATCCGAAGTAGGGACATATGCTAAATTTACTGCTGATAAACCGGGTGCATATCGTGTCGAAATTTACCACAATAAAAAAGCCTGGATCTACTCCAATCACATCAGAATAAATATCTAAAGTATCAAATGGTTTTTATTCACGAAATATTTAGAATCTTTGCTATCCCTGATCGGCGTCTTACCGTGGACACCCTTAAATGAAGAATATTTAGTTTGATTTGTTGCATGATTTACACTTCTCCTCCTTCATATCTGTCAAATTGTCATAGCGTTGTGCCATTTTGGCAATAGCATGACAGATATTTTTCTATCTATTGGCTCTCATAAGTCCAATCTTAATTAAAAAAGATAAAAAATTGATGTGACAAAGTCAAGTTTACAACTTTATAACTATTTTATAATTTGACTTTCTTGATAAAAAATGTAATCTTATAGTTATAATAATTTTAATCTATGTAATGAAATTCAATTTTATACATCACCACCATCATATTAACAGACAAAAAATGTGTCGGCGGTGAATAGTATAATATAATGAAATTTATAAGACCCCGGCAATCTGTCGGGGTTTTTTGTTTAATATATAATCTAAGGTAAAATATAAATGTCAATTTCAACGAACGGATATCTTAAACTTGCAGTTCAGAAAAAAGGCAGGTTAACGGATAAATCAGTAGAACTTCTTAAACATTGCGGGATAGATATCGACCATTATTCGGAACGGCTGGTTGTACCGGCTTATAATTTTCCTCTCGAATTATTATTCCTGAGAGATGATGATATTCCCGAATATGTTCAGGATGGTGTTGCCGACATAGGCATTGTAGGCGAAGATATTTCTGTATCAAAGAATGCCCGGACAGAAATCATAGAAAAGCTTGGGTTTGGCAAATGCTCACTAATGCTTGCTGCTCCTGATAACATAACAATTAAAACCGCTAAAGATATTGAAGGTAAAACCATCGCAACTTCATATCCGAGGATACTTCAGAATTATCTTGATGTAAATAAAATAAATGCTAAAATAATAGAAATCAGCGGATCCGTAGAAATAGCTCCTTCACTAGGAGTTGCTGATTTAATATGCGATATAGTATCTACCGGCAACACGCTGATGATGAATAAATTAAAAAAGTCAATCACGGTGTTTGAATCCCAGGCAGTTATGATCCGCTCATCAAGTAATAGTATGGAACCAGCTAAAGTAGAGATATTGAATGAACTACATAAGAGGATAAAATCAGTACTTATAGCCAAAAATTCCCGCTATCTGATGATGAATGTTCCAAAAGCAAATCTGGCAAAAATTGAGAAGGTAATTCCTTCAATAAAAAGCCCTACTATACTTCCGCTCGCCGACGAAAATCTGGTTGCAATTCACGCAGTAATACCCGAAGGTTTCCTGTGGAAGATTGTTGATTCACTTAAAGAGTTTGGAGCAACAGGCATATTATTATTACCAATCGAGAATATGATACTATGAAACAATACATATTTGATAAAACAGATGAGCATAAAATATCAGAGCTAATCAAACGCCCGGGTATACACTTTGATAAAACATTCGATATTGTAAAGCCAATATTACATGATGTAAAAAAACATGGTCTGCAGGCAGCAGTTAAATATGCTAAAAAACTGGATGGGTTTTCTGCCTCTTCAATTTTTGTTGAAGAAAAGGAAATTCTTAAGGCAGAAAGGAATCTTGATAAAAAAATAAAAGACGCATTAGAAACTGCCTATCAAAACATAAGGAAGTTTCATGCGCAGGAAAATCCACGTTCATTTAAAGTGGGTACTCATGCCGGAATCTTTTGTTCACGCGAATTCCGGCCCATTGATAACGTTGGAATATATGTCCCCGGCGGCAATGCAATTCTTCCATCAACAGTTCTTATGTTGGGGATACCAGCTCAGATTGCAAGATGCCCCAGGATTGTTTTAAGTACTCCTGTCAAAGGCAAACGGGTTAATTATGCTCTGTTATACGCTGCACAGTTGTGCGGAATAAAGGAGATAATAAAAATAGGAGGTCCCCATGCAATCGGACTTCTGGCTTATGGAGATAGTGAATTTGCAAAGGTTGATAAAATATTTGGACCCGGAAATCAATATGTCACTGCATCTAAAATGCTTATTAGCATTGATCCATCCGGATGTGCTATTGATATGCCAGCAGGACCAAGTGAATTACTCATAATTGCTGATGAATACAGCCAACCCTTCATTTGTTGCAGCGGATTTACTCTCACAGGCAGAACATGGAGCTGATTCGCAGGTTGTATTGGTAACCAATTCCGAAAAACTGGCATTGAAGGTGAAAAAGGAAATAGGTAATCAGATTGCTGAACTTCCCAGGCGTGAGATCGTTGAAGCGTCTCTTAAAAAACTCATTCACTCTTATTGTTGAAAACATTAAGGATGGATTGGCATTCAGCAACAGGTATGCACCCGAACATCTGATATTGAATATTAAAAATGCTGCTGATTATACAGATAGAATTCATAATGCAGGCTCTGTTTTTCTCGGTGAATATTCACCTGAAAGCGCCGGCGACTATGCCACCGGTACCAATCATTCACTTCCTACATCAGGTTATGCCCGATCATTCGGAGGAGTGGGTGTTGAATCATATATGAAATCAATTACTTTTCAGAACTTGAGTAAAGAAGGACTTAAAAGAATCTCGTCAGCTATTGAAACACTTGCCGATACAGAAGGTTTGGCTGCTCACAAAAACGCAGTTGCTATCAGGATAAAATAATGATCGAAGAATTAGTCAGAAAAAATATTCGCAGTCTTAATCCATATACTTCAGCAAGAGATATGTATAATGAAGGAATTCTGCTGGATGCAAACGAAAACAGTTTCGGCTCAGTTGTTGATTCTGAAGATCATGATCTGAACCGCTATCCCGATCCATTACAGGTTTCTATGAGAAATACACTCGGTGAATATTTAGGTGTTTCTTATCAGAAACTATTCTTCGGCGTTGGATCCGATGAAATTATCGATCTGCTTATTAGAATATTTTGCAACCCGGGTAAAGATTCTGTTATAATTCCTGAGCCTACATACGGAATGTATAAAGTGGCTGCAGATATAAATGATGTGAAGACGGAACCTGTCTTTCTTGATAATAGTTTTAATATCAATATAGATGCAGTATTAGCTAAGTATAGTGCGAAAACTAAAATTATCTTTCTTTGTTCTCCAAACAATCCTACAGCGAATCTATTAAACAAAGACGCAATCAGGACACTGCTTCAGAAAACAGGATCAATAATTGTAGTGGACGAAGCATATATTGATTTTACTGATATTAAATACTCATGTATCGATCTTATCAATGAATTTCCGAAACTTGTTATCCTTAGAACCTTTTCAAAAGCATGGGGATTAGCCGGTATACGTCTCGGTTACTGTATTGCGGATGAAGCCCTCATAAGCTATCTTTTTAAAGTAAAAGCCCCTTATAATATTAATTCTCTGACAAGAACAGCATTCCATAAAGCTATGTTAAATTTAGAATTAAAGGATAAATTTGTAATGTCTATTCTTGCTGAAAAGCAATTCGTTATTAGTGAACTGCAAAAAATAAAGAATATTGAAATGATTTATAAATCTGATACAAATTACATTTTGATTAAAATAAAGAATGCTTCAGCTATTCAGAAAATGTTGGCGGATAAGGGAATAATAATAAGGGACAGAAGCTCACAACCTAATCTTGAAAACTGTTTGCGGATTACCATAGGTACACGCGAACAAAATCAAAAACTCTTAGCATTACTTCCAGAAGTTATATCCAAAACAGGTGAACAAATGAAAACTGTTTTAATTAAACTCTGATGTACTGATTTTGATTCTCCCTATGCCAGAGGAATAATATCCGGACTGAAATTACTTCAATCCAAAGGATGCAGCATTTATACTGATATCCCGGTTTCAAATTTAACTCCCATTGTATCCAGATTATTAGTCCTTGAAAATATTCAGATAAATGAATTAACAAATGACACTTCATGTGATTATATTATTGTTTCCGGCGGCTCCAGAAAATTAATCAATAAATAAGAAACATAAAGCAGATACTTTCGAAGAAGCTGCAGGATATATAATCAAAGATTTACGTTCTGCAAAAGTTTCCAGGATTTCCCATGAAACTAATATAAATGTAAACGTCTCTCTTGATAGCAATGAAGAAAGTACTATTAATACCGGAGTTGGTTTTTTTGATCATATGCTTTCCCAGATTGCAAGACATGGCAATATTCACCTTGAGATAAAAGCGAAAGGTGATCTGGATGTTGATGAACACCATACAGTTGAAGATACCGGGATTGCTTTAGGTGAAGCTATTGCAAAAGCTCTTGGGAATAAAACCGGAATTAAACGTTATGGCTTTTTCCTTCCCATGGATGATTCTGTTTCGTATTGCGCGCTTGACCTTGGTGGTCGTCCATTTCTTAAATTTAATGCTAAATTTATTAGGGCAAGTGTTGGTGATTTTCCTACGGAACTTACAGAGGAATTTTTCCGTGCACTCTCTAACGGCATGAAGGCAAATATTTACATTAAAGCTGCAGGGAAAAATGATCACCATAAGATTGAATCTATTTTTAAGGCTTTTGCCAAGGCATTGAATGAAGCATGCAGATTAGATGATCGTGCCTCGGGTAAATTACCCACAACTAAGGGTATTTTATGATTGCTATTATTGATTACGGAGCCGGCAATGTGGCATCTGTGGCAAACGCAATAGAACGCCTGGGTTCACCATTTATTATTACTGCCTCTTTGGATGAAATTGGAAAAAGCCGATAAAATTATATTTCCCGGAGTAGGTGAAGCCTCATATGCTATAAATCAGCTTCAATCACGGAATCTATTTGGCTATTTGCAGAAAACAGATAAACCTCTTCTGGGGATCTGCCTTGGAATGCAGCTCCTTTGCGATTATTCAGAAGAAGGAAACACTACTGGACTCGGAATATTCCCGGTTAAGGTTTTGCGCTTTGATGATGCAAAAACCAAAGTGCCGCATATCGGATGGAATACTGTACATTATAAATCAGGGAACAAACTCTTTAGGGGTTTGAAGCAGGATGAATTTTATTATTTCGCTAATTCATTCTATGCACCAACAGGTGAATTCACAACCTCTGAAGTTGAGAACAATATTATTTTTTCTTCATCACTTGAAAAAGATAATTATTATGGTGTGCAGTTCCATCCGGAGAAATCATCTGCACCCGGTCTTGCTGTCTTAAATAATTTTATTGAATATTGCTGAAACAATAAGGAAAAACTATGTTAATTATTCCGGCTATAGATATTTACGATAAAAAAACAGTACGATTATCAAAGGGTAATTTTAAGGACATTACTTATTATCCATTATCGCCGCTTGAGCAGGCAAAAAAATATGCCGGTTTAGGGTTTAAACGAATCCATATAGTGGATCTTCAGGGATCTGCAAGCGGAGAAATTACAGTGCTGGATATTTTAAAGTCTATTAAAACAGAAACCGGATTGGAAATTGAATTCGGAGGCGGTATAAGAAGTTATGATGATGTCCAGACTTTATTTTCAATCGGTATTGATAAAATTATTATAGGCTCGTTGGCAATCAAGGATAAACCTAAATTTGAATTTATGCTCCGTTCATATAATCCGGTTTCATTTATTGTTTCCGCGGATGTAAATGAGAGGATGATTGCAGTTCAGGGATGGACAGAAACAACCTCGATATCCTTAAATGACCATATTACTTATTGCACGTCTCTGGGTCTTGATCAATTTATTTGTACTGATATTTCAAAAGACGGAACCTTACTTGGTACAAACATTCCTCTTTACTCAGGAATCATGAAAGATTTTCCGGACATTAAACTTATTGCTTCCGGAGGAATTAAAGATATTCAGGATGTAAGGATACTAAAGGAAATGCAGCTTTATGGTGTTATAGTTGGTAAGGCAATCTATGAAAAAACAATCGATCCGGAGGAGTTAAGCGCACTTGCTAAGTAAAAGAATTATACCGTGTCTTGATGTAAAAAATAACCGGGTTGTAAAAGGAATTAACTTTGTTAATTTACGAGACGCCGGTTCGGTTGTTGAACTTGCAGAAGTTTACTCTGACGAAGGGGCTGATGAACTTGTATTCCTTGATATTACTGCTTCGATTGAAAAAAGAGATACACTTGTAAATCTTGTAAGAGAAGTTGCAAAAGCGATAAGGATACCATTTACAGTAGGAGGTGGTATACGCAGCCTTGAAGATATTGAAAAACTGCTTAAAGCCGGTGCTGATAAGGTATCTCTTAATTCCTCAATTGTTAAAAATCCCGGGTTGATTACTTCTGCTTCAAAACAATTCGGCAGCCAGGCAATAGTAGCTGCAATTGATATTAAACTGGTTAATGGGACATATAAAGTATTTGTAAAAGGCGGTACTGAGGAAACTAATCTTGAAGGATTCTCCTGGTGCAAGCGTGCAGAAGAATGTGGAGCCGGTGAAATTTTTTAACTTCGATGGATAAGGACGGTACTAAAACAGGTTTTGATATTCCATTTATATCTGCATTAACAAAAACGGTTAACATTCCTGTTATTGCCTCCGGTGGCGCGGGAACCAGGGAGCATTTTCTTGAAGCATTTAAAAGCTCTGGTGCTGATGCTTGTCTTGCGGCTTCGCTGTTTCATTTTGGCGAATTAAAGATAAAAGATTTGAAAGATTACCTTCAACAAAATAATATTCATGTACGCAATTAAGGATAAAGATATGGTGTCGCCTGATAAATTGAATTTTGATAAGCTTAATGGTCTTATACCGGCTGTCATTGTTGATAATAAAACAAATGCTGTGCTTATGGTAGGGTTTATGAATAGGGAATCTTTGCAGAGGACTATCGATTCAGGAAAAGTTACTTTCTACAGCCGTACAAGAAAAACACTTTGGACAAAGGGTGAAACATCGGGGAATTTCCTTAATGTTGTTGAAATTAAAAGCGACTGCGATAATGATTCGCTTCTGGTTAAGGTTAATCCCGAAGGGAACACCTGCCATACAGGGAATTATTCATGTTTTAAGGAAGAACGTTTTCCCGGGTATATCTTTTTTAACAGAATTGTTTGAACTAATTCAATCGCGTAAGAAAGAACTGCCCGAAGGTTCATATACAACCAAACTTTTCAAAAAAGGGGAGAACCGCATTATTCAGAAAGTGGGAGAGGAAGCAATTGAAACTATAATTGCCGCTAAAAACCATGATAAAAATGAACTTGTGAATGAAACATCTGATTTAATATATCATCTTTTTGTAATGCTTGCAGATCAGGGAGTAACACTTCAGGAAATTTCAGATAACCTGCAAGAGAGGCATGAGAAGAAATAGATTCAGCGCATTGTTCTGAATGAATAATTAAAAGGGGAACCGGGGATTTCCTTGACAAAAAGGATTAATTTTAATAAATTATTTAATATAAAAGAGATCAAATTATAAATATCTTTTTTTAATTTGTTAATCACGCCATTCACCTATTTCAAATTTTCTTTACGCTGTTTTACGCTTCTTTACGCTGTTTTACGCTAAAACGGCCTCTTCTCCCGCTCTGCTCCTTACCTTCTCCCGCTTATTTCCTATAGGAAGGGAATCCCGATTTCTAAGGAAGGGTATTCCGGATTATTGTTAAAAAGAAACATTGAAAGTACAAATATGAAACACTGTTGGAAAATACTTCTTTAATCTTTGTGTTTATTTCGGTAAGTTTGTGCCAGAAAAGCATGAAGATTATACTCCCGCGCCCATAGTTCAAATGGATAGAACGTTGGATTCCGGTTCCAAAGGCTGTGGGTTCGAGTCCCCCTGGGCGCACTTTTTTTCCTCTTTTCCATAGCAGATTATCAAATATAATCTTAAATTTGCAACCATTGAATTTTAATAACTAATTAACTTTTAAGTTAAGGATACTTCCAAATGCTGACTAAAAGAAAAAAACTCTCTAAAAAGGAGATGAAAGAAGATAAACTTGTAACTGCTTATTATAAGGTCTATTCCTTTATTGAGGAGAACAAGAACCGTTTACTAACTTATGTTGGTGTACTTGCGGTTATTATAATTGTTGTTATCTTTTTTATTAACAATAAAAAGAAAAACAATGATGAAGCCGGTTTAGAACTTGCACGTATTGTAAATTCCTATGATGTGGGTAATTACCTTGAAGCAATTGAAGGAAGAGCCGGTACAAAACTTATTGGTCTTAAAAAAATAGTTGATGAATACGGTAATACTGAAAATGGCGAAATAGCAAAAATATATCTTGCCAATTCTTATTCAAATCTGGGTAAAGTTGAAGACGCATTTAAATATTATGATAGTTACAGCGGAAGTAATAAATTATTAAAAGCTACTGCCCTGGCAGGCGAAGCGGATTATGAAGCTTACAAAAAGAATTATGAAAAAGCGGGTGATCTTTATAAAAAAGCAGCACACGTATCCGATGATAATGTACTTAATCCGGAATACATGCTTCACGCCGGGATAAATTATATTAAAGTTGGTAAAAATGCCGAAGCTAAAGAACTTTTTGAAAAAATCAAAAAAGACTACAATACTTCAGCTGCAATGAGGGAAGTTGATCGTTATATGGCACAGATTGAAGAGTAGATAGTATTTCTTTTAAAAGTCACATTTATAAATGGCATCTCACATGAGATGCCATTTTAGTTTTTACCCCTTTTTTGATAAAAACCAGCATGAAATTGATAATAATGCTCATATTTTTCATTAAAATTGACTGATTCTTAATTGTTTGATAATTGACTTTGACCCCTTAAATCTCTATTTTTTCCCCCTATTTAATCACTAACTTAAAACGTACTTTTATGGCAGATACCTCAGATTTCCGCATTGGATTGATCATAAAATATAAAAACGATCTATATGCTATAACAGATTTCCAACATGTCAAACCCGGTAAGGGAGGGGCATTTGTAAGAACTGTATTAAAAAACGTGAGAACCGGTAAGGTTCTTGACAATACTTTCCGCTCCGGCGAAGGAATAGAAATAATTAGAGTCGAAAGACGTAAATATCAATATCTGTTCAGAGAAGGTGAATTCCTTGTATGCATGGATAATGATAATTATGAACAAATTAACGTGCCTGTTGCCTATATTGGTGAGGGAGTAAACTACCTTAAAGAGGCGGAAGAGGTTGAGATTTTATTTAATGGCAGTGACATTATAACAGTTGATATTCCGATATTTGTAAACCTTAAAGTTGTTGAAACCGAACCCGGCTTCAGAGGAGATACAGCAACCGGCGCTAATAAGCCTGCAAAGCTTGAAACAGGAGCTACTATTAATGTACCTCTTTTTGTTAATGTTGATGATGTTTTGAAAGTTGATACAAGAATTGGCGGTTACGTTGAACGGGTAAAATTATAAACTATTATAGGATATAATATGGATCTAAATCTGATAAAAAAGCTGGTGCGGATATTAGACACAAGCAGTATAACTGATCTTGAAGTTGAAGAAAGCGGCTTTAAGATTAAAATAGCCAAAAAGATAAGAACCGTATCCTTTAACGGTCAACCCCAGATGATCCAATCTCCTGTGCCTGATTTATCTAATGTGGATATTAGTATTGAAGAAAAATCCGGATCAAATGATGATCCGGCTAAAAATCAGCATACAATTATATCACCTATAGTTGGTACTTTTTACAGAGCCCCTTCTCCTGATGCAGATTCATATGTTCAGGTAGGTGATGAAGTTTCACAAGGCAGTGTTCTCTGCATTGTTGAGGCAATGAAACTTATGAATGAAATTGAAAGTGATGTTAGCGGAAAGATTATTAAGATATTTGCTGAAAACGGGAAACCGGTAGAATATAATCAGCCTCTCTTTTTAATTCAAACTAATTAGTCCTTTATTAAAAAGCGAGAAATATTTGTTTAACAAAATACTAATTGCTAACCGGGGGGAAATTGCTTTACGGATTATAAGGACATGCAAAGAACTTGGTATTAAAACTGTTGCTGTTTATTCTGAAGCCGACAGGGAATCGCTGCATGTAACATATGCAGATGAAGCTGTTTGCATAGGACCTCCCCAAAGTAAAGATAGTTACCTGAAAATTCCTTCTATTATATCGGCAGCCCATATTACAGGTGCTGATGCAATTCATCCCGGCTATGGTTTTCTGGCAGAAAATGCTCACTTCTCTGAAATATGTGCCGAATCTGAAATTAAGTTTATTGGTCCTTCCCCTGAGATGATAAGTGCTATGGGTGATAAAGCATTTGCCAAAGATACAATGAAGAAAAACGGAGTGCCAGTAATTCCAGGTAGTGACGGCATAGTAGCAACTTCAGAAGAAGGAGTAGCTATTGCAAAAGAAATCGGTTTCCCGGTTATTATTAAACCCTCAGCAGGGGGTGGTGGTAAAGGAATGCGTGTTGTTTGGAATGAAAATGATTTTCTCATTGCTTTTCAAACTGCCGGTAATGAAGCTGAAGCATTCTTTGGAAATCCCGCAGTATATATTGAAAAGTTTCTTGAAAACCCTCGCCATGTAGAAATACAAGTAATGGGAGATATGCATGGAAATATATATCAATATGGTGAAAGAGATTGTTCTGTTCAACGCAGGCATCAGAAACTTATTGAAGAATCCCCGTCACCGGCAATAGATGATATAATCAGAAATGAAATGGGAGAAATTGCAATCCTTGGAGCTAAGTCGGTTAATTATGAAGGAGCCGGCACAATTGAATTTCTTCTTGATAAGAATAAAAAATTCTATTTCATGGAAATGAACACCAGAATTCAGGTTGAGCATCCGGTTACTGAATTAGTTTGTGGAGTTGATTTAATAGGACAGCAGATAAAAGTTGCTGCCGGAAATAAAATAGATGTTCTTCCTCGTCCTCCATTCGGGCATGCAATTGAATTCAGAATTAATGCTGAGGACCCTGATCAGAACTTCAGACCATCACCGGGTAAAATAACTTCCCTTCATTTTCCAGGCGGATTCGGTGTAAGAGTTGATTCGCATATTTATCAGTCTTATACAATTCCTCCATATTATGATTCCCTTGTAGCTAAACTGATAGTGTGGGGTATTGACCGCGAACATGCTATTTTACGCGGGAAACGGGCACTTGAGGAATTTGTAATTGAAGGAATTAAAACCACCATACCTTTCCATCTAAAAGTTCTTGAGGATGATAAGTTTAAAAGTGGTAATTTTGATACAAGTTTTCTCGATCATTTTATTAAATAAATATTTTATACTTAAACTTAACTGAGGTTTGTATGAACTTTCCTGATAATCTAAAATATACAAAAGATCACGAATGGATTTCCTTGCAGGGGAATATTGGTACTATCGGTGTTACTGATTATGCGCAAGGTGAACTTGGTGATGTTGTATATGTAGATATTGACCCTAATAAAAAAAACATAAAAGCGGGTGAATCTGTAGGTACTATAGAAGCTGTTAAAACCGTAAGCGATATATTTGCGCCATGCAGCGGTAAAATAGTTGAAATTAACTCCGGTCTTCAGAGTACACCTGAAGTAGTAAATTCTGATCCTTATGGAGCAGGTTGGATGGTTAAAATTGAAATTGGCAATCCATCTGAACTTAATGGACTTCTCGATTCAAAAGCTTACAAAGAATTGGTTGGTAAATAAAGTAAATTTATTATTCCCGCTAAATGCGGGAATTTTTTTTATTATACCTGTTAACTATAAATGCTTCCAACTGAAAATATTTTAGTAATTGATTTCGGTTCACAATTTACCCAGCTTATCATAAGAAGGATAAGGGAAGCTAATGTTTTTTCGGAAATATATCCACATACCATAACTGCAAAACAGGTTAAAGAAATAAATCCCAAAGGAATTATTCTATCCGGCGGTCCGATGAGCGTTTATGATAAAAATGCTCCTCAGATAGATCCCGAAATCCTTCACCTCGGAGTTCCAGTGCTTGGAATCTGTTATGGGCTTATGGTTATCTGTCAGGAATTTAAAGCTGTTGTTGAACCCGCTACTGACAGGGAATATGGTAAAGCAATTCTTGAAATAAAAAACAAAAAGGGACTTTTCAAGGGAGTTAAAAATAAATCAATAGTCTGGATGAGTCATGGTGATTATATATCATCTAATCCCGAAGGATTCACTGTAACAGCTGTTTCCGAACATTCTCCATTTTGTGCTATATCGGATGGTAAAAATTTATTTGGTGTTCAGTTCCATCCTGAAGTAGCACACACAGAAGAGGGGGAAAAAATTATATCTAATTTTCTGTTTGCAATTTGTAAATGTAAGGGGGACTATACTCCCCGCAATTTTATTGAATCAAAAATTAAGGAAATTAAGAATATTGCTGGCAGATCCAAAGTAATCTGTGCCCTAAGCGGCGGTGTTGATTCTACTGTTGCTGCTGTCTTAGTGAAAAAAGCTGTGGGTGATAAACTCATTTGTATTCATATTGATTCAGGATTGATGAGGAAAAATGAAAGCAAATTAGTTTCCAGGATGTTTGATAATAATCTTAACCTTAAGGTTAAATATATAAATGCTTCAAAGCAATTTTTACTAAACCTTAAGGGAGTAGTAGATCCCGAGGAAAAGAGGAAAATAATAGGTAAAACATTTATAGATATTTTTGAGGCTGAGGCCAAAAAGATTAAGCGTGCTGATTTTCTTGTACAAGGTACTTTGTACCCTGATGTAATTGAATCTGTTTCAGTGAAAGGTAATTCGGTAACCATAAAATCCCATCATAATGTTGGTGGACTTCCAGAAAAGATGAATTTTAAGCTGATTGAACCATTCCGGGAGCTTTTTAAGGATGAAGTTCGTAAGGTTGGCAGGGAATTAAATATCCCGGATGAATTTCTTGAGCGCCATCCTTTTCCCGGTCCGGGACTTGCAGTAAGAATAATCGGAGAAATAAATGAAGAAAGGCTTGACATTTTAAGAGAAGCTGACGATATTTTTATTCAAGAGATTAAACTTGCAGGTTTATATAATAAAATCTGGCAGGCATTTGCTGTTTTGCTTTCTGTAAGGTCTGTAGGTGTAATGGGAGATTCAAGAACTTATGAAAATGTCCTGGCTTTAAGGGCTGTAACTTCAGTTGACGGGATGACTGCTGACTGGTTCAGGTTCGATAATGAATTTTTGGTGAATGTATCAAATAAAATAAGCAATAAAGTTCGTGGGATAAATAGAGTGGTATATGATATCAGTTCTAAACCTCCGTCAACAATTGAATGGGAATAAATTTTGGATATTAAATATCAGATTGATTATAAGATAAAACTTGCACATGATTATCAGGCACAAGGGAAACCGCTGCATGCCTTACAGATTTACACATCAATAATAAATGAATCCCCTGAATGTGCGGAGGCTTATTTTGGCTCGGCAGAATTATATGAACAAATGGGGAACATTGAACCCGCACTTGATTTGCTGAAAGAATACTTAGAATCGGATTCGGAAAATAAAACTATTAGGCTTTTCCTGGGTCAGTTCCTTCTGAGAAATTCGAGATGGGAGGAAACTATTGATATTTTAAACTTCATCGATTCTGGAGATGAACCGGTGGTATTATTCTTCATGGGATACGCTCATTTTATGCTTAATGAATTTGAGCTTGCCAGAATAAATTTCATCAACTTTATTTCTAATGCAGAACAATCTGAACTATTCCATGAAACTAATATCTACCTGGCTAAAACTGAAATAAAACTCTGTAATTATGAAAAAGCATTAACTTATGCTAAAAAAGCTGAATTAATGTATTCCAATTACTGGGAATTGGCTGCTATATATGCCGACATTTATTTTAATCTTGGCATGAATGCACATGCGGTTTCACCCATTGAAAAAGCAATTAAACTTAACCCGAATGAACCTTCTATTTATCAGCTGGCTGGAAAAATCTATTTCAAATTAGGTGATTTTATAAAAGCTGAAAGAAATTTCCTTAAACATATTGATGCTTCGTCGGATACTTCTGCTGATGCTTATGCAGAACTTGCTGAAGCCTGCCTGCATGGTAATAAAGCAAATGATGCTTTAATTTACTTCGATCTCGCCCTTAAAATTGATCCGGAAAACAAATATGCCCTTGAGGGGAAAAAGTCAGCCGGCAATATTGTAAAAAACAAAATCCATACTGATGAATTATAAATTTCTATTACTCTTTTTGTTGGCCAATATTGCTGTAGTATTTTCTCAGGATCATGAAAGCAACATCGATAAAGAATTCCAGATAGGAATTAAGCTATACTCAAATTATCAATATGATGAAGCTCTTAATTTGTTTAAGCAGATTTCAGATGATAATGAACTGAATTCACACACAACGGCAGCCCTGCTGTTTGAAGGGAAAATATTCCTGAAGAAATCTAATGTAAATGAAGCTGACATTGTTTTTGAAAAATTGTTTCGCAATTATCCTTCGAGTAAATATTCAGATGAAGCATATATGTCACTAGCAGGGTATTATTTGGATAATGCGGAATATATGAAATCTGTTAGGGAATTGTCATTACTCATAATGAATTCTAATTCAGCACAATATATCAGTCAGGCAAAACTCATAGGTGAAAAAATTGCCCTTCTGCATTTGAATATTGATGAACTGGATACATTGTTAATGACTTTCACACTTCCTAAAATACATTCGTGTATGTTGCTCCTTAAAGCAAAAGTAAGTTTGATTAAAAATAATTATCCTTTGGCTAAAGAATATCTGTCAGATATTATTCAGAATTATCCGGCTTCAGATGAAAATAATGAGGCTTTAACTTTGCTTGCTGAATTAAATAAACCTGATGAAAAAGAAGGCAATTTATTCGGTGTCATACTCCCTCTTAATTCCAGCAATGATTCTACTGGTGAAAACCCGGGCCTGGCTATTCTTGAAGGTATTAAATTTGCAGTATCTGGTTATAACAATACTCATGAGGAAAAAGTTGGACTTTTAATAAGGGACTCTGAACAAAATCCAGATAGAATAAAAGAAATAAAAAATGAGTTTATCAGGATTCCAAACCTCAAACTAATTATTGGACCAATATACAGCGATGAAGTTAAAACCACTCTTGAATATTTCAAAGAAACAGATATACCCGTAATTTCACCAACTGCAACGGAGAATGACCTTACTTCTATCTATCCAAATTTCTTTCAGGCAAATCCTTCATTTATTCTAAGAGGCAAAATTATTGCCCAGTATTTATTTTATGTGGAAAATAAAAAGAGAATGGCAATACTTTCACCTGAAGCAGGATATTCTACTGCCGTCGCATCCGCATTCAGAGATGAGTTTAAAAGGTTGGGAGGCAAACTTGATGTGGATGTTTCATACTCAAGCAAAACTTATGATTTAACAACACAGATTTCTAAAATTCAACAAAAGATAAAAGATATAGAAGGATTATATATTCCATTGACAGATAAAGGGGATGCACCGGTTATCTTGTCACAACTTGAACTTCATAATATAAACCTTAAGTTGTATGGAAACCAGGACTGGCTGTCAGCAAAGGGATTTGAATCATCATCAAATTTGAGTAACCAATTAACATTTACTTCAGATTATTTTATTGATTATGAAGATACCATCTACCAGGAGCTTAACAAGAATTTTCACCGGAAAACAGGAATAGATGCAAGCAGATATGTGCTATATGGATTTGATGCAACACAGTATGCTCTTAATTCTGTTAAGGAAGGAAGACCTGTGAGAAGTGATCTTAAAAAAACTATGGAATCAAGCATTATCTATAAGGGCTTTCATAATAATATTATTTTTGATTCTACAAGAGTAAACAGATTTCTTAATGTTATCCGGTATAAGGATGGCAGGTTCGAGTTAATAGATAAATTTAAGACAGGGGATTAACTGTAACCGGTTCGGGCTTAAATTTCTTTGGGAGGTTATTTATGAATGTAAAGGATTTGCCTCTTGACGACAGACCGCGGGAAAAAATGTTATTAAGAGGTCCACAAAGTTTGAGTGACGCTGAATTACTTGCCGTGTTATTAAGAACAGGCACAAAGGGTAAGTCAGTCATCACCATATCTCAGGAATTAATCGCTGAAAACGAAAACCTGGCAGTGCTGGCATCTAAACACCAATCTCATTTTACAAAAAAAGAAGGCATTGGAAATGATAAAGCCGCAACTCTACTTGCTGCATTTGAAATCAGCAGGCGTATTCTCTCGCAAAGTAAAAATTATTCGGATAAAAAAATCACATCACCCCAGGATGTAGCTGAAATGTTTATCCCTTTGTTGAAAGATGAACTTAAAGAGAAATTTCTTTTGATTTGCCTTAATTCAGCCAATAAAATTATCAAATTTGAAACTATTTCAATTGGGAACTTAAATTCCAGTATTGTACATCCCAGGGAAATTTTTAAGGCTGCAATTGAAAATTCTTCAGCAAGTGTGATCTTGATGCATAATCATCCCAGCGGAAACCCGGAACCTTCTACGGAAGACATAAATATTACTAAAAAACTGGTAGAATCCGGCAAAATGCTCGATATTCCCGTTTTTGACCACATAATTATAGCAGGAAACAGCTATACAAGTTTTGTTGAAAGAAGGATAATTTAAATATATATTGTATTGTGTGTCATTATTTCCTTTAATAATAATAACTTAACTTGATATTATGTGCTGAAATTATTATATAGATAGGGCTAATTTTAATGCCCTTTTCTATTTTTGACAAAAAGAAGATCCGGACAATTTATTGGATTAAAAATAAAACCAAATATAATGGAGGTTATATGAAACTAACAAATGCGATTAAGCTCTCTGCTGTTACAGCTTCTTTCTTAGTGGCAACTGCACTTATGAGTGGCTGCGGCGGAGTCTCTGAGGCTCAAATGAACGAATTGAATACTTTAAGGGCTGACGTTAGCTCCCTGCAATCACAAGCTAACAGCCTTAAGGATCAAAGAACCAGCTTGGAAAAAGATATAGCTGATCAAAATGCAAAACTCCAGCAGTGTAATAAGGAGAAAGACGAAACTAAGGCCAATTTAGATAAATTGCCTAAATAACTATTAACAAAATTTATAATGACTTGGAGGATTTTTTTTATGAAACTCAGTAAATATTTTCTTAGCGTCTTTGCTCTCTTACTCATTGTTTCTTTTTCTGTATTTGCTCAGGAAAAGATGACTAAAGAAGAGTGGGAAGCTGAAATGGCCCGCCTTAAAACACAGAAAGAGAGCTTAACTCAGGAAGTTACTACTCTTACTACTGATGTAAATAATCTTAAAGGAACAAAAGTTCAAAGCTATGATGATTGCATGAATGAACTATATGCAATGATCGGTGCCACTAAATCTGATATTGATAACTACAGAAATGCAGTTAATGAATTAGATGGCAAAATTAACAGGAAAGAAGGTCCTAAAGCTGACAGACAGAAAGACCTTAATGCTCTTAAAATGAATAAAATAAGTGCTCTTCCTGAATTCTTTGATAAGGTTCAGAACCAAATGCAGAAAAACCTTGATTCCTGGGTTGAAGAACCTACTGTTAAAAATTATACAGTTGTAAAAGGTGACTGTCTATGGCGTATTGCTAAAAAACCGGAACATTATGGAAATGGTTTCGCTTGGCCGGTAATTTATAAAGCTAACCGCGATCAGATTAAGAACCCAAATCTTATTTTCCCGAAACAAATTTTCAAGATTCCTAATCTTACCGAAGAAGAAAAAGCTAAATATGATAAGCTGAAAATGAATTATAAACCAGCTCCGGTTCAATAAAACCTTTAGGTTTATAACGTTGCAGAATCTTATTACTAATTTTAACCCTTATCAATTTATTTTGATAAGGGTTTTTTATATTTATATTATATGACAGCAATAGAAAAAAAACTTGTACTCGATAATGTAAACATGCTCTCACTTTTGGGTTCTAATGACTCAAATCTTAAACTCCTAGAGGATCATTTTAATGCCTCAATTACTGTTAGAGGTGATAATGTCATTCTGAAAGGTGTGGCTGAAGAACTTGACTCAATTGAAAAAGTATTTAAAGAGATGATCTACGTCCTGAATACCAATAATACTTTGAAACCCTCCGATATCCAGACTATACTTAACCTTACTGTTGAGGGGAAAGAAATTATCAATGAAAAGGAATATGATTCAATTGTCCTTTATACAAAAAATGATGTAATAAAAGCCAGAACTCCGGGACAACAAAAATATCTTGAAACAGCGCATAAAAATGATATCTGCTTTGCAATTGGACCCGCAGGAACAGGGAAAACATACCTTGCGGTTGCACTTGCAATTTCAGCCTTGAACAGAGGTATTGTAAATAAAATTGTTCTTGCCAGACCAGCAGTTGAAGCCGGCGAAAGCCTTGGTTTTCTACCTGGTGATTTCAGAGAAAAAATTGATCCCTACCTCCGCCCTTTATACGATGCTCTTGACGATATGATGCCTACTGAAAAACTTAAAGGATATATTGAAAAGAAAGTTGTCGAAATTGTTCCACTTGCTTATATGCGCGGAAGAACATTAAATGCCGCATTCGTAATTTTAGATGAGGCACAGAATGCAACGGATTTGCAAATGAAAATGTTCCTCACCCGCCTTGGTCCAAATTCTAAAGCTATTGTTACCGGGGATATTACCCAAATCGATCTGCCAACCAAAACTCTGAGTGGACTGATTCAGGCTAAAGATATTCTACAGGGAATCGAAGGTGTCGGATTTATATATTTCGATAAATCTGATGTGGTAAGGCACCGTCTTGTTAAAGAAATAATAGATGCTTATGAAAAACGCGGCGTTACTAAATAAGTCAGCCGTTCAAATTGATTACTTTTTTAGAAAGACTTTACTCTCTTCCCAATATTTATCCATTTCCGCCAGGTTGGATTCATGTATCTTTTTCCCGGTTTCAGCTACCTTCTTTTCCACATAACTAAACCGGTTTATGAACTTTTCATTTGTAAGTCTTAAAGCGTCTTCCGGGTTTATTTTAAGGAACCGTGCATAATTAACCAGAGCAAAGAAAACATCTCCAACTTCTTTTTCAAGCTCTTCATGTGACTCTGTCCGTTCGGATAAATGCATTTCTTCAATCTCTTCAATAACCTTTTTCCAGACTTCTTCTTTTTTCTCCCAATCAAATCCAACCTTAGAAGCCTTTTCCTGCAATCGGAATGCTCTTGATAAAGAAGGCATATTTATCGGCACTCCTTCCAGTATGGAAGTTCGTCCCTCAGTAAGCTTTATGTGCTCCCAATTGGTTTTCACATTATCGGCATCGGTTACAGTTGCATTCCCGAATACATGCGGATGTCGCCTGATAAGTTTTTCAATTATGGAATCTATTACTTCCTCAAGAGTAAATTCTTTGTTGTCTTCCGCAATTTGAGAATGGAAAAGCACATGCAAAAATAAATCGCCAAGTTCTATTTTCAATTCATTATAATCTTTATTGTCAATTGACTCAACTACTTCATATGCTTCTTCAAGTGTGTTTGCTTTAATCGAATCATGCGTCTGTTCTTTATCCCAGGGACATTCTAATCTAAGTCTTTTTACTATACCTACAAATTCACTAAATTTATCTTCTAACATATATTTCCTTAATTAAATAAGATTCTAAAATAACAAAATAGATATAAAAAGGTATCAGAATGATAGAAGCAAAAATAAAAGAACTTGGTTATACTCTTCCTGAAGCACCAAAACCTTTGGCAGCTTATGTGCCCGCTCTTAAAGTTGACAAATTTGTTTACACTTCGGGACAGCTTCCAACAGTTAATGGACAACTCCAGTACAAAGGGAAAGTTGGATATCGTGTTACAGAGGAAGAGGGTCAGAAAGCTGCAGAAATTTCAGTACTTAATTGCCTTTCAGTCATTAAGAGCGTTTGTAATGACCTTGATGCAATAGAACAGGTTGTTAAACTTACCGTATATGTAAACAGCGCAGACAATTTTACTAACCAGCCAAAAGTTGCTAATGGAGCTTCAGAACTGCTTTTAAAGATATTCGGTGATGCCGGAAAACATGTCCGAAGCGCAGTTGGTGTTAATGAACTCCCTCTGGATGCTGCACTCGAAATAGAAATGATTGTGAAGCTGAAATAACGGAATGGAACAATTTCAAACTATTTCCTGTCAAATACCTTGAATAACATAAAATTCATACAAATTGATGATGTACATCTTTTCCAGGTAATCTTTATTATGTGTATATTTGCAAAATAAATCACCTGACTCGGTAAATATCATTGATTTTGTTTTTGCTTTTATTTAATATTTATGTGATTTTTTAGGTAATAAGATGAAAAAAATACTGATTATAATAGTTCTCGGTTTTTCATTAACCGCATTAGCACAATATAAAAATTCAGGTAATGATACTCCCAAAATAATGGATGGCATAGTTGATCAGTCTGCATCCGGCGGAAACCTGTTTGGATTTCTTAATTCAAACAATTTTCACATGAGTCAGTCTGTAGATATGTCGTATCAAACTTTTGGTAATCAGGGCCTGGCTTTAGGTGTTTATACAAATAGTATGTTTTTCAAATTGGGCTCAGACTTGAATTTGCAAACGGACATTAGTTTAGTTAATTCTCCTTACAGTTCGATGGGAAGAGATTTCCAGAATAGCTTAAATGGAATTTATTTAAGCAGGGCTGCTCTGAATTATCAGCCGTTTAAAGATATGTCGATCTCAATTGAATATAACCGGTTGCCCGGCGGATATAATCCCTATTTTGGATTTGGCGGTTTTAACAGATTTAGCCCGTGGGGTTTTTAATAATAACGAGTAATTAAGTGAAGGAAAATTCCCTCCCAAATAAATCGATAGGTAATCTATTTCTAAATATTATTATTATTTTACTTGCCATCGTTGTAGCATTCCTTTCATATTCACTTGTAATTAAATTCAAAAGCAGCAGCAGCAATAAACCGGTTCAGGTTCAAAATAAATCCTTACCCGCAGCTATTATTCAAATTGAAGTACTAAATGGATGCGGTGTCGCTGGAGCTGCAGACAAAATAACTGACTTTTTAAGAAAAAACCACGTTGATGTTGTCCAGACAGGCAACTATATGTCCTTCGAAATTGATAAGTCTCTGGTTATTGACAGAACCGGCAATAAAGCAAATGCAGATAAAATTGCGGATTTACTCGGTATAGAACATAAGAATATTATTCAGCAGATAAATGAAGATTATTTCCTTGACGTTTCACTCGTGATAGGTAAGGACTATAATCAATTGATCAATAATTCAAAATAGAGGTTTAATGAGTGTAAATAATGTCGATCAGATTACTGAACTTATCTTCAGCAAAAAGGGATATGATGTAAAAATACTTGATCTGAGAGAGCTTACTACAATAGCTGATTATTTTATTATTTGTACCGGCGATTCTGAAACCCAGGTTAAGGCAATTGCCGATGAAGTTGATAAAAAAATGAGAGAATTGGGTGTTAAAAGCTGGCACACAGAAGGGTACAGGGGACTTAACTGGGTTCTGGTAGACTTTGTTGATATTGTCGTCCATATCTTTAAGAAAGAGACACGCGAATATTACAACCTTGAAAAACTTTGGGGCGACGCACCTACTGTTATTGCTGAAGACCCTCTTCTTAAAAAAGTAGAAAAGAAAAAACCTGGCCGCCCTAAAAAAATAAAAGTAGAATAATTATTCCTGAACTTTTCCCGGAACTGAATTGAAAAGATATTTACACTCATTATTTGAGAAAGCTTCCTTACGTTTGGATTATCTTAAAGACCTGACTCTTCATTTTGAAGTACCGCCTAATCCTGAATTCGGCGACCTTTCTTGTAATGCTGCTTTACTTCTATCTAAGAAACTTAAAATGAATCCGCGCGTCTTAGCGGAAAAAATTCTAAGTAATCTGGAATTGGACAATTCGATAATTATTAAAACACAAATTGCAGGTCCGGGGTTTATAAACTTTTACTTTAGCCCGACTTATGTTAATGGTATTATTAAAGAAATTCTTGAGGGCGGCGAACTTTATGGAAGATCCAATAAATTTGCCGGGCAAAAAGCGATTGTTGAATTTGTCTCTGCTAATCCAACCGGCCCTCTCACTGTAGGACATGGCAGGAACGCTGTTTGCGGGGATACAATATCCAACCTGCTTGAATGGGTTGGTTATCAGGTTGATCGTGAGTATTATTTTAACAATGCCGGCAGGCAGATGAGAGTGCTTGGAGATTCTGTGAGACTCCGTTATCTCAATCAGATTGGTCAGGAAGTTTCTTTCCCGGATGACTATTATCAGGGGGAATATATTAAAGAGATTGCCGAAGACCTTAAAAAGGAATTTGGCGAAACTCTTGTTGATGAACCTGCAGAAGGTAAGTTTAAAGCAAAAGCCGAACAGATGATCTTTGCCGATATTGAAAGGACACTCCATACAATCGGGATCAATTTTGATTTCTTTTATAATGAGAACACTCTGTATGAAAGTAAAAAAATAGAAGATGTTCTGAAAAGATTTAAAGAGAAGAATCTTTCATATGAAAAAGATGGAGCGGTCTGGCTAAAACTCTCCGAACTTGGTAATGATCAGGACAAAGTAATTGTTAAGTCTACAGGTGAACCAACCTACCGGCTTCCTGATATTGCATATCATATTACAAAGTTTGACCGCGGTTATGATCTCATGATTGACATTTTCGGCTCAGACCATAATGCTACCTATCCCGATGTAGCCGCAGGATTAAAAGCGCTTGACTATGACACATCTAAAATTAAAGTTCTCATTCATCAGTTTGTAACTATCGTGGAGAATGGTGAAATAGTAAAAATGTCTACTCGTAAGGCAAATTATATTACACTCGATGAACTCGTTGAAGAGGCAGGCAGGGATGTTGTAAGATATTTCTTTAACATGAGGAATATTTCTTCCCATATGAATTTTGACCTCTCTCTCGCAAAGAAACAATCAGACGAGAATCCTGTGTTTTATTTGCAGTACGCGCATGCCAGAATATGTTCTATATTGAAAATGGTCGCCGAACAGGAACTCGTTGTTTCTACAACTAACCTTCATTTGTTGAATACTGATATTGAACTTCAATTAATAAAAAAACTACATCAGTTCAGTGAAGAAATAATTCAATCCGCTGTTCAATACGAAATACACCATATCTGTGTTTACCTTGAAGAACTTGCTTCACAATTCCATAAGTTTTATACATTTAACCGGATACTCGGAACCGAAAAGGATCTTGCAGAAGCAAGACTTGCACTTATTACCGCAATTAAAATAGTAATTAAGAATGGCTTAAAAATCCTTGGAGTTACTGCTCCGGATAAAATGTAATTAACCTATGTTTGTCATCCCTGCGAAAGCAGGGATCCCATGATTTACCATCTCACGATTAAAAATCTGGACATATTTCCCTGAATTAACTATTTTTACTCTATCGAAATAAATGGTTGAGGGTCGAAATGCAGCAGGGCAGATTATTAAGCATTCTTTTCACAGCTAGTCTTTGCATCCTCCTTTTAACTGGTTGCAATCCTAAGACAAGTATTATACTTACAGATAATGAATCAATCGCAAATTTAAATGAGCAGGTAAAAGATAAATTTGTTAGACTTAAAACCGTTAACGGCACTTATGAGGGGGAGAATTTAGTCATCAGAAAGGACTCATCCTTTATTAAGAATTTACCCGCCATACTAAGGGAAATCCCTAATTCTTCAGGCAATGACTCAATTTCTACATTTGATGAATTACTACCGGCACCATTTGGATTTCCTACAAAAGATTTAACTAGAATTCAAATTAAGAGTTCTAATGGGCAGGCTATGATCGGAATGGGATTAGGGATGGCATCCGGAGTTATAATAGGAGCTACCGGAGGATTCACTTTAAGCCAAAGCTCTTCTTATTCAGGCAGCCATGAAGATTCTAATATGGGACCTGTTTTGATAATCGGAGGATGTTTTATGGGGGGAGGATTAGGAGCATTATTTGGATATGGCGCGGGTGCTTTTTTTGAGAAGTGGGAACAAATTGATGTTACTGTAAAGTTCCCAAAAGACTAAATTAGTCTGCTATAGCCAGCGAAGCCGCATAAACTTTTGCTGCTCCATTCTCAATAAGTACACCTCCGCATTCTGAAACAGTTGCCCCGGTTGTCACTACATCATCTATCAAAAGAATATTTTTACCAAGGATGTTTCTATTATGCTTTACTGAAAATGCACCGGTAATGTTTTCAACTCTTTCCACTATATTCATTGCTGTCTGAGTTTCTGTATATTTTATTCGCTTGATACTATGATCATCTAACTGTCTGTGAAGTATTTTGTTTACTCCCCACGCAATATAAAACGACTGGTTATATCCTCTTTCTGCCTTCTTTAGATGATGTAGGGGCACCGGGACAATCAAATCAATTTCCCAATTTTCATTTAATATCTTCTCACCCAATAACCTCCCGAGTAGTTCACCTGTCCTGAATCTATTCTGATATTTTATTGCATGAATTATCTTTTGTATCTCTTTATCCTTTTCAAAAATATATAGGGAAGTGAATCCTGTAATATTGCCTTTGGCTTTGAACATATGCTGATAATCATGAGATATTCTTCCCGGAGATGCTGGTTTTATCTGAAGGAAACAGTTTACACATATACTCTCTTCACCGGAATTTAATTTATTACCGCACGAAGGGCACAAACGTGGAAGGAAAAAGTCAAATATGTCAGAAAAGAATTTCAAAGCATGCCTGCTCTTTTCCTTATGAACCATTCAATTGAAAAGACAAGTATAGTTAAAGCAAGCAGCCATTCATCTGACCAGAGATTTATTTCACTGACGTTAATTTTCTCCCTGGATGATTCGCTGTTAATTTTATTAAGTTGATCGAATAGTCCCGAATAATTGTCATATTTATAAAAACTTCCACCTGTCTGCCTTGCCAGTGAACTGAGGAATTCATAGTTCATCCTTGGGTCTGCCATTTCTACATCAACCTCACCAACGTTAAATTTACCAGCATCAGTACCGATTTTTTTCCCGCTGCGGTCTGCTGACCCCGTATAATTATAATCGCCCGGTTTATTGGTTTGGAACTTCCCCTCATAAAGTCCGCTGCCTATAGCATTAAGTCTTATCTCATTTTTCTGGTCTCCACCAGATATATTAACTGACACTTCTGCATCTGAAATTGGATTGAATGATTCATCATATACTTCACCGGAAAATTCAATCTCTTCACCGAGTGCATAAATTTTCTTGGAAGTTTTTATTCTTACCTGTTTCTGTTCTTCCGAAGAATTAAGCCATTTAACTGTACCACTGATAAACCTGTCGAACAGGTCAAGATTTTTGGGCGCTGTTTCAAGTTTCCATCTCCAAATATCTTTAGCAAGAATTGTGACTGACCTTTTAGTCCCGATTCTTTTTGTAAGAATGAGTGGAGAATTAAGCGGAACATTATTGGTCTTAATACGTGCTATAATTTCAGCTTCCGGTCTGGCAGTTATCTGATAGTTCAATTGTAATGCTGGTGGAAGGTTATTCCATGCAGTTATATTATCAGGGGAATTATTCTGAAGTAGTACATTCTTTGCCTGATCCTGACTTATATTTGGTTGAATTTCATTAAATCCCTGACCCAACCTTGTAATATTAAAAGCAAGATCGTTCTGGAAATATTTCAGTTTATTCAAATCAACTGCATCAGTAAGTGTAAATAAGAAAGGTTTATTCCTCGCCAGTATTCTTTTAATAATATCATCCGGCACTTCTTTGGATGGGAACCCGATCATAAAGAAAATATCTGCACTGTCGATAAGTTTTTCTTTACTGCCGCTCTCAAGAGTTTTACTTGATGCTATATATGTAAGACTGTTAACAGATAAATTCGGATCTTCCTCCAGTATAGTTTTCATAATCGCCTGATCCGGAGAAGGGGAGCCGCTTAAAAGAAGGATCTTTATTTTATTGCTAAGCACATTTATAAAAAATACTTTTTTATTATTGGCTTTTGTATACTCACCTTCAAGATTGGAAACCACTGCAGTTAATTTTTTCTCTCCACCTTCTTTTGGAGTGTATGTGAATTCTTCATTTTGAATTCCATCTTCACTAAGCACTGTGGATTTCTGTTCAACCGGTTTATCATTTTCGTATAATGAAACAGTTACATTCTTTCCGGCAAATCCTTTATTTGCAACTGAGGCAACTATAGTAGTAGGAGTTCCGGCATATATAAATTCATTAAATATAACATTCTTAATTTCAACATCATTGTGACTCGTGCTGTCACCTATTCCAACAACAAAAACCGGTATTCCCATTTTCTCTGCTGTAAACACAGGGTTACTTCCTTCGGTAATCACTCCATCGCTTACTATAGCTATTGCGGAAATATTCTGCTCCTCTTTTTGAATATTAGAAAAGATGCGGGAAAAGTCTGTATTACTTTCAGAAAAATTGAGTTTATCTATACTATCTGTTTTTACCCTGGTAACCTTACTTCCAAAAGAAAAAAGTTCTGGTGATTCATTTAATTTTCCAGAGACATCCTTAATGAAGTCCCTTACATGTTGTTCCCTTGAGGTGCCGTCATTTATAAGAATTGATTTTGAGTTATCTATAAATATTAAGTTCTTAGGACGGATTACAGATTTTGTTGTTAAGTTAAGTTTTGGTTCAAAGACAATAAATATAATAAGCAGTAAACCTATAGTCCGAAGTAAGGTTAGTAAAATCTTTTTAGTCGGGTTAACAATGGGTACTGTATACTTGTATGTGAAAAAAGCATAAAGAGCAAGCAGAATTATCGCTGCAATTAATAAAAGATAATTAAATGAAAATGAAAGGCTGATCTTTTCAAAATTAAACATAAGATTAACATTGCTCCTTGAACAGCTTCAGGTTATTCATCCATCAGCTTATCTATATTCCAGGATTTCATATTGTCATATGTTGCGTAATCAGTCAAATCAAAGTGTATTGGCGAAATAGAAACAAATCCATTTTTAACCGCTACCTGATCTGAATTAAATTCAGTATCAATATCCATAAGGTTCCCGGTCAGCCAGTAATAATTTGCGCCGTTTGGGTCTACCCTCTTTTCATAGATATCGTCCCATTTTGATTTTCCCTGGGTGGTTAGTCGTATTCCATTAATCTTATCTTCCGTGAGATTAGGAACATTAACATTAAGCAAAGTTCCCGGAGGAAGGTTACCTGATGTCATTTTGAGGGATAACATTCTGGCTACTTTACCGGCATAACCGAAATCTGAAGCCACATGACTTGTTACAGAAATTGCCATTGCTGGGATGCCCATAATGGCTGCTTCCCTTGCAGCCGATACAGTACCTGAATATATGATATTTATTGCCGTATTGGAGCCCCTATTGATTCCTGAGACCACTAAATCCGGAGTTTCTGTCATTATATTCCTGACTCCCATTTTGACGCAGTCGGCTGGTGTGCCATTAACAGCATAACCAAAAAAAGTACCGTTATTGTTGTATTTTATTACTCTAAGTGGAATTTGCATTGTAATACCATGGCCCACACCGCTTTGTTCTTTTAACGGTGCTACAACAGTTACTTCAGCAATTTGTTTTAGAGCATCGGCAAGGGCATGTATACCCGGTGCTTCAATTCCATCGTCATTACAAACTAATATTTTCAAAACTAACCTTAAATTTTAAATAAACCATTAAGAAATATAACATTTCCGGTTATTAGTCTCAATCACTTTGCTTGCCCTTTAATTCATCTATAATTTACCCTTCATTTTACAACAACAATTGAAGGGGCTGAAAATTGAAATTGATTTAGCTGGTAATACATTGAACGTTGCATAAACATATTGAAGTGTCTGCCTTCTGACTGGGGCAGGTTCGGATAAAAACCAATCATAAACTGGAACGTTGGAAAAATAAGATGTTCGTTTCTTATTCTGATGCCCAGGCCATATCCCTGGTAAAGTTCACTGTTAAATAAGGAATTATTAATAGATGAAATCAACCCGAAATCCGCAAATGTAATTACCGCCATACTAAAACCAAGAAATTTAAGCGGTACGAATATATCAGCCTCATAATTCAATACCAGTTTTTTATTCCCTTTTAGATAGTTGTCGGAAAATCCTCTGAGACCGTCTTCATTATTTATATCCAGGATATCTAACGTACTAAAAGGGTCATAGCTGTATGAATACCTGCCGCCAATATAATGCCTCCATCTGTAATCGCCTATCTCATTCAGGTTTGAAAAATATAGCAGCTCCATTATGGATGTTCGATCTAACCATTTCTCATTGCTTAGAAAAGCTCCTGCCTGAAATCCACCGTACAAGTACCCCAGACCTTCATTGTAAAAACTATAACCTGATTTAAACCCGTAATATGGCCGACTGGAGTTGGATCCCTTTTCATATCCAAAGAGAACTTCTATCATATTTATCAAAGGAATATCCTCTGTTTTACCAAGACCAAATACATAACTGTCCTGATAATAAGTTCTGTATGAAAACCCTAAACGTCCCAAATAAAAAGTACTATTCTGAAAAATATCTGTCGAATCAAATTCAGGTTTCTGACCGTAAACAGTCCTCGTAATTCTACCTGCTATATTAAACCGGTTCTGGTAAACTGTATTTGGATCAAAAGGTTTTAAATCAAAGCCATATCCTAACCAGTAATCCTGTTGGTTATACTTTGCGGTTTCGTATAAACCTGACGGATTGCTTGGATTAGGATATCTTGTAATTTGCCAGTTCTGACCTATTGCTCCTGCCCAGGTGATTATGGGTGAGATAAAATCCCTTCCGATCATTAATCCATACTTTTGGTGATTCAAGTCTGATAAATAAAATATATTAGATGAAATAAATGTTTTCCCAATATTGTCAATAGAATAACTGGCATCACCATCCCACCCACGCTTAAAATTCGGGTCAAATTTAAGTCCTCCCTTGAATTCATTACCTAATCCAAAGAGGTTTAACTCATCTATTGAGAATGCCCCGGTTTTATTTCCTGAACTGTAAGATATGCTTCCATTTGTACTCCAGATATCCTGTTCATATACCATAATATCAACGCTGTCCTGATTGTTCTTTATCGCCAATGGAATAATCCGGACATCATAGACATATGCAGTTTGTCTGATTATTCTTTCACTTTCCTGAATGTCATAGGGCAACAAAAATTGTCCTTCAGAAAAAATCAATTTGTTTTTAATCAACCATTCTCTTGTGTGCATATGAAGAGAATTCCCACTGTTCTGTAACCAGGTCCGGACTGTATCTTTGGGATCATTAACGGAAGCTCCGAACACATCAAGAACTACTACATTAATATTTCTAATTATCATTCCTGTATATTTTCTAATTAATTTCTTGTCAGAACTGCGGATTTTATTTATTGACTGGTGTTCATCATCCTTTACTAATACTGACCTTAAAAGCTTTGAGAAAAAATTATCTCTATGAGAATAGTCCTGTACATCAGATACTATGCCTTTACTGGAATCAATAGGCGCAGTTTTCTTCTCTTGAGCTGATAAGCATTCTGACAAAATAATAATGAAAATAAGTAAAATTATTATTCTGCAAATAAGTCCTAAACTTTTATGTTTTAAATATCTCGAGTTAATTAATAAACCCTTTTTCATATTTCGATTGATTATATCAGAATCATATTTATTGCATTTATAAAAAAATATCTGATTATGATTTAGCTGAAATATCGATTCATATGTAATGCCAAACAATAGCCCATTGGGATGGAAAAGGAGCTAATCACAATTAAAGATGTAGCCCCTTTTTCATCCCTTTGTCCGATTGTAACATACCCCCTGAATTTATATTTTTTAGCTCATATAATGGATCAAAAGCATAATAATTTGTCCGTTTTTATTGATGAAAAACAGTATAACAATTATAGGAATATACAGATGTCAAATTTTGCAATATATTAAGATACCCCAAACACCTCAGATACCTAAATACCTTTTATCTTAACAATTCATATAATTATTTTTTATACTGTTTATTCTGTAATGGTTATTACAGAATAAACAGGTATTTTTAAATAATATAAATTTGTAAGTGAATGGAATAATGGACAACAAAATTAATTTACATAATATAGCGAAATGGGTATTAGTAGCTATTTTTATTGTGACTTCTGTACTGAATTTTTTAAGGATTGACTCTCATTCTCATTCCAACAGCGATACTATAAGACCCTTTATTATCCAATCTGTATTTATAGTCTTTATTCTTTATTTTATTTATAGAATAATTGATAAGACCGTTAAATAAATAATTGAAATAAACACCGGTTTATGGTAATACTAAAATCACAACTACTTTCCGGTTTCCCGGAGATAAAATTCGGGTTCTCAACAAAAATAGGCCTGGATAGGAAACATCCCTTTTACTTTAATATGTCTATGACTGTTAAGGATGATAAAAATATTGTAATTGAAAACAGGACAGCATTCTTTAATTATTTCGGCTTAAAATATAATGATGTCGCTCTCCAGAAACAGGCACATACTGATATAATTACTTATGTCAGAAAAGGGGGACAAATCGGTGAAAGCGATGCATTGATTACTGATAGATTAAATACAGGTCTTGCTATAAGCTCGGCTGACTGTACTCCAATTTTTATTTATGATTTGAAAAATAAGTTAATCGCGGGTGTACATTCAGGATGGAGAGGCACAGAAAAGAAAATACTTCATAAAACATTAGAAAAACTTTTTAACGAATACAAGTCCTCACCAGAAAACCTGTTCGTTTATATCGCCCCATCTATTTCACAAAAGAATTATGAGGTTGGAGCTGAGGTGGCAGTCCTTTTTAATAATAAATACACTCGACAAAAAGGGGATAAGTTTCTTCTTAATGTCAACCGTGCAAATTATGATATGCTCATCGAATCGGGTATACCTGCAAGTAATATTGAAAATTCAAAATTGTGCTCTTATGATATGAAGAATCTTTTGCACTCATACAGGAGAGACGGGCTTCAATCTGGCAGAGCTTTGGGACTAATCGTACTAAAGAAGGAAAATGAATAGTAATTCTTTAAAAACAATTGGCATCTACGCTTTAACATGTTTAATCTGGGGATCTACATGGCTGGCTATTAGAATCGGTTTGGAATCGACACCGCCCATAATTGCAGCAGGCTATAGGTTTACGCTTGCGGGAATTCTTATTTATTCTGTTACACGTGTCCGGAGAATAAAAATTCAAACTGATAAGACTGCTATAAAGCTTTATGCTGCAATGGCAATCTTTTCTTTTGTTTTACCTTACGGCTTAATTTATTGGGCTGAACAATTTGTGCCATCGGGGCTTACTGCAGTGCTGTACGCAGTATATCCTTTCTCAATTGCTGCTTTCACAGTTCTGATGATCCCTTCTGAGAAAATCGGAATAAATAAAATTGCAGGTATGGTTATATCGTTTGCCGGTCTATATGTTATTTTCTCGGTAAATTTTGCCGGAAACCTTAATAATTATATTGTGGGCTTATTTGTTGTTATTTTAAGTGCTTTAATGCAGTCGGCTATTGCTGTATCAATAAAGAAATACGGTAATCATCTTCACTCATTGTCAATGAACTTTTACCCTATGATTTCTGCAGGAATAATTCTTACAATTTATGGAGTTATTTCTGGACTAACCAGAGTTCATAACTCAAATGGACTTCTGCCAGATTGGACAGCTATAGTGTTTGGTGTGTTTAATTTTCAGTCAGTATTTTCTATTTTCTATTTAGCTTTATTTGGAAGTTTGGTTACATTTACATGTTATTACTGGCTTCTTAAAAGAGTTAATATAATAATAGTTTCACTGATTACATTTATTACTCCTGTAATTGCATTATTTTTGGGGTGGCTCATTTACCGGGAAGAACTATCGGCGCTACAATCGGTCGGATGCATTCTGGTGCTTACCGGACTTTTAATAGCTATATTTGGAAATATCGGAAAGGTCTTCAACAAAAAAACATGATAAATATAATACGAATTAAAAAAGCATCGTTCTACGGGTACCATGGCGTATTAACCGAAGAACAAACTGTAGGCGGTAAATTTGAAGCTGACGTGGATATGTATACTGATTTCAGCCGGGCTGCCGAACATGATAAATTAAGGGAAACAATAAATTATCATGAAGTGTACAAACTATTGTACCATCTGGCACTTGAAGAAAAACATTACCTGATTGAAACCCTGGCAATGAAAATAGCAGACAGGATTCTTGAAACTTTCCCGGTGTGGATAAGGTTGCTGTAAGAGTTAGAAAAAATAATCCCCCATTGGGTGGCGTGGTTGATTGTGTAGAAGCTGAAGTTGAAAAAACCAGAAAGGTAAATGGAAAAAGGAAATCGTAGCTTTATTGCATTTGGATCGAATAAAGGAGACAAACTTCTGAACATGCAAACAGCATTGCAGGAGATTATTGCCGATACTAATAATTCATTTGTAAAATGTTCCTCAGTTTATGAGACCAAACCTTTCGGCTATAAGGAACAGGATAATTTTTATAATGCCGCTATTGAGATAAAAACCTCACATGAACTTATTGAACTTCTTGATAAGCTTAAATACATTGAAATTAAACTCGGTCGAAAAACGGGGGAAAGATGGGGGCCAAGGGAAATTGACCTTGATATCCTGTTTTTTAATGATCTTGTCTTCTCTAATGAACGAATTACAGTCCCACATAAGGAAATATTAAATAGGGATTTTGTTCTCGTCCCTCTTTGTGAAATTGCTCCCGATTATTATCACCCTGTTTTAAATCAAAAAATTTGTGATATTTGTATATCAGATTCAGAAGAAACTGTAATTAGTAAAATCCAGCAGAAATTAATTTAACAGGATTAAATCTTGGAAGAATCAACCGAAGTTAAATATATTGCTATTGAAGGTGTTATCGGCGCCGGCAAAACTTCTCTCGCAAGAAAAATTAAAGATAAACTTAATGCCAATATTATTTTTGAACAGTTTGAGCAAAACCCCTTTCTTGAGAAGTTTTATAACGACCGTAAAAGATATGCTTTCCAGACACAAATGTTCTTCCTCATAAACCGTTATAAACAACAACAGGGTCTGCAGCAGGAAGATCTGTTCAGTAATTTCCTTGTCTGTGATTATGTTTTTGAAAAGGACAGGGTATTCGCATACCTGAACTTGAGCGGTGAAGAACTTAAACTTTATGAAAGTATCTTCCCTCTGCTTAATCGCAGCTTAAGAAAACCCGACCTCGTAGTCTACCTCCAGTCAAATGTCGACCGCCTCATGTTTAATATTAAATCGCGGGGTAGAAGGATTGAACGGAACCTTACCAGAAGTTATATTGATGAATTAAGCGAAGCGTATAATTATTTTTTCTTCAGATATACAAGCACTCCGCTCCTTATTGTTAACTCAACTGAATTGGATTTTGTGAATAATGAGAGTGACTTTAATGAATTATTTAAACAAATATTCCGTGAGGACAGAGCCTTTACGGAATATTTCAAACCAGAATCAAGGAATATTTTTTAGATGTATTTTAGACCTATAATTGTATTTTTTATTATTTACCTGATTTATCGCGGGATCAAGTTCATGGCCAGGATAGTTGCAACTATTAATTCGGGTAATAATTCCGCTAATAACAATAGTAAAGATTCAAAATCAGCGAAATCAAAATTCAAAGATGTTGAAGAAGCCAGTTATATTGAAATAAAGGACGATAAGAAGAAAGACCCCCATTAATGGCTGAAATAAAATTATTCACCAAATTCATTTATAGCTTTTTTAGGAAGTTCTCTGTTCAGGAAGTCAATAACTTTGAGCTTGGTACCCCTCGCAAAATAATTATAATAAGACAGCATAATCAGCTTGGTGATGCTCTGGCCGGTGTTCCCTTATTCCGGGCAATCAAGGAAAAATATCCTGAAGCTGATCTTACTGTAATAGCCAGTCCGGTTAACTATCAGGGGCTGCTTAAAAATAAATATATCGACCGGCTGTTTATTTTCAACAAAAAGAAATTGTTTATTCCCTCCTATTTTTTACAATTGCGAAGTCTGCTTAAAGAAAAATATGATCTGGCTATTGTCCCGGTAACTGTTTCAATTTCGTTCACAAGCAATATACTTGCCCGCTTTGCAAATGCGACTACAAGGATTGGCCCCCTTATTCTCGACGGAAAAGAGAATAAGAGTTCCTTTTTCTTTGATAGACGGGTCAAGATTGACTGGCGCAAATTCCCAGACCAGAATATCTATGAGCGTAGTCTCGATCTCGTAATTCCATTCGGTATTAGCACAGATAATTTCAAACCCGAAATTTCGTTTGATAAACATGATGAAGCTAAAGCCCTTGACTTTATATACAGAGAAGTTAAACCCGGAAAGAGAGATCTACTTATTGGACTGCATGTCGGCGCAGGCAAGCCACAGAACCGGTGGTCGCTCAAAAAGTTTGTCACTTTAATAGAACGATTAAATAGTTCCTACTCTGTAAAATTTTATATTACAGGAAGTGATAAAGACTCTGAAGAAATTTCTTTTATAAAAAAGAATCTGAAACTCCCTGTTTCATTTTTCCTTAATAAGCCTATCTCTCAGCTTGCTGCACTTATTTCCAGATCCGATTTATTTATTTCAAATGATACTGGAGTTATGCATGTCGCCGGAGCTACAGATGTTCCTCAGGTCTCCGTATTCGGTCCTACAAATCCTATTGTCTGGTCACCTATTGGAAAAAATAAAAAGTTTGTCAGGAAATCAGATCTTATTGATGAGAATTCTGTAGACGATGTATTTGAAGTCTGCGATAAACTCCTCAAAGGAAATAAGGATTAAACTATGAAACCGGAAATCATAGCCGCTATCGATGCCGGTTCCAATTCCTTCCACATGATAATCGCCGAAGTGCATAAGGATTCTTTGAAGATTATCGCCAGGGATAGACAAATAATAAGACTTGGTACATGGCTGCAGGGTGAAGAAAAGTTAATTTCTGAAGATGAAATTTCCCACGCTATAGCAATCATGAAAAGATTCAGACATCTTGCAGGTTTATTTAAAGCCCGCGTAATTGCTGTCGCGACAAGTGCTGTAAGAGATGCCTTCAACAAACAGGAATTTGTTGATAAGGTTTTTGCCCAGTCGGGAATAAGAATAAATATAATTGATGGTAAAAGAGAAGCTGAATTGATTTTTGCCGGTGTCAAAAAGTCACTTAAACTTGAAGGGATAAATTCTCTCTGTCTTGATATCGGCGGCGGCAGCACTGAACTTGTCAATTATAACGGTAGTAAAATAGTCTTTGCCGAAAGCTTTAAAATTGGCGCGGTAAGGTTAACCCGGAAATTCTTTCCAGATGCTCTGCTTACCAATAGCTCAATTAAAAATTGTTCTGAATATATCGCCGAAAGGTTCCGGCGTAATAAGGAAATAAAATATAATATTCCTTACCAGATTGCTGCCGGTAGTTCTGGTACAATCCAGAATGCTGCTTCCATTATTCATTACGGAAATACAAATAAACTAATGAGGAAACCTAACGGGATTCGGTTTTCAGTTAAGGATTTAAAGGAAATGACAGAATTTGTTCTCTCATGCAAAACCACAAAGGACCGGTTAAGAATCGGAGGGATTGAAGGCAAGAGAGCAGATATTTTCCCCGCCGGACTCTTAATCCTTAATAAGGTTTTTGAGCTGTTCAAAATAAAAGAAATGGTCATTTCAGAATATGCCCTCAGAGAAGGAATTATCTTTGAATATGAAGAAATAATTACCTCCCACCTCATTTAATCTTAATTTTATACTCCTCTTTATATCTGTTCAGCAACTGCAAGTTGCTATTTGGTTTCCACCGGGTTTAGGATGATACTGTCTAGACCGTTTCTAAATATGGTGTATTCCTTATTTTAGCGGGTATTTAGCGGGATTTAGCAGGTCTTTAGCGGGTAAATAACTTCAGGATTCTCTATGATTTGAATGAAGATTTATTCCATTTGCAACTAAATAATCTAAAACATTTTTATTTAAATGTCAATAGATAATGATTTTTTTATAATAATTAAATGATAAAATAAACTGAGCAAATTGCGTTTTGTTTAATTAACAATTAATTTATCTACAAGTTTATTTGCAATGTTTATGTAATAATAAAAAACCCGGTTTATAATTAATCGATCTTTTATTGGTTAGATAATCAGTCAATGTTCAATATTATCATTTATCCTCTTAATAATTTCTATTTATATCTGTATATAGCATTATTCTATTTTTATACATCCCTTAAATATTATCCTTTTCTAAAAACAAACAAAAATATTTATCCAGTTGGTTTTGTTTAGCTTTAATACAATAAACTATTAATTTCTTTTCCAATGTATTAAAAGGCATGTTATGGTAAAGTATAGTTTGTTCCTTTTTATTTTAATAAATCTATTTCCGCAAAATAAACCAGCATGGAATAAAAATAAATATCTAATAAAGACGGATACTAAGGATACTACTATTATGGCGGTCAATTATCCTAATGGGATATCCAAACGGTATTCGGTTGCTAATTATACTAGTTCAACGGATTTTACTTATCCGGATAGTACAATCATAGACTTCAATGGTATAGATACTACTCTTTATAATAAAAAATACTCCTATTGGAATTATGTCCCTTTAGGAGATGCTCCGGGTCCACTTGTTGCCGGTGATATAAATAAAGATGGTAGGGGAGAACTTTATGGCGAAAAAGTTAATACATCGTCTCCATACTCCAAATATGTTTATGCATTTGTACTTAATAATATTGGTAAATTTGATTCATCTTACAGATATGATAGCACTATTTTTGCAAGAAATATTTTCGATATAAATAATGACGGTATAGAAGAATTATATGTCGTAGGACATTATATTATTCCGATTGATTCTGTTCTGGGTATGCAAGTTAATCGGAATCTGATTTATACCGAAACTAGTAACCAATCAATCCCTCAAACCCTTTCTTTTATTTTTGATCCCTATCGAACTAATAATTCTCAGCAAGATTGTAATGTCTGGGGTAAATTCGATAATGACCAATATCCAAGTGAAGTTTTTCATTAATCCATCTTTAGCCCATGCCAGGATTTATAAATACAATCCGTTCAGGAATAATTTAGATTCAATCTATGAATGTTATTACGGGAATCAAGATGTTTATTTTCAGGGGATTGCTGTCGGAGATTTTGAAAATAATGGTAAGACGGAAATAGTAATGGGGAGTATTCATGGCCAGGTGTTGATGATCAGGAATACAGGTTTAGGGAAATATAAAACAATATTGCTCGGTAATGTAGAGACCTACAATGCCTATTTATGTTTTACTACAAATGATCTTGATGGAAATGGAAAGAAAGAGTTATGGGTTGGAGGAGATGCATATTTTAATGGAGTACCAATTACAAGAATGACTTGCTTTGAATTTGATGGTATTAGTTCATATAAAATTGTGGAAAAATAGACATAGTAGGAGCCTTTTCGCTTGATGCATTTAATGCATTTTCAGAAGATGTTGATAATGATGGAAAGGATGAACTTGTTTTAGATCTTGGAAATACGGTAATGATATTGAAATTTGCCGGTTCACTAAATCATCAAAAGTATGAATTATTCTATGCAAAACAGAATGAAATCCCTAATAGCGTTTTTCAGGGTGCTTCTATGGCAGACCTTAATGGTGACGGTAAAAAAGAATTATTAATATCTTACTTCCAATATTTACAGCAACCAGGTGATATACTATATTCATATGTATTTAAACCTGATTTCCTTGATGGAGTTAGAGACATTAAACCCATTCTGCCTAATGGTTTCCAGCTATATCAAAATTACCCAAATCCGTTTAACCCGGTAACAAATATCAGATTCAGGATAGCTGACAAGACTAATGTTAAAATAAAAATATTTAATTCACTTGGAAAAGAAATTAAAATAATAAGGGATAATGAATTTACTCCCGGAGAATATAATATTCAATGGGATGCCAGAGATAAAGAAGGAAAATCACTGCCTAGTGGTATATATTTCATCCAGTTTATCTCGAATCAATTTAATAAAACTATAAAGTCCCTACTATTAAAATAAAAGGAATAAATCTCTGCCTTTTCAATAAACTATCTTAATTACATTCCGCCTTTTTATATTTTCACTTCCTACGTATATTTGCACATCAAATTCAGGAAACTATGATAGATATCCGTAACTTTTGCATTATTGCCCACATTGACCACGGGAAATCAACTATAGCAGATTGTCTGCTTGAAACTACCGGTACGGTCAGTATAAGGGAAGCAAAAGCTCAGCTTTTAGATGACTTAGAATTGGAACGTGAAAGAGGAATTACAATCAAATCTCACGCTATCCACATGAATTATATTGCCGACGATAAAGTAAATTATGTTCTTAACTTAATTGATACTCCCGGGCATGTTGATTTTTCATATGAAGTCTCCCGCTCACTCGCGGCGTGCGAAGGCGCCCTCCTTGTTGTTGACGCAGCCCAGGGCGTTGAAGCCCAGACAATCAGTAACCTTTACCTTGCAATTGATGCTGGACTTGAGATCATTCCCGTCCTGAATAAAATCGATCTTCCCAGCGCTGAAATTGAAAAAGTTAAAGGGCAGATTATCGACCTTATAGGTTGCAAAGACAGCGACATCCTCCTTGCAAGTGCTAAATCCAAATTGGGCATTAAAGAAATTCTTGAAGCAATCGTAAAAAAAATACCACCCCCCAAGGGCGATCCCGATGGTCCGCTTGAAGCACTGATTTTTGATTCTATATTCGATGCTTTCAGAGGTGCCGTTGCTTATGTTCGTGTTTTTAATGGAACTATTAAAACCAGGGAAAAGATTAAGTTCTTTAATATCGATAAAGAATTTGAAGCTGAAGAAATCGGTATTCTTGGTCTTAAAAAAATAAAAACTGATGACACTTTCAGCGGGAATGTAGGTTATCTAATTGCGGGTATTAAAGATGTCCACGATGCAAAAGTGGGCGATACTGTCACTCATGTTAAAAACGGAACTACAAAACCCCTCCCGGGATATAAAGAAGTTAAACCAATGGTTTACAGTGGCTTGTATCCAACCGATGCCGAAAGGTTTGAAGACCTTAGAGATGCTCTTGAAAAATTCAGACTTAATGATTCCGCACTCATTTATCAGCCTGAAACTTCGGCTGCCTTAGGTTTCGGATTTCGGTGCGGGTTCCTGGGACTCCTTCACATGGAAATTGTTCAGGAAAGATTGTACAGGGAATATAACCAATCTATTATTACAACTCTTCCTAACGTTGAATATCATGTTATTAAAAAAAATGGTGTAGAAGTTATTGTTGATAATCCTGCTGATATGCCGCAGGTTGGGGATATTGATGTTGTTCAGGAACCCTACGTTAAAGCTCAGATTGTTTGCCCGAGCGAATATGTCGGCAACATTATGAAACTTAGTATGGATAAAAGAGGGACATATAAAAACACCACTTACATTGATCCTACCAGAGCTGATCTTCAATTTGAATTTCCTCTTGGTGAAATTATATTCGACTTCTTTGATAAGTTAAAGTCAACCACACGCGGTTATGCTTCTTTTGATTATGAGTATATGGGTTACCAGGAAAGTGATCTCGTAAGACTCGATATTTTATTGAACGGCGAACCGGTTGATGCTCTTTCAATGATTGTCCACAGAGATAAAGCCTATGATTGGGGCAGAAAAGTCTGCAGCAAGTTAAAAGAACTGATACCAAGACAGATGTTTGAAATCTCTATACAAGCTGCTATTGGAACAAAGGTTATTTCTAAAGCAGTTGTTAAAGCTCTCCGTAAAAATGTACTTGCAAAATGTTACGGCGGTGATATTTCAAGAAAACGTAAACTTCTCGAAAAACAAAAAGAAGGCAAGAAAAGAATGAAGCAGGTAGGTAATGTTGAAATTCCTCAGGAAGCATTCCTGGCCGTTCTTCAGATTGACGAATAAATCCGGTTAATATGAAACCAAACAAATCCCCTAAAAAAGGGGGATGTTTACTCAAATTTATTATTCTTTTCCTTTTGTTCACTTTTATAATTAAAGGGTGTTTTTTTGATCTGTATAAGATACCTACAGGTTCAATGGAAAAAACCCTTCTCGTCGGCGATTATATTGTAGTAAATAAAATTGCATATAATCTTGCCACTCCTTCATTCATTCCTTTCACCGATATTAAAATTCCTAACATGAGTCTGCTGAAATTAAAAGAACCTGAACGGAATGATGTTATCGTTTTTGATTTCCCCGGACAGATAAATGAATTTGCCCCTGCTGATCCCGCTAATTATGTTAAACGGCTTATAGGAAAACCCGGTGATACAATTGAGATTAAAGAAAGAAAACTTTATGTGAACCGGCAGCTTATTGCTCCGCCACCGGAGGCTGATTTCGCTTCTGATCTAATACCAAAAGGTCTTAAGGACCCAAATCTTTTTTCTCCTGGTAAGAATTGGAATATTGATAATTACGGTCCTATCGTTGTTCCTAAAAAAGGTGATATGGTTGACATAAACCGCCAGACCGTTAAATATTGGGGCATGATTATTAACCGTGAATTGGAAGGACGTGTTGTGAGTACTGAGGGTTCGGTCGTTACTATCCAGGGAACTCCTGTAAAGAATTATACATTCAAAAAGAATTATTACTTTGTCCTTGGCGATAACCGGGAGAATAGTCTCGATAGTAGGTATTGGGGATTTGTACCTGAAGACGTCTTAATTGGAAAAGCTGCATTTATTTATTGGTCATGGGATCCGTTTATATCCATAACACACATATTGGACTTATATAAAAGCATAAAATGGGAAAGAATGTTCAAGGGGATTAAATAAAGACCGTTCTGTTTAAGAGGGGTAGGGAATTGCTTTTTCTATTAAATACCTGTAACCTGTAGATCCGACCTTATATTTCATCCCCACGAAGGCGGGGATCCATGCTTTAGATGTTTTTTTATAATTGCAAATACATTTATATTCCTTTGTAAATTATCCGAATGAAAGAGATGAAATTATTATTCGTAATACTTATAGCTTTCTGTACAATTTCATTTGCACAATCAAAGTATTTTATCTATTTCAAGGATAAAGGCATAATTACCGGGCAATCATTGAATAAATCCGCATCCTATTACCAGGATGCTCTCAAAACTCTATCTCCCAAATCAATTGAAAGAAGAAAACGAACTCTCGGTGAAGATTTCATTGATTATGATGACATCCCTATAAATGAAAATTATATCAGTGCTATTCAAGAACAGGGAATAACTATAGTTAATAAACTAAACTGGTTCAATTCTGTTTCCGCATACCTTAATCCTGAACAGAAAAATAAAATAATCGCTCTTCCCTTTGTGAAGGAATTAACTCCCGTTAAAACATTAAAATTCAGTGAAGAAAAATCTAAACCAGCCGGTCTTCTGAATAAAACCACAATACCTTTTCCTGAATATGGCATTTCTTATTCTCAGCTTGCAATGGAGGATATCCCGGCTGTCCATGCTTTAGGCATAACAGGGCAGGGTGTTTTAATTGGTCTTCTCGATACCGGCTTTGACTGGAAAAGACATGAATCGCTTAAGAATAAAAATGTACTGGGTGAGTATGATTTTATAAATCATGATTCTGTCACAGCCGACCAACCCGGTGATCCCCCCGGTCAGGATAGTCATGGAACTTTGGTCTTTTCTGTTGTCGGTGGTTATAATGTTAGTAGTTATATAGGGGCGTCTTTCAATTCATCTTTCCTTCTTGCAAAGACAGAAAATATTGCCTCTGAATCTCATATCGAAGAAGATAATTATACCGCCGCACTTATATGGATGGAGAATTCAGGTGTTCAGATTACGAGTAGTTCGTTAGGCTACGATGTTTTTGATGATACTACATATTCCTATACTTACAAGCAAATGGATGGTAAAACTTCCATCGTTGCTAAAGCAGTAAAGCTGGCATTCCATAAAGGCGTTGTTACAATCACAGCAGCAGGGAATGAAGGAAATACTTCATGGTTCTATATTGATACGCCTGCTGATGAAGATAGCATTCTTGCCATTGGCGCAGTGGATCCTCTTAACAATGTTGCATCGTTTAGCAGCAGAGGACCAACTTATGATGGAAGAATTAAACCCGAAGTTGTTGCTCTCGGGGTAGATGTATATGGTGCGGCTTCCGGAACTGTAGATGGATATGTATCAGCATCCGGAACATCACTTTCAACACCTATAGTTTGTGGTGTGGCGGGATTATTATTATCAGCTTACCCTTACCTTACCAACAGGCAGGTACGTGATATTTTCCTTGAAACATCTGACAATGCCTCTTCACCTGATAATTTCAGAGGCTACGGATTAGTATCAGCCAGGAATGTATTAAATCACCCGAATTTACAATATGTCCCTTCCACAAATTCTTTTGCTTTAAATAAGATTTTCTTTACAAATAGCATTTCACCCTCAACTGTAAAAATCAATTATACTTCAACAAATATTTCTTCAGATACAAACATGGTGTATGATGGATTGCTGAAATACAAATTTACATTCCCATCATTCCCTTTAGGCAATGAAGTTGATTTTTATTTTACTTATAAAGATAGCAGCGGTCAAATCTATCGCGATCCGGTTGATACGAGTAATCACTATAAATATTTATACGGCGCTTTGAATGTTGCTCTTAACCTTCCTTTAACTCCTCCGCTGGATTATGGAATTCTCAGCCAAAACTTCCCTAATCCCTTTAATAATTCAACAACTATTAAATTTAAGTCTGTTGGAAATCAATCAGGTGAATTGGATATTTTTAATATATTGGGACAAAAAGTAAGAACGATCTTTATACCAAATAGTAAAGCCGGAGATAATATTATTGTGTGGAATGGAAAAGGAAATTCAGGAAACCCCCTACCCAGCGGAGTTTATGTCTATTCCCTTAATTTAGCAGGAAGTTACTATTCAAAAAAGATGGTCTATTTGAAATAAAATTTAACAGGTGAATTAAATTGGATAAAATATTGTTTCCGGTTCAGTCTGAATATCTTAGCCATTTCGCGGATCATAAAGATGCCCTTATCCTTGAGATGGAAAAATATGCCAGCAAAAACAATGTCCCTATTCTTGATCAGAATTCGGCAGCATTTATGGAAGTACTCATAAAAATGCTAAAACCAAAACGTGTTCTTGAAATCGGTACCGCCATAGCTTATTCATCAATAAGAATAGCCCGCAACCTTAAAAAGAAAAGCGTTGTCCACACTATCGAAAAAAGTAAAGACAATATTGCCCTTGCAAAAGAATATATAAAAAAATCGGATGTTGAAGATAAAATAATGATTCTTGATGGGAATGCGGCTGATATTATGCCCACTCTTGATAAAAAGTACGATTTTATATTCCTTGATGCCGACAAGAATGAATATTCAAAACTATTTGAATTATCTTTAGCCCTTCTGAAAAAAGGAGGAGTTATTATGGTAGATAATCTTCTCTGGCATGGTCTTGCTGCAGCTGAAAAGATTCCTCCTAAATTTCAGACATCTACAGAGTTTATACGGAATTTTAATAAAGAATTTATGGAGCGCCCTGAATTAAAAGCTTCTATAATTCCCGTTGGTGATGGTCTGGGTATAGGAGTAAAAATAAATGAGTGAAAATTCATGTAACGGGATAATTGAGGAAATTGAGAAACTCTCGGAATTCAGTTTAAATAATAAAGCAGATCTGAATACTTTGTATGAACTTTCTTTAAAAGATAATAAAGAAGTTATTTTTAAGGAATTGACGTTTACTGCTAAATATGTTCAGGGACTACTGAGAATATTGAAAAAAGGTATCGATATTAAAGAAGTTAAAAGCCTCGACCACATAAAAAAAGACTTCTCACATAATATGCAAAAGGTTACTGAACAGATGAAGGATATCCTCTCCGGGGCTGACGATAATATAAAAAGATATTTCGATAAAACATATTTTGATATGTCAATTCAGGGATTACAAAACCTCCGCCTTATTTTATCTGACCTGGAATGGACTAAAAAATATCTCAATGAACAAAAAAGAAATTCTACGATTTAGCAGTCCATGTCTGCAAAGCCGACAGGAAATGATCCATAGCAGTTATTAAAGGCTCGTGCTGTTCCTCATCGATTTCATTAAGAATTTCCCTATGGATATTCACATAATCGCTGTTAAGCTGCTTAACAATATTCACGCCTTTATGCGATAAAGTTACACGCATATTCCTTCGGTCGTTCGGTTCAATTGTCCTTTCCATGTATTGCTTTTTTACCAAACCATCAACAATACGCGTTAATCTGCTTGGACTAAGCCCCATTCTTTCAGCAATTTGTTTGTTATTAAGGCATTCTGTTGTACCAAAAAATCTAAGACATCTGAATTCCGCCTGTGTAAGTCCATGATGTTCGGCTAAACGATGTTCTTTTTCCTGGCATTGGGATAAAAGTTGAAAAGTAAGATCCGCTAATTTTGAGGCATCTGAATTAATATTAACATCGGACATAATAAACCGAATAATTTTTACAATATAAATCTCGTTAATTATTCATGTACTATCAAATAATTTTATCCAAATTGCCAATTTGGTTGCGGAATACGACTTTGCCTGATTTTCATTCAGTGCTAAGCGAAGAATCTCCTCCATGATTATCCTGCCTTGAAAAATTGGTATTCAGTTCTTATTGTCTGTCCGTATTCCCCGGCCTTAAATTATTTGCGTTAAGAAAATTCAGCATTGGCTGTGTTTTGAAAAAGCATATGGAGTAGATGAGGAAATGCTGTTTGAGCTCCGACTCCTAAGTCGGAGCGAGTTCATTTCCACCAGATGAATTTGCAAATTGGCTTTACGGAGCGCTGAATTTTTAGCAAAGAATTTACAGCCGAAGTTCTTTTGGTTCTTTTCTTCAAAGAAAAGAACAGTAAATAGATTGCAAATCATTTACAGCCGATTCCAAGAAAAGGAGAGAAGAGGTTTATAAATAAACTATCGCCTCAGATGAAACGATCTCAATATCCCCGCGTGAAAAAATCTCTAATGATTTTTGCAACGCAGGTAATTCGCGCACTCCCAAAAAGCATTTAATCTTGATAGAATTCTCCCCGTATTCGGAAACCATGTTTTTAGAATTTAATCCTGATAAAATTCTAAATACATGCCCCATTTGTTCAAAATTGGTTGTAATGGTAATCTCATTATATGGATTTTTAACTATAATCTCCGCTGACTGAAGTGTATTAAAAGCTGATTCATAATACGCTTTCCCCAAAGGACCTACTCCAAGTTTTGTCCCGCCAAAATACCTGATTACTATTACAATCAGATCTGTCAGGTCGAAATGTTCAATAGCATTAAATATTCTAATTCCTGCTGAGCCATTAGGTTCTCCGTTATCGGAATATTTAGTGTCCCCGTTATTTAGCCTGAAAGCGTAACAATGATGTGTTGCGTCAAAGTATTTCTTCTTTATTGAGGTTAAAATCTTTTCACATTCCGCAATATCAGAAGAAAAGAACGCCTGACAGATAAAAAGGGAACCTTTTTCCTTCAGTTTTGTTTCAAAAGTACCCACCAGGGTATTTATTGGTTTAACAGTCATACAGCAGATTGAACCGTCCAATACGAAATAAATTGATTTTCAGAGCATCTAAGTGTAATATAAATATTTAAATTCTAAAAAATAAGCAGATTTGGAAAAAGAGACTATAATAATTAAGGGTGCAAGAGAGCATAACCTTAAAGATATCGATGTGGAAATTCCCCGCGATTCCCTGACCGTTATTACTGGTTTATCCGGGTCGGGTAAATCCTCCCTGGCATTTGATACTATCTACGCGGAAGGACAAAGAAGATATATTGAATCTCTTTCTGCTTATGCCCGCCAATTCCTTGATATGCTTGAAAAACCTGATGTTGACCTTATTGAAGGTTTAAGCCCGGCTATTTCTATTGAACAGAAATCCACTTCCGGTAACCCCCGGTCTACAGTTGGCACTGTTACAGAAATTTATGATTACCTTCGTCTACTTTATGCAAGATTGGGAACTCCCTACTGCTACAACTGCGGTAAACCTGTAACAAGACAAACTTCAGCTCAAATAATTGAATCGGTTCTTACAACTCTTAACGGAAAGAAAATCTCCATCTTAGCTCCGGTTATCAGAGGTAGAAAAGGACACTACCGGGAATTGTTTGAAGAAATAATGTCCGATGGTTTTCTTAAGGTTAGAATAGATAATGAATTTAAGGAACTAACTAAGGGGTTCCAGACTGACAGGTACAAGATCCATAATATTGAAATTGCAGTCGACCGTCTTACAGTAAATCATAATTCAAGAACCAGGCTGTCAGAATCAATTGATGTAGGTCTGAATTACGGTAACGGTATTGTTATTGTGAATGATGGAAAAGAAGATTTTATTTATAGCCGGCATCTCGCATGCCTTGATTGCGGAATTAGTTTCAGAGAGCTGGCGCCTAATTCTTTTTCATTTAATTCACCCTACGGTTCATGCCCCGATTGTGAAGGACTCGGTGAAAAGAAGGAACTTGATATCAATCTCATGATTCCTGACTGGAATAAATCAATTGAAGAAGAAGGTCTTGCCCCGCTTGGCAAACCACGTCCTATCTGGTTCTTCAATCAGGTACGTGCTGTTGCTGATAAATTTGGTTTTACATTTGATACTCCATTGAAAGACCTTACCCCTGAACAAAAAGATGTGCTCCTTTATGGCAGTAAGGAAAAGATACCGTTCGTATATGCATATGGCAACACCAAACCCGTAACCTATATGCATAAATTTGCTGGTTTGTTTAATCATTTATTGAATTATTACAGCACAACCACTTCAAACAATATCAGGGATTGGGTGGAATCTTATATGAATACCATTCACTGCAAAACATGCAGCGGTGGAAGATTGAAAAAAGAATCGCTTGCTGTTAAGTTCCAGGGAATGAATATCAGCGAAGTAACCACTCTTTCAATTAGCAGGTCTGATGAATTCTTTAGTAAAATAAAAATTACTGGCAGGGATGGTATAATTGCTAAACCAATTCTTAAAGAGATCTCTGCAAGATTAAAATTCCTCCTTAATGTCGGATTAGATTATCTGACCCTGGACCGTTCAGCCCGAACTCTCTCAGGTGGCGAATCTCAGCGGATTAGACTTGCAACTCAGATAGGTTCCCAGCTTGCGGGTGTCTTGTATGTTCTGGATGAACCAAGCATCGGTCTTCATCAAAGTGATAATATTAAACTTATTAACTCTCTTAAAAAATTAAGGGATCTCGGTAATACTGTTATTGTGGTTGAGCATGACAGGGAAACTATTGAAAGCGCCGATTATATTATTGATCTCGGCCCCGGAGCAGGTGAACATGGCGGTGAAGTGTGTATGTCCGGTGAGACCGGAAAACTTTTATCTGCTGTGAACGGACATGAATCACTAACATTAAAATATCTTTTGGGTGAAAAGAAAATTGAAGTGCCTGAAATAAGAAGGAAAGGTAACGGTCAATTTCTTGTTCTTAGTGGAGCTTCAGGAAATAACCTTAAGAATCTTACCTTTAAAGTCCCACTTGGTACATTAACTCTGGTTACAGGTGTTAGCGGATCAGGAAAATCTTCACTGGTAAATGAAACTCTCGTTAAAATATTAATGGGAAAGGTTTATAAATCGAAGTCAGTCCCGCTTCCTTATAAATCGATTGACGGACTTGCGAATATTGATAAGATAATTGAGATCGATCAGTCACCCATTGGACGTACACCAAGATCAAATCCTGCCACATATACGGGGTTGTTTACTTTTATCAGGGATCTGTTTGCTCAGCTTCCTGAATCAAAAATGCGTGGATACTCCACCGGTAGGTTTAGTTTTAATGTTGCCGGCGGCAGGTGCGAGGAATGCGGAGGCGACGGCTTAAGAAAAATTGAAATGAACTTCCTTCCTGATGTCTATGTGGTCTGCGAAAGCTGCCGTGGTAAAAGATATAACCACGAAACTCTTGAAGTATTGTATAAAACAAAATCAATCTCTGATGTTCTTGAGATGCGGGTTGATGAAGCTCTTGAGTTTTTTGAAGATCTTCCCAGAATTAAAAGAAAACTTTATGCAATCCATAGTGTCGGATTAGGTTATATTACTCTGGGACAACAGGCAACAACATTGTCAGGTGGTGAAGCCCAAAGAGTGAAACTGGCAACCGAACTTAGTAAAGTTGGTACAGGAAAAACAATGTACATTCTTGATGAACCGACAACAGGTCTCCATTTTGAAGATGTCCGGATTCTCCTGAATGTTCTAACTAAACTGGTGGATAAGGGTAATACTGTTATTGTTGTTGAACATAATCTGGATGTGATTAAAACAGCAGACTGGATTATTGATCTTGGACCGGGTGGAGGAGAGTTCGGCGGAAATATTATAGCTGAGGGAACTCCTGAGGAAATAGTTAAAAACTCTAAAAGTGTTACAGGTAAGTATCTAAAAAAGGAAATTCACTGAAGATAACCCAGGCATTTCAGCTATCTTAAACACAAACACGCATTTGTCATTCTGAGCGTAGCGAAGAATCTGCATTTCTTGAACAATGATTTAGATTCATTAGTTGCTTTGCTCCTTTAGAATTAAAGTAATTAGGGGATTCATCCCATTCCCCCGCTTATCATTAGGAGCTTTTCTTAGTACTTGCCTTTTTCATTATCTTAAGATTATTCTGCACAGAAAATGCATCAGTAAATGTGCTTACTAAATATTCCGCCTGATCCCTCAACACTTCGTCACTAACTACCCCTTCAAGAATTACAATATTATTATTAACAATTATATGAACAGGAGGATTAACTGTATACGCTTGCCCAATATACCATGGATCGCTATAAATCAGATGGGCTGCTTTAACGCCAATCCTTCCAGGTCCGAATGTGTATTCTATCTTGTTGTTAATACTTTTAACTCCGGGGACTTTTTGAGCCGCATTTTGTAGTTGTGATTTCAACCAGGGGAGATGAACCCAACCTTCCATTGTAACCACACCATCTTTACTATCTACAGTTACCCAATCGAAGATTCCATAAAATAAGTTTTTAGTAAAACCTTTCAATACATCATGTGTTATAACTGCATCACTTGTATTCGCGTAATTTGCCCTATGTTCATTTTTATCCTGAGGATAACCAATTAAAGTAAAAAACATTATAAACATGAGCAACAAAACATTCACGGTGGACCTTTTTATTCTATTATTCATTGTTGCACCTATTTGAATTATTATATAGACAATTTGACTCAACAAAAGGTTTCATCTTATATTGTGAATTGAGTCATTAGAATCCGCCGGGGCGGAGAGAATCCATGCAGCTATTATTCCTTTTTATAAATGTGTGGTGTCAAAGGATGCAGGGTTTGACTTGTCATTCTTCCAACAATCCAGCAATCCAACAATCCAATTATACTAATGTCATTCCCGCTTCATGAGACAGGCAAATTTTACAGAAATTGATTATCTTATAGGCGTAAGTTTTTCTTGTTATATTAAAAATAAATATTCAATGGGAACTGTTATGAAAAAAATTACATTTGTTTTTTTCTGTTTGTTTTTATTGTACCGCGGCAATGCATTCGCACAGGGTCATCAGTTTGAAGGAAATTGGCAGGGTAAATTAATAGTACCTGGTGCCGCTTTAAGAATAGAATTACATATCTCAAAAGTCAGTACTGACAAATACTCCGCATTTATGAAAAGCCCCGATCAAACTGACAAAGAAATTCCTGCTGACCTTGTTACTGTTAAAGAAGACAGCATCAGAATTGATTTTAAATCCATTCCGGGGAATGCTTATTATTCAGGAAAGATACAGTCAGATACTCTGATGGAAGGAGTCTGGGGTCAGGGTGGGCGTGAATTTGCTTTACCCGTTTCACGGATTGAAAAATTAACCGTTATTACTCGTCCTCAAAATCCTAAAAAACCATATCCATATAAAGAAGAAGAAGTATCCGTTGTAAACACTGACGCAGGGGTAACTCTTGCTGGAACTTTCACCTATCCTGAGAATGGACAAAATTTACCTGTTGTTATTTTAATTACCGGCTCAGGACCTCAAAACCGTGACGAAGAACTCCTGGGTCATAAACCATTTCTTGTTTTATCTGATTATCTGACACGCGATGGAATAGCTGTTTTACGCTGTGATGATAGAGGTATAGGAAAGTCAACGGGTAATTTCTCAACTGCTACGACTAAAGATTTTGCCGATGATATACTTGCATGTGTTGACTATCTGAAAACTAGAAAAGAAATCAATCAGAAAAAAATAGGTTTGATCGGTCATAGTGAAGGTGGAATTATAGCTCCTATGGTTGCTGCCGGTTCTAAAGATGTAGCCTTTATAGTTATGATGGCTGGTCCTGGATTAAGCGGCGATAAGATTCTTGAATTACAATCAAGATTAATTGCAAAAGCCGAAGGAACTCCTGACGCAGAAATAAACAAGGCTATCGCTCTTAACAAAAAGTGTTATAAAATAGCACTGGAAGAAAAGGATTCTTCTAAAGCTGCTGAAAAACTAAATAAATTATTAGATGATTATTATTCCTCACTAACTGAAAATGAAAAGAAATCCATGGGTGGATCAAGCAATGATCTTAAAATGCAGACCCGTCAAATTTTAAGTCCCTGGTTTAAATTCTTTCTGTCTTATGATCCAAAGATGAATTTATCAAAATTAAAGATTCCGGTGCTTGCCCTAAATGGTGAAAAAGATTTGCAGGTACCTGCCGATGCAAATCTTGAGGTAATAGAAAGTTGTTTGAAAAAAGCAGGCAATAAGAATTTTTTAACAATGAAATTTCCTGGTCTGAATCACCTGTTCCAAACAGCAGATACCGGGTCGCCTACTGAATATAATAAAATTGAAGAAACTATAGCTCCCAGTGTTCTTTTTACAATTAGTGACTGGGTACAAAGGGTAACAAAGAATTAACAAACAACAAATTAGTGGTGCTCTTAAAGATGTGATCGAGGAAACCATGTAAAAGTTTCCATAATCGTGTGATATGGGTTATTGTATGTTACTATTTCATTAGAATTTAACATATAAATTAACATTCGGTCATAAAACTGCTATTTATTTTCTGTATTTTCGCCATTAAATTATTTTACCTTAATTCCGTATTTCCGGCCTTAAATCAGTTGCGTCAAGAAAATTCAGCATAGGCAAAATTATTAATAATCTTATGGAGTAGTGCTTTTCTTCAAAGAAAAGCACAAAAGGTTTCTTTTAATTTATCATTTTTAATTATGTTAATTCCTCCTAAAGCAAAACAAATAAAGAAAGTCCTTTCCGATCCCCTGAATACCAGAACTGATTATTATTTCTGGTTAAATAACAGGGAAGACCCCGAAGTAATAAATTACCTCAATGCTGAAAATAAATACACTAATGAGATGATGAATCCGGTTGAAGCATTGCAGGATAAAATATTTAACGAAATTCTCAACCGTATTAAACAGGATGATTCAACAGTACCTTATAAAGATGACGGCTATTTTTATTATATCCGTTACGAAGAAGGTAAAGAGTATCCAATTTATTGCAGAAAGAAAGAAACTCTTACAGCCAAAGAAGAAATCCTGCTTAATGTAAATGATATGGCAAAAGGGTACGATTATTTTAATGTAACCGGACTCTCTGTAAGTACAAATAAAAAATTACTCTCCTATGGTGTGGATGTTACAGGCAGACGGCAATATGATCTCTTCTTTAAGGATACTGAGTCAGGCCAATTGTTTCCCGATAAGATTACAAATACTTCCGGTCATGCGGTTTGGTCCGATGATAATAAAACTGTCTACTATACACTGAAAGATGATGCTCTCCGCCCATATAAAATATTTCGTCACAGACTTGGCGAAGATGTTTCCGGGGATACAGAAATCTACCATGAAAAAGATGATGGTTTTATTACTACAGTATTCAAAACCAAATCTAAAAAATTTATTGTTATCGGATCATACAGTATGGTAGCCTCTGAATTCAGGATTTTGGATGTGGATAATTCTGATGGTGAATTCAGAGTATTCCAGCCAAGGGAAAAGAAGCTTGAATATTCCATTGATCACTTTTATGATAAATTCTATGTGAAAACAAACCTGGATGCTAAAAATTTCAGGCTTATGGAAACCCCGATTGCTTATACTACAAAAGAAAACTGGAAAGAAGTTATTCCCCATAGACCGGATGTTCTTCTTGAAGAGATCGAGGTTTTCAATGACCATCTGGTGCTGCTTGAAAAAAAGGACGGACTAAACAGGATCAGAGTAATTAATCAGAAAAGTAAAAAAGATTACTACATTGATTTTGATGAAGGAGCTTATGCCGCATGGTTCGAAAGGAACCCGGAATTTGATACGGAAATGTTAAGATACAGCTACACTTCATTAACAACTCCCCATTCGGTCATTGACATAAATATGAAGACCATAGAAAAAACTGTTCTTAAAGAAGATGAAGTTGTGGGGGGTTATAATAAAAACGATTACCAAATTGAAAGAATATATGTCACTGCCGGTGACGAAACCAGGATCCCTGTATCTATTGTTTATAAAAAAGGGATCAGGAAGGATGGAAATAATCCCTTGCTTCTTTATGGATATGGAGCTTATGGCATTTCAACTGAACCGATATTTAGTATTGCACGGCTAAGCCTTCTTGACCGTGGATTTATTTATGCTATCGCTCATATAAGGGGTGGTCAGGAAATGGGGCGTCTATGGTATGAAGATGGAAAGTTCCTTAAAAAGAAAAATACTTTCAGCGATTTTATAAGCTGCGCGGAATATCTTATTAAAGAGAAATATACTTCAAAAGAAAAACTTTGTGCAATGGGCGGCAGTGCAGGCGGACTTTTGATAGGGGCTGTTTTAAATATGCGCCCTGACCTATTCAAAGCTGTAGTTGCCTCCGTTCCGTTTGTGGATGTTGTTACTACTATGCTTGATGAATCTCTTCCCCTTACAACCGGAGAGTTTGAAGAATGGGGGAATCCAAAACTGAAAGAATATTATGATTATATGCTCTCCTATTCACCTTATGATAATGTAGAAAGGAAAAATTATCCTGCCTTGCTCGTTATAACCGGTCTGCATGATTCTCAGGTACAGTACTGGGAACCCGCTAAATGGGTCGCTAAATTAAGGGAATATAAAACTGATAATAATCTCTTGCTCCTGAAAATTAATATGGAGGCAGGACATGGCGGAGCATCAGGTCGCTTCAGAAGGATTAAGGAAACTGCCCTTGAATACGCATTCTTTTTAGATCAATTAAATATTAAAGATAATTAATATGGCTTGGATTATTTTATTTATAGCAGGACTATTTGAAGTTGCCTGGGCAATAGGACTTAAATATTCCGATGGCTTCACAAAATTGTGGCCCTCCGTTTTCACTATTGCAACAATGGTTATTAGCATGGGGCTTCTATCTTTCTCTGTAAAGAGCCTCCCCGTGGGAACTGCCTATGCTGTTTGGACAGGTATCGGAGCTGTCGGTACTGCAATTCTTGGTATTATTCTGTTTAATGAGTCTAAAGAATTCCTACGTTTGTTTTTCATTATCTTAATTATCGCTGGTATAACCGGATTAAAATTTTATACTAAACTATGACAAAAAATGTAAGCGCCGGTTTGTTAATGTTCAGCAGAAAGAATGGAATTAAAGTATTCCTCGTCCATCCCGGTGGTCCTTTCTTCAGGAATAAAGATGACGGTTATTGGGGAATTCCCAAAGGACTTCTTGAAGACGAGGAGGTTCATCTTGAAACTGCCGAAAGAGAATTTGAAGAAGAAACAGGTATCCATCCAACAGGAGAATTTATACCTCTCGGCTACATTACTCAAAAGGCAGGGAAGGTTGTTTTTGCCTGGGCATTTGAAGTCCCAAACGACGATCATATAGAAATAAAAAGTAATACATGTAATATAGAATGGCCATCAAAATCTGGTAAGATAATAACAATCCCCGAGGTTGATAAAGGAGAGTTCTTCACAATTGAAGATGCCAAAGTAAAAATGAACCCCGCCCAACATGACTTCCTCGACAGGCTATTATCCTCATTCTAAACAATTGAAACCTGGTGACGGAGGCGTCATTGCTGTTGATAGAAATGGAAATTATATTATAGGTTATAATTCTGATGGTAAATTAAATCTGGTAGTAATCAAAAGGAAATTCATATGCGTCCAAAAGAAACTGAACATATCCCTTATTACAAAACATATATAGATCTTGTAAAGGGGGATGAAATTATACCGGTTATGGAATCTCAGATTGATGAATTCCTTTCTCTTCTGAAGACAATTCCGGAAGTAAAGAAAACATATACTTATGCTGAGGGGAAATGGTCTGTTGCCGAACTGCTTGGTCATATAATTGATACTGAGCGTATTATGTCCTTCAGAGCACTTTGGTTTGCCAGATCCGACCCTAATCCACTGCCTGGATTTGAACAGGATGATTTTGTTAAAACCTCTGGTTCAAACAATAGAACATTATCCGATATTACCGATGAATGGGTTCATCTAAGAAAATCGAATATTTTGCTGTTTAAGAGTTTCGATACAGATACCCTGCGCAGACGTGGAGTTGCTAATTATAATGATATAACTGTACTTGCCCTTTTATTCGTAATTGCAGGTCATTTTACTCATCATATTAATATTTTGAAAGAAAAGTATCTGACCAAATAACATCATGTCCTTCCCGCGAAGGCGGGAATCCATGAAGCTATTATTGCAAGTCTCTCCGAAGCCAATAATTAATTATTAAACCAAATGACTATTAAAAATATTCGGCAAATCAGACTCTCTAACCAGCAGATCAGTCAAACCAATTTCACCAGTCCTGCTGAAATTGTATCTGCAATGGGAGCCATGCAGGCTCAGGATTTTAATTCTGTTAAATGGGCTATTGGTACACGCCTCCCGGATTTAACACAAAAATCAATTGAAGCCGCGTTTAATAAAGGAGAAATTGTAAGGACACATCTATTAAGACCTACCTGGCATATTGTTGCTGCCGAAAATATTTATTGGATGCTTGAATTAACAGCGCCACATATTTTGCCTTTACTTAAATCTCGAAATAATAATCTTGAACTAACACCAGCTATTTTTAGTAAAAGTTATAAAATTATGGCTAGAATATTAACAGGTGGTAAACATTTAACCAGAGAAGAAATAATAACTGAACTACAAAAGGGCAAAATATCCACTTCTGGTGTCCATGCCGCTCATATTTTTCTTCAGGCTGAACTTGAAGGATTAATTTGCAGCGGGTCAATTAAAAATAACAAACTCACATATGCATTATTAGAAGAAAGGGTGCCTAAGAAAATACAACTTAGTAAAGTTGAAGCGTTAGCTAAACTTGCACTTATATATTTTACATCTCACGGGCCTGCAACTGTTCTGGATTTTTCCTGGTGGTCCGGTTTAACTTTAACTAATGCAAAACATGCTGTGGAAATGAATAGAACTAATTTAATATCCGAAAAGATAGATTCGTTAACTTATTGGTTTGCAGCTTCCACTATCATCATCAGAAAAAAGGAATCCGTTCATTTACTTCCTGCTTATGACGAATTCCTTATCAGCTATAGAAACAGAAGTTCTTGTATTCCATCCGGAATTGAAAAAACTATCATATCAAATAATGGAATATTCAGACCGGTGATCTTAATTAATGGACAAGTTTCAGGTCTTTGGAGAACTGTAAAACATAAAAACACAATAGCAATTGAAGCAAATTTATTCCAGCCACCAAATGATAAAATAAAGAAGTCGCTCGAAGATGCATCCCTAAAATACAGCCACTTCTTAAATCAACAAACTGAGTTAGTTTATGGCTGATTTTCCTCTTTTGTCAGATGACCTCCCCAATGGCCCATTGTCATTCTCCTCCGTTGCCAATCCCATATACTGTTTTGTCATCCCCGCGAAGGCGGGGATCCATGCAGCTTTGTTTCTGTCGTGTCGGGGACTATTCTTTAAAACTAAATATATTTAATGCTAATTTTACAGTTAATATTTTAGGAGATCCCTATATGAAACCTTACCTGCTGCAGGAAACAAATTGGAAAAACGTAAAGACCCAGAAATATGAAATAGCTGTTATCCCCTGGGGTGCAACAGAAGCCCACAATTATCATTTGCCTTATGGTACCGATGTTATTGAAACAAATTATATCGCTTCAAAGTCAACTGAAACCGCATGGAATAACGGGGCAAAAGTTATTTTACTTCCTGCAATTCCCTATGGGGTTAATACTACTCAGCTTGATATCCCGCTCACTATAAATATGAACCAATCAACCCAATTGATCGTATTGAAGGATATTGTTTTTTCGCTTATTAAACATAAAATAAACAAGATAGTTATTTTGAATGGCCATGGCGGAAATGATTTCAAACAGATAATACGTGAATTGTATATAAATTTTCCCGGAACTTTCATTTGTCAGCTTAATTGGTTTCAATGTGTCGATCCCGGCAATTATTTTGAAGACACAGGTGAACATGCAGGCGAATGGGAAACAAGTATTATTATGAAGATTGCACCGGAACTTGTGCTACCACTTAATAAAGCCGGTGAAGGGAAAAGTAAGAAACTCAAATTTAAGGCTTCCGATGAGAAATGGGTATGGGCACCCAGACCCTGGACTAAAATTACCAAGGATACTGGAATCGGAAATCCCGCAAAAGCAACTCCTGAAAAAGGAGAGCGTTATCTAAATGATGTAATATCAAAAATATCCAATTTCCTAATCGAACTATCAAATACAAAACCAGAAGATTTATATATCTGAATCCACCCGTTTTAATTGTTCACTGTTTCAGGTTATGATTTTGAAGTTATAAGTTATATCATTAAGTTTTTTACAATTGGTTAAATATTTATGCGGCTTACAATGAGAATATTCGTTTTAATTTGTGTTCTGTTCTCCTCATTCTCCTTAGCCCAGGGAGAATCAGCAATTCCCTTTTTAATAATGCCTACAAACGCAGAAATGAATGGAATGGGTAATGCTTCCGTTGCTCACATAACAAATAATCCAGCTGCCCTGATATCAAACCCGGCACAGTTGGGGATTCAATGCCTTGATAATAAAATTATTGCTATTAGTGAAAATTATGGTGTTTTGCTTCCCTCATTTCATTTAAGTAACTGGTCCAATACCACCATAGTAAATGCTGGTACTAATCTTAATAATATATTTCCGAATCTACCCCAAATGAGTATTGGGATTTCATTATCAAATATCTATTTGAATTATCAGGAATTACTGCATGTGGGACCTGATTTCATAGGATCTCCGCTTATCCATACTCATGATCAATCAAATCAGATCACTCTAAGCATAGCCGCGGATTATTTTGTCCGGGCATCCATTGGTTTCTCCTTTAAACATATCGATTCTGACCTTGGTAATTTCCCTACTGCTCAGAAACCATTTTCCGGTTATGCATCTGGTAATCTATTTGATTTTGGCTTTCTTGTAGATGTCCCTTTTATCACCTTGATTTCTCAATTGGAAAATAGACCAGCCCCGGTATTTTATAATTTATCCCCTCTTTTTAATTTCAGCTTAGGTATTTCTGAAAATAATTATGGCCAGGAATATATATTAAATACTGATCGGTTCCAGGGTGCTCCACTCCCACGATTTACCCGTGCAGGTATTGAACTTAATCTAGGGTTAAAATATAATAAAAATAATATCTCATGGATTCCTTTTTCTTTTAAGTGGACTATAGAAGCAAATGATCTTTTAGTAAAAACTGATAACTTAGGGAATAATACATACCAATCTGGACTAGGTGATATTAACTTTTTTAGGGAGGTAATTCTTGGGAAAACAAATAAAGAAACAGAAAAATTAAAAGGTTGGGAAATAAATCTTGGTGAATTTATCTATATCTATGGAGGAAGGTTAATCGAAGATCCTGTTCTTGGGAACCATAATTTTACATCAGGCGGTTATGCGATTAATCTATCAGGATTATTTAAGACACTTGTAGTTATCGGGCAGGTACCAAGTGAAGGTAATTTCATGCATTACTTTCTACACAATTTTGGACTAAAATTCAATCAAAGCTCAATCAATACCATCGATATAAATTCCCCTTTGAATAAAACTCAATTTTATTCATTAAACATTTCATTTTATAATTGGTTATAACTGCAGCAATAAATATACAAATCTATAAAGCTGTGAATCTTTATCTGTGTTCTTTTCCATTCCTCCAACCATCCATCCATCCAACAATCCAGTCCTCATTTCTCTGAGCAAACCGAATCGTCTACAGTGCTTTCTTTATTTCCTGCAGTATCTTTTCAGTTGCACCGAGATTCTTCTGAACATAATTAAATGCAATGGAGCCCATTTCTTTACTCATGTTATCATCGATAAATAAGGAACGGAAACACCGGTAGGCTTCTCTCTTGTTCCTGATTTCAATTGCACCGCCCAGTTCCAGCAGTTCTTTTGCTTCCTGCGAATTATCATACTTTGGTCCGAATACAACCGGTATTCCGTATACGGCAGCCTCCAGCACATTATGAATATTCTGTTTGAAATCCTCCACCGATATATGCAGCATTCGCATATGTGTACAATGTTAGTAGTATTCCAATTGAATCAATTATAATAACTCTTTCATTTTTATAATCATTCAGAAATGAAAAACGAATTGTTTCAAGATCACCTGAAAATTCGTTTTCAATCTTTTCAAGATGAACAACAGTGGGTTCATGAGGGGCAATAATTAAGATTATATCTTTTTCATGTTGTGCAAGTTTGGAAAAAGCGGGAAGTATTACATCTTCATCCGATTCCCATGTGCTGCCGGCTACTAATATTTTCTTTCCCTTGAATAAATCTTCCCTTATCAGGTTGTGTGACCGCGCCACAAGGCTGCGCTGATAAACTCTGTCGAACCGCGTATCGCCAACAGCTTTAACCTGTTTATCTGTACAGCCAAAATCCTTAAACCCGTCAGTATCTGAATTTGATACAGTAAGTATTTTAGATATATCCCGGAACAAATGTTTGTGAAAACTTTTTACGAACGGGAGCTTTCTTTTAGAATTCCTTTTCATAGTCGCGTCAACAAGGAAAGAAGGGATATTGAAATTCCTCATTGACCATATATGGTTCGGCCATATATCGTAACGCATTATTACCGCTACATCCGGTTTCACAATTTGTATAAATCTATCGGCGTTCGTTTTAGTGTCAAATGGCAGATACGATACCAGGTCTGCAAATGGATACTTCCTGGAATTTTCATATCCGCTGGGAGAAAAGAATGTAACAAGGATATTAATCCCTTTAGTCTTCTTTAGTGCTTCTATGATAGGCTTTGCCTGTTCGAACTCACCAAGCGAAGAAGAATGAAACCAGATTAATTTATTGAGTTTATTAGTTGATGAAGAATTAAGTATAAGTTCTTCAAATATTCTCTTTCTTCCTTTAATACCTCTTTTAACTTTGTTCTTAAATAAACCGGCAATTCTTACAGCTATATAAAGAGGAGGAATTATTAGCCCGTTATAAAACAGGAACCAGAATTTTTTCATCAGGAGTTAAGCAAAAGAAGTAAATTGTTAAATACCAGCAAGGGAGATAATTCCAGCATACACTTAAAATGTTTCCTGGGACATTTATCTCTTCCTATGTGTGTACAGGGTCGGCAGGACAAAGATTTATTTTCTACAACAAGATTATTTTTAAGTAATCCTGGGTTATTACCCACGTATGGTGTAAAACCGAATTCTTTAACAGTGGAACCGAAAATAGCAAGCACTTTAATTCCCGATGCTACCGCTGAATGCATTAATCCTGAATCATTACAAACAATAGCTGTGCACTTCTTCATATCGGCTGCTGTCTGAAGGATATCATTTTTATTTGAAAGATCAATGCTTTTTACCTCAGCACAAATCTCCGCGCAAACGAGCCGGTCATCTTTCCCTCCGAAAAGAGCAATTGTATATCCCTGAGCGTTAAGCATTTTACCGAGTTCAATAAAATAATTACGGGGCCAGGTTTTGGTAAAGTGCCGGGAACCTGGTGCAAAACCAATGTATTTTTTATCCGCTTCAAAAAGTGTTGATGGAGCATTATAAGTAATAAGATCAAGTCCTTCGCCGTCAAGATGGAAATTGTCAAACATTGCTGCATATCTTTCCGGAATCTGTAAAGCATTCTTAAGCAGATCAATTTTGAAATTCACAAGTAGAAATTTAGCAAGATCTCTTTTATTAAACTTTATTGTTTTTATATGCAGCTTTTTACAAACAAAATTAGACCTAAGGTTATTCTGAAGATCAATCACCAGGTCATATTTTTCATTCTTTAAGGTTTTAATCAGCTTTTTATTCTCAGCATCATTCCTTGTAAAAAGATATAGTTTATCAAGGAAATGATTATTTACAAGGATAGCCTCATATTCAGACCTGAGTAGGAAATGAATTTTCTTATCAGGATATTTTCTCTGAATCGTCCTGATCATTGGTGTGGTCAGGAGTATATCACCAAGGGAGCTTAATCTGATGATTAATATTTTGTTAAATTCTTCTAAATTCAAAAGAATCCCTATTTATGAAAAACAAATTTAATTAAATGAATTGTTGTTAACAATTAGTGATTATCTAAAAAGGTCGTTTTTTTCTATATTTATCCTCGATAAATAAAATATTCCGGAGGTATCTGTCATCGAAAAGCCAAAAAACAACCAATCTGATACCATTGAGAAAATAGTATCCCTGTCAAAAAGAAGAGGATTTGTATTCCAGTCAAGTGAAATTTATGGTGGATTAAACGGCTGCTGGGATTACGGTCCACTCGGTGTTGAACTCTTAAGGAATATCAAAGAAGAATGGTGGAAGTTTATGACATACAGGGAGAATATTGAAGGATTGGATGCTTCAATATTAATGCACCCTAAAGTCTGGCAGGCTTCCGGACATGTTGAGAATTTTACTGACCCGATGATCGATTGCCGCCAGTGTAAAGCCAGGTTCAGAGTTGACATTCTTGCTGATTCACTGAATGAAAAGAAAAAGAAGAAAGCTCTTGAAGGTCTTAAAGAAAAGATTCTTAATAATGCGCACTTTCACATAAATATGAATCTACTCTTGAAAAAGCAAAAGCGGATCATTCTTGAAGGTTCAAATGAAATTGATGAATTATTTGACCGCCTTATCGAAGACAACGAATTAGGAATAGAACTTCTTGCTGAACTAAACTGCCCTCAATGCGGTAATAAAGGTACCTTCACTGCAGCCCGTCAGTTTAACCTCATGTTTAAAACATTCATAGGATCGATTGAGGATCCGAATGCGGTTGTGTATTTAAGACCAGAAACAGCGCAGGGGATATTTGTCAATTTCCTTAATGTTCAGGGCTCATCACGTCAAAAGCTGCCTTTCGGAATTGCGCAAATTGGTAAAGCGTTCAGGAATGAAATAAATACGAAGAATTTCCTTTTCAGGACACGGGAATTTGAGCAGATGGAAATGCAGTTTTTTGTGAAACCAGCTGAGGATAAGGAATGGTATGAGTATTGGAAAGCCGAAAGGATGAAATGGTTTTATCAATCTTGGAATGACTAAAGATAAATTGAGATATCATGACCATCCCAAGAATAAACTTGCGCACTATGCAAAAGAAGCAACTGATATTGAATATCAATTCCCGTTCGGTTGGGGAGAGATTGAAGGAATACATAATAGAACAAACTTCGATCTGTCTCGTCATGAAGAGTTCTCAGGCAAATCCCTGAAATATTTTGATGAGGAATCGAAAGAAAAATTCACTCCTTTTATTATTGAAACATCAGCAGGAGCCAGTCGTTCTTTTATGGCATTCCTTACTGATGCTTATTCTGAAGAAGAAGTTAACGGCGAAACAAGAGCAATATTAAAATTCCATCCTAAACTGGCACCAATTAAAGTTGCAATATTTCCATTGGTAAATAAAGATGGTATGCCCGAAATATCAAGGAATATTGAAAAAGATCTTAGGAGATACCTTAAAGTATCTTATGATGATAAAGGAGCTGTAGGGCGCAGATACCGCAGGCAGGATGAAGCCGGAACTCCTTACTGTATAACAGTCGATACTCAAACTCTTGAAGATCAGACCATTACTGTAAGAGAAAGGGATTCAATGCTCCAGGAAAGAATCGCCATTGCCAATGTTAAGGATTACCTTCTTAACAAAATCGTAGAGGAATAATAAAGGTAAAAGGTAAAAGGAAAAAGTAATCAGGAAGGACCAAGGCATAACCCCTAGTATTGGTAATCTTCCCGATAGATTGGAGCAGACTCATTATGAAGTGGAATAGGAGAAAGGGGATGAATCCCCTGGTTATTGATAGATTATATTAAAGTAAACCCAGGCATAAATGCCTGGGCTAGATTGGAGCATGTTTGAAAAAATATATTTTAGTTTTTATTCTACTTATCATTCCAGTTAAGACTCATGCGCAGGGGGCACTGTTTGATTCAACTGTTGTAAGAGGAATAAAAGAAATCTATAACATGCAGTTTTCTGATGCGGAAATTACATTTCGCCGTATAATGTCAGATTATCCTAACCAACCGGCAGGACGGTTTTTCCTTGCAATGATTGATTGGTGGAAAATACTTGTTGATCCGGATGTTGAAAGTTATGACGATCTTCTTTTTAAGAAACTTGAAGATGTAATTTACCAATGTGATGAACTTCTTGATAAGAATCCTGATGATGTTAATGCGTTATTCTTTAAGGGTGGCGCAATAGGATTCCGGGGGCGGCTGCATGGATTCAGAGAAAGCTGGATTAAATCAGCCGATGATGGAAGAGAGGCACTTCCAATTGTTGAACGTGCTTCAAAATTAGATCCTAAAAATCTTGATGTTCAGCTTGGATTCGGAATATATAATTATTATGCGGCAGTTATACCTAATGAATTTCCTCTTATAAAACCATTGATGATCTTCTTTCCCAAAGGAGATAAACAGAAAGGAATTGAACAACTTACAAATACAGCAATGAACGGCAAGTATGCAAAATATGAAGCCCGCTATTTCCTGATGACTTTATATTTTAATTATGAAAACAATCCTTATCAGGCAGAACAATTTGCAAAGCTACTTGTTTCTGATTTTCCAAATAATCCTGTATTCGAAAAATGGATGGGTAGGATTTCTATAAAGAAAGGTGATTATGCCGGATGTGCTTCAGTTTTTAAGGACGTTCTTAAAAAAGCGGACAATAATTTCTTCGGTTATAACAATTCTAAAACTTTAAGGGAAGCTGATTATTACATAGGCGTTAATGCAAAGAACGATAAGAAACTTGATACGGCAAAAATATTTCTTCAGAAATGTGTTGAATACTCTAAACAGATTGATAAAGATGAGGATTCAGGGTTCCAGATTAATGCGGTACTTTATCTCGGAATGATAAATGATGTTTTAGGTAACCGGGAAAAGGCAAAGGAATATTATAACAGACTGCTTGACATGAAAGAATATGGTAGTTCAAGGAGTCTGGCAAAACAATATTTAGCAAATCCTTACAGAGAATAAAAAAAATCCCGGCTTAACCGGGATTTGCATAATTATGTGGTCAGTAACAAGTAATCTGAATTAAAAAGTAGTAGATACACTTATCCGATGCAATGCTCCAATAGCTCCAAATGATGAAAAGCCGTAATCAAAGCTATATCCTGAAATATTCGCGCCCATACCAATACTGAATCCTGCAAGCCCAGCAAACGTTCCAATTGATAAATCCTGTCTTTTCTGATTATCATAACCCAAGCGTAATCTTAAGACCTTGCTTAATGTAAATTCAGTACCTATTGAGAAGGCGCGCAAATGTGAAACCAGATCAGACTGGCTGTCATTTAGACGGTGGAAATCGAGTGAAATTCTTAAAGGAGTATGAGGGATAGCTTTAGATGCCCCTACAGTTACATCTACAGGTAATTTTTCTTTGGTATTATAATAAGCTGAAATTTGAGAACCGACATTGAGAACAGCAAAACCGACACTAAAATCCTTATCGGGGAGGTTGTAATTTAATCCAAAATCAAGTGCAAATGCAGAAGATGAACGGTCATCAATACTGGTATATATAAATTTACCGTTAACACCATAATAGAAATTTTTATCAAGTTCATTGGAATATCCAGCAATTAACACGACATCTCCGGCGCTGTATTCTCCAAGAATATTACCAAATTCATCTGACCTTGTAAATTTTCCGTAGTTATCATATTTAAGGGCAAAGGCAACTCTTCCAATACTCTTTAGTTCGGTAGAATATGTTATGCTTGCAAAATTTATATCGAGAAGATATTTAAGGAAAGAGAAGGAAGCAGGAGACCCAGTCAGCATTTTTAGTCCTGCAGGATTATAGAAAATAACATTCGGATCATCAGTATTAGAAACGAAACTGCCCCCAAGAGCCGCTGCTCTGGCACTCAGATCCAACCGGAGAAAATCATATGGAGTTGTAGTACTCTGGCTGAATATGGAAATATTAAAAATTAAAATAGTGATAAGAGCCAGGGATAGTTTAAATTTCATAAATCTCCTTAATTTCCGGGTCTTATTTAAGAATATTATGAAAGAAATACAAGGGAAAATATTAGGAAACAATGATTTAGTGGAAAAATCTCATTTTACTTCTCATCTTGATTGTCATTCACCAATAAGCTGTCCCTCTAATCCTAAACCTTCGAGGTTGATGAAAACCTCGAAGGTTATTTGACATAATGAAATTAATTTTATAGATTATTTAATATAAAAGAGATGAAGTTTTACCGTTCTACTTTAAATATTTCACCTAAAACCCATCACCTATTTCAAAATTTCTTTACGCTGTTTTACGCTTCTTTACGCTGTTTTACGCTAAAACGGCCTCTTCTCCTTACCTTCTCCCGCTTACCTCCTGTAGCTACCTATATTGTATGATACATTCGAAAAATTTGAAAATCAATATATAGCAATGCAATATTTGATTTATTTCCCTATTTTTAGAGAAAAATAAATGAGAAAATTATATGAGCTTTTATAGTCTTAAAAAACCGGAATATAAGGGGAGAAGGTTCGTAGTTATTGATGATTCCACTGCAATCAAATTAGATCCCTCAAAAAAAAATGTTCCTGTAATAACCGCAAGCTTGTTAACAATTATTGGAGCACCTGTTGTGTACTTATTATTAAAGAATGAGAGCGGAATTACAATTGATTTGTTTATTGCTTTGATATTCTGCGTAATAGTTGTCTGGATGTGGACACAAATAATTAACACTATTGTTGAAATTTCCATCAAGGAGAATAAAATCTTCTTTACAGATTACCTTTCAAATCTGAAATATTTTTTTATTCCGGATATAGTTTCAATAGAGGAGAATAAATCGAGGATTACTATTTTGACTAAATCAGATAAAATAAAAGTGAATTCGAATTTCGGAGGGATACAGGAATTTATTGATCATCTTATTAAATTGAACCCACAAATTGAAACAAGAGGTATTAACCATGTCAAATAATATAGCGGAAGAGCTGAAAACAACTGTATTAAAGGTTTCAGAAAAATTATCTAAGATTAGTGATTCTGATTCAAAAATAAAACCCGCTCCCGGTAAATGGTCCAAGATAGAAATATTAGGACATTTAATTGATTCTGCCGCTAATAATCACCAGCGGTTTGTAAGAGCACAGTTATCAAATGAGTATGCAGGACCAAGTTATATGCAAGACGATTGGGTAGGTACCCAGTTATACAATGAAAGAAACTGGAAAGAAATTATTGAACTATGGAAATATTATAATTTACACCTGGCTGAAATTATTAAACAGATCCCTGATGATAAATTAAAGGTTGCTTGCAAATTAGGAGATCATGAACCTGTAGATCTTGGATTTATTGTTACAGATTATCTGCGGCACTTGAAACATCATATCAACCAGATTGGCATTTCTGTTTAATCATCAGCAAACAATTTATTTTGAAAGGTATTTATGACTAACGAAAAGAGCAGTAAACATCAGCATGGGTCCATTACTCCTACAAATTTATATAAAGAGCCTGCCCCAATAGTAGATAAGGAAAATCCGTTTGAATCAATGATGGAGCGGTTTGATCTTGCTGCCAATCTTCTTGGTCTGGATCCGGGAATATATAATTACCTTAAACGTCCTGTAAAACAGATAATTACATCAGTTCCTATTATTATGGATCATGGGGGAATAGAAGTGTTTGAAGGTTATAGGGTAATTCATAATGAAATACTGGGACCATCAAAAGGCGGAATCCGTTATGCACCTGATGTTAATCTTGATGAAATGAAAGCTCTTGCTGCATGGATGACATGGAAATGCGCGATTGTTAGTATTCCTTTCGGTGGCGCTAAAGGCGGGATTATCTGTGATCCTTCGAAGATGAGTAACGGGGAAATTGAAAGAATGACAAGGAGATTTACTTCTAATCTTTTAGATGTTTTTGGTCCCGAAAGAGACATCCCCGCACCTGATATGAATACAAACGAGCAGACGATGGCGTGGATAATGGATACTTATAGCATGCATATGAGAAAAAATGAAACTGCAGTCGTTACCGGTAAACCAAGTATTTTAGGCGGATCACTTGGAAGGCGTGAAGCTACCGGACGTGGAGTTATGATTGTTTCAATTTCAGCTTTAAATAAATTAGGTATTAACCCGAAACATGCCACGGCAGTTGTTCAGGGATTTGGAAATGTCGGTTCTATATCCGCAAAATTACTTAATGAACAAGGAGTTAAAATAACAGGTCTAAGTGATATTAATGGAGCTCTTTATAATAAGGATGGCTTTAACCTTCCGGATGTAATTGAATTCGCAAATAAAAACGGAACTATTTTAGGTTATCCGCGTGCTGAAGTAATTACTAATGAAGAACTCCTTGAATTGGAATGTGATGTTCTTGTACCAGCTGCTAAAGAGGATCAAATTACATCCCATAATGCAAAAAAACTGAATTGCCGGATAATAGCTGAGGGTGCTAACGGTCCGACTTCTGCCAAAGCAGATCCTATTCTTCAGGATAAAGGAATTCTGGTTATTCCCGATATTTTGGCAAATGCCGGAGGTGTTACTGTTTCTTATTTTGAATGGGTGCAGGATAGGATGGGATATTTCTGGACTTTACCGCTTGTTAATGAGAGACTTGAACGGATGATGGATGAGGCTTTTGTAAATGTTTATAAATCCGCCGAACAATATAATGTAACTTTGCGAATTGGTGCGTATATTTTGGCTATAGATAAAGTAGCCAAAACATTAAAGATTCGCGGTATATATGCCTGAGTTAAAAAAGTTAAAAGCATCGTTTATTCTGATTCTGCTTGCAGTTTCCTTAATGATCTTTCCGAAGACTATCTTACCGCAAACTAAATCAAATCTTGAAATGTTTTATTCATTAGCTGATTCATCTGTTAATATGTTTATCCGTTCAGATAATCCTAATGGTAAAATTTATACGGAAGTTATCACCAACGGAACCTATTCTATATTTAATAGTCATATACTCGGATATCTCCAATCAAAAGAACTTAAAATAATTTCTGAGAAAGGGACTGTTTCACCGCAGTTTTTATATTCCATTGAGAAAATATCAACAGCTTATGGGGATATTTTCAGGGACGGATTCCTGGGGACATATCTAGTGGAAAGAAAACTGACATATAAAGGGAACTATTTATATACAGGGAAAGAATTGAGAGATTTTAATTTAGTTTATTCAGACACTGTAAATGTGGATGATATTAAGAATTTGGAGAACAGTGCATTCAATTTCACAGTAGGAATTGTTCCACCAGAGCCTTTCTTCTCAGGATTATTTGAACCGGTTGCAGCTTTAGGTACAGCGGCTGCCGCAGTTATCTTATTTTTCACTGTCCGCAGCAAATAGTTTAATTCGGTTCGAGTTGCGATTATTCCTTGATTTAATACCTTTGAAGCCTTAAAGAATTTAACTATTATTGTAGATTATTTTTCAATAAACTGACAGAAAATGAAGAACTTAGTAATATTATTCCTTTTATCCCTTATTATGTGGGGATGTTCATCATCAATCAATACAGCAAATATGTCATCACAGGAAAGACTTATTTATGCTATGAAATTATATAATGACAGAGATTTCGAGGAAGCCGTAAATGAATTTTCGGGTATAGTACTTCAGTATCCCGGCGCATCCGTAGTTGATACAGCCCAGTTTTATCTGGGAGAAACTAGATTTCAAAGAAAGGAATATATATTAGCCGCATATGAATATAGCAAGTTAATAAGGAATATGCCGGCAAGTAAGATGGTACCCAATGCACAATTTATGCTTGCAGAGTGTTATTATAAATTGTCTCCTGATTATTCTCTTGACCAAAAGTATACGAAAAGCGCTATTAAAGAGTACCAGTCATATATAGATTTTTTCCCTACGAGTGAAAAAGTACCTGACGCGGAAGCGAAGATTAAAGAACTGAATGAGAAGCTTGCATTGAAAGAATACCATACTGCTTATATCTATTCCAAGCTGGAATATTATAAAGGTGCTTTAAGATATTATAATAATGTCATTGAAATTTATCATGATACCAAATACGCGCCACTGGCGATGTATGACAAAGTAAAACTTCTTATTAGCAGAGACAGGAGCAATGATGCTTTAGAGGAAATTAACAAATTTCTTCAGAGGTATCCTCAAGACGAAAGGGCGAATGAAATGCAGAAACTTAAAAGCAATCTGGAGATTGTATCTTCCAAATGAATAAAACGGGAAAGAAAGTCAGTGAATCTATCACAACAATGACGGAACTAGTACTTCCCAATTATACCAATCAGTTAGGGAATCTTCTTGGCGGACAGTTGATGCATTGGATAGATATATGTGCCGCGTTGGCTGCTGGCAGACATAATCAGAATGTTTGCGTTACTGCATCAGTGGACAGGATAGATTTTCATAACCCCGTTCATCTTGGAGATATCGTAACACTTGTCGCATCAGTGAACAGGGTATTCAATACTTCTATGGAAATAGGGGTCAAGGTATTCGCAGAGAATTATAAGGAAGAGAAAAGATTACATACCAACTCTGCCTATTTAACTTTTGTCTGTGTTGATAAAGAGGGTAAACCGGTAAAAGCTATTGAGTCAATTCCCGAAACTAAAGATGAAAAAAGAAGATTTGAAGAAGCCCTGCAAAGGAGAGACAGCAGGCTTAAAAATCGAAATAATAAGCATTAAACTACTATCACTTTTTCTGTTTCTGTCCATTGAGGTATTCCCTCAAATCCCGATAAATGGTTTTTGTAAGTTCAACAGTTTTAATATCGATTCCGGCTTTACTAACCTAATCGCACTAAATTACAATGGTGACTCCTATACAGACCTTGTACTGTTCAACCAATATAAAAAAGAAATTGAAGCAGTAAGTGGTCAACAGTCAGGAGGGTTTTCATCCCCAAAGAAATCACGTATTCCAATAGAGATATCCCGGATCCAAAATATAACAGATCGTACCAATAATATAACCGGGTATGCCTTACTGTTCCAGAAAAAGTATGAAAGCCGGGATAATTTCATTCGGTAAAAACGGTAGACCCTCATTCGGACAGGAAATTCGGTTAAAATCTTACCCGGACAATATCTCGATAGCAGATCTAGAAGGGAATGGAAAACCTTCTATACTTTTATCAGGCAGATCATTTGAAGGGTTATCGATATTAAATACCGAAAACAGAAAGTTAGTTGAAAACAAAGTTATTAATAATAATAATGTATTTCCCTTTGCACAGTTTATGGATATAAATCATGATGGTCTTCCCGATATAGCAGCTTTTAATCTAAAATTGAGTGAACTTGAACTTTTCTATAATAAGGGAAACGGGGAGTATAATAAAATGCAGTCGTTTCCATTTTCAGAACAGATTTACTCTCTTAAAACAACCGACATTGATCTTGATTCTTATGAAGACATTATTATGTCTAAAAGAAACACAATTGAAATATTATATGGTAGTTTTAATTCCTCATTTGATAACCGGAAGTATATTGCAACGAAATACAATCCGGATAGAATAATAACAGGGGATTTTAATAAAGACGGGAAAATAGATATTGCGTATCTTGATACAGACACGGGAGTAATGTCTGTCCTGTTCGGAAAAGAGAACAGGGAATTTTATCCTGAAGTTATTTATTTCAGAAAAGAAGGCTGCAGCAATTTGATTCCTTATTACAGCAAATTTATAAATGGAATTGCTGTAATAAATAAAAACGGACAAATCTATACAATAACTAATTTTACGGGAATTTCGGAAGAAATTAATATTTCACTGGGTGTAAGCCAGCAGGGGATTACTTATTTCGATCATAACCATGACGGGATACCTGATCTTTGTTTTATCGATAACAAGGAACAGAACCTTGACCTGATTTTCCGGAACTCTTCAGGTATCCCTTCAATGTATTATTCAATTCCGCTAAACGGAGCACCTTCAAAAATCTATGTTGATAATTATAAAAACAAGCTGGCATTTTATTGTTATTCTATTGGTAAAAAATTAATTGAGGTGGTTAATCTTGATTATATTAATTCTATAATCAATAAAAAGTCGTTTTATGTAAGAAACGGAATTAATAATATCAGAGCTGAACATAATGATGAAGGGGAAGTTAAACTTTATGTTATTCAATTAGAGAAGAGGAATTTAAGTGCAACTGTTTTCAATAATATTTCCTCAAATTACCTGAACAGTAACTATTTCATATCTGATAATGTGATTGATGCCTCAACTATGGAAGAAAGTTATTCCGATTTATATTTTTGGCAGAATAACAGGGATTCTTTAACTTTATATAGTTCTTCTTTTACTAATAATTTTCAGTACCCCGAGTCCAAATTTTCTTTGAGGCTGAAGGATGTTAGAAAACTTATTTCTTTAACCGGTGATTTTATTACCGCAAAAAAGGAATCATATTTAAGTTTAATTAAATCACCTGAATCGGGTATTGCCGTTACATTAACCGGGCATAGTGTATTAACAGCAAACCGGAGAGACCTTATTATTGATTTGCCTGATGATGAAAGATTATATAGCTCAGGTGCCATGAATTTTAAGGGTAGCGGGAAAATATTTTTTAATTCACCAGAGGGAAGGTGTAATTAAAAAGATTGATTTAATAAACCGGGGAAGAAATTTCAGTATCAGTCCTGTTACCAGTGTTCAGTTTGCAGGTGATTATTTCATTAAAAATCTTAATTTAAGGAACTTTCATCTGGTTTATATTAATAGTAGAGAAAATTGTATAACAATAAAGCCGATACAATGATTAAATACATTCTGATTTTAATTTTTATTGCGGGCAATGCCATGATATTTCCACAGGAAATGTCAAGGCAACAGCTTGATCAAATATTTAATGATTATTATGAAATTAAAAATGTAAATATAGAGTTCAAAGCCACGAACTAAATGAACATATAAAGTGCGGGTTCTCACAGGTAAATTCAGTCATGATTATATTTCAACAGTTTTACTCCTGAACAACAAAGATTCTTAAAACCATTGCTTTGTAGCGGGATTCTTTACAAACAAGTATTGTATCATCCTTCAGGTTTTTTTAGAATTCATTATGATACAACCGGGAATAAACACACCTAAATATTATACAAACAATGACTTACTGCATTATTCAGTTAATGATTTGATAAAAATTTATATTGATTCAGTTGCTATTGCAGCGGACTCAGCATATAATTTTGAGGTCAACTATCTTGGATATCCCCCTCCTCCTCCGGACAATGGAGTAGGAGGTGATGATAAATATGATATCTATATTGAAAATATTAGGCAATGTAGTATGGATTTACACAATTTGAAATTGGCAAGCGGTAACAGGTCCATCATATATGGACAGTAAACAATGATTTTACCGGTTTTCCCACATTAGGAATAAATGCAGTAAGAGTAACAGTAGCACACGAATTCCATCATGGTATTCAGGTAGGGAATTATATATACAGGGATGCAGATGCATGGTTCCATGAACTTACTTCTACATCTATGGAAACATTTGTTTATAACTCCGATTAAAGATTATTACAATTATATGAGTAATTATTTCGGTGCTCCGGGAAGGTCTATTGCAGAAAACAGGAGCCTACGATGGTTATGATCTTGCAATCTGGAATATTTTTCAGAGAGATAAATTCGGTTATGATATTATTAAAAGGGATTGGGAACTTATGCCCACTGAGCGGGCTATTGTGGCTATTAATCAGAGTATAACCGAAAAGGGGGCTTTATTCAGTCAGGTACTTAATGAATTTGGGATACGTGTTTTTTACACAAATTATAGAACAAAATATGCGCCTCCCGGAAAAACATTCATTGAAGGAGCAAATTATCCGCTTATTACATTTCCCCAACAATTAAGTTTCCCTCCGTACAATACAATTAATGGTACTAATTATCCTGTTTCAAATAATTATTTAAATATTAATATTCGGCCGGTTGGCGATTTCGACTCCCTGGCTGTAATAATAACAAATTCAGATTACAACTCTGCTGTTACAAATACCAGTACATTAATACTTCCAGTATCAGCTATCCAACACTAATTTTTCAGGTTCAAGAAATTTGGCTGGGAAATATTATGTTCATTTAACAGTACCACAGAATCAGTTCTGGGCTGATTCTGAAATTCTGAATAATATATTTGCCGATAGCAGTGTTTTCAATAATGGAAACACGGATATTGCTTTCCCTTCTCCCTTCAGATATGGCAACTCAGGCAACGTTAATATTTATATACCATCCGATCCAAATCCTATAGGGTCAGCTAATTTAAATATATACAGCATGAGTATGACTCTTGTCTTTTCATCTGCAGTAGTTATAGAGAAACCATTCGGGCATCCGGTAATAAAATGGATGCCTCGAAATAACAATAACGAAAGATTATCTTCCGGCATATATATATATGCAGTGAAATCAGGTGATAATATAAAAACAGGTAAAATAGTAATATTTAATGAGTAATTATTCAGTTGAAGCAGTCTCGTTAAATAAAATCTTTGGAAGAAGACTAATATTTAACAATATCAATTTTAAGTTTGAGAACAATGGAATCTATGGTATTGCAGGGAGTAATGGTTCCGGGAAATCAACACTTGTAAAAATAATAGCAGGAATAATTTCCCCTTCGTCGGGAAAAGTAGTACACAAGATTGGGGATGAGGAAGTCATACCCGAGAAATTGCATAATCATTTGGGTTTTGTGTCACCATACCTTGTATTGTATGATGAGTTTTCTGCTTGGGAGAATCTTTCCTACTTTGCTGAGATCAGGGGGATACCTCTTGATAAAGAAAGAGTGAACTATCTGCTTGAAAAGTTTTTGCTGATTAACAGGAAAGATGATTTAGTAAAGACATACTCATCGGGGATGAAGCAAAGATTAAAATTTATTTTTGCACTTACTCATTCACCAGAATTATTAATCCTTGATGAACCGACTTCTAACCTTGATATAGAGGGTAAGGAGAAAGTTTATTCAATTTTAAAGAAAGAAGCTGAAACTTCAATAGTAATAATTGCATCTAATGAAGAATCCGATCTGGCATTTTGTTCTTCCAAAATAGAACTTGAGAAATATAAGACAATGAATAATAGTTCCAGGATGATGGGGGAAATCGTAAGATGAAAATGAAGGCTTATGCATTATTCAGGAAGGATTTTCATTCAGAACTCAGGACCCGTTATGCCATAAACTCACTTGTAATGTTTATTATAGTTGCAATAAGTGTGATATTATTTTCGATCGGGAGTGAAAGAATATCCCAGAGCTTAACCGGGGGGATGTTTTGGGTGGTGATTTTCTTTTCAGCAATGTCGGGTCTTGCCAGGGCATTTGTATCAGAGGAAGAACGCGGAACCACAATGACTCTTCATCTTATAGCATCGCCTTCAACAATATATTCAGGTAAACTGTTATTTAATCTGATTCTTGTTTTCATGATGAATATTGTAATAGCCCTATTATATTCGGCATTATTTGATGCCTTTGTAATTAAGAATTTCCTACTATTCGCTGTAACATTTTTGTTCGGCAATATCGGACTGGCTGTATCATCCACAATTATAGCTGCCATAATTGCAAAAGCTGGATCGAAGGGAACTTTATACCCGGTTCTGTCGTTTCCTATACTTCTGCCTTTAATATTATTAGTTGTTCAATTAACTTTGAACTCTTTAGATGGCACATCATTTGAACAAAGTGAGTTTGAACTGGCAATGGTCATATGCTATGATGTGATCATGGTCGCAGCTTCTTATATGCTGTTTGATTTTGTCTGGAAAGATTAAGTTTTAATAACAAAAACAGAATAAAAACTATGGCTTGGAAGATATTTCTTTTTCTACTGTTGAGTTTTGTATCAGTGGCGGGAATAGCATTTCCCATTGTTGAGAATCCCATCCATTGGTATGAATTTCCGTTGATCAGAGGTTTGGAACAGAACGCTAAGATCATATTTTTCCATGTACCTACGGCATGGCTTACAGTAGTAGCGTTTTTAATGTCAACGATATATAGTGTAAAGTATTTGAGAAAGAAAAACCTTGATGACGATGCCAAAAGTTATGCTGCAGCGCAACTTGGAATGATATTCTGTGTATTAGCCACAATTACAGGTGCTGTATGGGCAAAATTCGCATGGGGTTCCTATTGGAGCTGGGATCCAAGGCAAACAAGTATTTTTGCATTATTATTGATTTACGGCGCCTGGTTTGCCCTCAGGTCTTCCCTTGAGTCTGAGGAAAAAAGGGCTACACTTTCGGCAGTGTATTCTGTAATAGCTTTTTTAACTGTACCTTTTTTTATTTTCATTATGCCCAGGATTATGAAAGGATTGCATCCCGGTTCCGCCGATGATACAAATGCCGGTCCTGTCGTTAATTTTAAGATGAACGGAAATATGCAGTTAATATTCTTCCTTTCATTAATAGGATTCACTATCCTATATTTTTGGATGTGGAATATTGGTTATAAATCATTAATATATAAAAACCGAATCAATAAAATATATACAAGAGGTTAATTTGGAAGGACTCTATCAATTTCTTCAGAATAACGCTATTTATATCGTTATGATAATTGTTCTGATTGTCTGGACAGGGATATTCTTTTACCTTCTTAACCTGGACAAAAGAATTAAGAGTTTCGAAAAAGAATTTAAGAATAAAAAAGATGAACTTGTTGAAGAAGCAAAATTTAATAATAAACATTGATATGTAGCTTTTACTTAAGATAGAAATTTAAAGGAGATAAAATATAATATGAAGAATAAATACTTGTTCGGCGGAGGTATTATTACCGTTTTTCTCGCAATTATGGTTTACTTTTTTACACAGAGCAACATACAATATGAAAGTAACTTCCAAAATGTTATGTCAAAAGATAAAGTTTGCAAAGCTACCGGTAGTTGGGTAAAATCAAAAAACTTTGAAGTAGATAAGCTTAACAAGACTTTTTCTTTTTATATGATTGATGAAAAAGGGAATGAAATGAAAGTAGTCTTTAATGGTACGATTCCAAACAATTTTGAATCAGCAAAGAGTGTTGTAGTAACAGGGCAATATAAGGATGGATATTTCCATGCAAGGGATATCCTTACAAAATGTCCGAGCAAGTATCAGGAAGACAAAGTAAAATCATCAAGTTTATAAATCCTTATTGTCTCATCCGGGATAAAAATATTAATAAATAGGTAAAGAATATGGCAGGTAGTATAATATTAACTATTGCACTTGCGTGCAGCCTTTTTTCGATGGTGATGTATTACCTCAATTTCAGGGGTTACCAAAATACACTTAACTATGGAAGGATAGGATATCACTCGATGGCAATGCTGGTTATAGCTGCCGCGGTTTTTCTCGAGTACAATATTCTAACTCATAATTACTCTTTACATTATGTTTATAGTTACAGCGGCAATGCACTTTCAGGCGGTAAACTTGCATCTACATTCTGGGCTGGTCAGGAGGGAAGTTTCTTTCTGTGGCTTGTTCTCAGTTCATTGGTTGGAGTTGTATTACAGTCATATTGTTCAAAAAGAGGCGACCTTGAACCAAGAGTAATGGCAGTGTTTTCACTTGCGACAACTTTTTTGCTTATAATGGTTTCACCTTTATTTCAAAAATCCTTTTGCTTCTATTTGGGCTGAGCCAATTTTCCTTAGTTTAAAAGATTATTAATCCTGCCTTTTTAAATCTTCCTTTTATGCAAAACTTTCAGTTTTCTGATGGTCAGTCAGGGCAGAGTTTCATAAAGATGAACTCCGATTTATTTGCAAACCTTTCCGGTGCCGGCGTTACATTAAAAGAATTTATAATTAACGGTAAAGGATTGAATCCGCAGTTAACAAATTTCTGGATGCAGATACATCCTCCTATTTTATTCACGGGATTCTCAATGGCTACAGTTCCATTTGCATTTGCAGTAGCCGCCCTGATGAAAAATGATTATCGTGAATGGGTAAAACATTCATTTCCGTGGGTATTAGCCGGTGCAGGAATATTAGGACTTGGAATAATGATGGGAGGCTATTGGGCTTATGAAATGTTAGGCTGGGGTGGCTATTGGGCATGGGATCCTGTTGAGAATTCCAGTTTAATTCCTTGGTTAGTTGGTGTAGCTTCTATTCATACTCTTTTAGTTCAGAGGAAAAGTCAGGCTAACGGAGGGATCGGTAAATTTGCTAAGACAAATCTGATATTATGTTTAATGACATATATTCTTGTTTTATACAGTACATTTTTAACCAGGAGCGGAGTTCTTGGTGACGCATCGGTGCATTCCTTTGTTGATCCGGGAATGCTTGTTTATTTATTTCTGATAATTTTTATTGGATCCTTTATTATTCTGGGATTCGGTATGGTCATTTACAGATGGAAGTTTTTATCTGAACCTGTTCCGTCAGATGAGCAAATATTATCAAGAGATCTTGCATTATTTACTGCGGCTATTGTATTAAGTGCCTCAGCATTAATTGTACTTGTAGGAACTTCCGCACCTTTATTCGGCAAATCTGTTGATGCATTCTTTTATAACCAGATGCATATTCCGCTTGCAATAATAATAGGATTGTTGAATGGATTAAGCCTACTTTTGAAATGGAATACAACCCGTCGTGAAGATCTTCTGAAAAGTTCAATCATTCCACTATCACTTTCATTATTTGTAACAATACTTATATGGGTAGTAGGTGGTGTAACTGATATTATGATGCTGCTACTTGCATTCTCTGCTGCGGTTACTCTTGTTGTAAATATTACAATTGCATTTAGAATAATCAGGGGTGGACTTAAAATGCTGGGCGCATATATTGCCCATATTGGAATAGCACTATTTATTCTTGGAGTTATCGGTTCTGCGGGATACACAAAACAAATTGATGTCAATCTTGAAAAGAATGTCCCCAATCATGCTCTGGGATATGACATTATTTTTACAGGTTATACTCCTATTGAGAATGCAACTAAATATGAATTTAATCTTTCGCTTAAGAAAGGTAATGATAATTACAAGATTTCACCTGTAATGTATATCAGCGAATTTAATAATGGTCTCATGAGAGAACCGGCAATTCTTAATCTTGTGACCCATGATTTCTATATATCGCCACTTGGATATGAAGAAGATGATGGTTCAAAGGGGAATAACGTTACTTTGAAGAAAGGTGAATCGAAAGAATATAACAATGTTAAAATTACATTTGATGAATTTAACTTCCCGCCTGAAGTCAGAGAAGCAATGATGGCCGGTAAGGATTTTCAGATTGATGTGAATATGTCTGCAGAAACTAACGGCAAGAAAGAGAACTTTAAAGTTGCACTTATCAGCAAGGGTGGACAACGCAGCATGACATCTGCTGATCTGAAAGATGGAAATGTAAAAGTAACACTTCTGAATCTTCAGGCAACCGGTACAGTTGATCTTGCTCTTTCGAACCTGGATAATTCAGCGCAGAATATGCCAAAGAAATCAAAGGAAGTTTTAACTATTACAGCAAGTGTAAAACCCTTCATTAATTTTGTATGGACAGGTGTGCTTGTAATGGTTCTTGGCTTCGGCTTTTCAGTAACCAGAAGATTACAGGAATCCTTTAGAAAATAGATACCGGGTCGTAAAGGCAAATATTACTTTTACCTAGGAGTATTATTGCCATTTATTTTATTATTTTTAAAGTTAATTCTAAAGCTATTTCAATAATCTATCAAAAGTTTAAATGAGCAAAAGCAACATTTATATTGAAACCTATGGTTGTCAAATGAACCTTGCGGATACCGAAATTATTACCGGTATTCTTAAAGATGCGGGATATGAAATAACCAAAAGTCAAGACAATGCCGATGTTGTTCTTCTTAATACTTGTAGTGTCAGGGAAAATGCTGAACAACGAATTTATGGAAGGCTCGGCAATTTCAAAAATCTCAAAGGAAGTAACCCTAATCTTGTTGTAGGTATTCTTGGCTGTATGGCTGAACGTTTGAGGAAGGACCTCATAGAGGATAAAAAGATTGTTGATCTTGTAGTGGGTCCTGATGAATACAGAAGATTGCCGGAATATATAAATATTGCTTTCAATGGTGATAAGGGGATAGGCGTAAAACTTTCCAAAACAGAAACTTATGATGATATAATTCCTTTCAGGGAAGATGGATTACAGGCTTGGATTTCGGTAATGCGTGGATGCGATAAATTTTGCACATTCTGTGTTGTTCCATTCACCAGAGGAAGGGAAAGAAGCCGTCCTTTAAATTCAATTGTGCAGGAAGTAAAGCAGTTATCAGAAAGAAAGTTCAGGGAAGTTACGCTTCTTGGACAGAATGTAAATTCATATGTTGATAACGGAAATGATTTTGCCGATTTGCTTGCTGCCTGTGCTGTAGTTGACGGATCGTTAAGAATAAGATACTCTACTTCCCACCCGCAGGATTTTTCTGACAAGCTATTATACACGATTGCAGAAAACCCGAATATCTGTAATTACATTCATCTGCCTGTGCAGTCTGGATCCAACAGAATTCTGGAACTAATGAACAGAACGTATACAATTGAACATTATCTTAATATAATTGAAAAAGCGAGGAAGATAATTCCAGGTGTAAGTTTTTCTACTGATATTATTTCAGGATTCCCGTCTGAGACTTATGAAGATCATGTTATGACACTTGATGTCATACGGGCTGTTAAATATGACGGCGCTTATATGTTCAAGTATTCCCCGAGGGAAGGGACTAAGGCATTTAGAATGGACGATGATGTTCCAGAAGAAGTCAAAGGTAAGAGACTTCAGGAAATAATTGACCAGCAGCAGATAATTTCTTATGAAATTAACCAGAGTATGATTGGACGTGAAGAAATTATTCTTATTGAAGGATTCAGTAAGAAATCTGATCAGTTTTTTTCCGGAAGAACTGATACAAATAAAGTAGTTATAATTCCCCTTACGGAGGGTATCAGAGAAGGGGATTATGTTAAGATTAAGATTGACCGTGCTTCCTCCGCAACTTTATTTGGATCTTATATTAAATCTGTAAAACTGGATAATAATAACCTGGCGCTTACAGCCTGATATGTTTTCTAAACTAATTATATTTTTCTTTTTCATTACAAGTTTTGCTTGCTTTGCTCAGAGCATTGATATAAGTGATTATCTCAAAAAAATAGAAAGCGGAAACAGAGAAGAAGTTAAGTCCATCCTTCCTAAATTGAAATCCAATAATCCTAATGATGCAAATGTATTATTCCTTGAAGGTGTACTCACGGAGGATGGTCAGGGATCAGTAAAATTATTTTCAAAAGTGGCAGATAATTATCCTCAAAGCAAATATGCTGATGCATCTTTGTTCAGGATCTATTCATATTACTATGCGCAGCAAACATTTGAGGCAGCTTCAACCTATTTGGATAGATTAAAAAGAGATTACCCATCTTCACCTTATATTAAAGTAGCGGAAAAGAATACTCCCGTAATTGACGAGAATAATAGCGAACGTCCCGCAATTGATCCATTGCCTCCAAAGAAAATAAATAAAAAGCAGGATACAAAATTAGATTATAAATTTACTATACAAGCAGGTGCATTCAGCAGAAAAGACAATGCGGAATTATTAAAGAAACAGTTTGAAGATGCTGGAATTACAAGTCAGGTTTCTGATAAAGATGTTGCAGGAACCACCTTCCACGTAGTTTATGCAGGGAAATTCGTTACTGAAAAAGAAGCTAAAGAATTTCTTAAGAATATTAACACTGAATATAGTTTAGATGGCAGAGTTGTTAAAATAAACCCCTAGAATTTTCACATCAAAACTGTCACTAAAAGATCTCGTATCAATAGTTTAGTATGGTCAAGAAAACACTCCAATAGCAATCAATTTAAACTGAAAATTGATATATTTATAGCTTCAAATTTATTTTTATTTTAAGAAATAATGACAATAGCCCAATTCCAGGAACAATTCGGAATAATCGGAAAAACAAAGGAAATCAAGAGACCTGGTTGATATTACAATGCAGGTTGCCAAATCTGATATCTCTGTACTTATATACGGAGAGAGCGGAGTGGGAAAGGAAGTTTTTGCAAGGGCTATTCATGGTTACAGTAACAGGGCTGATAAACCTCTTGTCAGTGTAAACTGCGGTGCTATTCCCGAGGGTATTTTGGAAAGTGAACTTTTTGGGCATAAGAAAGGATCATTTACAGGTGCGCTGGAAAACCGGAAAGGTTATTTTGAAATCGCAGATGACGGCACTCTATTCCTTGATGAAATTGCCGAAATGCCGCTAACTACGCAGGTAAAATTATTAAGAGTTCTCGAAAATAAAGAATTTATGCGGATCGGCGGGGAAACAGTTACTAAAGTCGATGTCAGAATTATTGCCGCAACAAATAAAGACCTCCAGAATGAAGTCGATTCAAAACGTTTCAGGGACGATCTTTATTTCAGACTTAAAGCAGTTACATTCAATATCCCTCCTTTGCGGAAAAGAGTGGGCGATATAGAAGAATTTGCGATGACTTTTCTTAAACAATATTCTGAATCAAACAGGATTTCAGTTCCGCGGATTACAATTGAAGGGATGGAAGTTTTAAGGAACTATAGCTGGCCGGGGAACATAAGAGAATTGAAGAACACGATAGAGACTGCCGTAGCTTTGAATAAAAATGGTACTCTTGATGATTTTTCTTTCCTGCCGCTTTTGGTGGATACAAAGACAGATTTTAGGAACCGACGGAATCTTCCTGTTTTTCTGAATAAATCTCCTGAAGACGCTGACCGTGAATTAATGTATAGGGCACTATTTGAAATTAAAAAAGACCTTATGGAACTAAAAGATCTTATCTACCGCAGACAGGATGAAATTGCTAATAATGATGAAATTTTATCTCTGGCGGATGTTGAAAAAAATGCCATAAATAAGGCTCTTGAAAGGACACATGGTAACAAAAGAATGGCAGCCCGGTTGTTAAACGTAAGTGAAAGAACATTTTACAGGAAAATGAAGGATTATGGGCTATAAAAGTTCAATTATAACTAAATTTCTTAACAAATGCTCCCGATCAACGGAAATTTTTACCTATAGATTCTTAGCTAAAAGTTTGTTTATCATGCTTCTGGTGGTTAATTTTGAGGGATGTTGTTCTTATTCATTTACAGGTGCATCAGTACCAAAACATTTGAAGACTATTTCAATTCCGATAGCTGATGACAGAAGCGGTTCCGGACAACCCGGACTTCGTGAAAGTTTCACGGCAACGCTTACTCAGAAATTTATTGATGACAATACCTTAAGAATAGCTGACAGAGTAAATGCAACCGCTTCTCTGGAGTGTACAATTTCCTCTTACGGGGACGCTCCTGAAGTTGTTTCTGCCGGCACTCTTGTGGAAACACGAAGAATAACAATTGGTGTACAGGTTATTTACAGAGACCTTGTACAAAGAAAAACCATTTTTGAGCAGACGTTTTCCAATTATGCTCCTTACCCGAGCACCGGAACACAGACTGAAAGAACAACCGCAATAAATAAGGCGATTGATTTAATAACACAAGATATTTTATTAGCCGTTGTATCAGGCTGGTAGTAAATAAAATAGGTTAAAAAACATGGATGATATAGTACTGGTTTCTTACTTCATTTCTCTTTCTATTCTTTTCGTATTTGGTCTGCACGGTTTTACAATGATTTATTATTACAATAAATACAAGAATGTAAAACACAAACAAAAACCTGAAGGTTCACCCGATGCATTGGTAACTATTCAGCTTCCATTATACAATGAACTTTATGTTGTTGACCGGCTTATAGAAACTGTATGCGAAATTGATTACCCGAAAGATAAATTAGAAATACAGGTACTTGATGACTCAACTGATGAAACTGTAAATATTGCCGCTGCAATGGTAGCTAAAAAGAGGGCTGAAGGATTTGATATTGTGCATATTAGAAGAGGCAGCAGGGAAGGATTTAAGGCTGGCGCGCTGAAAGCAGGATTGAAAATTGCTAAAGGTGAATATATAGCAATCTTCGATGCTGACTTTATACCAAAGAAAGAGTTTTTAAGAAAAACTTTATCATTCTTTAATGACGATAAGGTTGGAATGGTTCAGACACGCTGGGAACATCTGAACGGTGATTATTCAATGTTAACAAAGGCTCAGGCATTGGCTCTTGACGGACATTTTGTTATTGAACAGTCGGTAAGGAACAAAGCAGGCTTCTTTATTAATTTTAATGGTACCGGCGGCGTTTGGAGAAAATCATGTATCATTGATGCCGGCAACTGGCATGCCGATACTTTAGCCGAGGATCTTGATCTTAGTTACCGCGCACAACTTAACGGCTGGAGATTTGTTTACCTTAAAGATTTTACATCGCCTGCAGAACTGCCCTCTGAAATTAGTGCTCTAAAAACACAACAATTCAGATGGACAAAAGGACACATTGAAACCGCAAAGAAGATACTTCCACAGGTTTGGAAATCAAAGGTTCCATTCAGGATAAAAATGCAGGCTACAGTTCATTTAACAAGCAACTTAGTATTTCCTTTCATATTACTTGCAGCTATACTTAATGTGCCTCTGATTTTTATAAAGAATAGCGGATCGCATGAACTCTACTTTGCTGTTATGTCAATCTTTGTACTTGCATTCGTTAGTTCATTTATGTTTTATCTTTATTCGCAACGGGACATAAGGACCGACTGGCGGAAAAAGATCGTTCTTTTCCCTTTGTTCATGGCGGGCAGTATGGGCTTTGCTGTCAACAACTCACGCGCGGTTATTGAAGGGTTACTAAGCCGTAAAAGTGAATTTGTAAGAACACCTAAGTTTAATGTTGAGAACGGAACCCAGGCAGCAGCCGGAAAGAAGTACGGGAATAAGAAAATCGGCTTTTCAGTTTATGTTGAAATGGTTATGGCTATTTATTGTTTGGTCGGAATATGTTCTTCACTGTATTTCCTTGAAATAGCAGCACTACCGTTCCAGATTTTATTCTTTACAGGATTTGCTCTCGTAGGTTTTTCATCGATTAAACAAGCATATTCCAAGGCATAGTTATAGAATTGACAAATTCTTCAGGTGAAGCATTTAATAATAAAGTAAGTCTCATTTATGAGTTTAATAAAAAATCTCCGCTGTTTATCAGGAAGGCAGAAGCGGAGATGGAAAACAATCATATAGAGCGGGCTATTGAAATATTAAATGCCGGCTTGAAAATATATCCTGATTACACAGCCGCACATCTTTTACTTGGCAAAGCATGGGCTCTAAAGGGACATTTTGATGAGGCACTCAAATTTATCAAGTCAGGATGTGCAAATCTCCATTCACCCCGCACCTATGAATACTATCTGACTCTGATTGAAACAGCTAAGAAAGAAAGATCATTATTTGATTCTTCAAAGAGGACTTCTTTTTTTGATGCAGTAGTAATGCCAGAGCCAATACAGAAAACTGCTCCTAATGAAATTAAATTTGGAGTTGGTGAAGAAACTATAGAAGAACCTGGAAAAACCCCTCCTATAAATATAGATGACAACCTGGGCGAGATAGCAAAAAAGATTTCTGCTGTAAGGATAAAAGAGCCGAATGATAATTATAATTATAATACTTCAGTGAGCGAAAGTCTTGGCGATAGCAGCATGATAGTTTCTGAAACTCTTGCGAAGATTTATGTAACCCAGGGTGAATTAAATGAAGCAATTATAATTTATAGAAAGCTGATTCAAAAAAATCCTTCCAAACGGGAATATTATCAGCAGAAGATAAGTGAAATCCAGTCGAAGATTGATTAGCTTATCAGTCCTGCCTGAACTGAATCATTCCGGAAAATTAAAAAGAGAATTCTATACCCGTCCTGTTATAACTGTAGCTAAAGAGCTATTAGGAAAAGTACTTGTAAAAAGACAGGGGACAAAATTGCTTGCGGGAATTATTGTTGAACTTGAAGCTTATGATGGTTCCATTGATGAGGCGGCGCATACTTTTAGAGGAAAAACCAAAAGGAACGAGATTATGTTCGGGGGAGGCGGATTTCTTTATGTATATTTTACATATGGCGCTCATTTCTGCTGTAATGTTGTGACCGGACATGAGGGAGAAGGTACGGCTATTCTTATCCGTGCCGTGGAGCCTGTGTCCGGAATTGCCGAAATGAGTATTAACAGGTACGGCAGGGATTTGAAGAATGAGAAAGAAAAACTTAATTTAACAAGCGGTCCCGGTAAAGTTTGTAGTTCATTTTCAATTACAAAAGAACATTACGGTGTAGACCTTACCGGTGATGAAATATTTATTCTTGAGCGTCCTGTTTTGAAAGAGAAGGATTTTGCCGCGGTTAAAAGAGTCGGCATTACAAAATCAATTGATCTTCCCTGGAGGTTTTATATCCTGGGGAATCCATATATATCAAGAAAATGATTGAACCTAAGAATTTATTAATAATTAGGACCGACCGGGTTGGAGATGTAGTTCTAACTTTACCACTTGCAGGAATTGTTAAGAAATATTATCCTGATTGCAGAGTTACATTCTTATTAAAGAGTTACACCAAAAGTCTTGCCGAAGGGCATCCTTATATAGATGAAATTCTGGTTATAGAAGAAGAGAAAGGGAAAATGGGCTTCTTTAACAATATCAGGAAGATAGGTAAATTAAAATTCGACACTGCTATAGTTGTTAACCCGACATTTCTGAGTGCTTTGGTTCTTTATTTCAGCGGTATAAACAACCGGATCGGAACAGGCTACCGGTGGTATTCAGTTTTGTTTAATCATAAAACATATGAACACAGGAAATATGGGGAACGGCATGAGCTTGAGTTTAATATAAACCTTTTGAAGTTTCTTGGGATTACTGAGAAAGTGGAGCCGGGCAAAATTAATTTTAATCTTCAGGTAGACAAGACAAGTGAGGAGCGGGTAATAACAATTCTGAAGGTTAAGGGCATTAGTTTACAGAATCCTGTAATTATAGTTCATCCTGGCAGCGGTGGCAGTGCTGTTGATCTTCCTCTCGAAAGATTTAAGGAACTTGTAAAACTTATAAGTAATAATCTGAAAGCTGAAATAATTATTACCGGGAGTAAGGAAGAGATTGAGCTCTGTGAGAAATTGCATGTTGCCGGGAAAACCAGAAACCTTGCGGGTTTATTAAATCTGTCTGAGCTAACTGCACTCATTAATTGCTCCGATATATTTATAGCAAATTCTACTGGGCCACTGCATATTGCAGCGGCGTTAGGCAAATATGTAATCGGATTTTATCCTAAGATCGCTGCATGTTCAAAGGAGAGATGGGGTCCGTTTACAGATAAAAGTTGTGTGTTTACTCCGAGCCTTGAATGCACTAACTGCACAAGGAAGCAGTGTGAGCGATTAAATTGCATGGATACGATAATATCAGGTGAGATATTTACAAAAGTAGAATATTTTCTTAAGTTTATTGTTAAATAATGGAGAATTTCATGTTAAGAAGGCGGCTGTTATTAGTCATTCTATTATTCCCGGTATTATTTATACATGCGGGAAATCCTCAGCCGGGTGATGATTTCAGGACACTAGAGAATAAGGCATTTGCTGAAGGGGAGAAATTAGTATTTGATGTAAAATACGGATTTGTTACAGCTGGAGTTGGTACTATGGAAATCCCCAAGATTAAAAAGATATCAGGCAGGGATGTTTATTATGTCATGTTTACTGTTAACACCATGTCAAGTTTTGACTGGATGTATAAAGTAAGGGACAGGTACGAAACTTATATAGATAAAGCTGGACTTTTTCCTTGGAGATTTGAACAGCATATCAGGGAAGGAAGTTATTCACGTGATTTCTCTGCTTTCTTCGATCAAAGGAAAGGTAAAGCGATAACAACCGAGGGAGTTCATCCAATCCCAAAGAATGTTAATGATATTCTTTCAGCTTTTTATCTTGTAAGGACAATGGATTTCTCCCGGATGAAAGTAGGATCAAAAGTTAATCTTCAGAATTTCTTCAAAGATACAGTTTATGATCTTGATGTAGTCTACCATGGCAAGGAAACCATATCGGTTCCCGCTGGTAGATTTGAGTGTTGTGTAATTGAGCCCTTGGTTAAGGAGGGGGGACTTTTTAAAAGTGAAGGGAGCATAATCATTTATGTTACCAATGATGAGGCGAAGATGCCTGTGCGGGTAAAAACCAAAGTGGTCATTGGTTCAATCGATGCCGACCTGACATCGTACTCCGGAGTTTTAGGAAAGTTAAGCGCGAAGAAGTAAAAGTAATAACTCAAGCCTAATCATAATAATTATCTGCCTTCCCACCGTGCTATAGCCAGATAAAGGGATAAGTACCGGGAAAGTACTGGTTTAGTGGACATTAGCGAACGTTAGTGGAGGTTAGTGGACAAAAATATATGCATAAGGAAAGTACTTCCCAATATGAACCCCTGTTTTGTTGATTATGTAAGTTATGACTAATTTACGGTATTATGTTTCAATTAGTCATCTATTTTAATGATTGAAGATTTAGACCAAAATCAAATAAAACCTGATCCCATTGAGGATGAATTCTCTTTAAAGGGGATCACTCCTACAATTTCTCCATTTGCCGCTGCATGTATTGGATTGGTGGGGGGATTTTTCCTTTACCAGATTGTCGGTGGGACGATAACTTTATTGATTTTTGGATTGAATATGAAGGATGCACCTGTTAATGGTCTCAGGTTGATGACTATGGCGGGAGAAGTTCTTTTTATCCTTTTACCTGCTCTGCTTTTTACCAAATGGTTTTATAAAGATGTCACCCGGGTACTAAGGGTTAAAATTCCGGAATTCAAAGAACTTGTTTTATTTACTTTAGGGCTTATAGTTCTTATCCCGATGCTCCAATCTTTTATGACTCTTCAGAATTATTTCATCGATCAACTTGCACAGCATTATTATTTAATAAATTATTTAAAATCTTTGCTTGATAAACTTGATTCATATGTTGCCAATACATATGAAAGTCTCATAAAGCCGGGCTCTATTCCTGAAGCGGGGCTAATAATTTTAATAGTCGCAGTAGTTCCTGCATTATGTGAAGAAACCATGTTCAGGGGTTTTGTTCAGCGGAGTTTTGAATTCAAGATGACACCATTTAAGGCAGCATTATTAACTGCCATTTTCTTCGGACTTTATCATTTTAACCCATATGGACTAATAGCTCTTACAGCATTAGGGTTTTACCTGGGGTATGCATCATATTCAAGTAATTCAATTATTCTGGCTATGTTTCTTCATTTTCTGAATAATTTCTCGGCAATAATGATTTATTTTGCCGCTGGGAATAAAGACCTTCTTGATAATACAGTCGCGACTAATTCGGATGCTAAATTGGCATTTATTGTGTTTTTAGTATTACTATTATTATTCTCAGGTGTTATATATTTGATTCGACGTTATTATTCACAAAAAATATGAGGAACGATTATGCCGGTATGCCCTAATTGCGGTTATGAATATGTTAAAGGGATGACTTATTGTCCAGACTGCCACGAAGCTTTAGTGGATGAGAAGCTTTTTGTGAAGCCAGAGGATTGGACGGAAGAGAATTGGGTAGTTGTTTATACATCCAATGAAGAATATGAAATTAATATGTTAAAGGATAACCTTGAAGGTGCTGGAATAAAGGCAACAATGCTTTCACAGAAAGACAGGAATTTCCCATCACCGGGGGATTTTTCTGTGGTAAAACTACTTGTGCAAAAGGAAGACCTGCAGGATGCACTTAAATTTATACAATCATATTTAAATCAAACGGACAAGGATGAGCCGGAAATGGAATAAACAAAATGTCATTAAGTAACGGCATTACAAGATTATTAGTTGCCTTATTAGGCATGCCATTAATATTAGCGGCATGTTATTTCGGGAAAGTATATTTCCTGGTATTCGCACTTGGGATTGCATTATTATCATTTTACGAATTCAGCATTTTTGTAAAGAACAAAGGTATGAATCTGAATACATGGGTGGGATATGCGGCTATAATTTTATTAGTCTCCAACAGATATACCCCTTTTTTTGATAATACCAATTTCATTATTTTATTCGTCGTTGTAATATCATTAATAGAATTATTCAGGAACAACGGTTCTGCAATTTTTAATCTTAGCGGGACTCTTTTTGGTGTAATGTATCTGGGACTTTTTGCGTCATCACTTGTCGGGATCAGAGAATATTATCCAGTTTTAGGTGATTTTTATTACAGGGGCGGATATATTATAATTTCCGTCTTTGTATCCATTTGGGTATGTGATTCAGCTGCATATTATGGTGGTTCAGCAATAGGAAAGCACAAACTATTTCCAAGAGTTAGCCCTAAGAAAACCTGGGAAGGTGCCATATTCGGATTTGTTTTTTCAATTCTGGCAATGATTACAGCAAGGTTTATAATTCTTGACTTTCTTAGCTGGAACTCAGCTATTATTTTAGGTGTAATTGTAGGTATAATTGGTCAATTAGGAGATTTGATAGAATCCCTTTTTAAACGGGATGTAGTTGTAAAAGATTCCTCCAACATAATACCTGGACACGGAGGAATATTTGACAGATTCGATTCACTTCTTTACACTGCTCCAGTGATCTTTTTGTATTTAATATATATAAACCGGTAGATGAATAAAGATAAGATTAATGTAATTACGCTTGGCTGCTCGAAAAATAATGTTGACTCTGAACGTCTGATGAACCAGATTAGGCTTAATAATTGTAAACTTGTTGACGATCCGGAAGCTGCGGGAACTGTAATCATAAACACATGTGGTTTTATAGAGGCAGCTAAAAAAGAATCAATTGATACTATATTAAAAGCAGTAGCATTAAAAAAACAAGGAATAATTAAGAAAGTGATTGTAGCCGGCTGTTTGTCTGAAAGATATATGTCGGACCTTGAAAAAGAGATACCCGAGGTTGACCGGTTTTTCGGTACAGAAGATTACGAAGGGATAATCCATGAACTTGGAGGGGAACTAAAATATAATCTTTTGGGGGAACGTCTGCTTACCGCGCCTGCTCATTCAGCTTATCTTAAAATCTCTGAAGGTTGTGATCATCCCTGTTCATTCTGTGCAATTCCAATAATGCGCGGGGGACATCATTCAAAAACTATTGAAGAACTTGTAACTGAAACTGAATTCCTTTCCACCCAGGGGACTAAAGAACTTGTTATTATCGCTCAGGATACGACTGATTATGGCAAAGATATTTACTGTAAAAGAGAAATCAGCAAACTATTAAGGTGTTTAAGTGAAGTAAAGGGGATTGAATGGATAAGATTAATGTATACCTATCCTACAAATTTTCCTGATGATCTTATTGAGGAAATTGCAACCAATCCTAAAATATGTAAATATATAGATATACCACTTCAGCATATTTCGGATTCCGTTCTTAAGTCAATGAGGAGAGGCGTAACAGCAAAAAGAATAAAAGATTTAATAGTAAAATTAAGGAGTAGGATTCCGGATATTACAATAAGGACAACATTTATTACAGGTTATCCAAACGAAACTGAACAAGATTTTCAGGAACTATGTAATTTTATCAAAGAAACCAGATTTGACAGACTGGGAGTATTCCCATTTTCTGTTGAAGAGAACACAACCAGTTTTATACTTGGTGATCCGGTATCGGAGAAGGTAAAGAATAAACGAAAAAATATTGTTATGGAACTGCAAAGCACAATTTCAGGTGAAATAAATAAATACTTTATTGGTAGAACAATGAAAGTTTTAATTGACAGGATTGAAGGAGATTTTTATATTGCCCGGTCTTACCGGGATGCTCCTGAAGTTGATGGAGAAATTTTAATTCCTATAGGAAATAACAAAATAAAGGCGGGGAAATTTTGTAACGTAAAGGTATACGATTCCGATGAATATGACCTTTATGCAGAGTTTGTCTGACCCCGGAGGCTTGTATGAAAAAAGCATTTTTCCTCATATTATTTATTGCTTCAATACAGGGGGCATATGCTCAGGTTGAAGATTCAAAAAAAGATCTTGCTTTCAGCAAACCAAAATATTACCAGGACTTTCTGAATTTCAAATCATCCAAACCCGGATTGACCAGGTTGGATATATTTATTGAAGTCCCATATAGTGAGATGCATTTTGTAAAGGCAGGGGATATTTTCCAATCGGAATATGGTGTAACTATTTCAATATTTGCCGAAGACAAAGAAAAACTGGTTGAAGAAAAATTGTGGGATGAAAAGATTAATGTCAAAGATTTTCAACAGACAACAGCAGGGAACAACTACAATATAAGCATCAAACAATTTGAATTAAAACCCGCTAAATATTTTATTCGAACAGCCGTTGAAGATAAGGACACCAAAAAATCATTTGTTTCTACAAATATGTTTACATTAAGAGACTTTGATTCCCTCCCTAATATCAGCGACCTAATGTTCATAGCAAAGGAAAATATTGTGGCAGGATCAAGGAAAATTCTTCCTAATGTTACCAGACAACTTAATATCCAGAGGGAAGGAATACCGTTGTTCTTTGAGGTGTATACCATAATGCCGCAGAAAATGGAAATGGAGTTTATTATTAGTGAAGGGACGAAGAAGGTTATATATACTGATACTTTATCCCAAGACCTTGATTCCGGGAAGACTCAGGTTTTTCATAATATTAAAGTTAAAGATCTTGGACTTGGGAATTATCTTGTGAGCTTAAAACTTCTGGATAGTGAGCATAAAGAAATTGCAACTACTATTAAATCCTTTTCCTCAAGGTGGATAGGTGTTCCTTCCGTGATTACTGATTTGGACAAAGCAGTAGCACAGCTTGTTTATATTGCATCTTCATCGGAAAAAAGTTATATAGAAGATGCCAAGACAAAAGAAGAAAAAATTAAACGATATCAGGAGTTCTGGAAAAAGAAGGATCCAAATCCTGCCGATGATGACAACCAGGTATTTGATGAATATTACCGCAGGATAAATTTTGCCAATGTTAATTTTTCACACTACACGGAGGGATGGAAAACCGACCGTGGTATGGTATATATAACTCTCGGCGCGCCAAATAATATTGACAGGCACCCTTTTGATTATGATTCAAAACCATATGAAGTGTGGGAATATTATGACATTAACCAGAAATTTGTCTTTATGGACGAAACAGGATTTGGAGATTACAGACTGATTACACCAATGTATGGTGATGCCATGAGATACAGGTACTAAATGATTTTAACTGTTACATTGAACCCACTTCTTGAAAGAAGGATTTCATATAAAAATATTAAATACGGAAGTGAAAACAGGGGCGGACAATTAAATGTAAATGCGGGCGGTAAAGGGATAAACGTAAGCCGGCAGTTAAAAAATCTGGGTGTTGATAATATAGCTTTATCTTTTGCAGGTGGATTAAGCGGTAAGGAATTCAAGGATTTTATTCATCATGAGGGGATTAAATCTGTTTTGATTAGAACAGAAGCAGCAACACGTGAAGCACTTATTTCCATTGAGAAATCGGGGAAATCCGTTACAACCTGTTTCAGCTTAAATACTGTAATCTCCTCCCGGGAAGCCGGGGAGTTCAAGATCAAACTTGAAAAGATGATTCCTAATTATGAAATTATTATTCTCTCCGGCAGTTCTCCATGCAGCGAAACCGATTCAATATTTCCAGAGGCAATAGAATGGGGGATAAAGAACGACAAAATTGTTATTTGCGATACTTACGGAAAACACCTTAATGATTGTCTGGATGCGACGCCGACAATAATTCACAATAACCTGGATGAAATTAATAACTCATTGGGACTTAACCTTAAAAGTGATGATGATAAAATAGGTTTTCTTAATTCACTCTATGAAAAAAACATTAAACAGGCATATATAACAGACGGTGCTAATCCATTCTTTGCGTCTAATTTTGATTTTCATTTCAAAGTAGAAGTTCCGGTAGTGAATATGGTTGATCCTACGGGGAGCGGTGATGCTTTTACAGCCGGTATAGCAATGGGTTGGGAAAATGACTTTATCTTTGAGGAAAATTTAAGAACGGCTACTGCGTTGGGTGCCGCTAATGCTGCCACCTTTGATATTTGCAATCTGGGTGTTGATGATTATTTGGGGCTTAAGGACTCAGTAATTATTTCACCTGTCGGCAAGAAGATGAAACCCATTGACGTAACCCCGCGAATACTGTAAACGTATAATGGTGAAATTATATATTACCTTTTTATTTCTAATCCTAACAGTCACATCCTTCTCTAAAGATATAGATTCCACTAAAGATAGCAAATATAAATACTGGATGAATGTGGGGATGTTCATTGAAAATTATAAAGGAATTACCTTCGATGCCGATTATAGTTTTTCATTAGGTGAGTATTTTTATAAAATAGGTTATATAAGTAAAGGTAGTTTCTTGAACGATACTCCTGAAGAAGATGGTCAATATTTTTTTCGATCAATTAATCTTTCAATAGGCAAACGTTTTCAATCTGAATGGTTTGAAACATCTTTATTTTGCGGTCCTGCTTATGTTTATGGAAATTCATATTCTAATAAATCATTTTATACGGTAGGATTAGCCACACAGGTCCAATTATTATTCAGACCGGCTAATGAAATTGGGATAGGTGTGGGTATGCAAGGCAATTTGAATTTTGTAAAGAACTTTGGAGCAATTTATTTGAATATAACACTGGGGAATGGGAAGTAAGGTTATCTAAGATTAGTCAGGAAAAAGTTTTCTCAAGCTGATAAGGGGATTCCCGCCTTCGCGGGAATGACATGTGGGACTTCTAAGTATCCAGTGCTTTCGCGGGGATGACAAATAAGATTAATGGATGACAACAATTGTTATAGGACTCTCAGCTAAAAAGATTATCGTTGTATAAAAAAATGCACTTCTGACACTTAATTTTTTAGTAAATTTCGCTGTACAATATGATATACACCTTTTTGAATAGGAAATAAATAAAGAGTGCGCAGTTTTGTATTAATATTAATTATACTTTGCCCTGTTTTTGTTTATTCCCAGGTTATACAAACAATTGATGTTAAGGGGAGCAAAGCATTCAATTCTAATGTTATTATTCCATGGACCGGAATAAATATCGGCACCAAACTCAGCAAAGGAATTGAAGATACTGTTAAGTATAATATTGCAAAGCAGTTTGCTGCCAGGGGATATATTAATAGCAGTTTTGAAATAAAGACCACAGTTACTCCCGATACACAGAAAGCAATTCTAACGATTAATATTAAAGACGGTAAGCCGTCAATGGTTAAGAATATTATTTTTGAAAATGCAGATGCAGTAGACTCCTCAAATTTTCTTCCCGCGTTCGGGTTTATGGAAGGGCAAATATTCAATAAATTCACTATAGAAACCAACATCGGGGAAATTCTGACGTACTATGAGGATAACGGATTTCCATTCATTAAAGTTGTTATTTCTTCGGTAAATTTTTATTCAGATTCAGTATCAGGGGATTGTTTTGCTGATATCAGGATGAAGATGGATAAGGGGACAATAAATAAAATTGATAAAATTGAAATTGCAGGGAACACCAAGACAAAGGATTATGTAATTACACGAGAGCTGAGGATTAAAACAGGAGAACTATATTCAGAGAAAAAAATAGAAGAATTACCGGCTCGTTTAAACCGATTGCGTTACTTTGAACCGGTTAGTATTCCTTCTTTTTATTTGAATACGAAAAATGAAGGTGTGCTTGTTGTAGGTATTAAAGAGAAAGAGACGAATAATTTTGACGGTATTTTGGGATATGTCCCTGGGAACGGAGCTGATCAAACCGGTTATTTAACAGGACTGGTAAATGTTACGCTTAGAAATCTTTTTGGAACAGGCAGAGCAGGGTCATTCAGGTGGCAGCAGTTAGACCGTGCTTCACAGGAACTTGAAATTCATTATCTGGAACCCTGGTTTATGGGGCTTCCGTTTAACCTGAATGGATCATTATTCCAAAGGAAGCAGGATTCATCTTACGTAGAAAGAAAAATTGAAGGTAATATAGAATACCTGGCAACAGAGGATTTATCGGCTTCATTTGATCTTGCCTCAGATGTAATTATTCCTTCTGTGAATGATACCTACGTGCCGAATGTTTTTAGATCCAGTGCTCTTACAACAGGTGTTAGTCTAAAATATGATTCCCGTGACGACCCTTATGCGCCAACCAGGGGGATGACATTTAACAATTCATATTCTTTCAGTCAGAAAAAAATCAGAGGACCTGCTCAGCTCATTACACCGTTCATAAAAACCTCAGTAAATCTTCAGAGAATAACTGTTGATTTTAATTTCTATTACCTTTTCTTTAAAAGGCAGGTTGCTGCCCTTGGTTTGCATGGAAGGGAACTCAGGGGTTCGTTTTTTGAAGATGCTGATTTATTCAGATTAGGAGGCACTTCAAGTTTAAGAGGATATCTTGAGAACCAGTTCCTTGGATCAAGAGTGGGATGGAGTAATCTGGAATACCGGTTTTTACTTACACGCCGTTCTTATATATTTACTTTTTTCGATACAGGTTATTTTCTCAGGAACGCGGAACCTGACAGGAATATTGAAAAACTTGAAGGATTCAAGATGGGTTATGGATTAGGGTTGAGTGTTGAAACAGGACTTGGAGTTTTAGCCGTAAGTTTTGCCCTTGGGAAAGGAGATTCATTTTCACAAGGGAAGATACATTTTGGAATAATCAATGAATTTTAAGAAAATGAATTTAAGCTAATGAAAAAAGCAGCAGCATATTTAGCACTGATACGACCGTTAAATTTTGGAATCACTTTGATAACAGTTATAGTTGCTGCTGCTGTTAGTTATGTCTCTGTTTATCCTTTCGGGAAAGTACTGCTTGCTGCGTTTACTGCCGCGTTAACATTATCAGCGGGGAATATTATTAATGATATCTACGATGTCGGGATAGATAAAATAAGTCATCCGGAACGACCACTTGTCACTAATGTCATTTCAATTAAGTCGGCTTTTGTTCTTTATTTCACTATTCAATTGATTTCATTGCTCCTTTCAGGTTTTGTCTCCGGACCCAATTTCCTTATCAATTTATTAGCAGCACTGATCCTCTTTTTATATTCATGGAAACTGAAGAAAGTTGTGTTGTTGAAAAACATTATAGTTTCGGCATTGACAGGACTTGTATTTGTTTACGGCGGATTGGCAGCAGGGAGTTATGAGTATACCCTTATTCCGGCTTTGTTTGCATTCCTGATTAATATAACAAGAGAAATTATAAAAGACATGGAAGATTCGGAGGGGGATGCACAGCAAGGAATAATTTCATTTCCTTCAATGGCGGGACCGGTTAAAACAAAAAGCACTTTAATTTCTTTGATAATATTTCTCATAGCTTTTACATTCTACCCATATATTAATGGAGATTATAACAAATATTATCTTCTGTTAATTTTAATATTTGTTATACCAGTGCTTATTTATTTTCTTATTTTGCTTTTGAAAGACGCATCAAAGAAAAACTTGAATAAATTATCATTTATTCTGAAATTGGATATGATATTTGGAATAATTGCGATATACCTTGGCAGATGAAGAATTACGATAACTCATATATAACCAGCAGGATAAAAAAGATTGCAGGAACAGATGAAGCTGGTCGCGGACCACTTGCAGGACCGGTAGTTGCGGCAGCCGTTATCTTTGCTGAGGATGTTTATATTGAAGGAGTCAATGATTCTAAACTTTTATGTGAAGAAGAAAGAGAAAGATTGTTTCCTCTGATACTTGAAAAATGCATATCCTGTTCTGTCTCTACGGTCTCTAATGAAATGATTGATAAGATAAATATTCTGCAGGCATCGTTGCTTGCGATGAGAAATTCGATTGACGGGCTCAGTCTGAAACCAGATGTAATTCTTGTAGACGGTAACAAAGGGCTTAACCATATCATTAAATCGGTTCCGGTAATCAAGGGAGATTCAAAATCATTTGCCATAGCATCAGCGTCGATTATTGCCAAGGTAACCAGGGACAGGATAATGAAAAGATTGTCGCACCATCATCCACAATATCTTTGGGCAAAAAATAAGGGTTACCCGACAAGAGAACATATTGCAGCGGTTAAAGAATTCGGCCCCTCATCATTGCATAGGCAGTCATTTCTGGGCAATTTCTTTTCTAATGAATATTTACTTCAATTAAGCTTTGATCGGGAACCTGAAATAGTGGAATAATATGGCTGAGAATAATAAATCATTCGGTAATGCTGGTGAGGAATTAGCGGCAGGGTATCTTAAGTCGGAAGGATATATTATCATTGAAAGGAATTATAGATTTCATAAGGGAGAGATAGATATAGTAGCAAAAGATAAAAGCGACGGATACCTTGTGTTTGTAGAGGTGAAGACAAGAAAGAGTCTGGAATTCGGGGAACCTGAATATGCTATTACACCTGCAAAGATAAAACAATTAAGGAGTATGGCGAAATATTATTTATTGGACCGCCATATAATCGATTCCGACTGCCGGATTGATGTAATTACAGTTTTATTCACAGCAGATAATCCACCTCTGATTAATCACTACAAGAACGCGGTTTAGTAAAGGCTTATATCTTAATAATGCAGACATATAAAAATTATTATATATCCAGTCTTGACAATTGAGTATTAATTTATTATATAATAATGTCATAAATCCAAATCTTTTATTATCAACTTACCTTAAGTATCTCATCGCTAAACATCGCTTTTTATCGCTTTCCATCGCTTAATGTCTTACCTACATGTTACATGCATGATACCATCTGGTAGCCTGCAAGTGGTTACAATTAGCTAAAGGATATTCTTAAATAAGGAGATACCCCTGAGACATGGAGAGCACGGAGGATCACGGAAATTTCGTTTGAATTAGCCTCATTTTTAGGTATTTTTGTACTTTTCCAATTTAATTGTGATTTAAGCAATGAGATATCCCTTTTCTGAAATAGAATCTAAATGGCAGAACTTCTGGAATGATAATAAGGTAAGCGAAACTAACTTAGACGATGCCGCGAAGAAATTATACACACTTGTAATGTTTATTTATCCCTCCGGTTCAAAACTTCATATCGGGCACTGGTATAATTACGGTCCAACCGATTCCTGGGCAAGATATAAAAAACTAAAAGGGTTTAATGTTTTTGAGCCGATTGGTTATGATGCTTTTGGTTTACCCGCTGAGAATTATGCTATAAAAACAGGCATCCATCCTAAAGACAGCACGTTGATAAATATCGCTGACATCCGTGCCCAATTAAAGAAAATGGGATGCATGTATGACTGGAATGCAGAACTCATGACCTGTGCACCTGAATATTATAAATGGAACCAATGGTTATTCCTTCAGCTTTATAAGAAGGGATTGGCTTACAGAAAGAACGCACCTGTTAACTGGTGCCCTAATGACCAAACGGTTCTTGCAAATGAACAGGTTTTAGCCGACGGTACTTGTGAAAGGTGCGGACATCTTGTTATTCAGAAAAATCTTACACAATGGTTTTTTAAGATTACCGATTATGCCGAACAACTTTTAGACGGACTGGATACTATAACATGGCCTGAGAAAACGAAATCAATGCAGCGTAACTGGATTGGTAAAAGTACAGGTACCGAAGTTGTTTTTAAAGTTGAAGGTTCTGAAGAAACAATAAGGGTTTTTACTACACGACCGGATACATTATTTGGTGTAACATATGTTGTACTTGCTCCGGAAAATGAACTTGTTAAAAAATTAACTGCACCTGATCATTTGGAACGGGTTAATAAATATAAAGATTCGGTAAGACTGCTTACAGAAATAGAAAGAACATCAACTGTAAAAGAAAAGACCGGTGTTCCGATTGGCGCCAATGCAATAAATCCCATGAACGGGGAAGTTGTTCCTATATGGACAGCGGATTATGTACTTGCTACTTATGGAACCGGATGTGTAATGGCAGTACCCGGACATGATGAAAGAGACTTTGAGTTTGCGAAGAAATTTAATCTTGGAATAAGGAAGGTTATTCTTCAGGAAGGTACGGACGAGAAGGCTGAATTAACGGAAGCCTTTACTGATTCAGGTGTCATGGTTAATTCCGGTGAATATAATGGTGTGAATTCTGAAGAGGGAATTATAAAGATTACATCATATCTTGAAAAGACTAATCAAGGCAGAGGGAAAACAAATTACAAATTAAGAGATTGGTTAATTTCAAGGCAGCGATACTGGGGAACACCTATTCCGATTATTCATTGTCCCAAGTGCGGTGAAGTTCCCGTACCAGAAGATCAGCTGCCTGTGGAATTACCTTATGATGTGGAATTCAAACCAGCCGGTGAATCACCATTAGCAGCGAATAAGAAGTTTATTAATGTTAAATGCCCGATATGTAATGAGGATGCAAAAAGAGATCCGGATACAATGGATACATTTGTTGATTCTTCATGGTATTATTTTCGTTACCCTGATCCGAATTTTACGCGTGCTCCCTTCAACAAGGAAAGGGCAGATAAATGGATACCGGTTGACATGTATGTCGGCGGTGCGGAGCATGCCACCATGCATTTATTATATGCGAGGTTTATTCATAAATTCATAAGAGACATTGGATTAACATCTTCAGATGAACCATTTAGTCATCTTATTCACCAGGGAACGATTACGAACCAGGGAGCAAAGATGTCAAAGTCAAAGGGGAATGTTGTTAACCCTGATAATTTTACACTGCAATACGGTTCAGATGTATTTCGTCTTTATTTGATGTTCATGGGACCATATGAATTAGGCGGTGACTGGAGTGATAAAGGAATTTCGGGAACTGATCGTTTTGTACAGAGGACTTATGAATTATTCAGCCGGTTCAGTGGAATATTGAACGGTGTTAAGGATATTAAAGTATTTGAAATATCCGGATTATCTACTGAAGATAAAGCTGTTTATAAGAAAATGAATCAGACAATTAAAAAGTTTGATGAGGAAATCAATAATTTCAGGTTTAATACTGCAATAGCATCAATGATGGAATTGTTGAATGAACTTAAAGTTATCGATAAGTGTTCTAAGGAAATGCAGGCTTATGTTCTGAAACGGTTTGCAGTTTTACTTGGTCCTGTTGCTCCGCATCTTTCAGAAGAGTGTTGGCAGATGATCGGGAATGAAAAATCTTTATTTGAAAATCCTGTGTGGTTTGAATATGATAGTGATGCTTTAATTGAAGAGAGCGTGAATATAGCAGTTCAGGTAAACGGGAAATTAAGGAACACTTTGGAGGTTGCGAATAACAGTACTAAAGAAACAGTAAGAGAGATAGTATTTAAAGATGAAAAGACTACTAAGCATATTGAAGGGAAGAGCATAGTTAAAGAAATATTTGTGCCGAATAAGATTTATAATATTGTAGTAAAGTAAATGAGAGTAAGAAGTAAGGAGGCAGAAGGACAATTGAGATTGCAGTGAATTAAGGAATGGATTCCCGCCTTCGCGGGAATGACAAACCCATGGGGTTCCTCCCGGTTCATCGGGACGGGAATGACAAGAGAGATTGCAGTGAAGTAATAGTTTTATTAACAGTTCATGGGATCCCCGCTTTTGCGGGGATGACAAGAGAGATTGTGTCAAAGTTAAATAAATCCAAAACCTTCGAGGTTGAGGAAAACCTCGAAGGTTAATCACAAAGTTCGAAGGTTAGATAAAGAATTTAGAGAAAGGAGATTTATGTTAGATATAAAATATATTAGAGAGAATCCGGAAAAAGTTAGACAGGGGATTATAAACAAGAATGAGAAAGACCGCTTTGATGAAGTTCTTGATCTTGATCTGAAGAGAAGAGACCTGATTACTGAGACTGAAGAATTAAAAGCAAAAAGGAACCAGGGATCAGCACAGGTGCCGCAGATAAAGAAAGCCGGCGGAGATGCAACGGAGCTTCTGGCGGAAATGAAAAAGTTATCTGATAAGATCACACAAAATGATTTGCTTCTAAACGAAGTTGAAGAAAAGCTAACAAATATACTGATGTATATTCCAAATCTACCTCATGAATCAGTTCCTGTGGGCAAAACCGCTGAAGAGAATGTAGAAACAAAAGTCTGGGTACCGGACGGGTTTACATTTGAACGCGAGGAAAAAGTTTTAGATCATGTTGAGCTTGGTAAGAAACTTAAGATACTTGATTTTGAAAGAGGTGCTAAAATATCAGGTTCAGGATTTCCTTTATATATGGGGAAGGGCGCTACTTTGGAGAGAGCACTAATTAATTTTATGCTTGATATCCATATTAATAAGCATGGTTACTCGGAAATATTTCCTCCATTCCTAGTAAACCGGGAATCGATGAAAGGAACGGGTCAGCTGCCAAAGATGGAAGATGATATGTATTACATGGAGAAGGATGATTTATTCCTTATTCCAACTGCGGAAGTTCCGGTGACTAATATTCACCGCAGTGAAATTTTGAATGAAGCAGATCTGCCAATTAGATATGTAGGATATTCTGCATGTTTCAGAAGAGAAGCCGGGTCATACGGGAAAGATTCAAAGGGATTTTTACGTGTGCATCAGTTCAATAAAGTTGAGATGGTTAAATTCGTTAAGCCGGAAACTTCATATGATGAACTTGAAAAGCTTGTTAGTGATGCTGAGGATATTCTTCAGGAACTTCAGATTCCATACCGCTTATTGATGCTGTGTACGGGAGACTTAAGTTTTTCTGCAGCAAAGTGTTATGATATTGAGACATGGTCACCAGCTGAAAATAAATGGCTGGAATCCTCATCATGCAGTAATTTTGAGAGTTTTCAGGCAAGAAGAGCCAATATCAGGTTTAGGAACGAAAAGACAAAGAAACCTGAATTAGTACATACACTTAACGGAAGCGGACTTGCCACCAGCAGGTTAATGGTTTCAATTCTGGAGAATTACCAGACACCGGAGGGAAAAATAATTGTACCAAAGGTGCTTCAGAAATATACCGGGTTTGAGATAATAGAATAGATGTATCTCACAGGGTTTTGTTAGTAGAAATTAAAAGTTATAAATTAAAAACTGAAATTTGAATGAAACCCCCTAACATCTCGAGAATAGGAAGGGGGTTTTCTGATAATTAATGGGATCCCCGCCCTGACGAGTCGGGGCATGCTGTTCGCGGGGATGACAGTATAATATATTGAAATGACAGAATTTGAAATCCAAAGAAATCCAAAACCTTCGAGGTTGAGGAAAACCTCGAAGGTTGATTAAAGACTTTGATGATTAAATAAAAACCTCCAGGGTTTAAATTGATATTATTATGAAAAACCTTTATACATTAAAAAAATATTTCGCTGTTTATAAGGTAAAGCTGTTTTGGGGTTTTATTTTTATACTGCTTTCAAATGCGGGAGCTGTGTATATACCTCTTCTGCTGAAGAATGGAATAAATGAATTACAGAGAGCTACACCTTCAACCACTGTACTGATGCAGTATGCTTTAACAATTGCGGGGGCTTCTTTATTTGCAGGGTGTATTTCGTTTTTATATACGGCAGACAATTATAGTAGTATCAAGAGAAATAGAATACGACCTCCGGTTTGATTTCTGGAAACACTTACAACTTTTACCTATGCGGTATTTCCAGAATAACTCCACCGGGAATGTAATGGCACATGCAACTAACGATATAAATGCTGTAAGGAACTTTATAGGTCCGGCGGTAATGTATTCAATAGATACATCGATACGATTGATTTATTGTATCTGGTTAATGTTATCGCTTAATATTTCCCTGACGATTTATTCATTGCTGCCGCTCCCAATTTTATCTTTTGCTGTTTATAAGGTAGGAAAACTGATACATGAAAAGTTTACACTTATCCAGGAGAAATTTTCAGAACTTACTACAAAGGCACAGGAAAACTATGCAGGAATAAGAGTAGTTAAATCATATGTCCGCGAGGAAGGAGAGATTAAGATCTTTCAAGATACTTGAGTCAGGACTATGTAAGCAGAAATATGGATATGATAAAAGTGCAGGCATTCATAATGCCGATCCTTTTCCTTACAACCGGGCTATCTATCATTCTTGTTATCTGGTTAGGAGGCATTAAAATTATTCAGGGGACAATAGGGCTTGGAGATGTTACTGCTTTTATAATGTATTTAGGAATGCTTATATGGCCGGTGATAGCATTCGGCTGGGTAATAAATATTATTCAGCAGGGTGAGGCAAGCATGAAGAGACTGAATAAAATATTCGCTGAACCATATGAAATTAAAGATTCGAAAGACACCGATTTCTCAATAAAGCAAATAAAAGGGAAGATAGAATTCAGGAATGTATCATTCAGGTATGGTGAAAATTTACCCTATATTCTTAAGGATGTGAATCTCGAAATTCAACAGGGGCAAACTATAGCTGTTATGGGGTATACAGGTTCAGGGAAAACTTCTTTTATTAAATCTTATACCAAGGATGTATGACGTAACTGAAGGAGAAGTTTTAGTAGACGGAATAAATATTAAGAATATTCCTCTTGAAACATTGAGGACCAATATCGGACTTGTTCAGCAGGAATCATTTCTATTCTCTGAAACTATACAGAATAATATTTCATATGGTTTGCGGGATATTGATGTAGAAAAAGTGAAAGAAGTATCACGCATTGCTCATTTTACAAAAGACGTGGATTCTTTTCCCAAAGGATTTGAAACTATAATGGGGGAAAGAGGGATAACGTTATCAGGCGGGCAGAAACAAAGGGCTTCACTTGCGCGGTCCCTGATAATTGATCCTGTTATTCTTATTCTTGATGATTCATTCTCAGCAGTTGACACTCATACTGAAGAAATAATTTTAAGGAATCTGAAAGAGTTTATGAAAGACAGGACGAGTATTATTATCAGTCACAGGATTTCTACTGTAAAAGATGCTGACTTAATTATAGTTTTAGCAAATGGAGCAATTGCTGAAAAAGGAACGCATCAGGAACTAATTAAACTGGAAGGGATCTATACGGATCTGTATTATAAACAATTACTTGAAAAAGAATTAGAAGAATTATCATAAGAATTATTTATGGCGAACGATTATAGCAGCGATGATGAAATATTAGGTAAAGCATACGATTCGAAGCTAATGAAACGGCTTCTGATATATATTAAACCTTATAAGAAATATGTAATACTTGCAATATTCATGACTGTTCTTGTCTCAGCATTGGGACCATTGGGACCATGGTTAACAAAAATAGCAGTGGATGATTATATTGCAAAATCAAACTACAATGGGCTGATGAAAATATGTTTGTTCCTGTTTGGATCATTGATATTTCAGTCGATAATGCAGTACATTCTGACTTATTATACCCAGTTATTAGGTCAGAAAACAATTTATGATTTACGCACCCAGTTGTTTGCGCATACACAGAAACTTGCACTGAAATATTTTGACAAGACTCCTATCGGTCGTGTAGTTACGCGGGTTACAAATGATGTTGAATCCCTTCAGGAGCTTTTCTCTTCCGGGATAATAATGGTATTCAGTGATATATTTATAATAATGTGGATACTTGTATTCATGTTTGCGATGGATATAAAACTGACGTTTGTTACCTTATCAGTGATGCCATTTCTGGTTTATGGCACTTTTCTTTTCCGCAGGAAGGTGAGGGAGACTTACAGGGAAGTAAGATTTCACCTGGCAAGATTGAACTCTTATATGCAGGAGCATATTACCGGAATGAATATCATACAGATATTTCATAAGGAGAAAGTTGAACTAAAAAGGTTTTCAGAGATAAATGCTGATAACAGGGCGTCAAATATCAGGTCTGTTTTTTATTACGCAATATTCTTCCCCGGGGTTGAATTTTTAAGTTCAGTAGCTTTTGGATTAATTATCTGGTATGGCGGCGGGGAAGTACTGCACAAGGCACTTACTATAGGAGTTCTGATAGCATTTATTCAATTGATGGAAATGTTTTTCCGTCCGATACGTGATCTGTCTGAGAAATATAATATCATGCAGACGGCTATGGCTTCATCTGAAAGAATATTTAAACTGCTTGATAATGAAACCTTTATTTTGAATCCTGATAATCCTGTAAAGTTACCCAGGATAAAGGGAGAAATAGAATTCAGGAATGTATGGTTTGCTTATAACAAAGAAGAATATATTTTAAAGGATATTTCTTTTAAGATCAATCCCGGAGAAACTGTTGCCATAGTAGGCGCAACCGGAGCCGGAAAAACAAGTCTTATTAGTATACTTTCCCGTTTTTATGATATTAATAAAGGGGCAATATTTCTTGACGGAATAAATATAAAGGATGTAGCGAAAGAGGATTTAAGGAGATGCATTTCAATTGTGCTGCAGGATGTTTACCTTTTTTCCGGAACGATCAAATCCAATATCAATATGGGTAACGAGGACATTCCATTTGAGAAAATTCAGGAAGCCGCGAGACTTGTGGGGGCTGACAAATTTATTGACCAGCTTACGGAAAAATATGATGAGATAGTAAAAGAAAGAGGGGCTACACTAAGTGTAGGACAGAAGCAATTAATTTCATTTGCACGCGCACTGGCGTTTGATCCACAGGTGTTAATACTTGACGAAGCAACTTCTTCAATTGATACAGAAACTGAAATACTGATACAGAAGGCAATTGAAAAACTATTAATAGGACGCACCGCAATTGTAATAGCACACAGGTTATCAACCATTCAGAATGCGGATAACATTATTGTAATGCATAAGGGGGAAATACGGGAGACGGGAAATCATCAGGAACTTCTGGCAAAGCGTGGAATTTATTACAAGTTGTATCAGCTGCAATATAAAGATCAGGAGTTAAGTAAAGTGGGCTGATGACTCCGTTATTTAGCAAGAATCATCTTGTTGGATTTGAAAAAGTTTTTAGTAGATAAAGTATAGAAATATACGCCGCTGGCAAGTCCAGTACCATTAAATTGAGCCTGATAATAACCGGGTTCCTTTGTTTCATTTATAAGGACTTTTATTTCCCTCCCGAGAAAATCATAAACAGATAGTTTTACAAACCCACATTCTTTAACTCCGTACTCAATAGTTGTTGACGGATTAAATGGGTCGGGATAATTCTGTTCCAGTTTGCACGAATAGATAATATCTTTATTATCATTTGTACCAACTACCGGTGCAAGGATCTGAATGCTTATAAAACCGGTATCGGGATAACAGGCAAAATTATTAAAAATAGAATTATCTTTTATTTCAGCTCTGACTTTCAGAATATCTCCAGTTTGTGCCTTAGGAGGCAACTGAATAGTAAAATTGTTTTGATAATTGAAGATGCCGGTTTGTGAATAATAAACCTTATCACCCTTTTGGAACTGATAAACTAATTTAAATGTATCAGTTAAATCGAGATTAGTTTGGTAATCTGAATGAATAACAAAAGGGAATGTATTTAATGGACGGTTAATTAAAGGGGATAAACTTGTAATTTTGAGAGTTATTGGATTAAAAACAAGAGTATCGATTATTGCAGACACTATATTATTTTTACCAAAATAAGAATACCAAGGGCCATCATATCTTGAAAAATAAAATGAATAGAGCCCTTTGCCTGAAGCAAAATAATAATCCATAACTGGATTCTGATTATCATATCCCATCCCGAAACAAATAACGGAATCTCCCATAACGGTTTTATAAAATTTTCCAAAGGAAATAAATGAAATCGGCTCCCCCGTAATAAAAGATATGAAAGAAGAATCCTTCGGAACATTAAAATCAATAGCAATCCGAATAGTATCTGTTGTAGGAAGCTTAACGAATAAAATATTAACCAGACTGTCATATTGATAGAAGCATTTGGAATTGAACGGTACACCATAAATTCCACTATAACCATATTCATTAAACTGGAAAAATCGGTTATTGAATATCACTGTATCTTGCAGAGGGTATAATATTTTAAAATCACTACGATCAAAGTCTTGACCTCCAAAAGAGTGACCACTATAGTTTTCTTTCATTTGGTACTTGTTCCCTAATTTCATTGGAAAGAAGTTTTGCGGAAATATGCTATTGGCAGATAAAAAAAGGATCACGCATATTGTTCTAATCATAATACATCTCATTTTAAGATTATCATTTTTTTAGTCTGGGTAATTGGAATTAAGATAAAGGTGAAGAATGCTTTAATCATGGGACCGCCTCGCATAAAAGAAATTACCAGAATAACATTTTAAGTTATAATTAAAGATAATAAAGAATAATTAAAAGTGGAACTTGTTCTTTAATACAGCAAGTATTCGAGAAATAACAAATATGAATCAAGAATATCAAGGATTCAGTAGATGAGGCTGTCTCAAAATAATTAAGCTATCATTCTAAAGGAGCAAAGTGACTGAAGAATCTCAATAATTGTTTAAGAAATGCAGATTCTTCGCTTCGCTCAGAATGACAAATCGGCTTTTTGAGACGGCCTCAAGACAAATATTTAGAGGATGACAACTAAAGAAATGGATTCCCGCCTTCCCTCCATGGGCGGGCAAGCGCGGGAATGACAATTGGAGGATTTCACACAAGTCCTAAAGGACTGGGTCAATTTAAATATTGTTTTATGAAAGGGATGTTATTTAATTTCGCTTTTGATTTTTTCTACTTCAGTACTCAGTTTATTTGCTAATTCATCGGGGGAGATACCAACAATCTGTACTTTTGTGGATTTAACTAAAATAGCAGGGACGTCACCTTCACCCATAACATATTTATAAAGGGAAAACCCAAGCCTGTTCCTGTCATTTACAACAGGTAAATACTCGCTAAACTTATCTACAAGGTTATATACTTTTTTTTCTATTGAATCATCCGGAAATAATTTGGTTTCCGGAGGTGTTAATGTCGACATATTGAATCCTGGAATAATTTATATACAAAAATAGGGAGATGTAATAACTTACACAAAGGAAATAATGAGGTATACGCACTAAATGGAAAAGTCGAAGGTAAAAAGGTACTTCACTCCACTTCGTTTCGTTCGAATACAAAAGGTAAAACAACCCTGCTTTATTCCCGCCTTCGGTGGGGAATTTTATCACTCGGAGTTTCATATTGACTACATGATAATGAGGTCTCGCTGCGCTCATAATGACATGGGGCGGTAAGGGGATGAATCCCCTTATTTCTTGTTATAATATTATTTAATCCCAGGCATAAATGCCCGGGCTATAAAGGAATAAATTCTTTGCTTTGCTCCTAATTGCAACAATAGATTATGGTGTCGGGGAATGGTCCCCGACACCCCAGAATGATAGTAAGGGCTATAGCCACAATAGTTCTTGTTCCAATAGTTGCTTTATTTCAGCTTGGCCTTTATTAAGAGAGCCTGATTTTTCTTCGGCTGCCTGAACAAGAAGCAAGGATAAGGATAAATATGAGATTAACACATCGGGGTTTTTACAAGTTGATTTTTTAAGAGCTTTAATATGTTTTTTAATTGTTTCAGGATCACCTCTCTCAATTGGACCTGATAATGCATTAACGGGACCGGATTTTTGAATGTTCTTAATAGTTGATAAAAACAAGGGAGCAAATACATCGTTGAAAGAATAGTTCTCAAGATTTAACATGTCAAATAGTTTTTGGCTTTGGTACAAAACAGCATTTATAAAATTAGAAGCATATACACCGGCAAGGTGATAAATTACCTTATCCGATGAATTTAATCGAAATGGATTTAATTCCATATCCTTTGCTAATTTGAAAAGATAATCCCGTGCTGCATCAGAAGAAGTTTCCACTGCAGAAAAAGAATTCTTTATTTCCACAGTCTTTTTTGAAGGGAATGTCTGCATTATATGGAATGAAGAAGTATGCGCTCCTTTTTTATTAAGTGAGTTGAGTGGCAGGACATCCTGAGATCCGGAAAGATGAATAAAAAGTGAGTTAGGGAAATCAAAGTTCAATTTGGCTAATTTATCAGCGACAGGTTTAATCTGATTATCCGGTACTGCCAGAATAAACACACCTTTTTTAATTTTAATTTCATTGAGATCATCAGAATAATTATTTATTTCAAAGCGACCGGAAGATTAGTTCAGCATTCTTTTTAACTCTGTTGATAACAATCTTTATTTTATAGCCGGCAGATTGAAGTGCAGGGATCAGGGACCAGGATATTTTCCCGGCACCGATTATAATTATGGGATCTTTTTTAGTGAATTTCATTAATTGTATATAGCAGCCGAAAGATAACCAACAACCTCGTTAATATCTCCGGTTGTATCTCCCGAATCACTTCGATGTAATACAAGCGAGTTTTTATTATTTAAGATAGATAATGCTTTCATCATGGTTACAATAGGACCGCCACCGCAAGCTTCACACTTATGATGTTCCAGATCGTTATAGAGACCTTCATAATCATAATTCTTAATTCTCTTTTCCACTACAGAGTCCAGTGCATCAGCTTTATAGCGTGGATAGAAATGAGATAGATCAGAGCTTGCAACAATTAGTGTCTGATTATCCATTATTCCGGCTATCCTTTCAGCCAGTTCATCAATAAATATTTTAGACTGGTCACCCATAACTACAGGAACTATTTTGAAATCAGAAAGGAGGAATTGAAGAAAGGGGAGATGCACTTCAATACCATGTTCCTCACGGTGTCCTTCAATTCCTTTAAATATCGTTTTACTATTATCTGTTAAATTTTCAACCAGGTTCTTATTGATTTCAACAATACCGAGTGGAGTAATATAACCATCGCCATTATAGACTGAGTTCCCCGCAAAATATTCCTTATGGCTTGGAGAAATAATAATTACATTTTTGTAATTATTATTTTGGATTGAATTATAAGCATAAGCTGCAGTTAAACCGGAATAAATATAACCGGCATGAGGAGCTACAAGACCCGAAACATTGTTAAAAGTATCTGTTGATTTTACATTTCTGAACAATAAATTAATTTGTTCATTTAACTTATCTTTATCCCCGGGGTAAAAGAACCCGGCTGCTGAAGGATGTCTAAGCTGACTCATGAGTTCTTTTCCTCTTACCTAATTCAGAGAAGACAATAGCGCTAAAAATTTTAATATCAAGTTTTTTTGTTTGCCACAGATTTGATTTGACACCTGTTTTCTGACAGATAGCAGTAAGGAATTCAGGAAGAGTAAAATTATTTTCAGTAGCTACCTGCGGGAGAAGCAGACCTTGTTTGCTTCCTTCTTTCAGCAACAGTCCATGAACTCCTAATTGAATTTCTTCATAATCATTTATGGAAGTGAAAGGTGATAATATGGAGATTTCAATATTTATTCCGGGGAGTTCAACTTTAGTAACAGGATAGAAGCGGGGGTCATTTAACGCGGCATGTTTTGCGGCATTACAGACAGTATCGATAAGAGTTTGTTCCATACTATCAATATAACCGATACATCCACGGAGTTCATTATTAGCTGTTAACGTAACAAAAGCCCCCATATTTTTTTCCAGAAGTACCGGGTAACAGTTATAATCAATTATAAGGGGATGACTTTCCTCAAACAGAGAATCAATTGCGGATCTTGCGGCAAGAAGCAGAACTCCTTTTACTTCCTCACTAATTTGCATATATCCCTCACTCAATCATTTATTAAAAAAACAAAGAGAGTTTCTTTTTCTTTTAAAAGGAAGACTAAATCATTAATTAGAAAAAAGGAATCGGGTATATAATTAGTAATCTCTTTGTTTAAGATTTCATCAAAAATAACCATTTTTGACTTAATATCAAGTGCGCGGAAATTATTCTGTAATTTACCATCATTAAGAATGGTATGGTAACTTAACAAAAGTAAATCCCTTGTGACAAAATAATCTATTTTACCGCTTATTAATAATTCAGACCTGAGTCCTTCAATAATAGAATCAATCTCGTTACCGGAATGATTGTAAACTTCAGGGAAGCGATAATTTTTATAAACTTCTGATTCTCTAAGATCTTTCAGGTGTCCAATCTGGTTAAAATCATCACTTAACTCAGATATTAATTCCCCTGTATAGTAATCAAGCTGGTAGTATTTTTTACTTTCATAAAAATTTCTGAAGCAATATATTTTATTATCATATACGAGGGAGAACAAGTATTCATCAGAATGCCAAAGTTCTTCTTTTTTATTTATATCATAGGCGATAATATCAGCATGTCCGGGTAAATCAGGTTTCTGGTATTTATGGAAGAAAATAACATCCTTGTATACCTCTTCAACCCCGACCCAGAACTTTTCATCGAACTGAAGGTTTTCAAGGATGATTTTACCGGAATTCATATCTATACAACTGAAGAAGACTTCTCTTGTTTCAGGATCTCTTTCTTCAATAACCAGTTTATCCGGACCTGCAGGAATTATTCTCCAGATCTGTCTTTTATTTGAGTATGTATAATTGCGATAGAGGTTCATTACAATTCTTCAAACCTTGCGGTAAAGTGTCTAAGCATAGGTGCTTCGTAAACAATTTTATAACCACGAAGGGATTTTCGTTTATTAAATGTTTCAATTATAACTTCAAGGACATAATCAATATGGCTTTGAGTATAAACGCGTCTTGGGATAGCGAGCCTAACAAGTTCCATAGGCGGCGGAATCAGTGTTCCATTTTCATCATAAGTGCCGAACATAACGCTACCTATTTCAACAGAACGAATGCCGCCTTCAATATACAAGGAACTGACAATTGCCTGTCCCGGAAATTGTTCAGGTGGAATATGCGGAAGGAACCGTTTGGCATCAATGTATATTGCATGCCCTCCTGGTGGTTCAATTATGGGTACACCGGCGGCTACAAGTTTTTCCCCGAGATATTCAACACTTCTGATTCTATAATGCAGGTAACTTTCATCGAGAATTTCTTCAAGACCCTGAGCAATAGCTTCAAGATCTCTTCCTGCGAGACCGCCGTAAGTAGGGAACCCTTCGGTAACAATCAGAATATTCCTGCATTTCATTGCAAGAGCATCATCATTGAGAGCAAGGAATCCGCCTATATTGACAAGAGCATCTTTTTTAGCACTCATAGTAGCGCCGTCAGCATAGGAGAACATTTCCTGGCAGATTTCAAGGATTGATTTTTTGTCATATCCTTTTTCTCTTTTCTTAATGAAGTAAGCATTCTCGGCAAACCTACAGGCATCAATGAAAAGGGGGATTCCAAATTGTGTACAGACTTTTTTGACTTCCCTGATATTCTGCATAGAAACCGGCTGTCCTCCGCCGGAATTATTTGTAATAGTGATCATGCAGAGGGGAATATTCTCAACTCCTGTTTTCTCAATAAATTCAATGAGTTTAGGAACATCCATATTTCCTTTAAAGTCGGCACGGATTTCAGGATGTTTACCGGTTTCATTAAGAAGGTCGACTGCTTCAGCACCGGAGAACTCAATATTTGCTCTTGTTGTATCGAAGTGGGTGTTATTTGGAATAAACTTACCTTTACCGCCGGTAATGGTGAAAAGTATTTTTTCTGCTGCTCTACCCTGGTGCGTAGGGATAATATATTTCATCCCGGTAATTTTCTTTACCTGGGCTTCAAAGCGATAGAAGCTTTTGCTGCCTGCGTAGGCTTCGTCACCATCCATAATGCCGGCCCATTGTTTGGAACTCATGGCAGAGGTTCCGCTGTCAGTGAGCAGGTCAATAATAACATCATCAGCATGAATCATGAAAGGATTGTACCCTGCTTTCTTCAGGATTTGAATTCTTTCTTCTCTGGTAGTAAATTTTATGGGTTCAACTGATTTTATCTTAAATGGTTCAATTATTGTTTTCATGTTAATAGACACTAAAAATTCAGAAATATTTAACCATTAAATTTACTAAACCCGGCAACTCTTTGCACATTAAAAAAGAATATATTTATGTTATAACTCTATAGAAATGTCAAAAGTATATTTATATGAATTAGTTTGCCTTTGTGTTAAACTATAATTACTTTTTTACTATAATTCCAAAAAATAAAAAGGAATCAACATGGACAGCTTTGATAAAGAGAACGAAGTTAATCAGGCAGGGGAAGAGGAGTTACTAGTTGATGAAGATTTTGGTCACACCGATAAGGTCATTGGATTATTCACAAGCCCAACTGCAACATTTGAGAGAATAGCAAGGTTCCCTCCAAAAGCCCTTGACTGGGTGATTCCTTTAGTTATGCTTATTCTTCTGGTTATAGTTTCAAATCTGGTAATGATGAATAATCAGGAAATTGCATACCAGATAAAACAAAAGCAGATAGAAGCCTCAGAGAAAGGGATCAATCAGGCAGTAGCAGAAGGGAAGATGACAAAAGAGCAGGCTGATGCTCAAATGACAAGAATGGAAGATTACTTCAACAGTCCATTAGCAAAGATATTGTCGACTGTGGGAATTTTAGTGGTTATTACCAATTGTCTTTTTTATAGTTACAGGAGTTTATCTGCTTTTTGTAAAGTTTGCATTGAAGGGGGAAGGTACTTATGCTTCTGCCCTTGTAGCAAACGGAATGACACTTTATATCGGGATGATTGATGTTGTGATAGCAGCTATTCTGGCTTTCGTGTTTGGAAGGTTATTAAGTGATGTAAGTGTTAGCTTCGTTAATTAATTCAGATAAAGCCACAACAGCCGGTTACCTGCTTTCCAAACTGGATATTATAACTATCTGGGGCATGGCAATTTTAAGTTTAGCACTTGCGAAGATGTTCAAATCTAAAACCACAGGTAAGTATTATGGTTTAATATTCGGGATTTGGATATTCTGGTCGGTATTTTCGTTCTGGCTCGGGAAGGCAGTACCGATGTTAAATTTTAACAGGTAGAACGGCACGGAGTCCACAGAGGACCACCGAGGGGAAAGTAGTCATTAGCAATAATGGATTGTTGGATGTTGGATTGTTGGATTATTGGATTATTGGATTGTTGGATTGATGGATTATTGGATTGTTGGATTATTGGATTATTGGATTGATGGAGGAATGGAAAATAAGGAATGGATTCCGCTCCGACGAGTCAGGCTAAACTCTTCGCAGGGATGACAATATAAAGAATATACTTAGGTTTTGGAGAATGCATCGAGACAAGATTAGGATAATGGGGAAAAAAGGAGAGATTTGAGTCTAAAAAATATTACTTTAAGTTTAATCTATACCGTTCATCCTTGTCCGATCAATTCGCGATCATTTCCCGATGGTTTCTCGTTCATCTCTCGCTGATCTCTCGCTGATCTCTCGTTCATTCCTCGATGGAAGAATTTCAACTAAGTTTTTCTGGTCTTTTTCTGAATACAAATAATGTGATGCTCAATATCAGAGCGGCTGCAAAATATGCCAAAAGATTATAAGGGGCAAATACTTTAGACACTTCGAAAAATCCATCCCAATATTTATACTGAGACGCGAATAAAAGATTTACCATCGCTTTTGAAGAGGTGCCGAAAGCCAGTAACGGTAACCATAGCATAGTAAATAAAGAAATACAGAACCAATAAATATTACTATAATAATTTATTAAAATAGAAAATATAGCAGAACAGGATAACAATATTCCCAATTCTGAATAGGTGGATAGGGGATTGGTTAATCGGGATAAGTTCAGAGCCAAACAAAAATATTATTGACAAAAACACAGTTATAAATTTATACTTTGAAATAGAGGAAACGGCAGTCAGAAATAAAAAGAGTAATACTATTTGGGGGAAATTCCATATTAAGTAAACAGGATAATCAGCAACAGAAGAGACGCCAAATTCATAAAAATAATCGGGGTCAGCAAGATCAATGTTATGAGTAAAAAACAAATATCCTGATTCAACCAGAAAAGGCAGAAGGATCAATACCAGGAAAACCATTGTCTTTTTATACTGAGGGTTCAGGAAACTTTTTTTAATATAGGTAAGAAAACTCTTATTGAATATTAAAATAAGGGGGAGAATAAAACTAATGTGACAGCGAAAACCAATTAATATAATATAAGTATTTAAATTAAATGACTTTAACAGTATGATTATGATATTGATGGCTACGAGCGCAAGGATTACTCTCCAGGATTTAACAGACAGGTAATTTTCTTTGAAAGATTCCATTTATTTGAATTAATTAAAATAAATACAGGCTTAAAACTGCAATACTTTTAGTAAAATTCAAAATCTGAAACCATAATTAGTTGTTGATCTTTTAATCATAAATGTTTAGTTTATTCCCAATATTAGAAATAATTCTAAATCTAAAGTAGAAGTATTCTACATAAATACAATTATTAAATAAAAATATTCTTCACAAAACTTGGAAGGAAGCTAATAATGGAACCAAAGACCTTAGAATAAAAAGCAAAGCTACTCATAGACAATCAGGAACTTGAACTTTCTATGGTAGAAGGAACTGAGGGAGAAAGAGGGATAGATATAACAAAACTTCGTGATAAAACCGGAGCGATAACAATGGACAGTGGTTACGGAAATACCGGATCGTGCTATAGTGCCATTACATTTATTGACGGGGAGAAAGGAATTCTCAGATACAGGGGATATCCGATAGAAGAATTGGCAGCCAGTTCAAATTTTGTTGAAGTAAGTTATCTTTTAGTTCATGGGCACCTACCATCAAAGCAGGAACTTGAGAATTTCCAATATGACCTGGCGCATCATACGCTAATACATGAAGACATGAAAAAATTCTTTGAAGGGTTTCCGTCTTCTGCGCATCCTATGGGAATTTTATCCGCAATGGTGAGTTCATTATCTGCTTTTTACCCTGATTTTTATAATCCTAATAGTTATAATCTGAATATGGTAAGGTTAATGGCAAAATTAAAAACCATTGCAGCATTCGCATATAAAAAATCAGTAGGACAGCCATTTATTTATCCCCGGAATGATTTAAGTTTTTCAGCGGATTTGCTTCACATGATGTTTGCCGTTCCATCTGAAACCTATGAAGTTCCAAAGGTACTTGAAGATGCACTGGATCTTCTTTTTGATTCTGCACGCAGATCACGAACAGAATTGCAGCACTTCAACAGTAAGGATGGTTGGGAGCAGTAATGCAAATTTATTTGCCACTATTTCCGCAGGAATTTGTGCTTTATGGGGACCGCTGCACGGAGGAGCGAACCAGGAAGTAATAGAAATGCTTGAGCACATTAGAAATGATGGCGGCGACTACAAGAAATACATTAACCTCGCAAAAAGCAAGGATTCAACTTTCAAACTTATGGGATTTGGGCACAGGGTATATAAGAATTTTGATCCGCGGGCACAAATACTAAAGAAATCCGCGGATAAAGTATTGAACCTTCTTGGTGTAAATGATCCGCTTCTTGAAATTGCCAAGAACCTTGAAGAGATAGCTTTGAAGGATTCATATTTTGTAGAGAAAAAACTGTATCCAAATGTGGATTTTTATAGCGGCATTATTTACAGGGCAATGGGAATACCAACAAACATGTTTACAGTTATGTTTGCATTGGGAAGACTTCCAGGCTGGCTGGCACAGTGGAAAGAAATGAAAGAAACACCCGGGATACGGATATCCAGACCAAGACAAGTATATGTCGGTTCAACGCAACGTGCTTATATTCCAATAAATAAAAGATAACACAATTCAGGTTATAGTTTAAGGTTAATCCCGGAAGAAGCTGCCAGTAATGGCAGCTTTTTTATTGGAAATTATTCAAAGAGTATAAATTTATACTTGACAATTTCATGTTTTTTTATTTAACTTTTTATGGGACAATAATTTAAGGGTCTGTAAGAAATAAAAATTCTTTAAGAGCGGTATCTAAGTTGATTAAACATTTTGAATATATTTATAATCTGACGGTATTTTCAGGGCTAATTTTTGTCCGGTGATTAAGCAGAATATCATGCTCTTTTTTGTGCATATGTTGTTATTATTAGATAATTTGAGTAATTTTTTTTGTTGAAAAAACCAAGTTATGGAGGATGTATAGATAGCTTTATACTTTTAGGAAATATTAAATAAAAATTTACAGTCAGGTTTCCTCATTAAACTGAAAAATATAAAGTTAGTCCGGGAGAGTATCTGTGTAACAGGTTTATATTCTGTAGTAATATTTGCTGTTATTAAATTTTGGTTTTTCATCTCCTTACATATCTCAGGTTAACAAATATATCTGGGTTGATGCTTTATTTAAACTAAATGCCGATTCTCTTAAAAATAGCAATAATAAGGCAACACTGCATCCGGTTGATCAAAAAGTAAATACAAATCTTGCAACTACAGGTCCCTTAAAACAATTAACAATACCTCTACTTACAGCTCCCGCAGATACAAATTCAAATGCAAATCGCAGCCTAACAGATACGGTTAAATCAGATACAAGTAAAACTAAACCGAATCTTATATTAAACGGCAGTTTAATAGCTGCTCAAAAGTATTATAATTTTTCAGACAGTAATAAAATTGAACCCAGATCATTAATACTCCCCGGCGCAGGAGTAACATCAAATGACTCATTAGCATTTATTGAAAAAATATACCGGAGGAGCACGCTCTGGAAAGATACCGGGTTTGTAAGCGACACAGTAAAAATTGACTACAGGGCTTTAGATTCTTCTGCGCGCCTGGAGAATTTCAAATACAAAAGAACAGATGTACCGGTAGTGCAGTTAAAGCGGCAGAAAATTCCAAGCTTTTATGTAAGACCCTCGGATAATATAAAGTCCAGAACAACAAAAATAGACTCAACAGGTAAGTTTGTAGAAATACGTGAAACAAGAGGCGGGCAGCCATCTAAAATTTTATTGAGAGTACCTATTGAAGAATACATAGAATTAATGATGAAGAACCATCAAAGGGAGACCTGGCAAGACCTGGCATATCAGTATGAATTAAAGGACTTAAAAAAGGATCTTGGAAAGTTAATAAGTGATATTACAAATTTTGAAATACCACTTCCAAGTGTTGGTGTCTTAACAATATTCGGCGAACCCAAGATCAGTTTAAAAATAGGCGGAGCAGTTGACATACATGGTGCATGGAGAAACGAAACTACTGAAGGTGTAACTGCATCAGCTCTTGGTAATTCAAGAAATGAACCGGATTTCAAACAGCAGGTACAAATAAATGTAAATGGAACAATCGGTGACAAACTTAATATAAGTGCGGATTGGAACACAGAGAGAACCTTTGAATATGAAAACCAGCTTAAAATAAAGTACACTGGTTACGAAGATGAAATTATCCAGAGTATTGAAGGAGGAAATGTTTCGTTAGAAACTTCGCCTTTAGTTGGAGGCAGCGAGGCATTATTTGGAGTTAAAGCTCAATTAAAATTAGGACCTTTATCATTAACCGCTTTAGCGAGTCAGAAGAAGGGAGAGATAAAAGAAGTAGCTGTTTCGGGCGGATCTACTTCACAAACATTCCAGCTTAAGGCTTATGATTATTCAAGAAATCATTATTTCATAGATTCAGTTTATGCTGATACAGTTTCACCAGGATTGAATCTTTTTAATAAATATTTCGGGAGAGCTATTTCTGAACAAAATAACGCTTACGTTGTAACCCAACTTGAAGTATGGAAGTCAATACAGACAACGATTGGTAACAGGGCTAAGGAGAGGAATGCCAATGCTTATATAAGCTTGCCTCCATTACATTCACCAACTGAACGCTATCCTGATACTGCCCGCGGGTTTTTATCAAACCCGGCACCCGGGAAAAGTGAAACAGGCAGGTTTGTATTGTTGACAGAAAATGTTGATTATATTCTTCACAAAGAAACAGGTTTTATTTCATTTATGACCCAGGTAAATGATGAAGATATTATTGCCGTTGCATACAGGCAGAACCAGGATCCCACTCAATCAGTATATTATGGTGAACTCCTTAACCAACAGGCAACATCGGATTCTTCAACAATTGTATTGAAGCTGGTGAAACCAAAATATCTTAAACCTGATTTTACTGCTGCCTGGAAACTGCAGTTGAAGAATATTTATCCTGTCGGTGGCAGGAATATTAAATCAGAAGGATTCGATTTTCAGATCAAAAGGCAGTCAAGCGGACAGCCTGATGCAACTGATATTAATGGTATCAGATTTCTGACTGCATTCGGATTGGATCTTTATGACGCATCAGAGACCAACCGTACACCGGATAATAAATTTGACTGGCGACCGACCATAACCGTTATGCAGTCAACAGGTGAAATTATTTTCCCTACACTTCAGCCGTTTGGAAGAAATCTTCCGGCAGGTCTGCCGCCTGATTTTGCTTTTCAGGATATCTACGATACAAGTTTAACATTCGCACAGCAAGTTACATCAAAAGACAGATGGCTTTTAACCGGGCAATATTCCGGAGATGTGTCATCTGTTTATCAACTCGGATTTAATATTGTAGAAAATTCTGTTAAAGTTTTATTAAATGGTCAACCTCTTACATCCGGAGTAGATTATATAGTTGATTATAATGTCGGTCAGCTTACAATAAGAAATGATGCAGCACTGGTACCCGGGGCTAATTTGAAAATTACATTTGAACAGAATGATCTGTTCCAGCTTGCTTCAAAGACTTTGCTTGGTTTGCGGGGTGTATTTGATTTTTCTCAGAAAACAAAGCTGGGATTCTCCATATTAAATCTAAACCAGCAGACATTATCTCAGAAGGTAAGGATAGGGGAGGAACCCCTGAACAATACAATTTATGGAGTTGATTTTACAACCGGAACCGATCTTCCCTTCATTACAAAGGCACTGGATAAGGTAATTTCCACAAAGGAAATGTCATCTTTTTCAGTATCAGGTGAATACGCGTATATAAAACCTGATCCTAATACAATAAAAAGTACAATTCCTTCCGATCAAGGGAAAAGCATTGCATATATAGATGACTTTGAGGCGACAAAAAAATTGATATCTATCGGAGTATCATATACTTCATGGAAAGATCTTAGTCCACCATTGAATCTTCCTCAATTCAGGGGTATTCCTGAAGATTTATATCCTGACTCAATTATGAGTTATAAGGCTAAAAGTTTCTGGTATACAGTATCGCCATCTGCTGTAACTGTTTATGATTTATGGGGTACCAGAAAGAAAGTAGCCAAAGCCGATGAACAGGTTACTGTTCTGGATTATGTATACATTCCAGACACACCCGGCACTTATGCAGGTTACGGGAAAAAAGTAAAACCCACTGATTATACAATTCCGTCAAAAAGCTGGGGTGGAATAATGAAACCTCTTTCATCAACAGCCAGTAATCTGATTGATGAAAACATGCAGTATATAGAGTTCTGGGCTAATGCGAATCAATGTGCTCCCGGGTCAAAAATATATTTAGATCTTGGACGAATAAGTGAAGATGTAATTCCTAATAATAAACTTGATGAGGAAGATAAAAATCATAATGGTCTGATTGACCAGGGTGAGGACACTGGAATTGATGGTATGTTTGACGATGAAGAAAGAACTGTTTATGGGAATAATAAACCTGATCCTGCGGGTGATGATTTCTCATTTTCTAATTCATCATCGCATACTGTGTTCGACTATTATAATATTAACGGTACTGAAGGGAATGCAGTTTTAACTGATATAGGGAAATTCCCTGACACAGAAGATTTGAACAGAAATGGAACTCTTGATCCTGTAAATTCGTTTTTCCGGTATGAAATACCTCTGGATACAAATGCTGATAATAAATATATTCAAAATAAGCCAAGTGCAGGGAAGGGGTGGTTTTTATACCGCATTCCGTTAAAGGATTATAAGGATAGTATTGGAAATCCTAGTTTTACTACTGTTGAAACTATCAGGATGTTTGTTACCGGAGTAAGTAAAGTTCCCAAATTTCCTGTGATGCATTTGCAGCTTGCTGAATTTAATCTGGTGGGCAACCAGTGGCAAAAAGTACTACCGACTGACACTACTTTGGAAATAGATGTAAAAAACATAGAAGATAACCCGGATTACTACAGCCCGCCGGGAATTGTTCAGGAGCGCGATCTAAGTAATCCTAATGAAATAGTTCTCAGGAACGAACAATCAATGAATTTGATTGTTAGTGATCTTCCTGCCGGTCAAAAAAGAGAAGTAGTTAAATATATTCCCGGAGTAAAACCTCTTGATGTATTTGATTATTCAGAAATGAAATTATTCATACATGGAAACAATACTCCGTCATACGGCGATTTGGCTGACAAAACAGGTGGTGTAAATGCACAGGTTTACTTCCAATTTGGAACAGACACAACAAATTATTATGAATACAGGCAGCCGATTACACCTGGATGGGGTGAAATAGACATTAAATTTTCAGACCTTACAGCTCTTAAGCAAAAAGAAGATTCTGTGTTTCATATTGCGAGTCAACCGGTAGCCGGAAAACCAGGACATTTTTACGATGTAAAAGGAAATCCAACATTAACCTCCATTAAATTTCTTCTGGTAGGAATTGTTAATCCTGATGATCCAAACAGACCGAGACTAAGAAGAGGTCTTTCCGGTGAAGTTTGGGTAAATGAATTAAGAGTAATTGGAGCTGATCAATCTCCAGGATGGGCATATAGCTTTAGTTCGTCTTTAAAACTTGCTGATCTTCTTACATTAACTGTAAATATGAGTGAGACTAACCCATATTTCCATCGAATATCAGACAGGTTTGGATCAAGAAGTTCATCGAAGAACTGGGGCTTATCTGCTGATTTAGATGTGCTAAAACTTATTCCTTTAAGTTTACCAGAAAGCAGTTTAAGGCTTCAATATTCACATACTGAATCAATTGGTAAACCATTGTATCTACCGGGAACGGATATATTAGTTACAGAAGCCGCGAAATTATCAAAGACTAAATCAGCCGACCAGGTAATAACGGAATCTCAAACTGTAAATATTTCAGATACATATTCAGCATCAAATATTAAAATAAAAATCCCAACAAACTTCTGGTTAATCAGAGATACCTTTAATAATCTTGCATTCGGATTTAATTACAACAATGCATTCAGCCGCAGCCCGACAATTGAGATGAATAAATCATGGCAGTGGAATGCAAACATGAGTTACGGGTTAAATCTAAGTCCTGATTATAATATTGCACCCGGAGATTTACCGGGGATAAACACTCTTTTTGCATTAGCTCCGGACTATAAAAAACTAAGGCTCTATTATCTTCCGCAGTCATTTAGTGCCCAGTTTTCATTAAGAAGAATGAGAAACACTAATGTTTCACGGGCCTTAGATTATATACCGGGATCCGAACCTCAGCAGACTATTTCCCGCGATTTTACGGGTCAGCGTGGATTCAATATAGCCTGGAAAATGAGCGAAGGTGGTTTTCTTAATGTAAGCACCAACTATAATGTAGTCATTAATTCTACATTAGCTTATCTTGAAACAAACAGTCTGAATGAGCAGAGATCAGAAAGTCAGGTCTGGAAAGATATTTTCGCCGGAGCATTCTTTGGTAATAGATAATAGTTATCAACAAACGATTGATATCAGAACGAATCCGGTACTTCCTTCATTCTTAGACATAGGGAAATATTTCAAAGTACAAGCCGGATATTCAGCAGGATATCAATGGCAGTATAACATCGCACAGGGATCAGCCGGTAGAAGTGCTGGAAATACAGGCAGATCAAGTCTTGGTTTAACTCTAAGTTGGAAATTATTAACCCAGGGACTTTTCACAGACGTACCGGAAACTGTACAGAACCAGAAACTAGCAGGTCAAAACCAGATCTCTTTAAGCCACAGAGGCAGGGAAAGAAACTTTGAGGAAGAATTCAGAAATTATGATTTAAATAATTCAAACCATCAGAATGAACCAAATAATCAGAATAATGTTTCTAACAAAATTCCTAATAATCAGGTTCCATCTGATACTTTAAATAATATAAATAACGCAATTGGTGAAACAAATAAGACGAACGATACAACAGCCCTTGTGGTTAAGAAATCTCCATTTAAAAACGCTTATTTGTTTATGAAGACTTTGACAAGAATAATTTTCTTCGACTATGACCAGTTTTCATTTAATTTTTCAAATGATAACAGTATTTCAAAGTCCGGTTTATTTGGAACCGGGACAGGATTTTATAATTTTTGGGGTTTTAGCCAAAATGATATGAATGGTCCTTCAAGGTTATTCCAATTTGGGTTAAGCGGAGATGTTGGGAGAAGGGCAATACCGCCTCCGGGTACAACTGGTTTAACACTTAGTGATAATTATTCTCAAAGAAACAGTTTTGATTTCAAGACGCAGCGTCCATTATGGGAAGGAGCTAAAATTGATCTTACCTGGAAAGTAGCATGGTCTTTAAACAAGACCTCAACGCTAACTGTTGATTCATTAGGACATGTAACTCCTAATGGCAGTCCCAATGTTTCCGGAACACTGTCAAGATCATATTTGTCATTTCCTCCGGTTTTATTCCTAAGTGTATTTAAGAGTGGAATAAAAAGGGTGCATGAAAAATATGATGGAACATCAAATGATCCATTGGCATTATCTAATGCCTTTGAGACCGGCTTTGAAAGTCTTCCTATTTTTTCGAACTTTAAGTTTTTAAGTACAGTTGCACAATATGTTCCAAGACCAAACTGGAGAGTTACCTGGGATGGTTTAGAGAAGTTTATTGTATTCAAATCATTTGCCAAGAGAGTGTCAGTGGAACATGCTTATGTAGCAAATTATACTGAAGGATGGCAGCTTACGCCTGATGGGACAAAGCAAGTTCAGACACAGAGGGTTGAATATGGTTTTGCTCCTTTGGTAGGGTTTAATTTTACTTTTGCGGAGCTTTGGGGGGGTAACCTTATAAGCAGCATGAAATATTCAACTAAAACCAATTATGATTTAGGAATCACATCAAAATCGATAATTGAAACATATTCAAGTGAAATAGGTATAACTGCTGGATTCTCGAAGTCCGGATTCGAACTTCCGCTATTCGGATTATCTTTGAAAAATGATATTGAATTCAGTTTTTCATATACGAATTCGAAAAATACCAGTGTGAATTATGATATGTCGAATTACGTAGATGGTGGTACTCCACAAGATGGAACAACGCGCACATCTCTTGAACCCAGAGTTAAATATACTATTAGTTCAAAGGTTACATTATCTGTTTTTTATACCCGTACATCGGTGCAGCCTGACGGACCTTCAAGAATTCCACCGACTACAACAAACGAAGCCGGTCTGGACGTACATATTTCAATTCAATAATTGATTCACGCTTAAATAGCTTTCCATTTGATTTAGGCTTGAGTAATTATTTCACTTAGTTTATTATAAGGGATAAGTTGTTATGAAAGCAAAAAAGATTTTGTGGATAGACGATGAAATAGAATTATTACGCTCACATATTATCTTTCTTTCTGAGAAAGGATACGAGGTTGATACAGTAACAAATGGAGAAGACGCCATTTCATCTGTTAAGGATAATGATTTTGATCTTATTTTTCTTGATGAAAATATGCCTGGGATGGGTGGGCTTGAGACTCTTGCTGTTATTAAAGAACTTTATCCAAACCTACCTATAGTTATGGTAACAAAAAGCGAAGAAGAATCTCTGATGGAGGAAGCAATTGGAGGTAAAATAAGTGATTATTTAACAAAGCCCATTAATCCAAGCCAGGTTTTATTAGTCTGTAAAAAGATTCTTGAAGGGAAGAAGATATCCGGTGAATATGTTGCTAAGGATTACCTTCAGGACTTTAATGAAATTTCGCGTTCTCTTCTTAGTGAAATGGATTTTGCAGAATGGATAGAAATTTATTGCAGACTAGTAAATTGGGACATCCAACTTGATACACATCCTGATATAGGTTTAAGGCAAACCCTTAATGATCAGAAAAAAGAAGCAAATAAAGAATTCTCCAAATTTGTAGAACGTAATTATAAAAAATGGATAAATTCATTGGGAGACTTTGACACGCCGGTTTTGATTCCTGAAATTACAGCTAAATATGTTCTTCCTGCTGTTCAGAAAGAAGATGCCTCTGTATTTTATTTTGTAATTGATTGTCTAAGACTTGACCAATGGTTGATGATGGAAAAACATCTTTCTGATTATTACAAAATAGAAAAAGATTATTATTTCTCAATACTTCCGACAGCAACTCCATATGCAAGGAACGCTCTTTTTGCGGGACTATTTCCATCAGAGATTGAAAAGAACTATAAACAGTACTGGCAGAATGAAGAACATGATGATGAAAAGAGCATGAATAAATATGAGAAAGAATTGCTTCAGGGGCTTCTTGACAGGAAAAGAATAAAACTTAAGAATGAACTTAAGTATATTAAAATAATTGATCCTGATGTAGGCAGGAATTTTGAACAAAATATTCATTCTTATAAGGGGAATCATCTAACTGCAGTTGTCATCAATTTCCTTGATATGATTGCGCATGGAAGGTCTGATTCTGATATTTTAAAGGAAATAGCACCTGATGAAGCAGCCTACAGATCTTTGTCCAATAGCTGGTTTACGCATTCTTCTTTGTTCTCAACATTCAAGACTATTTCAAAAATGGACAATGTTAAAATTATTATAACAACTGATCATGGTAGTATAAGATGTTTACGGGGGGCTAAAGTTCTTGGTGACCGTGAAGCTTCCACTAATCTTAGATTTAAATTTGGGCGCAATCTTAAAGTTGATGAAAAAAATGCTTTATTTATGAGGAATCCACTTGATTATAAACTTCCTGACCTTGGTTTAACTAAGAACTTTATCATTGCCAAGGAAGATTATTATTTTGTATATCCCACAGATTACCACAAATATCTGACACATTATAAAGATACATTCCAGCATGGCGGCATTTCGATGGAAGAAATGATTATTCCTGTAATAACTATGGAGCCAAAATAGATTGGTCTTTCCTTCTGTCCATAAAGTGGTTACCGAGGATGAAACGGAAGAACTTGCAGTTGAGTTTTCAAAAACTATAAGTCCTGCGGATGTTATCATTCTTAATGGAAATCTTGGATCAGGGAAGACTTTTTTTATTAAGAAATTGCTGAGGGTATTTAATGTGGACGGTGTCAGCAGCCCGACATTTGCATTGGTAAATGAATATTATGGAGATCAGAAATTCTATCATTTTGATTTTTATCGTATTGAGCAGGTCCGGGAAATTTACGATATTGGTTTTGATGAATATATGAAGGATGATGAAGCAGTCAAATTTATTGAATGGGGTGAACTTTACCCGGCTGTACTTCCGAAGAAAAGAACTGAAATTCAGATTACTCTGGATAGTGATTTTAACAGAGAATTTTCGTTTATAAAATATGAGTAATAAACCAATACTTGCTATAGATACATCTCAAAACCTATGCGGCGCAGCTGTGTTTTTTGATATGTCCAAATATTTTGAAACTGTTATAAATTTAAAGAACTCACATTCAGAGAAAATATTTGATATAGTAGATAAAACACTGTCAATTGCAGAAGTAAGATTAGATGATCTGGAATGCATCGCGGTTTCATCAGGACCGGGATCGTTTACAGGATTGCGAATCGGGATGTCGGCTGCCAAAGGTCTTGCTATGGGATCATCAATTCCTATCTGTCCGGTGCCTACTTTTGAGGCTATTGCGATTCAATTGGCGGGGGCTTTGCCCGAAGGAACGGAATTTGTTATAGCCAACAAAGTTAATGTGGATGAAGTGTATTATAGCAGGTTTTATATTAAATCTAATTGCTATATATTTGCTGAGAATTTGCAGATTATAAAGCTTTCTGAGTTACCTGAAAAAGCAAAAGGATGCCTTGTTTTCGGCAACGCGGTAAAAAAGGATGATGTATATTCCACTCCACGTCCTTTGTTTGTTGCGGAATGGTGCAGATCAAAAGGGACTCAATTTATAACAAACGATTTTGATTATACAGAACCTAATTACTTTAAAAACTTTATTGTAAAGGAATCAAAGAAATGATCAGGAATTTAATTATACTACTTACTAGTTTAACTTATATGGCTTGTGCTCAGGTCGTAGGGCCAAAGGCATCTTCACAGCAGATGGATTATGATTTCGGAAATATAGAGCAGGGCAAATTAGCCACACATAATTTTATACTGGTGAATAATGGCGGTGATTCTCTGAAAATATTTGATGTACATGCATCCTGCGGGTGCACGGCAGCCAAGCCGGATAAAAACTCTTTAGCACCCGGTGAGTCAACAAATATTAAAGTAGAATTTAATTCCACAGGTAAGGTGGGAAAACAAGAGAAATACGTGTATGTTAAAACAAATGATCCCTCAAACCCGGAGTTAAAATTCAAGTTTATAGGGAATGTTTTGGATATGTCAAATGTAAATGAAATGACAAATAGCACCAAAACTCTATTTCCCTGAAACCGAACACGATTTTGGTGTTCTGGTTGCAGGTCAGGTTGTTGACTATACATTTAAATTTAAGAATTCCGGTAAATCATTACTTGAGATTAAAGATATTAAAACCTCCTGCGGTTGTACAGCTGCAGTGGTTAGCAGTAAAAAACTTGAATCGGGTCAGGAAGGGACACTCCGGGTTGAATTTGATTCAAAGGGCAAGGAAGGGAAATTGAACAGGAACGTCACTATCCAGTCTAATGATCCTGAAGAACCGAACAAAGTGTTAATAATATTTGCTGATGTAAAAAACGAGAAAGAATAATGTCCTGGTTTAACAGATCCAAAGAAAATATTTCTCCCGATACGCAGAAAAAGGAATTGCCTGATGGCTTATGGGAAAAGTGTGAAAGCTGCGGTGAGATAATACATAAAAAACAATTAGAACAGAATCTTTGGACATGTCTTAAATGCGGCTACCATTTTAGGATTGGCAGTCAGGAATACATTGATATTATACTGGATAAAGGAACATTCCGTGAAATGGACAGAAAGATGCGGTCTGCTGATCCTCTACAGTTTACGGATACAAAAAAATATACATCCCGTACACAGGATGCTTTCAGAAAATTAGGTTTATATGATGCTGTAAGAACAGGAACCGGAAAACTAAATAATATTGAAATCGGGTTAGCGTGTATGGATTTTAAGTTTATTGGCGGAAGCATGGGTTCCGTTGTGGGGGAGAAAATATCCAGACTTATTGATAGATGTTACAGGAATAGAATTCCTCTTGTTATTATCTCGGCAAGCGGTGGAGCAAGAATGATGGAAGGTGCTTTCTCACTAATGCAAATGGCAAAAACCAGTTCACGACTGGCAAGACTGGCTGAAGCTAAAGTTCCTTATATTTCTGTAATGACTGATCCGACTACAGGGGGCACTACTGCAAGTTATGCTATGCTTGGTGATTTTAATATTGCTGAACCGCAGGCATTGATTGGATTTGCAGGACCAAGAGTAATTAAACAGACAATTGGTAAAGACCTGCCTGAAGGATTTCAGCGGTCTGAATTTGTTCTTGAGCATGGCTTTATTGATATAGTTACTCCCCGTAAGGACCTTAAACCGACAATTTATAATCTTATAACTTTAGTAACCTGAGGTTTAAATCAAAACTATTTATTCTGTAAAAGAAATCCAGTCAATAGTTAAAAAAATCAAATCCGAAGGGAAAACGATCGGGCTGGTTCCCACAATGGGATTTCTTCATCAGGGGCATACGTCATTAATTCAGGAATCTAAAAAGAAAGCTGACATAACTGTTGTTTCTATTTTTGTAAATCCTACACAGTTTGCTCCAAACGAAGATTTTAATAAATATCCACGCAACATAGAAAAAGACACTCAATTACTGATTGAAGAAGGAGTGGATTTCCTTTTTTATCCGCCAGTTGAAGAAATTTATTCAGTTAATCACCAGACATTTGTTGAAGTAACTGAAATTACTAAAATATTAGAAGGCGAATTTCGTCCTACACATTACAGGGGTGTAACAACAGTTGTCGCAATTTTATTTAATTGCATTAAACCTGATTTTGCTTTCTTCGGTCAGAAGGATGCGCAGCAAACGGCAGTTATCAGGCAAATGGTAGATGATTTAAAATATGAAATAGAAATAATTACCTGTCCGATAATGCGCGAAGAAGACGGGCTTGCCAGAAGCTCCAGAAATATTTTTCTTTCTCCATCTGAAAGAGAAAAAGCCCTTATTATAAACAAATCGTTAATTGAGGCAAAGGAGATTATCAAATCAGGTGAACATAATGTGAAAAACATTATAAAAAAGGTAAATAATATTTTCATAAATGAAAGGACAATCCATATGAATTACCTGAGGATAGTGAATGCCGATACATTCAAAGAAATTGATATACTTCGCGAAGGAAGTAGTTATTATATTCTAATAGCTGCAAAAGTTGGTAATACCCGCCTTATAGACAATGTTTTAGTAAAGCTATAAATTCAGCTTAATCAAGACCCTTTTTCCCAAAATCCCGAATAATAGCAATCTTATTTCCATAAATGAGAATCATGTGTTGAATTTCTCTCCTTTTCAAAGTTTATATTAAAATATGGGCTTAATAAATAAAGAATAAAGCTCTAAAATCTTAATAAGTAAATGGCATGATTGTGGTAAATTGATATCTTATCTAAAGTATATAGGAAATTAAGCAATATGATCAAAGAAAAAGAGTTTCAAAATCTTGATGAAGTCACAGTGCGGTTTGCTGGAGATTCAGGAGATGGAATGCAGCTTACAGGCAGTCAATTCAGTGATACTACGGCTGTTTTGGGGAATGATTTAAGTACTTTGCCGGATTATCCTGCTGAAATAAGAGCACCCCTGGGAACAATATACGGGGTTAGCGGATTTCAACTTCATTTCGGAAGCATGGATGTTCACACACCCGGAGATATTGCCGATGTCCTTGTTGCAATGAACCCAGCGGCTATTAAGAAAAATCTTCCTGAATTAAAGAAGGGGGGAATAATTATAGCTAATACAGATGCCTTTGACGCAAAAAACCTTAAACTTGCAAAGTATGAAACCAACCCTCTTGAAGATGGTTCATTGGATGGTTTTGAAGTTTACCCGGTTCCTATAACTTCCATGACTATTAAAGCTTTAGCCGACACCAAACTTTCTCTGAAAGATATTTCCAGATGCAAGAATTTTTACGCCTTGGGTCTAATGTACTGGCTTTTTAACAGACCAGTTGATCAAACAGTTGAATGGATAAAAAACAAATTCAAAAATAAACCCGAATATATTGATGCTAATAATAAAGCGCTTTTAGCCGGTTACAATTTTGGAGAAAACACAGAACTATTCACAACCCGATATCATGTAGAAGCAGCTCAACTGCCAAAAGGGACCTACAGAAGTATTTCCGGAAATGAAGCAACAGCGCTTGGATGTCTTGCAGCATCAGTAAAAAGCGGACTTCCTCTTTTTCTTGGTTCCTATCCTATTACTCCCGCGACTGAAATCCTACAATACTTAAGCAACTACAAGAATTTTGGTGTTAAAACCTTACAGGCAGAAGATGAAATTGCAGGTATTACTTCAGCGATAGGCGCTGCATTTGCAGGCAGTCTTGCTTTGACGACTACAAGCGGACCAGGACTTGCGCTTAAGAGTGAAGCAATTGGACTTGCTCTTATGACTGAACTCCCGCTAGTTATTATAAATGTTCAGAGAGGCGGTCCAAGTACCGGCTTACCGACAAAAACCGAGCAGGCGGACCTGTTACAGGCGTTATACGGAAGAAATGGAGAGGCACCGGTTGCAGTGATTGCTTCCTCGACTCCCAGTGATTGTTTTTATATGGCAATGGAAGCATTCCGTATTGCGTTAAAATTTATGTGTCCCGTAATTCTGTTAACTGACGGATATCTTGCGAACGGATCCGAACCATGGAAAATTCCTCATGCTGATGAGCTTCCAAATATTCCTGTTAAATTCTGGACAGATAAAAACACATTTAAACCTTATTTAAGGGATGATGTTCTATCAAGACCATGGGCAAAACCCGGTACTCCGGGATTGGAACACAGAATCGGCGGATTGGAAAAAGCCAATATTTCCGGCTCGGTTAGTTATGATCCGGATAATCATGATTTGATGATTAGAATAAGAGATCAGAAAATAAAAAACATAGCTTTAGATATTCCGGAGCTTGAAGTTACAGGAGAACAGGAAGGTGATCTGCTTGTTCTCGGATGGGGAGGTACGTATGGTTCAATTACAGAAGCAGTTCTCCGCTGCAGGAATGCAGGGCTTAAAGTTTCGCAGGCACATCTGAAATACTTAAATCCTATGCCCGTTAATACTGAAAAAGTATTAAGAAGTTTTAAGCATGTACTTATACCTGAAATTAATCTTGGTCAGCTTTCAAAAGTGATCAGAGCAGAATTCCTTATTCCGGTAATACAGTTCAATCTTGTGAGAGGATTACCACTCAGGTCGGGGGATATAGAAGAAAAGATCATTGATATTTTAGGAGGAAAGATATAATGGCTGACAACAATGAAGTTAAAGAAGTAAAGCTAACAGCAAAAGATTTTGCAGCAGATCAGGATGTAAGATGGTGCCCCGGCTGCGGTGATTATTCAATATTGGCGCAGGTGCAAAGGACTTTCCCTGATCTTGTAAACATTAAAAAAGAAAATATTGTCTGGGTATCCGGTATCGGATGCTCTTCACGGTTTCCATATTATATGGACACATACGGATTCCATACAATTCACGGACGTGCGCCTGCAATTGCCACCGGAGTTAAAGCAGCCAATCCGGAACTTTCTGTCTGGGTAGCTACCGGAGATGGTGATCTTCTCAGCATCGGCGGGAATCATTTTATTCACGCATGCAGAAAAAATATTGATCTTAAAGTTCTTCTGTTCAATAATAAAATTTACGGATTAACCAAAGGACAGTATTCACCAACTTCTGATAAAGGCATGAAAACCAAGACCTCACCTTATGGAAGTATTGATTTCCCTTTCAATCCTGTATCGTTAGCACTTGGGTCAGAAGCAACATTTGTAGCAAGGACAATGGACAGAGATCCGAAACATATGCAGCAGATGATCAAAAGAGCGGCTGAGCATAAGGGTCTGGCGCTGATTGAAATACTTCAGAACTGCGTTATATTTAATGACGGAGTATTTGATGCCATATCTGATAAAGCAACCAGGGATGATATGCTGCTTTACATTGAACATGATAAACCGCTTATCTTTGGAAAGAACAGGGATAAGGGAATAAAAGTTGAGAATGCAAATCCAACAATTATTAATATAAACGAAGGCAGCAACAGTATTAATGATGTTTTGGTGCATAATGAATTTGACAAGAGTGCAGCCAGAGCCACGATACTTGCACATTTAACTGATCATCCGGGATTCCCGACACCAATGGGAATATTCAGACAGATATCCAGACCAACGCTTGACGGTGAAATGCAGAATCAGGTAGAAGCCGTAACAGCGATGAAGGGTAAAGGAGATCTCGAGAAAGTATTATTCAGCGGCAACACCTGGGAAGTTAACTAATCCGGTTTACGCTTTGTTTTTTGAGTAGTATTTTGATGGTTTTTTCTGCGTGTAGCAACATCAATCTGAATTTTGTTTACAAGATCCTCTATTCTTTTTATGAATTTTAGGATACGGCTTATCATTCCAGCATTTTTAGGCAGATAAGTTGTTTGAACAGCTTCCAGTTCTTTACCCAATTCAACCTGGAGTGATGGAGATTTTGAAATAGATAATACTTGTGAAGGGTATACACTGCGATGTCCTGTCATTAGAAAGCTAATTACACAAGCAACTGTAGCATAAGGTGCAACAGAAGGACCAAAAAGCTCAACAGACATTATACTTGCTGCAATGGGAGTATTGGCGGAACCAGCCAGGACAGCTACCATTCCAATTGCGGCAAATGTGGCAACATTCAATCCTGTAACTTGTGCGAAAAATGAACCTGCAGCTGTTCCCGTGAAGAAGATTGGCGTTACTATTCCTCCACTTCCTCCAAAGCTTAAAGTAATACTTGTAAATAATGGTTTTATGAGGAAAGCATACCATTCAGTCTGCTGACCTTTAAGAGTTGCTTCAACTGTTTCCAAACCTAATCCTAAATACCTTACAGAGAAAATATATGACAAGCCTACCAGAATAAATCCACCAATCAATCCTTTAAGCGGTGCCCAGATTTTAATCCGGTCAGATCCTTTTTCCATCAACTTTAGCATTTCTATAAGTATAATAGAGCATAAACCGAAAAATACTCCTGCAATCATTACCTTTATTAGAAAGCCTTCAGAAAAAACGGGTACCAGACTTACCGGATGGTGAAAATACGTAATACCAAATGATGTTGAAACCTGATAAGCGGTAATACCCGCAATAAATGATGGTAAGAGCACATCATAAAGAATTGCTCCAACAAAAAGAACTTCAACGCCAAAGATTGAACCAGCAATCGGAGTTCCGAAAACAGCAGCGAAACCTGCACTAATTCCGCAGATGACTAATTTTTTTCGGTCATGTTCATCGAATCTAAGCAGATCACCAAAAAGTGAAGTTATACCTGCACCTATTTGGGCACAAGGACCTTCTTTGCCTGCAGACCCCCCAAAAGCGAGAGTAATTATAGTGGCAAGAAGTTTTACAGGTACTACAATAATCGGAATTTTTCCAGCCCGCTTATGAATTGCCTCAATTACTTTTTCAGTCCCATGACCTTTAGCCTCAGGTGCTAAATACTTAACTATTACGGTACTTAAAAACAAAGCTACCGGAAGCAGCCAGAACCAATACGACCACTGATGACTGAGGTCTGTAGCTAGCGTAAGAAGTTTAAGGAAAATTGTAGTAGCTATACCAACAACTGCTCCGGCAATAGTCGCCAGAACCACCCATTTAATTATGCTTATAAAAAGTACTGTTGATTCAGTTAATCGTTTTTGCATGAATCTAAAATACTAAAATTTACAGGAAATTATATTCTTTATTTGTAATATCACACATAATTCACCTGATTCTTAAAAAGTTATAAAGAAGAGCTGCAAAAAGACGGGTATGGAAATTATGCGTGGTTATTTAAATGATTTAAAAAGACTGATAAATATTAACCATAGAATTTTTATAGAGGCTTTAATAGTTCCGCTGATTGTTCCGGTAACTTTTGAAATACCGATTCTCTTTCGATAGCTAACAGGAACTTCGATAACCCGGAGTTTCTGTTTGGCTGCCTTAATCTGCATTTCAATAGTCCACCCGAAATTGCGGTCTTTCATATCCAGACCCTGCAAGGCGGAACATGATATAGCACGGAAAGGACCCAGATCTGTATACTGATATCCCCAAAATATTTTTATTAGAAAACAAGAGAGCCAATTTCCAAAAATTGCCTGAGGCAGCATTGCACCTTTTTCTTTGTGTCCGAGCAAGCGGGATCCAATAACAAGATCATAATCTTCTTTTATTATCGGGTTTATAATCGTTTCCATTTCACACGGGTGATCACTAAAATCTCCATCAAGAAAAACCACTACATCATAATTTTTATTTTTTATATAATCAATTCCTTTTAGACAAGCAGCCCCATAACCTTTTTCATTTTCGGTAAGAACTGTTGCTCCGGCATCTGAAGCTATTTCAACAGTCCTGTCGCGGGATCCGTTATTTACTACAACAATTTCATCCACAAAACCGGGAATATCATTTAATACGCTGGCAATTGAATCCTCCTCATTTAAAGCAGGAATAATCACAACAAATTTCTTTTTATTAAGCATTTATGATATGGCACCCGTACAGCTGCTTCCGGCACCGGCAGTACATCCGAAGCAATGTGAATCAAAGATAATATCAAGATTAACTAATTTATTATAATCGAAATTGAAAACAGTTGCCGGCTTATCAGTAGTAACCTGCTTATTAAGCATCTGGTTAAAATCACAATCGAATATTCTTCCGTCATAAGAAACACTTAGCATTGATCTGCACATCACGCCAACCGCAGCAACAGGGTTGAATGCGTTTACCAGTTTCTCCATATATGAATCATAATTTCCACCTCTTTCCAATTGCTCCCGGAACCTGTGAATTGGCATGTTCGTAATAGTATAGAGATTATTAAACTTAACCTTGTAATTATTCCATAAATGTTCTTTGTAATCTTTTTCCAAAGATTTCTGGCATGATGGAAGAAAAGCTCCGACAGGATTATGAACCAGGTTTAGCAACAGACCGCTGTTTTCAATACCGTAACCGACTTCATTCAACATCAGCATTGAGTTTATACTTTTTTGAAATACACCTGGTCCTCTCTGCAATTCTACATTGGATTCCAGGTAACAGGGGAGTGAACAAATTACATCAACACCATATTTGGCGAAAAATTCAGGCAGATATAATTTGGATTGATGTGTAGTCGGATCGCCGTCAAGAGTAACAGTAAGATTATGTCTTACGATAATATGTTTATTTAATTTCCCGGCTTCAATGACAAGGTAATCAAAATGAGGATTCAACTCAGGTGCACCGCCGGTTATATCAACATTTTTAATCTGTGGATGGCTGCTAAGAATTTCCAGGCATTGATCAATGGTAGCCTTATCCATCATTTCCGTTCTTTTGGGGGATGAGCTGACATGGCAGTGGTAACAAGCCTGGTTGCACTTTAATGTAATATTCATCTGGAGAGTTTCAATAGAAAGGGAGGGGAGTTCTAATTCATATTCCCGTATTATATTCCTAAAGTCGTGCATTGAATTAAAGATCCTTTTATTCAATTAACTTTGTTTTGCCATTTGATCAAATCGTCTTCAATATCAATATCCTGCAGTTCAGGAAGCAGTGAAAACGTTAACCCTAATTTATCTATTTTAGAAATTGTTTCCGATAGTACAGTAGGCGTGCTGAATTTAATTTTATCGAATAAAGAATTATGCAGTTTTTTCATTCCCAAAAGATAATAACCTCCATCAATTGAAGGTCCAAGGACTATATCATTATTATCCAGCCGCACAAATGCATCGGTGATAATATTTTGATTTAAGTCGGGAATATCTGTTCCAATAATGATCACTTTCCCGGAATTATTCGCAAGCACCTTAAAGAAAGCATTATGCATCCGTGTGCCCAGATCTTTTCCATCCTGATGAGAATAAATAAACTTATCGCCAAGCCATTTAATAACCTTATCTCTTTCAGCGATATCGGAATAAAATATATAAATATCAATATTTGAAATCTTATTTAACTCGTTTATTATTTTATCAACGCACGTTTTATACCAATGAAGAGCAAACTCCTTTGAAGTTGTTTCGGCAAGTCTGGTTTTTACTTTTCCTTTTTCGGGATATCGTAGAAATACTATCAAGGATGATTTGCTCATAGACCGCTTCGCCAATCTGATGAATTAAGTACAGGAATCTTTACTTTTTTATACATCTCATTTTTAAGGTCGCTTTTGGAAAGACTTCCGAAAGACAAAACCTCAGTTGGACAATTAACAACGCAAGCTGAACATCTTACACACTCTACATCATTCATCGGAATCCCTTTATTTGCATAACTCATAACATCAATTCCCATATGGCAGACTTTAGTACAGATATTGCATGAAATACATTTCTTTTTATCAGCAAATATTCTGTAGCGTGAAAACCGGCTGACGATATGCATCCATGCTGCAAGGGGGCAGCCAAACCGGCACCAGACTCTTCCACTTAAAAAGAAATAGACACCTACTCCCAGGACGCCGGCAAAAATAATATCGATAGAAAAATGATAAATAATATTAAGAAAATCTGCCGAGTAAGAAACTTTTTCATTTATTATTGGAATATTGAAATCATATAAAACGCTTAATAATTTCAATCCTGTGACAATAAAAGCAGCAACCAGCACCCATTGACCGATATTTTCCATTTTCTTTGCCTTTGGTCCATGCGGGGCAAGAGTTCTGTAGTCATCTCCCAATGTTTCTGCAAGCGCGCCGCAGGAGCAAATCCATCCACAGTAGGCTCCTTTTCCCCACCGGTAAACAATATAGGGGATGAACACAAAAGTCTGCACGAAACCAAAGACCAGCCAGAAAGTAGTAACACTTGAATTATAGAAGTTGCTTATAAATAACGGCCAGGCTAAAATAAAGCCATACGATCTCCAATAACTTCCTCCCGGGAAGACCTGCGAAAGAATAAAACCATTCTGAGATCCAAACGCCCCGGAATTGCCGAGATAAGGGAAAATAATTTCAGGAAAAATGAACAATGGAAGCGCCTGTATTGTAATTAATGACCACGTTTGAAGTTTAATATATTTGGTTGGTTTCATTTTTATTCTTCTAAGACCAAATATTAAAATTGTAATTGAATATAATCCTGTATACCAGAACGACTGTGGTTTCCCTAAAACCAATACTCCGAAATATCTTTCTCCGAAAAAGACAACAGCAAAGAACGCTGCCAGGGTAATAAAATAAAAATACTTAAATGTGCGCCAATCAAATTTTAATTCAGAACCATTATCTTTGAAAAACTTAAACAATAAATAGGCACCGAGTACAATTACTCCGAGCAAGGAAAAAAAGGCAAGGAAAGCATTTATATAATCCCCAACATTCCAGATTCTTATCTCCGGGGAGAACAACAATTTTATTATACTAACAGGCATGAGCACAAACTTTGCCCAAAAAGAAGTTGTAAGAATGTTTGTAAAAACATCCCCCCATGAATTTAATTTGCCTAACAACTGTGCATATAATAACTCGCTGCTTTTTCCAAAATAGATGACACCGGCAACCAAAACTAAAAGAGCAAACTGCAGTTTAACGGTAAGGGATTTCTCACCTTCCATTTTAATACCGCTCCGCTTAAAAAACGCAGTAGGAAGTTCCTTACCGATCATTGAATAGACCATTGTATTAGGGATTTCCTTTTCACCTTCTTTTGTCAGCAGTAAAACTGAATTCTCTTTAATTTCCCTAACGGTTGATTCCATGAAAAGTTTGATTTTCCCTTCATTAACAAGCGCATCAAGATTTTCAGCATTCTTTTCTTTCGGTCTAGCGAACGACTGTTTTCTGTATGAAATAGATACACTCTTAGCAGAGGGAGTAACAGCAATTGCTGTCTCCAAAGCCGAATCGCCTCCGCCTACAATTAAAACATCCTGCGAGTGTGCTTCATCGGGATCAATAAGTCTGTTAAATACTTTTGGTATATCTTCACCGGGAACATTTAACATTCGTGAGTTGCCGGTTTTGCCAATTGCTAATATTACTCTTAGGGATTTATATATTTTCTCATTAGTAATAACCGATAAATAATCTTTTTCTTTTTGGATTTTATTTACAGTTAAGCCTTCCATTAATGGGAGGTTGAAATTATTAAGCTGTTCATAAAGCTCATCGAGCAGGGATTCTTTATAACCATTATTTATTATAAGCGCAGATTTTTGGACATAATTATCAGGAGTGGCAATAATTGGTTTAGCTTTTGGAAAGTTTATAATGGTATTAAATTTTTTGGAAGCTTCCAGAATGAGGCAGGAATAATTCTTTTTTGAAGCTTCAATACCGGCTGAAATACCTGCGGGTCCGGCTCCTACAATGATTAAGTCATAAATTTCAGAGTCTTTTTTATTTTGTCGGGATCTAAGGAAATCCTCATTCTTATCGAAAAAGTCGATTATCTTTTTACCGCTTTCAGCAGCTAGTTTAAGTAAAGGAATACCGGTGAGGTCGCCAATTATATAGATCCCTTTAACAGAAGTTTCCCCATTCAGATTTGTTTCAGGATACTTCTCAACCTCACCGGTCGGTACATTATTCTGGAGCCATGTAAAATATTTGCTTAATATTCCCATAATTGTTCCTTTAAACTATAAAAATAAATAATACTCTGCATAATTTAAATCCTTCATAATATATTAAAATATTTGTCTTATTGATAAAAACCAATTTTAACTGTGTGATATGCGATTTCCGAAATTCATAATATATCGTGGGGAATTTTGTAATTACGATATTTTTAATACCTTTATTTCTAATTGAATACAGAGAAGGAAAACATATAATGAATCGAATAAAAATAATGTTTACCCCAGTTGTTATATTACTTTTCATTCTTATAAGTGGTACCGGTAATGCTCAGAACATGACAGTTAATGAATTGTCCAAACAAATGAAAAGCAACAAATCGCTTATAATTCTTGATGTAAGGACAGATGAAGAACTTGTAGGTCCGCTTGGCAAAATAGATGATGTAGTTCATATACCGATTGATGAACTGGGCAAAAGAATACATGAACTTGATAAATATAAGAAGGATGATATAGCAGTGATATGTAAAACCGGTGTCCGGTCAGATAAGGGCGCAAAAATATTACGTAAACATGGGTTCAGAGCCAAAAATGTAACAGGAGGGATGGTTGCTTATAGAGAAAAAATAAAGTAAGGAGGCATTTGCAAAATCCCTTCTCAAAAGTTATTTGACATATAAGGTTCCCTCGCGGTTAGCAGTGGAATCACATAAGGCATTTTCAGGCCTATTTTATAAAACGATGAATTGCTCTATCGGCGTTATCTTGAAATGTACTATTTTTCAAATCAGCGAAAAAAGTACTCTGGTCAACCAAGTCCCCAGATAACTTCCCCTCTTTACTTGCATAAAAAATGCCGCTTTTATATTGCTCATCCGAAACGCCATCTACAAAGCGTTTTGCTCCTACTTCCAGCTTATGCACCATTCCCCCTATCAATGGGAATACAACAGGCATCATAAAATACTTCAACATAAATTTCATTGCCGGGGGGAGATTATTTGGTGCTTCAGTTCCTTTTGTGTTCCCAGGACTCACAACAACAAATTTGATGTCAGGATATTTCCTTGCCATTGATAACATCCACATGGTTGCTGCATATTTGACATATCCGTATGCTTGCACTGCATCGAGCTTATTACCAAAATATGATCCATCAAGAACAGCAGCAAACTCATCTACAGAGGAAGTCTTCATTGCCACCGGTTTCATTCCGAGCATCTTTACTCCCGGTACAGCTTCCGCACTGGGATATAGTACTGCTTTTTTTAACTTATCATGTTTAATTAATTCCTCCACTAAGATCACATGACCTAAAATATTCGTAGCAGCTAAGCCATTCATACCGGAAGGCGTAATTTTCGCAGCCGTTTTCCCAACCATTCCACCTGCATTTAAAATTATTGCATCAATAGGTTCCTTTATTTTTTCTACTGCTCTTCTTACAGACTTTGCATCCGAGACATCTCCAATAATAATTTCAAAGATCTTTTTTCCCGTTTGCTCCTCCAGGTCTTTTTTTGCTGCCTCGGCTTTTGCTTGATTTCTGCAGAAAAGAATTACTTTTTTTGTTTCTTTTCTCAATGCTAACTGGCGGGCAGTCTCTTTGCCAAGGCCAATATTTGCTCCGGTTATTAATATGCTTTCGTTCATTTTTCTATGTCCTTAATTGAAGTAATTATATGTTCTATATATTACTAGTACAAAAAAATGACCAACATATGGTCGTTATTTTATTTCGATAGTAGGATATTACGATAATCGTACTAATTATGCAAATTTTTTTGATGTTATATTTTCTGCCCTAACGAAGAAGCCAGGATATTCATGTGTTTGATAAAGGTTGCTTGTTCTTTTTCGCTTAATTGAGAAAGCACTTTTTCAGCAACCAATTTCTTTTTTGAACTTACAGTTTTGAAGGCAGTTTTGCCATTGTCGGTAAGCATTACATTGATAACTCTGCGGTCGTCTCCGCAGTGTTCTCTTGAAAGGAATTTCTTCTCTATCAGTTTATCTACAATGTTTGTTAAGGTACTCATTGGTGCATCAATATTATCAGCAATATCACTCATTTTTACATTCTTGTTTCGACCGATGAAATTAATTACGTGTAATTCCTTTTCATTAATTCCACCACACATTTCGCAACAATCTTCAGATTCATTCTTTAGAGCACGATTAATATTTTGCAGAGCAGAAATAAATTTGCCTCTGTTTTCTTCTTTAATTTTCATTTTTAATACTAAATCCGAATATTTTGATATTAGAATAGTACAAAGATAGAATAAGAATTATTGTTGGGCAAGAAGAAATAGAAATGCACTACAATCACTTTCAGCTAAACATATATGGAACCGAAAGCCCTCACACAATCAAAATAAATTGCATTTCGCTATTCATGGAAATACTGCTGCTGAAGTAATAGTTAATCGAGCCGACAGTAAAAAAGAACACATGGGGAGCAATCGGCTCATTTCTCAGCCACTTTATATTAACATTTATTTTCTTTAATATTATTTATAGTCAAATTATAATTGATCGATTATTATGAAATATGAAAAAGTTGAAATACTGAATTACTTAAATTCACATGATTCATTTCTATCAAGATCTTTAATATTTAATCATAATAATCTGCCAATATTAAATCCCTATTTTACCAACTTCAGGTAAAGTACACTCCCGGGTACTGACCAAGGCCTGAACTTGCCTTGGAAGGTATATATCCGGGTCTTGGGTGAGCCTATACATCCTCTTACATCTTGTCACGTGAGAGTCAGCCGAGAGATAAGTGAGAGCCACGTGGAATTTGATTTTTCCCCAATTTTCTATTGCCAGGAAGCAATAGTCAATAAAAAACAGCATAATAAAGCTTAATTGCAACAACTATTGTCGCTTCACTAATTCACTTCTTAAATAGACTATTCATTATTAAACCGCGACTTTAACAAAATTCTATTTTATTGTCAAGGGAAAAAATAATAGAATTTCGCAATTATTTTAATATCAGTCTAAACAAAATAATTTATAATTTATTTAGTAACTCTCAACCCCTGTATAATCCTCTATTTTGTCCTTTACAAAGTTCTTAATGTCGAATGACTGTTCTGAAGTATCGTATTGTACGGGATGCTGGGAAATCTTTTTATATAACTCTTCTTTGGTGGGATATTCTTTAAGGTAGTATGATTTTAATGAGCTGCGGTTTTTAATTAACCAGTTGAGCGTGATCTTCATTTTCTCAAGGTCTTCATCATCAGGCATAATTTTAAGGTTTATGGTATGACCAAAATAATCATCCAAGGCTTCATCAAAATTATCCTTTTTGGAGGAGTCATGTTTCTTTACATAGATCTTTCCTTCAAGCATTAAAATGTAATCCCTTCCGAATCCACCATCCACTTCGAATAAAACGTTCGCAAGGTTTACAGGTTCAGCCAGTAATGAAGTTTTGTGCGTCTGAGCCAGAATAAGATCAATAAGCTGTTTAATCTCAGCGGCTTTCTCGAACTTCAGATTGTCAGAATGTTCTTTCATTTTATTAAGGAGCCGGTTTAACGCATACTGGTTCTTACCATATAAAAACTCGTATATTTTTTCAAGTTCCTCAAAATAAATCGGCTTATCCTTGTTTATACAAGGAGCGGTGCACCGTTCAATATCAGCAAGAAAACATCTTCGGTTCTTAGCAAACTCTTTTTCATTACATTCCCTTATCGCAAAAGTCTTTGAAATCATTTCCAGTATCTCGACTGCTTTTCTTCTTGAAATAAAAAGACCGAAATAATCGTTACCATCAAAGCAGAATGAGTTTGATATTTCAATTGAAGGGAATTCCTTAGATGTGTTAACCCGCAGGAAATATTTATTGCCATACGATTTAAGCATTGTATTATGCCTGGGGTTAATAACTTTTATGAGCTCGGCTTCATTTAACAAGGCTGTAAGTTCAGAATTAGTTATTTGAATCTTTAACCTGGATGCCTGCTTAATAATTTTCTTTGCTTTTGCGGGAGCTGCTGAAGAGAAATATGATTTAACCCTGTCGCGTAAAGATTTTGCCTTACCGATATAGATGATTTCATTTCTTGAGTTAAGAAAATAATATATACCCGGCGCGTGCGGAAGAACCGCCAGATCATCTGAAAGTGACTGCTTTACTTTAACTTTGAGATCTTTCTTTTCAAGTTTCTGGAATTTGATAAGTTCATCCGCGAAATGAACGCCGTAATTTTCTTTTAACTCAGAGATCATTTTTATCAGAATCCGGGCTGTTACTTTGGCATCACCCAATGCCCTGTGAGCGGACATATTATTTACACCCAAATGATGGCAGACGGACCCAAGGGATTTGCTTTTAAGCATGGGATATAACCGTCGTGCTAATTTAAGTGTGCATACGTCATGATTTGAAAGTACATCTTTACCGCAGGCAGCAAATTCTTTTCTTAAAAAACTCTTATCAAATGACAGGTTATGTCCTACAATTATATGACCTGAGATAAAATCCGCAACATCATTTGCTATATCTTCAAAGAAGGGAGCATCATAAACATCGTCCTGAGTTATTCCGGTAAGCTGAGTAATATAATATGGCACTTCCCGCTGAGGATTGACAAATGATTGATAGGAATCTGTAATTTTTAATCCGGAAACCTTAATAATACCAATTTCTATGATATTGTTATAGCTTGGAGACAGACCGGTGGTTTCAATGTCCACAACGCAGAAATCAGCTTTATCAACCGGTATTATGGAAAGATCATTTGTAATCATGCCCTAAATTTATTAAAAAATGGTGTGCATTTGGAGAAAATTATTTAATACCTCAATTTTGTGGGGAGTTGTTGGAATTACAAATGTTTTATTGGTATAGTAAAGTAAAAAGTGCTTCCGATATTTTCCTTACTCTCCACCCAAATTTTACCGCCATGTTTTTCAACAAACTCTTTGCATAGTAATAAACCCAATCCAGTGCCTGTTTCGTTGTCAGTTCCTAACGTACTAACTTTTTCACCCAGGATGAATAACTTTCCAATTGAATTTACCGGAATTCCAACACCAGTATCAGTTACCGAAATTTCCACAAAGCCGTCTTCAGTTTCACAGGCATTAGCAACAACTTTACCTCCCTTGTTTGTGTTTTTTACTGCATTAGATAATAGGTTTCGAAGAACCGAAGTAATCATTATTTCATCGGCATAAAGCTGCTGTTTGTCTGATATTTCATTTATAATAGAAATACCTTTATGCGATGCTCTCTGCTTAAGCAGTTCTGAACATTGAATAAAAACTGATGACAGGTTAAAATTTTGAGGAGTAAACTCGATTGATTCCTGCTGGAGTAAAGCCCATTCCAATAAATTTTCTAACAATCTATAAAGCTTATTTACCGAATTATGTATTGAATTACTGTGTTTTATGACTTCTTCTTGAGACATTTTATAACTTTCATCTGACAGGATTTCGGTTAAACCAAGCAAGTTAAAAAATGGACTTCTTAGATCGTGGGCAATTATTGAGAATAATTTATCCTTTTCAGAATTTAATTTTTCAAGTTCATTATTCGTTTTCTTAATTTCTGCTTCAGCCAGTTTTCGTTCGGTAATATCACGTTCAACATACAGAATTCTTGCAGGATTGCCATTTTCGTCATTTATTATGCTTGCATTTACATCAATATAAAATTTAGAATTATCTCTTTCGCAAAGCCCGGTATTCAGTTATCTTTTCACTCTTTTCCCCGGCTAAAAGCTTCCTGGTATTTTCAATTAATACCTGGTGATCGTCCGGGTCAATAAATTCAAAAATTGATCTGCCTAAAATACTTTCCATCGGGTCATCCTGATAACCATGCATTTTTACTAATTTATCTGATATTAGTTGTATTTTACCGTCAATAGTGATCATTCCAATACCATCAGGAGAGGCAGAAATAACAGCTTCCCATTTTTGGCTGGTTTGCTGAAGAGCTTCTTCAACCAATTTAAGGTCTGTAATATCCGTCAGAAAATTTAGTGTTGCCAGTCCTCCTTCCCAGTTTATAAGAACCGCATTCATATAAACCCAACGGGTGCTACCGTCTTTGGTTAACAATCTGAATTTGTAATGGCTGGGGACATCCTCACCCCTCAGCCTGCGCAGGTGATTGTCAACTATTTTAGCACGGTCATCAGGATGAATGAATAACTGAAATGGAGTAACTTCAAGCTCCTCTTTTGAATATCCAGTCAAGGTAAGAGTAACAGGATTAGCCAATCGAAGCCTACCATCTTTTATGACAACGATTGCCTCATTTGAACTATCAATTAAAAGGCGATACTTCTGTTCGCTTTCCCTCAGTTCGTCAGGCAAATTCTCCTTAAGATAATTCAATTTCAGAGATTCGTTTTCACGTTTTAATTCCTCTATCTCTTTTTGTAGTTCTTTAAATGTAATCTGGTCAGTCGTCAAAAGGCTCATTAATCAAAGTTTAGTTATTCTGGTAAGTTTTCATAAAAAATTTATAAGCATAGCTCTTTTCTAAAATAGACAAACCCGGATAAAATAAAAAGGCTATCTTTTATGTTTTAAGCACATCATACGTAATATCTTTTAATTTAACCGCTATTTTCAATATATTTATATATTAATTGAAGAGGAATATGAGTTATTTACATATACTATTTATCGGGGATATTGTCGGGAAACCGGGAATGGATCTTGTTCAAACCTGGCTGCCGGGTCTTATTCAGAAATATAAAGCAGATATTGTTATCGCTAACGGTGAAAATTCCTCTGATGGCAAAGGCTGCACGGTAAAAGAAGGGAAGATTCTATTTGACCTAGGAGTACATGTGATAACAGGAGGAAATCATACATGGGATAAGCATCAATCTCAGGATTACCTGAAAATTGAACCCAGGGCACTAAGACCCATGAATTATCCAAAGGGTACTTATGGTAACGGTTACTTTATTGTTGATACTAAAAAAGGAAAAGTCGCGGTTCTGAATATGCAGGGAAGAACTTTCATGCAGAGTATCGATTGTCCTTTCCGCACTGCTGAATGGGTTGTTCCCAGGCTAAAATCAGAAACTAATGTTATAATAATGGACTTTCATGCCGAAGCCTCAGCCGAAAAAATAGCAATGGCTTATTTTCTTGACGGGAAAGTTTCTGCTGTAATAGGAACACATACGCATGTCCAGACTTCCGATGAAAGAATATTCCCAAACGGAACAGGTTATATTACAGATGTAGGAATGACAGGTCCTTATGAATCTGTTATTGGAATGAAAACAACTGCTGCTATAAACAGGTTTATTTACCAGACACCTCAGAAATATGAAACTGCGGAAAACGATGTTCATATTTGCGGATTCTTCTTAAAGGTTGACCCGGAAAGTGGTAAAACAGTTGAATTGGAAAGAATTCTTTTTCCTGAATTTATCAGGAAGATTGACTAATTTATGGAAAATTTCCCATTGCCAAGGATAGATTCTGATATTAAATTCCACAACCTTTTGCTTCCTTATTGCAGGATTAAACCGGGTGAAGTTTGGATTGACGAATTAAAAAAACATAAGGTAGGGTGTATTGATTCTACTGATAAAACTCAGGTAAATAAATTAATGGATGGTGAAAAAGCCCTGCTTGCTGTTCATGATCCGCCATATAATTTTGTTGCCTTTGAAGAAAAACAATTAACTGAATTTATTGAATGGTGCAGGAAATGGGTAGAGATTTCCTTTAATGTCCTTGATAATAATTCTTCCATGTATATCTGGTTAGGAGCCGACCAGAATAACCATTTTCAGCCTTTTCCGGAGTTCATTCAAATGATGAGGAACTCGGGTTTTTCATCAAGAAGTTTTATTACTATGAGGAATCAGAGAGGTTACGGTACTCAGAAAAACTGGATGGCTATAAGACAGGAACTGCTTTATTATGTTAAGGGTTCTTCGGTTTTTAATATCGAAGCTGAGTACACCGATATACCAAAAATACTGAAGGGTTACTATAAAATTATAAATGGAAAGGAAACCGAAAACCTGGAAAGAAGCAGATCTGAAAATATCAGGGCGGGAAACGTTTGGGTAGATATTCAGCAGGTTTTCTACAGAATGGAAGAAAATGTAAATGGCTGTTATGCTCAGAAACCATTGAAATCCATTGACAGAATATTACAGGCTAACAGCAAAAAAGAGGACCTGGTTGTTGATCTATTTGCTCATTCAGGAACAACACTCCTTTCAGCAGAAAAATTATACAGGCGGTGTTATACTACAGATATCGATCCGGTTTTCTGTGAAATAACTATACGCAGGCTGGAAAATTATAGAAATAATAACCTAACCGGCTGGCAGAATTCAAACCCTTTTTCTGAAGAGATACTGGAAGATAAAAAAATAAAAAATTATCTTTCAAAGACCTATAATTTCGATTTTACTAAATTGACCCGGAAGAAGATAGCAGTATGATTTTAATAGATGGCAAAAAGATTGCTGCTGATATCAGGCATGAGATTAAAGTCAAAATTGACCTACTGATAAAGGAAGGGAAAGATGTTCCCGGTCTTGCTGCTATTCTTGTAGGAGATGATCCCGGCTCTAATATTTATGTGAATAATAAAGGGAAAGCCTGCGCCGAAGTAGGAATGAAAACCAAGACCGAAAAATTTAGTACCGCTATTACAGAGAATGAACTTCTTGATCTTGTAGATTACTATAATAATAATGATGAATTTCATGGGATTTTGGTTCAACTGCCGCTGCCGGAACATATTAATGAAGATAAAGTAATAGAGGCAATTTCCCCTCTTAAAGATGTGGATGGTTTTCATCCGGTAAGTATTGGAAATATGGTGATTGGAAAAGAAGGTTTTGTTCCATGCACTCCCGCCGGAATTATGGAGTTATTTAAACGGTATAATATTGAAACATCAGGCAAACATGCTGTGGTACTGGGCAGAAGTAATATAGTAGGAAAACCGGTTGCAAATCTTCTTCTTCAGAAAAAAGAAGGCGCAAACTCAATTGTTACTGTTTGCCATTCGGCTGCTAAAAATATTGAGGAATATACCAGGACCGCGGATATCCTTATTGCCGCTATTGGCAAACCGGAGTTTGTAAAAGCAGAAATGGTAAAAGAAGGAGTAGTTGTAATTGATGTAGGAATAAATAGAATTAAGGATGAAAGTCATCCCAAAGGATCAAGAGTAGTAGGTGATGTTGATTTTACGGGTGTCTCTAAAAAGGCATCTTTTATGACTCCTGTTCCCGGAGGAGTAGGGCCAATGACAATAGCCATGCTGCTTCAAAACACTTATAAAGCATATTTAAATATTAAAGGTTAAAAATGGATTATCCAATTTCAGAAGACGTATCAAAGGAATTCTTAGAAAAAGTACTAAGAGATTTTTATTATCAGGGTGAAGGCTGCAAAGGATGGGAAACAAATGTTGTTACTCAACCGAAAGCAGTAAGAAATATTGTTGATTCCGGAGCCGAAAGAATAGCAGCCGGTCCGGGTGTGGGTAAGGAGTTAGTTGATAAGAACCTGGCAAGGAAGATTGACCATACATTGCTGAAACCTGATGCACGTCCTGCAGAAATAAGAGCTTTGTGTGAAGAGGCAAGAAAATATGTATTTGCATCGGTTTGCGTTAATCCCGGTTATGTTGCTCTTTGCTACGAAATGCTTAAAAATACTGAAGTAAAAGTATGTACAGTTATCGGCTTTCCTTTAGGCGCAACTACAACTGAGGTTAAAAGATTTGAATCTGAACAGGCTATTTATAATGGTGCAACAGAAATTGATATGGTGATAAATGTAGGACAGCTTCAGGAAGGTAATTTTGACTATGTGGCAAACGATATAAAACAGGTTGTTAATGCCGCCCATAATCATGGAGTATTATGCAAGGTGATTCTTGAAACAGCACTTCTTACCGATGAACAAAAAATCAAAGCATGTGTTATATGTAAAGAAGCAGGCGCTGATTTTGTTAAAACTTCAACAGGTTTCAGCAAAGGCGGAGCAACAGTTGGAGATATCGCCCTTATGAAATATGTTGTAGGAAGTGGAATTGGTGTTAAAGCTTCAGGGGGTATTAGAAGCCGCGAAGATGCCGAAGCAATGATCGCATCAGGTGCTGATAGAGTTGGTGCCAGCGCAAGTGTTAAAATTGTTCTGGGTGAGAAAACAGAAAAGGGTGGTTACTGATTGATTTTAGATGTTATAGTAAATAAATCTGACGATGGTTTTACTGCTGAGATTCCTTCATTAAAAGGATGCGACACCTGGGCTCATGATTTGGACACGGTATTAGTAAATATAGTTGACCTTGCCGCATACTATCTAAAAACAGATGCCTCTAAATTCAAAGTTGATAAAGCCCGCGAAACAAAGACCAGGATTATTTATAAACTTGTTTTCGATAAGTCACCGAATTGAGACAATTTAAATCCGAAAAAAGAATAAAAAAACTAACCACTGTTGCAAACGCAAGGCAGCAAACTCTACGTTTAGTCCTTGAAAATGTGCATGATCCACACAATGTTAGCGCAGTATTCAGAACTTGCGATGCAGCCGGAATTCCCAAAGTTTCGCTAATCTATTATCTTGAAAAATTTCCGGGTATTGGTAAAAAAACTTCTGCTTCAGCATTTAAGTGGATAGAAAAAGATAAGCATACTGATGTTAAGATGTGTTATGATAAGCTTAGATCTGACGGATATAAAATTTATGCTTCTTCACTCGGTGAAGGGACAAAGAGTCTTTATGATATTGATATGACAGAAAAATGCGCAATTGTTCTCGGAAATGAGCACAGGGGGGTATCTTTAGAAGCAGCTGAAATGGCGGATGATAAAATATTTATACCTATGTTTGGAATGGTACAAAGTCTTAACATTTCTGTTGCCGCAGCAGTAATTATCTATGAAGCACTGCGGCAAAGACTTGCAAAAGGAATGTATAACCACAGTACGCTTGATAAAAATGAATTAGATAAAATGATTGATGAATGGTGCCGGAAATAATGGAACAAACTTTTAATAAAATAGAAAGAGTTGAAGGTACTATAAGTTTACCCGGAGATAAATCAATTTCACACCGCTCAGTAATATTTTCTTCAATGGCAGAGGGTACGTCTTTAATCCATAATCCTGGCAATGGTGAAGATGTCAAATCAACAATGAGTTGTTTCACTTCAATGGGAGTTGAATTTGAAGAAAAAAAAGATATCTTTATTGTAAAAGCAAAAGGATGTAAAAAACTTATAAAGCCTGAACTTCCTTTATTTGCCGGTAATTCCGGCACTACCACACGTCTACTAACCGGCATTCTTATAAACCAGGAATTTGATTCTTTAATAACAGGAGATGAATCATTATCCCAGCGCCCGATGAAAAGAGTCATCGATCCATTAACTTTAATGGGTGGAGTAATAAACTCGACGCCTGAAGGGACACTTCCTCTAAGAATATTGGGTGCACAAACAATATCTCCGGTAGAATATGAACTACCCATTGCAAGTGCCCAGGTAAAAAGTGCAGTTTTATTAGCAGGTATTCATCTTGAAGAAGAGACAAGGTTGATAGAAAAAACCCTCTCCCGAGATCATACTGAACGTATGCTGGGTTTAGAAATCACACATGAAAAGGATAAAAATATAATCCATGTTTCAAAAAAGAATTACCCATTAGCTAATGAATATTTTGTACCGGGAGATATTTCAACTGCTGCATTTTTTATCCCCCTTGCTTTACTAACAAAAAATTCAGAACTCAGGCTGGTAAATGTTTCCCTTAATGAATCAAGGACCGGCATAATTAAGATATTTAATATGATGGGTGGGCAGATCGAAACTCAAAATATTAAAGTGAATTCCGGTGAAATATCCGGCGACCTGATTATTAAAAGCAGTAGCCTCAGGAATGTTGAAATTCCCGAAGACTTAATTCCTAATATTATTGATGAGATTCCCATCTTAGCTGTAGCAGGTATTCTTGCTGAAGGTAAATTCTCAATCAGAAATGCTAAAGAATTAAGAGGGAAGGAGTCTGATAGGATTAAGGCTGTCTGTTTTAACCTTAAACATTTGGGGCTTAATGTTACAGAATTTGATGACGGCTTTGAATTTGAAGGTGAAATTACTAACCCTTACCCTGTATTTGAAAGCTTTAATGACCATAGGATCGCAATGTCATTCGCTATCTTATCATTAATGTTGTTTAATGGCGGGAAAGTTAATAATTTTAGTTCTGTAAGTATTTCTAATCCTGATTTTATTGAACAATTAAAAATTATTTCAAGGTAGTAATATGGCTGAGGTAACATTAAAGAATATTTCAAAAGTTTACGATGGGGGAAATACCGCTGTTAAAGATGTAAATATTGAAGTAAAAGATAAAGAATTTGTTGTGCTTGTTGGACCTTCCGGTTGTGGTAAATCTACTACTCTTAGAATGATTGCAGGATTGGAAGAGATTACTAATGGTGATCTTTTTATTGATGGTAAAAAAGTTAATGATGTTTCTCCCAAAGACAGAGATATTGCAATGGTTTTCCAGAACTATGCTCTTTATCCTCATATGACTGTTTTTGAAAATATGGCATTCGGGTTGAAGCTTCGGAAATTTCCAAAAGAGGAAATTAAAGAACGTGTAAATGATGCTGCTAAAATATTAGGGCTGGAAGATTATCTTAACAGAAAGCCTAAAGCTCTATCCGGTGGTCAAAGACAAAGAGTTGCTGTGGGTCGTGCTATTGTCAGAAAACCGAAAGTATTCCTGTTCGATGAACCTTTAAGTAACCTTGATGCAAAACTCCGTGTGCAGATGAGAACTGAAATATCCAAACTTCATCATCAGCTTGGTGCTACAATGATTTATGTTACTCATGACCAGACAGAAGCCATGACCATGGGTGATAAAATAGTAGTAATGAAAGATGGTGTTGTTAATCAGATAGATTCCCCGCTTAACCTTTATAATTTTCCTGTAAATAAATTTGTAGCAGGATTTATCGGAAGCCCATCGATGAATTTTATAAGCGGGACGGTAATAAATGATAATGGATTGTGCTTCAAAAGCACAGACGGAGGATTAGTAGTTAAATTACCTTCCGGGAACAATAAAAAATTAGAAACGTATTCCAATAAAAAAATATGGCTGGGTATCCGTCCTGAAGATATTTATGATGCAGCTACAACACCTGAAAGACCTTCATTCAGTAAAGAGGAATTCGGACTTGAAGTGGTTGAACCTATGGGTAATGAAATATTTCTTTATTTTCAGGTAGATGGAAATCAGTTTACAGCAAGGATTCCTGCAAGAGATATGCCTGAGCCGGGAACAAAACGAGCCCTGTATTTTGATACGGAGAAACTTCATTTCTTCGATACTGAAACGGAGAAAGCAATTTGAACAAAAAAAAGCGGCTTACATAAGCCGCTTTTTTTTGAGGTATTCTTAGAGAACCAAATTACCTGCGATCCCTGCCTTCTGCTTTTTTCTCAGTCTGTGTATTTTTTTGAACATTAGGTTTTTCTTGTGTCTGCTGTCTCTGCTGAACCTGCTGCTTCTGACGATTTTGCTGATCCATTCTCTGTTTTATCTGAGGTTCTTGTCTTTGACGGTTCAACTGATCGACCTGCTGTTGCTTTTGTCTGTTCTGCTGAATAATCTGTTGTTGTCTCTGTTGGTCAACCTGTTGTCTTTGACGGTTCTGCTGATCAACTTGCTGCTGTCTCTGAAGGTTCTGTTGATCAACCTGCTGCTGCTGCCTTTGTTGATCTTGTCTCTGACGATTTTGTTGATCAGTTACCTGCTGTCTCTGACTATTTTCCTGATTTACCTGAGTAGTTGGTCTTTCAGTTTGACGGTTTACTTCATTACTCCTTACCTGCTGTCTGACAGAAAGGTTAATTTTGGTTGCGTCAAGAGATGAATTCCTCTCAGGTCTTTTAATATTTATATTATTCAAATTATTTCTTGAAACATCATTCCTTGTGGCTACATAAGTTCTGATTACATCTCTATTACCATTATTATTATTTATTTCTCTTGGATCAGTTACTCTTACGATCTCATGAGTAACAATTGGTCTGCCACTACGCTCTTTTATTCTGTCGTATCCTATACCTCTATTTACTATTCTTCCATTATTATAATCATAATCGTTTCTTAAAATAGTATTGTTATATATTCTGTATTTTACTTTTGGACCGGCATAGTAATTATAAACGTTAGCATCACAGAAATGATCATACCCTACAAAATTCCAATAATTATAATGTGGATGATAATCCTGAGTATAATATATTCCTACTCCTGCCGTGAATATTGCATAAGGAGGTAAAGGCGCCCATCCGATATTATCGTCATCATATCTCCATTCTACCCATGAAGGAGCCCATTGATCATCCGGAACCCATATCCATCCATAATACTCATCATTGTACCATCTGCCATAATGATACGTTATATAACCGAAAGGCTCATCGGTATTCCAATACCAGCCATCATTTGTCCATTCCCAGTTTCCATAAGTATAAGGAGCCCAGGTTCTTGACAAGAATGTCGGGTGCCAAACCATTAAGCCGTCATTGGTTTCAATCCATTGTCCATATGGTGCAAGGGCATTATAAAAATACCCGTCTGAACCGGAATCAGCCTGCACTTTTGTCTGGAATGTAAGTAGTGAAAATACTGCGACTATGAATACAAATAACTTTTTCATTTTGAACCTCACTGTTTGACCCTAATCTTTCAATTGGAATGCCAAACCTTTTGTTTATTTTTAGTCAAAAACCGACTAAAATTGTTCCTTTTATGTATATAATTGGAACCAAAGTGAATAATAAAGTGGACACTATCTTTTTATCTTTCTGTCCTTCCATAAATAATTGCCAAATACTCCGGATATTCCTGCAATTAGTATATATGGTATGTGCAGAATTTCTGCAAATAAAAAAGGGCTTAGAATTCGTATATTAAAAAGTTTCTCAGCTCCGGTTTTTATGATGAGATATTCCATAAATGCCTTTATAATTATCGCTACGGATAATGTTATAAAGAACCAGGGGCTGAGTGTAATTCCAAGTATCAATTGTGCCGGGAGTGACAAATAAAACAGGAAAATCAGGATCAGTTTTAGAACCAATAAACGATCCGAATAAAAAAGACCTTTACTCGCCCATCTCTTTCTTTGGTTATAAAACTGATTCAAATTGGCGTTTGGAAAAGTCTTTACGATAGCATCTTTGTTCATGCAGAACCTGATCTTGTATGATGTTTCTTTTTTAATTTTCTGCATCAGCAGTTCATCGTCACCGGAAGAAAGACTGTGCTTATAATAAAAGCCGCCAGTCATCTCAAATGCTTTTCTCCTGTATGCAATATTTGCCGCATTACAAATAAGAGGTTTTTCTATTCCTATTAATCCAGCACCTGTAAGTACCAATCCTGAAAATTCTAATTTCTGTAATCTACTGAAAAGTGTAGAACCGTCTGTAAATTCAACAGGACCTGACATGAACCCTGTCTCTTTATCAAATCTGCTTAATAATGTCTTTAACCACAAAGGTGAATGAATACAATCGGCATCTGTAGTAACAATAATTTCACCTTTGGAATTCTCTATCCCATACCTTATTGCTCTCTTTTTATGCTGAAGTTCTGAATAATTATCGGGGACTGATAATATTCTTATATGCGCGGGTTTTTCAGCTTTGCAGATAAGTTCAACTGAATTGTCATCTGAGAAATCATTTACAAAAATGATCTCCAGCTTATCCTTGGGATAATCAAGTTTTATTAGGCTTGAAAGTGAATTAAGGATATTGTCTGATTCATTTCTAAATGGGATAATAAGCGATATAAATTCTTCAGGTATTATATCAAAACTTTCTATCGATGATTGGGAGATTAACTTCCTAAGTCCTTTCAATATTTCAAATAAAAAATAGAAATAATAAAAAAGAAGCAGTATGACTAAAGCAGCTATTAATTTAATTATCATTATTCTTGAAGAGTAATAACATCCCGGTTACTGAAGGAATAAGGACGTTAATTAGAAAAAGGAAAATTGCAGCATTGAACCCGGCAGCGGCCGATTCCCCGAACTGTTGCAGAAAAAATATTGAAGCGCCTTCCCGAATTCCAAGTTCTCCTAATGAAATTGGCGGTATTACAGACTTGCTGAATATTACAAGATTACCTGCCCAGATATAATGCGTATAATCATTATGATGCGTGAAGGCGGCAGCCAGTAAAGCAAACTGAATTATATAACAAAGATAAAACCCAATTGATAAAAGTATTATTTTAGTAGCAAATAATCGGTCAAGTTCTTTCAGTATTACAATATTATCAAGAAATTTCCTGAATTTAGGATGTTTACCCAGCCGCAGAAATAATACATTGTTCCAGAATCCCGGATCCATCAAAAACATATATCCTAAATAAAACATCACAACAAGAAGTATGAAAAGAGACCCGGTCAGGTAAACTGAAACATGATAATAATAATGTAGGAACATAATACTTGCAAGTGATCCGCATGATACAACTACCATAAGTGGAAATATTTTGTCTATAAACGACGCAATAGTTACCTGCAATAAAGATTTATTTCTGAAAGCAACTGCTCTACCGAAATACTCTCCAATCCTTGCAGGAGTAAATACACCCCCTGAAAATCCATACATCAATGAAAGGAATATTTTCTTCCTGCTATTCTCTTTTAATAAATACCCGCAGGTAATTTTCCACTTCAAATATTGAAGGTAAATATTCAGGAAAACCAGTGCCGCTGTGATTGATATAAGTAAGATATTAGCATTCCCCAGTGCTTCAATTATTTCCCTGAAGTTTACTTTAAATATTATGTATGTCAGCAGTCCCGCAGCAATTATTACTTTTAGAATATTAAATAATATCCCCTTCAGGGATCCGGATTGAATTGATGTTTTATTTGAAACTACATCAGTCATTTAACTCTCAATTTCAAATATACTCATTTTAAGACCTTCAGTACAATTTGTGCACATAGCAACAGAAGACCTGTTCTGAAGTATTCTTTTCCTGAAATTATTAATTTCTTCTGAATGCCAGATTTCCCTGAACGTTTTACCATTTAATTTACCAGCTTCATACTTAGCATCCTTGTCAAAGCAGCAGGGGACAACACGACCGTCCCATGTTACCACCGAAGTCCGCCACAATGCAAAACAATGGTTCATCAATTTATTCCTGATTCTAAAGGTGTTATCATTGAGTATATATCTTCGGTATTTTGGATTTGCAGGAAGAAAACTCTGTGCGTTCTCAAAAGATGAGATCTGCATGGTTTTGAATACTACCTTGTCAACTCCGCATTCTCTGCCGTATCTAATTACATCTTCAAGTTGATTCTCATTCTGTTTCATCACAATAAACTGAAGTTCAATAAAAGGTGTTTTCTTTTTAAGTTCCTTCTTCCTTCTAGTAATAGCCCGTAGTCCGGCGTCTGCCTGTGCGAATGTACCGCCCACACGATATTTCTGATAACTTTCTTCAGTAAGCCCGTCCATCGAAAAAATAAGTTTATCCGGTGCGTTCTCCAGAATATAGTCTGCATTTTTTTCTGTTATAAAATGTCCATTTGTACTTATTGCTACGTACATATTTTTGTTTTGTGCATAGCTTATCATTTCCGGTAGGTGTTTATTTAAATAAGGTTCTCCCTGAAAAAATAGCTGAATATAAAAACACGTTTCACTGATTTGATTAACAAGTTTATTAAAATCTTCTGATTTAAGAAGCCCAAGCGGACGTGTAAGAATTCCTAATCCCGATGGGCATTCCGGGCATTTTAGATTGCAATGGTTTGTTGGTTCTATTGAATACGATACCGGCATTCCCCAAACTATCGGGTGCCTTGTTACCCTGGAGATATAAAATGAGGAAATAATACCTAAAGCATTAAAAATCCTCTTAAAAGTGAGATATTTTAAGATATTTATTTCCAACCGGACCTTAGTTTTATATCACAAATTAGACAATTATTTGATTTTGTGAAAGACATTTGTTGTATTGACTCGTATTGTAATTGACACTCGAATTTTGACCTAATGTTTTTTATAAACAATACGGTTTCAAAACGATTTCAAAACGATTTCAAAACGATTTTATAGCACGAATACAAGCTTTTAAGGTAGAAAGAACAACAGCAAATGAGTATAAAATGAGACTATTTTGTTCTTTCCATACTATGCCAGTTCGAATATTCTGTACTCTATAGCTGTGCGGTTTTTGATTGCACATGGACTATTGTTTAATTTATTTCGATTTTAACAGAAACAAACCATCCAGTTTGTACAGAATGAAAAAACTAATGAATAAATTCTTTTAAATAATGTTTTCTACTAAGGCTCTTAATTTTCTTGTTAATTTCCCCGCCGAATTAAATTTACCCGGGGGAGTGGACACCATAAATCCTTATGCAAATAAATCCACTTCTGAGTTCACAAAGATTTTCTTTGATAAGTTCTATAACGATAATAACAAAAGAATCTTTCTGTTTGGAATAAACCCCGGACGATTTGGAGGCGGGCTGACTGGCATCTCCTTTACTGATCCTGTTGCCCTTTCGGAATATTGCGGTATACCCAATCCTCTTGGAAGTAAAAAAGAATTATCCAGTGAGTTTATTTATTCTGTAATTAATGAGTTCGGAGGAGTTAATAAATTTTTTAATAGATTCTTCCTGACTGCACTCTATCCGCTTGCCTTAGTAAAAGATGGAAAGAATTTCAATTACTATGATAATTCTCTGATATTTGATACACTTAAAGGAGCAATTACCAATTCCATTAAAGGTCAGTCAGGTTTCGGTGCTGATAAGTCAGTAGTAATTTCGTTGGGCAAGAAAAATGGCGGGTACCTCAATATGTTTAATAAAGAACTCAAATTATTCAATCATGTTGAAATCCTGGAACACCCACGTTATATAATGCAATATAAAAGAAAATCAATCAGGAAATATATTGATGCCTATCTTGACATCCTTAATAAATATTACTGATCATAATTCCGGTTTGATATTACTTGAAAATATTATTATACTAATTGTAATGCTTTTATTGTAATTGTTTATAAATTAAAATAAATGGTGGAATATGATTCATACTTCACGTATAACCTTGATCGGGTTCCTTGTCTTTTGTGTTGGTCTTGCCATACTATTATTGACTCATCAAATTGATGTAATACAAAGCAGCAGTTGTTTTGTATTAGGGTTATTGGTTTTTGGTATTATCAGAAGAAAAGAGAAATCTAACAAACCGGATACTAAGAAATGAAAGAATACTGCATAAACCACCCGATGAATGAAGCAGAGTTTACCTGTCATAACTGTGGAAAACAATTCTGTTTAGAATGTCTGTCTGAAGGGAAAGAATATTATTACTGCCAGGCATCCAGAATGTCAGAGTGCACTTAAACTTGAACTAAATCCTGATTTAACCCCGGGTGAAGTTATTTGCCCTGAGTGCAAGTCGGTGTTACAACTAACCATTGAAGAAAAAACTAAAAACATTTTCAGATGTCCCGAATGTGACTCATTAATATTCCTTTCAATCAAAGGCGCTGAGGTTCGTGAAGACAGGGATTATGTTGAACTTCTTTCTACAAAAAGTCAGCCTGATATATCGCTTATTCATTCTATCCTTGATGATTCAGGTCTCGATTTTTATATAACAGGCGAAAATTTATTGAGTCTTTGGACCGGAACTGCCCGTGTTTTTATCGCAACAGATCAGGTAGATCAGTCAAAAGAATTACTCAAAGATTTTGAAACCCATTTGTTCGGATTATCTAATCAAAAAACCGATGATGAATAATACTATCAATAAGCAGTTAAAAAAGGGGAAGAATCTATTCTGATAGGGGGAAATCTAATGTGGTGTCCGTAACATAGTGTGTAATAATTAAAATAATATATTGCCCCTGAAAAGTATTTACACAAGAAATTCGGAGGATATTATGGCAGACATTAAGTTTTTATTTCATATCGATGCACCACGACAAAAGGTCTACAATGCTATCACCACCATCGATGGATTATCAAAATGGTGGACAAAAGAAACAAAAGGTGATAACAAATTAAACGGCATAATAGAATTCCGTTTTGGGGAAAGATGGTTGACTCAAATGAAAGTTGTTAAATTAAAACAGGATGAGCTTGTAGGATGGGAATCTATTGATAAACAGGATCAATGGAATGGCTCTCGACTGAACTTTAAACTTGATGATAATGAAGGAAAGACCAGGGTGAGATTTGAACATATAGGGATAAAAGGTGGTGAAGATTATTTAGCAATGATCAACTTCTCATGGAGCAGATTCCTTGATAGTTTGAAACAATTATGTCAGACAGGGAAGGGAGAGGGCTTCGGTAGTGAGTATTACAGAATTTAATGAGTTGCAATAAATTCGCGCTCTGTAATATAAGAAGTCCACTAATACTATATAAGTTTAAAGTTATTGATTATTGTGCAGAGATTAATTGAGATTGAAGTAGTTGGAATACTGCTGGAATAAATTATTGTTATTTCGGAATATTTTTTTATCTTCACACCTGTATTAGATTCAATAATAACATATTGGCATAAATATGTCACAGCAAAACAAGAATATCTCCGGCAAAAACTCTTCAACCTTTAAGCATGAACTCGGTCTCTTTGATTCTACAATGCTTGTAATAGGATCAATGATTGGTTCAGGTATATTTATTGTCAGCGCTGATATTGCAAGATCTGTTGGCTCCACCGGGCTTCTTCTAATTGTATGGCTTATAGCCGGTGTTATAACATTAATCGCCGCGCTAAGCTATGGTGAACTCGCAGCTTTGATGCCTAAAGCCGGCGGTCAATATGTTTACTTGCGTGAAGCCTATAACCCTCTTATGGGATTTTTATACGGGTGGACTTTATTCCTGATAATTCAATCCGGAACTATCGCCGCTGTTGCCGTGGCATTTGCTAAGTTCACAGGCGTACTTGTTCCTTCTCTGGGCACTTCTAATGTTTTATTTGTTATCCTTGGACTTAAAATTTCTGCCGGGCAGCTCCTGGCTATCTTAACTATTTCAATTCTTACCTATATAAATATCCGCGGATTAAAACATGGTAAAAATGTTCAGAACTTCTTTACAGTGGCAAAAATAATCTCTTTGTCAGGTATCATTTTCCTTGGAATATTTGTTGGCGCAAATGCTCATGCAATCGGTGTAAATTTCTCCCTTATGTGGAGTGGCGATTGGCTCCATATGTCAGGCGGGAAAATTGAATGGGTCGAACATCTCACAGGATTTTCTATAATTATTGCTGTCGGTGTAGCCATGGTAGGTTCACTCTTTTCGAGCGATGCATGGAATAATATCACATTTACAGCGGGAGAAGTGAAAAACCCCAAACGGGATATTCCGCTTAGTTTATTCTTCGGAACTCTCATAGTTACCATAATATATCTGCTTGTAAATGTATCTTACCTTCTGGTTCTTCCTCTTAAAGGAGACCCCGCAGGAACTTCCGTTACTGCTATGGGCATTCAATTTGCTTCTGAGGATAGAGTGGCAACCGCGGCTGCAAATATTTTCCTTGGAGAACCTGCCGCAATTATAATGGCTGTCTTAATTATGATCTCTACTTTTGGATGTAATAACGGCTTGATACTTTCAGGTGCAAGAGTTTATTACGCTATGGCTAAGGATAACCTTTTCTTTTAAAGCCGCAGGCAGCCTTAACAAAAATTCAGTTCCTGCAAATGCACTTATTACTCAGGCAATCTGGGCTAGTATTTTATGTCTATCCGGAACATACAGCCAGCTTCTTGATTATGTGATCTTTGCAGTCTTAATCTTTTATATGCTTACTATTGCCGGAGTATTTATCTTAAGAAAGAAAATGCCGGATGCAGAACGCCCCTATAAAGCTTTTGGATATCCGTTCCTTCCCATTTTGTATATAATCCTTGCTGCATCTATTTCAATAATTCTGTTAATTTATAAGCCTCAGTATACCTGGCCTGGTTTAATAATAGTACTTTTGGGAGTTCCGGTTTATTATTGGCGGAACCGAAAACACACGAATGTATAGTTTTTATGTGCCAGATGAATAAAGGAATAAATATTTGCAGTTTATTGTTTTTTCTTTCATTTCTTCTCTTTATAACTAATTCTGTTTATCCCCAGTGGACTCAGACCAATGGTACCGATGGTGGATACATATATTCTTTTGCATTCAGTGATCATATTATTTTTGCCGGAACACAGGATGGAATCTACCAATCAGAAAATGAAGGCAAATCCTGGAAATATTCCGGCCTGGTAAATAATATTGTCAGGTCAGTCGCAATCAGCGGTAAGTATATTTATGCCGGCACTTCAGAAGGAGTTTATTTATCTACTAATAATGGAGCAAAATGGAATCCTATTGACAAAGGACTTACAAATAATAATATTTTTACTCTATTAATTGATGGTAACAATATTTATGCTGGCACATCAGGAGGCGGTATTTTTCTTTCAGTTAATCATGGTAAATTATGGACTTCATTAAATGCCTCTCTAAGCCATACAGGTATCAGATCTCTTTTCTTTGACGGCAAAGTTTTATTTGCCGGAACCTATGAAGAAGGAGTTTTTTCCAGTTATGACAAAGGTATAACCTGGAAAAAGTCAGGGGCAGAATTACAACATAAAATTGTGCTCTCCTTAATTTCCAACGGCTCTAAACTATTTGCCGGCACTGATTCAGGCTTATTCTCTTCTTCAGATAATGGTAATACCTGGAGTCAATCAGTATCTGCAATCACTAAGAAACTTGTTTCTTCAATTGCAATAAATGGAACCGATCTAGTTGCTGCAACTGCTAATGGTGTTTTTGTTTCGAAAAACAATGGTAACGATTGGAAATTGGAAAATACCGGAATAAATTATAATGTTATAAGAACTATCGGTCTTAATGATAAATATATCTTTGCCGGTACAAACGGATGCGGCGTCTACATTAAAGCTAAAAGTTCAAATGATTATAATTGGAATCAATCAAACAAAGGACTTACTAATACCTATATCAGATCATTAATTTCAACAGACACAGGAATACTTGCCGGGACTGATAACGGAGTATTTTTATCAACAGACAATGCTGATAATTGGTCTTTTCTTGGCCTCATCGACTCCCATATTGGTTCGCTGGCTGCTAAGGGAGTTTATAAATTTGCAGGCACATGGAATGGATTATATGTATCCGATAATAACGATACGAATTGGGTCTTGTCAGGTACAAAGAAAATTAATTCAAGAGCATTAATTGTAAAAGGGACATTCTTATTTCAGGGAAGTCAGGACGGTGTTTATTTTACTTCAGATAACGGAATAAGTTGGAAATATTCGGTTAAGGGTCTTAGCGATACTTATATAACATCTTTTGCTTTAAAAAGTTCAGATATTCTGGCAAGTACAGGAAGTGGTTTGTTTATTTCCGGTAATAATGGGATTAGCTGGTCTTTTTGGGGACTGGCTAATGTATCAGTATCTACTATCGCCGTGTTTGAAAACTCTGTAGTTGCCGGAACATTTAAAGACGGCATCTATGTATCCGTGGATGAAGGGAAAACCTGGTCCCATCCGGTTTCTGAAAAAATCACTATTCAATCATTAATTACTTGCGGTGAATCTATATTTGCAGCATCTCTTGGAAACGGTGTCTATATCTCAAAAGATAGTGGTAAATCATGGAAACTATTCAACACCGGACTGATAGAAATGAATATCGTTTCTCTCACTTTTAATGATAATTATCTTTTCGCTGGTACTTATGGAATGGGAGTCTGGAAAATACCCTATTGACAAAATCCATCCTGTTAACCCATCGATTAATTCCTTTCTTGTGAGTTTCTCCGTGAACCTCTGTGAACTCCTCCTCCCTGTGTAATATTCTTATTTAAAAAATCAATAACCAACACACATGCAATTATTTATCCGTAATATAAGTGATATTTGTTAACCAGAATTCTTTTGATTACTTTTTAAACCTTATTATCAATTCTTTGGAGAAATGATGTTTATTAATTTCAGTGATATTCCCGGACATCAGAACCTTTTCCTTGATTATTTATATGAATTTGATAAAGTAGAATCATTTTACAGATATAATTTCAGAGATCGGGAGGAATATCCGGGATTATTTAAGTCGGTATCAGAATCACCAAGAGCCTTCAGAAGTGATGTTGCGGATATAATTATAAATCAGTATTCCGGTAGAAAAATTTCTTCCAGAACTGAGCGCAATATTTCCCTTTTGAAGAATAATAATACTCTTGCTGTTGTGACTGGCCAGCAGCTTGGTTTGATGGGAGGACCTCTCTACACTTTATATAAAATAATTACGGCGGTAAAACTCAGCAAACATCTGTCTGAAAGATATGATGATTACAAATTCGTTCCGGTTTTCTGGCTCGAAGGCGATGATCATGATTTTGATGAGGTAGCGTGGATAAATCTCCTTAATGAAAATAATGAACTTGTTAAAATAAAATATTCCGATAATGCCGCTGAAGATGTAAACAGAGGAAGCGTCGGATATGTGAAACTTCAGAGTACAATAAATTCTTTCTTCGATGAAATGGATAAAAACCTCAGGGGTACTGATTTTAAAACTGACCTGATGGAAACCCTCCGTTCCTTTTATTCAGAAGGAAAAACTTTTAAGCAGGCATTTACTGATCTTATTCTTTGGCTGTTTGATAAACATGGGCTTATTATTTTTGACCCACAGGACAAGGAACTAAAGAAATTATTGATCCCTGTCTTTCAGAAAGAAATCTCCGGGTTCAGGGAAAATACAGAGATACTCGTAAATGTTAGTGCTACACTTGATGAAATCTATCATGCACAGGTTAAGGTTAGACCTGTAAACCTTTTCTATAATTATTCGGATGGAAGATACTTAATAGAACCCGTTGAAAATGAATTCAAACTAAGAGGAAAAAAGAAAAAATTTACCTATGATGAATTAAATTTATTGATCCAACAGGAACCTGAGAAATTCAGCCCTAATGTTTTGTTAAGGCCTATATGTCAGGACTATTTACTCCCTACAGCATTTTATATCGGTGGTCCTTCAGAAGTAGCCTATTTTGCCCAGGTAACACCTCTTTACAACATATTCAAAGTAATTGCTCCCATTATATATCCACGCTCTTCAGCATCCATCATTGAGAAAAATATAAGCTCTGCTATCCAGAAGTTTGATCTGAAAATTAATGAGGTATTCGCAGACCCGGAAAAGATTAAAGAAAAAATTGTATCAAAAATGTCTGATGATATACTGGCCGAAGTGTTTGATAAATCTTCATATGAAATTGAACTTGTTTATGATAAACTTAAAGAAAAACTTTTTGAAATTGATAAAGCATTAAGTGAGGCAGGGAATAAGTATAAACAGAATTCCCTTAATAACTTAATTCAGCTTAAAGGGAAAGCACTTGAAGCCCAAAAGAAAAAATATGAGGTTTCGCTCAGACAAATTGATAAGATTACAATGAATCTTTATCCAGATCAGAATTTGCAGGAGAGGGTATTAAATTTTATATATTTTGCCAACAAGTATGGAATTGAGGTACTCGATAAGATCTTTGAGGAATTAGATATAAATGTTTTTGAGCACCAGATAATCTATCTCTAAGTGTGGGTTTCGATCAAACTGAATCTTTTCATTGTTCTGGCGTCTTGATTTTCCTGATGAGCGAATAAAAGAATAACCCACAAGGTAACCAGGATAAATATAATTATAGAAATTGTAAGGACAATGAAGTTTAACCTTTGCTTACTTATTCCTTCCATAAAACTCCCTAAATAGTTTAAAGATATCCGTGGTCATTCCCTCGAAGAGCCTGACCCGACCTTCGGGTAGGAATCCATTCATAAAAGATAATAAAACTAAAACAGAAGGGTTGTAATATTAATCTACTTTAAGTGAAACCTGCTCTTCTATGAATGGAATATCAGATAATTCCAATTTGGGATTCTTTTCTTTGAAGTAATTCATTGACCATTCACTGGTAAAAAGTATTACAGGTCTTTGTTCTGTATCGTATGCCCATGCTGCTCCAGCCGGGAGCATAAGGTTATTTTGAATCTCGATAGAAACTGAAGGTTCAATCCATCTTAATACTTTCCAGTTCGTTTGTTCTAATCTTGATTCTGCTCCGTACTCATCTTTTAACCGGTATTGGACAACCTCAAACTGTAAAGGACCTACCGCCCCCAGTAAAGGGATTTTCTGCATAGAGTTTTTAGTGTAATAACTTTGAATAACACCTTCCTGAAGCAATTGGTCAAGTCCATCCCGGAACTTCTTATAATTAGAGGGATTAGGGTTATTCATAAACACAAAAAATTCCGGAGCAAACTTAGGTATTTCTTTATATACTATGGAAGGATCTTCAGATATTGTATCTCCTATACCAAAATTAGAGTTGCCTACAAATCCAACAATATCTCCGGCATAAGCCTCATCTACTGTTTCTCTGTCCTGCCCAAATAACTTCTGTGAATTAGAAAGCCTGATCTTTTTATTTGTTCTTACATGTGTAGCCATCATATCACGTGTGAATTTACCTGAACATACACGTAAAAATGCTATCCTGTCTCTATGCTTAGGATCCATATTAGCTTGTATCTTGAATACAAATCCGGAAAACGATTCATGCTCCGGCTCGATTATGATATCCCCGCTTTTTCTGGGAGCAGGGGGGACAGCATATTCCAGAAATCCATCGAGCAAAAGCTGAACGCCAAAATTGTTCATTGCACTTCCGAAGAAAACCGGAGTTAGATTTCCTTCCAGAACAGAGGGAGCATTAAATTCTTCACCAGCACCATCAAGCATCTCAAGTTCTTCTACTATATTATGATAGAGGCTCTTCACTTAATCTTTCTTTTACAAAGGGATCTGATATACCATGAATTGAAACAGGTGAAATGTATGAACCTCCTATGGTTCTTTCAAATAAATGTATCTCTTTATTTCTTCTGTCAAAGACTCCTTTGAAATCCATCCCTGTTCCTAATGGCCAGTTCATTGGGTATGCTCCGATTCCCAGAATATTTTCTAGTTCATCTAACAAAGCCATTGGTTCCAGAGTTGGTCTGTCAAGTTTATTCATGAAGGTAAATATTGGGATGGCTCTTCGTCTGCACACCTCGAATAGTTTCCTTGTCTGTGCCTCAATACCCTTTGCAGCATCAATAACCATCACCACAGCGTCTACTGCTGTAAGAACCCTGTAAGTATCTTCCGAAAAGTCCTCATGCCCTGGTGTGTCAAGAAGATTTATTTTAAATCCCTTATAATCAAATTGGAGCACAGTAGAACTAATGGATATTCCTCTTTTCTTTTCGAGTTCCATCCAGTCTGATGTTGAAGATCTCTGGTTTTTCCTTGCTGTAACAGATCCGGCTAACTGTACTGCGCCTCCATATAAAAGGAACTTTTCAGTTAAGGTTGTCTTACCGGCATCGGGATGCGAGATTATCGCAAATGTACGTCTTCTGTTGATTTCTTTTATTAAGCTCATATGAAATTAAATCTAATGGTTATTATAATTAGTATTGTTGGATCTGAAAATATAAGAGTGTGTAACTCTAATAAAAGAAAGGAACTTCCAGGTGAAACTGTAGTAGTTTTGTATTTAGAATCTGACTTTTCACTATAATTTAGATAATTGATATTTTAAACGGTTCAAATTTAGTAATTTATACAGTATAACAAAAGAGATAATTTGACCGGATACTTTGTGAATCACAAATTCAGCATACATAACTGCAGAAAAATTCGCACGGGAGCATTATGAGAATTTTCCTGTTGTCTCTGTCTTTATTAAAAAAGATCTAAGAAAACATGTAGCTATTATATATTGGTTTGCAAGAACTGCAGATGATATTGCTGATGAAGGTCAATTACCGGATGAGGAAAAAATCATCCGGTTAAATAATTTTGAATTAAGACTTACAGCCCTGCTTAAGGGTAATTTTGAAAATGATTTTGAAGCCGCACTTTATAATACTATAACTTCAATGAACCTGTCCCCACAGTTATTTTATGATCTACTAGCCGCATTCAGGCAGGACCTGGTAAAAAAGAGATATTGTTCCTTTGAGGAATTGTTGGATTATTGTAAACTATCCGCAAATCCTGTCGGGAGACTTATTCTTGAACTTCATGGAATAAGGAATAAAGAGGCATTCTATTTTTCTGACAGAATCTGTTCTGCTCTGCAATTGATAAACTTTTACCAGGATGTCAATATAGACTTAAAAAGGGGGCGCAATTATTTCCCTAAAGACGAAATGGATAGGTTCGGTATCACTGAAAATATGTTTGACTTAAGTGAAAATAGTCTTAAATTACAAGAACTTGTAAACTTTAATGTAGAAAGAGCCGATAATATCCTTAATGAAGGAAAGGGGTTACTTCAATATCTTCCAGGAAGATTAAAGTTTGAGATTAAATGGACAATTCTTGGAGGGAATGAGATCCTTTCCAAAATAAGAAGAAACAAGTTTAATATATTTATAAGACCAGAACTGACAAAATTAGATTTTTTAAGGTTAATGATTAAGTCCATAATATGAACGATCAGGCTAAAGAAATAGCAAAGAAAAGCAGCAGCAGTTTCTATTTTGCTTTTAACTTACTTCCTCAGGAAAAAAGGGATGCGATGAATACTGTCTATGCATTCTGTCGTGAAACTGACGATCTGGTTGATGAAGGTAATGAACCTGAGGAAATTAAATATGAAAAGCTTAGAAAGTGGAGAATTGAGCTTGAGAAAGCTCTGGTTGGTCAATCTGATTATTCCCTATTAAATAAATTAGGGAAAACTATTTCACAATTCAATATTCCATTAGATCCTTTCTTTGAATTATTGAAGGGGATGGAAATGGATCTGCAATATAAAAGATATTTATCTTTTGATGACCTGAAAACCTATTGTTTCAGAGTGGCGTCCACGGTTGGACTGATGTGTATTGAAATTTTCGGGTATAAACATAAATCCGCTAAAGACTTTGCCGTAAATCTCGGGATAGCTTTACAGTTAACTAATATTCTCCGTGATATTAAAAAAGATTCTGCAAGAGGGAGAATCTACCTTCCACAGGAAGATCTCCAAAGGTTTAATTATTCTGAACAAGATCTGTTCAACCAGGTTTATAATGCCAATTTTATAGATCTTATGATATATGAAACTAACCGTGCAGAGGAATATTTCAAAAAAGCAACAATGAATCTGAGCCTGGATGATAAAGGTTCAATGTTTGCAGCAAGGGCTATGCAGCATATATACCATAAACTACTTGAGAAAATAATTGATGCCGATTATAATGTATATCAGAAAAATATTAAAGTTAATAAAATAGAAAAAGCGGGTATTGCAATAGGAGTTTGGGCTAAGTACAGCTTAGTTTACTAATGAAAAAAACTGTAGTAATCGGAAGCGGTTTTGCAGGACTATCAGCCGCATCTTACCTTTCAAATAATAACCATAAAGTTCAGATTTTAGAATCATCTCCTAAGCCGGGCGGTAGAGCTTATTCCTTTGAAGATAAAGAAACAGGCATTGTAATTGATAATGGACAGCATATCCTTATGGGGTGTTATAAGGAAACTCTGGATTTTCTTAAACTTGTATGTGCGGATAAGAATCTGATCCGCCAGCAGAGCCTTTCAATTAAATTCGTCAAAGAGAATTTCGAAATGTGCGAGCTTAAAGCATCCCATCTATTTTATCCATTAAACTTACTCTTAGCCTTCTTTAGCTATTCAGCAGTTTCCTCCAAAGATAAGCTTATGCTATTGAAATTTTTTGGAAAACTGTATTTCTATTCTGATGATGAATTGAAGAATTTATCACTGATGGATTGGTTAAGGAAAGAGGAACAAACTGAAAACTTAATCAAGTCATTCTGGGAGATATTAGCTATAGGGGCACTTAATGCTGATATAAATAAAGCCTCAGCTAAAATATTTGCAGACATATTAAAGGAAATCTTCTTTAGAGGAAATAGAGCCGCCTCTATAATTCTTCCTTCAGTTGGTTTAACAGAAACATACTGCTGCGATGCGATAAAGTTTATTGAAAACAATAATGGGGAAATATTTTTTTCAGAACAGGTAACTGATCTGGTAATAAAAGAAAACCAGGTAGTTGAAATAAAAACAACAGACCGGGTCATAAAAGATTTTGATTATGTAATCTCAGCAGTTCCGATATATAGTCTGAAAAATATCATACAAAATAATTCCTTCCTTAATGAATTTACTCCTGATTATTCATCCATATTAACGGTGCACATTTTCTTAAAGGAGAATAGATTTGAAAATACTTTTTATGGACTTATCGGGTCCCCGGTTCAATGGGTATTCAATAAAGGGACTCACTTAACCATTGTAATCAGCAATGCCGATGCATATATGGAGTCTTCAAAAGAGGAAATATTCGAAATGGTTTTGCATGAATTAAAGAAATATATTCTTCTTGATAAAAATGAAGTGGAATCCTTTAAGGTAATAAAAGAGAAGAGAGCAACATTTATTCCATCAAATGATATTCTCGATAAGCGGCCTGGTACTATAACACCCTATAAGAATTTATTCCTGGCAGGGGATTGGACAAATACAGGTTTACCAGCTACAATTGAAGGAGCCGTTAAGAGTGGTAAAGTTGCTGCAGATGCTCTATTGTCATTCTGAGAGAAAGTTGAGTTCCCTGAATACTTCGCAATCTCACATGTCATTCCCGCGAAGGCGGGAATCCATGCGCTTGAGTGGAACGAAATCTTACTTTTTATTCTCCAGCGAATCTATTTTATCCTGCATATCTGATATTTTCTCATTCAATGAATCTTTGACAGAACTTGCCTTGTTGTAAAATTCTGTTCCGACTCCATGAGTATATACCATCTTTCCGCCTATATCTCCGGTCAAAACTATAAAGTAAGTACCCAGTACTGCCAACAGAACAAATCCGTATTTGAAAAGAGGAGTAAATTTTTTCCTCAGCACCACAATTGTTCTTAGAACAAGAAGAACTGCAAAAAACCATGTGGTAATGGTTGCATAATTGTGATGTGCTTTTAGAACTGAACTTGAGGTTTTATTCCAGCCTTCAAATGCGTCAACAGCCTGGTCACCAGTGAAAGTAGCAACCAATGCACCCAAAACACCGAATAAAAGAAAAAGGTGAGCTGCTTTTGAAAAGAATTCTTTTTTGAATATAGCACCAATAAGTTCAAGAAGCATATATACAATAAGAAAGGCAATTGGGAAATGAACAACTTTTGGATGTAGCAGCGAAAACAAATCCATTTGATTCCTCTTAGAAAATTACCGGATATATCTTAGTATAAAATTAAAACAAGCCGGGACAATATTATAATTTTAGCTTGATCTTTAACTTTTTAAGAATAAAAATACCAAATATCCAAAAAGAAAAAGCCGATGAGATCACAGGGAGAAATAAAGGGTATCTTGTAAAAAAAGACTTGTTCTCCTGAATAAATACATCTCCTGTAATTTCATCAATGGTAAACATTTTGGATTCAACTATTGTATGCCCCAAAGGATCAATAATGCAGCTAATACCACCATTAGCTGCCCTGATCACAGTCCTTCTGTTTTCAACAGCACGAAGTACTGCCATTTCTTTATGCTGATATGGACCACTTGAATTTCCGTACCAGCTGTCATTAGTTACAACAGAAATCAGATCGGCGCCCTTTTCTACAAACCTTGGGATGAAATAAAGATAAATAGATTCATAACAGACCATACCATCAACTATCAAGGTATCTCTCTTGTTATCAAGTGGAAGTTTAAAAACGGTAGTATCTTTGCCTACATTCCATCCGGAAAGTCCTACACCCCATTTAATTAAATCGCCAAGGAATGGAAGCTGATCAACAAAGGGAACCCTTTCACCAAACGGTACAAGTTTGGATTTCCCATAATGAACTATATTTCTGGTCCCGGGCGAAAACAAAAGAATTGCATTATAAGTTGCGTAATAAAAGTTTCCAGGTTTACTATATTTAACATCGTCCGGCATTTTATCCCCATGCTTATAATAAATTATATCGGGCATACCGGTAATCAGGTAAACATTATTTTTATTAATAAAACTATAAATGGAATCAAGAACTGAATTAAATCCACCGTCTAACAGGTAAACCGGCAATGCTGTCTCAGGCCAGAAAATAACTTTTGCGCCTTTACTTACTGCCTGTTTAGATAAATTTATATAATCTGTTGTAAGATCATCTATTTTGCCTCCAGTCCATTTGCCCCAGGGATCAAGATTAGGTTGAATTAAACCAACCTTCACTTTTTTATCTGATATCCTGAATGTTGATATTCTGATTAATCCATATAAAAGAACCATTGCTAATATCCCAACTGCTATAGATATATTTAATTTGAATAAGTTATTAGAGGTTTTCCTGGATTGAAAAGCTTTAGCAATAAAAACATTTATATATACAACAATTAAAGATAATCCAACTGCTCCAACGATATCCGCAGCCTGTATAAAAAGATGAAAATGGGATAACCCGCTGCCAAGAGTCAGCCAGGGGAAACTCAGATCAGTCAACATATATAAATATTCATATGTTATCCAGAATAGCGGGAAAAGATAAATAGCGGTTTTTTTATTGAATATGTCCCGACAAAAATATAGTAATGTTGTAGGGATCATGAAGAAAACGGGATTAACAAATATCAGCAAACCACCTGAGATCATTAAAAAAGGATCAGCTTCTTTCTGCCAGCTTCCAACCCAATACAGAGTAATAAGACTGAAAACAAAGCTCATCAGATATGACGCGCGGTTCATGTCAACTAATCGTTCTCTCTTTTCAAGAACCATCAGATAGGGGACAAGACCAACTAACATAAATAACTGAAAAGGGAAGGGGAATGGCGGAAATGAAATTCCCATCATTATTCCTGAGAATATCAGGAGAAGTCTTTGTTTTCTACGTTCCTTTTTTTCTTCAGGGGTTAATACACTTTTATGGAATAGTTTCAATCTTTATCTTTTATGTTAAAGAGCATATTAATAATTGGGGCTCGTATTCTATTTATTATCGTTCATAAGAAGAACTGAAGCAAAGGCAGTCACTCCTTCTTCTCTACCGATAAAACCTAATTTTTCAGTTGTAGATGCCTTAATTGACACCTGGTCTTCACTGCATCCCAAAAGATTCGATATCTTCTTTCTCATTCCCGGAATGTAAGGAGCAATCTTAGGTTTCTGCATTGCTATCATAGCATCAAGGTTACCTAATGAAAATCCTTTTTCTTTGACTAAAGTATAAACTTCTTTAAGTAGATCGGAACTATCAGCATTTTTATATTTCATATCAGTATCCGGGAAATGCTGTCCTATATCTCCAAGTGAAAGGGCTCCCAGCAAAGCATCACAAATTGCATGCAGCAGAACATCAGCATCGGAGTGACCCATTAAACCTTTTTCATAAGGGATATCTATTCCGCCTATTATTAATTTCCTGTCCTTGGCAAAAGCATGCACATCAAACCCGAACCCGGTCCTGAAAGCCTGTTTCAATATCTTACCTCAAATGTTTTAAATTCATCAATCGATTCTGACCAATCAACTTTGCAGTTTTTAACATGTCCATGAGATGGTCCAATCCTTATTTGTTTAATAAGTTCTTCTATCAAGCTTCTGTCTCCCTCGGCAACTGTTAACACTTCTCCGGTGTAAAGGTTTTTAACAAATCCTTTTACTCCTAAATTCTGTGCATGTCTTAATACAAAGTACCTGAACCCGATTCCCTGAACAAGACCATTCACAATTATTTCAGCTCTTACATTATTCTTTGACACTGTTTTTATCCATCACTTCTGATATCAATAATCCACAAAAAATAAAGATACAACCTATATAGCCAAAATTAGAAATTTTTTCGCTAAGTATGAAGTATGCTACAATTGCAGCAAAGATTGGTTCAAGTGAAAAGATAATTCCAGCCTTGGATGGAGTAGTATATTTTTGATATTTTGTTTGAAGTGTGGTAGTTATTATTGTAGCAAGCAATGAAGTATAAAGCACTGCAAAGATCACATCTTTATTGATTATAAAATTTGTCTGATCCACTCCTGTAAATTGAAATACCAAGCCAAATAGAATAGCCCCGACAGCGGTGAAAGCAATCTGCATAAACACCAGCGGCATATAATCAACCTTCTTTGAAATTATATCCATATAGACAATATAAAGTGCATAGAAGAAAGCACAAATCAGAGTTAAAACATCACCAACATTAAAGTTAGATCCGAGTTCCTGGAACATATCGAAAAAATGCACACCTTTGCTGGATAAAAACAGGAGTCCCAATATTACCAGAGCTATACCTATTATGTTGCCTTTTCCTGGCATTTTCTTTTCCATAATAATCTGGAAGAAAGGAGTAAAGATTATAAATGTACCGGTGATAAATCCTGACTTTGTTGCAGTAGTATAATTAAGCCCAACTGTTTGTGCGGCAAAACCAGCGAAATAAAGGAAACCTAATATTAAGCCACCTTTAACCGCATAAGAATCCATTTTTCTTAGTTTCTTATAAACAAAAGGTAGAAGAAGAATTGCTGCCGTAGAAAAACGAAGTGTAAGAAACATCATCGGGGAGATAGAATGAAGGGCTTGTTTTATTATTGCAAATGTGCCCCCCCATATTAGAGTGGTTAATATTAGTGCAGACTCTCCTTTATACTTAGTTATCATGTATGAGTTATTTTGTTATTCCTTATCCTTATTATAACCGAAAGACTTAAGCATATTTTCATCAGAGCGCCATTTGGTTCTTACCTTTACTCTCAAGTCAAGGAAGACAGGACGATCAAGAAACTTTTCAATGTCAAAACGCGCAGTTTCACCGAGTCTTTTAATTGCAGCGCCTTTCTTACCGATTATTATTCCTTTCTGGCTTTCCCTTTCAACAACTATTTCAGCTCTTATGAGATCTTTCCTGTTCTCTTTTTCTGTAAAGTCCGCAATTAATATTTCGGTACTGTATGGGATTTCATCTTTATATAATTCAAATACCTTTTCACGAATAATTTCGGATACAAAGAATCGTTCGGTTTCATTTGATACAGTATCCTCAGGGTAGAATTTAGGATTCTCTGGAAGAAATTCTTTAATCAATTCTGCTACTTCATTAACATTAGCTTTCAATAATGCTGCTACAGGAACTAATTTATTTAAGCGTTTATCTTTCTCATAATGGGCAACAAAATCTTTTATTTTAGTTTGATCTGATTTGTCTATTTTATTCATTATCAGGATTTTAGGGGCGTGATTTCTTTCCATCAATTCTTTTACGTATTCCTGATTAAAGAACTTTTCTCCTGTCGGATCCTCTTCCATATCAATCATAAGAATTAACACATCAGCATCACGGACAGATATACTCACATATTCCATCATTTTTTCCTGGAGTATGTAGTGTGGTTTCAGAATTCCGGGTGTATCAAGAAAAACTATCTGGAAATCCTCTCCGGAAAGTATGCCTAATACTCTTTTCCTTGTTGTTTGTGGTTTGTTATTAGTAATAGAAATCTTCTGACCTAACATCGCATTAAGTAGAGTAGATTTACCTGCATTTGGTAAACCTATAATTGCTGCATATCCTGCTTTCATCTAATCCTGAGTTTAATTTTAATAATACAAAAAAACGGTCATCAAAGATAACCGTTTTATACGTTTAGAAAAAGGTTTATATGTCGGAATGCCCGGAATGTGAGGGTTTGGGTCAATTAACTGAACTTATTTTCCAGTTCTTACTTTTTTGAATACTTTACTGTAGTCGAAAAAGAAATATGCAGATATAAGCATACCAAAAGAAAATACTCCTCCCACAATTGTCATATTAGTGTTATTCAAGAAAGCGGTTATCATAACAGAAAATGATTTTGCATATTTCACAGTATCTATAATTGTTTTAGAATTGGCGGGGTTATAATTCTTTATCATTTCATACGTTATGAATCCCACAAGACTAAGGCAAAGAAAAATAAAAACAGTAGCTATAATTGCAATAAATCTTGTCTGTTCCTTCTTTAATTTATCGATCCAAAGTATCCTTTGCATAATAGCTGATGTTATATCAAACCTGATTTCCGGAACAGGCATATTTCTTAGAGAACGGTCAACTTCTTTAAGCGCAATTAAACGTAGTTTCACAGTAGGAGAACTGTTGACAATTCCCTCAACTTTATTGGCTTCGTCTTTACTTAACTCGCCATCCAGATAATTATTTAGAGTCTCATCGCTTATCATATTCATAAAATCTCCTTCACATAGTCTCTTGCTATTAAAAGATCTTTTAGTGCATTCCGTGATCTGTGCAAAATTACTTTCACATTTGAAACGCTGACATTCATAACTTCACTAACTTCCTCGCAGCTCATACCATCAATATAAAACAGGTTAATTACAGATGCATATTTAGGCGGGAGCTGTTCAATTGTGTCACTTATAAACGTGCTAACATCTTTCTTTTCCGAGGTTTCAAAATCATAATCACTTTTAAGGTCCGGAATATCTTCTATAGAAGACATTTCGTTCTCTGTTTTTCTTCTCTTTGCGGAAATTCGTGTGAGAGCTGTATTATAAACTATTCTATAGAACCAAGTAGAAAACTTAGCCTCACTTCTAAAGTTCTGTAATCCTGAATATGCTTTTAAGAACGAATCCTGCAAAACCTCTTCTGCATCCATTTCATTTCTCAACATCTTTTTTAGCATAGAAAACGCTTTATTTTTATACCTATCAATTAAAAGAGAATAATCGGAATGGTTTCCTTTCCTAATTGATTCAATTAATTCTAAATCTGAAATATCTTTCATTGTTAATAAGACTCAGTATAAAGAAAAAAGGTTACTTCAAAGGTAATGATTTTTATTACATAAAAAGTGTAACCTTGAAGGATATCCGTTTGTCATAAGAGGTAAGAATTAAAATTGGAGTTAATCATGGACGCTGGAGTAGTCGGGGTATTTGTCCCCATAATAATGTTCATAGTAATAGGTCTTGTTATTATTACTTTCTTATATCTAAGATCGAAAGAAAAACAGATGCTTATTGAAAAAGGCATGTCTATAACAGAAATGAAAGAGTTTTATACAAACAAAACTAGAAGCAGAGATCCTTATTTACTAACGAAAATAGGTATTATTGCTGTCTTTTTTGGAATTGGGTTAGGGATAGGATTAATGCAACAAGAAAATACCGGAAAGGATTTCTGGGTACCATTTTTACTATTTGTATTTGCGGGACTTGGATTTGTGATAGCTGGATTCATAGGTAAGGGCATTTCGAAAAAGGAAGAAGTAATATAGTCTATATATAAAAAAGGGAATTGAATTAGTGCTGTCGGGAAATGGATCCCGACAGCCTCGAATAAGTTTCAAAAATCATATATTCCGACATTCTCTTTATCCAACTTTTATTAGCTTTCAACGGTAGGTATTTGCGATGGATCGAATGCACCTTTCCTAAGATTTATTCCATATTCCAAATATGCTTTTAGGCAGGCGAGAAAGTTTGCCCATCCCTCAGTATTGCCCTTCAACCATTTGATCCCAGCTTCGTCATTGTTTCTGCTTTTTTCAGTTACAACAACATAGGTTGAGTTGTTAGGCTTTGGGGTAAGAGTCATTTCAACGAGTAATTTTTTACCGTCAACATCATCCCAGTAATATGAGATATATTTATCCTTTTCAACTTTACCCACGAGTACAGGGATATCCATGTCCCATTCCGGAAACTTCCAAATAAGTGATTTCCCCTCTTCCATCGAGCCGGTGCTTTTTGAAATAAAATAGTTAGACATTTTTACCGGGTCAACGATTGCTTCGAAATACATCATGTTCAGGTTTCTGAATAGTTATTCCCGCTTTTATTTCCAGAGTTTCAGGTTTCATAAAATATATCTCCTTCATAAAATGATTTAAATACCAAATACATTTTAATAATATTAATATTAAATATCAGGTGACCGAAACCAAATTTTACCTAAAATCGAGAATCATATGTTCGAAACTAATGGATTTTTTGTCCACTAACGTCCACTAAGCTCCACTAACGTCCACTAAAACAGCAATTTCTCACTGTTAGTGCCCGTATTTCTCGTACTTACGAGTAATTAGCCGTAACAAATCTATGCTTCGTCCTGTAGCCAGCGTTCGGTATCTATAGCAGCCATACATCCGGAGCCGGCGGCAGTAACTGCCTGCCTGTAAACTTTATCGGCAACGTCGCCTGCTGCAAATACTCCAGGAATATTTGTGTAGGTTGAACCCTGCTGAACCTTCAAATAACCGGTTTCATCCATATCAAGAATTCCATTAAATAATTCGGTATTTGGTTTATGTCCAATAGCCATGAATAAACCATCTACGTCAACTTTCTTACAGAAAGATCTACGGTATCCTGCAAAAGAACTCCGGTCATAGTTTTTCTTGCGTCTTCCTCTTTACCCAACACTTCTTTGACAACTTTATTTGTTAGGAATTTAATCTTAGGATTCTTACGGGCACGATCCAGCATAATTTTGGAAGCCCTGAATTCACCTCTTCTATGGACTATGGTTACCTCAGAGGCAAATTTCGTTAGGTAATTTGCTTCTTCCATAGCAGTATCACCGCCGCCAACAACCATTATTTTTAATCCCTTAAAAAAGAATCCGTCGCATGTTGCACAAGCAGAAACGCCATAGCCCATATATTTTGCTTCACTTTCAATATTCAGAAGTTTTGCCGAGGCACCGGTAGCAACTATTACCGCATCAGCAGTATGCATGCTATCATAAGTTTTAATGGTAAAGGGTCTTTTTGAAAAATCGATCTCTGTAACCTCTTTAAAAATAGATTCGGCACCAAACCTTTGGGCTTGTTTTCTCATTATATCCATCAATTCCGGACCTTGAATTCCATTTTCAAAACCGGGATAATTTTCAATCTCAGTAGTAATTGTTAATTGCCCACCCGGTTGTAATCCTTCGAATATTACCGGTTTTAGATTAGCTCGTGCGGTATAAAGTGCGGCAGTAAATCCTGCCGGTCCTGAACCTATAATAGCAACTCTGTGATGAGTTGAGGTCATGATATCTGACATTTGAACTCCAAGTGAAAATTGTAATTATGCAAATTTAAGAATTTATTATGAGAATTTTTGTCTGGTCAGTTGGTATACTTATGAAAGACAAAATAATAAATATGGATTCCCGCCTTCGCGGGAATGACACTCTAGATACCAGACTTACTCAACAATTAATTAGATTCATTTTAAAGCTAAATGGATTCTTTTAGAAAGGCGGCGTTTCTCTTAAGTCCTTTTAATTTCGTCCTTTTGACAGGGGAATTTCTGAATAGTTCCGAAAACTGTTCCTGAGTCATTTCAATAATTTCATCCAAAGATAAGTTCTCTTTTATTATCTTTATCATAAAAGCCGGTTTCAGATGAGAGTTGTGAAAATTTAATATTCCACGGGCAGACATCCTGGCAAATATCGCATCCGAATAACCAGTTATCAAATTTTCCTTTTAATGATTAGAGGAATATCTCCTTTTGTTTTCAATAGTTTGGTAAGAGATACATTTGTTGGAATCAACAATATAAGGTGTAATGGCATTAGTGGGGCATGCATCTAAACAAGCTGTGCAGGATCCACAAAAATCTTCTATCGGTGTGGAGTATACAAATTCAATGTTTGTAATTATATTTGCAATAAAAAACCAGCTGCCGAAATCTTTATTTATAATGTTGGAGTGTTTTCCCTGCCAGCCAATTCCGGATTTTACAGCCCAGGCTTTATCCATTACGGGACCGGTGTCAACATATGAAATTCCTTCAAAGGCTGGATCAATTTCTTTTAACTGCTGAATAAGTAATATAAAGTTTCTCCCAAATAATATTGTGATAATCTGTTCCCCATGCATAGCGGCTTATTTTGCCGGATGATTTCTTTCCGGTAAATAGGTGGGATGTGTAGTAATTAAGTCCAAGTGAAATAACAGATTTGGCATCCGGTAAAAGTTCCTTAACATTTTTTCTTTTATCCCGGTTCTTTTCCATATAGTGCATATCTGCATGATATCCCTTTTCCAGCCAGGAGGACAAATTTGCGGATTCAATATCAAGTGGATCAGCTTTTGCAAAACCAACTATATCAAAACCTAAAGTCTTTGCAGCTGATATTACATTATTATTATCTATCATTGACAGATACAGTTTAGCTTTTTACAACCAATCATTATTTTTAATTTCAACATAAACATCCATTCCCTTTATTATTGTTTCATAAGTTACAAGCCCTCTGCCTCCTAAAGGAGTTTTACCAGTCTTCAGGTTAAACATCCATCCATGAGCGGGGCAAACAACAAAATCATCTTCCAGAAAACCATCATAAATCAATGTCGAATGTTGATGGGGGCAATAGTTACTTAAAGCAAAAACCTCACCTGCTACCAGGAAAACGGCTATTTCATTTTCTTCAATAAAAAACCTTTTCCCCTTATTTTCAATCAGATCTTTTAAGGAACAGATTTTAATAAATTCCTTATTTTCAGATATCATTGTATATATTCTCTGCTTTAAATCCTTTTTCGGTTTTTGTAACTGTAGCGTATGCTGAGATGGGTCATGTTCAAAGAAAAGCATCCACTTTTCGTCATAGGCTTTCTGCAATAATCTTGTTTTGTCTGCTAAAGTAACGAGTGGCTGAAGATCATAACCCATTATATATGGTAGGGGGATATGTGAGGCAGTAGGAATAAGGTCGCAGCAATACAGCATTGATTTGGATGGATCAGATATTTTTATTAATTGCTGTCCGAATGTATGACCGTTAACTACTATAAACTAAGATTTTCATCAAACTGCGTATCTCCGTTTAATAGTTCCAACACTCCAAAATCTATTAGAGGCATAAAATTATCTTTTATATAACTTCCTCTGTCTTTGTCTGTAGGGTTTATTGCCCATTCATAATTTTGCTTTTGTACATAATATTTTGCAGACTGGAAAGCAGGGATATAGTCTTCCATTTTCAATTATTGTAGATCCGCCTGTGTGATCAAAATGCAAGATGTGTAAGTATTACATCAGTTATATCTTCCGGTTTAAGACCGGCTTTATTAAGTTCACTTTTTAATGTGAGGCTTTGAATTATCAATATCATAAATTGATTTTGATTTAGCATCCCATTTATTTCCCATACCGGTATCTATAAGAATATTTCTTCCTTTCTTCTGCAGAAGAAGACATCGTGCTGAAAGAGTTATTCTGTTCAATTCATCGGGGGTATTAGTTTTTTCCCATAACGCACGGGGTATAATTCCAAACATTGCGCCGCCGTCCAATTTGAAATAACCTGTGTTAATAACAGTAAGTTTATATTTACCAATCTGCATCGTATTACCGGGAAAATTATATTTAATTTAATGAAGAAAAAGTAAAAAACAGAATGGCAATTAAACAGCCTAATAAGTTAAATTATAAAAAAAGGGCATCTTGCGATGCCCTTAAATGAACAATTTTAATTTGTTAAGAAAGATTATCTTCCTAACTGATCCAAATGATCTTTTTTAGCTTCAAGTGCATCTTTATCTTCAACATGAGCTGGATCAACTACACAAGCGTCAACAGGGCATACTTCAACACATTGTGGTGAATCATGGAATCCTGAGCATTCTGTGCATTTATCCGGTACTACATAAAAGAAATCATTTGAGTAAAATCCATCAGCTCCAGAAGGTGCAGCAGCGCCTTCGCCGTAAGATGCTCCTGCTAATTCCCAGTTAACTCCACCCTGATAAATTGCAGTATTAGGGCATTCGGGTTCGCAAGCTCCGCAGTTGATGCATTCTTCAGTTATTTTGTATGCCATTATTGGTCTCCTTAAAGATTGTTGTTTGTTTAATATTCTAAAGTAATAAAAATCTATTCTTCGAATAACGAATACTGTGCCAATGAATAATTAAAAGAAATCAGGAAGAAATAAGCTATTTTGATGAAAAATCAGAACAGCTTATTTCCAAAGAGGAAAAAAAGATTAGCGGTTTTTCATTTGTAAGAATTTTATCTTCCTAAACTGTCTAAATATTCCTTTCTTTTCAAGAGAGTGTCTTTATCTTCTACATGTTTAGGATCAGGAATACAGCAATCGACAGGACAAACCGCAGCACATTGAGGTTCATCATGGAATCCCACGCATTCAGTACATTTGTCTGGAACTATGTAAAAGAAATCATTGAAAAGAAACCAGCAGCTCCTGATGGGGCAGCATCACCTTCACCATAGGATTTACCTACTAATTGCCAGGCAGCGCCACCTTCATAAATTGCAGTATTAGGGCATTCAGGTTCGCATGCACCGCAATTGATGCATTCTTCGGTGATCATTATTGCCATTATCAGGTCTCCTTAATAATTAAATTCAATCAGGGAAAGAATAGATTCCTTAAATTCAGATACCAATTTTAATAAAAGCTCAATCAAACTTCAATGCAGATTGCAAAAAAGACATAAATAAAAGTAATTTGTCAGGCTTTGTGATCTAAGTCCTCAAAACACGTTATTTAATTGCAAAATGGATTTACCATCCGCCGGAAGACCCTCCGCCACCGAAACCTCCGCCGCCTCCGCTGAATCCACCACCGCCCCCGCCGCCAAATCCTCCTCCTCCGCCTCCAAAACCTCCCAATCCACCGAAATAAGTGAATCCGCCGCCTCTGCCACCTCGTCCACCTCTTCTGAATATCGAAAAAAGAAAGGAAATGATCATAATTATGGGAAATAACAGGGAAAGTCGGGAAATGTCCCTGTCGACCTGTTCTTGTTTATCTGCTTTGTATTCTCCGGCAATTGTGGCAAAAATCGCATTAGTTCCTTGCATCTATTCCGGAATAAAAATCCCCTTTATAAAATAAGGTTTTATTACATTTCTGATAATGGAGCTCGAAAGGGCATCGGGAAAGACTCCTTCGAGTCCGTAACCGACTTCAATTCTTATTTTCTGGTCATCTTTAACAACCAGTAAAAGAACACCATTATTATTTTTTGCTGTGCCTATTTTATTCTTCTTTGCAACATCGTATGAATAATCCTCAAGAGGATATCCGTCCAGAGTTTGTATCATTAAAAAGACAACCTGGTTTGAAGTTGTATCAGAATAAGTTTTAAGTTTAACGTTTAATTCACTTATCTGATCCGGACTTAAGAGTATTAGTAAAGTCAGTTGCCCAGGTTGTTAGTGTTGGTAACTTAGGTTCCTGGGCAAATAACGTAAAAGTAAATATGAAAAAGAGAATCAGGTTTTTCATTAGTACTAAAACTCAACTTTAGGAGGTGTTTCTGCACCTGTGGTTGCTTTGAAATAATCCTTGGATCTGAATCCGGTTATTCCTGCGATAATAGAATCCGGGAAAACGAAGAATAGCAGTATTATATTCCTGAACCTGCAGGTTAAAATTCCTGCGTTCAACAGATATTCTGTTTTCTGTACCTTCAAGCTGTGCCTGCAATTGAAGGAAATTCTCATTTGCTTTAAGGTTAGGATAATTTTCTACAGTAACAAGAAGCCGGGAAAGAGCACCGCTTAAACTTCCTTGTAACTGCTGGAATTTTGCGAAGGCCTGCGGATCATTCAGAACTTCTTTGGTAACATTCATTTGACTGACTTTGGCTCTTGCTTCAGTTACATCTGTTAAGACACTCTTTTCAAAATTAGCATATCCCTTTACTGTATTTACCAGATTCGGGATAAGATCCAATCTTCTTTGGTATTGATTCTCAACCTGACTCCAGCTTTGGATAACAGTTTGGTTAAGGGTTACAATTTTATTATATGATCCAACACCCCACATAATCAAAATGAATAGAATGAGTAGAAACCCGCCAACAATTGATAAACCGACTATCATCCCTTTTTTCATAGTTACCTCCACGTTGTTAGAAGTTGAATAGTTATTCGAACAGATACAAAAAAGTTAATCTTATAATGATAAATTATCATGTTTTTAGTGAATATACAATAATAAATTGTGATAATGCGATAAATGTAATCGATGGATAATTAAACCTTAATTCCAATATTCCAGTAATCCATTTATGCCAATAATACTAATGTCTACACCTTATGTAAATTCTATATTGTCATTCCCGCGTAGGCGGGAATCCATTCCTTATTTTCCTTGTAATTCAATCATTACAATTGGACATTATTTTAATAAATAAAGGCAACGCCTTTATGTGGTACTCCATCACTCCATTCCCCTAGGGTTTTTCTCCATTGTATTCATGCTGAAGATAATAAAGTGCGTTATTTGAGATATGTAATATTCTTCTCAACTGCAAATTTTTCAGCATTCTGGTTGTTTCCGTTATAAAATCTAAACCACAACAAGTCACCCACCATTATGCCGTCAAAAATACGGTTTGCGTTAAAAGCAGTTATAGTGGTATATGCCCATAAAATGTTCCATCCTAATGAAAGAAAACCACTTACGTAATTACCCGTATATATTTGTCCTGCCCCCGGGATGAAATAGGAAAGTAGTTTTGCTTTAGTAACTGAGTACTGTTTATTATCAATACTGTCGCATAATTTCTTTAATTGATGATCTGGTGAAATTTTTGCGAACTGTAGTGAGGCTTTATCCCATTCATCTGAGAAAATATAATTCCATCCCCGCCAGTAATTAAGTTCCTCTTTCTTATCCGGCAAACCGGGGGTCTTTATCCAGGGCGTCTAATAAAGCTGCTGCCCTTAAATTAGTCCTCCTGAGAATATTAATTCTTATAATTGAAATCCTGCAATTATATATTTCTTCAATTGACCCGGCAGATTGTTCTGCTTTGGCGAAATAAATAATTGCATCTGTGAACTTTGCACCTTCCTTATAGCATTTCCCAATAAGTTCATTTGCCTCATATGTATATTTATTTTCTTTGTCGAAAAATACAAGGCGCTTCATTTCAGTAATAGCATCAAAATATTCTCCCCCTAAGAACATCTCCTTAGCTTTAAGCAATTGATTGTTGAGATAATCCTGCGCCAGAGCAGGAGCCATAATAACCAGAACCATTATGATGATTTTACTTGCAGAATTCATAGTCAGGCACAAAGTAATTATTCTTATCAAGAAATAATTTCATATCAGAATTAAGGCTGAAATTTATTCCTGCATTATAAATCTGCACTGAAGCAATGGAGCCATAAATATTGCCTCCATAAAAAAACGCAGCCAGCCCGGCAAATAACCAACCCCTGAACTGATGATCTGCCTTGAAATCAGTATAGGATATATAACTCATAATTCCTGTCACAAGAAAAGCATATATACCATCACCATAATTCTTTGTGTATATTTTCCCTGCACCCGGGATAAGGGTTGATAAAACCGCGGCAGTTAATTCATTCTTATATGGTGGATTTGTTTTCCTATCGTAAAAACCAGAGACGGTCTTTCTGTCATCTCCTTCAAACGGCAAAAGGAAATGTTCTTTCTCCGCAGGAAGTTGTTTATATCCCAGTAAGCAGGACATCTTATATAATTTATCCGCAGGATTATACAAAGATGAGCCCGTCTCTACATCCTCAAAATGATTTAGCAGGAACTGTGATTTATAAAATTCCTGTCTTGAATAATCATACAACAATGAATTGACATTTAACTTATTAAAATATACTGACGCTGAATCAAAACCTCCGCTCTTCAGATAAGAAAGCCCAATCTTAAAATGAAGTGTATCAATGGCTGATAATTTTAGAATTTCCTTGTACTCTTCAGCTGCTCTTAAATAATCCTTCTGACAGTAAAGGTAATCGGCAAACAATTTTCTGTTCTCAGGTGAATAGAGATCAGAGCTCTGTGCGTATGAGTAATTATGAAAAAGAAGAATGGAGAAAAACAGTAGCAGTATATTTTTCATATAAGCTGTTTATTTATCAACTAATTCTCCCGCGGGTATATATTTTATTTTGGACGCATCCAGGGTATATAAAGAAGGGGGGTCATAGAAATGCCGGTTCTTAGCTATAGGATAATGTGAAAACCTGTCAATAAAATCCATATCCCGCGTGAACCGGTCGGCAAACATTAAGGTCCCCTGGACTAAATTTGTCTCTTTAACGGATTGCAGAAAGAAAGATGAGCATGTTGGATTAAAAGGACAGTTATCTCCATCCACATCAGAAATAAAAAACCAATAACTAACGGCAAGAGTTTTTAATGCAGTCTCACCTGCATTATTTCCGGAAATCGAATATACTCTTTGTGAACTTACTTGTTTTATTTGATAAGAATAATCCGCTTTGCCCCATTTAACCCAGTCAGTCTGAGCAGAAATGCTTAAAGCGGAAAAAAATATGTAGGCTAATAATTTTACCATCAGGCAATCGAATCAAGCAGTGCTCTTGAAATTACCATTTTCTGAATTTCAGAAGTACCTTCATATATCTCTGTTATTTTTGCATCCCTCAGATATCTTTCCACCTGGTATTCTCTTACGTAACCGTAACCGCCATGAATCTGGATTGCCTCAAGTGCACATTCAACAGCAATTTTACTTGAATACAATTTCGCCATCGCTGCTTCCTTATAGTATTTCTTTCCTGCATCTTTTAATGCTGCTGCCTTAAAGGTAAGCAGTTTAGCAGCATCAACTTTAACAGCCATATCAGCCAGTTTAAACTGTATAGCCTGGAAATTAGAAATTGTAGACCCGAAAGCTTTTCTTTGTTTTGAATACTTCAAAGCCGCTTCTAATGAAGCTTCGGCAATTCCGATTGCCTGAGCAGCAATTCCTATTCTTCCACCATTCAATGTATTCATTGCAAAATTAAATCCTTTACCTAATTCCCAGACAATATTTTCCTTTGGAACTTTACAATTCTCAAATGATAAGTGAACAGGTATCAGAGCTTCTGATTCCTAATTTATCTTCTTTTTTACCATGGCCAAATCCCGGAGTTCCTTTTTCAACAAGAAATGTAGTAATACCTTTGTGTCCCTGTGCTTTATCAGTAGTAGCCATAACAAGATAATAATCTGCACTGGTTCCATTTGTTATCCAGTTCTTCATACCGTTTAGGGCGTAGAAATCACCATCCTCATCAGCAGTAGTCTTTTGTTTTGTTGCATCGCTTCCGGCTTCAGGTTCTGAAAGAGCGAAGGCTCCAAGTTTTTCTCCCTTAGCCAGAGGCATAAGATATTTTTCTTTAATATAAGGAGTCCCATATTTCTCAAGTCCATAACATACTAACGAGTTATTAACAGACATGATTACACCAACGCTTGCATCAACTTTTGAAACTTCAATCATTGCAAGTACATAACTTATAGTATCCAGACCGGCGCCTCCCAGTTCGGGTGAGACCATCATTCCAAGGAACCCGAGTTCGCCTAGTTTCTTCACAATATCTGTTGGGAATTCCGCATTTATATCTCTGCGGATTACGGAGGGTGCTATTTCAGATACCGCAAAATCACGGGCAGCCTGCTGAATCATAATCTGTTCTTCGGTGAAATCAAATACCATGATATGAAGCTCCTTTTATTTTAGAATTGAGTCTAAAATAAACCAATATTTCATTTGAAGCAAAAATATTTCTGTGCTTTATTTTAGACCAAAATATAAAAAGGACATTAATTTCCGTATTTAACGGCCTCAAATCTTTTGCGTTAATTAAATTCAGCATAGGATTAAGTGCCTGTTATGCTGTGGAGTAGTTTTTCTTTTCACTAAGAAAAGAAAGGAAAAGTTTGTTATATTTGTACCATGATTGAAGAAAAAACTGATATTGAATCAAAGAAAAAAATATACCTTAAGGGAATGACTCTCCAGGAAATGAATACTTATTTCTATACCATTGGTGAGCCCAAATACCGGGGAGGACAGGTATTTAATTGGTTATATAATCATCTGGTTACTGATTTTAAGGAAATGAATAATCTGCCGAAGGATTTCCGCAGCAGGTTAGCCGAAGAAACAATAATTCAGTCACTTGAATATGTTGATTCCGAAGTCTCTCAATCAACAGGAACAAAAAAATATATATTGCAAACAAGCGATAAAAACAAAATCGAATCTGTAATCATTCCTGAGGAAAAAAGAACTACATTATGTATCTCCACTCAGGTTGGCTGCCCGCTTGATTGCAAATTCTGCGCTACAGGACTTATGGGATATAAAAAGAACCTGACTTCCGGTGAGATATTTGACCAGTACCTGCTTGCCGCCAGGGATTACGGCAAAGAGAGCATTACTAACATCGTTTATATGGGTATGGGAGAGCCGCTTCTTAATTATAAAGAAACAGTTAAATCACTTGAAATATTCGGTGAGGAACTTACCAAAGGAATTAGCCTTAAAAAGATTACAGTTTCAACTGCCGGTATTGCTCCCCAAATAATTAAACTCGCAGACACAGGTCTGAAAGTAAAAATTGCTTTATCTCTTCACTCGTGTTTTGAAGACTATACGTTCTGAAATAATGCCGATCAATAAAAAATATTCATTGAAAGAAACAATTGAAGCTATAAAGTATTACGTCATGGAAACCGGTACACGCGTCACTTTCGAATATGTTATGTTAAAGGGAATAAATGACCGGCAGGAAGATATAAATGCACTGGCAAGATTGTGCAGTGAAATTCCCTCTAAAGTAAATGTTATTCCTTTCAATTCATTGAAGCATATGAACCCGGAAGGTTTTTCCGCCATGCTTGAACCGACTCCTAAAAAAAGAATTGAGGAATTCGTAAAAAGACTGCGTGACCGGAACATTACAGTTATTGTAAGATATACACAGGGAGAGGATATTGCCGCCGCATGTGGTCAGCTTGCGGTTAAATTTAATTAAATACTAGATGAAGAAACTTACACACGACGAAATATCCGAAAACAGAAGTACGCTTGAAACTATTCCCAAGGTAAGAAAACTTCCCGTATATGTTTTACTGGACAGCATCAGAAGTAATTACAATGTTGGAGCTATATTCAGAACATCTGACGGTGCAATGATTGAGAAACTCATCATGTGCGGCTATACTCCTCATCCACCTAAAAAAGAAATTATGAAGACAGCACTCGGTGCCACAGAAAGTATAGCCTGGGAATATGTTAAAGATCCAAAAGAAGTTATTCTTAAATTAAAAGAGCAGGGAATAAAAATCTGCGCACTCGAACTTACTGATTCAAGCAAAGAATATTATAGAGTTGAAGCATCTTCTTTTCCTCTTTGTCTTGTGGTAGGTAATGAAATTACAGGCGTACAACAGGAAGTACTGGATCTCTGTGACTTCTCAATTGAAATCCCTCAGTATGGGATAAAGCAATCTCTAAATGTAGCTGTAGCTTACGGAATAGCAATCTTCGAACTAAGAAAAATCTTCGACTTATCTGCTATTTAATTTAACCTTCGAGGACTTTGTCATGAACCTCGAAAGGTCTTAATATCCATCAATCCACCAATCCATCAATCCATCAATCCAATCCTTCCTCATTTCCTGTAAACCGTTTTTATATTCACAAATTCTCTTATTCCGAAAACTGACAACTCACGCCCGTAACCGGATTCTTTAACACCTCCGAAAGGAAGCCGCGGATCAGATTTAACAAAGTCATTCACAAAACAATTACCCGCAATTAGTTTTTCACGCGCAATCTTTTCTCCACGGGCAGTGTCTTTAGTAAAAACAGCAGCTCCTAAACCGAAGACTGTATCATTTGCGATCCTTATAGCATCAGCCTCATCTTTTGCTTTTATTAATGCGGCAACAGGTCCAAAAAGTTCTTCTTTGTAAGCAGGAGATTCCGGCAGAACATTTGCTAATACTGTAGGAGGATAGTAAGCTCCTTTATTTTCCGGAACCTTACCTCCAAGTAATATCCTGGCTCCACACTCCACACTTCGTAACACTTGACTATGAAGTTCATCCCTCAGATCAATGCGCGCCTGAGGTCCTATATTTGTTTCCTCAAGCAAAGGATCCCCCATAATCTTTGATCTCATCTTATCAGTAAACAACTTTTCAAACTTATCATAGACCGTTTCAACAATTACAAATCTCTTTGCGGCAATGCAGCTTTGACCCCCGTTAATTAACCTTGAGGTTACACATAATTCGGCTGCCTTCTCAAGATCAGCATCTTCAAGAATTATATAAGGATCGCTTCCTCCTAATTCAAGAACTGTCTTCTTTAACACTGCACCGGCAGCAGCAGCTACTGCCCTACCTGCAGGAACACTCCCGGTTAAAGTCACCGCTTTTATTTTATCGTGCCTGATTATTTCCTCTACCTTACCAGCAGGAACAACCAATGTCCTGAACAGGTTCTCGGGAAATCCTGCTTCCCGGAAAATCTTCTCTATGGCAAGTCCGCACCCGGTGACATTAGATGAATGTTTAAGCACTCCTGCATTACCCGCCATTAAATTGGGAGCAGCAAACCTGAATACCTGCCAGAAAGGGAAATTCCATGGCATGATGGCAAGTATCACTCCCAGTGGTCTGAAAGTTATAAAGCTGTTACCTGCTTCAGTTTCAACTTTTTCGTCCAGTAGATATTTCTCTGAATTATCAGCATAGTAATCACACACCAAGGCACATTTATCAATTTCACTTTTGGATTGAAGAATAGGTTTACCCATTTCATTCGTCATCAGTAAAGACAATTCTTCTCTGTTTTTTCTTAAAGCTGCGCCGGCAGCTTTCATCTTTTCCGCCCTTTCCTTAAAAGACGTTTCCTTCCAGAAATCAAATGATTTATCAGCATTTATGAGAATGTGGTTAATTTCCTCAGCTGCTCATTTCGTTATAGATTTTAATTTCTTCCCCGGTTGCAGGATTTATTGATCTTATCATTTTTAATCCTCCAGTTATTTTACCCGTTTAATTACTACTAAGGTTTTATCATCAGTATACTGACCGTTCTTCGAAAATTTAATAACATCCTCCAGAATTGCATACGCAATTTCTTTGGGTGATTTCTGCTTTAGACTTATCAGCAATGCTTCAAGCCGCTCATCACTATATTGCTCGAATTCTGAATTTGCAGATTCAGTTACTCCGTCTGAAAAAATAAGCAGAACATCGCCTGGAGCAAAGTTTATGTTCTCAACTGTATAGTTTGCGTTAGGTGCCGGACCAAGAACTGGACCTGTCGAGTCCAGTTTAAATATTTTATCCGAATCTTTCTTAATGAAAAGCGGAGGATTATGCCCTGCATTTGCATATAGAAATAATCCACTCTTATCATTTGAAAGCTCACCGTAGAAGAGTGAAGCAAATTTATCATCAGCGAATATCTTGTTTACAAGTTGATTCATTCTTTTCATCAAAGGATAGATTTTTATCTCAAAGTTGCAAGCCATGCGCAAGGCGCCTGAAATATACATCGCCTCTGCTGCTGCGCTTACTCCTTTGCTGGCAGCATCTCCAACTGTAATACCTAACCTCTGTGATTCACCTCCAACATCAAGGTAATCAAAAAAATCGCCGCCAACTATTTCCGCCGGATCAGTGATGCCGTATAATTCATAGTTATGGAATTTATATTCATGCTCAGGAAGAATGCTCTTCTGAAGTTCCCGTGCTTTATCAATATCTGCACGTAATTCCTGTGCTCTTATGTGATATTTACGCTGTTTTATTTTAGAAGTAAGAGCAGTGGCAATAATATTAAGGGTGATTTGAAACTCCTCGTTTATTTCACTGCTGTTAAGTGCTATTATATATTCATAATAAGGTTTGTTGTTATATTTAATTTTATCACCCACACCCGATGCGGAATATTTAAGAATGCCTTTACTTCTTAAGATCATATCGGTTTCGCTGTCAACTACAGTTCTTTCTTTCGCGATCTGGTCAAAAATAGGATAATGATCTATCTGTATAGAAAAATCGGATTCTATCATTTCTACTTTCCCTGTCTGAAACAGCAAACTGTAGGCACCTTTTTCAGTGTCCAATTCCCATATTCTACCGCCGCTGATATTTATAGAATAATTGTTAATTAACTCGTTAATTACCGATATCAGCATTTCTGTGGTTGATGGGAAACTCTGCGAGGCGATAGTTTCTACGGTTTTATATAGTTTCTTAGGTTCCATTTGCTCCTGCGGTTATAAATAATCAGACAATAATTTACGGAAAAACGAGTAAATAATTTGTATTGTAATCGCTAGTAAATTGATTGGATAATATTAAGTTCTTTAAGATAAATTCATGGGAATTTGAAGCAACGTGAGACCTACCTGGGAGCAAAGTGAGACCAACGTGGAAATCTTATTATTATCTTTAACCTTCGAGGTTTTCATCAACCTCGAAGGTTTTGGATTCGTTTTATTTAATTTACACCTTTACTTTCTGCAATGCCACAACTTTATTCGCGGCTAATTCATACACTCCGAATAAAACCGCTACGTAAAACATATCACCTAATGCAGTGTAACTGAAAAAAGGAATCGCCATTGTATAGCAATAAGCAAGCCCGGCTCCTGTCTTAGCATAAAAAGGATCAGACATCCACTGAGCAAAATTTGTTATTAAAAAGAACAATATTGATGATGATAATGCACCAAGGAATATTGTAGACACTTTTTTATTCTTTGAAATCTGCAGACCGATTACTACTATAAGTCCGAAACTAAGATATACAGCCCACATAGTCTGGTGGAATCCGATAATCAAATCTGTTATCAGCATTGCCGCGAATGGAATCATAAAAGCGAGTTTTTTATTTGTCATATAAGTCCCGCCAAATAACGCTATAGCACCTACCGCAGTGAAATTTGGATAATGAGGAACCAGACGTGTAAAAGCCGCCGCAAATATTAAGCCCGCTGCCAATAAAAGTTTACCGGTTAACATTTTCTTGTTCATTTAATCTCCTTCAAATGTTTTGTCTTATGTTATGTAATATAAATTAATTAAATATATGATAAAAAATAGAAATATGCTGTATTTAAAGTATTAGTTTAAAACCAAGATACCCGGAAAGTGCCGGTACCCCGTATCCATAAATCTCTTCATAAGCAGTATTGAATAAATTATCAATTCGACCATAAATATCCAGATACGAAAATAATGTATAAGTAGCTGAGACATTCACCAGAGTATAAGGATTAAGTTTTACACGAACGGCAATTGGCACTGAGAAATTATCATCGAACCTCTCACCTACATGATCTAATTCAACAGTAGTATTTAAGTTATCGCCAAAAGTATTTAAGATTACCAAATCCTATCTTTGACTGAGGTCTTCGGAGAAGCGGTAAATCTTTGTCAGGTCCCTGCAGTTCATTCGATTTCAAAAATGTATAGTTTAGTTTGAATTTCATTTTGGCAGTAACTTCCACTGTTGAATAAAATTCAACTCCATGGGTCTCTGCTTTATCAATATTGATTGTTCTGAAATTACTGTCATAACCAAATAGATTCTCAAACTGGTTGCTGAAATATGTAATACCCAGATCTACATTATTATGATAAAGATACTGTTCCATTCCCAGATCCCAGCCGGTATTCTTTTCAGGCTTAAGCGCTTGATTTCCATAAGCCGGATCAAAAAGATCAAAAAGAGAAGGGGAGTGAAAAGCTGTGCCATAAGTAAACTTAAATTTAGTTCCCTGATTCAGGAATAAAGTATGCCGGCGCAAATCTATAGGTTGTAACCGAACCAAAAAGATTATGCTTATCAGTTCTTACTCCTATTACCGCAAATAAATTGCCTGCCTTAACTTGATCCTGAATATATATTCCTGTTGTGTACGATCGGTTACTTGGGAAAATACTTATGAAAGGACCATACGATGAATATGAATAATAGTCTGAATTTGCCTGCTCATTCTGAGATTCCAATCCCAATGTAAAAAGATTCCAATCTGTAATCTGCAGATTATTCTGCCAGTCAAATTTTACTTTATTCCCGTCATAGAAACTGTTTGATGAATAAGGATTATATGTTGTTGAATCATAAGCATAATTACGCACATTCCTGAAGATAGGAAGCACCAAGTGTAGATTTCCAGAAGCCGTTAAACAAAGCCGCATTTGCTTCGCCTCTTAAAGCTGATTCCTGCAAATGGAAAACATATGTAGGATCATCTCCATGTAACCCTCCCCATTGATCATAAGCAGAGTTTACCTTTAGAAAAACGATATAATAAATTAAGATCAAGATTATCGATATTCCCTGAGTTCTGCAGCAAATTATATCCAATTCTGGAGGTCAGATTAAGATTATCCGAGCCGTCCTTTTCCGTATTACCATAATTAACTGAAGCCGAAGAAAACCCTGTGGTTTTGAATCTTGACACTGCCACAGAATAATTTAATTTATCCAAACTGCCGCTTACATCTGCAATTCCTCTGTATGTTCCATATGATCCGCCTTCAGCTGAAAGAGAAAACCTTGGAGCGCCATTTCCTTTTTGAGTTATTATGTTAATTACCCCCGCCATAGCATTTGAGCCATAGAGCGTACTTTGCGGTCCGCGTAGAACTTCAATTCTCGCGACATTATCTGTAGGCAGATAAGAAAAATCGAAGGAGTTCCCCGGATCATTAGTCATGTTTAATTCAATTCCGTCAACCAGAACAAGAGTATGATTTGAATTTGCTCCTCTGGTATAAATTGATGCAAGTTTGTTTGCACCACCCTGCGAAGTGTAACTTATTCCGTATTCATCTTTAAGGAGATCAAGTACTGTAACTTTGTTTCTGTCATGTATCTCCGCAGAATCTATAACAGAAATTGAATTAGCCAGATCGTGAATGGAATTTTCTGTCCTTGTCGCAGTAATAACAACATCTTTTAGCTGGTAGTTTTTAAGGGAATCCCTGTTCTGCGAAAAAACTAAAATGGGAAAGAGAATAGTCAATAAAATAAAGTACCGTACAAACATAGAAGTTACTCCTTTTGCCATTTATTCTTGAAATGTCATTCCCATCAATTTATTGGTTATACTTAAAATGTCATTCTGATCCCGACTTCTCGGGAGAAGAATCTCATCCTTGTATAAGCTAAACATTGTCATCCCTGCGAAATCAGGGATCCCATAAATAAATAGAAATCCGAATTGTCATTCCCGCGAAGAGTCTACCCCGACTCGTCGGGGCGGGAATCCATCCGGTCTTATAAATAACAATAAAAATTAGTTAATGGTGTAACTTCGTGGGAATTAAAAGAGTAGATAAATCGAAAGTGAACTTCCGGTTAATCTTACCTTGCCCGCGAAGGTTGATTATAAAAACATACGGCAGGTCTCCTGGCTTGAAATTTATTCGTATGAATAATATTTCTTTACAGTTGCGCGTCAGCTCCGGATTTTCACCGGATTCCCTATAATTCCCGTTCTAACCGGGACACCGTAATCATTAAAAGAACATAACACAAACTTAAATTAATTAACCAATAATCCAAAACTGTTTTCATAGCTTGGACTTTGTCACAACCAATGCTGATTTTAAACCTTTTAAAACATTATCAGGGAAATCATATGCCCAGTAATGCATGAAAAACAGATGCGGGGTTTCTGTAACCAGTTGACTGTTTACAGCAGTAATTTTAATGCTATTTTCTGTAAGTAATTTTTATCACCGGATTTATTTCATCAGCAGTAAGAACAAAAACTCCGGTTGAAATAATCTTTTCCCCGACTCGTTGGAAATTAAGGTTTGTAGCCACTCCTAATGTAAACGGTAAATCAATTCCATTCATTGAAATAACATCCTTGCGTGGAATTGTCATCTGCAGAACTTTGCCTTTTAGTTGTCCTCTTAGTCCTATCCCGGTTTCAACATCTGTCCAGTCATTATTCCCATCAGCCTCAGCTACCCGGTCAGATTCTATAGGAGTATTTGTTTCGTTAATGAACTGATTTTACCTTCTGAGCAAGTTCAAAAGGTAAACCTGTTCCCCCAATACTAATATAAACAATGCGGGGTATCTCACCGAGCAGATGGTTATGTAAAGCATTTATTTGAAGACCATTTTTGACTGCTGATTCTATAACTGATTCAACTTCATCTTCTACAAGAACAAGGTTCCCTAGGAGCAATGCATTATCCCCTACAGCATCAATCGCAACCCATGAAGTAAGCGCCATTGCGGGGTCTATTGTATTGCCGTCAACATTTACATCAAGATCTGTCCGGGCGAATGTAATCCTGTAAACATCCCCCGTTACTTTCCCGTTTTTACCAATTATACTATCAACATCTTTCCAATTGTTATATTGACCAAACATGGATAACTGTTTGCCTAAAACAAATATTACTAAATATAGATATAATTTATTCATGCTTGCTCCTTTATTAACATTCTGAATTAATCAATAGTATAATAATAATATAAAAAATAACATTTTAGTGCCAATTGCCACCGGGAAAATACCTGTTAAATAATTGATTTTCTTTTTGGTAATGAATAAGTTGTATCCAATTATTTAGTGGAATTTAAATTAGTTACATATTTTCCCTCAAACTTACCTATATAAGGAGAATTTAATGGGTTGGTTCATAAAATTCATAGACTCATCTGTCGGTAAGAAGCTGGTCATGGCGTTAACCGGTTTATTCTTATATCTTTTCTTGATCGAGCACCTTATAGCAAACCTCCTTTTGCTTAATAATGACAATGGCAATGCGTATACTATTTACGCCGAGGTTCTTGGAAGTGCTTATAATATCCCGCTTCGGGTTATTGAAGTAGGTCTGTTTATCTGCATAATTTATCATGCTGTAAATGGGTTACGTCTTTGGATGTCGAATAACAACGCAAAAGGGCAGCCATACCTTGTTAACCGGGCTTCGGAAAACAGTACATTCTTTTCGCGTTTTATGTTCTGGAGCGGAACGGTAGTTTTTGTATTCCTGGTTATTCACTTAAAAAGTTTCTTTGTTAATTACAGACTTGCAACACCAGAAGGCACAATGTATGATGGTGTTGTAAAAACGTTCCTCAATCCCTGGTATTCGGGTTTCTATATTTTTGCTTTTGTGCTTCTTGCGTTTCATCTTGTGCATGGATTCCAGAGTGCTTTTCAAACTTTAGGATTGCGGCACAATAAGTACACTCCATTTATAAAAAGTTTCGGTGTAGGATTCTCTATTCTTATATGCGCCGGATTTGCAATAGTGCCAATTTATTTCCTATTCTTCTACGGGAGGGTATAATGATGAAATTAGATTCAAAAATACCGGCGGGTAATATTACATGAGAAGTGGACTAATCATAAAGTTCAGTTATAAACTTGTTAATCCTTCTAATAAAAGAAAATTTGAAATTATAGTTGTAGGTACCGGATTTAGCTGGCGGTGCCGCGGCTGCTTCATTAGCTGAACTTGGTTATAAAGTAAAAGCATTCTGCTATTCAGGATAGCGCAAGAAGAGCTCACAGTATTGCCGCTCAGGGTGGAATAAATGCCGCTAAAAATTATCAGAATGACGGCGACTCAATATTCCGACTCTTTTACGATACTGTAAAAGGAGGGGACTACCGTGCACGCGAAGCAAATGTTTATCGCCTTGCTGAAGTTAGTAATAATATCATTGATCAATGCGTTGCGCAGGGTGTTCCTTTTGCACGTGAATATGGCGGTTTGCTTGATAACCGTTCCTTCGGCGGAGCACAGGTTTCAAGAACATTTTATGCAAGAGGAGAAACCGGTCAGCAGCTTCTGCTTGGTGCTTATAGCTCTATGATCGTCAGATTGGATTAGGCAATATTGATTTAATACACGACTGAAATGCAGGATATTGTTGTTGTTGATGGTAAAGCAAAAGGAATTGCTGTCAGGAATCTTTTGACCGGAGAAATAGAAAACTACTGTGCTCATGCAGTAATCCTTGCTACCGGAGGATACTCTAATGTACTTTTATTTTCAACGAATGCGATAAGATTGTAACACTACAGCAATCTGGCGTGCGCATAAAAGCGGAGCACGCTTTTGGAAATCCATGTTTTACGCAAATACATCCTACCTGTCTTCCTGTTCATGGCGAGAACCAATCGAAATTAACATTCATGAGTGAAAGCTTACGTAATGACGGTAAGAATTTGGGTTTCTAAAAAAGAAAAATGATATGCGGAAACCGGAATGATATTCCTGAAGATGAACGTGACTATTTCCTTGAAAGGAAATATCCGACCTATCGGAAATTTAGTTCCTCGCGATATTGCTTCACGGAGCTGCGAAAGAAATGATGACCACGGCAAAGGGCGTCAGTGCAACGGAAAGCTGTTTATCTTGATTTTACTGAATGCAATTAAACGATTACGGTCAAAGATAAGATAACAGAAAACGATACGGCAATTTGTTCGAGATGTATCAGACAAATAACAGATGAAGATCCGTATGAAGCTGCCAATGATGATTTATCCCGCTCTCGCATTATACAATGGGCGGTCTGTGGGTTGATTATGATTTAATGAGTGCAATCCCCGGTTATTTGTAGCTCGGTGAATGCAACTTTCTCTGATCATGGGGCTAACCGACTTGGCGCCAGCGCATTGATGCAAGGCTTGGCTGACGGTTACTTTGTTCTTCCTTACACTATTGGAAATTACCTTGGTAACTTTAAGAAGGATAAGCTAACAACAGATGCACCTGAATTTAAACAGAGCGCAAAAGAAGTGAGTGATAAAATCTCTAAGATCCTTAACATAAACGGGACCAAGACTGTTGATGAACTTCACCGTGAACTTGGAATGGTTATGTGGGATTACGTTGGTATGGGTCGTAATGAAGCTGGACTTAAGAAAGCCAAGGAATTAATAAAAGGGATCCGTGAGGATTTCTGGAAGAATTTAAAAGTGCTTGGAACAAATGAAGAAATAAATCAGTCACTTGAAAGAGCAGCGCGTGTAGCAGACTTCATGGAACTCGGTGAACTCATAGCTGATGATGCACTTATGAGAAGAGAATCATGCGGCGGGCACTTCAGGGAAGAAAGCCAGACCGATGAAAATGAAGCTAAGAGAGATGATGAGAACTTCTCTTTTGTTGCTGCATGGGAATATAAAGGAGAAGGGGTTCCTGAAGAACTTCACAAAGAACCGCTTCAGTTTGATTACGTTAAACCTTCGCAAAGGAGTTATAAATAATGGCTAATCTGAATATTAAACTAAAAGTATGGCGTCAGAAAAATAAAGAAGCCAAAGGACAATTTGTCAATTATACTCTTGAAAACATTACTACTGAAATGTCTTTTCTGGAAATGCTTGATGTTCTGAATGAGAAACTTACACATCAGGGTGATGATCCTGTAGCTTTTGAGCATGACTGCCGCGAAGGTATCTGCGGCTGCTGCGGTATTTATATAAATGGCAGGGCACACGGACCTCAACAGAGAATTACTACATGCCAGCTTTATATGAGGCATTTCAAGACGGCGAAACTATAGTTCTTGAACCTGGAGAGCAAAAGCATTTCCGGTTATTAAAGATCTTAATGGTTGACCGCACTGCATTCGACAGAATTATTGCAGCCGGAGGATTCATCTCCAGTTAATGCAGGTGGAGCTCCCGATGCGAACTGCTAATCTGATAACTAAGCATAATCTTGAGAAAGCTCTTGATGCGGCTGAATGTATCGGCTGCGGTGCATGTGTAGCGGCATGCAAGAATGCTTCCGCAATGTTGTTTGTAAGTGCTAAGATTGCTCACCTTAACCGTCTTCCTCAGGGAAACCGGAAAGAGAAAAGAGAGCTTTTGCAATGATTGAACAAATGGAGAAAGAAGGATTCGGAGCATGCACTAATACTGAAGCTTGTTCTGCTGAATGTCCAAGAGGAATCTCTATGGATGTTATAGCTGAAACTAGACGTGAATACTTCCGCGCCTCAATAATGAAAGAAAAACTCTAAACTTGGGATTGTCAAAATCCTTAAATTTGATTGTCATCCCCGCGAAAGCGGGGATCCCCTTATTGGGTTACCTGCTAAACATTATCATTCCGTATTTGTAGAAGCTATGTTTAAAGGAATGTAATACGGCAGTATCCTAAAAATAAAGGATATTGGAATTATCAGGTTAGATATAAAAAAAGAGTGTCCTTATATAAATTTATAATCATCACAAAATAAAAATATAAAGGACACTCAAATGAAGACTGAAATTAAAAAATTGGACTTTAATAATCAACACTTTTTTGTCGGAATAGACGTACATCAAAAGAGTTGGACAGTAACGATCAGAACATTAGGGATATTTTTGAAGACGTTTTCAATGAATCCTTCGGTAAAGGAATTATCTAATTATATGAAGGAGAATTATCCTGGTGGAATTTTTTTCAGTGTTTATGAAGCAGGTTACTTCGGATTCTCAATCCATAGAGAGTTTATTGAATATGGCTTTATAAATATAATAGCAGCTCCAACCGAGATCCCGGGAAGTGAAAAAGAAAAAACAATAAAAGATGACAGAGTTGACTCCCGGAAGTTAAGCCGTGAATTGGAGAATCAATCACTAAAGGGAATATATATTCCGGATGTATTTCATCAGGAGCTTCGTTCCCTGGTCAGGACCAGATATCAGTTAACAAAGAAACAGACGAGAATAAAGAATCAGATCAAGAGCTACCTTACATTTTATGGGCATAAATATCCTGAAAACTTCCAAACTAAGCATTGGTCAGGATGGTTTATAGAATATTTGCAGAATCTGAAGTTTGAATATGAACCAGGAAAAGAACAGTTGGATATCTACCTTGAAGAGCTAAAGTCTTTAAGAACACTTCTGGTTAGGACTATAAAGATGCTTCGGGAATATTGCAGGAAGTATAACATATGGGATACACTAAAAATATTAACCAGTGTTCCTGGAGTAGGATTTGTAACAGCGATAAGTATATATACAGAAGTAATGGATATAAAGAGGTTCCCGGATTTAGATAACCTGGCAAGTTTTGTAGGACTGATCCCAACGATTATCTCAAGTGCAAATAAGTCTCATAATCTGGGTTTGAAGTATCAACACAACAGATATCTTAGGAACCTTTTGATAGAATCCTCCTGGATAGCAATAAGAAAAGATCCTGCATTATTATTGACATATACCAGAAACATAAAAAGGATGAGTACTCAGCGAGCAATAATAAAGATAGCCAAGAAATTACTCAGCAGGATCAGATATGTTTGGATGAATAATCAAGAGTACAGATTATCGGTGGCAATAAATTAACAGTAATTAAGAATAAAGATCTATTAAATGAATTGTACAAAAATGGCTGACCGTTACCCGCCCCTTGCATTTATTTGCTTTTGTAGATTGCGGCGCCAATTGATAAAAAATAATTTGCTTCTTGCAGCCGGGCAAAGAATCGTGCCCTGGACTGTTTATAACAGGTTGAATTTATTTAATAGACTTGAAATTAGACCCCAACAAGAAAATGAAGGAGGTAAGGCATTAGCAATTACTAATCCTTATCTCTTTCAAAATAAATGTGAGAAAAGGATGCTCTAAGAAATTTAACTTGACATTTAACATAACAGGGGCGGGTCTGTGACCCACCCGATAAACGCCGAAGGCGTTTTCCCTTTCCGTGTCAGGAACCATGAGTCTGTCCGAGAACTAGGATAAAAACGAAAAATAATTAAATATTTTTGTAGGAGAAAAACATGGAGTACAAGAAATGAAATTTCGTTCCTACGAACAGCATCAAACAACACTTCTTCCTCAAAGTATAGAGGAATTGGTCCCTGAAAATCATGTTGTAAGGGCAGTCGATAAGATAGTAGAGCAATTAGATC
>CAWAZD010000020.1:0-36707 GCA_963786395.1 uncultured Ignavibacteriales bacterium | reverse complement strand
AAAGGCAGCATTTTTTGGAGCTCTTTCCCTGGAAAAAACTCCTTTAAGATTTAGAACAACCCTTCTAAAATGTTGTGGTGTTCTAAAATCAGCAAAATTCCAAACATGTTCACCAATCGAATAATTCTTAGAACGAATAACATTAATATACATTTCTATTAAATCTGACTGATACTCTTCAGTAAACATCTGAGGAGAAGTTGAATGGAATCCGGGCATAGTATCGGCTCCAAATTCAGTCAGCATTAAGGGCTTATTATATTTTAAATTGAGTTCGTCCATTTCAACGGATAATCTTTCGGCTGCAACATCTAATTGACCGGGATACTCATACCAGCCATAGTATCGATTAATAGCGAGAATATCGCTAAATTCAAATACCGGATCATTGATCCCGGCTCTTGTACAATTTGGGACAGTAACAAGTCTTGAATTATCAAGTTCTCTAGTATATTCAAATATTTCTTTCCAATATTTTCTGCCACAACCGTCATAATATTTTTCTGCGCCAACAATATTAGGCTCATTTCCAACAGCCCAGATAATTATACATGGATGGTTATAATCACGATCAATAATTCTATTAATATATTCTTTATGATTTAATAATGTATTTTCATTAATATGTCTAAAATCAAGACTGATAGCCGGTACTTCATCAATAACAAGAATTCCCTTTTTATCGGCATAGAACATGAGTTCTTCCGCGTACGGATAATGGGAGGTTCTAAAGGAATTTGCATTAATCCATTTCATGAGTTCAAAATCCTTAACCATTAATGGCAAAAACAATCCTTTGCCTATGATGGAATAATCTTCATGTTTTCCAAAACCTTGCAGATAAACTTCTTCATTATTAATAAGCAGTTTATTTCCTGATATTTTAACATCCCGGATCCCGACGGGCAGAGAATATTCATCGACTGTTTCGTTCTTGTTTCCAAGTGAAACCTTCAAAATATATAAATGCGGATCTTTAGGTGACCATAAAAGGCAATCCTTGAGTTCACATGAAATATTTGCAATACCATCTTTGATTTCGCCTTTAAATTGGTAAAGACTATGTTCATCGGATAATTCGACATTAATAATCCCCTCTTTTAATCCTTTTGATTCAACCTGAAGGATTAATAATCCGTTTTTGGGGGAAGACACCTTTGTGTCAACTTTAAGTTTATTAATAAAAGATTTAGGAGTTGTAATGATTTTAACAGGACGATGTATGCCGCCATTAGGGGTGAAATCGAATCTAGCTGGAGGAGTAGTTTCCTCACGAAGCCGATTTTCGATCAGATAATCTTCGGAATTTATTCCCTGCGGGATAGTTTCACAATTAAGTTCATTGTTAACACGAACTACGATTTCACAATCTAAACTAAATTCAACAAATTCAGAAATATCAAATTCAAAAGGCAAGAATCCAAACTTATTTTCTCCGACAAATTTTCCATTTATCCAAACCTTTGAGTTATAGTCTGCGCTACCAATACGAAGGCAAGTTCTTTTTGTACTGAAATATCTGGGAATAAAGACTTTTTTTGAATACCAGGCAGAACCTATGTAAAATAAAAGTCCATTTTCCTCAAGTTGTTCATTCCAACTACCAGGGACAGCAATATCACAACCAGAGTTAAATCCTTCAAACCATTTTTCATTTTCGCCTATATTTAGCGGATCACTTTTGAACTTCCAAATGCCTGAAATGTCAATAATATCTCTGTAATTATTTTGTATCGGATATAGCATTGCCTTCCTGTTAAATATTAAAGTAAATTATGATTTTAATCAATTAAATTATTAGACCCAGAGTCTGACGAGGGATCTTCTTTTAATGCCGCATGAATCGCGTATTACGATTGATGGTTTTAATATTGTTCTATTCCCGATGTCGCTACCGTCAATTCTTTTCTGAATTATATCAACAGCCATTCTTCCAATTTTATCTGATGGCTGATGAATGGTTGTTAAAGGGACAGAGGAAAATCGTGCAATTTGGATATCATCAAATCCGACAATAGCAACATCATCAGGTATTTGAATGCCTTCTTCAATTTGCAGCCTGTTCAATCCCTAATGCGATCAAATCGCTATAAATAAAAAGGGCATCTGGTTTTTTCTTAAGATTTTTGAACTCTTTTCCAAATTTATAACCGAGCAGGAATCTGTCCTGTCCAATTTCTTCAGGTTCCTTATCTAAATAATAAATTAGTTTAGAATCATAGGGTATATCATATTCTACTAAAGCCCTGTAATAACCATTTTTTCTAATTTCGCTTAACAAATTCCCTTTCCCCGCATGTAAATATCCGAGACAATTAGAACGAGTATTTATAAGATGTTCAGTTGCGAGAAAACCTCCCAGTTCATTATCTGATCCTATATACCAATAATCGGGATCATGAATATAAGAGACCATAATATAAGGGAAGTTTGAATAGTGCAATTTTTGGATATAATCGGTAACTTTATATTCAAGAGAAAGGGATGCAGTTATTAATCCATCAACACCAAGCTCACCGAAATGATTTATCTGATTTTCTTCTTTTTCAATATTATTAGACGAATTAGATAATAGCAGATTATAGCCTAATTCATAAGCGCGTTCTTCAACGCTATTAACAATCATTGAAAAAAATGGATGAGCCAAATCCTGAAGGACCAGCCCAATAGTTTTATGTTTTGAAAGGTCCAACTTTCTTTCTTTCTTTTCCGCGACGTAAGTACCTTTCCCAACCCTGGTAAACAGAATACCTCTCTTTAACTAGATTGGAGAGTGCCTTTTTGACAGTAATTATACTGACCGAATAATCTTTTGATAATTCATTCTGAGAGCCAACCTGATCACCAGTTTTTAATATACTAGCATTAATCTTTGACTTAATATCATTTTCAATTTGCTCATACAGAGGCGTTGGGTCGTTAATATTTATGCCTGGAAGTCATTTATGTCTCTTCATTATTGAAAAAATTCTTATAACTTAAATCTAAACATCGTTAACATTTAATTAAATTCATATAATTCTAATAAATTATTCCGGGTATTTTATACCTCGTAGAATACATTATCATTTAATCATTATCATTTTCTTAATTGCAGTATAACCTTCAGTAGTCAACCGATAAAAATAGATACCGCTGGTCACTTTTTGTCCAGACCGGTTATTTCCATTCCATTTAGCTGATTGATTTCCGGCTGGTTGAATATTATTAACTAATGATATTATTTCCTGGCCAAGGGAATTGTAAATAATTAATTTTACATTTGATTGTTTGGGAAGTGAATAATTGATTATAGTTTCAGGGTTAAACGGATTTGGATAATTTTGACTAAGGGAATAATTTGATGGCAGACTATTTCCGTTCTTATCGTTAATGCCAGTGGAAATAAAATTAAACCATGTTAAAGCTCCAATTTCCCAGCTCCCGACAGCCCCATTTGCTGATTTAGTATTCTTAGAATATGCAAAATTATAATCACCTGTTACCATCAAAGAGGCAGCAAAGTATGAATCCTGGCCACCTGCCTGCCAATAGCCGGAGATAATTGTGTCGACCGGAGATGTAGGATGATTAAAAGTAACGTACTCAGAAATATTTGCACTATCAAATCCTGAAGTCGAGATAGCAAGAAGTGTCTGAGCATCAAAATTAAGGAACAGCAATTACGGTATCCGGACGAAGGACATTAAAAGAACCTGATGAAGCAAAATTATTATTATGAGCCTCAACAGATTGAACTCTACCATTAAAAACAGGGGAAGAAAGAGCGATTATAGAGACTAGCCCACCGGCTGCTGATTGGTTTTGTCCAATAAAACCGCAATTGACAGCCATATTGTTAGTAAAGACGGCTGTTGGACATTCGCCGATCGAAAATAGTGATTTACCGATGTTATAAAAAGTATTGTGGTTTGCAAAAAAATAATTGAGCCATCCGCCTCCATCTCTTAGCAAACGAGAACTAATATTATAAAAAGTATTATTTTCAAGGTACAAAGTATCCATGTTATTTCCTCTGTCATCTATGGCTCTGCCATTTGCATAATCCCCCAGGCAGTTTCTTATTATAGAATTTGTAATATGAATTTTAGCCATCTGGTTGTCAGTTCTGATAAATGCTTGAGCAGAATTTTCGAAGAAACAGCTATCAGCATAAATTTTAACACTATCAGCCTGGTCTCTAAGAATCTGAGCTTTTAATGCTCCAACAGCGTCCATGCCTGTTACATAAACATTTTTTAGAAATAAATCAGATTTAATACGGAAGGAAACATCTGGAGGCTCCACTAGTTCCTACTATAGGGATTAATTTTGGAATAGCTCCTGTATCTGAAGATGCCCGAATGTGCAGAGGTAGAACGCTTTGAACCGAACCATTGAGAAGATATATTGCACTTGCTCTCTTTCTAAGTCTGAAAATAGCATTAGGATCGGTGTTATTGGTAATAGCATCATTAAGAGTTCCTATGCCTGGAGGGACATCGATATAAGTTTGTGAATAATTCAATTTTGAACATATCATCATTGTAAAGATGATTAAGATAATATTTCTGAAAATAGCGGTCTTGTTTTTCATTGATACTCCGTTAAGATTATTAGAAAAATGAAATAATTATAATTTATATTTAATTCCTAAATCGACAGTTAATCCATAATATTGAATATTAGTCGGATAAAATGAATTAAACTGGTATCCAGAATCTGGAATGTTTGTTAAGTTGTTAACATCCATATAAAGGCTGATATTTTTGTAAACTTTTTGCTGTGCAGTAAAATCCCATCTAACTGAGCTTTCAACATAAATATCATATTCAGGGCTTTTATCTACAACTGCCAGACTTTTGCCCTGAAAGATGACAGATATTCGACCAGAGAAACCGTTTTTTTCATAACCGATAGCAAGATTACCAATATAATCAGCCTGCCCCGGCATTCTAGCAGTTCGTTCAGAATTTGTTATAATTGTTAAGATATAGGCGGCGCCGGTAAAGTCTGGTAGGTAACCTTAAGGAGCGGGAAAGTTGTTTCAGACTTCATTATAGAAAAGTTAGCATAAAAAACAAAGCCATCAAATGGACTAGGTAATAATGCCAGGTTTGATTGAAGATCAATTTCCACTCCATACACAGTTGAAGGCAAATCAGCATTTACCGGTTGAGTTATTGAGTATCCATTGAACACTCCACCTTGTATAATGGATGACCTGAGATAATCGATATGCCAGAGTTTCTTATAGAAACTGCCTAGTGTAAATAAACCGAACTCATTATATACTGACAAGTATAAATCATAATTCAATACCCTAGTATGTTTTAGAATCGGGTTTCCCTTATTTATAGTTTGTGACTGATTATCAATCTGCTGCCAAGGCACTAAATTAAAATAATCAGGTCTGGATAAAGTACGAGTTACAGCGCCTCTGACATCCATCCAATCAGTAAGTTTATATTTAATTTGAATATTAGGCAAAATATCATAATAAGTCCTAGATCCAACGGTATCTTTAGCTCCCTGAAAATCCGGAATATCTTCATTGGTACCTGGTGTTCCAATTATACTTTTGAAGTCGCTGTAAGTATTTTCAATTCTGACACCTGGAATTATAGTAAGATTGGGAGTTAGTGATACTTCAGCCATTGCATAAGCAGCAGAGACATTTTCACTGGCCTGATAATTTTGAAACGCAATTGCCGGATTATAAACATATAGAGGAGTTCCATTTGACAGGATAACATTCCTCATATTTTCTGTAAAGGTGGAAAGCGCAGCTGGATCCAAACTGGGTCCGAAAGCATATTCTCCATTAAGGAATTTCCCAACGAGATCGCTGGAGGAAAGGAAATTACTCATAAGAAGATAATTATTACCAGGAGTTAATGCGAATTTTTTATAGAAAGTATTAAGATTCTTGAATTGATCAACACCTACACTATTTATATTAAAGGATGAAGTCCAGTATTGCTCGTTATCACGGTTACGGCTCACAGCCCTATATTTTCCACCGAATTTTAGATATCCCGCTAAATCATTACCCAAATCAAAATTAATTTTAACATTAACTTGTGCTGTTTTATTATTATCTAAAACTTTATAACTATTTATATCGCTCTTTTAAATGTTGTATTATTAAGATTATCTTTAACGCCAAGGGGAATGAGTTTTGGCCCCTGATTGATAATTATTGTGGGTTTCAGAGAAGACAATTCCTGAAAGATATTATTATACTCCAGAGGAGTATTCTGGTCGGATTGGGAAAAAGCCAATGATCCATCAATCTGGAAAATGCTAAGAATATAATTTCCCAGGATATTCCCTGAAAATAACTGAGTAGTACTTTTACCTTGTCTTATTTCATATTGAGTTCGAGCATTATCAATCTGGTAACGTTTTCTGCGTCTTAAGTCATCACGATCAGTTTGACTCCAAAACCCTGTAGCTATAAGATTGCCGTTATCAAAATCATAATCAGTAGACAAACTAGCACCATATCTGGTCCTTATCTGTTGGTCATCTGTAAGATTTAGATTTCCCACCCTTAAAACATCAATATTTGTCCCTGTAATTGTATGATCAAACGGATAGTTTGCTGTCAATGCATCAGAGCTTCTGTCTGCCTTTTGAATATTCGCTGTAGCGACAACACCGAGTGTATTATTAAGAAACCTGTTGCTTAAATTCACGGAACTTCTGTAATCGCCATAATAATTTTGTTGCGAGCCATACCCACTTTGTATTTTTAGGTCACCCGTCAATTTATCTGGAGCATTTTTAACAATAAAATTGACTGTACCACCTACAGCATCTGCATCTTTATCCGATGTTATTGATTTAAATACTTCGATACCTGCAAGCATATCAGGAGATATAGAACTAAGATCGACAGAACGATCGTTTGGATCGGTAGACTGTATTTTTTGGCCATTGACAGTAATATTTGTGAATTTAGGAGCCAGACCTCTAATAACTACTTTCTGACCTTCCCCACCATCGCGTTGGAGTGAAATACCGGGAAGTCGCGCAAGAGTTTCAGCAGCATTCTGATCAGGTAGGTCCATGATTTTGTCCCTAGAGACAATATTTACAATGGAATTAGAATTCAACTGTTGATTTATAGCTTCCTGCTGACCCTGGCGCTGAGCGGTAACTACAATTTCATTAACATTTACTGCAACAGGTCTGAGTTTAATGTCAATTTTTTTCTTTTCACCACCGGCTATTTTAATTTTTACTGTATCAGATACATATCCAATATATCTATACACAAGGACGGCATTTCCTTCCTTAATATTTACCAGTCGATATATCCCATCCATATTTGTGACAGTACCATTTGAAGTTCCGACTAAAATAACATTAGAGCCCCAAAGAGGAGAGTTATCAATACCGTCAACAACTTTCCCTGCTATTTCACAAGACGATTGGGCGGATGTGAGATTAAGCAAAGGAGAAATTAACAGAACAAGAATTAAAAGTACAATTTTAGTGTTATTTAGACACATATGAGGCTCCAATAAGGAAAAAGTAGTATTTTATATATAATAAATTAACCATGCTTCATGCGTGGCATACTTGGTATGCTAACTTAAATAATTATCCTACATTTGTCAAGATTATATTAAGATTATAGATAAAAAAACCCACGAAAATTTAACGTGGGTTTTAATATTTAACACATCACGAATAATTTATTTAACGAGCATCATTTTTCTAATCTGAGAGAACTGGCCGGCATCTATCCTATAGATATAAATGCCACTAGGAAGATCAGAAGCGTTAAAAGATAAATTATAATAACCCGCATCTTTAAATCCATTTTCAAGGATTTTAACAGATTGACCAATAGCATTATAAACAACTAAATTGACAAAAGAAGATTTTGGCAAACTATATTCTATAATAGTATTTGGATTGAAAGGATTAGGATAATTTTGAGATAATGAGAAAACTGCGGGAGCTATATAATTTACCTCTACGATGTTAGAATATTTAAATGATCCAGTATTATCGATTTGTTTTAATCTATATGAATAATTACCTGTCTTGGATAATTTTGAATCGGCAAAGGAATAGTTTTTTATAAAACTACTATTGCCAGCCCCTTTTATAAAACTAATTTTTTCCCATGAAGATGAGTTGAAATTTCTTTCCACATCAAATCCATTATTGTTTAATTCAGTTGCAGTATGCCATACCAAGTTAACAGAATTACCACTTATTTTAGCTGTAAATGAAGTAAGCTCTACCGGTAATGGATTAGCAGCATCACTGACGGTCCATTTTGAAAATGAGGATGTATTAAAAGTAACTGATTGAGTAGCGGATGTGTTTTGAGGAATACCTGAAGGGTTCCAAAGAGTTCCACCGTTAGTACTATTATAGACCTGTGAAGTTGAAAGGTCTTTCCCATTATTATCCAGTGCATCCCAGGTTAAAGTTAAATCTCTGCCAGCACTTGGAGGATTTACTGAGGATAAAGTCCAGTTCCTATTTATAGATGAACTTGCACCCACTACAATTGCTCCAGTTGGACCAGCAACACGAGTAATTGTAACACTACTCAAGTTATCGGTGCCTGCGCTTAGTCCAATTCCAAGGCCGCCGATGTTTGAAACAGCATTTATTCCTACAGGTTGAGTTGTTGTGGCTGTACCAAGTATATATTTACCTGGGGTTTCTACAACTGTTGCTCCTGAACCTATTGTTGCAGTTCCCGTAACCGTGACACTTTTTGCAAGTGTGTCTGTTTGTGTATTACTGAATGTAAGATTATTGACAGTCGACGGAATCAAAGCTCCTGTGGTCTGCGCTGTTGGCGCGTAAAATTCATAATTGGCTCCTGCACTCAGATTTATTATCCCTCCAACTTTAATGTTTCCGTTTAACCCAAGAGGACTAGAAGTCTTTACTGATCCACCGGAATTTAAAGTAAATGAGCTTGCGCTTCCCTGGAAAGTACTAGTATCAATATCTACCACGGATCCGCTTTGAACAACCCAGTTAATATTGTTCCCATTATTTAATGAACCAGAAGTATAAGTTTGGACTCCGTTACCTGCAAAAAACACAGAATCTTTTGTGCTTGAATGTGAATAGAATTGTACTCCAGCGGGTAAATATATATTTCCCATAACTATCATGTTGTCTAAATTCTTCGCACTACCAATACATAAACCGAAATTTCCAGTGACTGAAACATTCCCCTTAACGATTAATTTAACTGTCTCTATCGCATGGCTGCTTGAATAACTGTCTATTGCAACAGAAGTAAATAAGCTGTCAACAATTAAATTACCATTTACCGTTATAGTTTTAGGACTACCTAAAACTTCCCATCCCGTAAGTGCGTAATAGTTGCTCTTTGTGTTTTTGAAGGACAAATTTCCAGCGATTGTATTGTTCGCCATGTCAAAATGACATGCCGTTGATGTTGCTGCCAGATTAGGGCAGTTTACAGTGAAGTTATAAAAATTCTGGTTCGCGCCAGTAGTTGCATTACTCGCATCTCCTGTTGTAGTTCCAGTAATAACGCAATTTGAACCTGTCCCCCATGTTGCAGTAGGTATTGAGTTACCATTCACATTATGTTGATATGTCCCATTAACAATTGCAGTACCAGCACTATTCAAGCCGCCGTTGTTTATTAAAGTACCATTGACGGTTAATAATCCATCTGTTTTTAGTGCAGCAGTAACAGAATCTAAAGAAGTGCTTCCGATTGTTAGATTATTTACTATAGCAGGTAACTGTGAACCAAATACTTGCAGACCAGCTCCCACATAGCTGAAGTTAGCAGCTGTATCAAATGCAACTGTTGAAGTTTGGATAGGTCCTGCTATCGCATCAAGTCCGGCTGCGGATCCAACATTAATATTAGCACCGGGTTTCAAAGCAAATGTTCCGGCACCAGTTATTTTGGAGGCAGGGTAAGTAAAATCGGCAGTCCCACCATTCAATATATTTATTGCACCACCACTTGCAACATTTATGGAGGCATAAGCTCCATCGTTGTTAACACCGCTTATTCTTGGAATTAAAACTTTTGCAACATTAATAATACCTAATGAACCAACATTAACTGTAACAGTTGATCCCGCGGTATCTGATAAAACTGCACTTTGAACATTCATAGTTCCGTTGACATTCAGTGTAATATTCATGTTACCTAGAGCACCAACGGTAGAGCTATTCATAAAATTACTATTGGGCGCAAAATTTACTGTAACTCCAGGATTTATTGTTATAGTAGAAGAAGTTTGAGTCCCTCGCGTAAGATAAATACCTGCTCCACCTGTTCCAGTTGTACCTGCATAATTGATATTAGCGTTTAATGCAAAAACAAATGTTAAGGTGCCTGATTGACTGCTGTTTGGTCTTAATTCAGCAATATTAACAACACCACTACCAGCTAAAGTTATTATACCATTAAATTTTGTCTCAATTGTAAAAGCGTCGGTAGTATCTTTACCAAGAGTACCATCAACCCAAATAGTAGGACCTGCAACTTTTAGTACTGATAAAGTACCTGCCGGAAGAACCTGATCTGATTGGAATTTAGCTCCAGATTGCACTATAAGACTTTTACAATTGGAACTGCTTGAAGCAAGATCATAAGTAACGGTATTACCTGTTTGAATAAAAACCTGTGCTGAAGAGCTAGGCGCCCCAGAAGCTACAGTGTTAAAACCCGATCCATCCCATTGTTTCCAGGTAGAGGCTGAACTCCAGAGTCCGGAGGCTACTGAACCATAATCACCTGTAATAGGTGTTGGTGCTTGCGCAAATATTTCTTGTTTAAAGGAAAAAATAAGAACAGCAATAAGAATTAAAAAGTAGAATTCAAATCTTTTCATACGTCACTCCTTTTAAGTGAGTTGTTTTGATTGCAGGTTAAGAATAGCATTAATATCTAATAATTCTTTAGTAATCGATCAAATACAGTAAAATAACGTTGAAAAATAACCTTTTTTGCTCTTTGGCACATATAGCTTGGCATACAAGGTATACTAATTTAAATAATATCGGTTATTTTGTCAAGAAGAAAAAAATACGTTGACAATAATATCCTATGGATTCTATGAAACTTTAGATTCAAAACAACGAATAATGTTTTCCCACAACAGTTACTAATTGCAACCTACTTTAACAAATAATTTTCTTTATAAGAAAACGTTATCATAAATATTTGCGAAAATAGGGGGTTAAAGTTATATTTGTTGATTGTATTAAAATATGTTCTTTAGAAGTCACATTAGATGCGAGAGTGGCGGAATTGGCAGACGCGCTAGACTTAGGATCTAGTACCTAACCGGTGTCGGGGTTCGAGTCCCCGCTTTCGCACTCTTTTCCCTTTATTTCTCACTAAAATATAAAGAAAATGAGGTAGTTTTGGAAATTAAGATAAATGATATAAATGTTTCGGAAAAAGAATTAGAAGCAACTTTTACATTCGATGAGATAAAAAAGGACCTGGAAACTGAAATTCTAAAGGAATCGAAAAAACTCCAGATTCCCGGTTTCAGAAAAGGAAAGGCTCCCCTATCATTGCTTAAAAAGATGTTTGGAGATGCACTTGAACATGAAGCATCAGAAAAAGTTGCCAATAAAAAATTCTGGGATATTGCCGAGGAAAAACATCTCCATCCAATCGGGAAACCTACAATCACATGATATAAAATATGTTCCAAATGAAAGTCTTTTTATTAAAATATCATATGAAGTTATGCCTGAAATTGAAGTTAAGGATTATAAAGGAATTGAATATGGAAATTCCTGATTTTCAAGTAAAAGACGATGATGTGGAACATGAAATTAAACATATACTTAAGGCAAATGAGATCCATGAAACTGCAGATGATGTAACGGGAAAAGAATGTGTTTTAGATGTTGAAATTCAGAGAATTGATAAGAATGGACAACCTTTTGAAGGTAGCTAAACCTGAAAATATGCAAATTGATTTATCCAATGAAAGAGTAGCAAAGGAAATTGTAGATAATTCAAAAGGTAAAAAAAACGGGAGAATATTTTTCTTTTCTTTTAATGAAGAAAAAACAATAAAGAATAAAGAAGGTGTTGAAGAAAAATATAATGAAGTTTATGAATATACAGCAATAATCAAAGGAATTAAGAAATCGATAATACCTGCCTTGGATGAAGCACTGATAAAAAAAGTTACAAAAGATAAAGTATCAACTGAAGCCGAATTAACGTGAACAGATTAAGAATGATATCCAAAAATATTTCGACCAGACAGATCGACGAAATATTCAGGGGAAACTTATCACTCAGATTATTAAAAATAATGATTTTGTCCCTCCAAAACACTTATCAATAATGTACTTGAAGATTATGTTAAAAGAGAAGAAGAAGCAGCATAAGAAACATGGGATATAAAAATTATGATAAAACTGAAGGCAATAAACGATTAGCAAAATCAGCCGAAGTTGAAGTAAAATGGTATCTGATTAAAGATTCAATTCAGAAGCAGGAAAATATTTCTATGAGTGATGAGGAATTAAATGATCTTGCCACTAAAGATGCTGAACAAACCGGTATAGCGGTAGAAAATTATTAAATTATTATAAATCTTCAAATTATGCCGAAAAATTTTTGGAGAATAAAGTATTTGATTTTCTTAAAGAGAAAACTAATATTAAAAAAGTGACACCGGAAAATACACAAATACATAATCATGAGGAGGACGAACATGAAGGATAAATTAGAAATTTTTAATCAGCTTGTGCCTTATGTTATTGAACAAACTGGACGTGGTGAACGTGGGATGGATATTTATTCCCGATTATTAAGGGAAAGAATAATTTTTTTAGGAACAGCGATTGATGATCATGTAGCAAGTTTAACTATCGCACAGCTAATTTTTCTTGAAGCTGAAGATTCAGACAAGGATATAAATCTATATATTAATTCACCTGGCGGAAGTGTTACAGCAGGACTAGCGATATATGATACAATGAAATATATTAAACCTGATGTTGCTACAATATGCGTAGGTATGGCAGCCAGCATGGGTGCTATTCTTCTTTGCGGCGGAGCTGCAGGTAAAAGAACATCTCTTCCAAATTCAAGAATTTTGATTCATCAGCCATGGGTTGGCGGTTTGCAAGGACAAACTTCAGATATAGAAATTCATGCTAAAGAAATGGTTAAAACCAGAGAGACATTCTATCATATTCTTTCTGATCATACGGGGAAGTCAATGGAACAGATTACGAAGGATTGCGACAGAGATTATTTCATGTCTCCAGAAGAAGCCAAAGACTATAAACTGATTGATAATATTCTTGTTAAACGTATACCGTTGGATAATAAGAAGTAAGTTATTGTTAGACAAACATTAATCGGAATCCCCGCTTTCGCGGGGATGATAAAAAAAAGGGGTTTGAAAGAACTCCTTTTTTGTTAATAAAACTGTTCTGAGGTCTGTGATGGTAATCATAATTGGGGGTAATTCAGAATCTAAGGTTTAAATATAGCAGGTTTTTTTGTCCACTAAGCTCCACTAAAGATCACAAGTCCACTAAAACAGGCATTTTCCGGTATTACGCCCTAAGTACGGCATAGTCAAAAGTTGGATAGGAGTTATATTTGATGGGGAAATATCGGGTTAGACATTGATTCATGGGATCCCCGCTTTCGCGGGGATTACAAATCGGGGTATCGGAATGATAAGTAAGAGAAAATTATTTCGATAACGAGGATTGGAGGTCTTTGACGCGGGTTAAACGGTCGCCTAGTTTGGATTTAACTGATTCAGATAAATTCTTTATTTCTAATATTTCTTTGCAAAGTGATAAAGCTTTTTCTGTCTGCCCAGTTTTGCATATTGCTGTGCGATAATATGTTTTAATACTATCTCATTATAATGATTCATTTTAGAAAGATTTGGGAAGGAATTCAGAATTTCATAATAATATTTTATAGCATTGTTCTGTCAATTTCTTCATAAGCACGGGCGATACCCCATTTGAATAATCTTGAGGATGGATATTTTTTCAAGGCAACTTCTGCAATATGGACAGCACCGGAGTAATTTTTTTTATCCATATAAATCCATATGAGTGAATTTATAGCAAGATAGGTACTATAAGAAGATTTGTTGACAGCTTTTTCGAGCAGTTTTATACCTTCTTCCCTTTCATCATGAACAAACGGAATCCAGTTAAGAATTCTGTCTTTTTACTTTTCCAATATTTATAATTACCGATTCCGGAATAAGCATCAACAAAATCTGAGTTTATTTTTATACATTCTTCAAAATTTGAAACAGAATTCATCGCAGAATTAATTGAAGAAACCCAGCTTCCTGTTAAACCCTTATAATAAGAAATATAGCCTTCTGTAAGTCCTAGGAAATAATAATTCCATAAATCAGTTCTGTTCAGTAGCAGTTTTTGAGCCTGTTCCCGGGCTGCATATAAATATCCGTTATTAAATCGTCGTTATAATCCTCTCCATAATCATAGGCTCTTGCAATCTCTACTGCGGCCAAATAAATTTTCCCTAAAGGCAATTCCGGATATTTATTATTCAATGCTTCAAATTCTGATTTTGCGCTGTATACTTTTGATTTATAATATTATCTATTCCTGAAGATAAAATATTATGAATTTAAGGATCCGGATATTCCTGTGCGAAAGAATTCAGAGAATAGAAAATAAATAGAATAAAGAATAATTTTTTATAGAGTGCCAAATGTCCTGTCACCTGCATCTCCTAAACCGGGAAGAATATATCCTTTGTTATTTAATTCCCTGTCCAAAGCTGCTCCATATATTTTAGTATCCGGATGAATCTCCTGCATTTTTTTTATACCTTCAGGAGAAGCGACAAGGCATGCAAATACAATATTTATAGCCCTCTTATTTTAAGATATTTTATTGCTTCTGAAGAACTTCCCCCTGTGGCAAGCATTGGGTCTAAAAGAATGACAATTGATTTGTCAATATTTTTAGGAGTTTTATAATAATACTCTACGGGTTTAAGAGTTTCCTCATCCCTCTGCAACCCGATATGCCCAGCTTTTGCATCGGGAATAATTTCAAGGAAACCGGATACCATACCAAGCCCAGCACGTAATACAGGGACAAGTACAACTTCCTGCACAAGCTTATATCCAATAGTTGTTTCAAGGGGAGTTTCCACTGTTGTTTCAGTTACGCTGAAATCCCTGCTTATTTCAACTGCAAGAATATTGGATATCCTGTGAACTGCTGAACGGAATAATTCAGGCGGAGTATTTAGATCTCTTAAAATAGTAACATCTCTTTTTACAAGAGGATGATCTATAAGTTTAAATTAGTCAAATATATTCTCCATCGAATAAGCCTATTATTTTTTATTGAGGATAATTTTTATTCCCAGTGAAGATAAAAGATTTTTCAGAGGAGAAAGAGGAGGAGTATAGTTATAATTTATTTCTGAAAGAAAAGCAGCAGGTTGTTTAAGTTTAATAAGAGCTGAAATAACATTACCGAAACCTTCCACTTCCCTTCCTCCAAAGAAAGAAGCACCCAGTAACTGTTGCTTGTTTTTTCATAAACAACTTTGCCGAAAACCTTTCCGGCATCCGGCATTACTGATGCGAATCCGGGTTGTATATCAGTTACAGTATTTACAAGAATTTATTATGTTGCAGCTTCCAATGAAGTCAGCCCTACCGAAACATAAAACTTATCAAATATCCTTAATGGCACATTTCTTAACAACAGGTGAACGTCGAAACATTTCCCCCTGCGGCATTTTCACCTGCAATATGACCATTTTCATATGCATAGGAAGCAAAAGGCATGCAGACCGGTTTACCAGTTATAAAATCAGTTACTTCAATTATATCCCCGGCGGCATAAATATTAAAATCTGAAGTTCGCAGTTCGTGTATCAACTTTAACAGCTCCAGTTATCCCAAGTTTTAGATTTGCTTTTACTGCAAGATAAACATTCGGAGCAAATCCTAGTGCATTTATAACCAGATCTGTTTCAACATATTCTGCCATTTAATTTTAATGCTGTTATATTATTCCTCATTCATAAACAGGATTTATTTCAGCCTGAGGATAAAAATCAATATTTTTCTTTTCAAGAATTTCTTTAATCAGAACGCCTATTTCAGGTTCCGCTGCAGGGAAATGGCAAGCGGCGATTTTTCAATCAGTGATACATTATATCCTGTATTTCTAAATGCCTCTGCTGCTTCAAGCCGATAAATCCTGAACCAATTACTGAAACATTTTTTACATTTCCGAGAATTAAGGATATTCTTCTGATCCTAAGTGCATCAGATAATATCTTTCAATGTAAAACTATTAACCGCATTCTTTAACTGGATATGTTTTCTTGCAGAGGAGCCGGCTGTAAGTACTGAATTTATCATAAGGATAATTCATGAAAGTCCCAGTTTTTAAGTTCTGAACTTTTATTTTTTTATTCCGTGGTATTTATCTCTTCAACAAAATGATTGATATAAACCTTTACCCCCTTCTTCTCATAAAATGTATCCGGATTGAAAAAAATAATATCATCTGCATCTTTAATTTCACCTGAAAGGACATAAGGAAGTTCACATGTACCGGTAGAAATAAAATCTCCGGCTTCAAATAAAATAACTTCAGCATCAGGATTAACTCTTTTGCCTTAGCGGCAGCAGCAGGTCCTGCAGCATTCCCCCCGACAATAATTATTTTATCTTTTCGTATCATTTATTCTTAAAGCTTAAAATAACAGTATACTCCTTCAAAACCGAATTTTCTCCTTATCAGGTTTTCAAGATACCTTTTATAATGTATCAGGAATATCTTTAGGATAATTTGTAAAGAATAAAAATACAGGATAAGTCCCCTGCGCTTGTGTAATATATTTAATTTTAATTTCTTTTCCTGAACCGGTTGAAGGCGGAGGATTCCTTTCGATTTCAGGGAGTAAGGTATCATTCAATTCACTAGTCGGAATTTGTTTTTTCCTTTCATTAAAAACAACATAAGCAAGATCAATAAGTTTATAAATTCTTTGCTTGGTTAAAGCGGAGATGAAAATTACCGGGATATAGTTAAGGTTTCCCATCTTTTCTTTAATTGCAACTTCAAATGCACGTGCAGTATTAGTATCTTTTTCAACAAGGTCCCATTTATTTACTGCAACTATTACAGCTTTCCTTCTTTTAACGGCTTCATCGATAATTTTCTGATCTTGTTTTTCAAAACCTATATTTGCATCAATTAAGACAATGGCCACTTTTGTTTCAGCGATAGCTCTTAAAGTTCTAATGGTTGAAAAGAATTCAACATTTTCCTCTACTTTTTTCTTTTTTCTTAACCCGGCAGTATCAACAAGAATAATTTCCTGGCCATGATATTTTAGAATGGAATCGATACTGTCTCGCGTAGTGCCGGGAATGTCAGTCACAATGCTTCTATCGTGACCAAGGAAAGCATTAGTTAAAGAAGATTTACCTACATTTGGTCTTCCGACAATAGCAATTTTTAGACGAGTTTCGGGTTCCTCATCCTCGGGGCTCAGTGGAATGTCGGCTGTAATCTCATCAAGCAGGTCACCTATCTTTCTTCCCTGAATTGCAGAAATATCATATAGGCGTTCAACACCGAGAGAATAGAAATCAGCAACCTGGGGTTCCATCTTTTCAGTGTCAACTTTATTAACAATGAGGAAATACTTTCTTATTTGAGGTACGTAATATTTTGCCTATTTCAATATCGACAGGCATCAATCCGGTTTTTGCATCTACAACAAATAATACGACATCGGCTTCAGTAATAGCAATTTGTACCTGTTCTCTTATAGCAGTTTCAAAAAGGTCAGGGGAATTAGGGACATATCCGCCGGTATCGATTAGTTTGAATTCTTTGCCAGCCCATTCAACGTCGCCATAGTTACGGTCACGCGTAACACCGCTGGTATCATGAACAATGGCTTCTTTTTTTCCGAGAAGACGGTTAAACAAGGTGGACTTACCTACATTTGGTCTTCCGACAATAACTACAATAGATGTTTTCATTTAATAAAAATAGGAAAAAGAATGAACTAAATAAACCGGGTTAATTAAAAGTTATAAGATAAATGGACTGTCGGTACATAGTCTATTTCATAAACAAGATTGACCGGTTCAAATTTAATATTCATAGCAAGGTCTTTATTAAATGAAACGGCACTCCAGATCGCATCCAGGACACTAAGAAGATGATTAACATAAATAAAAGCAGCACCACGTGACGCGATTTTATAAAGGTCATTTGCATAACCTCTTTCGTGTGCATAAAAATCAAATAAAGGTGAGTGATAATCGGGATTACTTGTGGTTACATAATCATCCCAACCTCTAGCATATTGAGGATATTTACCTATCAGCTCATAAAATTGTTGTTCACCATGGGGGGACAAATGATGAGTAAAACCAACTGCGCCAATAGAATCTTCAGCCATATTAAGAGCATTCCAATCGACTCTTTGCCAGGGAGGAAGCGAAGTATTAGGATTTATAGGAATCTTTGGACCGGAAGTATTGGCATTGATCCATTCAGCATATTTTACTACGCTCCAATGTTGATCGGCAAAATTTTGGAAATAATTTGTCTGCGCATCCCCCCTCTTATTATAGCTTATATCGTAATAAATGGATACAGCTTCAATCAGTAAAAAAGCGCCAGCTTTGATGTAGTTAGTAGTCCCTCCAACATAAACTTCACCGGCACCCGGCATAATACCTGACAAAATTCCTGCAAGAACCGCAGATTTTTTTGAGTTTGATTCAAATGAATTTTGTTTGAGAGAATTTTCAGAATATCCATTTTGAATTAGTTTTGAATCAACAGATAAACTACCGGTTAAAATTGTGTTGTTCTGAGAAAACGAGAGACTTGATAAAATAAAAACTGCAATCAACAAATATTTAATTCTCATAAATCTCCTTCATCATATTAAAAATCAAAACTGAAGAGAACTCCGCCATAAAGTCTCCATTCTTTTCCATAAGTAAAATCATTACCTCTAATATTCAATGTTACCTGATCAAATCCATAGGATGCGTTAAAAAACACCATTGTCGGGAAAAGATAAAAAGAGCTCATTTCCATTCTTAATTCAGTACCCACGCCTTTCTTGAAATCGCTTAATTTAGGTTTATCCGCATTTGCTGCATTTCCTATATCGCCATAAAACGACATGAATATTTTATCAACATACAAATGACCAGCTCTTGCATCAATATCCTTGAAAAGAGGAAACCTGTAAGTTAGGTTAAGCCATGCTAGTTTGTTACCGCTGATTGAATAAAACGGATAAGCTTTCATTCCAATCAAACCGCCAAGATAGAAATTAAAAAAATCAGGAACCGTAGGACCAAAAATGTTACCTAAACGCACTTGAGCCGATAATGTATGATCTCCCCACAGACGAAAATGGGACTTAAGATTCATCTCAAGACGATGAAAATAAAAGTGGTTATAATCAGGTACAAGGTTACCGCTGTTATCAACTGAATAATTCCCGGTATTATTAAATTTATTCAGTTCATAATTATATTTAAGTTCAAACTGAGTACCAATGGGATTTATTTCAGCATCCCTATATGGTACTATTAAATCGAAATTATATTTCACCTGGAAATTACTGCTAATTAAATATGTATCATCAAACGCAGGAGAAAGTGCATCTATGCTCCTTATAATAAAACTGCCTATCAAAGCTGAATACCTGCTAAATATATAACGGAACTCAATATTTTGATTTCTGCTAAAAATGCGGTGAGAAGCTGCTATATCTACTTCAAATAAATTATAAGTAATATCGGTAGGAATTATTTCATCGTAATTAACGATGCCATTCTGAAGAGTATCACCGCCAATGGTTACATTTTGATTAGCTTTCCGGGAAATATTATACAACTCAAGACTTAATTCAGGTTTAAGCCCGATATCGAAAAGGAGTGGTAGTTTATTCCTGTAGTTAAAAGTTAAAAACAGATCGCGCTCAAGCCGGTCATTTATATCAGCCCCGGCAAAAATGGAATACCTATTAAGCATATCGTCAGATGAGACATAGACACCAGGTTTAATTTTATCGATGACCTTATTTGTAGTATTATAATTATCATATCTAATCAAAGGGAAAAAAGTAAGCTTTGAAAATACGCCAGTATATTTTTCCTTTTTGTAATCTGGTATCTCATAGTCATTGAAATTCTTTAACCGGTTAATGTCAAAATTAACCAAATCTCCTTTAGGTTTACTTTCATCCAGGGGAGGATTATTTACCCAAACATATTTCCTAGTAGTGTCAACCTGCGATTGCTGATTTTTTGGCAGGTAGAATATCTTAAAACCTGTGGAAGTATAACCCGCGTACGTAATATCGCCATTATGGTTAATGTCCGGCATAAATGCTCCGCCCAAAACATTAGTGAGCTGTTTCCTTTCATTTGTTTTCATATTCATAAAATACAAATTGAAGATACCTGTTTCATCGGAAGAATATATCATATCTCCATTTTGATCTATTACAGGATTTCTTTCATCATTTTTGGTCCCGATTACAATATGATAATTAGTTCCGTCAGAATTTACTGCGGCAATATCCCTAGTCTGATGATAAGAATAATCAAATACTATAAAAGAATTATCATTTGAAAATGAAGGGTTATAAACCTGTTCCCCATTGGTGAATGCGGTAAGCTGCTTTAAATTTTTTCCATCAATATCGCAAATACCAAGATTAGTGGTTCCATCTTTCTGAAATATAAATGTAATCTTCTTCCCATCCTTTGAAACTGAAGGCTGGTTTGCACGAGTGTTTTGAGTAAGGCGTGTTTCTTTTTTAATATCTATATCGTATACATAGAGATCATGGACATTATACCAGTTCGGGTTATCATCTGTAATTTTGGAATAAATAAGTTTATTAGTCCCTGGGATCCATGTAGCAGTTGATCTGACACCCTGAGTGATTTCTTCTTCTTTTTTAGTATCAATATTGTATAGGTAAAGACCTGAAGGACTGAAATAATCGGAGGTTTTATTCGAGAGATAAAGTATTTTTTTACCATCCTGAGAAAATACCGGATAAAAATTACCAAAACCTTCATTGGCAATTTTAGTTCCTGTAATTGTATTTGATTCTACCGAAGCACTTCGTTTTTTATAACTATCAGTTACAAAGTTTTTCCATTCATTATATATTTCATATACCGTCTTTGCCAAGAACATCTTTGAAAGCAGCATCTATTGTGAAATTTCCAAATTTACCAAGGGAATTGGAAATCTCCTTTAATTTATTTTCACCATATTTCTGCGAGATGTATCTTGTTAATGCAAAACCGGAATTGTAAACGGATTCATTTCCAAGACTAGTTTTGCCAAATTCGCCCATTTCATTCCATGTAAGCATTTTATTATCAAGTGCATAGGAACGCAGAATCATATCGCGTGTGAGTATCCCATTGTCATAATCAAATTCAGGGCGCATATACTGTGCTGTTCCTTCGGCAAACCAGGCAGGCATATTAAGCATTGCAATCGGGTAAGATACAATAAAATTAGGATAACCGTAAAGAATATCGGGACGTCTTTCAGCTTCATAATTAAGTACCTGAAAGAAAACAGCCGGGAGTGTTCTAACAGCTTTCATCGAAGCCTGAATCTGCACCATATGAGTAAACTCATGCGAGATTACATTTCTTAGCCAATTATGTGTCACCGCGCAAATCATAATCAAGAGCGCTTGTCCATATTTCAATTTTATTATCGAAGAAATAAGTAGCACCATTGGAATAGTCATCAAGATCTTTAATAACAAAATGAACAGTTTCAGGTTCATATTCATATAAGGAAGTTATAGGTCCCCATACTTCATCCGCTATTTTACACACACACGCGTGCAGTTCTTTCAGCACCTTCGTGGAAATGAACCTGGACATGTTTTCCTTTAATTGTATACCATTGAAGTTCCGGATGGAAATGGTAAACTGGGCAAAGGAAACCCTTGCTAGATATTAATAAAAAAAAGAATAAATATTTTGTCATAAATCCTGATTAAATGGGTTTAGGATTGAAGTTTATTTCACAACAGCTATCTTTATAATATTACTTTCGGTTTTACCACTTTCGCCTACAGCTTCAACCCGGGCAAGATATATACCGCTTTGAATATTATTAACATTCCAGGTAGTTTCACTTTCAAAACCGCCCTGCACATTATCATTTAGTTCAGCAACAAAGTCGCCGGCAAGATCAAATATCTTAATATTTATTTTTGAATTTTCAGAAACATAGTATCTGATTGCAGTTGAACCATTATAAACCGGGTTGGGATAATTGTATACTTTACGCTTTGGGGAAAAACTCATTTACATAATTGGTTGCCGCAGCAGAGTCGACAAATGAGTTATTTAAATTGTTTCCACCGGTTTCTGTCCAGTAATGAGTTCCTGGAGTTGATCCAATATTCCAGCCATAAAAATGCCTCGCCGAATCAATAACTGCAAGAGATATTCTTCCATTGTCATCGTATATAGCTGATGATTCAATAAACAATCCTGCTGATATAGGAAAACCTGGAACATAATTTCCCTGTTCCACCGTCAAGTGCTATAATTCTGCCGTCATTAGTAAATGAAATGACCTCTGATTTTTTATCACCTTCAAAATCCGCACATAATGGAGAGCCTGTAAAGGTTTTACCATCAGGATCAGTGAAGGGGAAATTTACAGCTTCAGCACCCGAAAGATTTATAGCATGGATCTGACTGCCACTATTATAAACAATATAATTCTCACCGTCATTCTTAAGATCGCAGACTGCAAATGAACTTATAGTTCCAGAATGACTAATTGTTTTTACAATATGGCCGTCTATTAATATATATAAATTATTATCAGACAAAGCAATTATAACATTTGCTCCGGCCTTAGATTTTGAAAGTACAATTTCCTTTATTTTATCTGGAAAAGGAATAGTGTGTCCAACATTATTATCCTTAATAACAGAATTGAGTTGATTCTCAATAAGTACAATATCTAAATCGGATCCGACTATATTACTTTTTACTGTGCCCGGGCCATAGGAAATTGAAACTGCAAATACAATAAGTTTAGGATCAACAGGGTTAAAGTTATATGCCAATATAAAGCCATCGGACGTTCCAGCATATAAATTGGTTCCATTTTGATTATTGACTATTATCGGAGAAGATGATAAAATTTTCCCTGTATTTACCGTTGATAATTTAGAAACTGTTCCATCAAAACTGAATACATTAATATATAGAATCTTTTGCTCCAAACATATAGTCGACGTTATTGAATACAAAAGAAGCAGGTTTATAATTAGAAAATCCACTGATAGTTGTATCTGTTTTTCCGAATTATTTGTACTGAATAAATCTGTACCGGCAGTGAAGAATAAACCATTTTTATTATTTCCAGCCACTGTTAAAACAGTACCTGAAGCAGGAACATTGATTACAGAAGAGAATAAAGATTTAATTAAAGAATCACCATAAGCTAAATTGAAACTCATTTTATTAGTGGATAACGGAAAGCCCGACATGGAGATCAGGCTGTTAGCTCCGGAATGAGCATTACTGTTAGGACGACTGTTCTTATCAAAAATATTAGTGTATAAAGAACCAGGATTATTTTTATAATAATAATCCTCGTAAGATCCTTCACCTATTACTATATCACCGGTAATAGTAGTAAACTGTTCACCAATTATTTTAATGCCATTAGCTTCAACCAGTTCAACTCCGCGATCGGTTTTATCATGTATTTATCTGGTCAGATGCAATCTTCGCATTTATTACATTATCATCGATATGCCAGATAAGAATGCCTCCCTGATAATTAGAAGTATCATCAACCTGTCCCGGTAAACTCCAATCAAATTCATCAACATCTGTTACTACACCATAAACAGAATCAACAGCAAACTATAAAACCCGGATGCATCTTTAGTAAAAGTTTTGGTAATAGTTTGACCTGCTGAATTTATAGTTAGAATTGCTCCGTTATTATTCGCATCCCTTTGCCTGTTTTCAACAAGGAAATACTCGGAAGAGTTTATAGGAACTTTTAAAATTACCGTATCACCTGCTGTTGAAGCCCTTAAAGCAGTCAAATTAACATTATAATTTCCCGGAGCAACAGTTACCGGCTGAATCCATCCCAGAAATATTTTTTCCCATGCAGAAGGTTCAGGTGGAAATAAACCACTAAATGAAAATATTGCCTGCCCATCCATTAAGCCGAATCTGCCTATGGCGCTTAATCCGGTATTTGTATCGAACAGATCCGGTAAACCGAGGTAACTTGCTATGCTTGATACCAGAAGACCATTAATAGTAATTTGAAATAAAACTGTCTGACCGAATGAGGATAATTCCCTGCTTTCAGTTTCGGGAATAATCATGCTATTATCTATATGGAAACTATTATTAGAAACGGGAAACCCGGTGAAAGTTGAACCGAATATTTTCTGCAGTGCATTTTGTCCAAGAAATACGGAGGGAAGATCTTTTTCATTTCCCAGGCTGCCTGGGAGAGTAATATCCCTTCCAACACCGGCATGGAAAATCACGAAAAGATCATAGTCCGCAAAATTAAATCCCGGATGTTTCAAGTCTGCTTTAGACCAAACTTCAGATGATAAGCTACCAAGTGCCGAAAAATCATTTGAATTACTAGCAGGTGAATACTCCCGGATAGTTTTTGATACTGTAATAGTATCAGGAAGGACCGTATAGATAACATTCAGTTTCCCGTTAGATACTTTTCTGAAATAATTTTTTGCAAATTCAAGATGAGATTGGAAATACTGCTGTCATGAGGAAGAGGGTCCAAAATTTTATTCCCGTAATCCTGGGAATATATAGAACCGAATTTACCATTCCCGAAAGTTGAAGCATCCCTATCCTCCTGGAAATTAACCAGAACGGCAAGAATTTTCAAAGTATCTTTATTAAATACTTTTACAGAAGCTGAATGAAATAGTGATATTTTACCTGAATAACGCTGGGCAGATAAACTGCCCAGGCATATAAGAAAAAGAAATGCTAATAATCTTTTCGGCATATAAAATTAAATTCCGCGTGGAAGCCCTTTATTTGATACATTTTGTTGACCCCATCCGATAGAAATTGAGAATCTGAGAGTATTTGAAAGTGGATGGTTTTCTTCACCTTTAAATACATCAGTTGAAATATAACTAAAATCGAAGCCATAAATGTCATATTTTATACCGGCGCCGAATGTAACAAACTTTCTATTTCCGAAAGCGGGATCTTCATAAAAGAATCCGGTTCTGATTGCAAACGTAAAATCTCCTGGTTGTCCATACAGGTATTCAACTCCCATAGAAGTTACAATGCTTCTTAATTCATCGGCAAAAGAAGCATCACCCCAGGAAGTAAAAATTGCCTGATAGAAAGGTTGGGTACCTGAAGAATCAGAATGAATCAGGAGTTTTGAAAAGTCAAGAGTATATATTAGACTGTTAAAATCATCATCGAGAATTTTATATGCAAATCCCAATCTGAAATTAGTAGGAATAGGATCAGCCTGAGTTCTGTCAATATAATATATCTTTGGACCTAAATTACTAATGTTCACTCCAGTACTGAATCTTCCATCAAGGAAGTCAATTGGTCTCCACATGGCTGCAACGTCAAAGCTGATTGAAGTAGCTACTCCGCTTCCCTGCTCCTGGGCAGTAGGTTGGTTTGACAACTGACTATGGATTAACCTGAAGTTAAAACCAAGACCCCATTCAGGAGTTATTTTAGTCGCATAACCAATTGTGAGTGCAGCATCAAAAGCGTTAAATGTCCCAATGGGATCGGGAGAGTCAGGACCGGTCCTGATAAAGGATCCAAAATTCATATAAGTTATACTTGCGGAAACAGTACCATTCAATTCCTCAAAATACTGTTTATATGTTAAGTAATCATAAAAAAGGTCGAGGTGAAACTGAGGCAGCCAGTTACTATGAGTAATGCTAACTTCTGTTCCTGTTTGAAAAGCCAGACCTGCAGGGTTCCAAAATATTGCAGAAGAATTATCTGCCAATCCACCACCGGACTCGCCCATACCGCCTGCCCTTGAATCGGGCGCTAATTCGAGAAATGGTACAGCAGCTTCGCCTTGAGCATAAAGTGACTTACCTGCTGCAGCGAATATTATGCTGACCATTAACAGCCTAAAGATTATTTTCATTTTACAGTTCTCCATGATATTTACCTAAATAAAATTTCAATTATTTTCTGTTTTATCTTATTATTGCCAATTTACCAATTACACTTTTACTGAACAGACCATCGGTCGATTTCAAAATTACTTTATAAAAATATGCCCCATTAGCTATGTAATTACCATCCTGATCCCTGTCCATCCCATTCTACAGTAACAAATTTTTCATTCACACCGTATCTATTTATTTCTCTAATCATTCTACCGGCTACTGTAAAGATCCTTATTTTAACATCGAGCAGCTTAGCCAGGTTCTGCTGAAAAGTAAAAGTAGTCTTACCGAAAAAAGGATTAGGATAATTGTATACGTCGCTAATTTCAAGATCATTACCAGATACTACATTAAAATAGGCAGTCGCAGTAGAGAAATTATTAAAAACATCCCAGGCTTTAACCTGAAGTTTATAATGTCCCTGATCCAGCTGATTGAACTTATAATTCACCTCCCCCGATTTGCCTCCGGCATCAAGATCTCCAGTAAAATAATTAGTAAAATCTATAGCATCATTAATATTATCATTTAATATGCCTTCAATTTTATGTCCTATTCCTGTACCCGTATTGTTTAACCCCACTGCATCTGATAGACGGATAATCAATTTAGAATCAGGATTTACCAGATAAGAATTCTTATAGGATACATCATCAAAATAAATATCTATATTCGGACCTTTGCCGTTATTGATAGCAGTTGTATCTGTGCCACCGATAATAACTTGTTTGTATACGCTAATCCGTCACCGGAATTACCATAAAATAATAAACACTACTTTTCCGTTATTATTCTCATATGAAATATCTTTTGGAACAACAAATGCCGAATTAAATTTTACCATTAGTAACAGATATTCTCCCTCTGAAAATTATTCCTCCCTGAACCGTTATTGGATAATTATCCTGTTCAGGAAGAAGCAACTGTCTTTGCGAATCAAAAACTGTCAATATCCCCTCACCTGTAAAATTTGTCCATGTAGAATTATCCACTTTTTTAATCGTCCCATTAATTCTTAGTATTGCTTAATGCTTTAATCTGGACATTACATGACGAATTTACAAGTGAAACACCATTAATCGAATCGAAACTAGCATTATACTGAGGGATATCAAGCCTCAACGAAGGATCGCAAAAGAGATGATATTTCTGATCATTCTCCTGATGCATTTTCAATTTAGTGATGAAATAAGCTTTTCCGATAGTTATAGGAAGATTTAATGTGTCTCTTGGATGACTTAACAAACTGTCATAGAAACAATTATTTAGATCAGAATTTAGTTGAGAAAAAACCGGTCTTGCAGCAGTAAACGACCCTATTGCTCCGCTTCCTGGTTTAAGCACAAGCAGCTCAGCACCGCTCTGAGTAGTAGGAATATCATAATAGCCGAAATCACAAGTAGCGGCAGTCAGGAAAAATAATTTATCATTTGTAATCTGAGGAATTGTAGAACTGTTCTCAAAAACCCTCTCATGTGTCCATACTTCAGGTGCTTCCGTGTCCGATAAAATTAACTAATAGACTACCGTTGTTAATAGCTTTTACAAGGTCAATTGTAACACCCGGTTTTGTACGACCGAAACTAGTAATTATAGTGGATAAGCTCCAAGGTAAATTTTATCAATATCGAAATTTTTGGGTATGTGATTGATTGCACAGGTCCTCTGACTGGTCTACATGATAATTACCTTCATAACCTTCTGTAGTCCACTGGTCATCAGCAACCATAGTAACAAGATTCTGCCAGTTTCCCTTATCTGTTTCGCTTCATAGGCTATAATTTTATCTACAGCATTTTTTGCATCATCTGGTGAATTAGCATTTAATCTTCCTATTCCCAAATCAACAAGTTGACCATTACCGCTTACCTCAACAAAGAAATCATCCATAGGATAGGAATGAATAACATTCAGATAATTTTGTGTTTCCCATGGGATAATATAATTATTCCCATTACCTTCAATATTTTTATAGTCATAAGTTCCGTCACCCAAAAACAGAACATATTCCGGTTGAATTGTCCAGTTATCAAATGCATACTTAATAAAATTACGCATACCGGAAACATCTTTCATCCCGCATGAGAATTCATTAAAAACCTGATCAATGTCGGCAACATAAGTAGGGATATTTAATTTTGGGTGATTCTGTTTAAAAGACTGAAGACGCAGAGCCTGGTCTTTAAATTCTTTTGGTGTAATTATAATAAGTTCTGCACCATCCTGAAAACCATGAATATTAGAATTTGTTACTGCAACTGGATTTACAGGAGATTTGAAGTTATCATTTCCAACTGCAAGGTACTTTGAAATTTTTGTTTTTAATTCAGTAGCAATAAACCTGAATTCACCACCACTTAATGTTGAAGGATTAGTTATAACCCTGATATTTGAATAATCAGAAACATCAAATACCCTGATATTACTGGTTGAAAACCCGCTTAGATCATATTCAATGGCACCGGCGGTATCTTTTGAAAACCATAGAACCTGATCACTGGTGGGAGTAAGAGTTTTGTTGTAATATATTTCGAACCAGTTCAAATAACCTTTTGATGATACATCTGTAGCATTAAATGTAAACTTGAGAAGACTCCTGTTACCGGGAAGAGTTCCAGTAAAAGAACCGGAACCGATAGTTTCTTCCCCGAAAGAATAATCTGAATACAGATCATTGTCAAACCCTGGAATCGTAGTGTCATAAAGAAGATTACCATTGTCATCTACCTTTAATTCCACGCCTGTTAGTGTGCTGTTCACAAAATTAAATGAATAATCAATTCGTGAACCGGCGATAATTCCATTAAGTAAATTTGAATATGTGCGTGTCAAAGTTGTAGGATTAAAGTCATCGCCTAAAAAATATCGTCCGCTTTTGGCAATATTTATTTTTTCATCTTTAAGGTAAGCAAAGGCTTTAGTGGTGTTCTGGACAAAGACTGGCAGGACCGGCTTCACTTGGTTTATTCTGCATTCTAAGTCCAACAGTACCACCTGAAGTTATCCAGTAATAATTTTGTTTTGAGTACGGATCAAATCTTCTTACGATTTTACCAGCTGTTGAATCATATTCCCAAAAGTTTGTGCCTCTTCCGTAAAACAGAATAAAGTCAGCATCATGAAATTTACCATCAGAGGGATCGCCTTGATAAAAAACAGGGTTTTCAACAAGGTCGCTTGTTACGGCAATAGTAGGATCCTCCGGAAGTATCTTACCGCCGTTATTATATATTTTTATCGTTCTGGGATCTACTGTATTCGGATCAATCCCATATGTCGAAAGCATAGATTTAGTAATTTTATAAATACCCTCATCTGGTGCTTCAAATTTGTACCATACACCAGTTGATAATACGCTTTTACTGACAAGCGTTTTATTCAGCGTGTTTTTATTTACAGCTTTCCATTGCCTTGCAACCGGATAATTAATCAAAGCACCCGAAAGGAATTTATCTTTTTCTGATGGATATACTTTTGAAGGAGGAAAAGTTATTTTAACCAAAACCTTAGTATATATTCTTATCCTGTTTTCTGCTGCATTAAATTGGATGGGCTTTATATTAATTAACTGAACCGGTACACCACGTACTAAATCGAATATCCCAAAACTTCCCAGATCTTCGCCTATATTATTGAAACTAAAATACTTATCTCCTTTAACATATTTCTCAACCGGCAGCCCTCCCTTTTTTGCTAATATTGGAACCGGAAGCAACTTCCCGGAAATCTCTTTAAATGTCGAATTAATTATCTGGATATTATTTCCAAATTCAGATGGAACACCAAGCGGGAAGGTGTAATATGGAATTGATGGAGTTCCAGGGGTTTTATTATCATATATACCACCTCTAAGAATAATATTCACGAAATCTTCATTATTATTTTTAATAATTAGGGTATCTATAACTTTTGGTGTGTATTCAATTGAAATAGAAGTAAGATCTGACGATATTATTCGAAAATCATTTTGGCAGAAAACCGGGAATGACAATAGAAGAAAAAGGATTAAAGAGAATTTGCTTTTCATTAATAAAATAATTTGATTTTATGTTCTTACAACAACAAAAAATGCAATTAGTTAATAGAAATTATGTAAGATACAGTTCAAAAATTACTTGTAGCAAAAACTCTAATAATACTCCAAATTGTTGATAGTAATTTAACTAAGCTTTAACTAAATAGTCAAGTCAGATGGCAATTTTTTATTTACCGCTTTCCCCTAAGAGAATCCGGTAAATATTTATATCTAAACCATTTGTAAAGATAGTATACTTATCTGAATGTAACAAATCTTAACTTCTAATTAAATATAAACAGTTCATAATCATCTGATCACAGCGAGTTTGCCTATCACACTTCTGCTCAATTGTCCATCAATTGATTTCAATATAACTTTTAGCGTAATACCAGAGGATCCTGGTTGAATACTCGTCCCTTTCAGAGGAATATTCACATTTTCGTGATTATTTATTTTAATAACAGAAGAGTCGTTAACACGGAGTTTATATTCAAAAGTAAAGGAGTTGGCATTAGAAGAGATTATGTTTATGTCGTTCTGACTTAAGCATGAGATAGAGAATAGAAAAAACATAGCTACGGAGATTCTGCATTTCATAGAATGATCCTGTAAACAGATTAATTTTTATTGTAGCAATTGTCCCTTGCAAACCTCCATAAATTATTACATGTAAAATTATATAAAATTAAATTCAATTGTCAAGAACAAAAAGATGGGAATCCATTCTTTATTTTTCCATTCATACAATCAACCTTTCATCCATAATACCCTTCAGAGCCCGAGTTCTGTCTTGTTCTCCTTCATTGCTGCCAGGCAAAACTCTATATGCTCATCAAGTGGAACACCAAGTTCATCTGCACCTGAAATTATGTCTTCCCTGCTTACCTTGGCAGCGAAAGCCTTATCCTTCATTTTCTTTCTGACTGATTTAACTTCAACTTCATCGACAGATTTTGAAGGTCTTACATAAGTAACGGCAGTAATAAACCCAGCAAGTTCGTCGCATGCAAATAATACTTTCCGCAAAGGATTATTTCTTGGAACACCTGAATAATTAGCATGTGAAAGAATAGCATTACGGAACTCATCATCAAATCCCTTCTCTTTAAGGATTTCAGATCCTTTTAAAGGATGTTCCTCAGCAGTGGGATACATTTCATAATCAAAATCATGCAGCAGAGCCACACATCCCCAGTATTCCACATCCTCGTTTAATTTTGAAGCATAAGCCCGTACGCAGGTTTCAACCGCATAAGCATGTTTTAGCAGACTTTCGCTTTTTGTATATTCTTTCAGAATGGACAAACAAACACTTCTATCTCTGGCTATATCACTCATAAATATTTCCTTTATTACGGATTAAAAGAAGGGCACAAATCTCCCAGCACACAATCCCGGCATTTAGGTCTTCTGGCAATACAAATAGCTCTTCCATGTGCGGCAAGGAGAAGTGAAAACTTAACCCATTCCTTCTCGGGTATAAGTTCCTTTAATCTCATTTCTATCTTTTCAGGATCTTCGGAATTGATGAACCCCATCAGATTTGATAATCTTTTTACATGAGTATCAACGGCTACAGCAGGAATACCAAAAGCATTCCCCGCAACTACAGAAGCAGTTTTCCGTCCAACTCCCGGTAGTGAATTAAGCTCTTCAAAAGAACCAGGAACCTGTCCATTAAATTTTTCTACAAGCACTTCGCAACAGGCTTTAACACTTTTTGCTTTTGCATGATAAAATCCCGTAGAGTGGATCAGCACTTCAAGTTCTTCAATAGGTAGTTTAACAAAGTCCTTTGGTGTTTTATATTTTTTATACAAAGACTCAGTTACAATATTTATGCGCGCATCTGTAGATTGCGCTGCGAGAATTGTTGCTATAAGAAGTTCAAAAGCATTTGTAAAGTTCAACGCGCTTTTAACATTTGGATATTCTTTCTTCAGCGCTGAAAGAATTTTAACTGCTCTTTCCTTGTCATTCTTTTTTGGCATCTTTATTAAAGCTGGAATGTTTTATAAATAGCCGTTTTACCGGCCTGTTATTTAAAATATGTTCCTGGAGAATTTCCTCAACATCATTAACAGTAACGCCTCCGTACCAGATTTGTTCAGGATAAACAACAACAGAGGCGCCAAATTCACATGCATCGAGACAGCCGGATGTATTTGCCCGGACGGATGATTTGAGTCCGAGCTCTTTAATCCTTTCTTTAAATTTCACTTTTACTTCATGACTCCCTTTATCGAAGCAGCAGCCCCGGGGGTCATCTTTATCCCGTTTATTCTCACAAATAAAGATATGTTTTTCGTATCGTTTCATTATTTTATTTTATTATTCACAAATATAATAAGATTAGTCTAAAATGTATGTTTACTAACATTTATTGAAGGAGAACTATTCCATTTCACCCGAAGGGTTTGTGCTTAGCCATTCTGAGAATATCTTTGTCTATTTATTCTTCTCAATTTTATTACCCTGGAAATAATAAATAAGGGAAATATTAACGAAGGCTGTAAAAGTGGCAATTAAACCTCCCTCAAGTCCAAACTGGCCGCCGGTAAATAATGAATTCCCTTTCAGCTCGAACATTTTCCATCCGCCACCAAGATTTTTACCGCTCTCAGTTAAACCCAAAACCGGGCCCAATAAAACATCCCAGGCAAAATGAATAAAGATAGGGAACCACAAATTTTTTGTGATAACAAACGCCAGGCAGAATAATATCCCGGCGGCAAATACATTTACGATTGGCAGAAACGCCCCCTTAAATGCACCTGCATGATAAGAAGCAAATAAAATAGCTGATACAACAACTGCTATGAAAGTATTTGATTCTTTACGTATTGTTTGAAAAATAAATCCGCATAATAATAGTTCCTGTGTAACAACATTGAAAAGCATTGCGATTGATGAGATCATTAATACAAACCACGAAAACTCCACCGGGGCTGTGAAGTATGCAAATCCAAACACTATTGCCAATACAACAGATGCAACCAGCCATAAAGTTCCTGTAGCAAGTCCAGCCAAAGAATCTCTAAATATATGATCTGCATAAAATCCCACAGATTTAAGATCCCTTTTATCAATAATTCGAACCATGACCCATGTCGCCAAAAGTATAGTAACCACGGTTAAGATATTTGAAATCACAAACATCTCAAGGGGATATTTCTTATGCCAATATAACATATTTCCGCTAGTCGGGATAATGATCAAAGCCATAGGTATAGCCCATACGCAGAAAAAGAGAATAACCTTCCAGAGAATTTTCCAAATGGTGAGTAGGACTTTTTTCATTTCAACCATAAATAACCTGAATGTCAATTAATTAAAAAACATATCCCTGTTAAATATTAAGAATCCATCCCCCCTTGTCATTCTGAACCCATCGAAGAATCTATATTTACTTCAACGGATCCTGCCAATTCTTTAATTCCCTTTTCTCTTGAGCTATTTTTAATTGATAATTACGACGATTAAAAATGATACAAACCATGCAATTTTATTTTCTTTAATAAAGATATAAACCATGTAAAGTGAAAATAATATTGCAGCAGTAATTAATAAGGCTATAGCAATACCTGAAACATAGATTAAAACAAAAAGTACCGATGAGGACAATTCATAATTCAGATATTTAGCAAGATTGGTTAAACTATGTCGTTCACTTGAAATTAATTCCATTTCCATGCTTTAAACTTACAAATTAAACGGGAAAGCATAAAAAAAAGTAATCTTTAGACCTTAATCAGCATTTAAGTATGAGTAGGTTAGGAGAATGTAAGGAGAAGAGGCCGTTTTAGCGTAAAAGAGCGTAAAACAGCGTAAAGAAGCGTAAACTTATTTTAAAATAGACTAAAGTAACGGATAATTCGGAGCAAAAGTCTTAGTAGCGCGTACGGGAGTCGAACCCGTGATCTCCGCCTTGAGAGGGCGGCGTCCTAAGCCACTAGACGAACGCGCCTATGAATAGTTGTTGCCTCACTAGGGCTCGAACCTAGAGTCTACAGAGCCAGAATCTGTCGTGTTGCCAATTACACTATGAGGCAGTAATAAAATCAAGAACATTTTGAGAGCCAAATATAGGAGTCTCATCTTAAATTTGCAAAAATATATGGGTAAAACTGAAAAAAGCTGTACTCATTTACAATCGCGAAAGTTACCTAACCTAATAGGTTAAATCCTGATGCGGAACAACATATTTTATTATACTTTACCTATATTTAATATTAAAGTCTGTTTTACAAAAAAAAGGAGTATGAAATGATATTAACAGTTTCAATTCTTGATGATGGTGTTAAATTGATAATTTTAAAAGGTAGAATGGATATCGCCGGAACTCAGGAGATTGATACCCGGCTAACAATAGCCACAGCCTCCGAAACTGCAAATATTATTATAGATTTGTCCGATGTGGAATTTATGGCATCTATTGGAATTGGTGTCATGGTTCGGGCTGCAAATGCCCTTTTAAGACGTAAAGGGAAAATGGTTTTTTTGAACCCCCAACCAATTGTTCAAACTGCTCTTGAGTCTACACAAATTATTCAGGTTATTCCAATTGTCAGAGATATAGAAACAGCACGCATATACTTCAAATAATTGAATTAAATTCACCACATATATAGTTCCTTTTTCATCCCTTAGCCTTATTGAATTAGCACATCCCTCTTCATATTTTAACCATTAATCGTAAGCTATTATAAATGTAAATAAATGACTCAAAATCAGGTTACTAAAATGAACAAAAGAAACATTGGCTTTATGGTCCTCGCAATAATTGTATTGGTAGTATTCTTCTTTTACTTCGAATTATATGTGGATCAATCTTCCAAAACAAATTTAATTTTCTGGTCTCCTGCCACCAAGACATATTCTCCTGATTCAAGGTGCAGTTTGCCGTCAGCATCAGGAAAACTAAGGTCGCGCATTGGATCCAGTTCAAACTTATAAACAACCTTATCCCCAGACATGATTTCTTTCTTTTCGAAATATTTAAGTTCTTTCTTTGGTCTTGATATTGAACTGGCTGGTGCATTAATATACCACAAAACAGCCTCTTTGCCATTTACCTGACCAGCATTGATAACTTGAATTGTAGCAGTAAGTTTTTGATTTTTATGAACTTTATTTGTTGATAACTGAATAGGTCCATACTTAAATTCAGTATAACTTAGTCCATAACCAAACCAGTAGAGTGGTTCTGTTGAAATATCCTGGTATTTTCCGGACCACGGACGAGCACTTTGGCGCATGTCGTAATAAATTGGAATCTGTCCGGTAGTTAAAGGAAAAGTAATATCCAGTTTGCCTGAAGGATTTGTCCTTCCTGAAAGTATTGATGCGAGTGCCTTTCCACCCATAATACCAGGCTGCCACATTTCTATAATCGCTTCAACCATTGGTTCTATGCGAACCAATTCCAGCGGGCGTCCATTAATTAAAACCAACACTATCGGTTTCCCGGTTTTCTTTAATTCCTGTACCATCTTTTCCTGAATTAAAGGCAATGCAATTGTTGATCTTGAAGCATTCTCACCTGACCATTTTCTCTTTTCTCCAAGACAAACTATTATAACTTCTGAATTTTCAACTGCTGCAATTGCATCAGCAAATCCGCTCTCGTCTAAACTATCAAATTCACAACCTTTGGCATAGTTGATCTGTACTTTTTGTCCGAATTCTTTCTCCAAACAATCAGCAATTATTTCTACATCCCCTGCCTGACCATGAGCAGCCCAATTTCCAAGAAGCTCTTCCTGGTTTTTAGCCAGCGGTCCGATTAGTGCAATTTTCTTTATACCTGAGCCGATTGGAAGCAAATGATTATTATTTTTAAGCAGCACCATTGACTCTGCTGCCAATTGCAACGCCGCATCTTTACTTTCCGGCTGCAGATACCGCTGCTCTATAATAGGAGTATATGGATTATCGAATAACCCAAGTCTGAATTTTATTCGTAATATTCTTCTTACAGCATCATCAACTCTTTCCATGGGTACTTTTTTCTCATCTATCAATTGTTTCAGTTCCTTACCATAAATGTCATCCACCATATCCATGTCCACGCCTGCCATGAATGCTTTTAGTCCTGCTTCTTTTCGGTCCTTCGCTACTCCCTGATAAATAAGCTGTTCCACTGAACCCCAATCGGAAACAACAAAACCATCATAACACCACCTGTTCTTTAAAACTTCCGTTAAAGTATAATAATTTGCAGAACCAGGAATGCCGCTTATATCATTAAAGCTGCTCATTAAAGTGGCAGCACCTGCGTCAACACCTACATGATAAGGTATCATATATGTTTCCCACAATGACTGGGGGGAAACATCAGAATAATGATAATCTCTTCCACCTTCAGATAAACCATATGCTACATAATGTTTTAAACATGCAGCAATAGATAATGGATCATTTAATTTCTTC
>CAWAZD010000019.1:0-124668 GCA_963786395.1 uncultured Ignavibacteriales bacterium | reverse complement strand
ATGTATTGCTACTGGCTGCAGGATATCGAAGTTTTGCGCGGTAAAGGCGAATATGAATATTTTCCGAACAATCCGTATGAAACCGTAATCAATACCCGTCCTGCAATTTCATTTTATAATAATGAAAATCCCGACTGGATGAATGTGATGATTTTTTATCATGTAATCGCCCATGTAGATTTCTTTCAGAATAACCGGTTTTTTGAACAGACATGGGATTATGATTTTAAGCAAAAAGCTTTAACCGAGAAAAGAATTATTTCAAAAATCCGATCGCAAAAAGGACGCGCTGTTGATTATATAATCGAATTTACGCGGGGGATTGATAACCTTGTTGGGTATTTCGCGTCTCTAAAAGAAAAAGAAGATGTAGAGATGTTCAAGCTACCCGAACAGATAGATTATTATTTCAACCAATTTCTTCAGAATAAGCCTTCTTTCGGAATGCAAATGTATCTTGAGGAAATAGAAAGATATAACAAACTTGAAGAAAGCGGCGGGGCTAAATCAAAGGAAGAATTATTCCTTTCAATTGTGAATGAAAAAAATCCGGAATTTGATGATGTCTTCCAGAAGTACAAGAAAGATTTTAAGCAAAAATTAGGTCAGGACTTAATGCAGTTTATTGTGGAAGAAAGTTCCTTCCTAATCACGAAGATAACTTGTGGATGAAATCGGTAATTTCAATTATCCGGGATACTGCTCTTTATTTTTCGCCCCAGATTAGGACAAAAATAATGAATGAAGGCTGGGCAAGTTACTGGCATGAAAAACTTTTCCTGAATGATGACAGAATCCGGGACATGAAATCGCCTTCTTGCATAAATGCTAAAGTTACTGCTTTCCAGGGTTGGGCTTAATCCTTATGCTATCGGTTGGCGGCTTTTTCTGTTTATTGAAGAAAATCGGGAAAGGTAATGTATTCTTTCGCTTTTACAAACTTAATGGTATTCAACAAAGGAAAAATTTCCGCATACCTGGCAGGTGAGGGTATAGATTTTATTTTCTTTGTACGGGAAAATTATTGCGACTTTACTTTCCTGAATCGTTTCATTGAACAGGATTTTGTAGATAATTATAAACTCATGGTCGTAGGACAAAGAATTAACCAGCAGAAAAACACGATCGAATATTATATTAAAAGCCAGAAATCCAAGATTATAAAAAAATGATCGTTGATACTCTTTATCATCCCCCTAAAATTATTTACTCAGTGAAAAATAATAACATCCTTCACCTTGACCACGTTTTTGAAGGAAAGGAACTCTTATCGTGATTATATTCCCAATACACTTATAGGATTGGAATTTTTATGGGGGGACACTGTTGAATTGGAAACTACTGAGCTTGATATTGAAGAAATGAGATGGGAAATCTGCTCACGGCTTCTTCCCTAACCGCGATATAAATAGAAATATGGAACCCATTTATACTAAAGTTCTGTATGAAGCACGTAATAAAAGAATAAACAACAAAAATTATCCTGATAAAATCATGCAAGATTCTAAACAAGAAGTTAAAGATATTTATTCATTACTCGATAGGAAACTCAAGAAAGAAGAACTTGGAGCAGTTATACCATTTAAGGAATTTCTTAAAAGGGCAGGTGATCAACCACATCTCATATTTTAGAAATGTTTTCCAACTGTTTAATAATATGTTCCATAATTATATCACAGTTGAAGATGAATATAAAAATGATCCTGAGAATATCCGCTACAAAACTATAATTGTGACAGGCTCCTTGTTAGATGATACTGACACTCCCTTTTTTGCCGATCTCCTTCTTGCAAATGGTTAATTCGTCTGGCGGATTCGTTTGAAGCTGGTTCTCAACAAAATAAAATTTATGTCTTCATAGGACCTGCTGGAAGCGGAAAGAGTACTTTCCTTAATAATATTCTCTGGAGACTTCAGGAATATTCCAAACTTCCTGAAGGCGCTATGTACGAGGTTATTTGGCAGTTAGATGAACAAACTTTGGGGCCTCAGTTCTCAGGCGTTATGAATGCCGCCCTTGAAGAATATTTCATTAAACATAAAACTGTACAACTTAAAACTTCAACTACGATTTTTAATATCCCATGCCCAAGTCATGATCACCCTATCCTTGATTATCCCCCGGGAGAATCGAAGAGAGATTCTTGAAAGCATTATCCCGGATGAACTTAAACATAAGATTTTTAATAATAAGGAATATGAATGGATTTTCAAGGATGATCCCTGTACTATCTGCCAGTCAATTTATCAGTCTCTGCTTAACAGATCAAATTCTCCAACTGATGTCTTCAATATGGTTTTTGCTAAACGCTACTACTTCAACCGCCGCCTTGGAAATGGCATCAGTATTTATAACCCGGGCGATCGTGAACCAGAAAAAATTGTATTTACTAACGATGTTATACAGCATGATCTTGAATTAAGATTCAGAGATAGTAACCTCATTAAATATGTCTTTTCCCGCTACGCTAAAACCAACAATGGAGTTTTTGCTATCATGGATGTCAAGGGATATAATGAAAAAAGATTTATTGATCTGCATGGTATCATTAGTGAAGGCATCCATAAGATTGATGATGTGGAAGAAAACGTAAACTCCCTTTTTATTGCAGTCATGAACCCTGAAGATAAATCTAAAGTAAATATGCACGAATCCTTCAGAGATAGAATAATTGAAATAAATGTTAACTATAATCTTAATTATAAAGAGGAAGCTAAGATATATTTCCATATGTTCGGGAACCATATCCTTAATCGTTTCCTCCCAAAGGTCCTTAATAACTTTGCAAAGATTATTATTTCTTCACGTCTTAATTCTAATTCCGCCGCTTTGAAGGATTGGATTAAAGATCCGGATAAATATGAAAAGTACTGCGATGAAAATCTTCTTCTCCTTAAACTCGGTATCTATAATAACAAAATTCCTAAATGGCTTACTCAGGAAGATTATAACAATTTCAGTAAAAGCCTTCGCAGAAGACTGATTGATGAATCTGAATCTGAAGGACGATATGGCTTTTCTGGACGTGAATCTATTTCCATATTCAATGAGTTTTATAATTCTGCTAGAAAGAAATATCGGGATGGGGCTAATAAAACTTTAATAACCATGGATGATGTAAAAGAATACTTCTATAAGAACAGAATCTATTCTGACCGTATTCCCCGCGGTTTTATTGATTCTATTGTTAGATTATATGACTATGACATCATTCAGCAGATAAAAGAATCTATGTTCCACGAAAATGAAGATAGGATTGCAAAAGATATCCAGAACTATCTTTTTGCTTCAAACTATGATATCGGACAGAAACTAATTTGCCCCTATACCCATGAACTGGTTGAAATTTCAGAATCGTTCTATAATATTGTTGAACAGCACCTTTTCATGAAAGATGTAGAACTTGAGGAGAAACAAAAGTTCAGGGTCGAGATTGCATCAAAGTTTGTTATTAGTCTGCAGGAAATGCAGGCTGATGGTGATGATATTACCCATTCACAATTATTTAAGGATTTGCATACTCTGTATATTAAAAATCTTCGTGAAAATATTATACAACCTTTCCTGCAATACACCTCTTTTGAAAATGCTATTAAGGAATACGGAGCTTCCAAATTTGATGTTTACGATGCAAGAACTAAAGGAGATATAGAGTTTTTGATTAAAAAACTCATGAGTAAATTCCATTATACACTTGATGGTGCCCGACAGGTTTGTCTCTATGTTATTCACAACCATGTAGCCGATAAATTCAAATCCTAAAATAATTAGCTATCAATGTCATTCTGAGCGAAGCGAAGAATCTGCATTTCTTAAACAATAATTCAGATTCTTTCATTGAATATAGCCCAGGCATTTTAATGCCTGGGATTAAATAACATAATAACTAATTAAATTCCCCCTTATTAAAGGGGGATGAAGGGGGTTGTTTTTTCTTGTCTGTCATATTAATCTACACACTTTTTATTGAATAGCACCTGTCAACACATCAGCATGGAATGTGGTTCCACCGATTACAATTATTATAGTCGGACCCCCAAGTGTAATTATAAAATCCCTGTCAATTGTATGTTCATTATATGCAGTTCCTTTCGTAAAAGTAACAGTTGCATGGTAATGACCAGTGATTGTTCCGGATGTTTTCAGATACCAATCCAATCCGGTACCTCTTGGACCTTTAACATTTATAAAATTAAGGGTTATTGAATGATCCAGTGTTCTTACTCCTCCCCCTGCTCCGAATACTGTATCAACCGCGGCTCGGCTATACGGAGATGTTGTATTAATTGTAACAGTATCTGTATTTGTATTTGTTGCAACCCACTCACAAGAAAGAGAATTCAACTTATGTGAAAGCCAGGGATTATAGAAAACACCTGTTCCGCTCACTATATGATGATTAACCGAATAAGCTGTATCTCCTAAATCAATATATCTTTTATGAAATACTCCGTTTTTATCTAAGAATTGATGCATATATACTCGGGTATAATGTGTATACGATAAAACTCCCGTTCTTGTTCTGTCAACATTGACTGTCCACCAACCGGTTGAAGAATCGTAAGTAGCTGTTACAATTTGTGGACTGTTTATTTCTGATGGTACTGATTTATTCAAAAGCCCTCCGATTGTTGGAGTGTTCAACAAATCCTGAACTTGGTCCAACGCTCCTCCGGTATTTATTGCTATGGAACCTCCCAAACTGGTTGCAGCATCTGAGGTTGCCTGCGGATCCTGTGTTGTTGTTGGATTTGTTACTGTATTGCTACTGCTCTTACAACCGGCAATAAATGAAGCACTTATAAATAAACCAACAATAATAATTATTGGTGCTAATATCAGTGAAATTCTGTATCGCATAATTAATTCCTCTATTATATTTAATAAATATTAAACCTTCATCGTATAGACAATAAGAATTTAATTAAAGTTTAATATTAATCTGATTGATAAAGGTTATTCTATTTGCTTTCTTTTGACTTGGCACCGGCTTGGTTCATTTTAGCCCACGGATTATTATCTGAATTCCAGGTTTCTACTTTAATTTTCCATGTACCGTCACTTTGCTTCTGCCATATATTCACATATTTTCCGTTATCATCCATTGCTGTTGGATTGTGCTCATTGGTAAAGTTTACTGCATATGTTCCTATTTCATATACAAGATCACCACTTCCATAAACATCCATAGTTTTAGTTGTAAAAACATTATACTTGGTGCTCATCAGATCCTTTTTGTTGTTTTCTGAAATCGCTTCCTTTCCCTTTACCATTGGAGAATAACTGGGCATATGTAGTGCATCATCAGCAAAATAACTGTTAATTTTATTAACGTCTCCCGATAGCATGGCTTGGCAATAGTCTTTATCCATTTGTTCAATACTACTTTTAATGGTCGCCAAATCAGGATTCTGAGCCATCGTGTTTAGTGTAAAAACAAAACACATTACGAAAAGCATTATATATGTTGTTTTCATATCGTATCTCCTATTTAATTTATTAGTCGTATCCCGCTTAAACTACAAACAAACAAATATTTTTATGTAATTGTTCTCACATTATAAATATTATAATCACATAATTTCCCTTGTGTCTTTGTATTCCTATCTAAAATGAAGGAAGGAATCCAATGACTTTAATGTTATTAAATTCTTTTGATTATTAATATTATTCGAGACTATGCGGAAATCTGATTTAATATATTTGACTGGTTTGTTCTTTACCATATTTATATTCTCCCAATCCATTTCTTTCTCCCAATGGGTGCAAACTAATGGACCTTTTGGAGGGACAATAAATTGCCTAACAACTCAACCTGATAGTAATGGAAAAACTAATATTTATGCTGGTACTTATGGCGGAGTTTATCTATCAACAAATAATGGTTCTAATTGGTTATCTGTTAGCGTAGGTCTATCCTTTCCTCAGGTCTATTCTCTTGCTTTTGTTGGAAATAATCTTTTTGCCGGTACTTCAGGTGGCGGTGTTTCTCTTTCCACTGACAAGGGTTATAGCTGGTCGCCTGTAAATTCCGGTTTACCACAAAACACTTCTATTTATGCTTTTGCTGTCAGCGGAACAAATATTTTTGCCGGATCAGGTTCGGGGAATGTTTATCTCTCTACAGATCAGGGAACTAAATGGACTAACCGAAGTTCAGGACTTAATGCTATTTACATTCAATCTCTCTCTATTATTGATTCTAATCTTTTTGCGGCTACTTATGATAGCGGGGCTTTTCGTTCAACAAATAATGGTATTAACTGGATTCCTATAAATACAGGTTTGACTTGCCGTATTATTTGGTCCCTTGCTGCCAGAAGTGATACCCTTTTCGCTGGTACGGATTGCGGCTTTTTTATTTCTACTAACCTGGGAACTAATTGGTCACCTCTGGGATTGGCTAACTATAAGGTTTATTCTATTGCCTTTGCCGGTTCCGATATATTCGCCGGAACTTTTAATAATGGTGTCTTTTTGTCAACTAATAAAGGCATAGATTGGTCTCAGATAAATTCAGGATTACCACCTGATTTTACCGTCTATGCACTAACCTGCTTTGGGACAAATATTCTTACCGGAGGCAGCAGCCTCTTTCTTTCAACAAATAATGGAGCTGTCTGGAATCAGGTTATAAATGGATTAACTATTACAAGTATCAATGCTTTTGCATCAAATAGTAATTACATATTTGCCGGTTTACGTGGAAGCGGAGGACTTTTTATCTCCTCCGATTATGGTGCATCCTGGATTCTATCCGGGAGAGGATTAACTAATACCTATGTTATCTCTTTTGCCCTTATAGGAACAAATCTTTTTGCGGGAACTTGGGGTAATGGTGTTTTTCTATCTACAAATAATGGGGCAAATTGGATTGAAGTTAATAACGGATTGCCTCCGGGCATTGCTGTTTATGCTCTTACCCTGAACGGGAATAATATCTTTGCAGCAACTAATGGATATGGAGTCTACATCTCAACTAACAATGGCAATAATTGGACTCCGGTGAACGTTGGATTAACTAAAATTATGAACCCCGTTGTATATTCTCTTGCTTCAAACCAAAACATTATATATGCCGGTACAAATGGCAATGGTATTTTTCTCTCTACAAACAATGGTGCATTTTGGACTGAGGCTGATTCAGGTTTACCCTTTACTAATATTAATTCTCTTGCTATAAATGGGAATTATGTCTTTGCTGGAACTATTAATAATGGTGTTTGGGTTTCTACAAACAATGGATTAATTTGGAATGCTGCCAATAACGGATTGACTAACTTTGATATTCTTTCTCTAACTACCTTTGGAAATAATATTTTCGCTGCAACGTCCGGTGGAGGTATCTTTGTTTCCAACAACAACGGAATAAACTGGACAGCCGTAAATATCGGTTTAACAAATCTCCAGGTCAATGCAGTTGCAGTTTGGGGAACATATTTATTCGCGGGAACTGAAGGAAATGGTGTCTGGCGGCGCCCATTATCTGAATTAACTTCTCTAAAAGATATAGCCTCATCTCAATTTCCTGATAAGTTTACTTTGTATCAGAATTATCCTAATCCTTTTAACCCGGGCACTTCTATAAAATTCTCTTTACCCGGAACAGCATTTGTCATTTTAAGTATATATAATTCTGCTGGACAGGAATTATCAAAACTTATCTCTCAGGAAATGACTTCTGGTATTTATACCAAAAATTGGAATGCCACCGGATTAGCAAGTGGCGTTTATTATTACAGACTTACTGCCGGTGGCAATACTGAAACAAAAAAATTACTTCTGCTTAAATGATTCTATCACTGCAAGTTCATTCCTACTTATAAGTTTGTAGTTGGATCATCTGCTGAAGGTCCATAAATTGACGGTACCTTTCCTCCCGCCATTCTTACATAAACAGTTAATTGACCCCGGTGATGTATCTGGTCAAATAACATCATTAAAATAAAATCATCCGCCTGCCATTTTACTCCGGCAAACTCAATATTCTTACTTAAATCCTTGTCAGGCAATTTCTCAAGGTTAGATAGAATAAGTGTACTTTCATTCTCAAAATCTGAAATTAAAGTCTGTAGACTTGCGGGATTATAATCTTTAAACTTATTATTCCCATATTCTTTCCCGAAGATATGTATTCCCAGAAGATACATCTCAAAAACAAATGTAGACATCAGCTTTTTTGCATTTGAAGAACGTTCATGTGGACTAAATTCCAGCTTACCCTCTGGAAATGCCCGCATTACTCTTAGAGTTGTAGTAAATTCTTTTTTGTATATTTTCAACAGATCCTGCTTAGCTATCATAATTATCTCCTTCATTTAGTTATTGTATTTTAAAATAATTCACTACCTTAAATAATAAAAAGAAATTACATTTGAAGATGTGATCATGAAATCGGGATTATAGCCCAGGCAATTCTCTTTCATTGCCCAGGCATTCTAGAGCCTTTGATTAATTTCCCCCATTGTCATCCCCGGCGAAAGGGGGATCGTTTTTCAGTTAATTCTGTAGGCGAAGGTCGTGACACCTCCTCTGATAAAACCCAGGCATTTAGAGTCTGTGTGAACATCTCATTGTCATTCTCGCGATAGGCGGGATCCATAGATACTTTGAAATCTCGATTGTTATTCTGATTGATTATATGCCATCTTGTTAAAGGGGGCGCCCCTTTGGGCGAGGGTTGTCTCTCTTATCTTTTACCTCCTTCCTTTTCCCTTTTCCTTCCTTCTTGTCTGTGCTCATTTGTAAAATAATATCTATATTTACCATAGTCTATAAATTCATTGGGGCGCTTGGCTCAGCTGGTTAGAGCGCTTGCCTCACACGCAGGAGGTCAGTGGTTCGAATCCACTAGCGCCCACTCCATTAAAATATAATAAAAAATTAGACTTTCACTCTATTCTTCCCTTTTTTATCCGATTTGATCATAAAAAACCCTGCAATTATTATAATGCAGGGTTATAAATTATATAATAACTAAAAATTTTTTGTATCTACCACTTAAGCACAAATGAAAGTCGTAATGATTTCATATACTCAAGTAATGTTACGTTATTATTTATTGAGAAAAATCCAATTACATCTATCTGAAGATTTTCTGTTGGAGTATATCCCAATCCGTAGGTAAATACTGTTTGACTTAAAGATGATATTACCTTCCGGGATGAAGAATTAAAATTATTGGGTTCAATTGTTACTGTAGTATTTTGACTATTATATTCAGTTTTGGTAGTTCGTGGTACTGAACTTGTTACATGGGCCGAATAATCATATGTGCTGGTGGCATAAGTAAAAATAGAACCAAATCTGGCAGCCCATTTCTTATTTTCAGTAAATTTATATTCAATTCCAACAGGAATATACGATTTCATCAATTACGTTATTTATATTATGAACTTCGTCTGATTCACTTGTTATTGTCTGTGTCAGACTGTAAACTTGGCTGCCCCGCAGCATTAAGAGAACTTACTATATTAACTGTTTTGTTTATATTCGAATATTTTGTATCAATTTCTCTTGATTGATAATTATAGATAAAACCAATTCCGAAAAACACTCCATCAGAAAGGGGCATATTTGTTCTTGCTGAAATTGTCCAGTTATTATCATTACCGGAACCAGATTTGAAAAAGAAGAATAATGAGAATCGTTTTCCAAAAAGTTTGTGCTCAAGTTATTCTCTTTATCACTGCTCGATCCGGAGTTAAGCTGGCTGGATGAATAATCGAAAGAAGAATGAATGAATTGAATACCGAATTTTACAAATCCTTCATCTATCCTTTGTGCCTTGTCTGTTAAATGTATACCTCGCTTCCCCCTTTAACCCGATCCATGATCCATTCTCCTTTGAGATAGATGTATAACCATCATTTATTGCATAGTTTAAAATATAACTTGGCACTGTATAATTATAGTTTGCATAGGATCCGTTATAAAGATCATTAGAGGAACTATTATTTTCATATTTAGAGTACAATAAATCTCCACGGAACTCTAAAGATCTCTCATTAGTATTAATTACTGTCATTGATGATGATGCATCGATAAATGTTAAAGGTCTCTCGTTATATGTATCGAAAACACCTTGTTCCGAATAATGTGTCATTGGAGTGTTCAAATGTAAATCTGTTAACAAATATTCCTGTTGAAATGTGGGATCACTGTAGTATGCCTGGGTTAATTGAAATTTATATACTCCAAGAGGATAGTTGTTTCGGTTATTTTCCTGTTTTGAATTGCTTAAAATAAGTTTCAACCCTAATACCAGGTTTTGAATTGAATAACTATTATTAAGGACAAATTTATAACCGCTTAGGTAATCGTAATTTGATTTGTTCTGACTAACATATTCTTCCCTGTTGTAAAGACCATCAGCCCCAACATCAAAAAAATTGTTGTAAACATTTTCTAAATACCCGTTACCGTATATACTGGAAGAACCCGATAAATTTGGACTATATATTAATAAATCCCGGATCCTGAGATTTCTGAAATTGGAATAATACCGCATGAGTTAGATTTGGTACAAAAGGGTTTTCTCGTGAGATCCCGAATAACAACATATTATCTCCGGGATTTTGATTATTAAATATTTGTTCATTTGTACTGGTTAGATTGCTTAAGTTAGTGAAAATATGAAGATTTCTCACATAATTCAGTTCCACCGGGTCATAAATTAAATCCAAATCATCGTTGACTATGCCTCCAAGCGCATTGTTTCTGAATGAAGAGATTTCGGTAGGAGTTACAAGTGACGTTGATTGTGTAAAAACCACTTTACTTGAAAACAACATTACAATAATAAACAAGATGTGCTTTAACATTATATTTTCCTTTAATGTTGAGGATATTTTAAGTTTGTTTGTCATTGATAAAGATAGAGTAATGCGGCAATTAGCTTCAGAGAGTAAATCTTTTAAATACATTAGGCAATTCATGCCGGCATAACCTATCACAAAATCAATTATAATCCGCTAAACAAATTAAAACTATTATATTCTAATATCAATTATATTTATTCAAAGTAAATTAAAGGTTAACTCAGCTTTTTAACCCGGATTATTTGACTATGAATATTCTTATTATATCTGCCTGATAACAAATTTGTGTAATTTGTCTTGTAGAATATCCTTTAAAAGCATTACATTATTTGTTGATGTAATTTTATTATTTTGAAATTCAATATCTGTCCTTAATAAAACTGACTTTTAGATTCCGGGAGGATAATTAAATGTATATTGCTTTATTGCTCGTGCTGTTAGGTATTGCATTGTTTTTTATTTTGAAGGGCGCCCAGCAGCATCAGAAGGCTAAAACAGTCCTCGGTGCTGTCATCGCTGTAATTGCTATCTCATTCTTCTGGTTTATGGACTTCTGGGGTGAAGCACTGTGGTATGAAAATTTAGGTTATGCAGACAGGTTTTGGGTAACTAATTTTGCCAATATAGGTTTCGCCGCTGCAGGAGCACTCCTTGGTTTTATTATTATCTACCTTTTAACACTTTCATTTCGCAAAAAAACATTCTATTATTAAAAAGTTCACTTATCTACTTTCAGTTGTAATCGGTGGGTTTTGGGGTTATTCCAATTGGGACGTGATTCTAAAATTCTGGAATGGTGTATCAACCGGAATTACTGATCCTATTCTGGGAAAAGATGTCGGCTTTTATCTTTTCACTCTTCCCTTTTATGATTCTCTCTATGGGTTGATTCTCTCAATCTCAGTAATAGCAATAATTGCATCCTTTCTCGCGCACTTTATTCATCTTCAGGAGAATAATATATTCTTTTATTTCCCTGTTGATCTTGAGGTGAAATCTGAGAACATATTCTCACCTCTGTTTTTTACACCGGCTGTTTTTATCTTTTTACTTACGGCAGGAAGATTTCTTAGCCGCTATCATTTGATGTATTCAACTTCCGGTGTAGTAGCTGGTCCCGGGTGGACGGATGTAAATATTCTGTTGCCCGCATATTCTGTTGTAATTATTCTTCTGCTTATTACCGGAATATGGCTGCTGGTTCCTTACTTCCGGAAGAAAACAGAATATTATTTTATCAAAAAGTTCCGTATAGCGCCTGAACGCTCTTATATTATGGTTCTGATTAGCCCGGCTATTATTATAATCGCATTTTGGTTCCTTGCCTTCACGGCTGTCCCACTTGCTTTTGATAAACTTATGGTGGAACCTAATGAAATAACTTTTGAACGACCCTACATATTGAATAATATCAAATTCACAAGATCGGGTTTTGCATTAGATAAAGTAATTGAAAAAGAATATCCTCTTAACGGGAGTTTTACCCAGGAAACGGTTAATCAATATCCAAATATATTTTCCAACATCCGCTTGTGGGATTATAAAGCATTGGAAGCAGTTTATAAACAATTCCAGGCAATCCGTCTGTATTATGAATTTATGAATGTCGATGTTGACCGATATAAAATAGACGGTAAAACAAGACAGGTAATGGTATCCGCCAGAGAAATGAATATAGGGAACCTTCCGGTTCAAAGCCAAACCTTTGTTAACAAACGATTCGAATATACACATGGTTATGGAATAACAATGGCGGCAGTAAATGAATTTACACCGCAGGGTCTGCCCCATCTCCTGATAAAAGATATTCCTCCGGTTAGTGAATATCCATCACTTGAGGTTAAACAACCACAAATATATTTTGGTGAGGAAACACAAACCCCGGTTGTGGTAAATTCAAAAACAAAAGAATTTGATTACCCCAGCGGTGAGGATAATGTCTATACTAATTATTCCGGTAAAGGAGGAGTCGAACTTTCAAACTTCTTCAGAAAATTTCTGTATGGATGGAAATTTGACGGCACAAATTTCTTATTCTCCGATTATCCAACTGAAAAAAGCAGAATAATGTTTCATAGACAGATTCTTGAAAGAGTAAAACTACTTGCTCCATTTCTTAATTTTGATAAGGACCCTTACATTGTCCTCTCAGAAGGAAAACTTTACTGGATGATAGATGCCTATACAACTTCAGATTATTATCCATACAGTCAGCCATTCAATAATGTTGAGACTATTCAGTATAAAGAAGGTAATTCCACCCAGGAAATTAATACTCAGTTCAGCGATTTCCTCGGCGGCATAAATTATATCCGCAATTCTGTTAAAGCTATTATTAATACTTATGACGGTACAGTTGATTTTTATATTATGGATAGTAAAGATCCTATTATTCAGGTATGGAGTAAAATATATCCCAACTTGTTAAAGGATAAGAGCCGAATGCCAAAAGATTTACTTGCGCATATCCGGTATCCCGGCAGAAATGCTTCTTACACAAGGAACTGTTTATCAAAAATATCATATGACAGACCCAACAGTATTTTATAATCAGGAAGATCTTTGGGTTCGTGCTACTGCTAAATACTACAACCAGATTGAACCGGTCGAGCCTTATTATATAATGTGGCAGATTACCGGTACTAATAAAGAACAATTTGTTCAAATGCTCCCGTTTACTCCTAAAAACAGGCAGGTACTTATCGGATGGATTGCGGGAATGTGCGATCCTGATAATTACGGGCAGTTCATTACATACCAGTTTCCTAAAGATCAAATGGTTCTGGGACCCCAGCAGGTTGAAACAAAGATTGACCAGGATAGCTTCCTTTCCGGTCAGTTAACTTTATGGGATCAGCATGGATCAAAAGTTATTCGCGGTAATGTTCTGGCTATCCCTGTAAACAACACTCTCTTTTATGTTGAACCAATTTATCTGCAGGCAGAAACTGCTGCATACCCTGAATTGCGGCTGGTTGTTGTTATGCATAATGATAATATGAGTTATGCCAAAACTTTTGAGGATGCAATGAATGGCTTGTTTACTAAATCCCCGATGGTTCAGAAATTAGCAGGTGGAACCGCTACTCAATCAAATCAATCTGCTCAAATAACTAATAATAGTGTATCTAATAATGCATCCTTGCAGAACCAGATAAATGAAGCAAACAATGCATATAATAATTATCTGAGATATACCGGAGATAAGAAATTTGCCGAAGCTGCAAGAGAACTTGAAAAACTACAGCAATTGCTTCAGCAGTTATCAGCCCAAAAGAAGTAAAGACAATTAATTAAATTTTGTCATCCCCGCGAAAGCGGGGATCCCCTTAATACTTTGAAATCTCGATTGCCATTCTGACTGATTAAATTCCCCCTTATTTCTCAGCTCCGTTTTCCCTAAATCGAATATTAAATTTTACGCCATTTGTTGTGTCAAACTGAATTTCCCCATTCATTTGTTCTTCAGCTATGCTTTTAAACACCTGGATGCCAAGCGTATTTCCTGCTTCAATATCATATTCTTCAGGAATACCAACACCATTGTCAGAAATTTCCAATTCAATCAAATTCTCATTTAATCTGAAAAGTCTAATATTAATCTCTCCTTCCTTGTCTCCCGGGAATGCATGCTTTAATGAATTTGTAATAACTTCATTTACAATTAACCCGCACGGTATTGCCGTATCAATAGCAACAAAAATACTCTCCAGATTCAAATTAAGTTTTATTTTTTCGGATTCTACTGAATAACTGTTGATCAAAAGAATTGAGATATCTTTAATATATTCTTTAAGATCCACACTTGAAAGATTTTGAGATTGATAAAGTTTCTGATGCACTATTGCCATAGTCTTTATCCTGTTCCCCATATCTTCTAGAATTTCAATCATTTTTTTATCATGCAGAGTTGCTGCTTTAAGATTCAGCATCGAAGATATAACCTGCATATTATTTTTCGTACGATGATACAATTCTCTCAAAAGGACTTCTTTATCACGCAGAGCTGATTTAATAATCTCATCTGACTGCACTCTTGCAGTAATATCAAATTTGATGGAAACAAACTGGTAAGGTTTCCTATTTTCGTCAAGAAAAGGTACAATTGTAGTATCTACCCAGAAGAAAGAGCCGTCTTTTGCTTTATTTCTTATTTCTCCTCGCCAGATTTTTCCATTTAATACACTCCCCCATAATTCACTAAAGAATTCCTTTGAATGATATCCTGAATTAAATATCCTGTGGTTCTGACCGATAATCTCATCCATTGTGTATCCGGATATCTTGCAGGTATTTTCATTAACATGCTTTATAATTCCATTGCTATCAGATATAGAAACGATGCTGGATTCATCTATAGCATATTGGTAATCTGAAACTTCTTTAAGACTTTTCTCCAGGTTTTCTTCCGCTATTTTCCTAAATGTAATATCAGATCTAATTGCAAGATATTGATATGGTTTCCCCTTCTCATCTAGAAATGGTACAATTGTCGTATCAACCCAGTAAATACTGCCGTCTTTTGCTCGATTCTTTAATTCTCCCCTCCAGGTTTTTCCATTAGCAATGGTTACCCATAAGTCACGTATAAATTCTTTAGGATGATATCCTGAATTTATTATACGATGATCTTTACCAATCAATTCATCAGCACTATATTTTGAGATTTTACAGAAGTTATTATTTACGTGCTTAATTATCCCTTTCTGATCCGTAATAGCTACAATAGCCGATTCATCCAAAGCATACTTATAGTCAGCTATTTCCCTTAAATTTCTGTTTATCTCGTTCGGATAAGAATTTGCGTCCTTATTTTTAAGGTATATATCTTCAGGATCTGTACTTAAATTATGTTTATTAATCATATCTTCAATTTTATAATAAGTTGTATAATAACATATGTACTAAAAACAATCAAACATTTTATTTTTACCTCCTTATATTGTGATTCAGCTAATATTATCAGAAATAAGGACTTATAGCCCCTTAAGTAATAATTTTATTTAATATATAGTTATTAATTGATAATTTGGCATTATGTATAAAAACTTCTTTTTCCTGAACAGATTTATTGTAGAAGCGAATAATGAGATTCTTGGGTATTCTCTGACTAATGCATTTTCTCAGGATAAAGAAAAACTGATATTTTCCTTTAAATTTGAGGATTCAGAGAAATTCATAGAGATTTGTGTAAATCCAGGTGACCCTTATATAACATTTAGAAATAAATTCAGCAGAGCTAAAAAGAATAGCATCAGTTTCTTTGAATCCTTTCTTCCTTTCAAAATTAACTCGGTAGAAATTGCATTATATGACAGAATAATCAAAATATCTTCAGATAAGGCCGGCATATATTTTCTAATAAGGGGAAAATATACAAATGTGGTGATAATTACTGACGATGCACAAATTCATCCCTTTAAAAAGTTTGTAGAACCTGAAGAGAATGATTTGATAAAGGAAATAAAGACATTACAATTTTCTGAATTATATTCATGCCCTGGTTTTAAAACAGATGCCGCAGACACGCCTGATACAATTAGAAAGAAATATCCTTTTATAGGAAAAGAAATTACACTTGAACTGAAAGCCAGATGTGAGTCTACTCCAAATTCCCCTGTTGAAGAGCTGATAAATATAATCAAGGAAATCGGATACAGTTCACCTGCCATATTCTTTTCTGATAAATTTGCTATTCTTCAACTGGCATTTGATTGTTTTACATCCATCCCTTTTTCCGAAAAAATATTGTTTGATTCAACCAGCGAAGCTTTACAGATTTATTTCAGGAAGAAATATTATTTAGAAGACTTTACTGACATAAAGAAAATAATAACCAGGTATGTTACTAAAGAATTAGAGAAACTTGCTGCAAAACTGAATAATATAAATGCCGTACTTGGCAATGAAGGAAAAGAAGATCTTTATAATAAATATGGAAATCTTCTCCTCATCAATTTGTACAAAATAATGCCTCGAATGGAATCTGTTTTAGTTGAAGATGTATATGAAGGTAATGAAATTAGCATACCAATTAATCCATCACTGCCGCCGAACAAAAACGCTGAACTTTGGTTTGAAAAGGCAAAGGATGATAGATTAAAACATGAGAAAGCATTTGAACGTAAACAATTAACTTTGAAAGAGTATAATAAACTTAAAATTATTGCCACTACTCTTGAAAACATTGAAGATAAAGAAAAACTATTAACTATTATGAAAGATCTGAAATTAAAACCAGTAGAAAATATCAATTCAAACGATGATATTAAAAACAAATTTAAGAGATACCTCATTGATGGGAAATACCAGGTTTTTGTAGGAAAAGATTCTCAGAATAATGACCTCTTGACTGTAAAGTTTGCAAAACAGAACGACTATTGGTTCCATGCACGCAGTGTGTCAGGATCGCATGTTGTTCTCAGAACTGACAACACAAAAGAGAATATGCCTAAAAATATTCTAAAGAAAGCTGCCGCTCTGGCAGCCTACCATAGTAAGGCTAAAACTGCAGGTATATCACCTGTATCGTACACTCTGAAAAAGTACGTTGTTAAAAAGAAAGGTATGGAAGCCTGGAAAAGTAGCTTTGCTAAAAGAAGAAGTACTACTAGTCCGCCCCGAAATCCCCGACGGCTGCGAATACATTTCTGAAGATTAAATATCTTCCTATAGTATAATTTTACTCCGTTATAGCCCACTTGCAATTGTCATTCCCGCGGAGGCGGGAATCCATGCAGCGAATTTCTTCCTATCCGTTTTTGCAGGGATGGTAATATGATTCTTATAATTTATTTCAGGTTTTCGGGTGTGTCGGGGACTCATTCTCCACGACACCATTAAATTCTTTTCCTTATTTTACCGGAAAGTTAATTATAAAAGCATGTCCCGGGATGGACCGAATCTCCAATACCCGATGGGCTTTTAACACTTATTGTTCCGCCATGCCTATTCATTATCTGCTTAACAACTGAAAGTCCAAGTCCTACCCCCTCATATCCTTTGTGCCGGATATTGGTGCCCCTGTAAAATTCCTTGAATATATTTTCGATCTCAGATTGTGGAATTCCGACTCCGTTATCGCAGATTTGTATTTCTGTACCTTCCTCATTATCATCCATATTGATAATTATTCTTCCCACCATTCTCAGTATACTTTACTGCATTTGAAATGATATTCGAAAAACCTATCTCAAGTAAAAATTTATCTCCCATTATTTTACTTTTGAATTTACGGTTATCTTTCAAAGTAAAATCAATATTTTTTGCTTCAACCTGCATTTTAAGTTTTTCATGTGCAGAACATATCAACCTTTTAAGATCAAGTTCTTCACGCGGGAGATCATCAATAAGCTTTAGTCTGCTAATCTTCAGAATATTATTTATCATCTGGATTGCTTCATCAGATCTTGCTCTTGTTCTTTTTAATTTGTCTTCCATCTGTGCACTTATAGGGCCAACGAATTTCTGAAGAATAAGATCAAGATATGACTGGACTGCGGCTATAGGTGTTTTTATCTCATGAACAACACCAGTGATGTAGTTTTCTTTTTCTATTTCTGCGGCTTTAAGTTTATCAAGAGAATCAAGAAGGTTTTCCTCCATTTTATATAATTCCTTTGCAATCCCGTTTGTCAGCATTACGGTAACAATCAAAACAAATGCAAAAACTATCAGGAAAACTGATATAAAGGAAATATTATTATAAAAGGGCGCTGCTAAGAAATCCAATTACACTATGATGCGGAATAACTGCTGAATATTCTAAAATAACCAACCCTGAAAATATAAATATAACCATCCCTGCTGCACAATAAATTACAAATTCCGGCAAAATAATACTGCCAATAACCATGTGGAAAACAAAAAGAAGGAATAACGGACTTTCAATGCCTCCCGTATAATATACAAGTAACGTTAATGCTAAAAGGTCAAGTATCATCTGAATTATTGAGAAATGGATTGGATTAAATCCGGAATCTGAATTTTTAAGATACTTCTGCAGTCTGACCAATAACAAATTATACAGACCGATAGAAATTGCAATAGCACTTATAGCATAAAATTGAGTAGGTGAAAATTTGATTCTGAAGAAGAAGGTTGTAAATGAAAGAAAAGCAATGAGCATTAATACAGCTACATATCGTAGCTTAATAAACCAGGCGTTTCTTTCTTTTATTGACTCCCAAAACTCTTCATAATGCCGAGCCCAGGACGGTACTAAATGAATCATATACATATAGATATAAAATACAAAACCTCCGGAGTTTATTCAACTCCGGAGGTAATTTAGAATTTATATTTACGAGATAAATTTACCCCGTTTCGTATAATGTGTATGCAGAAGTTCATGACTCAACTTACCGCAGGGACCTTCTGTAAGGAATTTATCATATAAGATTTTAACATAAGGATTCTCATGTGATTTTCTTATAGGAAGTGATTCCTCTTCGTCATAAATAGCTTTAGCTCTTTTAGTTCTTATTTCCAGAGAAGTTGGTATTGGTTGACCGCCGCCGCCTAAACATCCGCCGGGACATGCCATTATCTCTACAAAGTGAACATCCATTGAGCTCGCCATTCTTTAACATTTCCATTACAATTTTAGCATTTGCTGTTCCGTGTGCAATCATAAATTTAACCTCAACACCTTCGAGGAATTTATATGCATCAACGACATTTTCAAGTTTCACCGATGCTTGTTTTATTCCTTCAAATCCACGGCAAGGTCCAATTTCCAGATTCTTGAATGGAACTTCTCTGCCTGTTACTAATTCATAAACTGTACGTAAAGCAGCTTCCATAACTCCGCCTGTTGCACCGAATATGAGTCCTGCACCTGAAGCATCACCGAACGGAGCATCAAAATGAGCCTTTGGCATTTCCGGTAAATAAATACCTGCTTCTTTTATCATCTGTGCCATTTCTCTGGTTGTAAGACCGAAATCAACATCCTTGAATCCTGATGAATCCATTTCCGGACGATTGCATTCGAACTTCTTTGCAGAACAAGGCATCAACGCAACTGTAACTATATCTGCCGGATCTATATTTGCTTCTTTAGCATAGAATGTTTTGGTAACTGCACCGAACATCTGCTGAGGAGATTTAGCTGTTGACAAATAATCGAGATATTCAGGATAGAAATGCTCAATGATATTTTATCCATCCAGGTGAACATGAAGTAAACTGCGGCAGCTTAACTGTTTCGTCTTTATCGACCAATGCTTTTTTAAGTCTGTTCAGGAGTTCAGTGCCTTCTTCCATAATTGTAAGATCGGCAGTGAAATTGGTATCGAACACTTTATCAAAGCCGATTCTTCTCAATGCAGTATTTAGTTCTCCTGTGTATGAATGCCCGGCTTCAATACCGAACTCTTCACCAATTGCTGCGCGTGGTGATGGAGCAGTTTGAATTACGACATGTTTCTTAGGATCATCAATTGCATTCCAGATTTCATCGCTTGGATCGTTTGCTCTTAGAGCTCCTGTAGGACAACGGTTAATACATTGACCGCAGTTTATACAAATAACATCAGCAAGCGGTTTATCAAGGAATGTACCTATATGAGTTTCATGTCCTCTGTCAATTGCTTCCAGACATCCGACTTCCTGAAGATCGATACAGGTTCTTACACATCTCTTACAGAGAATACATTTATTCATATCTCTTACTACTGATGCTGAAGATCTGTCGATTTTGTATTTGGGTTCCTGTACATGACCAAATGTATAACTATCAACTCCATATTCTTTTGCAAGAGACTGAAGTTCGCAGTTGTTATTTCTTAAGCATGAATAACATTCGCCATAATGTTCACTCAAAAGAAGATCAATTATGTGGCTTCTGGCTTTTCTAACCATTGGTGTTGATGTTTTGATTTTCATGGGTGAAGTTATTGGGAATGAACATGCAGTCTGCAATGTCCTCATACCTTCAACATCAACAACGCAAATACGGCAAACTCCCGCAATGCAAAGATCAGGATGATGGCAAAGTGTAGGAATATGTATCTGATTTTCTTTACATGCTTCCAGTATTGTTGTACCAAGAGGAACTGATACTTTCTTTTCATTTATCTCGACAGAAATCAGTTCCGCCGATTGTAGTTGTATCTTCTGGTTTCTGAACCTGAAAAGGCTGCTGGCTTACCGGTATCCTGGGATTATTTTTCTTTAGACATTACTTCCTCCCGTTTCCGTTTTTAAGGAATATTTCTTCCTTGAAATTTTCAAGAATAGAAATGAAAGCATTCGGGCTGGACTGCCCTAATCCGCATTTAGATGCAACCTGCATTGTCCTTCCGAGATCTTTCAATGTATTTATATAACTGAATGTATAATTCGCCTTTTATGAGTTTATCTACTCCTTCCAGAAGTTTAGTATTACCAATTCTGCAAGGTGTACACTGACCGCATGATTCTTCAACAAAGAATTCCATGAAGTTCTTAAGAACATGTAAGCATATCACGGGTTTCATTGAATATGATTATTGATCCGCCTGTAGCTGCGTCTTCATAACCAAGAATACGATCAAATTGTCCTTTAGGAATACATATTCCGGAAGCACCGCCAACCTGAACTGCTTTTGTATTTTTTGCACCAACAAGATTCAAAACATCTTTAATTGTTGTTCCCCAGGGAAGTTCATATACGCCTGGCTTTTCACAGTCACCTGATATTGATAATAATTTGACTTCCGGTTGATTTACTCGTACCATGTTTCTTGAACCATTCTCCGCCCTTTAATGATTATATGAGGAGCCGAGGCAAGTGTTTCAACATTATTAACTGTTGTAGGATATCCAAGATAACCAGTATTAACTGGATAAGGAGGACGGTTTCTGGGTTCGCCGCGATGACCTTCAAGTGATTCAATCAAAGCAGTTTCTTCACCGCAAACATAAGCGCCTGAACCGAGCCTGATGCTTATATCAAAATCGAATCCTTTCTTTGCCTAAAATATCATTACCAAGAAGATTATCATCTCTCATTTTCATTAGATACATCTTCAAGCTGTTCAAGCATATATTCATATTCGCCGCGCAAATAAACGATATTCCTGTTTTTGCACCGATTGTATAACCGGCAATAACCATTCCGTCAAAAACAAGTTCGGGGTATTCCATAAGGAGTACTCTATCTTTGAAATGTGCCAGGTTCGCCTTCATCAGCATTACAGACAACAAATTTCTTTGCTGCTGTTGATGCTGCAGTTAGCATCCATTTGGTTGAAGTAGGGAAACCAGCACCGCCTCTTCCCTTTAAACCGGATTCTTTAAGTTCTAATAATATATCTTCACGGGCACCGCTTAAAGCTTTTCTGATTCCTTCGCCGCGGGTATATTGGGAAAACAAAACGGGACCAGTTCTCTTTTTTGATTCTAAATTTGTTTCCATGTTGTCTCCCTACTCTACTTCTTTTAAAATGTTGACAGCTTTTTCGGGATCGAGTCGGGTATAAACCTTCTCGTTAACCAACATAGCTGGTCCCTGATCGCACATACCAATACAGTTAGTATGTTCCAGGGTAAATTTCTTATCCGGAGTTGTTTCACCGAAAGAAATCCCAAGTTCTCTCTGCAAGAGCTTTCTCAATTTGTTCTTTACCTGCCATATCGCATGATATTGTCTGACAGAGTTTTATAGTATTTCTTCCGCATAGGTTCTGAATGCAGAAAAGAATAAAAGGAGATAACACTGTTAACTTCAACAGGATGAATATTTAATAAACGGGCTATTTCCTGCTGGGCAAAATCAGAAACATATTTATATTTCCTTTGGATATCCTGAAGAATCTGCAGTAAGAGCAGATCTTTCGGTTCCATATTTCCCAACAAGAAGTTCTATTTCTTGCGACATTGCATTTTTTTCATAAACTAACATACATTACCTTTCTATATGTTGATGTAAAAGTTTCTCTAACCTTCTCAATCAGTTGTTCCGGAGATATCGGTTTTTCAACATACTCATCAACAGGCACCATTTCATTTATACCATATTCAATACCAATTGATTTAGAGATTGAAGTGTACATAATTATAGGTGTTGTTATTTTATTTTTCCTGAATTTCTGAGCCAGGAAGAAACCGTCATCCGGTTCATTCATCATTACATCAAGTATGATTAGGTCAGGGTGGTTTTCCTTTACGATTTTATATCCATCATCCGGATTCTGCGCGGTGATCACTTCGTATCCTTTCGAAGTTAATACAAGGCTACTTGCGTCCAGAATGTCAGGATCGTCATCGATGATAGCTATTTTCGCCATAATGATTCATTCCTTCTATTTATGAATGTTTGTATTATTTATTATAACTGAATTATCTTTATCAGTGTTTTTGTCTTTATCAATTGTCTTTGCTGAAGGCAGGAATACACGGAAAGTTGTTCCGTTTCCATATTCACTGTCGACTTCAATTTTACCTGCATAGGAATCAACAATTCTCTTTACTATAGATAGCCCAAGGCCCGTGCCGCTGATATCTTTAGTAAACTCATTCTTTGCTCTGAAGAATTCATGGAACAATTTAACCTTTTCTTCGGCACGCATTCCGATACCGGAATCTTTTATTTCAGTAACCAGGTAATCGTCATCCTTATAATAACTTATCTTCAACAACCCGTTCTGTTTATTATATTTAATCCCGTTACTTATCAGGTTTGTAAACAACCGTGTTATTTCGTCTTTATCACCAGTCAGGCATTTTATATTTTCTTCATTTTCAATTACAATAGCCAAGACCCTTCTTTTTAATCTCAAGCTGAAATAATTCAATTATACCTTTAATAATTTCAGACAGGTCAATTTCCTTAATTTCTCTCTGAGTATTTTTCATTTCCATCCTGGAAATATCCAGAAGGTCGTTTACCATTTTTAAAAGGGAATCAAGACGGTACATTGATCTATTTATAAATTCACCTTGTTTAATGGGATCAAGCACAATTGTTTTATCGGCAATCAATTTCAAATATCCGTAAACTGCAGCAATAGGAGCTTTTAATTCATGCGATACCATGGATACGAATTGAGACTTAAGGAATTCAATTTTCTTAAGTTCAGTAATATTCTTTAATAACTATTGCAACACCTGCAAGTGAACCATCATGTGCAGGTACCGGTGATGATGTAGCTTCAATAAACAAATCATTTCCCTGCTTCATCTGAAGCTGAACTGATAAATGATCTTTTAATTTAATTCATGAGATTTCAGAAAATCATTTACCTGATCAGCCAGCTTTTCCGGAAGCTTATCAATAATATATTCTTCAATAACAATATTTTTTAATAAAAGAAATTTTAATGCTGCCGGATTATATAAAACTACTTCGCCATTCTTATTAATTACAAGAACTCCGTCAGATATAGAATTAATAATAGTATTCAGACGGGTCTTTTCAAAAGCAACTTCAAGCAGACGTTCTTCTCTTTCACGTATCCAACTTTCTTTCTGAAGACTCAATTCCCTTTTTTCAAGTCCTTTATTAACTTGTTGAAGAAGCTCTTCGGGAGAAAAAGGTTTAGGAATATAACTAAAAGCCCCTATTCTTGTTGATTCAATTGCAGTATCATAGCTGGCATAAGCAGTTGCAATAAAACAAACTGTATTCGGAAATCTGCCGATTATTGCTTTTAGCACCTGAATACCATCATAGTCAGGCATCTTCATATCAATTATGGCGATATCAAATTCAGTCGCAATACCCAGTTCGATTCCCTCGGCTCCGTTCTCGGCAGCAACTACTTCAAAGCCTTCTTTTTCAAGCAGCCTTTTAGTTCCGAGCCGTAAACCCTTCTCGTCATCAACTATAAGTATTTTCTTTCTATGATAATCGGACATATATAAAATTAAACCTTAGCTTCGGTGAAAAAGATTTCCAGTTTTTTAACCAGATCATCTATGATTATTGGTTTGTTAAGAATTCCATCGCACTTGATCCATTCTTTTTCTTCATCAGTTGAGGCACCAAACTTAAATCCGGTTACATAAGTAGCCGAAGTAAGAATAAACACCGGAATATTTTTCCCATGAGGATCTTTCTTGATTTTATGAGCAAGAATAAAACCGGAATCATGTTCTTCCATAATGAGATCAAGAATGGCAGCATCGGGTAGTTCCTGTTTGTAAACTTCCCAGCCTTTTTTACTTCCTTCTGCTATAACAACTTTGAACCCTTTGGATTCAAGGAGTATTTTATGCTGTTCGAGCAAATCTATATCATCATCTACGAGTAATATTTTTTTATCTTCGGTAATCATTTTAATTGACCTTTATTTCAGAATTAACGAGCTGCTTATTAATAATTTTCGGCAGCTTAACCACGAATGTTGTTCCTTTCCCGGGTTCACTCCGGAAATTGATAAAACCATTATGCATTTTTATAATGCCATAAGTAATGGCTAAACCAAGTCCAGTCCCCTTCCCTATTTTTTTAGTAGTAAAAAACGGAGTAAATACCTTGCTGAAATTTTCTTTTTCAATCCCCGACCCGGAATCCCTTATTTCAGTTATAAGATAATTATCATCTTCAGAGATTTTTATATTCAGGATCTTTTCAGGAGATTCTTCCATTGCTTCACAGGCATTAGTTATAAGATTTAATAAATACCTGCTGTAACTGGTCATTGTCACCCTCAATCAACCAGCCATTTAACAACTTTTCATTTACTATATCTATTTTTTTGTTAACCGGGTTGGCTTTTATATTCTTAACTATTTTTGAAAGAAGCTGACCTAAATTTATTTTAGTTACTTTTAGTTTCCCCTGACGAGCAAAGTTGAGAAGATTTGCAACGATATTCTTGCACCTGTTTGCTTCCTCAAGAATTAAGGCTAAGTCTTCGGTATTCTGAGAATCATCTAATTTTTGCTCAAGTTCTTTCTTCAACATTGAGGTATACAATATAATTGTGCTTAAAGGATTATTTATTTCATGCGCCACACCGGCAGCAAGCTGTCCTATGGAGGCAAGTTTCTCAGCAGACTTGAAGCTGTTCCTGTGTATCCTTCAGATCATCGTAAGCCTTACCAAGTTTATCTATAAGGTACGGCAGACACATTTCTTTTTCAGCAAATTCTTTAGCAATAGCAATTGCATATTCCCTGCATGTAGCATAGCCACAGGCACCGCAATTTAATTCATCATTAACAGAAAACTTATTTGTTTCAGCAAGGATCTCCTTAATCCTTTCTTCAGGAGGTTCAGGTTTACGCTGATTCCTTACCTGGAAATCTCTTGTCAGGTCAAGACCGCGGCTGTTATATATATTACTTTTCCAGATCTGCTTGTCAACAGTATATAGTTTCTGATCAATATATTTAATAACCTTTTCTCGTCTGGAATAGTAATTGAGATCAGAACCGATTGCCGGTCCGCTTATACATCCTTCACAAAACAAGATATCAACGAACTTTGCATTTATTTTATTATCACAAATTTCTTCAATTATTTCCTGAACTTTTACCTTACCTTCAACAACTATAATCTCTTTTTCAAGGATATCACCTGAAATAGTAGCAGTCTTAAGCAAACCACCTGCAAGAGGAAATGATTTTCCCATATATGCATGTGGCGGATCAAATTCACTATCTTCAAGCTCGTTCAGTTTTATATTGCCTTTATTAAATATTCTCTTAAGTTCAGCAAAAGTTAACACTGCATCAATAGCACCTTCAACCTGGGGCTCAAGATATTCTTCTTTCTTAGCAACACAGGGACCGATAAAAACAACCTTTAGTTCTTCCTTTGAATTCGCCTTCAGGTATTTTCCTATTGCTATCATTGGAGAAACTACCTTAGCAAGATTTGGGACAAGCTGCCCCCTGTACTTTTCAATATAATTAACAACAGCCGGACACGAAGAACTTATAATAGTCTGTTTATTTTCAGACTGAAATTCCTGCAGATAAAGGTCGCTGATAAGGTCAGCACCGAAAGCTGCTTCCACTACATAACTAAACCCGATGCTTTTCAAAGCTGCAGGGAGTTTATTATAATCATCAGGAAATGAAACCGCAAATGAGGGAGCAATAACAGCCGCTACAGTATTAGACGGAATGAGTTCTTCAAAAACAAGAGCAGAGTCACTGGATATTTTCTTAGCATTCTGTGAACATACTTTCACACAATGACCACAGGCAATACACCTTTCGGGTAATACCCTGGCTTGTCCGTTAATAACTTTAATTGCCTTAGCCGGACATTCTCTTATGCAGGAGTAACATCTCTTGCATTTGTCAAAAATAGTGCTGACTATACCGACACTCATATTTTTTTTTAACAACTTAAACGTTGTTTATTTATTCAGGTTTTTCCTGTTTGTGTAATCTGTATGAAGAATCTCATGAGCCTTATGAGAATTCGGTTCTATAAAATATTCTTTATATAATGTTTTTACTGATTCATTCTCATACGACTTTCTGGTCTTCATTTCCAAATCAATTTGGTAAAGAGCCTTCATTCTCTTAACAACCTTTTCAGGTTTCTGATGTATAGGTTGCCCACCTCCGTTTATGCATCCTCCGGGACAAGCCATAACTTCAATGAAATGATATTTTGATTTACCTTCTTTTATCTCATCAATAACTTCTCGTACATTGCCGATGCCATTAACAACTGCAATATTGAGTTCCGTACCATCGATATTGATAACTGCTTCTTTTAGTCCCTTTGATCCTCTGATACTTTCAAATTCAACTTTATCAAGACCTTTCCCTGTCATCTTGAAATAAGCGGTTCTTAAAGCTGCTTCCATTACACCACCACTTGTACCGAAAATGGCAGCTGCACCTGTTGATTCACCAAGAGGATTATCAAAACTGTCCTGTGGTAATCCTTCGAATTCAATTCCAACCATTTTAAAGAACCGTACAAGTTCTCTTGTAGTAAGGACTGCATCAACATCCTGAAGAGTATCTTCAGATAATTCAGCTCTTTCCGATTCAAATTTCTTTACTGTACACGGCATAATTGAAACCACAAAGATATCCTTTGGTTTCAATCCCATTTTTTTAGCATAATAAGTTTTCAGATACAGCGCCTTCCATCTCATGGGGAGATTTGCATGAAGAAACATGCGGAAGGACTTCCGGATAATTCTGTTCTGCAAATTTAACCCATCCCGGACAGCAGCTTGTAAACATAGGAAGATATTTATTCTCTTTAACCCTGGTTATTAGTTCAGTAGCTTCTTCCATTATGGTAAGATCAGCTGCAAAATTAGTATCGAATACTTTCTTAAAGCCAAGGCGTCTGAGACCTGTAACAAGCTGTCCGGTTACATCAGTGCCAAGTGGGAAATTGTATTCCTCACCAAGAGTAGCTCTAACTGCGGGAGCGACCTGAACTACTACATATTTATTTTTATCATTTAATGCATCTGATACTTCTTTAACAGAGCTTTTTTCAATTAAAGCTGCTGTAGGGCAAACAAGGATACACTGTCCGCACAAAATACAGTCACTTACATTAAGTCCTTTATTATAAGGCGTAGTAACTATACTGTTAAATCCGCGGTTAGTAAAATCTATTGCACCGACTTTTTGGATCTCGTGACAGACTCTGACACATCTTCCGCATAGAATACACTTAGCTGGATCTCTTTCCATTGATGCGCTTGATATATCAATTGCATGTTCTTTAGTCTCACCAACATATCGGTGTTCGCGAAGTCCATATTTTTCACTAAGATCCTGCAATTCGCAATTCTTATTGCGCATACAAATGAGGCAATCCTGAGGATGGTTTTCAACAAGCAATTCAACTATAGTTTTTCTTGCTCTTCTGACACGGGATGAATTAGTATCAACCACCATACCTTCAAAAATAGGATAAGCGCATGAAGGAACAAGACCTCGCTGCCCTTCAACTTCCACGGACACAGATTCTGCAGGCGCCGGTTGGCATAAGATCTTTAAGATGACATAATAGTTGGCACTGAAATTCCAACTGATTTAGCCGCGTCAAGAATTGTCATTCCCGTCTTCAGCATTTACTTTAATATTATTTATTGTTAACTGAACCATTTAAGTCTCCAACATTCAATTTTAATTAACATTTATTGCCTGGAACCTGCAGGACTCTAAGCACATACCGCATTTAATACATTTGTCTTCGATTATATAATGGGCATGGTTCTTTTCTCCCATAATCGCATCAACAGCACATTTCCTGGTACACACACCACATCCTGTACATAAATCTGTTATCAATTGTATAAGTTAAAATTTCCTTACATACACCGGCAGGGCATTCCCTTTCAAACAAGTGAGTTTCCCATTCATCTCTGAAATAAGTCAAACCGGAAATAACAGGATTTGGAGCAGACTGCCCTAAACCGCATAGAGAAGTATCTCTTATAACATCGCCAAGTCTTTGTAAGATGAATAATTCCTTTGAATCTCTGCAGCTGATCTTTTTTATTCTTTGTATTTTTATAACTAACCGGGATTCTTTCAATTATTTCGAGCATCCTTTTAGTCCCTTCCCTGCATGGCACGCATTTACCGCATGATTCCTGCTGAATAAATGTGAAGAAAATACTTCGCAACATCAACCATACAGGTATCTTCATCCATTACAACAAATCCGCCGGAACCCATCATTGCTCCAACACTTTTTAAGGATTCATAATCAACCTGGGTGTTCATTACACTTTCTGGTAAACATCCACCCGAAGGACCACCAATCTGGACAGCCTTAAATTTCTTGTTAAAAGGAATCCCGCCTCCGATCTTAAAAACTATATCATTAAGAGTAACACCCATAGGTATTTCTACTAGACCTGTATTCTTAATCTTACCGCTTAATGAGAATACTTTTGTTCCTTTTGAATTTGCAGTACCGATTGAAGCAAACCAATCGGACCCTTTGGACATTATTCCGGCTACATTTGCAAATGTCTCAACATTATTGATAACTGTTGGTTTTCCAAACAGTCCGGAAACAACCGGATAAGGTGGTCTTGGTTTTGGCATTCCTCTTCTACCTTCAATCGAAGCCGATTAAAGCAGTTTCTTCACCGCAGACGAAAGCTCCGGCTCCCTTTTTAATTTTTAATTCAAAGCTGAAATCACTGTCAAGAATATTATTCCCTAGTAGACCATATTCCCTGCACTGCTTAATAGTATTTTCCAATCTTTTGATTGCAAGGGGATATTCGGCGCGGCAATATATATATCCTTTTGATGCGCCTATTGCATAGGCACCGATAAGCATACCTTCGACTAAACGGAAAGGATCGCTTTCCAGAACGGAACGATCCATAAAAGCACCGGGATCTCCTTCATCCGCATTGCAGATAAGGTATTTCTGATCAGATTTCTGTTTAAAGGCAAATTCCCATTTCTTTACCTGTAGGGAAACCCGCGCCGCCTCTTCCTCTTAAACCGCATGTGTAATTTCCTTAACAACTTCCTCAGGTTTCAATAGACGAAGTACTTTATCGAATCCTTTGAAACCACCATAAGCTAAATAAGTATCAATAGAATCCGGATTGAAAATTCCGCAATGTTCAAGAACTATTTTTAACTGATGTTTAAAGAAAGGGTCGTCATTTATAGAATTAACTTCTTCAGTTGGTTTACCATAAGTACCAAGTAGTTTTTCCTTGAATATTCCTTTTTCAACGAGAGTTCTTTGAATAAATTTAGGAACTATCTTAGGAGTAATTTCGCAATAAGAAATTCTGTCCTGACCCGGTAATTTTATATCAACAATAACTTCTTTTGCGCAGTAACCCGACACAACCGGTTGGTTCAATATGTGCAGAAAGACCAAACTTGTTAAGTTCGCTGATTATTGCCTCTTCCACTTTCTGAGCTCCTGAAGCAAGACCGCAGGTTCCCATGCCAATAAAAATAATTGGCACTTCGTGCTCTTCATATTTTAATCTTTTGTTAAGAGTATTGAATTTATCCTGGCATTCTTTATCATGATGACATAATGGACCTTCAGTACAGCATCTGACAAAGAGTTCGCACGGTTTTTCGGCAGTATGCCAGCATTCACTACAACATTTATCTAAGAAATTTTTCATGCTAAACTCTTCTCTGTTGTTGATTCAGACTGCTTCGGTTTTGGTGCATTCATATATTTCTTCAATATTGCAGGAATTTCTTTTACAGTCAGTCTTCCGAAATATTCATCATTTACCGTAATAACCGGCGCAATACTGCATGCTCCGATGCAGTTTACAACTTCTATAGAAAATTTTTTATCTCTTGAGGTTTGACCAGCCTTTATATTTAATGTACTTTCAAGCGCATAGAGTATATTGGCAGAATTTTTAACATGGCATGCAGTTCCCCTGCAAACTCTGATAACATTTTCCCCCAGAGGTATCAAATCTGAACTGGTTATAAAAAGTAGCAACACCATAAACCCTGCTTAATGGAATTCCGACAAATTCCGATATCTCCTGAAGAGCATCTTCAGGCAAATACCCATAAATACTTTGGACATCCTGCAACAGAGGAATTAGACTGCTTTTATCATTTGGTTGATATTCTTCAAATATTTTTGAGTGCATTTTTAGTGACCCTTGAAATTTCGCTATAACATCTTCATTTTAAGTGCCAGAACTTGAAACAGTTATACCTAATCTAAATCACTTAAACTAAATAATTCTATCTTGCTTATGAGAATATTCTTAAATATTAGAAAAAACATCTCAAAATAGAAAGATTGTTGATAATGGGTAATAATTCACATTTAGCAATCAATAATAATTGGCAGGATAATTGCTATAGTTGGAGATGAGCAGGTGAAGTCTTTCTTTTCCATTCAGAAACAGCTTCTTCGAAGGGTAAAATGGCTCTGGGAATAGCGCCATGCATATAAGAAATAAGCACTCCATAATTGACAATTGGTACATTAAGAAGCTTAGCTTGTTTAATTCTTGAGAGCATATTGTGCCTGGTAATCATGCACCCGCCGCAATGGACAATAAGTTTATAATCAGTCAGGTTTTCTGGAAAATCTTCTCCGCTTCTGACTTCAATATCAAGATCCATTTTAGTATGTAATCTCAACCAACGGGGAATTTTAACGCGTCCGATGTCATCTTCCTGGGAATGATGTGTACAAGCTTCAGCGATTAGAACCCTGTCGCCATCCTTTAGTTCTTCAATTCTTCTTATTCCACGGACAAATACGGGAAGTTCTCCTTTATGCCTTGCCATCAGAATTGAAAAGGTAGTTAAATTTATATGGTCTGGGACATCCGCAATAACTCTCATAATTGCCTGGCTGTCAGTAACAACCAGTTTAGGTTCTCTTTTCAGACTTCCGAGCACAGATCTTAATTCTTTATCTTTTGAGATAACTACAATAGTATCTTCATCCAAAGCTTCTCTTATAGTCTGAACCTGGGGCAAAATTAATCTACCTTTTGGAGCACCAAGATCGATGGGGACGACAAGTACAACAATATCTCCCTGGTTTACAAGGTCCCCTATCAGAGGCGGCTCTATGTCACTAGGAAGAAGGCGGGTAATTTTTGTCTTAATTTCATGTATTCCAACATTTTCCGTACAGGATACTTCAAAATGAATTTTCTTCATTTTCTTAATCTCTTTAAGGAGATCAAGGTTAACACCAAACTCTATTTTATTAAGCACTATTAGGTAAGGAATAGATAATTTTTCAAGGTAACTGAAAAGTTCTTTTTCCTCGGCATGTAAACATTCCTGAGCATCAATTACAACAATAACAAAGTCAGCTCCGGCAATTGCTTTAAGAGTTTTACTTATTCTTTGGGTTCCTAATTCACCTACATCATCAATTCCAGCAGTATCGATTAAAATAACCGGTCCATACGGAGGCAATTCCATCGGTTTTTTAACCGGATCAGTTGTGGTACCCGGAATATCACTAATTATAGAAATATCCTGACCGATGAAAGCATTCATCAACGATGATTTACCGACATTTCTTCTGCCGGTTATAACTATATGTTTTCTTTCAGACTGAGGGACGCGGTTCATTTAATTCTTTACCGGATAATATTTCCTTTAAATCGAGCTCACTTATTATATTTAGTTTCATTAACGCTTCAGTAAATGGAATCTTTTTCTCAACGCTTTCTTTTACAATCTCGGCAATCTTATCATAACCAAATATTTTGATTAAAGATGCTGCCGGAGCTGATGAGCGTGACAGGTTATCCCAGCATCTTTCTTTATTAGCCTTAATCCCTTTAACACATTTTGATGTAAAATTATCAATCCCCTCTTTGAGCAGGGAAAGTGATTTCAGGAATAGATGTGCAATTAAAGGAGTAAAGGGATTCAGTTCCAGGTTACCGGAACTAATGAGATTACTAATTACAGAATCGTGTCCCTTTACCAGCTCGCAAATCTGTATCATGTTTTCCGGAATAACCGGGTTAACTTTGCCGGGCATAATGCTTGACCCCGCCTGCATTGGCGGCAGATTAATTTCACCTATTCCACCTTCGGGACCCGAAGACATGAACCTTAGATCATTACATATTTTTATTAGTGAAACAGCTCCTGATTTTACAAGCCCGTGCACCTCAACAAATACATCAAGGTTTTGGGTTGTATCTATCAGGTCTTCACCTTTTGCTAAAGGTAAACCTGTGACCTTTTTCAGTTCCGAATTAACGCTTAAAACATAGGAAAGGTCAGCTGTTATAGAATTCCCAACTGCAGTTCCGCCAAGATTTACAGACCTTAATCTCTCCTCGCCATTATATAATCTCCAACGGTCTCTTGCAATAGCCTGAGCATAAGCCCCAAACTCCTGACCCAACATTATTGGCACCGCATCCTGGTATTGTGTCCTTGCAAGTTTTAGAATATTACTGAAATCTACTTCCTTTTCCTGAAGCGCCCCCTGAAGAGAAGCATATGATTTAGCCAGTTCTCTGAGTAAAATTATTGAGGCAATCTTAAGCGCTGTAGGGATAACGTCATTTGTCGACTGAGATAAATTAACATCATCTATTGGATGTATTATCTCATATTGTCCATAGTTTCTGCCTGCAATTTTCAGTGCGGTATTTGCGATTATCTCATTCAGATTCATATTAAGAGACGTACCGGCTCCTCCCTGAAGAGGGTCAACTATTATCTTATTATAAATTGATGTGTCGCCTGATTCAATGAAACGGTCTGTTTCATCAAGAAGTTTGTCAATAGCAGAAATGACCGGTTGATATATATCAGTGGAAAGTAAACTACATTTATAGTTTGTCTCCGTGGCTGCTTTCTTGACAAGTAAGCCACCTTTAATAAGATACGGATTTATTCTTTCACCGCTAACCGGGAAATTCTTAAATCCCCTAAGGGCATGAATACCGTAAACTGCAGTATCATCTAATAATTCCATCCCTAATGAATCTTTCTCTTGTCTCATGCGCCTCAATTTTCAAAAACTATTCCATTAAAAAACAGCGGATATATTGATCTTTCCGGTCAAATCCATTCTTTAGCTAAAATAAATTCTCTTTATTAAGAAGTTTCTTTTAATATTCTTTCTAAATGAAAGAAAAACAGGGGTATTTTTTCTGGTACACTAATTGGGAATCATTCTTATCAGGATTCACCTTTATTGATGAATCAATAAACTAATTACATAAAAAGCATTAGGTGAACAGGATGTTATTTATTAATGAAAACTATATCAATTCACTTATTGAAGATGATACTCTCTTTGATAAGGAACTCCAGAAAGATATTATTAAAAAGGGACGTGAGGCGAAGGGTCTTACGATCAGAGAAAGCGCAGCACTTCTAAACATATCCTCACCGGAATTATACGATGAACTTTTCCATGCCGCAAAGGAAGTAAAAGAAAAAATATATGGAAACAGGATTGTCTTGTTTGCCCCCTTGTACACAACAAACGTATGCGTTAATAATTGTCTGTACTGTGCGTTCAGAAAAGATAACAGGGAACTTAAAAGAAGAAGTCTGACCATAGATGAAATTGTATCAGAAGCAGAATTCCTTGTTAAGCAGGGACAGAAGCGGCTATTGCTTGTATGCGGAGAACATCCGAAACTTGCCGATGTTAAGTCTATTGGTGAAGCAATCGGGAGGATATATCAGATCAATTATAACGGAAGTAACATCCGCCGTGTAAATGTTAACATGGCTCCTCTGTCAGTAGAGAAATTCCGTGAACTTAAAGACTATGGAATTGGTACTTACCAATGTTTCCAGGAAACTTATCATTATAAAACATATCTGGAAATGCATCCTTCGGGCCCCAAAAGAGATTACGCATGGAGATTGTTCGCAATGGACCGTGCGCTTCAGGCAGGAATTGATGATGTAGGAATGGGAGCTCTATTTGGTTTAACTGATTACAGGTTTGAGACACTTGCACTTTTAATGCATGCGTTTGATCTTGATTTCAAATACGGAGTAGGTCCTCATACACTTTCTGTTCCCCGACTTGAGCCGGCATTAAATGCACCGGCGGCCGTTTCCCCTCCTCACGCTGTTGATGATCTGTCATTTAAAAGAATAGTTGCCATACTCAGGCTGGCAGTTCCCTATACAGGAATCATAATGTCTACCCGTGAAAGGGCTGAATTAAGAAGAGAATTGTTTGAGGTTGGTGTTTCACAGATAAGTGCAGGCAGCAGAACTGCGCCGGGGCAATATAAAGAATCTCAGGAAAGCGTTAATGAGCATGACAGAGAACAGTTCCAGCTTGGTGACCATCGTTCGCTTGATGAAGTTGTAAAAGATTGTGCTTCATTAGGTTACTTGCCAAGTTTTTGCACTGCCTGCTATCGTTCCAACAGAACTGGTGACAGATTTATGGCGCTTGCTAAAAGCGGTGACATAGGAAAGATTTGTGTCCCCAATGCTATGGCTACATTCAAGGAATATCTAAATGATTTTGCTTCAGAAGATACTAAAACATTAGCGTTGGATTTTCTTGGTAAAGAAATGGATTCACTTGAAGGAACCATTAAAAACAAAGTAGAGAAAATGGTGGCTCGTGTTGATGCAGGAGAAAGAGACGTATTTTATTAAGTTAAAGTAGCCCTGGCGTTTATGCCTGGGATTATAGAATAAATTACACAGACGTGAGGGGATTTATCCCCTTCCCGCGAAAGCTGGAATACCCTGATTCGCATGAATGTTTTCACCTAAGGGTTTTGTTCCTATTTTTACGTTTAACTTTTTACTTTTAACTTGTTTATGCTTCTATCCGAATTTCTATATAATGATTATTTATCAAAAGAAGAAATTGTTTTCCTGCTTTCATTGGAAAACAGTATTGATATTTTTGACCTTTACCTGAGAGCAGATGAGGTTCGGAAACAGTATTGCGGTGATGAAGTACATCTAAGAGGGATAATTGAATTCTCAAATTATTGCGAGCAGGATTGTCTTTACTGCGGTTTAAGAAAAAGTAACCCGGAACTTGAACGTTACAGAATGAACCTAAAGGAAATAGTGGACACTGCAAAGACTATTTACAGTTTTGGCATTAAAACAATTGTCTTACAGTCGGGTGAAGATAGTAATTACTCCCGGAAATATGTAACTGAAATTATAACTGCCGTAAAAGATGAACTTGATATGGCAATAACACTGAGTCTCGGAGAGAGAGACTTTAAGGATTATGAAGCATGGCGTGCAGCAGGGGCGGACAGATATCTACTCAAACATGAAACAGCAAACCCTGAACTTTATTCTATTTATCATCTTGACCAATCGCTTGAAGAAAGGATAATCCATTTAAGATTTCTTAAGAGTATTGGATTTCAGATCGGCAGCGGTAATCTTATAGGGCTTCCCCGCCAGACGGTTGAGGATATAGCAGATGATATAATTTTATGCCGCGAACTTGATGTTGACATGGCGTCAATTAGTCCATTTATTCCATCACCTGAAACACCATACAGGGGAATAGCACATGCTAATATCAATTTCACTTTACAGACTATGGCAATAGCTAGAATTGTATTGAAGAATGCGCATATTCCCGCAACCACTGCTCTTGCCACTCTTGATGAACATGGCAGGGAGAAGGGACTTCAAGTTGGAGCGAATGTTATAATGCCAAACTATACTCCCCTGCCCTACAGAGAGAACTATAAAATTTATCCTAACAAGAAATGTGTGGATGAGAATCCACTTGGATGTAATGATTGTCTAAGACAGCTTATTTATTCTCAGGACCGCACTGTTTCAGAATCTCACGGGCATACGTTAAAGAGATAAATTAATCTACTTGAAGCTACTTTATTAAAATTCGTCTGTATGTCTTCAGTACAGGTTCTGTATCTTTTCATACTCAATCCGGCGTTAGGCATAGTCATTTGAGTATCTTTTCTGTATCTCCGGTGTATGTTTTGTGTTAAAAGCCAGTTTATAGGCGGCGTTAAGGGAGTATTAAGCAGGTGTCGCGGCATTTGCTGGTTCTTTTTGAATATTCCAACCAAGGTAAAAGAAATAAAGTTACCTCTACATATAACTACCCAGGACTATTGTTTTTTGCCAAAAGATACAGGAGATGGCAAAAAATGGGGGCAAATGGTAGTTATATGTAGAGGGGTACTTTTGTATATAATAATCGTCGTGGTTGCAAAAATAAAGGCAGGGAGTACAAACATAAGGGTTTTAAAACTATTATCGTTTGTAGGAGGATTTAATGGATCATTATTTAGTTCACATTTAGATTTTAAAAGTAGGGAGTGTAAAATGAAAGGTGGTTCCAATATTTTCATTGCTTTCAGTCCAAATAGTACCACCATGCTTTTCAACAAACTCTTTACAGAGTAATAAACCTAAGCCTGAACTCTCTTCTCCGCCAGTCCCTTTACGACCAACTTGCTCTTCCATTTTAAATAATTTTTTAGACAGTGATTCAGGCATACCTATACCGTTATCTTTTACCGATATTTTAACCGAACCACTTTCTGTTAATTTAGAGGTTATTCTTACTTTACCCCATTGATTTGTAAATTTTAAAGCATTAGATAAAAGATTTCGTAATATCGAATTAAGCATAGATTCATCCGCATAAACTATTTGATCCGGAGAAACTTCATTAATAATATCAATTCCTTTTTGTTCTCCGCTCTTAGTCAGTAACAAAACGTTTTGGGATACTACTTCTTTTAAGTTTATTTGCTTTGGATCAAAGACCTCAGAGCCTTGCTGCATTCGCGCCCACTCTAAAAGATTTATAAGAAGTTTGTAAAGATGCCCGGCACTTTCATTCAGGTCTTTAATTATGTTGAATATTTCTTCCTGTGATAAACTACTGAAGTCCTCGGCAAGTATTTCTGTTAAACCTACAAATCCGGAAAATGGATTTTTAAGATCGTGTGATATAATAGAGAAAAATTTATCTTTAGTATTATTTAATTGCTTCAATTCTTCTGCATACTTTTTAATTGCATCAGAGTTCCTTTTTCTTTCGATAACCTGTGCAATTTGTTCAGTTACGAAAATCAACAATTCTTTTTCATCCTCTCCATATGCTTTATCATATTCGTAATCCTGGATTACTATCACTCCAATAGTTTTACCATTAACTTTCAGGGGTGCACCAAGTAAAATCCTGGGCAGAGTTCCATTTATTCCAACCTCACCTGAATTTATTAAAGAGATGAGAGCATGTTCATCAACCAATATGGTATTACCAATTCGCATTATATATTCGATCATTTCATTTGCAGGATTTCTTTGAATTGGCTGTGAATCAAATACATTTACATAATACGGGAATGAAATTAAATCTGTCTTTTCATCATAAATTGCAATGCAAATATTTTTTGCGGGCATTAAGGTAATGACCACGTCATGTATACGATGGTAGAGAGTTTCCATATCAGATGCTGTATAGGCAGCTTCTGAGATGCTGAGAAGTGCTTCCCTGACTAATTCTGCTTTTTTCCTTTTAGTAACGTCTGTGGTGTATCCGAATATACCGATAATATTCCCGTTCTTATCATAATTTGGCATTTTGTGCGAGACAGCCCAGGTTATTTTTCCATCTTTCCAAACTTCTTTTTTTTCTTCGCTAATGTAAGGTTTTCCAGTTCTGATAATTTCTTGTTCATCTCTAAATGCCCCATCAGCATTTACCTTATCAAAGATATCATAATCAGATTTACCTATTAGATCTTCAGGGTTCTCAAAGCCAAGTTTTTGAGCAGTTGCCTTATTTACTTTTATAAATTTGCTATTAAGATCTTTGAAATAAATATTATCGGGGATTTTTTCAATAAAGTTATTTAGGAGATTCTCTTCGGAATAATCGTTTTCATTTTCATTTTTATCGTTTGGTTGCATGATCATTCAAACCAATTATATAATATAAAAATGCATATGCCTGTTAAATTGGGTAGCGTAAGGAGGAAATTTATTTTTAGAGGACGAATAAGATCATTAATCATAGTAACTATAAACTATCAAAAGTATGAATAGGTATCACAGATCTATTACATTAATAAATTACTATTTTTTTTAGACGTGTCCAAATATACCGCAAATTTGAATCAATAATAATTTTCTGCCCTTAGTAGCTGTAGTATTCTCATCGCGGAAAAGAAAGATTAAATGTACTGCTAATTGGGTCACTTCATAAATATCATTTTTTTTGTTTCGGAATTGCTTACTGAAGTAAGCCGGTAAAAATAAATTCCTGCGGGTACTACTTTTCCAAACGAATCTTTACCATTCCATATAACCTTGTGGGTTCCTGAATTATAATTCTGATCTGCAAGTATACAGATTTGCTGTCCAAGAGTATTGAAAATAGTGAGTTTTACATTTCCTGCTTTGGCAATTTCAAATCCTATATTTGTTTCAGGATTAAAAGGATTAGGATAATTGTTGTAGAGCCGAAATTCAGAGGGAATACTCACAGTACCATCAGGAGCATTTGTATCCGCAGAATCATTATAGACTTCAATTTCATATAATGAATAGCCATACACTGTACCTCTATGAATTCCAGACATTTTAATATAACGCGCATTGCCTGCTTTGCTTATTCTGTCTAATCCACCATCTCCGTTTGTAATTGTAGCAAATGCATTCCAGGTAGAAGCATCATCTGATGTTAGAATGGTGTAATCTTTTCCGAAGGCAGCTTCCCAGTATAAATCAATTCTATTAAAATGTTTAACTGAACCAAGATCGATATATATCGACTGAGGATCGCTGAACTGTGAAGACCATCTTGATCCTCTATTCCCATCGACAGCTTTGCTTCCTTCATATCCTATTGCTTCAATTGATGAAACGACAACATTTTTATTCAAAGCTAAATTCACAGGTTGATTAGGATAAACTACAAGGCTGGTGGTAAAAATATTATTGTCTTCAATACATTCACTGATTGTATTATCGGGATCAATGGATGCCTCGACAGAATAACTTCCTGCCTGAGGCGCTACCCATTCATTTTCACCTGCAATTCCTTTTGTACTTATCAAGGACATTGACCCTGGCTTGATAGAAGTTACTTGAGCGGAACTACTAATCAATGTGCCATTAACCTTAAAATTAATCTTAAGGTCTGAACCTGCAGGAATAATTCCGGTACCTTGATTTTTAACTGCAGCAAGGAATATTACTGTATCTCCTTTTAAAGGATAAACAGGCATAGTTTTAATCCAGGAAATCTTTAAATCCGGTTTTAGTCCTGTATTCTGCAGATTCAGATCACCTGTTAAAGGAAGATTATCTGATGACCCGCCAACTTTAATTACAAAACTACCGGGATTTACTTTATAAGAAACTGAAGAAGTATCAAAATAATAAAATTCCTCGGAGGTTAAATCAAAAGTTACTGTTTTAGTTTCACCCGGTTGTATCAGAATCCGTTTGAATCCTTTCAACTGTTTTACAGGCATTGCAAAGGAAGAATGAGTATCGGAAATATATAGCTGAACAACCTCTTCACCGTCTCTTGTACCTATGTTTTTTATATCAGCAGAAACTGTAATGCGGCTGCCTATTGGAGCTGTTGAGGGTGTTACACTTAAATTACTATATTGAAACTGTGTGTAGCTTAATCCATAACCAAACGCATACATTGGAATTATATTTTGTTTGTCAAACCATCTATACCCACAGCCATAATCATCATCAAAATCAAAATTGCGGGCAGGAAGCTGACTATCATTTATTGGATAAGTTACTGGTAATCTTCCGGCCGGATTATAATCACCGAAAATAACATCGGCTAATGCATTTCCGCCTTCCTGTCCGGGATAGAAGGCATAAATAAGTCCTTTAATAGTATCCTTACAGTTTTGAATTCCGCAAATTCCACCGCTCTCAAGGACAACAATAATATTCGGATTTATTAATGCTAACTTATTTATAAGATCCTGCTGTTGACCCGGAAGGTTGATTGATCCGCCGACTCTGTCCAAGCCCTCACCCTCCTGAGAATCATCCAGACCTCCAAAAAATATTACATAATCGGCTTAAGATGCTGCCGTATAAGCTTCATCATAGCCTGTGGTTGACAGTACTATTTATATCGCAGCCTTTAGCGTAAACAACTTTATCAGAACTAATCTTATTCAATATTCCTTGTCTTGGGAGAAACTGTATAGAATGGAGTAACATAACTGGAGCCGGTACCATCCAACCTGGCAAACATCAGCACTAGGTCCTATAACTGCTATTTGATTAACAGTATTTTTATTGAGCGGTAAAATATTGTTTTTGTTTTTTAACAAGACTATTGATTTCCGGGCGCATTCAAGTGCCATCTGCTGACTTAAAGTGCTGTTAACATCATTAGGATTCCCAGGTGGGATAGTAATCCATAATACCTGATAATATTTTTGTTCTTAATACTTTTCGCACTGCGGCGTTTATTGTATCCTCTGTGATTGAACCACTGGTAACCAGATTATATAAATCGTTAGTATAATTATCTGAACCCATGCATATATTACATCCCGCTTCAATAGCATTTTTGCTAGTCCAAATTGATCCCCAATCAGATACAACATAAAATGGGTAGCCCCATATTCCTCTGAGAATAGTTGTAAGCAGGTTATAATTTTCAGCGCACTTTTGTCCATTAATAAGATTATATGCGTTCATTACTGAAAGAACACCACCATCCTGAACAGCCGACTTGTAATTCCACCCTAAATGTTCAACAAGAGTTCTTTGGCTTATAGTATAATTATTTTCCATCCGTCCATCTTGTCTTGAATCAGCATTAAAATGTTTTGCTGTAGCAATACATCCGGTACTCTGTATACCTTTAATCAGAGATGTAGTAATTTTAGCGTCTAAGAAATGGGTCTTCCCCTCCGCTTTCTGAAGTTCTGCCATTACGTACATCTCTTGTAATGTCCATGCATGGACCTAGAGCTTGATTTTATCCTTTACCCCTGAATTCTTTTCCCATTGAGATTCCAACGCGATTGATAAGATCGATATCCCATGTTGCAGCCATGGAAATTCCCACTGGGAAAGCAGTAGCTAAACCATTTCGCACTCCATGAGGGCCATCAGACATATAGAAACCGGGAATGCCAAGACGTAAATTATCTGCGGTATTCATTCCTCCTTCCTGATGCAGCTGTAATATCTTTTCTTGTAAAGTCATTTTACTTATCAAGCTGTCAATTCTGGATTCCATTGACTGGCAGTAACTATTTGTGAAGACTGAAATCAGAATGGAGAAAATTAACAACGATACCGTTTTCCTGAACATGATATTACCCGGGAATTTAAATTATTCATTTAGTTATTGCGCTTATACATTCTGGCATAATCGATGATCATTTTTTGCGGGAATATTAAATCATCGACACCCTGAGTTCCGCCCCAGTCACCACCGATAGCAATATTTAATATAAAATGAAAAGCTTTGTCGAATGGCCAGGCTGCATACCCTGTATGATCATTATTAACAGTAAGATATTTTGTAGAATCAACAAAGAAATCAATTTTAACAGAATCCCATTCTATAGCATAAACATGGTAATTTGCGCAACAGTCTTTGTAATATACTTTTGCTGTTTTCCCGTTATTATTTCTCCAGTTATATGCTTTGCAGTGAGTTGAACCATGTATCCATCCCGGATCAAAACCAACATGTTCCATGATATCAATTTCACCATTATCCGGCCAACCACCATTACCATAACTCCAATCGTCAGGAAGCATCCAGATCGCAGGCCATGTTCCTGTCCCGAATGGAAGGATTGCTTTTACTTCAAACCTTCCATAAGTCCAAGCCCCGGTTGTTTTTGAAATCAACCTTGCGGAAGTATAATTATTAGTACCTACTTTTTCTTTTCTTGCTTCAATAACAAGCACACTATCTTCAACACGCGCATTGTCAAGATCATTTGAGGTATAATATTCCAATTCATTATTTCCCCATCCATTTCCTCCGACATCATAAGTCCATTTTGCCGGATCGGGTAATCCTTTGTAGTTGAATTCATCTGACCAGACTAATTTCCATTGAGTTTTAACAGGTGTTGGGGGATCAGGTTCAGTTGTATTTTTCTTACATCCGAAAATTGTAAGAGTAAATGCCAGGGTCATTAATAAATATTTCATTTTTATTTCCATCAATTGGTAAAAATATGGTTAGATACAAACAAATGTTTGTATCAATGTTAAAGGTAGTACCACAAAGTATGTAAATTTTGGGACAATACATTAAAAGTATAAAAGATACCCACCCCGATGAATCGGGGTAGGCTCTTTAGGGGGATGACAAACAGCGACTAATGAGAAAATCTTAAGTTATAATAACTTAAATGCTTTTGAAAGATTTCCAATTGTAATATTAAAATCGCCTGGTTCAACAATTCTTTTATTATCTCTGCCTATAAAAGATAGGTGTTCCTGCTTAATTGTAAATTCCACCTGCTTTGTTTCGCCTGGTTCGAGAGATACTTTACTAAAACCTTTTAATTGTTTATTTGGTCTTGAAACACTGGCATAAAGATCAGTAAGGTAGAGCTGAACAACTTCCTTTCCGGCTTTTTTACCAGTATTCTTTACATTAACAGTTACCTTTATCTCGTCATTTTTATTTATTACATTTTTATCAATCTTCAATTCGCTTACTTCAAAAGTTGTATAACTTAATCCAAAACCGAAACCCCATTCAGGAGCATAGCCCATGCCATCTGAAGATTCAAGGGGTTTATAATCATAATGATAAATTGAATTGGGATATTTAGAATATGTAACTGGAAGTTTTCCGCTTGGATTCACATCTCCGAAAAGTACATTAGCTATGGCGTCACCGCCCTGCATACCGGGTAGGAAACCGATTAAAATACCTTTTGCTCCGGAAGTAATTTTATTTATTATCCTTGGTCTTCCTTCAAGCATTACAATTATTACAGGTTTGCCGGTTTTGATTATTTCATCAGCAAGATTAAGCTGTGCCTGATCCAACGTCAGATCATCAATATTGCCTGGAGTTTCACAATATGCTTTTTCTCCCAGGCATATATATTACTGCATCAACATTTTTAGTTGATTCAACCACTTCTTTAATATTTATTTCGCTGCTGAAATCAGAACCTTTTACATAGGTTACATTTCCCTTTTTCAATTTTTTAGTAATTGCTTTAAGAACAGTATTCCTATAATTGGGGTAAAGTGATTCTTCGCTCCCCTGCCATGTAATTGTCCAGCCGCCGTTCATTACTGAAAGCATATCAGCAGTAGGTCCTGTAACCAATACTTTTGAATCTTTTGATAGCGGAAGAATATTCTTTTCATTCTTCACGAGAACTAATGGATTCATCAGCAGCTTCCTGGTTCACTTTATTGTTTTCAGCAGTTGCAAACTTGCTTTTCAAACTGGGATCTGGATAGGCATTTTCAAAGAGTCCCAGATCATATTTTACTTTTAATATTCTGGATACTGCTTCATTTATTCTTGTCATTGGGACTTTCTTTTCTTTTACCAACTTCAGGAGAATGTCATAAAAGCTGAAATCCAAAGGAACCATACTCATATCCACACCAGCCATAACAGCCATTCTTACAGCTTCTTCTGGAGAGTCAGCTACTTTATCCCTTGAATAGAGGCGTTTAATATCTTCCCAATCAGAAACAACGATACCTTTGAATTTTAATTCATTTCTTAGAATCTCTGTTAATAAATGATAATCCGAATGTGTTGGTATGCCGTCAACTTCGCCGGAATTAACCATAATAGTAGGAGCGCCGGCTTCAATGCCAGCCTGAAAAGACGGAAGGAAATATTCGCGAAGCATCCGTTCTGAGATCCAGGCGGGAGTTCTATCTTTTCCATTCATAGGAAATGAATAACCCATAAAATGTTTCAGGCATGTAGCTACTTTATACCCTGATTCCTGTTGTCCTTTGATATATGAAGTACCCATTTGCGAGGCCAGGTAAACATCCTCGCCGAAAGTTTCCCACAACCTTGGCCATAATGGCTGTCTTCCCAGATCCATAACCGGGTAAAAATTCCAGGGGATACCAGATGCTTTAATTTCAACTGCAGTAATTTCTCCTGATTTTTTCATCAGATCAGTATTCCATGTTGAAGCCATTCCCAGAGCCTGAGGAAAAAGTGTAGCATCTTTTGTATATGTTAGCACCATGGATAGCATCTATTCCATAAAGGACTGGAATACTGAGCCGTGTTTTCTTAACAGCCAGTATCCTGAATGTTTGGTATTATTTCATTCCAATAATGTAAAGAATTTGCCATATCCCAAACATTAAGAATTGAACCGACATGGTATTTTAATATAGCATCTTCAAGTTTAGCAATATTAAGTTCATGTTTTGAATTTGTAAAACCTCTGGTCTTTGAGACTGCCTCGATAGTAACCTGTGTCATCTGCCCGATCTTTTCTTCAATAGTCATTTTATCCAGCATATCACTGACCCTTTTTTCAACATTCGGTTTTGATTCAGGTGAAATACAGCAGCAAATCAAGATGACTGATATTAATGTAAATAACAATTTCATATTTATCCTGACTGTTAATTTAATATTATTAGTTTTTTAGTTTGATTAAATTCATGACTTTTGAAAGAATATAAATAAACTCCGGAACTAAGGGTTTTACCCGCATTATCCTTCCCGTACCAGGGAAATTCATTATACCCTTTATTAGCTTTAATATCACTGGAAAACACTTTCTTTCCAAGAATATTATAGATATTGAAATTTACTAACTCTTCCCCGCTTACGGAAAATCTGAATATTGTGGCGCCATTGAATGGGTTCGGATAGTTTTGTTCTATCTTGAAAAGCGAAGGCAGGACTTAATTGTTCCTCCAATTCCTGTTGTACTTTTAGTTATCACTATACCATTTATGAGTGCATTATCAGTTGCTGCCGAAAAGAAAATTTCGATCATCCCGTCAAGGGCGGTTACATCGCTTACGGAATATTCATATGCTTTGTTTTTACCTACCTGATTATAAATATCCAGGTTATGAAGTACCCTAATGCCCTGCACGTAAACATCGAACACTCTTTTCCCTACTGCCGTAAAATAGTTTTCGGCAAACATAAGTTTAACATTATACTTGCCATCAGGCACACGAATTTTGTATGCAGCCATTCCAAAATGTTCTGATTGATAAACTGAATCTTCGGTAGTCCCGCTAATTTGCAAACCCGATGAATATTGAGTAGCCGAGCCATCTAAATAACCATATTCAGAAAATTCATTGAATTCGGTATAAGGTAAATAACCTAATGCGGTAGAACCGCCGGTATTAATTTTTATTGGAAAAGTAAGTGGTTTTGAATTTATAACAGATAAAGATTTGATAGCCATTTTATTCTGGAAAGAATCTTTAACATTCATAACCACCAGATTGTAATTAGTACCCGTGACAAAACCGGTTACTTCAAGTTCAACAGTTTTTAAATCTTCCTTTAAAGTGGCTGAATTGACAGTTACATTTGATATAAGGTAATTAGATTTGTTGGAAGCACTGGCAGAATCAAGCTTTTCGGAAAAATAAACTATTATTTTATCCACTTCATTTCTTGCCCAAAAAGGAACTGGGCCCTTTATATCAGTATAACCTACATTTGTACTGTTGGTTAGGCATAAAGCCATACTGCCATTCTGGAATGAAGCATTGGCAGCAATAAAGTCACAATTATTTCCATCCCAGGTGTGAACACCCTTTTCCCATCTGCCGGAATCCATAACATTCATTTCATCAGCCCAAGAGAAAGTAAAATTATTATTAGAACCATAATTGCCGGTTCCGGGTGTAAATGCATAATATCTAACAGAGTCATATAATGCAAAAACTGGCAAAACGTCAGGGTTCCATTTCCCGGACCAATTAGGATAAGCAGGATTCCAAATATTCATCATTAATTTCTGAGCACGGGTTAATGTTTGAATATGAGTTCCCGTTTGTCTATATACTTCAATCCCGTCTACAAACCAGGAAACATAGGCCGGAGTCCATTCAAATGCATATGTATGGAATTCAAGTGCCGGGTTGAAATTAAGATATTGATGACGTACATGATTGACCTGGCCTGGAGTTATTGTATTAAACTGAACTTCATTATTATATCTGCCCATAATCTCAATATCAATTTCGTTCCAGGCATCAATTCCTCCGGTACCATCATAATATGTGAAGAATGAACAAAGTACTCCTTCCCTGTCAGCAGATTTTATTTTAACTTCAAACCTTCCATAAGTAAAAGATGCTTTAGTTCTGTATTCTGCCCCCTTATAATCCTTTGAGTAAACTAACTGAAAAGACAAAAGAATAAATATGCATATTTTCATTAAACTACTTCAATTCCAATGTCATGATAAAAAGCAGCCTGTGGTACTAGTACTCACAGGCTGTTAATAATTAGAATGATATTCCAACAGAGAATTTCTGAATGTTACTAAACCTTCCGAAGTCCTGGTATGCATAATCAAACATAACCACAAGGTTACCAATCATAGCCTGCCTAATTCCAAATCCAAGTGTAAATCTTTCTTCAGAATCCTGAAGGAATAATGCTTTATAACCGCCACGGAATGAAATGAAATTATTATAAGTATATTCACCTCCAACATTCACGCTTTCGTAATTATCGGAAGGATGTAAAGCATCAACAGCTATTGTTACTCTATGGTTTTCAGTATTTATAGGATTATACGCAACGCCCACTCTAAATGTTAGGGGCAGCGACCATTGATTTGTTTCCAGGTATGCAGGAATTTTCCCATTGTTACCTGTACTCAATGGATCAAGGTCATGAAGAACAAGATTGGAATTACCAAGCATCTGCATTTTTGTACCGAAATTCGCAATTGACATAGCTAGTATCATCCCATCAAACGGGGTTTTGTATGTAACTCCCAGATCCATTGCAAAGGCACTTGCGTCCATTTTCCAAATCTTCTGATAAATAAACTTTGGGCTTATACCTAAAGCAAAATTATCGGTCAGATTTATCGCATATGCCAAACTGAAGCAAACATCTGAAGCATTGAATACTTCGCCTGTTCCATTTGGTTCATCAATTGTTGTAACATTCATATCACCAATGTTAGAGGCTGTGAAACTAAAACCCAAGGTGCCCATTTCACCGATATTATAAGATGCAGCGACATAATTATAACTTATATCCGCTATCCATTGAGTATGATCGAACACCAAACCAATACCAGTTAATTTTGCAAGACCTGCTGGATTCCAATAAATAGTACTTGGATCATCTGCAACTGCAACAAAAGCGCTACCCATTGAAATAGCCCTGGCTCCCTGTCCAATTGAAAGAAACGGTGCAGCAGTTGTGCCTTTTTTTGAAACATCAGAATTAAATACTTGTGCGCACAAAACAATGTTTAACAGAAACACAAGTATTAAAGTTTTATAACTCAAAATTTTCATTTTCATTCTCACTATTTAATAACTGCAAATTTTCCGACATGTTCACCCACACCCGGAGCTTCAACATGATAGATGTAGATACCATACGCTATTTCCATACCATCGTCGGAAACAAGATTCCATGAAACCGCCCCATTTGAAACCGGTGAATCTTTTACAATTGTTTTCACAAGTGAACCAGCCATAGTATAAATACGGATTGTACAACTTGCAGGAAGATTGATGAAATCAATTCTTCTTTCACCTCTGCCGGTAGAGTTCAAATTTCTCCTTTCCCAGGCAGCAGCTCCGAGGTATGGATTGGGCACTACATTGATCTTCGAGAGTTGATCTTTTGCAAGAGCATTATCCGAAGTAATAGGTTTGGTGGTGAAACTGAAATAATCTCCAGTTTTGAATGGTTTAGATGTTTTTATAGTATAAATATCGCCCGGAACAGGGTCAACTGAATTAAGTGATGGATTCATCGGCGGGAAAAAATTAATATTCCATGCATACCTTGAATTTGAAACAGATGGTGTTCCTATAAATTCAAGTATTGTAATTATGTCACCATGACTTAAGCTTTTAGAAGTATCATTATCCTTAATAGCTACTTTTGCCTGTTGTCCAGTTGTTGTATTTATCACTTTAAAGTTTATAGGAATTTTCGGATAACCGGATCCAGTACTATTATAGTAAGTTGTATCCTGTGGGCTATCGAAAAATCTTATTTCATAATCACATGGCCACGCCATACCTCTGCTTGATAATTCAGGCGTGATCCTCATATTCAGATTACTATGCCCGACTACCCATCCTGATAAGGAGTCAATTACAGCAATTGTAGTGTCATTGGAAACAGTCATAGTCAGACCATCAAACGGAGGGCAATAATTATTTGCACCTATAAATGTAGTATCAAGAGATTTCAGAACAGTATCCACTACACCATTATAAGTCCGAATTATATTATATGACTGAGTTTTATATTTAGGCAAAGTGCCGGAAGAAGTAAACTCAACCTTATAATTAGTCCCGTCGTTAACAACTGCAGGATTTAATACAATTGGTTGAATACTCCCTGTGCCATCACCAGCAGTAACTTTTTTCATATCCCCTAAAAATTTAGGAGAAACATAGCCTGATGCCGGGGTATTTGGTGTAACAACAGCACAGTTTATGTCGATGAACTGGATGTTTCCAGCATAATCCTCTGAAATGATTTTAGTACACTCAGAAGGCTGCAATCCTGAAGTACCAAATTTTGGGTCACCCATATCATATGACACGAGAGCATAATAATATCTTTTACCATTTTTAACATCAGTGTCAATGTATGAGTGCTGTAAACCAGTGTTGTCTCCTCTCCAAAATCTGGCACCATTTATACCAACAGGATCAGGACCCTTGATAGAATCAATTAAATCCCATTGAGCAATTGGTTTCCAGTATTTTGCTTCACCTTTAGAATCAGTGATTATTTTAATATCATTGAATTCAGCTTCTTCGCTTCTGTACAAAAGGTATCCTTCAAAGTCTTTTTTATATCCCAATCTCGGATTATTATCCTGAAATCCAAGGAACTGATCCCTCGATTCTTCAGCAATGGCATCCCAATATAAGAAGACCTGTTTATCTCCCGGGACAGCAGTTAATGTAGGTTTCAAAGGCGGTTTAGAAAAATTATAATTTGCATTATAAATCTGTTGAACTGTCTCTTTATTGAACATTAAATCAGAAAGATCATTGCCAAATACCAGAGCCATAGAGAATCTTTCCCGTTGTGATGATTTTAAAGGGAATGGACCGGATGCAAACACCATACTAATATTAGCATTCTGAAGAGAAGTATCAAAAGTACCAGCCACCATTTTTAACCACATACTTTCATCATCTTTAGGCCATCCACCACCGGTTCCGCCCTGTCCAAGTCTATAAATTGAAACTGCGGTCAATCCGATTTGGTCAGATTCATCTTTATCAGTTTCATCAAAATTTGGTTCACCGTGAGTTGGAAGTCCATCACCTTCACCAGCATCAGGACCGTGATATTGAGGATCCCAGGGACCAACTCCATCCCTGCCAACATCATCATTCAAAGGTTCATCAGAATCCCATTTACCATTTCCATTAAGGTCTGTATAGGGCACCCAATCGTGGTCATTATCAATACCGTCATCACGTCTTTCATCTATCATCCCGTCTTCATCATCATCGATTCCATTCCATGGATTACCCGGACTTTCCAAATATGCATAGCCGTAATAGCCGGTTTTCCAGTTATCAGGAACTCCTAAACCGTTTTTATCAAAACCATAAGCCAAATCCAGTTTTTTATTAAAAGAAGCGCAGTCGTCTTCGGAATCATCCTTACCTCCAACACCGATATCAGTGTAAAAACCGAATACTGAATTTTCATAATCGAAATCGGAAATATTCATTATATCATAATGCCAAAAAATAATATCTTCAGCCAGTACATGTGACCATTGGAATCCTCTAACTTCTACTCGTAAACCTAATCCACCTCTATCATGATCAGAAGCAATTGGAAAATAGTTATAAGGTGCACGCTTCCATTCCCCATCCTTAGAATCGTCCATTGCGAAAAAGGTTTCGAAATCTGAATTTTGAACACCTCTTCCAAAATATCCGTACCAGTAACCATCCCACTCAGGGGTCAGGCCCAAAGCTGCAGGCCATGTAGCAGGCCAGGATTTAGTATGTGTATTAATCGCTGAGGTTGTAGAAGATGGATTTATATAACCCGGAATTGGCTCCAAACCCCAGATTAAACCTGTATTAGGATCTTTGTCCATCCATTCTCTATAAGAAGTTTCCAGGGGATGAATAACTTGTTTATTCCCGGGAGCAGTAACTTCTGAAGCAATTAAAACCGCAATTCCATCAAGATATGAATGCCCGGTGCCTTTGGGCCATTCACCGGATGGAGCAAAAGGCCACTGCCCAACTTCACCATTATTATAGAACAAAGTTCTGACAAGGTTGCCATCCATAATGCCTTCTCTCCTATTGGAGATATCCCCTTTTGCATCATTCCTATATCTTTGAAGAATATCGGATTGTGCCAATGCAACAATTTGTACTAAAAAAAAGAAAGTAATAATTAATAATTTTTTTAACATTTTTTCCTCCGTTAAATACCAAATCCAAAACCAAGTCTTATTTCTCTGGGAGAAGAGTACATACCTGGGTTATTTACATATTGACTGATTGTATTTATTCTTGAAATTGCTGTTGGGTCTGAATATTTAACATTAAGATCAACATTAGCCCTGCCTGTAGTTGAATACACACCATATTCATTTTTGATATCAAAAAGATTATAAATAAGGAGAAATGTATTTATATTTATGCCACCGATTGTAAATTCTTTATCGGCACGCATATCTACATTATAAGTTGCAGGTTTAACACCCCCATTAGCAAATCTAACTCCCTGAGAAATTTTTATATCTTCAGTATAAGGCCATCCTGAACCATATTGGAAGATGAGTCCTACTGTCCAGTCACCCGGAACACCAACATTCACGGACATATTCAATGTATGCCTTTGATCCCAATCCAATGGAACAACTACTTTTGGCTCTTCAATTGGTGGATTTGTCTGGTTATCATTATAAACCGAATATGGGTCAGATGAATTACCTTCTGCAATCTGATACGTATAATCTATTTTTGCACTGAAATAATCTGAGAATCTTTTTTCAAGTGTAACAATAAATCCTCTTACGTTTCCATAATCCCTATTTATAAACCGGGCATACTTTGAACCGTTGTAAGTATTTATTATTTCCATTCCTAAAAGGTTGCGTATATCCCGGTAATAAACAGAAGCATTTAAAACTACATTCGGAAAGATTACCTGTTGCAAACCAATTTCATACATTACTGTTCTCTGCGCTTTTAAATCAGGATTACCTACAACAGATGAAAGAGATTGACCCTGAGTAATTAAGAAATCTGAATTCGTGAATAGATTTTCATAATTCGGTATTTGGAAAAAATGTCCATATGAAAACCTAATAACACCCTGATCTGTAATTGGGAAAGAAGCACCAAGCCTGGGGCTTATCTGATATTTTGCGCTTGCTTTTTGCCATTGGTTATAACCAGGGAAATTAGGATCCATCATTGCATTCTTCAAATCTGCAGGTTGAGATGAAAATGCATTAAAATAATCTAATCTCACACCTGCATTTATAATCATAATATCGTATTCCATTTTATCCTGAATATAAGCAGATAGCTCCATAGGTTTTTTTGTATAAGCCTGGTTTCCATCTGCACCAAGATTTCTATATCCCGGAGTAAAAATCAGATTACCTACTGAGTCTATTTGCCCGTCCGTCAGATTTACTAAATTATATCCATGGTTATAGATTTGATGAAATCTGCCTTCTATACCTATGCCAATTTTGTGTTCTTTTGATAATTGAGATGATAAAGCCCACTGACCGATCAACGATTTTGTCGATCTTTCATATCTTCCGGGATCAACACCTCCATAATTAAAAGTGTAATCAGATTTTGGAATTCCCTGAGAAGGATCTACATACGCTGGATCAAGCGGATTTTCAAATACGTAGCCTTTGTATATAAATTGATTGAAAGAAAATTTCAAAGATTGAAACGTATTTTGCGATGGATAATGAGAAATCTGAAGATTCTGAATAAAGTCAGTACGATAGTGACTCATTATTCCATCCGGGTTCCATGCAAAAGCCTGGTTAAAATATTTATTAAAATTATCGTCATAAAAAACTGAATAACTAAATTTTATTGTAGGGAACGAATAAGTTAATTTTCCATTAAATGATTTCTTTTCACTCGGATTCATGGGAACATAACTGTTATCCCCGCTATGCTGTGGTACCCAAAATGCTAAATTTTGAATAGTACCATTTGGCCAGTTGTCATTAATATTATAAAACCTTTGCCCGTATAATGACCCTTCATCATAGAAATATCTTCCGGTAAGAAAGAATGTAAGGTTAGGCAAACCTGTAGGACCAAAGAAACTTGCCTGAATATCTTTTGAAGCTATACGTCCCGGGGTATTGAGATTCATAAACAGATCATTGTGGGATGTATAATAATTACCCACATAACCTGAAACACTGCCTCCGAAAGTAGGGGTACCATCCTGGGTAATAATATTAACAATTCCCGACATTGCCTGACCATATTCTGCATTAAAAGTACCGCTTATTACTTCCATTTGGCGAATTGAAGCATTTTCAATTTGTACGCTTAAGCCACTATTGTAGGCATCACCCACAGAAACACCATCTACCATATACGCAACTTCGTTTGATCTTCCCCCACGGAAATGACCTCCAACCACTCCAGCCTGTAGATTTATTATTGCTCCAACATCCTCAACGGGCATCATCATAATGTCACCTGATGTTATCGTTGCAGAAGTTGAAGTTAGATCTTTCTGAACAAGTGGTCGTTCAGCAGTTACCACAATTTCTTTATCCAAATTTATTGTAGTAGTGTTAAGTTTAATATCAATGTGGGTAGTTAGATCTATTTTCACTAAAACTTTTTGATAAACAGTTTTCTGATAGCCTAAAGCCGTTATTATTACCCTATATTCTCCTGGAGGAATATTATTGATAAAGTAATATCCTTTTTCATCGGCAGCGGCTCCCAGATAAGTACCTTCAATTATAACATTAGCACCTACTATAGGTTCATTTGTTTTAGAATCAACAACCTTACCAGATATTTTTCCGGATGTCCCGGCGAATAAGGAAACCGAATAAAACAAAAAAATAAAAAAAAGAAATAATAACCTGGTTGTCAAAGTTATACTTCTGCTGAATAAACTTCCGTTATGAGTCATAACTTTTTCCCGTGAAATAAGTAGAAAGAAAAAAAAGGCACAGCAGCTATTAACTGCTGTGCCTGTTATAATTTATTTAACCAACATCATCTTTTTAATGCTATTGTATGAACCACTTTCGAGTTTATAAAAATATATACCACTTGATAAGTGAGAAGCATTAAAATTGACAGAATATTTGCCAGGATTCTGGCTGCTGTTAACTAATGTAGTAACCAATCTGCCTAATACATCATAAACTTTAAGAGAAACAAATCCCGCTCTTTCAAGTGAGTATTGAATTCTTGTTGTAGGATTAAACGGATTTGGATAATTCTGAGATAAAGTATAACTATTTACTACAGTCTTTGTGTCATTAACACCAGTTGGGGTCCATAGACTTCCTATCCATGCATATGACCATCTGACAGGAGTACTCCATGACTGATCTTCATTATATACAGAGTAAGTTAAAATACCTTCCCTTGAACCGGTAGCGTCAGCATCATTGATCTCAAAGTCCAATGGGAGTCTCATACCTTCAGCAGGAACAAATAAATTATCGCTTGTGCTTTTGGCTTGTATTGTAGCAAAAGGAATTTTAGCTTCAACAACGTAACCAGTAGGGATTTTTTCTCCCCAATAATAATTTTCACCTGGAATTAAAACACTGTCCTTTCCGCCATCAATTAACAGTCTGTCAAAAGCAAAACGGAAATGATAATCAGGCTGAGCTCCTCTCTGATAACCGGCATGTGGAGTGCCATGACCATCATATAATCCGATAAACATATCGGGAGAATCATTAAGATATGTTGAAGTTGTATTTGTATGACTAACAATATCATCTTCCATATCGAATGCGACATAAAGATTATCTTTATCCATAGCTAAATATATTTTACCTGAACAATCAGCATCATTATCTACAACTGTATTTGCAACTTTGAATGCTGACCCATCTGACATTTTAAAATTCTGATAAGGAATGCTTGCCCATTCAGATAAATCTCCATCAGCTTTGAAAACCGGTGTAGCTATTTGAAAAGCTGCAATTCCCTTTGCTGCGTTAGTAATTGGCCCAACCTGTGTCAAAGGCCCGATATTACCGGCTGCATCAGTACAAGAAATTGCATAATAATATTTCACATCCTGATTTGTTTGAGGAGCTCTTAAAAGATGCTCAACAACCTGGATGCCTTCAGCTATTTTTGTAGTCTGAGTGGTAACAAGTTCAACACCCGGATTCTTTACATTAGTAATCGGGTCTTTGCTATAATAGATATTATATGTTTCCTTAGTTTCTCCAGGAACGTCAGTCCATGTAACGAGGTTAGAGAATGTACCAAGAGTAACATTAACATTTTCTACAGCTACTGGAGGGATAACATCAAACACAGGGTTTCCAGTCCACAATTCTGCAACGTAGACAACTTTCCCTGCAATAGCAGAAGCTTCAGCTTCAAGGTTAAAAACTGAAACATTAGCCGCATCGAAGCCAGTAGTTTGATCTTGTGGTACCATATCCCTTAGAGCTAATTTGTAAGTATGCCATTGATTATCAGTAGTTGGTGTAAAAACTGTACCAACTCTTTTAGTCTTTGTTGGGTCAGGGGATTCAAATTGAGCCCTGAGAGCTCCAACACCATCTTCACATTTTAATGTAATAACCAAACTATCCTGGGGCCATGAACCTGCTAGGTTGAAAGAAGGACTAATATTGAAACCAACGCCTGTCCAACCATTTCCCCATTCATTACCCATAGTCCACTTCATTGCATTAGTGCTTGCTGAAGTTCCGCCGCCGGTAACAATTTCAAAACCTGATTGACCCCAGGTAAATGTAGACAAATTACTGGCAAGGGCCATACCATTAAAAAGAATTGCAGGAACAGATTTGTTGCCAAATCTTTCAAATTGATCTACTAAAAAGATCATTGAATCTGCGGGAATATTATCAGGAGCAATATAACCCGAGGTTACTACCGCGATGTTGTATCCGATTATTTTATCGAAATCCAATTTCCTATTATTATAGGTAAATCCACCCCATGAAGTTGGAGCTAAAATAAAACCGGAATCATTAGGAACGGTTGCGCCTTCCTGAAATCTTTCTTTCAAAGCAACATGTAAGTTAACCCATCCATTTGCTTTATCACAAAGAGTTGAATCTTCATAGATATATTCTTCAATTGGATCAGCAGAGGTAGGTCTGTCTGCTATATGAATTCTGAAATACATATAACCTGTGTTAGTAGGAGGGGTAGTAACTTTTACCCATAAAGATAATGAATCACTTGATGACCAATCTAAGTATGTTCCATCGGGAACCCTTTTAATTAATTGCGCATAACTTCCCCAGGGATGATATGCACCAATTCGTGTGTTAATCTGAAGGGATGAAGTTCCTTCTGTCTTATCACTTGTGTTTTGTGATAATTTCATATAACTTAAATCACCTTCGACATTCGGGTTGTATGTTGTATCAGTTGCAGTATTGTCAAAACCTTCAATAAGCTTGACTGACTGACCGAAAGAAACAACAAGAGCCGACATCAAAACAAACAGAACGAGTAGATTTTTTCTCATAACTTTTCCTTATGATTATTATTTGATAGATCGTGTTGCGTAATCCTTTGATTGCATTTAATAAAAGAGATTAGTTTCAATTCCAAATACTCCAAACACTTATTATAATAAGCAAAATTGCTACGGACATGTAAAGGTTGGTTTTATTTCCAAATGCCGGATTAAGATTAAGTAGATTTTCTTTTAATTCTAGAAGACTTTTTTTAATTACATTATAAAATGGATTGTTTTCATCGCTTGTTAAATAACTGATAATTATAACTGTTAAGGAAGAGAAGATGAACAAGTAGATAGCAAAATAGAGAAAATTAATATTTCCGAAATAAAGCAGATAAGGATTGGTAAGCATTCCATTTTTAATCAATAACTCAACAATATATCGCGAAATCCCAATTAGCTCACCGATAATAAGAGTCCATAAGGCTCCCTTGGAATTTATTCTTTTCATTAAAATCCCAAAGATAAATACCGCAGTAATAGGAGGACTGATAAATGCTTGTGCACTCTGCAGATATATATATATTTGCGATCCTGCCACTTTAATTAATGGTACACATACTATTGCAGCAACTACCATTGCGGTTGTGGATAACCGTCCCACCAGGACATATTTTCTTTCATTTACATCAGGATGTTTCGGTTTATAAATGTCATTGGTATAAATGGCAGCAGCACTATTGAAAACGCTCGCTAATGAAGACATGATTGCGGCTAAAAGCCCTGCAATAACAACTCCTTTAATTCCAACCGGCAGCAGTTCACTTGCTATCAGTGTTGGATAAGCTTCATCTCCTTTTAGCTCTGGGAATAATACAACCGCAAGAAGACCAGGAAGTACGAGAACGAATAAGGGCAGGATTTTCAGTAAAGCCGCAAGTAAAGATCCTCTTCTTGCATCATTAGGGGTTTTCGCTGACAAGATCCTTTGAACAAAATATTGATCCGTACACCAATACCAGAATGCTATTATAGGAGCACCAAAAATAATACCTGGCCACGGGAAATCCGGATCATTAGCATTTTTAAACATTTGGAAATAATCAGGAGGCAAACTATGTTGGAGTCCTGAAAATCCGCCCACTCTATGAAGTCCTAATATAGTAAGTACAATAGCGCCTATAGCTAATAAAATCCCCTGAAAAACATTTGTTTTAACAACGGCAGTTGCACCTCCTACAACACAATAAATACCAGTTATCAGAATAATTATGATTGCTGAGGTGTAAATATTCAAGCCAAAAATCTTATAAAACAGCAATCCGCCAGCGAACAGACTAACGGAGATTTTAGTAATCAGATAAATAAAAATTGATAAGAATGCAAAAAGCTTCCTTATTTTCCTATCAAACCTTTTTTCGAGAAACTCCGGAACAGTGATTACCCCCGATTTAATATAAATAGGTGATATAACCCATCCCAATAAAATCAGTGTAAAAATTGCCATCAGCTCAAATTGTCCGACAGCAAAACCTCTGGTTGCGCCAGCTCCGGCAAGACCAATAAAATGTTCACTTGATATATTAGTAGCAAAAATGGAGATTCCGATAGCAACCCAGCCAAGATTCCTACCACTTAGGAAATAATCTACTAAATTCTTGTCTTTCCCCTTTGAATAGTAAAAAGCGAGACTTAATACAATTATTAAGTATACAACTACTATGCTGCTATCTATGAAAGAAAAAGTATTCAAAATATTTTATGGAAATTTGAGACTCATAGGTCACAAATAATGCCATTAAAATTTATTCCGATTTTGAGGGATTTATGAGATGGGTTATCATGGTTTTATTAAATTCATAAGGAGGTTTTATTATTTTAATAATCATAATCGGACATTCAAATCGAACGAATTGAAGAATAATGAAGGTATACTATATATAAATAGTATACCGATAGATATTATAATAAATTTAATTCGAGCAGGTTATACGGAAAAATTGAACTATTTTATGCCAAGTTCCTTTGCCATTCGATAATAATTAGGCGGAGCCAATCCTAATTTTTTAGCAGCATCAGTATCTGACAACGAGTTTTCCCTTACAAAAGTGAAATACTTTTCCCTTATTTTCTTTTCCATTTCTTTGAGAGGTATAATATTCTGAATATTGAAAAAGCTGTTTCCATCAGTTTCTTTGGTAAGAGTATACATACCTAATGAGCTTTTTATAATCGTTTCAGTAATTACCGGTTCATCATAAAACAAAAATCTTTGGACTATATTTTTTAATTCCCTTATATTCCCCGGCCAATCATGTTTCTTCAGAAGTTCAATTGCTTCCTTACTAATTACAGGTTTTGGGATTCCCATGTCAGCACTAATCTGATTCATAAAATGGTCAACAAGAGATGGTATATCTTCCGTTTTTTCCTTTAGATCAGGTACATTTATTGGAAGCACATTTAATCTATAATAAAGATCCTCTCTGAATTTCTTCTGTCTTACTTCTTCCTCAATATTTCGGTTTGTGGCTGCAATAATTCTTACATCAACTCTAATCTTTTCCGTTCTTCCTATTTTTTCTATCTCGCCTTCCTGGATAACACGGAGTATTTTAACTTGTGCAATCAAGGGGAGCTCAGTTATTTCATCAAGGAATATGGTTCCATTGTTGGCAATTTCAAATAAACCTGCTTTTTTTCTGTCTGCTCCTGTAAAACTTCCTTTTTCATACCCGAACAATTCACTTTCAATTAAATCACCTGGAATACTTCCACAATTAATAATAACGAAGTTATCAAATTTTCTTTGACTATTGTAGTGAATATTATATGCTACAAGTTCTTTCCCTGTCCCTGAACCGCCCCGGATTAAAGTATTTACATTACTTTTTGCAAATCTTTTAATATCATCTCTTAATTTTTGAGAAAGAACAGATTCACCCACAATTTGTTTCTGAATTAAAATACCTTCTATATTCTTTATAAGCTTTTGGTTTGACTTTAATTTTTCTCTAGTAAGTTGACATTTTTCATAAGCATTATAGATGCTCAAAATAAAATCTGTTGGTTGATAGATATAATCTTCAATGTCACCGGGATATTTTGTACAGTACCAGAATGCTCCGGCTCGCATTAATTTATTAGCAAATTCATAATCGGTAATATTTATGGTCATTTTAGTAATAACAATAATTTGCAGAGCTTCATTTATCTCTTTTATTTTTTTTATAAGATCTTCCCCCATGAGACCCCCGGAAATCTGGAAATCCATGATTATCAGATCATAGTCTTCTTTACCGGATCGAAGAAGATCAAGAGCAGTTTTTCCATCAGAAACTATGGTTGAAATATCAATCTTATCCTTAAAAGGAAGTATGGTATTCTGAACTCTTCTTACATCAAATTCTTCATCTTCGATTAATAATACATTTATCATATATACCCGAACCTTATTTCTTATTTAATTTTAATTATAAAACTGCATCCAGCATCCGGGTTGTTTACAGCATCAAGTTCCCACCCGCATCTTCGGCACATTGTATAAGCTATATAGCAACCATACCCGGAATTCTGTAATTTAGACTTTTTAGAAGAGATATTTTCATTGAATAGTTTTTTTATCCCGTTATCATCAATTTCCAGGAATTCCGGCAGGAATCCTTTCCCATTATCTCCAATTACAAAATATGATGTATCATCATCGCGAGAATATTTTGTAGTAATGTATATAACAAGATCTTTTTCTCCATTATGGTCGATAGAATTTTGAATTAAAGGTTCAATAATTTCCCAGATAACAAATTCATTTATTGATACTTTGGGAATTTTAGGGTCAAGTTCAAATTTAATTTCAAATAACCCTTTTTTAGAATATACTCGTCTGAATATGTTTTCGCTTATAAAACGGATAACTTCATTCAGATCTGTTTGAAAGATTGGATTCCTTATAGTTTGGACCGGAGGATCATACCACTTCATATCATAAATTACACGGGAGACAAAATTTGAGTATTTGGTAATTCTATAAATTATTTCACTTATATTACGGGGAGATAATATTCTAAGATCCTCTTTTATAAAACCCATTACCTTTTCTGCTTTATGGTGAGCATGATAAATCCTTTTAGTAAAAACTAATTCCTTTTGATATTCTATATGTTTTTTAAGATTTTCCTTGTGTTCATCAAATAAAAGTTGCTGGGCTTCATCTCTCTCCTTCACTGTATAAGATGAAATAAAATACATTGCTAGTAATCCTAGCAATATCAGCGAAAGGTAAACCATAGAGGTTTCATCATAATTAGATATAATTTGATTTGTAATAAATGAAAAATCGGGAGTATTTTTCATATAAACTGCACCAACACATTCTCCCTTTAAGACGAATGGAACAAATATATTAAATGTCTTCTTGTTAGTGAGTATGCTGTAAATCTGTTCTTTTGATTTAATTTCATTTTCTACATTTCTATAGAAAACTAAAGCGTTTTGATGATCATCGTTTTCAGGCAGGATATCATTTAGTCTGAAGAGGTAAGAGAAAAGAGTTTTACCATCATCAATTGTGTAAATTTTATCATTTCTTTTCACAAATATACATACTTCATCAATATTATGCTGTAGGTTCTGCTGACTTAATATAATATTAAATGACTCGATGTATTTTGCAGATTCTTCATCATTTAAAGGGTGAGAAGGGTCAATACTCTCAACCAAAAGTTCAAGAGATGTAGTTGTAAGGTTTGCTAACTTTTCCGCAGAATCTTTTTGATACCATTCCTGTGTATTGCCTAAAGTACTTTTTATAGATGACTTATTAATAAAAGAAACCAGCAGTTGGAAAAGGAATATAATAGAAAATAATAATGTCAGATGTCTGAATTCAAAATGATATTCCCTAAACTTGTCTGCTAATTTAAATTTCTTCATCAGCTCATTTCCCTGAGCTATTTATTTTTTCATCAACTAACATTAAAGCTTCTTTGGGTGTAATATTCTTTTCAATAGCCTGATTAAGATAAAGGCAAAGAATATCAGACATGTTGGTATAATTTTCAAGGAAAGGTCTGTTTACACCTTTTAATAATAAAGAATTGTAGAATTTAAGTTCCGGATGTTTTTGAACATAAACACTGTCTTCGTAGATTTTTTTATTTACCGGAAGATAACCCTCCAATTCATATAAAGTTTTTTGTGATTCTTCACTAAGCATGAAGTTTATGAATTTTAATGCTTCAGCGGTCTTAGTAGAGTTTTTTGATATCATTAGATTCCAGCCTCCAAAAACTGAGCAAGGGTTAAATCCATCGAAATGAGGTGTAGGAGCTTTCTTTAGATTATTTGCCATTTCCGGATTGTTAATAATAAATTTGTTATATGTACTTGTAAATCCAGGCCATCCTCTTAAAAAATATCCATTGTTATTGAGATAATATTTATAACTCTGAAGCTCCCTGTAATAGGTAACTTCTTTTGGGGATAATTTGTATTTATTCACTAAATCACAGAGCAAAGTCAGTGCTTTTTCGGCTTGAGGAGTATATATGCGAATTTTATCTCCTTTGCAATATGATGGATTCTGGTTCAAGACCATTTCGAAAAAATTGCATACCAGACCTTCATAGTCATCAGCCTGAAATAAATAGAATTTGGATCCACTATTTTTGATTTTAACGTGCAATTTTATAAAATCATCCCACGTAATTGATGCATCCAGCTTTTTGCATATTTTAGAATAATCGGGAAGATTTTTCAGAAGATCATCTCGGTAATAAAGAAGAGACACATCAATATATAAAGGAACCGCTACGAAAGCTTTTTGATAATATGAAGTTTCTTTTGTAACACCAAGTAAATTATCTTTTTGGGATTGGCTTAATAAAGGTTCAAAATCTATCCCCCATTTAGCAAATTTAGGTACCCAGATCTGATCCACAGAAAAAATATCAATCCTATCGCTTTTACTCCTTAAATAACGGGTTAGTAGTTCTTTGCGTTCATTTGTACTAAATTTTTCAAATGGTAAGTTTATAGGTACTACTTCAATTTCACCTTTGTATTTTTTATTAAACTCAGCAATAACCCTCTTATGACCATCAGAGATATGATCGACATAGTATATTTTTTTTATAATATCGGATTGTGAAGAAGAATTAGGAGATATTATATTCCCAATTAATATAAAAATCAATATTATTATTGAGCTTATTGCTACGTATAAAAGTTTTTCGAAATGCATTTGGATATATGATAATTCTAGTATCGTTGTCAAAAATTATGCTAAGTTAATATAATCAAAAAATATACTTCCTTTTTAATATTTTCTCTAAATAGGGAATGATTGAACAAAAAATTATCATTTTAATAAAAAGATTATTATACTAATAATGGATTTTTTTTTAATACTAAAATAAAAACCTAATTATTAAGCAAATAATAGGCATAATATTTGGCTTAATCATTTACAATTTAATCATAATTTCAATATTTCAGGAGGACTTCCTGAAATATGACAGGAGAAAATAATGGCATTGTCCAGTCCCACTTTGCTTAATCAACTTCCAGGTATAACAACCCAGAAAAAATACACTTTTGAAATTACAGTATTAACTACTCTTTTTTTCATGTGGGGATTTTTAACTTGCTTGAATGACATACTTATACCACATCTAAAAGCAATATTCTCATTAAACTACACTGAAGTTATGATGATTCAGTTCTGTTTTTTTGCTGCATATTTTATTGTTTCACTACCCTCAGGGAAGATTGTAGAGAAAATTGGATATAAAAAAGGAATTGTGACCGGGCTTATTACTGCTGGAATCGGATGCCTCTTCTTTTATCCGGCCGCAGGCATGCATTCTTATCCATTATTTTTAATAGCCCTATTTATTCTAGCAGCAGGAATTACACTTCTTCAGGTCGCAGCCAATCCTTATGTTGCTATATTAGGAAATTCTAAAACAGCCTCAAGCAGACTTAATTTAACACAGGCATTTAACTCTCTTGGAACCACAATTGCACCATACATTGGGTCATTATTAATTCTCTCCGTAGCAGTTGAATCAGCAGAAAAATTGAGTAAATTATCTCCTGCGGATCTTACCCTTTACCAGAATATACAGGCTAGTACAGTTCAGTTTCCATATTTAGGTCTTGCTGCAGCTCTTTTTATGATTGCAGCCGTATTCTCCCAAATAAAACTTCCTGAAATAGAAGCAGCTTCAGTAACATCTGATTCAGGCGAAGGAAATTATGATGATAAACATAAAAGTGCCTGGGAATTTAAACATCTTGTTTTTGGTGCTATTGGCATTTTTGTTTATGTAGGAGCAGAAGTTTCTATAGGAAGTTTTCTTGTTAATTATCTTGGTAATAAAGACATTGTTGGTCTACCGGAATTCCAGGCTGGGAAAATGGTTTCCTTTTACTGGGGCGGAGCCATGATAGGCAGATTCATTGGATCAGCTATTCAAAGAAAAATAAAACCAGGACCTGTACTAGCATTTAATGCTGCGGCAGCCGGATTATTAGTAGTTGTTTCTATGTTATCTTTTGGAAACATAGCTATGTGGGCAATTCTACTAGTAGGTTTGTTTAACTCCATTATGTTTCCTACAATTTTCACACTTGCAATAGATGGGTTAGGAAAACACACAGGTCAGGGATCAGGCATTCTGTGCATGGCTATAGTAGGTGGAGCAATTATACCTGTAGTACAGGGAGTTATAGCTGATAATATAGGAATTCATCATGCCTTCATTTTACCAGTTTTATGCTACCTTTTTATTTTCTACTATGGTGCAAAAGGACATGTCCCTTCTTATTTAAAATTGGCAAAGAAATAGGAACTACCTGATGCAGAAAATTAATGTTGTTTTAGGGGTTGATATAGGAGGGACTTTTTCTAAATTCGGTTTTGTTGATTCTGACGGAAATTGCCTTATCGAAAGATCTATTCAAACTGAATCTGATAAGGGGGCTGAGGATTTATTATTCCGACTCTTTAGCGTTGTTAAATCATTACTAAAAGAAAATGCCTCCTTTAACCTTATCGGAATAGGTATCGGTGCTCCTAATGCAAATTATTATAAGGGCACTGTTGAACTCCCCCCAAATCTAAACTGGGGCATTGTTGATGTAATAAAAATAGTTAAAAAATATTATGACCTTCCTGCTGCAATTACAAACGATGCAAATGCAGCAGCAATTGGAGAATATAAGTTTGGCGCTGCCCGAGGGATGAAAGATTTTATAGTGATTACGCTAGGAACCGGGTTAGGTAGCGGTATTTTCTGTAATGGTCAATTAATTTTGGGACATGATGGGTTTGCTGGAGAAATAGGTCATACTATAGCAGTAGTCAATGGTAGAGAATGCGGATGTGGAAGAAAAGGGTGCCTTGAAACCTATGCCTCAGCAAGCGGGATAAAAAGAACAGTATTTGAATTAATGGCTGATTCAAATTGTCCAAGTTCTCTGCGTGAAATTTCATTTACAGATTTAACTTCAAAAGATATTTTTAATGCTGCATTGAAAGAAGATATTCTTGCCTTAAAGGCATTTGATTACACAGGATCGGTGCTTGGCAGAGTCCTCGCTGATTCAGTTGCCTATACCAGCCCCGAGGCTATAATATTATTTGGAGGACTGGCTACAGCAGGAGACATGATAATTGGCCCTACTAAAAGATACATGGAAGAAAATTTGTTAAATATTTTCAAGAACAAAGTAAAGATTATTCCATCTGGATTTTCAGAAGGAAATGTTGCTGTACTTGGTTCTGCTGCATTAATCTGGAACGAGATCGACAAATAAATAAAATCAAATAAGGGACTTTTCCCTTAATCAAATCATTTTCCAATTCTCATGAAAATAATCATTCCATTATTTCTCACCATTTTATTTATATCCGGGGTCTTATATCCTCAAACGGGATTTGTAACCACAAAGGGACGAAACATCCTTGACCCACAGGGAAAACCCCTTATTCTTAAAGGAATCAATTTGGGAAACTGGTTGGTACCTGAAGGTTACATGTTTAAATTCAAGAAAACAAGTTCTCCGCGTATGATTTATAATATGTTTAATGAATTAATGGGCAATTATAAAGCCGCTGAGTTCTGGAAAATCTACCGTGAAAATTATATTACTTATGAAGATATAAAACTAATTAAACAACTTGGTTTTAATTCCATAAGACTTCCTTTCAATTACAGATTGTTTGTATCAGAAGGAAATGGGAATAAGCTGGAAGGACCTGGTTTCCAATTATTAGATAACGCAATTGATTGGTGCCGGAAAGAACAGCTATATGTAATTCTTGATATGCACTGTGCACCGGGCGGACAAACAGGTGATAATATCGATGACAGTTATGGTTATCCATTCTTATTTGAAAATAAGGAAGCTCAGGATCTTACTGCAAGAATTTGGGGTAAACTTGCTTCTAGCTATGAAAATGATCCAACCGTTGCCGGATATGACCTCCTTAATGAACCTATCCCCCACTTTTTTGATACTGCCTACTTTAATCCTAAACTTGAGCCGTTATTTAAGAAACTGGTAAAAGCAGTCAGAGAATCAGATACCAACCACATTTGTTTCCTGGGTGGTGCACAATGGGATTCTAATTTTGATGTCTTCGGGAGACCCTTTGATAATAAATTAGTGTATACTTTTCACAAATACTGGACGAACCCTACAAAAGATGTAATTCAGAATTATATCGATTTCAGCGCAAAGTTTGATGTACCTATATGGATGGGAGAATCAGGTGAAAATACTAATGAATGGATAAATTCATTTAGGCAAATGCTTGAAGAAAATAATATTGGCTGGTGTTTTTGGCCGTATAAAAAGCTTGATTCAGAAAGAGGGGTCATATCCGTTAACCAACCGGAAGATTATTCCAGAATTATTTCTTTTGCTGAATCTGACAGATCTGACTATGAAAAGATACGGAAGAACAGACCTGCTCAGAATATTATAGAAAGTTCGCTAAATAGTTATTTAGAAAATATTAAAATTAAAAACTGCCGCATTAATACAGGTTATCTTAAGGCGTTGGGTTTTGAAAAATAATAGAATAAATGTTCGTACGGATAATGAATTAAAATATGTTTAATAATGCCTGGAAGTTTTAATGTCTAAATTGAATATTAATCCTTTTTTTGTTTTTATCATTTTCAATCTTTCCCCAAAGCTATAAGCTGGTTTGGTCTGATGAATTTAGTGGTTCCTCTTTGGACCAATCAGTATGGACATATGAAACGGGTAACAATGGAGGTTGGGGAAACAATGAATTAGAGTACTATACAAACAGAATACAAAACAGTTCAGTACAAAATGGTATTTTAACAATTACAGCTGCGAAAGAAAGTTATAGTGGATACAATTATACCTCTTCACGAATTAAAACTCAGGGCAAATACTCAGTTAAATTCGGCAAAATAGAAGCAAGGATTAAACTTCCATACGGACAGGGAATATGGCCTGCTTTCTGGATGCTTGGCGATAATATAAATCAGGTTGGCTGGCCTTCATGCGGTGAATTGGATATCATGGAAATGATCGGCGGTCAGGGAAGGGAAAAAACGGTAGTCGGCTCTGCACATTGGGGAGGTGATTATACAAATACATATTCATTAAGTTCGGGAATTTTAGCAGATAGTTTTCATACATTTGATATTACATGGAATCAGAAGACGATAGCATGGCACATTGATGGTAAAACTTACAGTACTCTTGACATTACACCAACAGCATTAAGCGCATTCCAAAAGAGCTTTTTTATCATCTTTAATCTTGCTGTTGGAGGTAACTGGCCTGGTAACCCCGACAATACCACAGTTTTCCCCCAAACTATGCAGGTAGATTATGTCAGAGTTTACCAGGATACTCGCTTCCCTGCCAGTAGTTTCTATTATCGCACCTCAAAATAATTCTGTATTTTCAGCTAACTCAAACATTACTTTAACCGCAACAGCTTCAATACCAAACGGAAGCATTTCTAAAGTTGAATTCTACCAGGATGCTGTTAAAATCGGAGAAACATTTGTTAGCCCATACCAAATGACATGGAATAATGTTTTGGCAGGTAACTATCATATTCAGCGCGACAGCTTATTCCACTTCCGGTTTTAATTCCACTTCCGGTATTATCAATGTAAATGTGGGCAGCAATGCCTTGACATCTCCTTATGGAGGAACGCCCGCTTTGGTCCCAGGAACAATTGAGGCCGAGAATTTCGATCTGGGTGGTCCAAATAAAGCATATTATGATTCCGATACTCAAAATGCTGGCAGTCAGTATAGGTCTTCTGAACAAGTTGATATTGAAGCTTGTTCAGATACCGGTTTAGGATATAATGTCGGTTGGACTGCAAATAATGAATGGATGGCGTATACAGTATCAGTTAAAGACAGCGGAACCTATCAAATAGGAGCCAGAGTTTCTTCAACTTCTACAACTGGTTCAATGCATTTTGAAATTGATGCTAATAATATCATCAGGAATAATGAATGCCCCCAATACCGGAGGATGGCAGACATGGAAATCAGTTCTTTCAAAAAACTTTATTCTCTCCCCCGGAATTCATCAACTAAAATTCTTTGTTAACTCTTCCGGTTTTAATATTAATAAAATTGAGGTCTATCCTCCTGATGCAAAACCATCTCTTAAGATTTATTTATCCGGTAGGAGGTGAACAATTTTCACCAGATAGCATTGTCGAGATTAAATGGAATAATCTCAAAGTCGCCAATGTTAATATTGGGTTTTCTACAAACGGAGGAGCCTCCTGGTCATCTATCCAAAAAGGAGTGTCTGCTGGATTTGGAGTATACAGATGGAAAGTTCCTAATATTATTTCAACAAACTGTAAATTTATTGTGATAGACCAGAATAATTCTTCACTTTCTGATACATCAAATGCTGCATTTTCTGTTGGAAGGATAAATTCTGTTGAAAATAACTTCTGAAACTTCTAAATCTTTTTCACTCTATCAGAATTACCCGAATCCTTTTAATCCGTCGACTATTATAAATTACCGTGTAACCGGTTCAGGTTTAGTAAATATTAGTGTTTACAATATACTTGGCAAATCAATTGCGACACTTGTAAATCAGGAAATATCAGGCGGGGATCATAAGGTTGTCTGGAATGGGAAAGATATAAGCGGGAATGATGTACCAAGCGGTATTTATATTTATTCAATCCGCGCAGGCAATTTAGTGCAAGTAAAAAAAATGGTATTAAGTAAGATTAAGTATTAAGTTTTAATCTAAATAATTCTTTCATAGGATAAATATGAAAATATTTATTACCTTCTCCTTGCCTTATTTTAATATTTATTTTTTCCGGTTATAAACCCAATAACAACAAAGTGATGGAACATAAGGTTGATGAACTTTTACAAAAAATGACCCTGGAAGAAAAAGTGGATATGATTGGAGGTACCGGATTTGAGACAAAACCGATTGAACGACTGGGTATCCCTTCACTTAAAATGACAGATGGACCTGTAGGCGTCAGATGGGGAATATCGACTGCCTACCCTTCGGGTATTTCAATGGGTGCGACATGGAATCCTGAATTGATAAACAGAATTGGCAAAGAAATAGCTATTGATGTTAAAAACAAAGGAAGAAATGTCATATTGGGACCTTGTGTAAATATTGCCAGAATTCCCATGGGTGGAAGGAATTTTGAGAGTTTTGGTGAAGATCCTTTTTTAACCTCCCGGATTGCAGTTGATTATATTAAAGGTGTACAGAGTGAAAATGTCGCGGCTACTATAAAACATTTTGCATGTAATAATCAGGAATACCAGAGAGACTTTGTTAATGTTGTTATAGATGAGAGAGCACTAAATGAAATTTATCTCCCTTCATTCAAAGCTGGTGTTACAGAAGCGGGGGTCTATAGTATTATGTCTGCATATAACAAATTAAATGGCGCATATTGCAGTGAAAACACTCCTTTGCTTATGGATAAACTAAAAAATGAATGGGGATTCCAGGGATTAGTTATGTCTGACTGGGGGGCTGTACATTCCACAGTTCCTACTTATACTAATGGTCTTGATGTTGAAATGCCCACCGGAAAATATTTAAATAGCTCTGATCTGCTTAAGGAAATTAAAAATGGCAATCTCAGTGTGGAGATCCTTAATGATAAAATAAAAAGAATCCTAACGGTAATGTACAAACTAGGATTATTTGACAAACAGGATGAGATAGCTGTAAAACGAGACGATGAAGTAAATCTTGATGTAGCCAGAGAATCAATTGTTCTTTTGAAGAATGATAATATCCTACCCTTAAAAACAGGAATAGAGACATTAGCAATTATAGGTCCTTCATCTCAAAATACCCGTATTGGGGGAGGTGGAAGTTCAATGGTTAATACAGAAAATGTGGTTTCCCCTTTTGATTGCATCTCAAATGATTTAGGTAAAAATGTCAAGATAGTATATTCTCAGGGAGTAACATTAAAAGGTGATTCCAATCCGATTGACCCTTCTCTGTTTTCATACGATAACAAACCTGGCATCAAAGCAGAGTATTTTAATAATAAAAATCTTTCAGGCGAACCCGTAAAGTCAGTCATTGAAAGCCAGATAAACTATGAATGGCATGATAATTCACCAATTGAAGGAATAAACAAAGATAATTTTTCAGTCAGATGGACTACATTTCTTAAAGCTCCAATAAATGGTGATTATATACTTGATTTGGTCAGTGATGATGGATGCAGATTATACATAGATAATAAATTAGTCATAAATGATTGGACTGATCATGCTGCGCAGAATTTCTCAACTACTATAAACTTCAAAAACAACGAGACGCACAAAATAGTTTTAGAATATTATGAGAATGGTGGTGATGCTACCATGAAATTAGGATGGCGGCTCCCTGATCAGGATCTTATTAAAGATGCAGTTGCTGCCGCACAAAAAGCTGACGTAGTAATTGTTTTTGCAGGAACTTCATATTTATATGAATCTGAAGGATTCGACAGAGATAATATTGATCTGCCAGAAAATCAGAATAAACTTATTGAAGCTATTGCTAAAGTAAATCAGAATGTTATTGTTTTACTTTCAACAGGACAACCTGTAACAATGCCCTGGAAAGATAATGTAAAGGGAATTATAGAAACCTGGTTTGGAGGAGAAAAGATAGGACAAGCTATTACAGATATACTTACAGGGAAATATAATCCATCAGGTAAACTTCCGGTTACATTTCCCAAAAGATGGGAAGATTGTTCTGCGTTCACAACTTATAATAAGCTGGATGGGATTACCAATTATTCTGACGGTATATTTGTAGGATACCGCCATTTCGACAAATATAATATTGATCCTCTATTCCCTTTCGGATTTGGACTTTCATATACAACATTCGAATACAATAATCTTTCTCTGTCTTCTGGTACCTTGTCAGAGAATGGCAAAATAAATGTTTCTCTGATTATTAAAAATACAGGGAAGATGACAGGAGCTGAAATTGTACAGTTATATATAACCGATACTCAATGCACAGTGGAAAGACCCGGCAAGGAATTAAAGGGGTTTAAGAAAGTCTTCCTCAAACCAGATGAAACAAGTAAAGTTGACTTTACAATTGATAAAAACTCTCTGGGTTTTTATGATATCAAAACAAAATCATGGATATTTGAACCCGGTGAATTTAAAGTATCAATAGGCAGTTCATCAAGGGATATAAAACTGCAGGATAAATTTATACTTAAATAACAAATGTGGTTGTAAAGGACCTTGCATGGGTGTAATAAATAGTTATTAAATATGAAAATATTTTTATTTTTCCTGATATTAACTGTGTCCGGATTAGCACAGAATTTCAGTAATGGGTTTAATTTTAATCTACCCTATGATGACACATCATCTTCGAGATTTCTTCCTTCCTTCCCGAAACAAATAATTTCCAATGATAAATTTATTGGAATAAGCAATGAAGGAAATTTTACTTACGACGGAACTCCTATAAGATTCTGGGGGACGAATCTCGTAGCCGGAAGTGCCTTCCCTGATAAAAGCAAAGCATGGTTCATTGCAGGCAGGATGCGAAAGCTGGGTTTTAATCTCGTCCGGTTCCATCATATGGATAATCCCTGGAGTTCTGAAAGTATATTAGAGTATGGATCGGATACACGACATTTATATTCTGCTAATTTGGATAAGCTGGAATATATTATTTCCAATCTGAAAGCAAATGGTATTTTTGCAAATATTAACCTGAATGTATCACGTCAATTTAAGAAAGTAGATGGTGTTATAGATGCAGATTCACTGGTGCAGATGGCAAAGGGAGTTACATTATTTGATCCAACAATTATAGCCCTAGAAAAGGAATATGCCACTCAGCTTTTAACGCATGTAAACCCCTATACCGGGTTAGCGCTTGTTAATGATCCTGTTATGGCAATGGTAGAAATAGTGAATGAAAACTCATTATATAGGATATGGAGAGATAATGAATTAAAACTATTTGCAGATGGTGGATGGCTGACTGTAAGACACAATAAAATGCTTGACAGCCTTTGGAATAATTTCCTGATAACAAAATATGGAACAACAACAGCATTAGCATCTGCGTGGAATGACGGCTTGCAACAATCCGGCACAAATAACAAAATAATAAATGGTGGATTCGAATCCCCTTCTATGACCAACTGGTTCATGGAACAGAATAGTGGGGCTACCGGTTCTTTTTCTAAGGATTTAAATACACATTTCACAGGTAATGCTTCAGCCAAAATTAACATTACAAATGGTACAGGCACTTACTGGCATTTACAGTTCAAACAGAACGCCATTAAACCTGAGCAAAGATACCGTTTATTATATTCAATTCATGGCTAAATCTGATACAGTTAAAACAGTCATCGTTGCACTCATGCGGGAAAATGATCCCTATACTTATTATGGTGGTAAGGAATTTCAGTTATCGACTCAATGGACTAAATACTCTCTATCAGTAAAACCAACAGAAAATAATTCCGGTTTTGGAAGATTGACTTTTGAATTTGGAGTTAATGGAAACTATTGGTTTGATGATGTATCTCTTACAAGCTCAGGTACAAGTGGTTTATTAACCGGAGAATCCCTTGAAAACAGAAATGTTAAAAGAATAGATTATTCTGACTGCGGAAGTTTTACTGATCAGCGGGTTAAAGATATTTCACAATTTTATATCAGCCTCCAGGATAGTTTCTACCTTAACATGAAGAATTATCTTAAAAATGTTCTTGGAGTAAAAGTACCAATAGTTGGAACAAACTTTAATGTAGGTCCCGGAGATATGGCTGTACAATCAAATCTTGATTATACAGATAATCATGCATACTGGGATCATCCTTCATTTCCCGGTATTCCCTGGTCTTCTACAGATTGGTATATTAATAATACACCAATGGTAAAAGATGCAGCAGGAGGAACAATGCCAGGATTATTCGCCGGTACAGCTTTTAAGGGAAAACCTTATACTATCAGCGAATATAATCATCCATTCCCAAACCGGTTTCAGACTGAATCGATCTTATTCATGTCAGCTTATTCATCCTTTCATAATGCGGATGGATTAATGTTCTTTGATTATAATTCCGGATCTTCATGGGAAGATGATATAATAAGCAGTTATTTCAGTATTAACAGAAATAGCGCAATGATTTCACTGATCCCATCTTGTTCATTTGCATTTCAGAAATCATTTTATTAAAGAATCTACTCAACCGATATTCCTTAATTATAAAAAAGCGGATGTTCTTCTTCTTCCTAAAAATGATGCCGGCGGTTGGGATGGGGTAAACCTGTTTGACAAAAAAGCTGCTCTGGTCCATTCTATCAGAACTGAATCTTATGATGCTGCTTCAACAACAGATTTTACATCATTTCCACAATATTCCTCGGGTATATACAAAACCGACACTGATGAAATTATATATAATACGAACGGGACACTGACTAGTAGGTGCAAATAACTTTAGTGCGGTGAGCAAGTTTTTTTAATTCCTATGGTAATATTAAAGCCGGGAATTTAACTGTTATAACAGGAAGTGATTTTGGAGTAGTAACATGGGTATCATTAAATGGTGATTCCCTGCCAAGGGCTAAAACTTCTCTCATAACTTTGTCTTCAAAAATTCAGAATGCAAATATGATTTGGGATGGACTACAAGTATCCATAATCCATGGGGAACTTCTCCAACCCAGATTTTCCCTCTATCTAGTCGTTCTCAGATTAAATATAATGGCTGATTCAATTTATCTGTATCCGCTTAGATAATAAGGGAAAGGAATCATATCATACGGTAATTTTCCCGAACAACCAGGTATCTTTAGTTTGATTCATTGATCAGAATATTACCAAAACCCTATGGTTCGGATTGGAAAGGTATGGTATTTTGTCAGGATGCCAAAGAAAATCAATCCACAATTATTAGTTATAAGCTTGAACAGAATTATCCTAATCCTTTTAATGGATATACAACATTTAAATACGTCCTTCCTAAAGAATCCAATGTCTCATTTATTATTTATGATATTTTGGGAAGAAAAGTAAAATCACTCCAGAATCAAAAGACTACCTGCCGGAACATATAATATTTCATGGGATGGGAAAGATGAAAGCGGTAAAGATGTTGTAAGCGGAATTTATTTTGCTAATTTTGCTGCTGATAATTTTATAAACACTAAAAAAATAATAATGCTTAAATAATATGAAAATGAAACTCATCTTAATTTTTATTATATCCGTGATATCGGTTTATTCCCAGAAAAAAGACAAAGTTGTTGCAAAAATTGGTAACGACGTAATAACTGAAACGGAATTCATAACACGATATGAACTTATGCCCCAGGTTAATGCACACCGAAAACCTGATTCTCTTGGCAAAGAACTTTTATATTCGCTAATTGCCGAGAAACTCTGGGCAAAGGAAGCAGAAAACCTTGGATATGATAAAACAGATTATTTCAAAAAAACTTTTGATCCATTGCAAAAATGTTCTTTAAGGATGCATTATTCAAAGAAGAAGTTGAGAAAAAAGTTACAATCTCTCCTGAAGACATTGCAAAAGGGATAACAAGAAGTAAATATAAAAACATAACTTACATTATCCCCTTCATTGATTCATCTGAAACTTTTGCCACGTATAAATCATTAGTAAAAGGGGTAATGATAGATTCCGTAATAAAGAGCCATAATATTGACACTAATAATGTTTTTGAAATTAAGTATGGAATGATGGATGATGAACATATAGAAGATATTGTCTTTAAGTTAAAAACCGGGCAATATTCACCACCGATAAAATATAAAGGCAGATGGTTCATCTTTTATCTTAAAAACAGAATCTTCTCTACAGAAAAAGATGATAATAAAATTGAACATGATGTAAAGACTAACCTTCATGACAGAAAAGCCAGAGAAATAGGATTAAATTACCTGGGGAAATCCTGACAGGTGTAAAGTCGACTGTAAATGATACAATCTACGCCGAATTACTTAACTATATACTCACTGATTTTGCGATAAAGGAACCTGACAGTTATGAGAAGAAACAAAGAACCCTTTATTTGAGTGAAGCTTCAGTAAATAAAATAATGACTGCAATGGGGAGCGCAAAATTGAATAACATATTTTTCCGGTTTAACAGTAAAGATGTAAGTGTAGAAAAATTTATGTTTAATCTTAAAAACATGCCGCTCGGAGTAAAAAATAAAGATACCAATATTGTCGCTTATACATTGAAGAAAAGAATAGACAGTTATATTGAGGAAGATTTACTGGCAGACGAATCTCTAAAAAGGGGGCTCGATAAGAAACCTGAATTTCAGCAAGAGATTTCAAAGTGGAAAGAGAATTATGTGTCACATATGCTAAGGAATGAATACCTGAAAAAGGATAGTGTATCAGATGCTGAAGTATACCAATATTACTTAAGTCTTACGAATAAAGTAGATACTATTCCAAGTGTCAATATGCTGGAAATTCTGACGGATAAACTGGAAATAGTTGAACTCGTTTTGAATGAATTAAATAAAGGAACTGATTTCAGGGAATTAGCAAAAAAATATACTATTAGAAAATGGGCTAAGGAAAAAGGAGGAGAGCTAGGTTTACTTCCCATAAATGTGAATAAAGAATTATCCATCAATTGCGGTTAATTTAAAAGTAGGAGAGGTTTACGGTCCAATTAAAACTTTAGATGGCTATTCAATTATCAAATTAATTGACAAACAAGATTCAGTTCGATCATATCATGAAAAATATGAAGAAGTAAAGGGTGAATTAAAAACTGATCTTATTGCCTCAAAGTTAAAAACTTATTTTGAGGACGAGACTTTAAAGCTAAGTGACAAATATGGTATTGAGATAAACTGGGATACTTTCTCCAAAATCAAGTTATCTGCTGTGCCTGATGTTTACTTACAGATATATGGGATTTGGCGGAAGAATTGCTGCAGTCCCTTATACACTTCCATGGTACTCATGGAGTAAAAAGCTTAACAAGAAAATATTGTAATTATTGTTTCCCCTATTGAAATCCCCGTTCCCTCTAATCAAACATTAGAGGGACATCTCATTTCATTTATTTGTAATAAACTATAAACCCGAAGTGATTATTAGCGGAATCCTCACATGGGATTGGCAGTTTTTTACCTTCATTGCCTTTCCTAACTAAAGCCAATCCATTAAAAGGTGGGTTTAAAAATATTGGTAAACCAGAACCACTAATCCTTATTTCATGATTAAAGTTTTTAACAGGTTGTTCATCAAATGAACCTAATAGTTCAAAATTCTGGCTGATATAATCAGCAGTTATTTCCACACCAGGATTTGTCCAGCTAAAATTATCGGGTATTTTATAAGCTGTAAAACTAAGTGCGTATTCGTTTGGATAATCCCTGTAATATATTCCACTTATATAATCTATAAGATCATAATTTTCCCCTATTTTGACTCCAAAGACCTGAGGTTTAATGTATATAATACTATCACAGATTATTTTTTGTGAAAACAAATCAAGATATTTATAAGTAATAAATATATCCTGTAATAATTCCTGTTTATCTTCCAATACTATACTAACAATTGTTGTGTTTATTTCAGGAGTTGTGCTTCTGAAAGTAAGTACATAACTACCGGCAACAAGCTCAGTAAAAGAATAAACCCCAATCGAGTCGCATGTAGCATAAACAGTTATGTTTGTAGCCACAGATTTAAGTTCAATCCTTCCGTAACTGCCCAGGGAATTATCATGGAATTTCAGGACACCGGAAACTGAAGCTGTACCTTTAACAACCGGTTCTGTAGTAGACGAATCCTTTTTACAAGCAACAAATGAGAAAACGGAAAAGATCAACAAAGAGCAGAGGAAATATTTTTTATTCATTTTGAAAATCATTGTTTTAATTGTAGAATAAGAGCCGCAATATTTAGTCGGGGACTTTTAGTAATTATTATTTAGAATAAGGAAGACTAATATACAGTTTCCCTAATTCAGTCAATTCTCCGGGAGTACTTGTAAACAAATAAGTGAATTTATTATCCGGCATAGTGCCTCTGCCAATAAACCAGGCATAGCGGAAAACGTCTGAACGGGTTTCACAAATATTTACCATCTCCCGCATCTGAGTTTCCTGTAATGTATAGGAGTTTATATTTGCATTCCAGTTAGCCATTTCTGTAATCCAAATTTTCTTTCCATATTTTGCCAGCCGGTCGAGTTGGCTGCTAAGTCCGTAATCATACCAATGGAAAGCAAGGTAGTCTATGTGAGGAATTCTCCCATTATTAGCAGATTTATAGGCATTGTAGAAAGCATCCAGCCAAACTACAGGATCACTATAACCAGACATAGTTCCCCAGCTCATTGCAGGTCCCACAAGAGAAACCGTATCACCCTGAGCAGCGAGATCATTTACAACCTGCTCATATTTCAACCAATCAACTGCAGCCTGAGCAGGAGTACGATTAGCCTGATCAGTCAAATTAGGTTCATTCATAACAAGGAGATATTTAATTTCATGATGTGCAAGGATGAAATTTTTTATATTGTTCAGATCAGAAGCAGATGTATTTCCACCCCAAAGCATTGGAATGAATTCCATTCCGTAGGTTGTATTATAATTAACCGGAGCGCCGGTAGATAATCCCCAATTATACCACCAATTAACACTTTTTGAAAGGGCTGCAAGATCCGCATCAGCAGTCAGGTTATAAGCAATTCCCCGTTTAGCACTTCTATTTTGAATAGGTGCAGGGTTATCATTACTTGTTGGAGGAGAAGATTTATCTTTACATCCCGGAAAAACACTGAGAAAGATTAATAATGTTAAAATTCTGATATGATGAACCAATTAACAATTCCACTAAAATGATAATAATGTCATTTATTAAATTAATGATTCCTCAATTATCATGCTAACAGATAAATGCTAATTTAACTCGTAATGAAGAAAAACAATTCCAATTAATTATTAAAATAATAAGAACGTAAATTACCAAAAAAGACTATCCATAAACTCAATCATTTTATCAAGAGCAGGAGGAGCATCCTTTCTAAAATCGGTACCCAGATACTGATTTTTCCAGGAATCGAGATATGCGTGAGGCCTTCCTTCATGAACCCACACTTGCACTTTATGCCCGGCACTAATAACTTGATTTGCATAGCTCTGAACTGAAGCAGGAGTTATAAGGTTATCATTTGAACCCACCATACAAAACTGCGGCGGTAATAAACGTTCAGTAGCGTTAGGTATATTATATAATGGTGAAACAGCTTTATAGTATTCAGGATTATTCTTTACATTTATAGTATCAAGAAAAATACCCCTCGCATTTTTACCAGCCATTTTCCAGAAAAAATTATCCTGCTTTTCAAAACCTCCGAGACATGTGCTATAAATATCAAGAGCGGGATAACTTAGAATTGCCCCCTGCACGTCGAGAGTTTTTTCTGATTTAACATATTCAGGAGTTTTACCGGGAGGCAGATAAGTCGGTCTAAATCCTAAAGAAGGACCATCGAAACCATCACTTTCCAATTTATTGCTTCCCAGAAATACCATTGCCGCCAGATGACCACCTGCGCTATCCCCTGTTACAACAATCTTTTCGCTATCGCCTCCATATTTAGAAATATGTTCTTTAATCCATAAAACTGCTCCCATCGCATCTTCGATCATTTGATTCATTGTAACTAAATTGTTATTATCACCGAGTAACCGATAGTTAACATTGCAAACCACATACTCCCCATGTTGGACAATATAAGTTGACATACTATCCATTACTGAATTATTATTTATTAGCCAGCCGCCGCCATGGAAAACAATTAGCACAGGATATTTAGTCTTACCTGATTTGGGTGTATAAATATCCATAGTGAGACTAAAACCGCCAGGTTTAGCCCATTCAACTTTTTTTATTACATTGAAATCATTTAATTTCTTTGCCCCTTTGTAATTTAATGGGGGTGAAAATGATAAAGAAACTATGCATAAAAATGCAAATAAGATGATGCTTAAATTAATAACGGCTTTATTCATAAATCATTCTCATTGGTTCAAATAATTATTAAAGTATGAGATTTACACAATATTCAAGCCAATAGTTTTATTTATTACAGCACTGAGAAGTAATTTTTTTCATCCCCCCTATCCTTCCAGAAACCATTAGTCCATTTATAATTATCACTTTAATAAAATGTTTTATTAAATAAATAATTATTTTTACCTTTAGGAATAATTTTCCGGTAGAATATCATGTCTCAATCGGCTTGATTTTTGCGTATTATCCTATGGAAATTACTGTTTATTGTTTCAAATGGAGTTCAATTCAATGCATATAAGAAGATTCTTTATTATTTCTGCTCTTCTTTTTTTAACGATTCCCACATTCTCCCAATCATATCTTCATGTTTTTAATAAATCAATCAGTGACCCCAATGGGAGTGCAATTATTTTAAAAGGTATCGGATTAGGCGGATGGCTTGTACCTGAAGGATATATGCTGCAGACAGATGGATTTGCAAACTCACCAACAGAAATCAGGAATAAAATAGAATCACTGATCGGTACTGATGAAACCAATAAATTTTTTGACAAATACAGAGCTAATTTTGTAACCAGGAAGGACATTGAAATGATAGCTTCGCTCGGATTCAATTCTGTGCGTCTTCCTATGCATTATAATTTATTAAGCCCCAAAGACTCACCCTATGTTTATACTGAATCAGGGTTTGTATTAATTGACAGTTTACTCCAGCAATGCGAAGACAACCACATTTATTTGATACTGGATCTTCATTGTGCGTTTGGTGGACAGAATAGCGCAAATATAAGCGACTATGATTCAAACTACCCTTCCTTATGGCAGGATACAAGTAATCAGAACAGAACAGTAGAACTCTGGAAAAAACTTGCACAGAGGTATTCTACACGAAAATGGATCGGGGGTTATGATCTGCTAAATGAAACTGTATGGAATTTACCAAATAATACTGCCCTCCGCAGTTTATACATTAAAATTACGAATGCAATAAGGAGTGTAGACCCGAACCATATTATTTATATTGAAGGGAATCAGTGGGCAAATGATTTTACCGGATTAACTCCAGCCTGGGACAACAATATGGTTTACAGTTTTCACAAATACTGGAACGATAACACAATTGGTTCAATTCAGGGATATATTGATATCAGAAATTCAACTAACCGGCCTTTATGGCTTGGCGAGTCAGGTGAAAATAACAATCAATGGTGTACAGAGGCAGTTGCTTTGGTTGAACAGAACAACATAAGCTGGTCATGGTGGACACTTAAAAAGATAGAATCTGTTTCTGGTTTTTTCCTTATTAAGAAACCTGCAGAATACGATGCTGTGCTTAATTATTGGAAAGGTACAGGTTCAAAACCTTCAAGTGCAACGTGTATAGACGCTTTTACAAAACTAGCAGATAATTTATTACTTCAGAATTGTGTGTTTAATCAGAATGTGATAGATGCTTTAATCAGGCAGCCAGGTACTTATGTAACAATTCCATTTAAACCAAATGCTATACCTGGAATCGTATACGCAAGTGATTATGATTTGGGAAGGTCAGGGTTTGCTTATCAGGATTTAGATGTAAATAATTCAGGCGGAGCATACAGGAATGATAATGTTGATATTGAACCATGTAGTGATTTGGTAACTAATGGCTATAATGTAGGTTGGATAAACGGATCGGAGTTTTTGAAATACACAATAGATGTAAAGCAGTCAGGAATATATTCAATTACCTTCCGTGCAGCAGCAAACAGCGCCGGGGGAACTCTTCAATATAAATTGGATGATTTATCATTTAGTTCAGTTATTTCAATCCCATCCACTGGTGGATGGCAGAAATGGGGGAATTCAACTGTAAGTGGATTACATCTTATAAAAGGAAGCCATACTTTCCAGATTAATTTCATAGCAGGCGGATATAATCTGAACTATATGAAATTTGATTTAACCTCACCGGATTCTGTCGATCCAATTTCATTAAACAGTTATGAATTGTTACAGAATTACCCAAATCCTTTTAATCCTTCCACTAATATTGATTTTACTATTAAGGACCCGGGTAGTGTTAAATTTAAAATATATAATGCCCTTGGGGATATGGTTAATTCCTTTGCAATTCAATATGGTGAGTCAGGGAAACATTCTGTTAAATTCACAGCGGATAATCTTCCAAGCGGAGTATATTTCTATAAGATAGAAGCCGGTGCATTTGTACAAGTAAAGAAAATGGTATTGATAAGATAAGTAAAAGCTTATCCATGCATGAAAACAGGGGTAATGATGTATAACTAGTAGAGGGCTACTTTTTTTTGCTCTCAAAAATGATCAAAAACCGGAAAAGGGGTGTATTAATATTAGAGGCTTACTTTTTATTGATAATTTAAGAAACGAAAGTTTACCTCTGAACTTCTAAAAATTACGCCTGCATGGGACACCGAACTAACACGGAAACAACACAGAACTAAGACAGAACGGGTGTTTAAAGTACATTTTAAAATCTATTCTAAACTCTCATGTTTGAACTATTAACTAAACCAAAGGAATAAAGGGCAGCATTAAATAAGCTAAAACGCCGGTAGAGGGATATAATTTATAGGGGATCTAATTGTATTTTGGATATGGCTGTTATTGAACAATATTTAAAATAAGAAAGCCTGCATACTTTGCAGGCTTTCTTTTGTACACCCGGAAGGAATCGAACCCTCAACCTCCTGATCCGTAGTCAGACGCTCTATCCAATTGAGCTACGGGTGCATTACTAATATTTCTATTAAATCATGAGATTCCTCCCGATCCATCGGGACGGAATGACAAATTCGCTGCATGGATTCCCGCCTTCGCGGGAATGACAAATCCAATACGTGAATGACTTCATAATTTGGAACGGAAAGATAATATAATTATGGTTTCCATTCAAATAGTTGTCCTTCAAAGAGGAGATTCTTCACTCCACTACGCAGAGTCGGACACGCATTCAGAATGACAAATTGGAGTTATGAACAAACCATGGGATCCCTGCTTTCGCAGGGATGACAAATAGGCACACATTCTTCACTTAAGAAAAACATCAAAATCAAATGTTAAATTTAATTCCTTGTGCAAGAGGCAGATCAGTTCCGTAATTTATTGTGTTGGACTGTCTTCTCATGTAAGATTTCCAGGCATCGGAACCTGATTCTCTGCCGCCACCGGTTTCTTTTTCGCCACCGAAAGCTCCACCGATCTCAGCACCGGATGTTCCGATATTCACATTTGCAATACCGCAGTCACTCCCCCAGGCTGAAAGGAATTGTTCTGCTTCTCTCATGTTATTTGTGAATATAGCTGAAGATAATCCCTGCACAACATTATTATGGATAGCAATTGCATCATCCACTCCGCCGGAGTACTTAATTAAATAAAGAATCGGTGCAAAGGTTTCTTCCTGTACAATTTCATAATCATTTTTAGCTTCGCAGATTGCCGGAACAACATAAGTCCCTGATTCGTATCCGGGTCCTTTTAATACTTCACCGCCATATAATACCTTGCCACCTTCTCTTCTGTAAATTTTCAAGAGCCGCGGTAAACTGTGCAACTGCTTCTTTATCAATAAGCGGTCCTACATGATTCTTTTCGTCAAGGGGATCGCCAATCTTTAATCCCTGGTAAGCATTAACTACAACATCTTTAACTTTATCAAATATGGATTCATGAATAATGAGTCTTCTTGTTGATGTACATCTTTGACCGCATGTACCAACCGCGCCGAATACTACAGCAGGGACTGCCATTTTCAAATCAGCATCGGGAGTCATAATTATTCCATTATTACCACCGAGTTCAAGGATTGATTTCCCGAATCTCGAAGCAATAATTTCAGCGGCATGCTTCCCTACTTTTGTTGATCCAGTAAGTGATATCAGAGGAACTCTTTTATCATTTAGCATCCTTTCGCCAATTGTAGATCCTTTCCCTATAATGAGAGAAAAGATACCTTCAGGAAGATTGTTCTCTTTAATAACCTGACCGATAATATTCTGGACTGCAATAGCTGACAAGGGTACTTTAGAAGAAGGTTTCCATATATTAACATCTCCGCAAACTGCTGCAAGCATAGCATTCCACGACCAAACAGCTACCGGGAAATTGAAAGCCGATACAATACCAACAATTCCGAGTGGATGATATTGATCGTACATCCTGTGACTTGGTCTTTCGGAGTGCATAGTAAAACCATAAAGTTGTCTTGATTGTCCTACGGAGAAATCGCAAATATCAATCATTTCCTGAACTTCACCCATACCTTCCTGTAATGATTTTCCCATTTCATAAGAAACAAGGGTGCCTAATGGTTTTTTATATTCTCTTAATTTCAGACCGATCTGCCTGACAATTTCGCCTCTTTTAGGAGCGGGGATTTTCCTCCAGGAAAGGAATGATTCCTGTCCCTTTTTTATTAATTTCTCATAATCTTCAGGAGAAGCCTGGAATACAGAGGCTATAAACTTACCGTTAGTGGGAGAATAAATTTTCAGTTCACCCTGATCTTTAGATTCGAACCACTTTGTACCAGTAGAAGCGCCGAAGTTCTTTTCTTTAATTCCGAGTTTGGCTAAGAAATCCATTGATTGTCCTTTAATTATTACTCAAATTTACCACTTTTTAGGATGTTGAGCAATAAGGGGGAATTTTAGATTCCACTAAAGTTAGTTTTTTACTGACATTTCTATCGAGTCGTATCTATGACATTTCTAAGGAGTTATTACAATTACTTTCGAGTCTATTGACAATATTTGACAAAATGGAATAAATTTTATAGATTATTTATTATAAAAGTAATCAAGTTTTAACGTTCTTCATTAAAAACTGTTCATAAAGCCTCTCACCTATTTCAAAATTTCTTTACGCTGTTTTACGCTTCTTTACGCTGTTTTACGCTAAAACGGCCTCTTCTCCTTACCTTCTCCCGCTTCTCTCATACTTATCTCATACTTAGGAGTTAATTGAGATTAATTATTGGGCCACGATGATTGACAGCAAAAGAGGTTATTTATATTAAAAAATAGATTGTTTTATGTGTCAATAATATATAAATTATAGTATCAAAATATGAATATCATGTTACATAATGACTTCCATAAAATAACCGGATTCAAATCTTTAAAGAGCTTCCTCAGCTCCCGCTTCGAAAACGTATATTAAGTTTCATCTTCTCTGTTCATTCCCTAAAAAATTATTATTAATCAATTAAATTCCCTGGAGTCTGTTATGGGTTTAACTATAATACGTGAAGATGAAGTTCTTAACAATGAAAATATTAAATTACAAGCCTCAGCCGTTCATGATACTTTAAGAAAGCATATGTTTGTAGACGGGTTCGATTTTGTTCTTGATCTTGAAAAAAGCCAGGGTTCGGTAATTGTTGACCAGAGAAACGGCGACAGTTATATCGATTTCTTCACATTTTTTGCTTCATCTCCTTTAGGGATGAACCATCCCCAAATGTTATTACCGGAAGTTCAGAAAGAAATTTTAATATCGGCAACAAACAAACCATCCAACTCTGATATATATACAACTTATATGGCTGATTTTGTTGAAACGTTTGCCCGGATAGCAAAACCGGATTATATGAAATACCTTTTCCTGATTTCCACAGGAACGCTTGCTGTAGAGAACGGATTAAAAGTAGCATTTGACTGGAAGGTAAGAAAGAATTTTGCTAAGGGGTATAAAGAAGAAAGGGGGCATAAGGTTATTCACTTTCAACAGGCGTTTCATGGGAGGAGCGGTTACACACTATCGTTAACAAATACTGAACCGAATAAAATAAAGCACTTCCCCAAATTTGACTGGCCAAGGATTACGAATCCGAAGATTACATTCCCTGTAAATGAAAATATAGGGAAGATTAAGGATCTTGAGGAAAAAGCAATAGATGAGATTAACCGCGCTATAAGAGCAAATAAGGATGATATAGCAGTTCTAATTCTTGAACCTATACAAGGTGAGGGTGGAGATAATTTCTTCAGAAAAGAATTCCATGAGAAACTACGTGACATAACAAATGAAAATGAAATACTGATGATGTATGACGAAGTTCAGACAGGTGTAGGGTTAACCGGAAAGATGTGGGCTCATCAACATTATGTGAAACCTGATATTATGGCTTTTGGAAAGAAAACGAATGTCTGCGGAATAATGGTAACTGATATAGTTGATCAGGTAGATGACCATTGTTTTAAGGTATCCAGCCGCATAAATTCCACCTGGGGCTCAGACCTTACAGATATGGTTAGAGCAAAACATTTCCTCAGGATAATTGAAGAAGAAAACCTTGTAGAGAATTCAAGGATTATGGGAAATTATTTATTAGAGAATCTATTGAACCTTCAGGCAGAGTTCCCAAACCTGATATCCAATGCAAGAGGCCTTGGATTAATGTGTTCATTTGATTTTGCTGATGCAAAGACAAGAAACCGGTTTAAGGAATTATGTTACAACGAAAAAGTACTTATACTGGGATGCGGTGAAAAATCAATCCGTTTCAGACCAGCATTAAATATTTCCAAAGATATTCTTGACAAGGGCTTGAAAGTTATCAGAAATGTTCTTTATTTACTGGGTACAAATAATTAATTAATTACACTACTTGCTGATAACGGCTCCACAGTGGAGCCGTTATCATTTTAAAACGAATGAATAATAAACTTTTTGTTGTTAGTACTCCAATCGGTAACCTTAAGGACATCTCCTTCAGGGCTGTTGAGGTTTTAAGGGAAGCTGATTTTATTGCCTGCGAAGATACACGTGTTGCTTCAGTACTGCTTAATCATTATGAAATAAGGAAAGAACTTATGTCATTGAACGCAGTAAATGAAACTCACCGGATTGCGGGTATACTTGAAAGAATTGAATCAGGAGCTTCATGTGCACTGATATCGGACGCAGGAACGCCTGGAATATCTGATCCGGGTGTAAGACTTATTTCAGCAGCAATAGAAAAAAGGATTGATGTTGTGCCTGTTCCCGGTCCTTCAGCTTTAATTACTGCTTTAACTATAAGTGGTCTTCCGACAAACTCATTTGTTTTTGAGGGTTTCATTCCTCAGAAAAAAGGAAGACAGAAGAAACTGGAACAATTAAGTCATGAGGAAAGAACAGTTGTTTTGTATGAATCAACATATAGGATTGAGAAGCTTCTGACTGAGTTAAACACATACATGCCGGAAAGGTTTCTGGTCGTTTGCCGGGAACTAACCAAGAAATTTGAAGAAACATGGAGAGGCACAGCTTCTGAAATATTGGCTTCATTCGGTGAGAAAGTAACAAAAGGTGAGTTTGTAGTTGTACTATCCCCTCTTGACTGGAAGGTACTTTCTTAAAAATATGGTCTGACGCGGAATTCAGCACCAACCTTTTGCTCTGCAATCACTCTTGCTCTTTCGATGTTAACCGAACTTATTGATACAACCGTCATTACAACTTTCTCAACATAGAGCTTTGCCTGCTTTGCAAAATTAATCATTTCATTGAAGAACATTGAATCAAGATGCATAACTTCAGCATACTGTCTCGGGTCAACTGCATTTAGACTGATAGAAACAACATCAATTAAGTGATTTAATTCGGCAGTAATATCTTTTTTGTTAATATAGTTTCCGTGTCCATTAGTATTTAGTCTTGTCCTGCCGCCATTATCCTTAACATACTTTGCAATTTTTTTAACAACATCCCATCTTATAGTAGGTTCCCCAAATCCACAGAAAACTATTTCATCATACTGTTTCGGGTCACCTATCTCACTGATATAAATTTCTGCTGGCGGTTCGTCACTTTTAGTCATTTGAAGGTTATATCCTGCAACAATAGGAGCAGTTTTTCTATTACAGAAAACGCAGTCGGCATTACACCTGTTTGTAATGTTAATATATAATGAATTATGAATCTTATAGGTATAGACAATATCTTTTTTACCGCCGATACCAAACAACTTAAAAGCATTAAAGGAAGTTACTATACCGACTTCTTCAACAGTTATTTTATGAAGTTCTGCTATTTTTTCCGCAACTATCTTAACATGTGCAGGTTCATTTCTTTTACCTCTGAAAGGAACCGGAGCCATATATGGGGAATCTGTTTCGAGGAGAATATGGTCAAGACTTGTATTTGAAATAATCTGGCGCAGATTCTCCATTTTATTAAAAGTAATGTTGCCTGTAAACGAAATTAAATGATGCATCTGAAAGAGATCCCGGGCATTTTCAAGAGTACTGCTGTAACAATGAAGCTGGGCACGAAGACCTGTACCGGCATAAGATTTTAGAATAGCCATCATGTCTTCGTCCGCTTCCCTGTTATGTAATATTACGGGCAAATTAAGTTTAAGTGCTAAGTCAAGCTGTGCTTTTAGAGCTTCAATCTGTTTTTCCTTAGGAGAAAAATCATAATAATAATCGAGTCCAATTTCACCAATAGCAACTATTTTATTATTCTTTGAGAGTTCTTCCAGATTATTAATAAGGGAGGTATCCCAGTTTTTAGTTTCATGAGGATGTATGCCTATGCTACCATAAATAAGATCATATTTTTCAGTTAACTCAATTACTTTTTTTGAGGATTCCAGATCAGTTGCGGGAACAATAATATAATCCACTCCATTAGATTTTGCATTATCAATTACACTATCCAGATCATCTCCAAATTCAGGAGCAAAAAGATGTGAATGAGTATCGATGAACATAAAATCTCCTTATACAGAGCAGTTAGAATAACAATTAGATTAATAATAATTAATTACTTGAAATGTTAAAATACCAAATAAATCAACGGAATTGTAGGTTTAAATTAAACCACTTCACCAATAGTTACAGGAGTTTCACCTAAATCGCGGGATAATCTAAAAAGTTCATATTCATCATTTTTACTTACGACGGCAACCAAGCCTATACCCAGGTTAAATACTTTCCTCATTTCTTCATCACTTATATTTCCGGTATCCTGAATAAGTTTGAATAAAGGTGGAACTTTCCAATTTCCCCATTCAATTTTTAAGGAAAGTCCTTCAGGAATAATTCTTTTTGTATTTCCAATAATTCCGCCGCCGGTTATATGGGAAAGACCTTTAATTTCCATATTGCCAATCAGCAGAGAAATCACCTTCAAGTAGGATTTATGAATTTGAAGAAGTTCTTCACCAAGTGTATTACCCGAAGTTAGTTTTTCATTGAGGGTAAAACGGGGAAACAAGACCGACCTTGCAAGGGAATATCCATTAGTATGCAGACCATTTGAGGGGAATCCTATTAAAATATCTCCTTTATTTATATTTTTACCTTCAATTATGTTTTGTTTTATCAACAACTCCAACTATTGTCCCGGACATATCATATTCATTTCCTTCATAAATTCCTGGCATTTCAGCAGTTTCTCCGCCAATCAGAGCGCAACCATTTTCTTTACATGCTTTAGCAAATCCTGAAATTATCATTTCAGCTTTGAGAGGGTTTAATTTCCCAAAAGCAAGATAATCAAGAAAGAAAAGCGGTTTTGCCCCGCAAACAGCAATATCATTGACGCAATGATTGACTAAATCTTGTCCAACAGTTTCATGTTTGTCTGCGAGAAATGCAATTTTCAATTTAGTTCCCACTCCATCAACACTTGAAACAAGAACCGGATTATTATAATTACTAAAATCCGGTTGAAAGAAGGCTCCGAACATACCAATATCTGACAAAACGCCTTTAGTGAAGGTAGATTTTGCTAATGATTTAATCCTTTTAACAGTCTCTTCCCCGGCTTCAATATCAACGCCAGCTTTTTTATAAGAGTTTTCCAAAAAGGCTCCAAATGGTTTTTATATAAAACAAAATTTACAATAATTAGGATTATTTAACAATGATCTGTAGTGAATTCCAGTATAAGTTTTCCTTGTCCCAGTGTGTAATATTTCTACATATGTTTTTATGGTGTAAATTAAAATCCCAACTGTGAAAAAAAATTATAGTGTATTTCTTAAATATCGGAAAATGTTTGCACTTAAGCATTCAAACTAATGAAAAATTCAACATAATAAGTGAGTCATTGGTGGAACACAAATTGGTATGACGGATTCGTATTTTATAACATTTTCGGGTTCAATAAATATGAACAAAATTTGCTACTTTATGATGCTTGTGCTTTTCGCACTCACTTCAGTCAGTTTTGCCGCTCCCAGAGGCAAAATATTGACTAAAGCCGTTACTCCTGGTTCCTTGAGCCAATTTACAACTAATTCCATTTCACCTGGACTAACGTCAGTTGCCAAGGGAACATATTCTTATTTAGCGCCATCAAATTTTGGCGACACGTCTACTATTACAAGTGTAACATGGTCATTCCAATCCAAACCAAATGGATCGAAATCCGTTATAACAACTCTTGCAAATCAGTGGGCTCAATTTTTAGCTGATACCAATGGTGCTTATGTTGTAAACATGCACATTGCAACCTCTACAGGTTCACATGATACTTCAATCACCATAACCTCATCTTATTTTGTAGGTGTTGGTAATTTTGATGGTGTTGCTGCAATCTGGCCACAATGTATGACCTGCCATGCATCAATGCCCGAATTTCAGGCAATATTTACCACCTGGCAAAACACACCTCATGCAACATTATTCAAAACCGAAGTCAACATTCCACCATCCGCTGGCGGGCATTACACATCTAGCTGTTTCCCCTGCCACACAGTTGGCTCAGATAACCATTTAGTTGTTAATAATGGTGGATTTGATGACATTGCTCAGCAGTTAGGCTGGGTTTGGAATCCAGCGACAGCAAATTCGGGAAGCTGGGATACAATAAAAATGAAGTTTTCTAAATTGGTTAATTATGCAACTATCGGCTGCGAAAGTTGTCATGGTGCAGGTAAAGAACATGCTTCAACTGAAGATGTGTCCAAAATTGCAATTTCTTTAGATGCCGGCGTTTGCCAATCATGCCATGATGCTCCATGGAGACATGATGTTGGAACAATGTGGAATTATTCAGGCCACAAAACTGCAGTATGGGAAAATTCAAATACTCAGGGTACAACTTTTAATTCCTGCCAGAGATGCCATATAGCTCAGGGATTTATTGATTTTACAAAGGGCATAACAACAAATACAGTTGGCTGGACTGTAGCTAATGGAAATTATGGTATTTCATGCCAAACCTGTCATGATCCTCATGGAAACTCAAATGGTCATGAACTCCGTAAAGAACCGGCTGCTTCTGATACTTTAGGCAATGGTTATAATTATGGTAATTTTGGTGGAGATGGTCATATCTGCTTAAACTGCCATAAAGCAAGAAAAGATAACGTTAATTTAGTTGCAACAACAACAACAGTAAACTCTTCATGGGGACCTCATCATGGAACTCAGGGTGACAACTTATTAGGTCAAAATGCAGCAGCATTTGATACAAAACCATATTTAAGTGGTTCACATAAATATGCAATAGCAAATACCTGCGTTGACTGTCATATGGCTGCTACAACTGATACCGGTACTGTAATGAGAGATCAGGTTGGAGGACACTCATGGAATTTGCATTATGATGCTACTAATTATGATCATACCGTTGGATGCGTAAACTGCCATGGTCCGATGACTCATTTTTCTGACTGGCAAGCGGCAATGGATTATGATGGAAATGGCACAGTTGAAGATATCCAGACTGAAGTAAAAGGTTGTTTAACAAAATTAGCCTTAGCCCTTCCACATAACATTGATGGAACAATAAATTATTCTCAAATTATATCAAAGAATCAAATGAAAGCGTATTGGAATTACCAACTTATTAATAATGATGGTAGCTTTGGTATGCACAATACTAAATTTGCATTTGACGTTCTTACAAAATCTTTAGCTGCTCTTGGTCAAAGTACTCCGGTTGAATTAACATCCTTTACGGCTGCTACAAACAATGGCACTGTTAATTTAACGTGGGAAACAGCAACTGAAAGCAATAATAAAGGATTTGATGTTGAGAAAGCAAATGGCAATTCCTGGGTTAAAATAGGATTTGTTTCCGGAAAAGGTACTTCAAGCGAATTAAACAATTATTCCTATACAGATAAAGTCGTAGCTAATGGAAAGCTTGTCTACCGCCTATCACAGATCGATTATGATGGGAAAATTAGTTATTCAAAACAAGTATCTGTAAATGTGAATAGCGGTCCAACCAGCTACACTTTATTCCAGAACTATCCGAATCCATTCAATCCTAGTACTGTAATTAAATTTGCCTTACCCTTTGATAGCAATGTAAAATTAACAATTTACAACATTACCGGACAAGTGGTAAAAATATTAGTAAATGGTTCGCAGGCAGCAGGGACACACGAAGTTACATTTAACTTCAATGAAACAGGTGCTAACGTATCATCAGGGATATATTTCTATACATTAGAAGCATCCTCCACTAATAGCAATGCTACTTACCGTGAAACAAAAAAAATGGTTCTAATGAAGTAATTCTTAATCATTTTATGATAAAAAACCCGGCACTAAGCCGGGTTTTTTTATGAAACAACCCTTTTTTATTTGAGTATAATGAATAGTTTTCCCTTTTTAACCTAATAAAATTTCATTTTTTTTCTATATTAGATACTTAAATTTATTTTTACTTAATGATTAACAAAGAATTAAACGATCGCGAAAAAAATATCCTTAGGTATGTTATTCAACAGTTTATCTTAACTGCTAATCCTGTTGGATCAAGAAACATAACTAAAAGGTATGACATAGGATTTTCCCCTGCTACTGTGAGGAATATCATGTCTGACCTTGAAGATTCGGGATTTATTAACCACCCGCATACTTCTGCCGGACGAGTACCGACTGATAAAGGGTACCGGTTTTATGTGGATTCGCTGATGGATGTGCAAAAATTAAAAGGTTCGGAAATAGGACTTGATTAATAAGAGCCTGGAATCTAATAATCTTGACACAGATGAACTGCTTAAAATTACTTCCTCTCTTCTAAGTTCGATAACCCACCAGATAGCATGTGTAACCTATCCGAAACTAGAAAGCGGTATATTCGAAAAAATCCAAATTGTTCAGTTAACTTCATCAAGAATTCTTGTCGTTATTTCAATAAAGTCAGGGCTGGTTAAAACTCTAACCCTTGAAATGAATTCAGATCTTAAATCCTCCCAGATAGAATCCGTGCAGCAGATTTTGAATGAAAGATTAAATGGGCTTAGTCTTAAAGAAATAAGGGATACTTTTAAACGAAAGGTTTCGGGATATTGATGTTGACGATGACCAGCGGCCTATTATAAGAGTATTTGTTGACTCAGTTGATAAGATTTTTAAGGATGATGCAAGTATTGAAAAGGCATATATAACAGGAGCCAAAAATGTTATTATGCAGCCTGAATTTGAAAACCCTGAAAATTTCCAGAGTGTTATTGAGCTTATTGAAGATAAGGGAATAATCATCCATATCCTTGAAAAATCAGCAGACGATGAGAGTGTGTTCATCTCAATTGGAAGTGAAAATCAAAATCAGAAGTTGCATGAATATAGTTTTATTAGCAAAAAATATCAACTTGGCGAAATATCAGGAACATTAGGAATTGTTGGCCCTAAAAGGATGGAATATTCAAAAATTATTGCAATCGTTGACTTTGTTGCAAAAATGATGTCGGAAATATTAAAGACTGAAAAATAAAAGGAGATATGAATGAATAAAAAGAATAATAATAATGAATCAAAGAAAAACGAAAATGCACAGCCCATTGATAACAAAGAACAAGAAATTAAAGAAAACATGTCGCTTGAAGAAAATGAGCGTAACAAAATTCAAATCCTTGAATCTGATATTTCAGATTTGAAGGATAGGTTACTTAGAAAAGCTGCGGAGTTTGAAAACTACAAAAGAAGAACAGAGAACGATCAACTTAATTTACTGAAATATGCGGCTGAAGCATTTATAATTAAACTTCTCCCTGTAGTCGATGATATTGAAAGATCAATTCAACATATCGAGGGGTCAAAAGAAATTGATTCAATTAAAGACGGGATGAAACTTATTTTTGATAAATTAGTTAAGGTTCTTGACGACCAGGGTGTAAAGAAATTTGAAAGTAAAGGAAAGCCTTTTGATGTTAATTATCATGAAGCATTAATGCAGCAGAAAGATGAAACTATTCCGCCTCACACAGTAATTGATGAACTTGAAAGTGGATATCTATATAAAGATAAAGTAATCAGACATGCAAAAGTAATTGTTAATGAAGATAATGGATAAATATTATTTAAGGAATAAATGACAAAGCGAGATTATTACGAAATATTAGGAGTTGAAAGAAACGCCTCCAAAGATGAATTAAAGAAGGCATATCGCAAACTTGCTATGCAGTTCCATCCTGACAGAAATCCTGATAACAAAGAAGCAGAAGATAAATTTAAAGAAGCTGCAGAAGCTTATGAAGTATTAACAGATGATGATAAAAAAGCCAGATATGACCGATTCGGACATGATGGAGTAAGAGGCTCAGGTTTTGGGAATCAGGGATTCAGTGATGTAAATGATATATTTTCACACTTTTCTGACATTTTTGGTGGAGCTGGAGGATCAACAATATTTGATGATTTCTTTGGCGGCTCACAAAGATCCAGAGGAGGTAGAGGTAGAAGCCACGGTACACCTGGTTCTGATTTGCGTGTTACATTGAAACTTACGCTTGAGGAAATTGCTGCCGGTACAAGTAAGAAAATTAAAATTAAGAAATATATTAAATGTGATTCTTGCAGTGGTTCCGGAGCTGAAGATTCAACTGCAACTAAACCATGCCCTACTTGTCATGGAACAGGCGAAGTAAAAACAGTATCGAGATCAGTTTTTGGTCAGTTTGTAAATATTTCTACATGTTCTAATTGTAATGGCGAAGGAACTATAGTAGATAAGCCGTGCAAAAAATGCATGGGAGATGGTAGAGCACAATCTGAAACTCAGGTTAATATAAATGTACCTCCTGGCGTATACAATGAAAGTTATATGACATTAAGAGGTGAAGGACATTCGGGTAAACGTGGTGGGCCGGCTGGCGATCTTCAGGTTATCTTTAATGAAATCCCGCACGAATATTTTATAAGAGATGGAGATGATATTATTTATGACCTTCATATCAGTATCCCAGAAGCAATCCTGGGCACTGATGTTGATGCCCCCACACTAACTGGTAAGGCAAGACTTAAAATTGACCCGGGTACTCAGTTCGGGAAATTGTTAAAAATGTCTAATAAAGGCATCAAACATCTTAACCAGGGTGGATATGGAGATCAGATTGTTAGAATCAATATTGATGTCCCTAAAAAAATAAGTTCTAAAGAAAAAGAATTATTAAAAGAATTAGCAGGAATGCCGGGATTTAAAACCGGTGCTACTGATGATAAAAATTTCTTCAAAAGGTTCGGGCTATAAAATAATAAAAGATTCTTAAATGTTTAAGAAACTGTCTGTGAAAATCGGGATTTACAGAAACTGAAATAAAAGTATTAATTTTTCTGCTGGGGCTATTCCTGGCTGGATTTATTTATATTAAATTTATCAAAGTAGGAAATGAAGCATCCTATAAAGAATTTGATTATTCTAAGGAGGAAAGCCTGCTTATTAAATCATGGCAGGATGATTCATTGGATGAGAGATCTTCATCAACAGATACAATAAAAAAACAAGTCCTTGAATTAAGTGGCAGATCGAATGAATTAACAGCTAAAAAAGATATCCCTTTAAAAAGTATTAACCTTAATTCTGCAACCAAAGAGGAATTAATGAAAATAAAGGGTATAGGGGTAAAAACAGCCGAAAATATAATTGCATTCAGGGGAAATAATGGAAAGTTTGGATCTTTAAATGATCTTATGAAAATTAAAGGCATCGGACAAGTCAGGTATCAGAAAATCAGCAAATATCTTTATTTAAAATAAATTGGCAGAATAAGATTTAGTATATTATCTTAATAATGTCCATTTTGGGGAAATTAATATGTTAATTAGGAGATTCTTTAATTTATGAATTCATTGGAAAATCGTGCCGGGTTTAATATTTCCTCTTCAAAGCTTCAGGTTGTTGAAATCAATTACAAATCAGGACAATTCCAACTTGAAAATGTAGACGAAGCTTATTTTAACGAAACATTGAATTTTGAACATGATAAAGAAACCAAGATAATGTCTGTGCTACAAGGAGCATTTGATGAGCTTCTTATAAGAAAATCATTAAATAGTAATCTTACCTCATTTACTCTTCCTTTAGAACTCTTTCATATTATGCAGATACCCTTTGATAATACTCTTCTGAACCAGGACCTGCTTGAAGAATTCAGATGGGAATACTCCATTGTTTACCCATTTCTTTCAACAAATGATCTTGCTATACAATATATAGAAATTGATAAAAACAATTTAACCGAAGCCGGAACTGCCTTAGTCATAGCTATTCAAAGAAAATATCTCCAAATTATTCACAATTTTTGCGAGCACAATAGGCTTAAAGTTCGTTTTATTGATAATGTGCACATTGCAGGCGATCGTGCATTGTTTGTAAATAATCTCCAAATAGATAAAGGGTTGGTACTAAGTGTATATTTCAATGATAACATATTATCAGTAATTTTTTCCTATGACAGCAAACCTGTATATTTCAAAACCATTCCCCTTAATGATGCTGGTGAGATTGTATCTCTCCTCCAGAATGAAATAAATGCAAATAATTATATTAGGATTAACAGAAATTTTATTGAGAATGCTTTTATTACAGGTGAAAATATTTCTTCTTCTTTCGTAAAAAGTCTTAGTGTTGCATTAGGAATAAACTTTAGACAATATAATCCATTCGAAAAAATAAAACCTGATGCCAGTCTTTATCAAAACAAATTCTATTCAACGCGGTTTAATTCTTTTGCCTCTGCGGCAGGAATTGCTCTCCGTCTTGCATAAGATATAATCAAATGAGAATGCGAATTATCTCCGGAGAATTTAAAGGGAGGCTTATAAAAGTCCCTGATTCTAAATTGATAAGGCCAACTACTGACAGGGTACGCGAAACATTATTTAATCTGCTTAATAACAGAATTGATTTCCAGGGTATAAAAGTACTTGATCTTTACGCAGGATCCGGTTCTCTTGGCCTAGAGTGCTTAAGTAGAGGAGCGGAGGAAATCCATTTTGTCGAGAAAAACTATCCTATCTATAAAAATTTACAGGAAAATATCGATTCTCTTGGAAGTTGAAAATGTCTGCAGAATATTTAAAATGGAAGCAATTAAATTTAGTCTGCTTTCTGATCATAATAAATATGATTTAATTTTGGCAGATCCTCCCTTTTTTAAGGATGATATTTATGGGGTGGTATACAATCTGATTAAGAACCAATTCCTTACCGAATCCGGGGAAATTGTTATTGAAAGATCTATTCAGACAAAACAAAAGGATATTCTCAACTTTAAAACAGAACCATTTAAGATAATCGGGGATACTTGTCTGTATGAATTAAAGAATTTTATATAAATTTGAATCACAACTTCCAAAGAGCAATAAAATGAGGAAAGTAATATATCCCGGTACGTTTGACCCGATAACTTTTGGTCATATAGATATAATTCAACGAGCATGTGATTTATTTGATGGTGTTGTAGTAACTGTAGCCATCAACCCTTCAAAAACATCATTATTCACAGTCGACGAAAGAGTTGATTTTATAAGGGAAAGCGTTAAGGTTTACCCAAAAGTTGAGGTTGATTCATTTGACGGGCTTGTTGTAGACCATGCAAAAAATGTAGGAGCAGTTGGTATAATTCGTGGGTTAAGAGCATTAAGTGATTTTGAATTTGAATTCCAAATGGCACTAATGAACAGGAAACTTGCAAAAAACATAAATACAATATTTCTTATGCCACACGAAAAATATACATATCTGAATTCCTCAATTATCCGGAATCTTGCAAGCCTTAATAGTGATGTAGGTGATTTTGTACCTTCTATTGTTAAAGTAGCACTGGAAAAAAAGTTCAGTAAGTAATCTAAGAATTGCAGACAGATAATAAATTAAAAAGCCTGCCCCGATACTAGTCGGAACAGGCTTTTCGCTTGAAGATCAATCTTATGTCTTATCCTTTACATTTTAATTTCTTTACAGCTTCAATGGATGCTTTATCATCAGGTAGTAGTAGTAAAACTTTCTGATAGTAACTCTTTGCCTGGCATTCATCTTTCTGAAGATAATAATAAAAACCAAGATAATGGTAAGCATCTATCAGATCTCTTTTATACTTAACAGTATCAGTTGCCATGGAAATTATTTTTTCATAGAAGGGTTTAGCAAGACCTTTTTCTGAAGTAGAGTCTATCGAAGCATTCATTCTGGCTCTGCCAGATATATCCGAGTATAAGGTCCGGCTTAGCTTGAATTAAATTCGCAAATCAGTATCAGCCATGGTCAGATTATTCTTAAAATAATAAGCTTCTCCAAGAAATAGTAATTCCTGGGGAGTTAAGTTTCCGGTCATTTTTCTTTTTATGTTATATTCGCTAATAACACAATCAAAGTTTTTCATTTTAAAACATAGCCGCTGCAATATTACCATGTAGATCAGCTCTTGAAGTATCCATTTTAACAGCTTTTTGGAGCTGAATTACCGCTAGGGAATCCATCTTAACATCAACAAGAAGTTTCGCATAATATTCATAGTCAGAGATAATTATTTCACTGTCTTTAGCTGTAGAGAAATATTTGTCAAAAACCGGGATTCCATCTTTAGAGTCATTCATTTGAGTATAAGAATAGGCAAGCATGTGGAGCATGTATGTATTTTTCGGATCATGTTGTAAAACATTATTGATCAAATCAGCAGCTGATTTATAATCCTTACTCAAATAAACATAATTAATAAGTGTTTTTGTATTTGCAAAGGACTCCTCCGAGTACTGAATATATTTTTTCCAATTTTCGATAGCAGGTTCATATTGCCGGAGAGCATATTTAAGCTCAGCCAATCCTTTATATGCACGGGAATAAGTCGGATCAACTTTCATTGCCTGGTTATAGGAAAGTTCAGCTTCACCATAATTTTTAATTATTTCAAATATTTTCCCTATACTCACAAAAGCCTGAGCTGAAGAATCTATATCAATGCCTTTCTTATAATTTTCAACTGCAGCGCTTCCATTATTTTCAACATTATACATATCACCCAAAAGGATAAAGTTCATTTTATCTTTCTTTTTGGCTTTTTTAGTCAGTGCTATTGCCTGATCCAAAAGTTCTTTAGCTTTCACTGAAAAGTCTCTTTCCTCCGTTAATATAAGCTTCAGCTACAGCCTGGATGAGATTAACATCCTTTTCATCGGCAATTTTAAGAGCTTGTGCAATATTTTTTTCCCCGCCGGTTATATCCTTTAAATTAAAAAGAACTTTTGCAAGACCTGCATAGTTTAATCCAAAGTCAGCTTTTACTTCAATACCCTTTTGGAATGCGATTTTGGCCGAATCAAGAACACCTTTTTGAAAATAGGATTCACCAAGATAATACCATGCTTCAGGAGAGTTACTCTTTGTGGCAATAGCCTTAAACGTCTCTACAGCTTTAATAAAACTTTCGTTTCTAAGTAATTTTTTCCCATCATCTATTGACTGTGCCTGTATAGAAGTATACAAAACCAACAGTGATAAAATTGCATAAAAAGAAAGATGAAATAATTTTTTAGACATGATCTCAGTGAATCCTATTTAGTTATATTGAAAATTCTGATTACCTAAGTTGTACTAACCTAACAGGCATAGTTGCTGGTACAAGTCCTGATTTTAATATTAATTTCTGCCCTTTATCACCAGCTACAAAACTAGCAAATCCAGTACCCAATCCTGCCCTTGCTTCCCGGCTAATAATATAAACAGTTCTCCATAATGGGTAATACTTTGTTGCTATATATGCCTGATAAGGTTTATAATAATCCCCTTTCCCCTCAGAACTGTCAGGAGGAGATACTTCAGCTACTCGCACTTTATTAATAAAAGACATTAATGTAGAATCAGTCCGGTCACTTACCCAGGTTACTCCAATAACTCCTAATGCATTTTTGTTTTTCGAAACATAATCGATAACATCATTACTTGTATTTGCAGCAGAACTGTTTTTGGCAAGGTTGTTATTACCCGCATGTTCTTTAAGATATCTTACTGTACCCGAATTTTTATTATCAAAGACAATCTGAATAGAAGCTTTAGGTGATTTTGGGTTCAGTTGATTCCAATTACTAATTTCTCCCGAAATAATTTTCTTAACCTGATCGTCAGTAAATAGTGAATCCGGATTATTATTATTTGTCAACAAAGCCACAGCATCATAAGCTATTTTAGTCATACGTGGAAAAAGCTTAAGATCTTCGAAATGTTTTTTTTCTTCAGGTCTAAGTTCGCGGCTCACAATTATAATTCGAGCACTATCATTTAATAGATCCTCAAAAGCTTTCTCTTCAGGTTTATAAGAAACATTAATTGTAGCATTCTTATAAATACTTTCAAATACCGTAATTTCGGAATCTAAAATAGGTTTAAATGTTTCATCAACTGTAATGTTAATCTTTCCCGAAGTTGGAGTATCTTCTGGTTCGCCATTCTGATTCTGATTACATGAGGTAAAAGCAAAAAGGGAAATTATGAGTAAGGGCAGACTAAGCCAAATAAGTTTATTCATCATTATCCTCTTCCGAGTCTTTTTCTATAGTAAAGGTTTTATATAATCTGTAAATTCCATAAATTATTGTTCCGCCCCCGATTATTATTTTCTGGTATAACAAAGGAAATACGGCAGAAACCAAAAAAAAGGTTCCTGCCGTAAAATAAATTAAGGATCTGAGAATTCCTGATATTTTTCCAACACTCCACAAGGAATTAATTCCTATTGGAGTTTGTAAACTATCGGGACTGAAATTTTCACATTTACTGGATGTCCGTTCTGTCGACCGGGCTTCCAGTTAGGCATTGATCTAACAACCCTGACAGCTTCTTCATCGCAGCCTGCACCAATTCCTTTGGCCACTGTTACATCAGTTACTTTACCATCAGTTCTTACAACAAACTGAATATAAACTTTACCTTCAACACCTGCTCGTTTTGCAATTTCTGGATATTGAATCTGTTTCCCAACATATGAATAGAATGCATCTTCACCACCTGGGAAAGTTGGCATTTCCTCTACATAAGTAAATACCTGAGCTTCCTCTTTCTTCGGCGCATCTACAATCTTTTCCTGTGTTTCAATAAGACTATAATCTACTCCACCTTCCTGACCTTCCTGAGTTTTTGCCCCGGGATCAACTTTCTTAAGATCTTCCACTGTAGGAACAACATCATTACTAACTTGTTCGTCTGGTTTTACAACAGGAGGAAGAAACGCAATCGTTGATTTCAATGGAGGTGGCACATCAACAGTAGGAGGTGGTGCAGCTTTATCAAGCGAAGGGGGTTCCGATAGTTGTGTATAATCAAGTGTTATCACTTTCTTTTTGACTAAAGCTTCTTTCGGAGTCAATGATTTTACTATCATTGGGCCGGTAAGGCAAAGCACGAAAAATATGGTACCTAATATTGTTGACCAGGTAACATACTTGCTATACTTTTTGCGCAGTACATAAGCGCCATATTCTTTGTTTTTATTGGCAAAGATTATATCGGTTATGTCCATCATATTTAATGTTTTTTCACTCATAATCTTTTACCATTATAAATTTTTAATTTTTTCGGTTTCATGCGGGTCAAAATCATTGACAAGTGCATATCTTTTAATGCCAATAATACTCATTTCATCAAGAGCATCAACAACATTTCTATAATTTGATTTTTCTGTTGGTTTAATAATGCAGACCAAATCTTTTGTTGTTTTATTTATATCAACCAGAATACTTCTGAGACCTTTTGGTGAATAATTAGTAGTGCTAAAATTAGCAGTATCAGATGTACCTTTGAACCAGAAAACTTTATCATTGTCACCAAGAATAATTGTCAAGGTTTGAGATGCTTTAGTTTTCTGTTCAGTTTCCTCGGCTCCTGGAGGTGGTTTCACCGGCATATTTATTTCCATCGTCTGAGGCTTGCTGAAAGTCGTGGTCAACATAAAAAACGTAACCAGAAGAAATCCAAGATCTACCATAGGAGTTAAATCAACTCTTGTAGAAGCCTTTTTAGTTCTCTTCTTGCCTTTACCTTTTTTATGACCTCCGCCGCCTTTCGAGGTGTCTAGTTCAGCCATTTTTTAATTCCTTTCAAATTTTTGGTTTAACTTCAAGATTTGTGATAAGATTAAACTTATTCACATTCTTTGCCTGAAGTGTAGCAATTACCTTTTTTACAGTAGGATAAGGACAATCTCCATCACCGCGGATCGCAATACTGTATTGAGGATTTGCTAATCTGCCTTGCATAACCCAGTCTGCGAGTTCGTTGTTAGTAGAATCAATTGGAATACCGGGCTGCTTTATGTTCTGTCTTTCCAAAGGTGTCATATCAAGAAAAACTTTAAGTTTCTGAATAGGAACACCGAAAGCTGAAGTAAGCGAGAAAGCATGAGCTTCATCTTCAGTAAATTCAATCTTATACTTATCGCTTATTTTCTTAAGTAGTTTTTCCCTGTTAAATTGTCCATCAACACCATAAAATACTTTCCCGTCTTTAGTTATCGTAATAGACATTATATTGTTATCAGGTAACTTTATATCGGAAATAGATTTTGGTATTGATACTGTAACCGGTTCATCAGCCTTGAATTGGGTTGTCAGCATGAAAAATGTTAACAGAAGAAAAGCTACGTCACACATCGCCGTCATGTCTACGTTTGTACTTTTTCTAGGGACTTTTACTTTTGGCATTTTATAGCTCTTAAATTAAATTAGTTATAATTTGCTGCAAAGTTCTGCACTATTGCAACACCGGCTTCATCTATGCTGTAAGTAAGCTTATCTATTTTAGTTGTAAAATAGTTATAAAATATAATCGCAAGTGCTGAGGTACCAATTCCAAGAGCAGTATTAATAAGAGCTTCAGAAATACCATTAGCAAGCTGAACTGCATCAGGTGCACCGGCAGTTGCCAAAGCTGAGAACGCTTTGATCATTCCAATTACCGTTCCTAAAAGGCCCATAAGTGTTGCAATTGAAGCGATTGTAGCAATAATAACTAAGTTCTGCTCCAACATAGGTAATTCAAGAGAAGTAGCTTCTTCAATTTCTTGTTTAATAGCAATTACTTTCTGATCTCTGTTCAATCCCTTCTCAGGTATCATCTCTTTGTATTTAAGAAGTCCGGCTTTAATTACGTTAGCTACTGACCCTCTCTGTTTGTCGCATTCATTCATTGCATTTTCAAGATTTTTGCTTGAAAGATCAACGTGAACTCTGGCAACAAAACTGTTTACTCTTCCCTTGCCTTTTGCTCTGTTAATTGTAATAAACCTTTCGAGTGAAAAGGTTAAAACCATTAATAAAAGTGTCATTAAAATTGGTACGATTATACCGCCTTTAAATACTATTCCTAAAATGTTTCCTGGAAGTGGGTGGTTGATTGGATTTCCACCTTCAAAATTAGCAGGGTTTCCAAGAACAAATTTATATAGTAAAATACAAACAACAAAAATTATAGGTATTGCGACTGCTGCAAACCCCGTAAACATTGCTCTGAACTGATTTTTGTTACTCACAGTATGACTCCGTTAGTTTTTGATTGATTAATTTCTCTTAATTAGATCATAAAAAGAAGGACACCTGGTCTACAATTTTAAATATCATAATTGAGATAATATCTATAAACTAAAATTAGTAATATTTTATCAATAATTTTAGAAAATTTTAAGTCATAACTTAAATAAAATTATACTTATTACAAATACTGTAATGATTAAAACAATTATAAAAGTCGTCCTAATCCTCCTGATATAACACCATAACCCGGGAAACTATAATCAATATACATATTAAACCCCGCCTTCTTCAAGCTTGTTCCAATTATTATTCTGAATTCGTTCCTGGTCGCTGCACTAATTATTATATTTAGGAGCGTTAGAAAAATCCCCTAATCCTTTGAAACCACAACCTTTAGGAACGTCGGATATGAATTAAACTTTAAAAAATCTACTAGATGAGTCACTTATGGATGGCCTTATATTTAATAATTTGCGCCTTTTCCATAGTTATCAAACCACCGCAATTTGCTTCATCAAAAATTAAATTTAAGATTGGCAAAAACTCATCAATTTTCTTTTCCTCATCAACAATTTCTATTATTAAGGGAAGATCTTCAGAAAGACGGAGAATTTTAGATGTATGAATCATTCTGCTTGTACCGCCGAAACTCATAATTCCCTTGTAAACAGTTGCACCAGCCATACCTTTTTCCTTGGCTGTCAAAACAATTTTTTCATAAAGAGATATAGAACCATGATGATCATCTTCGCCTATAAATATCCTTAATAATTTTGCTTCGCCTTTAATTTCCATAATTACCTCCTACTATCTTGAAATAATATATGCTAAAAATATACCTAACAACGAAAGCGCAACATTTAAAAACACATTAAATGCAGCCCCCATATACTGGGCATCTTTAATAAGATTTATAGTTTCATATGAAAATGTTGAGAATGTAGTAAATCCACCGCAGAAGCCTACAGTAAGAAATAACCTAACTTCATGACTAATCATTTCTTTTTCATTCAAATAGAACATCACTATTCCAAGTATAAAACTACCTGCTATATTAATTATTAATGTGCCATATGGAAAAGTGGCAGGGAGAAATTTGTAAACAAATCCCGAGAACCAATATCGCAATCCTCCACCAAGAGCAGCACCAATTGAAACAACAAGATAATTAATCATTTATATATTCTCCGAAATCAATTTCTAAAAATTACTGATTATTACTTCGTCCCTTTTGCCTCATTATTAGATTTCCCTCCTGTAAATATTCCAGTGGGTGAATATACCGGCATTTCAAGGTAAGTTTGATTATCGGCTCCTGTATATATAGTGTTGTACCCGTTTTTCAAAACAGGTAAAACATAAGGATTTGATGAAAGAAATAAATCATAAGGTTGAGTATCTAGATTAGTGAAAATTATCCTTATTCTGTCGCCTTTCCTGAAAATATGTGAATAAGCAGCACCACTTATTTCCTGGTTCTTCATTTTACCGGGAATAACATATCTGTCAGTATAATTTATCCGGGTAACTAAAGCTGAATCTCCCGACGGAGTCACTTCCCATATCTGTGCGTTAAATTGGCAAACATCTGAAGAGGAAGAATAATATAAATTAAGTTTTGGTACGCCCGTAAACTGAAGGTTGGTTTTAAGGGGCTCTGTTTCAAATTCAAGCATATCCTTCCTAAAAGCTGAATTAAACAATTCCCCCTTAAATGAAACATTAATAGCCTGCCTCATCGTAATAGCAGTATCTACAACATAATTCCGGAAACCAGAAGAATCTACATGAGAGGATTCCGGTTCTTCCATGAGCTTTCCTTGATGAAAATAAAGCTTCAGGGGTAAATAATTTTCCGGAGGCCATACTTTGGATGAGAAATGAGAGAATGACCATTGACTATTTATTTTCGGTAAATGTGAGGACGCAAATTGATATATGGCTGAATCAGGAAAACCTGTCCGGGATGTATTTAACCAGAATTTCATCCAATTATTATCCATGGTTGAAGTAAAATTATTCTCATTTGTTGAAGTATCCGCACCATGCCCATCTACTGCGCCTATATATGCCATAAATGGAACTTTTAACTTTGAAGCAGCATGAATCGCACCGGATGCATTGAAAAATCTGTCCTGCCACGCATTAGTAAATAAAATTGGAACTTTACATTGTGATACTTTATCAAGATAATCTCTTCCTTGGGGAAGGTTAGTATAAAGACTGTCCCAGGCACCCTTTTCATTTGAGAGTGACCAATCTCTTAATTTCACCACTCTTTCATCATAGCGGACAATTGATGTATCGTAATCAACACTCCAGAAGAATGTCATTTTAATGGATCCGTTTTCAATCCAGCTCGACGCAAATTCAGGTGAACCGAGATCGGTCATAACAGTTAGAACATTTAGACCATTACATGCCGCCATGAATGGGATAATCCCACCCTGAGATGCACCAAGAATTAAAACTCTGGAAGAATCGGTAAGTGTATCTTTTTTCAAAAAATCTACGACCTGGAAAAGATCTTTCATTTCAGTTGTTGAAATAAGGTTCGATAATCCGGTGGAAAAACCCTGACCTCTCATGCTGTAAGCAAAAGTAACATACCCAAACTGTGCCTGATCCTTTGCTGTTGCAAGTTCCGATTCCTTTGAATCACCATATCCATGACAATATATTATTACGGGCCACCCCTTAGGCGGCTTAGGTGAAGCAGGAATAAATTTTGTACAATCAAGAATAATATTATCCGTGGTTATAATATTCAAATCGTACCTTTTTACTTTTTCTGTCCCCCGCGGTGATAACTGACTAAATATTACCAAATTGGCAAAAATCAGAATAGACAATATTTTCATAAATTAGTTTTTAACCTTACCATAAGTTTGTTAGCATAATAAATATATTTCCTTGAACTATGATTCTTAAACATACTTATTAAGCACAAAATGATCAAATATGCCCTCATATTATTTGAGCGGAACAAAGAATCTCCTCCGTTATAGCCCAGGCATTTATGCCTGGGTTTAAATAATATAATATTAAAAGACAAGGGAATTCATCACCTTGCTGCAATATAATTTTGTAATTCCAGTGCGAAGAATCTCTCTCATACCTTTTTACCACTCCTGAATCTTGTAATAAACGCCCTGTGAAGAGGCTTATCTTTATACTTATCTTCCTTTCCCTTCAACTCTTCCACATTATACCCCGAGCGTATTTCTTTAATAATAACTTCCCTATCAATCTCATTGATTGAATAAAATATTCGCCACGTACGATAAGCCAATATATATTGGGTTTCTTTGCCATTGTAGATTTCAGATATGGAAATTCTTTTTCGTGATAAGTCAGTTGGGTTAAACTCAAGCTGCAGCCGAGCGAAATTAACCAGATTTATATTTGCCTCTTCCTTTAGCCAGGTACATTGAAGTTTAGATTTAGATTCAAATATAACTTCATAAATTTCTTCAAACTCTTTCTTTACCCAGCCGGTGGCAGAATCAGGAAATGAATCAGAATATGGAAGATATGGTTTAATATCCAAAACCGGAGAGCCATCCAGAATATCTGATTCAGATATATATATTTTTAACCCTTCAATCTTTTCAAGTTTCACGCAGCTCATGCCAATACGGTTAGGTCTATGGGGTGAACGTGTAGCAAATACGCCAACTTTTTTCCGGGTGTGCCTGGGCGGTGTAACCATCGGTTTCCAGTTTTCATTCAAATGGAAAAGATAAATAACCCATATTCTATCAAAACCATCAAGATGTTTTATTGCCTGTTCAAAATTCATCTTCGGCTTCAGTTCTATATATGAGATATTTCCCCCAGCCAGTACTCCCTGCCTGGGAGTTTCATACCTGTAAACCAGATCAGAATGAATTTTACCTATTGGCGTTAAAACTAAATTATCAGTCATAATTATAAATGAAATCCTACCGAAATCATGTATCTCTGTGGGATAAATACCAAATCATCTTGTGCCCTATCATTTCCTAATACAGGAAATAATTGCGAAAATCCTGCTGAGTTAAAAAGAATTATGAATAGAAAAACAAGAATTGAATTAAATCGTACCCACATATTATAACACCTGTTTGTTTTGGATACCTAAATTTATTGTTTCTGAGTGTTAATCTCAATAAAAAGATATAACCCTTGAACCTTCAATCCAAATCAGCAGGTCGAAGGTTCAAAGGAAATAAAATATTATGGCACTACAACGCTAACCACATTTGAAGGTGTCGGGTTCAACGAAGGAAAGATAGTTTTACCTGATGCCAAATCCAGATATTGAATATCTGGACCTGCATAAGCAATTAAATAGATTGTCTGCCCACTGTGAAAATTGTTACTTGTAAAAATATTATATAGATTTTGAGTGAAAGCACTATCTGAATTGTACATATAAATTGGAAAATAACTACTATAATTTTGGGGATTCGATGAGACATTTGTTGATGTAGAGAAAAACAAAGCTGCTCGCCTATAAATAGATGATGCTCCATTAATTTTGCCACTTACGGTAATGCCACTTGACGAAATTGCTGCGGATAAATCTGTCACAGTATAAGTTGGGATTTGACATAAATATACATGATCAAGATAAGCCTGCCCTCCTCCTACAAATGGATAAGATACTATCTTCATAGTCCCGTATCCCGCTTTGCTAAAAGATATTGAATAGGTGCCCGTATTAACATTTGAAAGTACAAAGCGGCCATCTGAGGAAGTTATTGTCGAAATAAATGTCCCGTCAATTGATACAATTATTTCACTGTTATCCTTTAAATAATTGTCATTATTATCAATTAAAACAGCATAACCTATTATATCGCCTTTCAAATTAGGCCCCGCCGGTCCCTCACACCCGTTAAACAAACTAACAAACACAACTGCTAACAGAAGACAAATTGAACGCTTCATAGTTATTTCTCCCTGAAATAAATAAATAGAACAATTGTTTTTTAGGAATTATATTTGAGCGCTTATTAAACCAATTAGTACCAAACTATCAGATATTTAAAATTATATAAATAATTATTTAATTTCCAAATGTTTGGTTAAAAATGAAAGATTAAGCTGCTTTGGTATGGAAGAAGAAAACGAAAGGAGAACATTAAGCGAATAGTAGGAGATTAGCGGGAGAAGGTAAGGAGAACAGCCCGTTTTAGCGTAAAGAAGCGTAAAACGGCGTAAAACAGCGTACAATAATTTGGGAATAGACAGAAATGTTTAGTTTAATAGTCAAAAAGCCCATATTTCTATGAGCTTTGTGACCCCAAGCGGATTTGAACCGCTGTTACAGCCGTGAAAGGGCTATGTCCTAACCACTAGACGATGGGGCCAATATTACTTTTGTGTTTAATTTCTTTTGGGTAAGCGATGGGAATTGAACCCATGACCCCCAGGGCCACAACCTGGTGCTCTAACCAACTGAGCTACGCTCACCATGTACAAGATTGGAAATAATTCTGTACGCCCAAGTGGACTCGAACCACTAACCTACAGCTTAGAAGGCTGTTGCTCTATCCAATTGAGCTATGGGCACATAGCCTTAATCTACCTTTCAATACTTAAAGAACTCTTCTGTCGGGGCGGCAGGATTCGAACCTGCGACCTCCTGCTCCCAAAGCAGGCGCGATGAACCGGGCTACGCTACGCCCCGAATGTTTTCTATCTAATCTATGAACTAATTTGGGCTTATTTCCCCCTTATTTCCATTTTTTAAATAGGAGACAAATATATATGTTTATCAAAATAAAAACAACGTTCTGACGATTTATTTTTTATTGGCTTTTATAATATTTATTTTACCCTTTCAAATATCAATAATAACTACCTGATGCTTTTTCCGCTATATATATCTAAAAGATTCACTTTCTCTAAAAAAGACTCCAGATTCTTTTCTTTTATCTCTGTGATCTCTGTTGTGGGGATTGCCCTTGGAGTAGCTACACTTATTATTGCTTTGAGCATTCTTAAAGGATTTGAAAAAACCATTACCACCAAAGTAATGGATTTTGACTCACATATAAAATTAACCTCTATTTCCAATATCCTGCCAAATTACCATGTAGATTTACCCAGGATAAAGAAACTTGCAGGAAATGATCTTTCTGAAATAAATCCATACGCGTCAAGTCTTGCCATAATCTCAAGCCGGCGTGGAACCGAAGGAATGAATGTAATTGGCGTCTTACCCGAAAATAATCTGAAAGGTGTAAAAGAACATATGGTAGCCGGTAAACCGGATATTGAGAATGAGTCTTCTATTTTAATCGGTAAGAAACTTGCCGATAAGATCTATGCAAAACCCGGTGACAAAGTAACTATATTTACTTTAAACAATGATAAAATACCCTCTCCTCAAAATCTGCCGAATGTTAAGAACTTTATAATCACCGGTATTTTTGAAAGCGGCATGGCTGAATATGATGATGCTTTTGCTTATATAAATCTTAAATCCGCTCAATCTCTCCTTAATATCGGAGATAATGTTACCGGTTATGATCTGAAGTTAAAAGATATTTCCAAAATTGATAGTCTCACCCAATACCTTGGATCCAAATTAAGATATCCATACAGAACTGCTTCCATTTATCAAATGCACAGGAATATTTTTACCTGGATCGAACTTCAGAAGAAACCTATTCCTATTGTTTTGGGTCTTATTATTATAGTTGCTGTATTCAATATTATCGGTACTTTATTAATGATGGTTCTTGAAAAGACAAGCACTATTGGAATATTAAAATCCTTAGGTGCCCGCAGGAAGCAAATAATTACAATATTCCTTTTACAGGGAATAGTGCTTGCACTAATCGGAATTATATTTGGCAATATATTAGGCTTCTTATTAATGGAGATTCAGCTAAAGTATAATATAATAACTCTCCCCTCCTCTGTATATTTTATGTCAACTGTACCAATTGAACTTACTTTGCCAGTCTTCGCAGGAGTTTCTCTACTAACACTATTGTTAAGCATTCTGGCTTCAGTAATTCCTAGTTTGATAGCATCCCGTATAAGTCCTATATCATCAATACGGTTTAACTAATGAAATTTGAAAACTTCATAGCAAAACGTTATTTAATTTCCAAGCACAAGATTAATTTCATTACTATAATCTCTTTCCTTTCTATTACAGGAATTACAATTGGAGTGGCTGCTCTGATTGTTGTTCTTTCTGTATTTAATGGTTTCGGCAGTCTGGTAAAATCTTTCCTTATCAGCTTTGATCCGGACGTAAGAATTGAAATAATAAACCCCGATCTTAAATTTGATATGAATGAATATCGTGAAAAGTTTGATTCAATGAATGAGATTAAGGGATATGCCCCATTTGTAAGTGGAAAAGTTTTGGCTTTAAGAGGAAGAGAAACTCAGGTCATAAATCTTAAAGGTATCACCAGATCTGCCGGTGAAACAATTTATGATATTAAAAATAATATTGACACTGTCTCAAATCTGTTCGGAAGATATAGCTTTGAAGATATGAACGGCACTCCAACTGTAATTATAGGATTAAAACTTGCAGACAGGCTGGAAGCTCTTGTCGGTGATACTGTTACTTTAATCTCCCCTTCAGGGATAGAAAATGTAATAGCGGAAACCGGCATGCCTAAAATGCAAAAGTTTATCATCGGCGCAATCTTTGCATCCAACAATAATGAATATGATGCTCAGTATATTTTCAGCGCACTTGCGCCTGCACAAAGGCTTCTGGGATATGGTACAAGGATTCAGGGCATAGATTTCAGACTTCAGAATTCCGATGAATCAAATAGAGTGAAGGAAAAAATATCCACAATATTAAATAATAATGATTTTACTGTGCATACCTGGTTTGATTTCCATAAGGAGCTTTATTCTGTTATGGAAATTGAAAGGTGGACAGCTTATATAATATTATCACTGATTATAGCTGTTGCTTCTTTTAATATTCTTGGTTCTCTCTCAATGTCAGTAATTGAAAAGAAAAGAGATATCGGAATCTTGAGATCAATGGGTGCAACCGAAAAATCAATCGTAAAGATTTTTATGTTTGAAGGATTATTAATTGGCATTATTGGAACAATAGCCGGCTCAATCCTGGGATATTTCATTTGCTTCCTTCAGTTAAAGTTCAAAATATATCCTCTTGATCCTACTCAATATAAAATTGATGCCCTTCCTCTTTTAGTGAAATTTTCAGATTTCTTCTTTGTAGCAGGTATCTCAATGTTGTTATCAATACTCGCAGCTCTGGTTCCGGCTAAACGCGCATCAAAAGTAAATCAGTTAGAAGCTATTAAATGGGAATAATATGTTAAAAGCAGTTAATCTTGTAAAATCATTCCAGACAGAAAAGAAAGTTAACCTTGATATACTGAAATCTGTTTCCCTTGAAATTGAATCAGAGAAGATATCGGTTATTATCGGAGCTTCGGGTGCAGGCAAAAGTACGCTGCTTCATATTTTGGGAGGATTGGACAGACCGGATACAGGAGATGTATTCTTACAAGATAATAATCTCTTTACTATGTCTGATGAAAAACTTGCAAAATTCAGGAACAAGAATATTGGTTTTGTATTCCAGTTCCATCACCTGCTTCCTGAATTTACCGCTGTTGAGAATGTAGCGATTCCCCAGATGATAAATGGAACCAGTTTAGCTAAGGCAACTGCCAAAGCAAGTGAGATATTAGAAATTGTTGGTCTTTCAGACAGATTAACTCATAAACCTGCTGAATTATCGGGCGGCGAACAACAGAGAGTTGCAGTAGCAAGAGCCCTGGCAAATGATCCTGCTATTATATTTGCGGATGAACCAACTGGCAATCTTGATTCTTCAAATAGTGAATCGGTTCATGAACTAATTGTTTCCCTTCGGGACAAATTCAAAAAGACTTTTGTTATAGTAACCCACAACGCTAATCTTGTTAAACTGGCTGACAGAGTATATGAGATCAAAGACGGAAGAATCTTCTCAGACTTTGTTTGACAGATATTCGAACAATAGCCTTACACCGAATCCTGTCATATACTTTTTGCTGTAATTCGTAAAATTATTATAAGTAGCCGGACCCGCTATATCTAAATGAGCCCATGTTATATTTTTATCAACAAACTTTTCAAGGAATTTCGCGGCAGTAATTGCTCCGCCCCATCTACCGCCGATATTCTTTACATCGGCTACATCACTTTTAATCAGTAGATTGTAATCATCCCACATTGGCATAGCCCAGACTCTTTCGCTTGTCTTCATTCCTGAATTGTATAATTCACAGGAAAGAGTATAAGTTTTTAGTAAACAATCCTGCGGCTAATTCTCCAAGAGCTACAACACATGCACCAGTAAGTGTTGCAAGATCAATTATTACATCGGGTTCTTCTCTTGAAGCGAAATCAAGTCCATCCGCCAGTACTACTCTACCCTCGGCATCTGTGTTATCCACTTCGATTGTTTTACCGGAAGCTGTCCTTACAATATCTCCGGGTCTTACAGATTTACCTGAAGGCATATTTTCTGCAGAAGGTATTATTCCAATTATATTTAATGGTATTTTTTCCAATGCGGCTGCCAGAATTGAACCTGCCACGGCAGCAGCACCAGACATATCAGCTTTCATTTCACCCATATCCGCTGCCGGCTTTAGAGATATACCGCCTGAATCAAAAGTAATTCCCTTCCCTACCAAAGCAATTTTCTTATGTTTCTTACTGTTCTTAGGCGCCCCATTGTATTCCATTATAATAAACCTGGGTGGATTATCACTTCCCATACCAACAGCCCAAAGACCTCCCATCTTTCTTTTCTGAATTTCCTTTTCATCAAATATTCTTATCTTAATTCCCTGCTTCTTTAGTTTTGAACTGATTCTTTTAGCAAGGATATCGGGCGTTAAGTTTAGTCCGGGTTCATTCTGAAGGTCTTTAGTGAAAAGGACTCCTTCCATTAGATTTAAGGATGTCTTAATTGCAGAGTGTATCAGCTTAATGTTGCTGCCATGAAAAAACACTTCAAGTTTCTTACTTTTCTTTTTATCTGATTTATATAGATCAAAGGAATAATTTCCCAGTATTATTCCTTCAACAAAGGTCTGGTAATAATACTTCTCATCTTCAAAGTAGCTGTTGAACAAATCGAACGCAGGGATATCAACGTTTAGAATTGAAACCTCTTCGTTCTGTAAAGTGTCAATAAACCCGGCTAAATGGTTTCTGAAATAATCAACAGAGAAGCTATCATCCATTTTTATTTTTGAGATAATAATATCTCCGGGATTACTATCGGTGCCGGTTATTCTTATTTCTTTACCATCTTCCGCAAGAAAGTTCTTTCTTAGAAGCTGCGATAGTTTTATATGATTGGATTTCTCTGATGCGGTCAAACCTTTATCCAGAGATTTACCGTCAATTAAATACTTTACAGTAATAGAAAGCGGTTTTCCGCTTATTAGTTTGCTACCTGTTTTTATTGATAGATTAAACATTATTAACTAACCTCCATTTCAGCATATGCAGAAGCCTTAATTAAAACTTCCGGTAAAATGTCATATAAATTTTTATTAAAGAATCTTGCCCCTGCAGCATTTATATGTCCCCCGCCGTCATATTCTTCGGCAAGTTTATTAATTGGTATTTTCCCTTTTTGACCTGAAACTCATTTTGAAACCATCCTTTAATTCTAAAAAAAGAATCCCGACTGTTACATTTTCAACTGATAAAGCAAAGTTAACAAAACCATCCGTATCGGATTCAACAGCCCCGGTTTCATCAAAATCTTTTTGGGTTAATACCATGTAGCCTACATTCTGTTTCTCACCTGACAGCTGCATCGAATCAAGTGTTCTGCCTAAAAGTTTCGTCTTGGTAAATTTACACTCGTCATAAATTTTATTATAAACTTCGCCCGGAACAACGCCGAATTCGAGCATCTCTGCAATCATTCTGTGCAAAGCAGGCGACGTTCTTTCAAACCGAAATGAGCCGGTATCTGTCATAATGGCGGCATAAAGCGGGTAAACGATATCATATGAAAGTTTTACAATATTGGTCTTTTTAATAAATTCATAAATTATTTCACCAGTTGCACTGTATATAGTATCATAGAAATAGTAATTGGCAAATTTTTCTGGATCCTGATGATGGTCTATACATATTTTCATATTTCTAGATTCCACCAGGATTTTTTTCATCTTCACTGTTCTGTCAGCCCTGTTGAAATCAAGACAAATAATAGCGTCAACTGAATTTATTAAAGAATCATGTTTTGAGCTGTCATATTGTTCGATTAAATTTTCCTTGTCAAGGAAGGCAAGGTTATAGGGAGTTTCGTTATAGTTAATAATGCTGACTTTTTTACCAAGTGTCTTTAGTATAAGGTATATTGCTATTTCTGATCCAATTGCATCCGCGTCAGGATTCACATGTGTAGTAAGAAGAAATGAATTATTTTCATTCAGTAGTTTTTGTAGTAGTATAAAATCTATCATAATATTTAACAATTAAATAAAAAAGGCTTGATTATATAAAGCCTTAAAAATAGTTAAATATTTTTCTAACAAAAAATATTTATTGTTTATGTTTCTCACAGTCTACTTCCACATAAACCCTGATTTATCTTTGAGCATACCTAATTTAGCATTCCAAAACATACCCTGAAGAGGCATATTCTTTTCCTTTGCCATAGTTTTATTTCCTTCAAAACTCAATTAGTGTGCATTAATGAATGGCAGAGTAAGTTCAAGTTGTCGAGGTATGATAAGTCTTTTCCATTGATGAAAAATATATTCACCTAAATGAAGTAGCCGCGGCTGCGGATTAGCAATAATAATTTCTCAGGTTCAACCAATATCTCTGGTAATTATTTTTCGAAACTAAACACCCAAATACCCCAGTTCTGGGTTCATTCAGAGATACTTAATAATTTACTTACAAGCCAAGATTATCCATTTCCCTCACCATTCAGGTATAACAATCCCAATAATATTTATATTTATATCCCGGTTGATTATAACAATTCGGGGCAGGTAACGCTAAATATTTATTCTATGGGGATGCAGCTTATTTATTCATCTTCAGCGATAATTGAAACACCTTTTGGAAGTCCTTTAATTAAGTGGAAACCAGGCAGTAACAATAATGAGAAATTATCATCAGGAATTTATATATATGCAGTGAATTCCTGAGGTAATATGAAAAAAGGTAAGATAGTTATTTTAAGAGATTAAAAACATCTTTTATATTTATATCACGAAAATTTTTATACTTATACAAATTCATTTGTTAGCTTTGAGAAGAATTACGGGTACATCGATTCTATGTTGTACTCTGCTGGCTGTGGTGCCATAAAAAATATCGGCAAGGAACTTGTGCCCATGAGTGCTCATAGCAACTAAATCACAACCCCCATTCTGAACCCATTCAACAATTTCCTTAACAGGATCACCATAAGCTAACCTGAATTCTGCTGGTATTGAAGCAGAATTAAATTCTTCACAAATTTTTTTAAGATAAGCGGTATCTTCAGTTATCTCCGGGCTTATTGCATCCCGGCCAAAAAATCTGGCAGCCCATCCGTCAGCCACATGAAGCAGTACTACACTACTATTTGTAATCTTTGCAAGTTTTTTTATGTGCTCAATAATTGCTCTGTCAGTTGGGGTGATATCCAGGGTTACAAGGATTGTCTTATACATCTGAAATTCCATATATATTTTTATTCACAAAATTACCGGTAACATCACAATAATAAAAAATAAAAGAATAATAATACTCTCATACTCCATAATATATGATATTAAATAATAATAATTTCATATATGTAAAATTAGCCGCCAGTAATAATACGCCATGCTGTTGCCAATGAATCCGGCAGTCCATACAAATCCATAAGAGTAATTAAAACAGCGCTGCCCCAGCCTGCAGTTAAAAGGAACCACCCATTCTTCCATTTACCCATGCGTTTTTTTGAACTAGTAAATTGCAGAAGCGGGAACATAGCGAACGGGAGCTGCATGGCAAGGACGACCTGACTTAAAATAAGTAAGTCGTTGACACTACTACTGCCGCGAGTACCAATAACAAGAACAGCCGGGATAATTGCTAAAGCCCGAGTTAAAAGTCGCCGTAACCAGGGCTGTAATCTCCAATTCATGAAACCTTCCATTACAACCTGCCCTGCCAGAGTACCTGTAATTGTACTGCTTTGACCGCTTGCTAGAAGTGCTACAGCAAATAAAGTGCTGGCTGCAACAGTACCCAATAATGGAGCAAGTGTAAGGTATGCAACTTGAATCCAGTCAGCATCTCCACCAAAAGAGACCACTTTTCCACCAGGAATCATAATGTTATCCTTTCCGAAGAATACCATAGCAGCCAAAACTAATATGGCAGCATTTACAAAAAATGCAATGGTTAATGCAACAGTTGAATCGATAGTATTAAACCGAACAGCTTGTTTCATTGATGCTTCATCTTTCTGGAGTTTTCTGCTTTGAACAAGAGCTGAATGCAAATACAAATTATGCGGCATTACAGTCGCACCAATTATACCGATAGTAACAAAGATCATCCCAGTTTGACGGAAGCCCGGACTTAAGAAAGCATGTCCCATTTCCAGGAAACCGGGTTGAGTTTGTGGAAGGATAAATATTTCAATAAAATAACAAACGGCGATGGTCGAGACAAGTAGCAAAACAATAGCCTCAATAGTTCTCATTCCATATCTTTGCAGAGCCAGCAAAATCAAAACATCCAGTCCTGTAATAATTACAGCCCAGAGAATTGGAATATGGAACAACAGATTTAAGGCAACGGCGCTGCCGAGCACTTCAGCAAGATCACAGGCCCCAATAGCTAGTTCACCTAAAATCCAATTAGGCCAGCGTGTCCAGCGAGGATACCAATCCCGACAGCATTGAGCAAGGTCTTTCCCGGTTACAACTCCCAGACGGGCAGAAATAACCTGCATAAATATGGCCATCAAACTGGCAATTCCAACTACCCATAAAAGTCCATACTTAAATTGAGCACCTCCCTGCAAATCGGTGCCCCAATTTCCCGGATCCATATAACCAACACTTACAAGTAAGGCAGGCCCTACAAAGGCTTTCCACTGCTGCCAAAACCCTGATTTTGATGAAGGAATATCAACACTTCCATGCATTCCCTCCAGCGAAAGATTAGCCGCATGTTTTATTTCTGGGGCTTTATAGACATCAGAACCGGTAATTTTTTTATTGTTATAAGTTTTTTTTCTCAATCTATTTTCCTTTCTAAATTAGAACCTACTAGTATTCTCCAATCAATAACGCCAGGTAAATCCGACCCAAGGATGCCATTGATCTGCAGCCGAAGTTACACCTAAATATACGCCCCCGTCAGTGCGAAAGTTTTCGTTGACCTGGAAAGTCAGCCAGGTGTCCAAAGTGCCAATCCAATTTTTCTTTGCCTCAGTACTTATGCTGGTAAAAAACTCGCCGGACAATGATAACCGTCCGAAAATGGGATGGCCAATGCTCACTGAATTTTCATATTCTAAGTGATATTTATTTCCGGCATCATTTCGATTTATATATACTGACGTCTGAAATCCAATATCCCAACCCGGAATATCAAAAGCAAAAGGAACACCCAAACCTCCTTCTAAAGCATTATTATTAAAAGAATTTTTATCAACTGGTATAGATATGAATGGTATAAGAGCAAGAGCAAAAAATCCACTGTCGTTCCCCATAACATTTATCTTTAACCGCGGAGTAATACCGTAAAACCCCGATTCAGTTGAGGTGATATTGTTGTTTTGATCATTTGTTTTATTCAATTTGTAGGATGTGAAAACTAATTGAAAATCAAGATTCCTAAGCAGTCCGATTTTTAAATTCATTGGAGCCACTTCGGTAGATCTAAACCCGACATAGTTCCGCTTTTCGTCAGGCGGATTATAAGTCATGTTTACCAAATCCATCTCAACCTGAAAATGACCGGCGTCCACAGTAAAAGGACAGTCAGTTTTATCAGGTCTATCGGCATTTAATTCTCTCAATGAATTATTCGGAACAGGATGGAAAAGAGTATAAATATTCCTTTTAGGTTCTGATTCAGTTGAGTCTTTAACCGGTGAAGCGCTAACCGTTACAAAAAAGGCCATTATAATGAAAATAATGATATTTGCATTGTATAGTATTCTAATTATTAAAAATGAACCGATCATTTATTCTACTTCACTTTTTAAGAGGTATTATCTAATTAAATTCTCAATATAGCAAGTAAGTGTGTTTACATTACTAATTTAAGTAAACTTAAATTAAAACTAAAGTGACCTTAATCAACCCTAATATTGACAAATACAAAAACATTTATAGAATGGAGGAGGATCAGGTTTCAATAAAATTATTTCACTTCAACGAAAACATTTTGAGCCAAATTGAAACTAATATCCCATGATTTTCCATTGATCTCAATTTCCATTGATTTGTCGAAATCTCTTTTTTGCTTCACTGTAATAGTTTCCGCTATTTTTATACCTAATTGAGAAATGTAGTGCAGAAACCTGCTATCATAATCATTTACTCTTACTACTTTTGCGGTATCACCTTCATTTTGATCAGAAAGGGGAATATTTTTTTTAACCCTGGGGATCTTCCCTTTTCTTGACGGAATTGGATCCCCATGAGGATCATATTCCGGGAAACCCAGTAACTCCTCCAACCTGTTAATTAGATAATCTGAGGAAGAGTGTTCTAGATTGTTGGCTTCATCATGAATTTTATCCCATGATAATCCTACAATCTTATAAAGGAACATTTCCCACAATCTATGCCTTCGAATAATTAACTTAGCATATGTTTCCCCTGATTCAGTTAAAGTAATCCCCCTGTATTTTTTATATTTTATCAAACCATCTTTCGACATTTTCTTAAACATGTCAGTAACAGCGGCAGCTGAAATAGATAGTTTTTCAGCAATTAGATTAGGCCTAACCTCACCCTTCATATCCTGAAATTTGTATATAATACTTAAATAATCTTCTTTTGAAATGTTTTGCATTTATTGATTTATTTTTTTAGGCAATTTAAGTAAGCTTTAAAATAATATCAAGTGAGATTAAACACTTCAAATACATTCAGGAATACAATCTAAAGCAGTCAATATTTGGTAGAGAATTCCACGATTATGAAGTTCTTGTCAACCGGCTAATTGAATTACCACCCCTACAATTGCACTTATTCCAATCAGAATCCCCATTATCCTGAAAGTATCTATACGATTCTGATTTTCTCTGAATAAAACTAATAATCCCAATCCACCACTTGAGGATAACCCGGCAATAACAGAACCATAACTAATTACACCTTTTATGTATAATTCAGTAATTGCAACCGAAGCAGCAGGGATCAGCTTTTCCTGCTTTCTGGACTAGTTCTCTTATCGAATTACCAAATCTATACTCAACAAATTCAATTCCGATATATATAATTAAAAGTAAAGGAATCATTTTTGCTGAATCAAATAAAGCATCCTTAAATATTTCGATCATTTAACTTTATCATTTAATCCTATAATATAAACATGCTATATTAAAAATGATAAGCTACTTTTACCATAAAATTTCTTCTGTCTTCATAACTGGCACCGCTGAAAAATGCACCTTTAATTAGGTGTGCATGGTCAAGAACATTGTTAATATAAATTGATGGTTCAAGTGTATGGCCGTCATTTACATAAAAAGTATATCCGGCAGACATATTCAATATCCAGGCAGGGGCAGTATGGGCGCCTGTATTAAAATCAAACAAACCGGTCTGAAAAACATAATCACCATTTCCATTAGTTAAGCCGGAAGTGTAGGTAGCATTTCCATTAAGAAACCAGTTTCCGGTCTGATAATTTAGACCAATAACAGAAGTGAGTCGAAGGTCATGGTCAAGATCAAAGGGAGTTGTAGAACTATCAGGTGGAAGGAATCCACCTTCAACCGGACCTGTACCGAATGCATGAATTATTGAGCCATTCAAATAGCCGGATAACGGGTTATCTTGTTCATTATAAGTCAGAGCTAATTCTAAACCACGAACAATTATTCTGTTTATATTTACACTTACTCTGATTGTACTTGAACCTAATGTCTGATCATCAAGTCCCGGAGTAGATTCTTTATAAAATCCTGCTAATTTTGAATTGAATCCGTTCTTCCAATTCCTTAAAAAGGCAATTTCGTAAAGATTATCTTTTTCAGGGTAAGTTGGTGTAGTTACATTACCGAACTGAGTTGCAACAGCACCGATGTTTTCGATGTTAATCGGCATAAATAATCTGTCGTAGCTAACAGTAAATACATTATAATCATCAAGGAAAACATACCATTTTACTCTGGGAGATAATTGTGTAAGGTTACTTAAAAATGAAGGAGCATTATGGACATCATACCTTAAACCGAAAGCAAGTTTTGTCCATTCATAAGGATGATATTCAGATTGAACAAAAGCTCCAAAGTCATAGCCGGTAAAATCGGTTGAATTAACTAATTTAGTTCCGTCGGAATTAAAGAATCTGAAATTTTCATTACCTGAAGTTTTACTGTAACTGAATCCTGCTGCATACATAAAATGATGCGAGATTCTATTGTCATATTTTGTTCTTAGGCCGATGGTTGTAAAAGTTCTGTTCTGTTCGATTACATAACCATTTGTAGTGTCTGTACCCAGGAAAGTCGGGTTACTGTCATTTACATCAGGTATATAATCCAGACCACCTTCACGAACAAAACCACCAATAAAAAGGTTTGATTCATGATCGGTTTCATGAGATATCACATGAAAGTATGATAATGTTTGAAAACCATTATATGAATTTTGCTGATCAGCAAGGTAACCTTCTACCGGATCGTAAGGTACCTGTGTAACAGTTCTGCTGTAATTGATATTTGCAGTTAAATAATCATTCTCATTAAGCAGGTAATCAAACTTTGCATAAGTAAAATAGTCAAATCCGTGGTCATGGAATAACTGTTGGATTGGCTGATCAATTCTTCTATCGGTTTCCTGCCGGGAAGCCTCAATAAAATAACCTAATTTTCCAAGGTGATCACTCAGTGCAATACTTTGTCCATTTGTATTAAGAGCTTTCAGTGTTCCAACCTTGGATCCCAAAGAATCATTGTTCGAAGTAAGATAACTTCCTCCGTAAGTTGATAAATCCAAATGGAATTTTCCGGAAGGAACTCTTGTCTGAACATCCATCAATCCTGTTATCTGGCCTCCGAATTCTGCAGGAAATCCTGCTGTTAAAAAAGATACCTTTGAAATTACCTTTGGGTCAACAATTTCATTCAATCCCCCAAAAACACCAAGCGGAACCGGGATGCCATCTACCAGATAACTAAATTCTCCATGCTGTCCCCGGATATGAACTTCGCCTGTAGGAGCTTTAGCTGCACCTGCAAGGTTTTGTTGAATAAGCTGGGTCATTGACGCAGTTGGCGCTGCATGATAATTTTCTCCCTCAAATACCTGCTGTCCTGTGTGCATATCAATTGAAGTTGGGACATTGTTAATCCTTTCGCCCTTTATACTAATTTCATTTAATTCAACAGTGGATTCTTTTATTTTTATCTCATATGACCTGTTTGCCGTATCAATTGTAATAGTATCGGTGAACAGTGAATAACCTATATAACGGGCAGAGATAATATATTTCCCTTCCTCAATATCGTTGAAAAATACTCTGCCGAAAGGATTGGAAGTACCTGAAGCAATTATTGAATTGTTTTGCTGTAAGATAACTGTCACTAACTGTAGAGGCTGCAAAGTATTGCTATCGATAACTTTAACTGTAAAATTAATAGTTTCGATATAAGTATTTTGATCTTTTTTACTTACAGCATAACAAATACCAGTAAGAATAAGAGATAATAGGAATAATTTTAATGCTTTCATTTAATATCCTGATTTTTTTATAAATAACATGAGTTAATTTTTTTTATTAAATGATTGCCAAAAAACCTGAGGTTTATTAGCTCATAATAAAAATAATTGTGCTTAAACTAGGTGGATATTAAATTCTGGCGGACCCCTGAGGAAGTTTCCCTGTATGATTGCCGATATAAATATTGGATCATTTTTTAGGAGAATATTGCTTTCAAAAATCAGATTGCCAGATACCGTTATTGAAACTGTATATATACTAATTGATGAAGCAAATTGACATATTGGACAATTTTCTTCATTAGGCCCCGAGGTTTTTGAGGAAGTAGAATTAGAAACATTTTCAACAGTACTACCCTTTCCATAATTTAATTCATTATGAAAGTGAGTAAGGCTAATAAGCATAAATGATAAATACCCCAGTAAAAATACTGAGGATATTAAATTTCTATGTTTATTTATTCTGTTAATCATACAATAAAGATAATAAAATATTCAAAGTCTGCAAATTATAGAAGAAGTTGATTTTGAAATGAGATTTCAATCAAGTATCTAAGTCACAGATCCAATATTGTATTTCGCCTATGAGTTTCTTTACTTATTTGGATATACTCTCGAATTCAAGGTTTTGAAAATCTCGAAGGATTATTATAAATTAAGAATGCGTCTTTTGAAGCCGCTATAGTCAAAATGTTAGATCACTAGCTCAGTTGTTTCCTACCTTCCAAAGATTGCCAGAGAAAAGGACGTCTCTTAACTTTCCTTCTCCCTTTGTTTTCTTTACATTATCTATCTGCTCATGCAGATCGCGATCATAAGTTGATTTTGTTTCCTGTTTCAGTACACCCACCGGCGTAGGCAATCCCTGTTTTTCAGCAAACTGCGAAATGATATATGCCCTTGTATTATCCGGGTCAAATTCATCATGTACCCAAAGATCATTCACAGAATATTTGCCATCTGTTAAACTAACTACCTCTGGTGTAAGTCCATTTAGTCTTATTCCCTTATCATTATTCTTTCCGAATACCAGCGGTTTTCCTTGTTCAAGAACAACCACATTATCTGCTTTAGTATCCTTTTCAGTTAATATTTCAAAAGCACCATCATTAAATATGTTGCAGTTCTGAAATACTTCTATAAATGCGGTGCCTTTATGATTGGCTGCTCTTTTTATCATTTCCTGTAAATGTTTTGGATCCCGGTCCAGAGATCTGGCAACAAATGTGGCTCCTGATCCTACCGCAAGAGATAATGGATTAAATGGAAAATCAATGCTTCCAAAAGGAGTACTTTTTGTTTTCTTCCCTTTTTCGGATGTAGGAGAATACTGCCCCTTGGTAAGCCCATATATTCTGTTATTAAAAAGAATTATTTTAATATCAACATTTCTACGGCAGACATGAATAAAATGGTTCCCGCCAATACTTAACAGGTCACCGTCGCCGCTTGCCACCCATACGGATAGATCGGGTCTGTTAACTTTTACTCCGGTAGCAATAGCAGCGGCTCTTCCATGTATGCCATGAAATCCATAGGTATTCATGTAATAGGGAAAACGGGCAGCGCACCCGATACCTGAGATCCATACAATATTTTCCCGCTTAACTCCAAAATCAGGGGCTGACCTCTGCATCTGTGCCAATATGGAATAATCTCCGCAGCCCGGGCACCATCTTACATCCTGATCTGTTGCGAAATCTTTGCTTGTATATTTAACTTCTTTTATTTCTGTATCTGACATTATAAAACTCCTAATAACGATTCTATTTTATTTTCAATTTCAGATGATTTGAACGGTAAGCCCTGAATTTTATTGAACGGCTCAACATCCACCATGAAATCCGCTTTTAATAAATGAGCTAACTGTCCAAGGTTTAATTCCGGACATAAAATCTTTTTATAACTATTAAGGACTTTAGCAGTATTTTTAGGATAAGGGGAAATATATTTGAAATGAACCTGTGCTATTTTATTACCTTTTTTTCTTAACCTGTTTACAGCTTCTGTAATTGAACCAAAAGTTCCGCCCCACCCTACAACCAGAAGATCAGCATCCTTATCCCCGCTTACTTCGAGATCCGGAATATCTAATTCAACATTTTTTACTTTCTGAGCACGCAGCCTAACCATAAATTCATGATTTTCAGGATCGTAACTTACATTACCGGTTATGTTAGCTTTTTCAAGACCCCCTATTCTATGTTCCAAACCGGGAGTGCCGGGGATAGCGCAGGGACGCGAAAGATTCTCATCTCTTGAATAAGGCATAAATCCTTCCTGCTCTGTCCTGAATTTTACTTCGATTGCGGGGATCTTCTCCGGTTCCGGAACTTTCCATGGTTCGGATCCATTTGCAATGTATCCATCTGACATAAGCAT
>CAWAZD010000018.1:0-102745 GCA_963786395.1 uncultured Ignavibacteriales bacterium | reverse complement strand
AAAACACACATTTTTTGTCTTTAATCTTAAAGGATTCTATATACTGCGAACGCCAGGGAGACCAGAGTTTTTCCATAAGTTAACTATATTAAATATTACAAAGTATTAATGGGATCCCCGCTTCCGCGGGGATGACAATCTTATTAGTAGAATCAGAAAGCGAGACCTTTTCTTAATTTACCGACAATTGAAGGTTTTCACACAGGCTCTAAATGCCTGGGCTATTAAATAAAGATCCCCGCTTAGGCGGGGATCTTGTGATTGATCTTAATGTCCTTCTTCTTTCTTTTTCTGATATTCTTCTATGATCTTCTGTTCAACTTCTTTTGGCAATTCCTCATAATGATCAAATGTGAGCTTATGAGTACCGCGTCCCTGAGTTAAACTTCTTAACTGTGAAGAATATTTATACATTTCAGCAAGAGGAACAAAAGCTTTAATTAACTGGAAGTGTCCGTCAGAATCCATACCGGAGATTTTCCCTCTGCGGGATGAGATATCTCCCATTACATCGCCCATATATTCTTCAGGAACTTTTATTTCTATTACATAAATTGGTTCAAGTATTACAGGTTTTGATTCAGTAAATCCTTTCCTGAACCCCATAGCAGCCGCAATCTTGAATGACATTTCATCGGAATCCACATCATGATAAGAACCGAAGTGAAGGGTAACCCTCACATCAACTACTTTATTTCCTGATATAACTCCTTTTTCCATTGTATCGATAATACCCTTTTCAACAGCCGGAATAAACCTTCCGGGAACAACGCCGCCGACTATGGCATTAACAAACTCAAATCCTTTTCCTCTTGGTAAAGGTTCCATTTTAAAAACAACATGACCATACTGGCCGCGGCCGCCTGACTGTTTTTTATGTTTATATTCTATAGATTCAGAGCGTCCTTTGATAGTTTCTCTGAACGGAACTTTTGGTTCTGCAAGGTCCACCTCAACAGCGTAACGCTCTTTTAATCTTTTAACTGCAAGAGCAAGCTGTAATTCTCCCTGTCCCGAAACTATTGTCTGTGATAATTCAGGGTCAAACTTAACTCTAAATGAAGGATCTTCTTCATGAATAGTATGAAGTCCTGAAGCAATCTTATCTTCATCGCCTTTAGCTTTAGGCAGAATGGCTGCTCTGATAACGGGTTCGGGGAATTCAACCGGTTTCATTACAACAGGATAATTTTTTGAAGTAAGAGTATTGTTTGTATGAGTATCTTTTAATTTAACAACAGCGCCAAGATCACCCGCATATAATTTCTGAACTTCTTTTCTATTATGACCGTTCAATATACTTAACTGGCTTAAGTCTTTCAGTTTTACCGTTAGTTTGATTTATTAAATCCAAACCGGCAGCAACTGTTCCTGAATAAACTTTAAATAATGACATTTCCCCGACATGCTGTTCTGATAATACTTTAAAAACAAACATGACAGGTTCACCTGACTTATCAGGTTTTACAAGAACTTTTTTATCAGAATCTTTATATATTCCTTCTTCTCCGCCTCTTTCAGCGGGAGTGGGAAAATATTTAACAGCAAAATCAAGGAAATTATTAAATCCAACTGCTTTTGAAGCTGAAGTGCAGAAAACAGGAGTAAGATTTTCATTAAGAATGGCAAGTTTCATACCTTTCTCAATATCCTCAACTGATAAAGTAGCATTCTTCAAAATACTTATTCATCAGTTCTTCATTGGATTCGGCAATTTTTTCAATCAGTTCAGTATGATATTTTTCTGCCTCAGCCAGCATATCGGCAGGGATATCCATTTCAGTAACTTTTTTACTGCCAGCGTTCACCATATTTATATGCTTTCATTTTAACAACATCGATAACAGTATCAAAATTAACTCCTTCCTTTTCAGGGAAAGTTATAATTACAGCACCGGGATGCAGGCGTTCATTAGCCTGCTGCAGAGTTTTCTTAAAATCAGAATGTTCGTTATCAACTTTATTAATAATAATTGCAGACGGAAGCCTAAACTGCTCAATAAATTCGCCCGTAGTTTCAGAACCAACTTCAACACCTTCAAATGATTTAAGAACCATTACTGCGGTATCACATACACGCATAGATGTTTTAACTTCGCCTATAAAATCAGAATAACCGGGAGTATCTATAAAATTGATTTTTGTATTATTCCATTCGAGGTGAAGCAGTGTAGTTTGAATTGAGATTTGTTTTTCTATTTCATTTGGCGAGTAATCAGAAGTTGTATTGCCTTCGGTTACTGTCCCGATCCTGTTTATCTCTCCGGCCGTAAAGAGAAGAATTTCGGAGATTGAGGTTTTACCGCTCCCTCCGTGGCCGATAAGCGCAATGTTGCGCAGCGAGCCTGAGTCGTATTCTTTCAAAGGATATCCTCCTTTTAGTGGGGTGTGATTATATGAATTAGATTATTATTAACTTCTTTTATATGTGTTCCAAAAAGTACTTATACCATTATTAATTCCTGAAATAGTATTGAGGATCTTAAATACAGGACCTTCAACCCCATTCCTTAATTTCTCTTCAAAGGCAAGAATTACATCAACTCTGTCTTTGACATCATCAACAATCTCTTTAGCTATCGAAAGAGGCTGCTTTGCCTCTTCAGACAGATAATTTAATTTTTCGCTCAGGTTTGTTGTAGAAGCTATTAACGGTTTAATCTGTGAGGTAAGATCTTTTATATCTATCTCAATTTCTTTAACAGAATTTGTAATCCTGCTCATAGTAAATATTAAAGCAATACACAACGCTGAGGCTGAAACCAGAAGCAAGATAAAAAAATAGTTTATAAGCTGCATAGTTTCAATCAAGCTTCGTCATTATTCTGGTTCTTGGTCTCTTTATAGGCATCTATACCTGCCTTAAAAGCAGATTTCAGTTTTGAGGTCTCTGAATCAATAGTACCCTTACCAGTAGCGACAAATGAACCAGTTTTTCCTTTAGCTTCAGTAAAAATTCGTTCTGCATCTTTCAGAATTCTTCTGATTTTGCTTTAGCATCTGAAACAAGTTTCTCAGATCTTTTCTTGCCTTCATTTATCACATCTTTGGCTTTAACTTTAGCATCGGCAATAAATTTTTCCGCATCATCCATATATTCATCTGTTTTATGCTTAATATCTTCTCTTAACTCTTTACCGCTTTTAGGGGCATAAAGTAAAGCTAAATATTGCACCAATAGCTCCGCCGGCCAAAAAACCCAATTAACAGTCCTTTACTAAGATTATTTTCGTCTCTTGACATATTCTTTTCTCCTTTATTAAAGAATAAATATACATTGAGAATATACCAAGCCCCATTGTCAAAATCAAGAAAAGGGCTTGAATTATCTTTATATTACTTCATGTTTTTAATTATTTCATCTGCAAATTCGGAAGTTTTCACTTCCTTTGCACCTGTCATTTGTCTTGCAAAATCATAAGTAACAACTTTTGATTTAATTGCTTTTTTAATGGCATTTTCAATAATTTTCGCCTGCTTTACGTCCATCCCATATATTCAAACATCATAACACCGGAAAAAATAAACGACCCGGGATTAATTTTATCCTGGTCCGCATATTTCGGGGCAGTGCCGTGAGTCGCTTCAAAGATTGCAGTGGAATAACTTATATTTGCACCCGGCGCCATTCCAAGCCCGCCTACCTGCGCTGCTGCAGCATCAGAAATATAATCTCCATTCAGATTAGGAGTTGCAAGAACATCATATTCTGAAGGACGAAGCAATAACTGCTGAAACATGCTGTCAGCAATTCTATCTTTTATTAACTAATTTTCCCTTCAGGAATTTTCCATTATAAACTTTAGATGAATTCATCTTCGGTAATGCAGATATCTTTATAATTCTTCTTTTGCTACCTGATAGCCCCATTCTTTTAAAGGAGCCTTCGGTAAACTTCATTATATTACCTTTATGAACAAGAGTTACGCTTTTCTTATTATTCGCGATAGCATAATCAATTGCTTTTTTAACAAGTCTTTTTGATCCGAATTCACTCATTGGTTTAATACCTATAGCCGGAATTTTTTCGTATATTCTTCCCGCTCTTTTTTTCAATATACTTTCTTACTTCTTCAGCCTCTTTGGTTCCGGATTTAAATTCAATACCTGCATAAACATCTTCAGTATTTTCCCTGTAAATAACGATGTCAACTTCCTGAGGTCTCTTCATCGGGCTTGGGACACCGTGAATAATATTTCACCGGTCTTACGCAAGCAAAAAGATCGAGTAACTGACGTAGATGCGACATTCAAACTTCTGATTCCACCACCTATAGGAGTGGTTAAAGGTCCTTTTATAGAAACCTGGAATTCTTTAATTGCTTCAACAGTTTCATCCGGGAGCCATGTATTTTTGCCATAGACCTTTACAGCTTTTTCACCGGCATAAATCTCCATCCATGATATTTTCTTTTTCCCTTTATATGCTTTTTCAACAGCAGCATCAAACACTCTTTTAGATGCTCTCCAGATATCCGGCCCGGTTCCATCACCTTCAATAAACGTAATAATAGGATTATCGGGAACGATCAATTTGCCATTATCAGCTTTTATTTTTTCACCATCTGCAGGTACTACAATTTTTTTATAACGCGCCATTTATTAACTCCTTTCTGGTTCAAATGATATTTTTCCAAATCTTTTCTGATAAGCAGAAACACTGATTACTCCAATCAGTACTGCAAACCAAAGTGTTACTACTCTGATAATAAAAGTAGAAGCAACCGCATATTGAACTGTTACTCCTTTTTGAATAAGCATTAAATGTTAAAGAACCCTCAGTTACGCCAAGTCCTCCGGGCAGCATTGAGATAGCGCCTACAATTATGGCGAAACAATAACTAAAAGCAGACCATAATAATGTAATATGAATTTTAACAGGAAAATTAATAAGAATTAAATAATATCCAAAGCATTCAAAGAACCATGAGGCCAAACTAACAATTGTCATTTTTATAAGAGGCAGCGGCTGAAGCATCATGTATGAACTGTCGTATGCATTGTGAATTTTGGAAAGATGTTTGTTAAGAAAACTGTTCTTCTCCAACAATTTCAGCACAGGAAGAGCTATTTTCCGGTTACTTAAAAAGACAATTACAATAAAGAAGAAAACTGATACAGTTACAACTATTGCCCTACCATAATTGAAATAGTAGGCACCGGCTAAAGCTATCAGCATTAATGCAACAAAATCTGTTATTCTTTCGACAAAAATAATCGGTGCTGTCTTACTGATCGGTGTACCGGTAAGTTGTTTTACAAGATATGCCTTAAGCAGCTCACCCATTTTCCCCGGCGTTACACTCATTACAAGTCCGGACATAAACACTGAAAGAGAATCAATTTTGGAAAGTTTTACATTTATTAACCTAAGATAATAATCCCATTTAGAGAATCTTACCAAATAATTACACATAGAACATAATAATAGAACCGGGAGCAGCAGCCAATTGAAATTACTGAAGGCTTCGGCAACATGCCTGAAATCGGCAAAGATAGTAAAGGCAAGGTACAATAAACCCGCAGCAGCAATCGATATAAGAAGGTTTTTCTTTAATTTATCTAACAATTAAATTACCTTTAATAGTGTCTGGAATACTTTGGTAAGCGGAAGACCAACAACATTGTAATAGCATCCATTTATTTTGGTAATAAATACGGCACCATAGTCATCCTGAATTCCATATGCACCGGCTCTATCCATGGGACTTCCGGTTTCCACATAATCATTTATTTCATCATTTAACAATTTCCTGAAAGTCACATATGTTTTCTCATAGTCTGTAATAACTTTCTTACTTCGGGAATTGTATACCGAGAAACCAGTATAAACAATATGTCTTTTACCACTAAGAGTTTTGAGTAGTTTCACTGCATCTTTTTTATCAACAGGTTTGCCTAATATCTTTCCATCAATTACTACAATTGTATCAGCAGTAATAATGATCCCATCTTTAACTTTTTCCTTTGCTGCTTGAAGCTTTTCTAATGCAATCCTTTTTACAGTAGCAATGGGAGTTTCACCTTTTATAAATATCTCAGGTGTATCAACTGAAAAGACTTTGAATTCCAGATTTATCTGTTCTAACAGTATTTTCCTGCGTGGTGATTTTGATGCCAGGTATATTTTCTGATCTGTTTTAATCATAATATCTTGTAACTTTTGTTCCCGGATAATAATGAGAGAGTATATAATTATAATCCTTCCCCATTCTGGATAAATTTATAGCTCCGAATTGACATAAACCAACGCCGTGTCCATAACCTTTGCCGATAATGGTAACATTGTCATTTTCACCTTTTCGTATGTCAAAAAAGTTACTATTCAGGATAGCACTGTTATCTGAATTCCTGATAATACTTCTAATATTATTCCCATTTATCTTTACAACCTTTACCTTATCTTCATCATCTTTAAGAGTAATCTGAAGTTCATTAACCCTTCCGGATTTAAACCTGCTATTAACAATTATGGTATCCAGTTTCCAGGCAAACCCTGAAACAAACCCTGCAATTCTTAACCTTTGAATGAATTCAGTTTCTGAATAAAAATCTGTCCATGAAAATCTTGGTGAGATTGAGCAAAGCGGTTCATCTCCATCTTTAATGCTCTGAAGATATGGTGCGTTCTTTACGGAAAACACATTAGCAGCATCCTCTGTAAATCCGCCGCAAGTTGAATGGTAAAATGTAATTGCGGGTACATTATTATAGGTTAATATTAATCCTCTTGTATCTTTTACTGCCTTATTTGATAATGTTCTTTCGGAAGCTTCTCCGCCATATACCTGGTCCCTTACATCACTATAAATATCAAAATTATTTGTGGAATTCAGTTTCCGAACAGCATATGTTCTAGCACAAATTGTAAAAGCTCTAAGAGCCTCATAATTATCGGTACCTTTACCGACAGGCATTTCGGCCGGCACAACACCTTTCAGATATTCCTCAAGAGTAACAGTGTTGATGACCTGAATTTTATTATTCCTTGCTGCTATCCGGAATGATCCCTTATAATTCTTTGTGTTTAAATTAACAGATCTTTTATCTTCTGAAATAATCTGAAAAAACTTTGAGGTATATTCTTTGTTTCCGGTTATTGCTTTAACTTTATTTCCATCAGGTTTGAACTGAATTCTTTCTCCATTGCTTACGTTAATGGATTTTGATTCGTCCTTCAGAGTAACCGGTTCATCAGCGGTATAAGTAAAAACATCTTGTTTTTCATCAAGCAGTACACGTATTATACTGCTGTTATCCTCGTAGTAGGATTCTTTATTTTCATTATCTGTGAACTTTTTAGATGAGCCGCAACCTGCAATAAGCAAAAGAGTAATAAGACAAACGGAATAACGAATTAGTTTCATCAGATGCTTATATAATTTGGATCGGGTTGTAAGGGAAGCAGGGGGAAAAAGGAGGCATTACTTAACGGAACATGGCTTTAATACTGCCCCAGGTTCTTTTTACGCCGGAAATATTCGGTGAAACAGGAGATTCAGTTGAGCAATAGGTAACACCCTGGTTATTATCCACAATCTTCAATCTGTAGATATAAATTACATCTTTTACTTTATAAATTGATTGGTCAACGTATGAATAAAAAGAGTTACTGCCTTTAGGTTGAATGGTGGCAATCTCAAAGTATAACTGGTTTGGAGCCTTTCTTTCAATAGCGAAATGGTTCAGATCTGTTTCTGTTCCGGTCTTCCATTCAATTTTAATATTATCGCCATCAGGTGATGCACTGAAATAATCTATTATAGCTCCTCCGGCAAAAGCAACTGCTGTAAGTGCTAAAATTAGTAATATTTTAATACCCGGATATTTCATAGTCAAAATATATCCCAGTTATTCAAAAATGTCAAGAAAAATCATTTAAAATCATAATATTCTTTGCCATTCCCCTTTATTGAATTTAAGGAAAATTGCAGTAGAATAAAGGATTATATAAACAGGCAAAGCAAGCCAAGCACCAATTAACCCTCCATGCAAGTATATTCCGAAGAAATATGCCAATGGCACGAAGATCAAAAGATTAGTGATGCTTTCAGATAACATAACAAAAAGAGTTTTCCCGGCGGCTTGCAAACCATTAGCCAGAACAACCCCCGTTGCATAAAAAATCTGAGCAAAACCGGCTATCCTTAGCACCGGTTTTGCTATTTCAATAATTGATTGATCAGTAGTAATGATCAATAAAATATACTGTGGGATTAATATAAACACAATTCCCAATACAAAAGTGTAATACGTGGCAATCTTTGCAGTTTCCAGACCAAATATTTTTGCAAGGTCAAATTTACCTGAGCCAATATTATTACCAACCAGAGTTTGCACCGCTATTCCAAACCCGAAACAGGGTAAAAACGACATAAATAGAGTACTTATTACAGTCTGAGAAGCTGCCTGTTCTTTAATACCAATAAATCCTGTTATGGTTATAAATGAAAGAAATCCAAGTAAGATGAAGACATTTTGGAAGGATACCGGCAGTGAGATTTTGTAAATCTTTTTGATAACACTAAAATCAAGCTTAAAATTCTTAATGATATGGTATCTATGCCTGTAAGCAGGGGTTTGTGAAACTATAAAATAAAAAAGAAAATCAAAGGAAGTAGCTAAAGTGGAACCCAAACCGGCTCCTGCCAATCCCATTTTAGGTACAAGACCGAATGAACCATAAATGAGGAAGTAATTAAAAACAATATTTAAGACATTTGTAATTATGCCTGAGATCATGAATATTTTTGTTTTGTTTATTCCGAAAAAGAACCCACGGAATGAAACAGAAACCAGGAAAGCAGGAATTCCAAGAAACCTGAAGAATATAAATTGAGCGGCTAAATCCCCCACTATCGAGTCGTGAGCCAGTAAATGCGCAAAGTGTTTTGCAAGAAAAACAGCTACAAGCATTACCCCTATACCAATTGTAACAGCTATAATAATAGAATTATTTAAAGCAACAGTGCAGGCATCATAATCTTGTTCACCATATTTTCTTGCAACAATAACATGAGTACCTGTAGCGAGACTTGAAAAAAAGCTGACTAAAGCCCAAGTAGCCAGGACGCCGATACCCATTGCTGCAAGAACATATTTAGTGTTGTCAAGTCTGCCAACCATAGCGGCATCAACCAATGAAACAATCATTTGTGTTGAAAGCCCTGCAATTGCCGGTAAGGCAAGACTAAATATCTGCTTATAATATCCGTTCTTAGGGAGTAAATTCATTGCGCCAAAAATAGGAAATGTTTATTTAGATAAAAAATAATACTGCTTTTCTTTGCGATGATGTGTTTATGGCAGGAAGGATAAAGTGGAGCTAAGGAGAATCGAACTCCTAACCTGTTGATTGCGAACCAACCGCTCTGCCAATTGAGCTATAGCCCCGTTATTAAATCTATTTTAATATTATGAATCAAAATTACAAAATCTTTTACATTATATAAAGGTGTGCTCAAATTTGCTTTATGGATTAAGCTGTCACAAAATAATAAAACTGTTATTCTTTATATTTACAGAGCCAATTTGAATAATAGATAAATGTTCTATATCTTTTGCCTCAGGAAATAAACTATTGGGGTCATAGCTCAGTTTGGTAGAGCGCTTGAATGGCATTCAAGAGGTCAGGAGTTCGATCCTCCTTGGCTCCACAATTTAACATATCTTATTTAATTTTAGCATTTCACCTATTATTTCCAGGTTGTTCTCACCTTGGTCTCAGGTAGGTCTTAATTCCGATGAAATAACCATATCGCATCCTAATTGTTAGAAAACAAAACCATCCAACTAAGATAGGATTTTATGACTTCACGATTTATTCTATTGTAAAGGATAAGGGGTTACTTTATTTTAATACTATGAAAAAATTATTATTTGTGTATGCCGGGGTATTTTTCACTGCAGTCCTTATTTTATTCGGATGCAAGGATTCTGTGACCGGAAATAGTATTGACAGCAGAGTGATGCCTCAGTCGAACATCAGTTTTTCAGCAGATCTGCAACCTGTCCTTGAAATTAAATGCGCATCGTCAGGATGTCATGACGGCACATCTTCGGCAACTATTCTTAATCTAACTTCATGTGCAAACGCGAAATCAGACCCGGGCGTTATAGTAGCTGGTAATTCCGCAAACAGTATAATAGTATGGAGGGTTTCCGGAATTTCAGGAGCCCCAATGCCGCCCAATGGTGTAAATATACCTTTTACAGCTGAACAGATAAGAGGTCTAAAGAAATGGATTGATGAAGGGGCTAAGTGTAATTAGCTCTTCTATCTAAACAAGAACAACAGATCCGATTGTACCCAGCGTGCCCTCAGGTTCAAAGTGTCGGGATAATAAGAAAATTCCTCAGCGGGTTTGAATGGTTTAATCTCACCATAGGAATATGACCTGCTGCTATCTGTATCCAGAAATGCCCAAAGAATATATTTTCCCGGGACAACTCGTTCTATATTAAACTTGTTATCCTTTATCAACTGCTGCGTATAAACTAATTTATCTCCGTCGACACCCTGAAGTACCAATACAGGCTTCTTCTTCAAATCAACCAGTTGCAATGTTCCGGAAACCCCAGTAAAATCTAACCCCGTTATAGTTTTAAATCTATACTGATAAACAGAGTCCAACCTGTTCCCGGCAGCATCGGTAAACTTAGAGAAATCAATTCTAATAATATAGTCTTTCTTTGGAGCCAATGGTTTAGAGGGTTCAATCCGGAATGTCGCATCGTCAATAAAATTAATGCTATAGCTAACCGGAATACCTGAGGTGTCAGAAAATCTCAATGAGTTTTTAACAGCATTGGAATCAACACCATCATTAAAATAAAACTGGAAATTCTGATCTATAAAATCTACTCTGTCAGTTCTTTGAGGAGGGATATATTTTGATATATCAGGTTTAATCGAATCCGGCTTTTCTGAAACGGTCAATGGAGCAAAATCATTCCTATATACATTACCACTCTTGTCTTTAATAGTATCAGCATTAAGATAAACCCTATTCTCCTTTGGAATGTTTTGGGAAGTAACCAGGACAATCTCTGTGGGTTTGGTATTTCCTTTATACGCATAAAGCATGGGTATTCTTTTCTTTGAGGTAGAATCATACACAAAGAAATTACCCGATCTTATATAGGTTGAATCGATAGGTTCAGAAAAATTAACGAGGATATGGTATTTATCAGTCATTACAGAGTTTAACATTCTCGGGGCTGAGGTATCAATTTTAGTAAGGAAAGAAATTAAGGTTGGAGAACAGGGTATCTTGCTCAGAAAAGATAACGTCTTTAAAAGGCATGCCTATTCTATCCTGCCCCGGATGGAAAAGAAGATCTCTGGATTCATTCATAACAGCAAAAAGTCTATAATCTCCTGCCGCCAAACCAGCAATTTTATACCTGCCGTCAATTCCAGCCTGAGAAATAAAATCCGGTTTTGTTTGTTTTGGATCAGGATCAACTTTGCCTTTTTTGTACGCGAAAATCATTATGCCGGAAGGTTTTTCATCAAATACTTTTCCTGTTATAACTTTTTTATCAATCTTGTCCCCTGTGGAGAAAGAAAAGGTATACGATTGTGCCATCCTGTTTTTATTGTTAAAGTCTACCAGGTCTGTACCAATTGTAACAACATAAGTGGTGCTGTCTCTTAGTTTTTCCGGGAAATTTATTGTAGCAGAATGTCCGGTCCAGTCTATTTCAATATTGCCATTTATAGCGGGGGAAATAAATATAGCATCCTTGAGTGATCTCTTTTCAATGTACTTTGAGAAGGTAAGTTCAAAATAGGTTTCTTTATAATTAATGGTTCCGTTGGGAGGATATAATTCAGTAATTTCAGGGGGTACTCTATCAATTTCTCCTCCACCGGGAGGTAATTGGTTGGCGCAGTTATTTAACAGCATGCCTAAAAGAAGGAGACAGAAATATTTTAGTATAATTTTACGTTTTAGCATAATAAAATAATTTATTTAGTAAACCGGAATGTATTCCCGCCTTCGCGGGAATGGCAAACAGGTTTGCCGACATTGACAACATGTTCTTTCTAATTCTTTATTCTGTTTCGATACGATTCTACATTCTTAAGGTGTTCAGTGAAGCTGCGGGAGAATTTATGTGCACCTTTACCGTCAGCTACAAAGTAAAGATAATCATGTTTTTCCGGAAATACAGCAGCCATGATTGCACTTTTCCCGGGATTATTAATTGGACCGGGCGGGAGTCCTCCGTATAAATAAGTGTTATAAGGAGATTTAATTCTTAAATCTTTATAACTTAATCTTTTTGCACCGTTTAGCTGAAGATATTGAATTGTAGGATCAGCCTGAAGTTTCATTCCTATTCTAAGCCTGTTATAATATACTCCGGCGATCCTTGGCATTTCGTCTTTTTTATTAGTCTCACCGTTTACAATCGAAGCCATAGTAATAATTCTATGCAAATTACTTTCAATCAACAGGAATTTCAATTTAAGCGAGTCTTTTACATAATTTCGAAAAGCTTTATACATAATACTTATAACCTCGTTTGGTGCACTATGGTCATAAAAGTTATATTCCTGAGGAAGCAGATATCCTTCAAATGAAGATTCATGCACACCTAATGAATCAAGAAGTTTTTTATTTCTGACAGCCCCTAAAAATGCAAGCGAATCGATATTTATCTCATTTCTTAAACGTTCAGCATAATACTTTGTGGATGAACCGGCAAATAAAATTACCGGTTTAAGGTAATCAGCTTGTCCGTTAATTAAATATTCAATAAGATCCAGGTAACTTAAACCATTCTGTATATAAAATCTTGCCGGTCTGATTTTCCTTTCAGCCCCGTAGAGGAAACCTGCAATCTTAAACCCTGCTTTACCTGGAATTACACCTATTTTATATAAGCGGTTGGTTATGTCTGAAAATGATTCACCTTTATTAACCTGAAAAGTAAGGGGTGCATTCATCTTAAAATAATGTGGTGTATAAAATGTTTTATACATTAATCCCAGGATTACCAAAAAGAACAGAGCAATTATTATTGCTTCTTTCTTCGTTAACAACGATCCTAATCCTACTTTATTAGTCATCCTGCATTTATTTGTTATTCTGAGAAATGATTTTCGGGATATCCCCGGGAATGGCTTATAATCAAGCCCGAAACGCATTCCGCTTTCATATAATTTCAAACCACGGAATGTTATCATAGCAGCATTATCACCGCAGTATTGCATATCGGGGATTATAATCTTTTTATGATACTTAGCTGCAAGTTTTGTGAGAGATGCACCTAAAGGACCATTAGCAGCTACGCCACCTACAAGTGAAAGTGATTTAATCTCATAATTTTTCAGTGCTCTTTCTGCATTTCGGGTTAAAGCTTTAATTACTGCATCCTGGAATGAAGCAGCAATGTTGTTCCTTTCATCATCAGGAATATTTTTATCGGGGAAATTCTTTTGGATATATCTAAGAACGGATGTTTTCAGTCCGCTGAATGAAAAATTATAAGGATTAGCAAGATCAGCGACAGGGAAAATTATCTTGTCCTTATTCCCTGATTCAGCTGCCTTTTGGATTTTAGGTCCTCCCGGGTAACCAAGTCCAACCATTTTTGCTACTTTGTCAAATGCTTCGCCTGCAGCATCATCAACCGTTGAACCGAGTTTCTGTATTTCAGTAAAACTTTTTACAAGCAGAAGAAGAGTGTGTCCGCCCGAGACAACAACAGCAAGGTAAGGGAATTCGGGTTTATCTTTCATAAGGAAGCCTGAAAATATATGCCCTTCAATATGATTGACAGGAATAAATGGTTTGTTCAGAGAATAAGCAAGCCCCTTCGCAAATGTAAGTCCCACAAGCAATGCCCCTATCAAACCAGGTCCCGCTGTTGCACATATAACATCAATATCTTTAAGAGTTATTGCAGATTGAGTGAGCGCATCTTTTACAAGCGGCATAACGATCTGAAGATGTGCCCTGCTGGAAAGTTCAGGGACAACACCACCATACTTAACATGGAAATCCTGCGAGGCAACTAAATTAGAAGTTAATTTGCCATCAGAAATAATTGCCACTGAGGTTTCATCACAGGAACTCTCAATCCCTATTACATTCATTTTCCGATTGAAAACAAATTCTTTACAATATACCCTGCAACCTGGGGATTCTCCTGGAGCCTTCTAATTGAATATGCGTACCATTCTTTACCAAACGGAACGTATATTCTGACTTTGTAACCATCGTTATTTATTTTATTTCTAAGATCCTCACGAACACCCAGCAGCATTTGGAATTCGAATTTATCCTTCGGTATATTCAATTCTTTTATCAGACGGTAGGCTTCTTTTACCAGATATTCATCGTGAGTAGCAATACCGACATAATTTCCGTTCTTTAACATAATCTCCAAATCCTTCACATAATTCTTCCGAATCATTTCTTTGTCTTTATAAGCTATTGAAGGTAATTCTACATAGATCCCTTTACATAATCTGTAATTTGTACCAATCTTATTTAATACAACTACGTCATCATATGTTCTTTTTAAATAAGCCTGAACTACAACACCTACATTATCATAATTCTCTTTCAACTTTCTGAATAATCGAAAAGTTGCATCAGTATATGGAGAATCCTCCATGTCAATCCGAACGAAATTGTTGTATTCTTTAGCCTTTTGAACTATTGTACATACCTGGCTAAATGCAAATTCCTCATCGATTGCCAGTCCCATTTGTGTGGGTTTGATGGAGAGGTTAGCTTTAAGATTAAATGTTGAAATTGTTTCAAGAACTTTGAGTGCATCATTCATACACACGGTGGCTTCTTCCCTGTTTTTAACTGATTCCCCAAGTACATCTATAGTGGAATAAATTCCCTGATTATTTAATTCTCTTGTAACTTTTATTGCATCTTCTATATTTTCCCCGGATATATATTTACTTGAAAAAAAACCTACTATAGGTTTCGGCATTAGTTGTACAGTAGAAACTATTAAATTGTTAAAGAATGACAATGTAAAACTCCTTTAAAATGTCATATCAAATTTAGGAGTACTGGTGTTATAAATCAATTAAATTTAACTATAACTGTCTTTACCAAATATTACTTTTCCTTTGAATATGCTGTAAATCCATATTGTATATCCAATAACTATTGGAACTCCTATTAATGCAATTATCAGCATAGTTAACAATGTCCGGGGTGTTGAAGAAGCATTATAGATTGTAAGGCTATAGTTCAAATCAATACTGGAGGGTACAAGTCTGGGGAAAAGACTTAAAGCCATAAGCAGAATCATTAATGCAATTGTTAATGAAGATGCAGTAAAAGTATAACCAGTTTTCCTGGTTTTTAGTCCAATTGGAATATAGATAATTGAAGCAAACATTAGTATAAGAAGAATCCAAAAAACAGGATTACTTAATACTGATGAGAATAAGTAATGACCGAAAAAGAATGTCATCAATGTAGCAAGAAGATATAAAACGATAAATGCAATCCATGCATTATTTGCAACTTTAATCATTTTCTCCTTCTGCTTCCCTTCACATTTTAGCGTCAGGTAAATAGCACCGTGCATTAAAAACATTGTAAGACTTACCAACCCTACTACAATTGCATAAGGATTCAGTAAACCTAAAAATGTTCCGAGGTAAGCTCCCTTAGCATCAATTGGAAGTCCGCGGAGAATGTTGCCAATTGCAACTCCAAAGAGTAATGCAGGCAATAATGATCCAACACCGAAAGTAAAATCCCAGTATTTTTTATTTCTTACTTCGGAATATTTTCTGAATTCAAAGGATACAGCCCTGAAAATAAGGGCTGTTAGTAAGAGAACAAAAGCAAGATAAAAACCGCTGAATACTGTCGCATAAACAATAGGGAAAGCAGCAAACAAAGCGCCGCCGCCCGTAAGCAGCCACACTTCATTTCCATCCCAAACAGGACCTATAGCATTAAGATTAACTCTTTTTTCAGTCTCATCTTTTGTAAAAAGATGGATCATTCCGACACCCAGATCGAAGCCATCGAGAATTGCATACCCAATTATGAGTACTCCAACCAACAGAAACCATATTAAATTGAGATCCATTATATTCCCTCCTCTGATAATAAATCAAATCCTTTATTTACTTTTTTCTTAAGTAGCACAAATAGTACGGAAAAAAGGAGAATATATATTGCTCCAAACAGGAAGATTGAGAACAATATTTCACCAGCGCCAACAGAAACAGATACAGCATCTTTTGTTCTCATGAGATGGTAAACTATCCATGGCTGCCTTCCTACCTCAGTTGCAATCCAGCCTAGCTGGCAAGCCGCAAGGGGTAAGGGTATTGACCAGAAAAGGATCTTCAACAGTTTCTTACTTTCCCAAAGGGTTTTCCGATAGATCTTAAAAGCAGCTATCGATAAAATTAAAATAAAATACATTCCAAGAATTACCATATTATGGTATGAAACAAATGTCAGGAATAATGGAGGAATATTTTCCCGCGGAAATTCATTTATACCTTTTAACCTGCGCATTAACATCACCTAATGCCAGCCAGCTTAACAATCCGGGAATTTCTATTTTTGCTTTAAGATCAGGCGGCATATCAGTAGGGAAAGCAAATATTGCCATAGGTGCTTCTGTCTGCGAAGTATAAAGCCCCATAATTGCGGCAAACTTTTCCGGCTGGGTTCTTGCGAGCTGTCTTCCATGCTCATGACCAAAGGGGAAAACCTGAAGTAATGAAGTGACTAATCCGAATATAACTGCAAACTTTAATGCGACTTTTGCAATTTCAACTTGTTTATTTTTTAATATCATATATGCGGCTATTCCAGCCCAAAGGAATGCGCCTGATATCAAAGCAGCATCTACCGTGTGTAAAAATCTTACCATTGTGGAAGGGTTAAATACCGCAGCCCAGAAATCTGTTAATTCAGCTCTGTTATTCTGGATAACAAAACCGGCTGGAGTCTGCTGCCATGAATTTGCAACTATAATCCAGAAAGCGGAAATGGTAGCGCCAACAGCAACCATTAATGAAGAAAACCGATGAACTCCTGGAGATACTTTGTTCCTTCCAAAGATATATAGCCCAAGGAAAGTTGATTCAAGGAAGAATGCAAAGATCCCTTCAGCGGCTAGCGGAGCACCGAATATATCCCCGACAAACTTAGAATATTCAGACCAGTTAGTTCCGAACTGAAATTCCATTACTATACCTGTAGCAACGCCCACAGCGAAAATAAGGCCCAGCACCTTACCAAAGAAATAAGCAATTATTTTATAATCTTTATTCTTTCTTCCGAAATATTCTGACATGCAAATCATCCACCCTAACCCTATTGACAATGGGGGGAAGAGAAAATGAAATCCTATTGTCATCGCAAATTGTATGCGGGCTAACAAGACAGCATCCATTATTTTACTCCTTTTTTATTGAAGAATTTATAATACAAACTCTCTAATCTTTATTGAATATTTTATCAAGAAACGCTACTATATGATTACTTGTTTCCTCAAACCAGGGATGAAATAACCAGAAAGTATGAGGTGTATTAGCAATTGTGTGAACTTCGAATAGAGCTTGCAGTTATTTAACATACTGATTACCGAATCCCGCCCTGCATGAAAACGAGGTAATGAACTATTTATAAAACAATAAGCCGCACTGTTTTGATTTATGTAATTTATAGCTGATGCTTCTTTCCAGAGTTGAGGTTTTTCTATAAAATGAATAACCAAACCATCTTTTACCGGAAGATGGAATTCCGGGATCTTTATCCTTATTACTTTCGTTCGGGTCTGTCATATCGAGCACGCCATCAATATCTATTACCGCACTAACGGTTCCAATAATCAGATTTATGACCCCAATTGTTTGTGCCGAGTAATGCTGCTATTTGCCCTCCGGATGAACAACCATACAGAACAATTTGCTTTGTATTGATATTATATTCTTTAGAATGTACTACTAACCATCTGATAGCTTTCTGAATATCAAGTATTGAGGCAGGATATTTTGCTTCACCGGACAACCGGTATTCTACGGTGACAGCAATAAATCCCTTAGATGCGAGAAAAAGCGCCATAGGCTTTTCCATTTCTTTGAAACCTGAACGCCATCCTCCGCCATGGATCATAATTACAACAGGCAATGTTTTTGGTTTACTGCCGCATCCGGCAAATATAAATCAAGGTGCATTTCTCTTTTGCCCAGGGACGCATAAACTAAACCCTTTTTCTCAATAACACCCTTTGGGATTTCAGGCATTACGAGTTTTGCATCAGGATAATCTTTATGAACTTTTACATTGGTTGAAAATAATGCAAAGGAAGTATCGGTGGGTATTGTTTTATCCTGCGCAAGGATAAAACATGTAATCGAGAATATTAAAATTACTGTATTTTTCAAATCAGATATGTAGAAAAGAACGTTAAATAATTAATTTAAGAAGCAAATCTGCTTTTTTAGTAAGTTCTTTTTTATCACTATTATTCAGAAAAACAAAGTCAGCTAGTTTCGATTTTTCCTCATCAGTTATCTGATGCTCAAGCCGGCGGTTAAAATCTTCTACAGACATCCCCTGAATGGTTTTTCTTTTGCGTTTTAATTCCTCTTCGGCAGTGATCAGAACAACATAATCGAATATCTCATCCATCTCAGCTTCATATATCAGGGCTGCTTCAACAAAAACGATATTCTGTTTTTGCAGTTCAGATTTCATGAGTATTTCTAGTTTTTCGAATGTGGGAGGATGAAGGATGGCATTTATTAACTCAACATTTCCCGGATCAGAAAATACCTTTTCAGCAAGGTATTTTCTATCGGGTTTATTATTCACATAAGAACTTGTACCGAATTCGGTAATAATTAACTTTTTTACTTCAGGATCATTTTCCAGAATTTCAGCTGCTATCTTATCGGCATAAATAACAGGATACCCTTTTTCCTTTAAGGCGTCGCAGAAAACTGTTTTACCGGATCCAATGCCTCCGGTTATGCCAACTTTTATTTTTTTCAGTCCTGTCATTTTATTTAGCGTAACTTATTTTTCTAACCTCACGAATAACAGTAACCTTAACCTGACCGGGATATTCCATTTCATTTTCAATCTTGGCGGCTATATCATGAGCAAGTTTTTCCGCAACAACATCATCAATTTTATCCTGTTCAACAACAACTCTTATTTCCCTGCCTGCCTGAATAGCATAGGTCTTAGCAACACCTTCAAAGGATTTAGCCAAAGCTTCGAGAGTTTCAAGTCTTTTAACATAACCTTCAAGAGGTTCCCTTCTAGCACCGGGGCGGGCACCGCTGATTGCATCGGCTGCCTGGACTAAAGGAGATATAGGATGTTCCATCTCAATATCTTCATGATGGGAACCGACAGCATTAACTACAATAGGATGTTCTTTATATTTCTTTGTAATTTCATAACCGATTAGAGCATGAGGACCTTCAACATTTTTATCTACTGTTTTACCAACGTCATGCAGAAGTCCTGCTCTTTTGGCAAGGTTAACATCAAGCCCGAGTTCCGCAGCCATGATGCCCGTAAGGTAGGCAACTTCAATACTGTGCTGTAATAAATTCTGGCCATAACTTGAACGGTACCTCATTTTACCGATATGTTTTATCAGGTCTTTGTGCATATTATGAAGACCTAACTGAAGCACAGTATTTTCCCCGTCCCTGAACATTTCTTCTTCAAGTTCTAATTTAACTTTCTCAACAATTTCTTCAATTCTTGCGGGATGGATACGACCATCAGTAATAAGACGTTCAAGAGAGACCCTTGCAACTTCCCTTCTGAATTGGTCGAATGAGGATAGAATTACTGCTTCAGGTGTATCATCAACAATAACATCAACACCGGTTGCAGCTTCAAATGCACGAATATTTCTCCCTTCTTTTCCAATAATTCTTCCCTTCATATCATCATTGACAATTTGAACAACGGATACGGTGGTTTCAATAGAATGATCAGCGGCGGTTCTTTGAATTGCCTGAACAATAACTTTCTGGGCTTCTTTTTTTGCTTCCGATTTAGCCTTTTCATACATATCCTTAACAGTATGATTTATATCAGTTTTTGCCTGATTAACCATATTTTCCATTAACATTCTTTTAGCTTCTTCGGATGAAAGTCCCGAAATCTTTTCTAATTTCTCGTTCTGTTCTGCCTCAATTTTCTGAATATCTAATAATTTTGAATCACTTGTTTTTTTTAATTCCTGTATCTCACGTTCAAATTGTTTATTCTCCTTTTCTTTTTTAATAACGATATCGAATTTCTTTTCAATATTCTCTTCACGAGTAATGAGTTGTTTTTCTAAAGCAGAGATTTTCTGGCGTTTTTGGTTAACCTCGCCATCAAATTCGACCTTCTTTTTATACCATTCATCTTTTACTTCCAGTAATTTTTCACGTTTTAGGTTATTAGAGTCTTTCTGAGCATCAGCAATTATCTGTTTAGATTTTTCTTCAGCAATAGTTAAACTATTTTTACCACTTTTAGAATTGAGTATCCAACCTAAATATCCGGACAAAACCGAAAGGATGATCACTATTGGTATGAACAACAATAATGGATCCATTATACCTCCAATGTGGGATTATAAATCCGCACATGTCAGTCACAGAGAAACCAGGGAAAATCTCATATCGCACACATTGTGGGAACCTGCCCAAACGCTTTTTGCTTCCACTGCCCCGGTAAACCGGAGTCTATGAAATAAATCATAGATGAGGCCTGCAATAGACGCTGAAAGTCAGAAACCCAATTGCATTAAAGTTAATTTTCCATTGTTTATGGACTGACAGTGCGGTCTAATTTTTATTAAGATGGGCTGGACATATCGGGAACGCTCAAAAGGAGCTTTATTTTCTTTACTTTATCAGTTGCCTGAATAAGAAATTCTCTGTTGTTATTTTTCTCCAGAAATAGATCATACGCAATATTCAAACATGCAATAATTGCAATAGTTTGCACAGGTTGGTCAGGCAGCTCGTCCTTGGTCTCTTCCATTACTTTATTAACGTAGACCGCAAGCTCCTTTGCAATTTCCTCATTTTCAACAAGTAAAGAATATTCTTTATCAAATATTTTTATTTTCAGCTTCTTTTTATCGCTCATATATGTCTTTCCATCAAACGATCAGTATTATTAAGAACTTATATGACTATCAATTTTTGTAATCAAACTCTTTAACTTTATTTTTAATTCCTCTCGCTCCTTTGTATTTAATGAACTGAATAGAGCCTGGTTTCCTTCAAAAGGCAGACTGCCAGGTTCACTCTCTAATTTAGCAATTTTCTTGTTAAGAACTGCACTTTCTTTTTGCAGATCCTCAATAAATTTTTCCAATTCCTGATTTCTTTCAACAGCGTCTTTGTATTTTGTGGATAATACAGAAACCTGCATCTCAATCAGTCCAAGGTCTTTTGACAAAGTGTCATATTTAGAGTATTCGGCCAATTAATTCCCTCGTAATTTGGCATTAAACTTTTTACTAATAGAATTTATCAGTTTATTAAATTCTTTATCGACTTCTTCTTCTTTCAGAGTTTTTTCAATATCATAAAACTCTAAAGCAAAAGCCATGCTCTTTTTATCAGCACCAAGTGAATCACTTTCAAAAAGGTCAAATAAATTAACCGATTTCACTAATCCTGATGTTGTTTGTCTAATAAATTCAATAACTTCAACATAAGTTACTGATTTATCGAATATAAAAGCAAAATCTCTTTGAACTTTCGGGAACTTTAGAAGTTCGCTGTAACTCCGGCTGTTGCCGAGTAAAACCGGAATTAATGACTGAACCTCATATTCAAAACAATAAACGTCCTGATTAATATCAAACTTTTTCAGGATATCCTTTGATATTTTACCTCCTGAACCGGCAACAAGACTTCCTGCCTGCTTCTCAAAATAGTAATCATATATACTATTTCCAGTGAAATAATAGGAATCTCTTAAAACATTGTCAAGCGAAAACTTATTATTGAAACTGTTAATGAAACCTTTTAATGAATAAAAGTCAAATATTGATTCCTGACAATTCCACCCTTTCTCATTCTCTTTCCCGGAAATTATCAGTAAAAGACTCGTCTTTTCAGTGAAATCTCCGAAATTGTTGATTCCAGTATCATCTTTTTTATTGAATACATTCCCTATTTCAAAAAGCATGAGATTCTTTTCCCCATGTTTTATATTCCGGGAAACAGTTTCCAGCGCTCCGGGAATCAGAGATGTCCTGAGATAAAGCATATCCTGACTTTGAGGATTTAAAAGAGCAATCTTATTCCCGGTAAGTGAAGCTGAGGCTTCAGACTGCATAGGATTGTTAACCATTTCAAAAAATCCAAGAGCAGTAGCAGTATTTTTTAATTCATCAACAAAGGCAGCTTCATCATATTTTTCAGAGAGACTCGAAGAAATCTTGTCAATGGCAGGGATATTGTCATATCCGTAAATCCTTGCAACTTCTTCTATCAGATCAATTTCTCTTTCAATATCAGGACGGAATGGAGGCACGGATACTTTCAGCTCTGATTCATTCCTGCTGATTATTTCAATACCAAGTTTCTCGAGTATACTTACAATATTCTCATTCGGGATAGTATAGCCTAATATTCTTTCAATTCTTTTAATTCTTAAAATAACTTCGAGGTTATTTATTTTTACGGGATAAACATCAATAGAACCTTCTGCGATAATCCCCTCCCCGATTTGTGCTATCAGAGATGCAGCTCTTTCAGCAGCACGCATGGTATTTAAAGGATCGGTTCCTCTTTCGAACCTATAAGAGGCATCAGTGCTGAGCCCTAAATATTTAGATGTTTTCCTGATACTTGTAGGATTAAAGTAAGCGCTTTCAATTAGAATATTTGTTGATTCATTACTTACTTCGGAATTCTCGCCACCCATAACACCCGCTATAGCAACAGGTTTTTCGGCATCACAAATCATAAGGGTACCGGGATTGAGCTTGCGGTCTTTAGAATCGAGCGTTTTGAATGTACTTTCTTCAGTAGTACTTTTTACAATAATCTTGTGTCCGGATAGCCGGTCAAGATCAAAGGCATGAAGAGGCTGCCCCATTTCATGCATCACGAAGTTTGTAACATCAACGACATTATTTATCGGTCTTAAACCAATCTTTTTTAAATTCTCCTGCAGCCATAAAGGAGATTCTTTTATTTTTACACCAGTAACAACTTTGGATGAATAGCGGGGACAATTTATTGCATCTTCAATCTCAATTGAGGCAAATTCTTTAATTGATTTCAGTCCTTTTGCTGAATCCGGGATCTCAGGAAATTTCATTTCCAGATTATATATAGCAGACAAATCTCTTGCTATACCCAAATGTGAAAGAGCATCAGGACGATTAGGTGTAATTCCAATTTCAAGAATCACGTCATTTAATCCTAAGGCTTTGCTAACAAGGGTGCCTTCTTTAATTGAAGGATCAAGAATTTTCAATCCGGAATGGTCATCACTAAGTTCTAATTCTGATTCTGAGCATAGCATCCCAAATGATTCAACACCGCGTAATTTAGCTTTGCCAATTGTAAATCCGCCGTTAGGAACAACCGCGCCGATTTTTGCAAATATTACTTTCTGTCCCTGCTCAACATTAGGAGCACCGCAGACAACCTGGAACTCTTCATCACCGGTTGAAATAACGCATAGAGAAAGTTTATCCGCATTAGGATGTTTCTTCTTTTCTTTAACGTATCCAACTACAAAATTTTCTAGTCTGGCTGATTCATCAACAACATCTTCAACTTCAAGTCCTGACAGAGTAAGTTTCTCAACCAGATCATTAAGCGGAATATTTTCGAGGTTAACATATTGTTTTAACCAGTTCAATGATATTTTCATTTTTCCTCCTGATTAAAACTGTTTTAGAAATCTATAATCATTTTCAAAGAATACCCTTATATCCTGGATGTTATACTTAAGCATTGCAGTTCTTTCTATTCCCATGCCGAAAGCATAACCGGTATATTTTTCTGTATCGATATTAAAATTATTAAGTACGTTTGGATCTACCATACCACAGCCAAGGATTTCAAGCCAACCGGTGTGTTTACATATCTTGCAGCCTTTGCCACCGCAGATATAACATGTTATATCCATTTCCGCGCTTGGTTCAGTGAATGGAAAGAAGCTTGCCCTGAACCTATATTTAAGACTGTTGCCGTAAAACTGTTTTGCAAAGTAAACCAGTGTTCCTTTCAGTTCCGCAAAAGTTATATCAGTATCAATCACCAATCCTTCAACCTGGTGGAACATGCAATAGCTTCTTGCGTTCACTGCTTCATTCCTGTAAACTCTTCCGGGCATAATTGTTCTGATAGGCGGCTGATGTTTTTCCATAACTCTTGCCTGAACCGGAGAGGTATGAGTTCTGAGCAGGAATTCTTTGGAAATAAAAAAAGTATCCTGCATATCCCTGGCGGGATGATCGGGTGCGAAATTGAGCGCACCGAAATTATACCAATCTGATTCAAGTTCAGGACCTTCAGCAACAGAGAATCCCATTCCTTTAAATATAGATTTAATTTCATCTACCGTCTGGGTTAAAATATGTTTACTGCCGATTTGTTTTTCCCTGCCCGGGAGTGTAAGATCAAGAATTTGTGAAGTAGTAGTTTCTTCAGATTCGAGTTTTAGTTTGAGCGAATTGAAATGATCAGTGACATAACTCCTGAGAACATTAAGTTTACCTCCGATAACAGGTTTCTCCTCTTTGGGGACTTCCTTCAACTTTTCAAAAAGATTTGAAACAAGTCCGTTTCTGCTTAGATATTTAAGTCTTAATTCTTCAAGATCTTTAAGGTTAATAACCTGAGCGAGATCTTTATCAAATTCAATTGACACTGATGTAATATTGTCTGTAATCATAATCAGAATTTCAAATATTTAAAATAATACCCTCCGAAAGATAAATAAATGAATTTATACTTTAAGAGGGTAAATTATTAATTAGCCGAAAATGTAACTAGTTCAGTAAATGCGGCTGGATTTTCTAATGCTAAGCTTGCGAGAACTTTTCTGTTTATATTAACACCCTTGGTATCAAGAGCATGAATAAGTCTGGAATATGTAGTACCGTTGGCTCTTGCGCCGGCGTTTATACGCACAATCCAGATTTGTCTGAAAGTTCTTTTCTTAAGCTTCCTGTCGCGGTACGCGTGGCACAAACCTTTTTCAACATGGTTTTTTGCGACAGTATATACTTTGCTGCGAGCACCCCAATATCCTTTGGCAAGCTTCAGTATGTTTTTTCTATGTCTGTGGGATGCTACTTTATTTTTAGAACGGGGCATTTTCCTTTACCTCTTTATATTATTGGAGCATTATTTTAACACGTTTCGACTCAGCGGTGGAAACCAGAGTTGAACGTCTTAATTTTCTTTTTCTTTTAGTACTCTTGGAAGTAAGAATATGGCTTTTTAGGGCACTTTTTCTTTTATACTTCCCGGAAGCAGTTTTCCTGAAGGTCTTACCTGCTCCACTTTGACTTTTCATTTTTGGCATATTTATTTATCCTGTTATGATTTCTTTTTATTCTTAGCAGCCGGGACAAGAATAATATTCATATTCCTGCCTTCCATTTTAATAGGAGATTCAACTTTAGCTATCTCCTCGGTTTTTTCAATAAATCTTTTAAGAAGAGATTCACCCTGTTCCTGGTAAGCCATTTCTCTTCCTTTGAACATAACACAAACTTTTACTTTATTCCCTTCACCAATAAAATTCTGAGCATGCTTTAGTTTAAACTCAAAATCATGGACATCTGTATTAGGATGAAGCCGAATCTCTTTTAATAAAGTAATCTGCTGGTTTTTCCTTTGAATCTTCTCCCTTTTCTGCGCTTCGTATTTGAACTTTCCAAAATCGATTATCTTACATACCGGCGGTTTTGCCTGAGGAGCTATTTCCACTAGGTCCAACTGCCTTTCCTGGGACATTCTTAATGCGTCTCTAACTGTAAAAATTCCTAACTGCGTACCATCAACATCTATTACTCTGATTTTAGGAGCTTTAATCTCCTCATTTACGCGAACGCTTTCTGGTTGAACGATAAAGTACCTCTAAAGTTGTTTTTTATAATTTATTTAATATTTCATCTTTAATTTTACTCAAAAATTCGGATAAAGACAAAGAACCGAGGTCTCCTTTTTTGTGTTGTCTAACCGATATATTGCCTGCTGCTCTCTCTTTTTCTCCGCAAATTATCATATAAGGGACTTTTTTTACTTCACATTCTCTTATCTTATATCCTACTTTCTCATTTCTATCATCAAATTCGACCCTTATGCCGTTCTTTTTGAACTCTTCGAGGACTTGCTTTGAATATTCCGCGAACCCTTCACTTAAGGGGATAATTACTGCCTGAACCGGTGCAAGCCATAAAGGAAATTCGCCTGCAAAATGTTCAATCAGTACACCGATAAATCTTTCAAGAGAACCAAATGGAGCTCTATGAATTACAACAGGGCGATGTTTAAGACCATCGCTGCCAATATATTCAAGATTAAATCTTTCAGGCATAACATAATCAATTTGTACGGTACCTAACTGCCATTTCCTGCCAAGAGCATCCTTAACCATGAAATCAATTTTTGGTCCATAGAAAGCAGCTTCACCTTCTTCAATATGGTAATTCAATTTCATCTCATCAGCGGCTTCTTTAATCTCACGCTGAGCCCTGTCCCAAAGGCTCTTATCGCCGCCGTACTTTTCATCGTTAGCATCTCTGAATGAAAGTTGGGTAGTAAAATCCTTAAATCCCATCACGGTAAACACGTGTTGAATTAAATCAATTACATTGCATAATTCATCTTTTAACTGATCGTCCCTTACAAACATATGAGAATCATCAACAGCGAAACATCGTACACGGGTTAATCCATTAAGCTCTCCCGACTGTTCGTATCTGTAAACAGTACCGAACTCAGCAAGCCTGATCGGAAGGTCGCGGTAACTTCTTTGTTTATGGGCATAGATCTGAAAATGATGAGGACAGTTCATTGGTTTAAGAAGATATTCTTCATCGCTATCAGGAAACTTCAGCGGCGGAAACTGGCTGTCGCTGTAATAAGGATAATGACCGCTGGTTTTATAAAGATTTATATTTCCAATATGCGGAGTAATGACAGGCAGATATCCTCTTTTCTTTTGTTCTTCACGAAGGAAATTTTCAAGAGTTTCTCTTAAGACAGTTCCTTTGGGAAGCCATACAGGAAGTCCTGTGCCTATTTTCTGTGAGAACATAAAAAGTTCAAGTTCTTTCCCAAGTCTGCGGTGATCTCTTTTCTTTGCCTCTTCGAGGAAAACCAGATAATCATCGAGCATTTTCTTTTTAGGGAAGGATATTCCATAGATTCTCTGGAGCTGTTTGTTCTTCTCATTGCCGCGCCAGTATGAACCGGAAACGCTCAACAATTTAACATACTTTAGTTTGCCTGTTGATGGCAGATGGGGTCCGGTGCATAAATCAGTAAACTGACCTTCCTTATATATGGAGATCGTCATTTCACTATCATTTATTTCCGAAATAATTTCGGTCTTATAGTTATCCCCTATCTTACCGAAATAATCGAGGGCATTTTCCTTAGAAAGTTCTTCGCGAATGAAAGGATTATTCTCCTTAGCAATCTGGATCATCTTGTCTTCAATTTTCTTAAAATCGTCTTCAGATATTTGAGAATTTATATCAATGTCATAATAAAAACCGGATTCAATAGCGGGACCAACACCGAATTTTGCTTCAGGGTAAAATGACTTTATAGCATGAGCAAGAATATGAGATGTTGAATGCCAGTAAACGTGCTTACCTTCATCATCAGCAAAAGTAAGGAACTTTATTGTTGCATCACTATTAATTGGAGAATTTAATTCTTTTACATCAGCATTGACAACTGCCGCAAGAGCATCTTCGGCAAGTCTGGGTGAAATGGATTCCGCAACTTGATAGGCAGAAACGCCTTTATCAAATTCCTTAGAGTTGCCGTCAGGAAAGGTTACTTTAATTTTATTCATAATAAACAATAATACCGGAATAGGATCAGTGGGCTCTATAGGATTCGAACCTATGACCTTCTGCACGTCAAGCAGACGCTCTAACCAACTGAGCTAAGAGCCCGCTAAATCAAAAAATTATTACATATGTCCTATTAAAAAGATAACCTGAGAAACTGAAGATTCTCGCAAATTGTTTATAAAATGCAGATTCTTTGCATCGTTTAGAATGACAAGTCAAGAATAAATACGCTGCATGGATTCCCGCCCCGACAAGTCGGGGTAGACTCTTCGCGGGAATGACATGTAGGATTTATCGATTATCCTAAATTGTCATTTCACTTTGTTCTTTCAGGATTTAACTGATTTCAATAAAGACTTTTGACTAAATTATTAACTGTTTAAAATAAAAGAATATAGACAGATAAAATCCATCTATATTCTGATACAGTACCGAGGGCCGGACTCGAACCGGCACGGGAATAAATTCCCACAGGATTTTAAGTCCTGTGCGTCTACCAATTCCGCCACCCCGGCAAAACTGCTCATCAAAATTTAGCTCGTAAATATATTGATTCAGCTATATTTATGCAAATTTTCAAGGAAATATATTTAGTTTGGTTCCCTTTTATTTTGGAGGGCAGTGAAAAATTTAGAACAAAATTTATTTTGTTTTATCTATTGACATTTAAATAAAAATGTTTTATCTTGTTTGGTTGCAAGTGAAACAAATCTTCCTTCAAATCCAAAAGAATCCTGAAGTTATTTACCCGCTAAAGACCTGCTAAATCCCGCTAAATACCCGCTAAAATAGGGAATACACCGGGAGTAGAAATGGTCACGACAGTACCATCCTAAACCCGGAGAAGGCTTAGCAGCAACTTGCAGATAAGGAAACTATAGTTTTTATATGCGGAATTTCCAGGAATTTATTAATTTGAGGTGAGCTAATTATATGTTTTTACAACTTTTAGGAGAATGGGCATGCCTGGGATTAAAAAGAAAACAGTAGTTTCGTATGCCGGAGGAATAGAGGATTTAGTAATAAAGGTAGGAGGAAAGATAGTTTATTCGGGGGAAAAGGCGAGCAAGAAGAAAGCAGACGAATCAGAAAAGGAAAAGCTTGGGAAGGCGCAGATGGTTATGGTTTCCAAATTCGCGAGCTGCATAAACAGAGTACCGGCGTTAAGATATGTATGGGAGAAATCCCGTTTCAGGAAAACGAACAGGGCGGGTAGAAATATGTATACGGACGAGAAAAAAAAATCGGGCAAAGCGGGGGCATACAATAAAATAGTTTCCGCAAACAGGAGAGGTAAAGTGATTGATCTTCGACCAAGTTCTAAGAATGTAATTATTCCCGCTACCAGCAAAAAATTGGCACACTTTAAAAGGACTTTAAATCGAGAAGGGATTACACTAAAGAATGACTATCCGGAGGAATATTTTATTTATCCATATGCTAAAAGAATAATGACCCCAGTGGGAATAATTTGTCCATTCGATCCGAAGGGTAAGAGCAATGTAAAATTTGAGATGATATCAAAATGGTACGATATTAAAGAATTTACACCGTGGGACTATAAAGAATTTTTCTTCCGTTTTGATACAGCGGATTTAGAGATAATGAGTAAATACAAGAATTGCATTATATATATTACTTTTGTAGAGGAGAATGGCAGCGGAACAAAGACGAAGTGGTATCAATTCGGTTCAGAGGAATTTTCGCTGAGTGGATATCCGGATAATGAGATTGTGTTCAGGGAGGATGATCCGCTGGAAAGGAAAAATGAAATGTATTATTTAAAACATTAGTTTAGGAATTAATGTTTGGGCACATAAGAATGCGCAAGAATGATTGGCGGGATAAATGATGAGATTCAAAAAAACTAAAGGTTTATGAAATAAAAATGAGGTGGTGCTAAGAGCTTATAAAACTAGGAGATTATTTGGGGAAATTGTGATAAATTATGGGACTTGGCGGAGACTCGCAACTGTCTCCGCCTGACCCAATTACTTATGTCCAAGCCTTGCTTGGCGCTTATTTCATTAAAATAAACTTCTTTGAAGCAATGTAATTTCCCGACTCCAGCCTGTAAATATATATTCCGCTTGTAAGATTACTTCCATTAAAAGAAACGGAATAATCCCCAGAGGGTTTGTATCCATCTACTATATTAGCAACTTTACTTCCGATAGAATTAAAGACCATAAGTCTAACATAACCTCCTTTAGGCAACGAATAATTTATTGTTGTTGTTGGATTAAAAGGATTCGGATAATTCTGATATAGTTTGAAAGTTTTGGCTATGATGGGATCTGATTTAACCTCAGTAAATATCTTTACCCCCTTCCTTATTTTCCCACTCATGCCAACTGCCCAAACTGTATTACCATTTCTTGAAGTACTAACCGCAAGGTAGTTATTCCCTGAAACAAAATCAGCAGTAGTAAACGATACTCCGTTATTCGGACTGAAATAAATATATCCGGATCTTGAAACAATTAAAAAACTACTATCGCGACCTGTAACTCCATATACTGATCCTGAACGTGGCAGGAGAGAACTTGTCCAGTTCATCCCATTATTTATTGTTTTGTTAAAATTTGCATCACCCCCAGTCAATCCAACAGAATCATTAAACCAAATACCATCTATTCCCCCAAGGACTGATTGAGGTACCCAGTTAATACCTGAATTTGAAGAATAATATATTTTAGAAGCTGAGGTGCAAAAGCATATATTTGTTCCATTGACATATAAGCAGTTATTTAAGCCTGCTTCACCAGGGCTGGAACTCAATAAATTAAGTCCGGTAGAATCCCAGTTCGCTCCCCCATTAGTTGTTTTCCATAAGGACCATCGGTTATTTACCGGATCTCCTAACATAAAACCATTTAATGCGGATGTCATCCAAATGGCATCAATATAGCCCAAATTCTGAGAAAAAACCTAAGTACAAGTAGTACTACCATTTGTAGTCTTGTATACAAAAGTCCCCATAGCATACGAAACGGCAGCCAGACAGTTGTTAGAATCCAATGCAAATAGATTTTCAATACTGTTTGTTCCAATCCCAGAACTGCTCATATTATCCCACGTAGAGCCTCCATCCGAATTACGAAGAATTATTCCAGAGTCACCACAAATCCAGCAAACATTATCATCTACAGCAGAAACTGAAACCAAACTTGAACTCACTCCAGATTTTTGGGGAATCCATTGTGCATTCAATGAAAACGCAATAAATAAGATGAACATAAAACTTATATAAAATTTATTCATCAAGTAATCCTAATTAGTTTAAATACAAATATGTCGATCATTAAATTTTAATAACCCATCCAATTATTATAAGTATACCAATATGTATCTCCTGTGTACCAACTTTGGATAGGGGTCCAGTGGCCTATTTCCTGGTTAAAATTACATTGAGTACACGGATCTGAACTTGTAGAATTTGTGCTTTTATTTAGAGAATTTGGACCTTGGTTTGGAGTACTATCGTATTGATGATATGTACATTGCCAAATAATTATATATCCTCGTCCATATCTTGATAACCAACCTAATCGCCAAGCAGTGTCCACAAAATTCTTAACATCCTGTTCACTTCCTGTATTATTTGCATAAAGCCATATCTCATTCATACCAGAGCCGGAATAATTTGCATGATAGAGCAAATCATGCCAATTGTTTGATACGCTGTTCTTATAAAAACAATCAAGATGAGTATTTCCATTTCCATTATTGGCTGTTAATTGAAGCCAATTACTTGGATTTTTACCTACCCCATAATAACTGTTGAATTCACTCCAATATTGGTCAACAGTACCGCAACAGTTTCCGTGATATTCGTCGCACATAATATAGGTATTACTGAATGCATCTATAAATCCTGAATAACTAGTACCATAATAGAATGGATTACAAGGAGTGCTAAATTCTGGCCAATGATAAGCACTTACAAACAATGGTTTAGGATTAGTAAAATGAGCCATGTTATTTAGTAAAGGGGTAGTCCATCCTGCAACTAAACCATTATATTCATAAGGTTCATCTATAAAAAAAGAAGATATTCCTTGTGTTAGTAAATTAGAAATTGTGGATTGAGTAGTGCCGGGGCTTAATTGGTACATCATATTTGCAAAACTAAAGCCGGAATAATTGGCATTAGCGATACTTGACGCATCTGAAACGAGAATCTTCGCAAACCCATAACTACGAGCGTTGTCATAAGAAACTACATTAGTACTTAAATTAATACCTAAGGTTTTATTACCGAGGGGTTTATATTGATCTTCTATTTCCACACCATATTGGGTATAAAGTGAACACATAGATTCCATAGGGGATATTGGGGCCTTATTTGCAGGAACATTCTTATTCATATAATTGTCGAGACTTGAAATCATTTGAGGTTTTAGTAGTTTACTAACAATAACTGTTTTTTTGCTTTTGGGAAGGAAAATAACAGTATCAGATGAGGCTAGTGTTTGTGAAATAGTTTTATGAAGCACATTTTTCACATTGTAATTTGACAGAGGAGGAGATGTTATATTAATATCACTACTGCAGCCAATGATCAGAATTGAAATACTAACAGCAAAAAGCAAAAGAACCAAAAGTAATTTATTCATTTTGACACCTTTATAATTTAACATTATATTTTTTACCGTACTAGATATTATATTTCATTTTTTATTTATTGCATAATAGCCTGCATAATATGATATGATCATTCAGTGATTATTACAAACTTAATATGTTAGATTACCAATTTCAATTTATATTTAATTTAAATTCTAAAGATGTAAATGCGTAAGATTTTGTGGATTATCCTTATCCAAATGTTGACACTAAGAAGAGGGAAATGTAAATTATTAATTATAATTGTATTATCTATTTATTTTCTTATTAATAAATCGTCATGAGGTTAACAAAATGAATATTAGTAATAAATTATTCGATTACATCAGTATCCCCTTTGTAGTTATTATGAATATTTTAATATTAACTGGATGTTCAACACTTTATACAGTTAAAGATTTTACTTCAAAAGATAATTATTATGAAAAATTTAATACCGAGACGAATAACAAATCCTTAAATGTTGCGTTATTAAACGGCAATTCCTTTGTTCTTAATAAGAATGCTGTTTTATTAAATGATACATTATATTCCCTAATGAATTTGGAAGTAATAGTTGATTCTAGTATCGCTATTTCAGAAATTGAAAATATTTATTCAAGTACTGACTCTAAATTTGCAACAATAATACTTAAAAATGGGAAGAATTTGAATTGCAGAGATATTACATATACTCATGATTCAATCAATTATATAACAACTGAATTCGAGCAAAGAAAACAGTGCATTATACCCCTTAATAAGGTTAAAACTATTTCTTATACAAACAAATGGCTAAGGGTCCCTCTTGGAGTTTTAACAGGAGCATTATTAGGATGTCCTTTGGGTCTACTGTATTCTAGAGGCTTAACAAGTAAAGATGATTCAGGTTTGGCGTCGAGTGCTGGGGCTGGTGGTGCATTAGTAGGTGGTATAATTGGAGGTCTTATAGGCTATTGGATTGGGTACGAATATATTTACCAATTTAACCCATAATAGCTGATTACAGATGGGAAGAAAAAACTAAAGGTAAAAACATTAGTGCCAATTTATATACCTATATTTGTTTCAAAATTTCCCAAATCCATTTAATCCAACTTCTCAAATAAATTTTTCAATCCCTCAGGCATCCGCAGTACAATTGAAAATCGATGATGTTTTTGGAAGAGAGGTTACAACACTTGTTAATGAGCTTTTACAAGAAGGAAGTCATAGTTACCAATTCAACGGAATGAATTTAGCTAGCGGTGTTTATTTCTATTCTTTGAAAGCCGAGAATTATTCGGCTACGAAGAAGATGATTTTAATAAGAGAGAGTTATTGGCTTTCTATTATTTTTTAATTCATAGGAACAGTTTCAGGAAAACGAACAAGGCGGGAAGAAATATGTATACGGACGAGAAAAAAGAATCGGGCAAAGCGAGGACATTCAATAAAATCGTTTCCGCGAACAGGCGAGGTAAAGTGATTGATCTTCGACCAAGTTCTAAAAATGTAATTATTCCCGCTACCAGCAAAAAATTGGCGCACTTTAAAGGAGTTTTAAATCGTGAAGGGATTACACTAAAGAATGACTACCCGGAAGAATATTTTCTTCATCCATATGCTAAAAGAATAAGTACTCCTCTCCCACTTGTAAGAACAACTTAATATACCCTTCCCATTTCTGAATTCTCGTTAATTTCAGGGTTTACTTAAATTAACTTAAACCGATATTTATATATAGCTTTGCTGGCATGTACTTTGTATATTTTATATCAAATTTTATGTTATTTTGAAAGAACACGCAGGAACTACCAATGAAGTGGATTGACAGCTATAAATCGAAATTATGTACTCCGGAGGAAGCTGCCTCATATATTAAATCCAACCAGAGAGTTTATGTTCATCCCGGATGCGCAATCCCTGAGGTTCTTGTTCAGGCAATGACAAACAGATATCAGGAATTATGGAACGTTGAAGTTATCCATATTCTTACGTTTGGAATTGCACCTTATTGTGACCCGGAAATGGAAGGACATTTCAGGCATAATGCTTTATTCATTGGGACAAATGCACGAAAAGCAGTAAATGAAGGAAGGGCTGATTTCACTCCAATATTTCTTTCAGAGATCCCTTCCCTGTTTTATAATAATATCCTGCCTATCGATGTTGCCCTGATTCATGTGTCCCCTCCTGACAAGTACGGGTTCTGCAGTTACGGAATAGGTGTTGAATGTACAAAGCCGGCAGCAGACTCAGCTAAATTTGTTATTGCCCAAATAAATCCTCAGATGCCGCGCACCCTGGGAAACTCATTCATACACATTGACAAAATTAATAAGTGTATTGAAGCTGATGTTCCTTTAAAGGAAATGAATTCTAAAGGAGATAAAACAACTCCGGAAGAATTTGAAGTATTCCAGAAGATCGGATTCCATATTGCAGGACTTATTGAAGATGGCGCAACCCTTCAGTTAGGTATTGGCGCTATACCTGATGCTGTTCTTTCCTTCCTTGATGATAAAAAAGACCTTGGGATTCATACTGAAATGTTTTCGGATGGAATGATAAAACTGGTAGAATCGGGAATTGTTACTAACGAGCGTAAAACTCTTCACCAGGGAAAAATCATAACCTCTTTCGTTCTTGGAACCAGAAAGTTGTTTGATTTTCTTGATGACAATCCTATTATAGAATTCCATCCTTCAAATTATACTAATGACCCTTTTTTAATATCCCAGAATGATAAAATGGTTGCCATAAACTCCGCAATTGAAGTTGATATTACCGGACAGGTCTGCGCGGATTCATTAGGACCAAGATTGTTTTCCGGCTTTGGCGGTCAGGTAGATTTTATAAGAGGTGCATCAAGAAGTAAAGGAGGAAAACCAATTATTGCACTGCCCTCGACTGCAAAGAACGGTGAATTGTCACGGATAGTGCCATTTCTTAAACAAGGTGCCGGTGTAACCACTTCACGCGGTGATGTCCATTATGTGGCAACTGAATATGGGATAGCTTATCTACATGGAAAAACGATAAACCAGAGAGCTAAAGCTTTAATTAGTATTGCCCACCCCAAGTTCCGCGATGAACTGGAAAATTATTATAAAGAAACTTTTATCAAGAAGAGTGTCTTAATCTAAAAACTGTCCATTCTGATCCATTTTTTACACATAATCCCAATTTAAACCATAGTTTATTTGCATTTTGCGCCCAAATCGATATGGCACTTCAATTGTGCAACTTATTGAAAGTATTTGGATACGTATATGAAAAAATCAAGCTATATATTATTATTATTGATCCTATTGGCGACAACATTAGGCACAAGTCTGGGTTTTAAGTATTTATCTGCTCAAAAGATCTGATCCTAATTTAGGTGTTTTTGTAAAGGACGGACTTATTTACAAAGACCATAAAGATAAACCCTATACAGGCACTGTAATTGCAAAAGTTGCAGGAAATACGCTTGAATATGATGTAGTGAACGGAATAAAGAACGGACGATTTAATGTGTTTAAACATAGGGATCAGTTTATACTTTCCGGCACTGTAAGAAACAACCAGAATTCAGGAGAATGGATCTATTATTATCCTGATGGAAAAATTGAATCTAAGGGAGAATTTATAAAAGATAAGTTAACCGGTAAATGGACCTGGTATTATGAGAATGGTTCTGTTAAACAGGTGGGTTTCTTTATTAATGGCGAGCGTGAAGGAAATTGGGTGATGTTTAATAAAGACGGCGTTATTCAATCTCAGATTACTTATCAAAACGGGAATATGGCAAGTATAATAAATGCTGAGAGGAAAATTTCAATTTAAACACTTTCGGTGATGACAATATATTAAGGGGTGACAATTTAAGAAATGGATCCCCGCCTTCGCGGGGATGACAGACAAACCATGGGATCCCCGCCAACGCGGGGATGATTCAAACAAAGTTCCATTCGGAATGACCCGCGCTTTTCGTACCCCGGGGATGAATGCAGATATATTTTTGACTTTTTAGGATTAACGGTTTGTTATTTTAATTTAGTTTATATTATTTTAATCCCGAATTAATAACCTAAAGGTTCAAAATGTATTCTCTGGAAGTAAAGAATCTCTCCAAATCATTCAATAAACTAAAAGCTGTAGACGATATTTCTTTTCAGGTACCCGAGGGTTCCGTATTCGGACTAATTGGAAGGAACGGCGCCGGCAAAACCACTACAATCAGGATGATGATGAATATCTATATCCCTGATTCCGGTGAAGTACTTTTGCGCGGAGTAAAAATAGGTCAGGATTTTAAGGATAACGCGGGTTATCTTCCTGAAGAAAGAGGTCTGTATAAGAAAATGAAAATCTGGGATACCCTGATGTATTTTGCTGATCTTAAGGGTAAAACAGGTAAGGAAACTGAAAAGACTGCCATCCAATATCTCAAAAAATTTGATCTCTTTGACAGAAAGAATTCTAAAGTTGAAGACCTTTCCAAGGGGAACCAACAGAAAATTCAATTCATTACTACTATACTCCATGATCCGGAATTCCTTGTTCTTGATGAACCATTCGCTGGACTGGACCCGGTAAACACTGACCTTTTGAAGGATATTATTCTTGAACTTAAATCAAAAGGTAAGGTAATTATCCTATCTACTCATCTGATGGATTTTGCTGAAAGACTGTGTGACCATATTGCCTTAATTGATAAAGGGAAAATTATACTTCACGGTTCACTGAATGAGATTAAAGAAAGTTATGCAAGGAATAATGTTATTTTGTCAAGTTCCGCGGATATTAACTTTTTAACAGAATACAGGTCTTATTAAAACAATTACTGATAAGGGAAATGAAATTAGTTTAAAACTAAATGAGCCCGAGGATGCAGGAAAGCTGCTGCAATTGTTAGTTGGAAAAGGATACCAGGTAAAGAAGTTCATCGCCGGCGAAATATCACTTCATGATATTTTTATCGAGGTAACCGGTAATGGTAATTCTTCAAATAAGGAGGCATCTAATGTTTAACAGAAGAACTTTAGCAGTATTAAAAAGAGAACTTAAAAACAAGCTGTTCAGCAGAACCTTTATTTTAATGACTCTGCTTATTCCTCTTTTCCTTTTTGGAATTATCGGGTTTCAGGCATTGATTATGAACTTTTCCGGTGATGAGAAAATAAACCTGGTTCTCATAACAGAAAATGAATCTTTAACCCAAAAAGTAAAAGCAGACTTCGATTCCCTATCCTTCGTTAAAAATGGGAATATACATTTTGAGTATAAAACCATGGTTAAAACTGAGGTTACAAAATATCTTGAAGATAATAAGAAGCCAATGCTCGAAGATAAAATTTCAGGTGTAATATTTGCCCCTGGTGATGTATTAATAAATAAGAAACTTGAATATTATTCAAAAAGTCCTAAGAATTATCAGTTATTCGAACGACTCAATAGCCCATTTAATGATGTACTTCTTCAGGCATACTTTGCTGATAAGAAACTTTCTAACAGTGAAATAAATTTCGTGAAGGAAAAAGTAGACTTTAACGGATTTCGGGTCTCTTCGGGTAAAAAGATTGCAGAGGAAGGGATAGGAAATACTATAGTATCATATCTTTTCTCATTTCTTCTTTATTTCAGTCTTATTTTTACGGGCACAATGATGATGAGAGCAGTTGTGGAAGAAAAAAATAACAGGATTGTGGAAGTCCTGCTCTCTTCTGTTAATAGTACTGAGTTGATGACCGGAAAAATATTAGGGGCTTCAATTACAGGCTTATTACAAATGGCAATCTGGATGCTTCCACTGATTTTTTTAATATCAACCACTATATTTATGCTGCCCCCGGAATTTGCGGTTACCTTGTCAATGTGGCAGATGGCTTATTATCTGATAAACTTCTTCATCGCCCTTATTACATTTATGGGATTGTTTGCATCAGTAGGTGCTATATTTGACAATGATCAGGACGCACAATCAGGTATTTGGCCTATCATGATTATTATAATGATTCCATTTTTCATAACAATGGGTATGCAGGTGAATCCTGATAATATGATTGCCAGAATTGGTTCTATGTTCCCATTCGGATCATTAATAATAATGCCTTCCAGAATGGTGTTAATAGATGTCCCTTTGTGGCAATTCTTATTGTCAGTTGTTGTAAATATCGCTACGATGTTGATTTTATTCCCTGTGGCTGGAAAGATTTACAGAACTGGAATTCTTATGACAGGTAAAAAACCCAGTTGGGGTGAAGTAGTTAAATGGCTGAAAGTTAAATAAACTGAATTAAAAAAGGCAGCTTTTAGGCTGCCTTTTTCATTTTACTCTTAATTATTTTCTGTTAGCAATTATGGCTTCAATCTGATCCATAACTTTATTCATTTTATTCATAGTAATATCGAAAGCTTCAGATGACAAAGGATCCAGTCCAGCTTTCTTAATCAGGTTAAGTGGATAATCTGAATAACCGCCATTAAGAATATTATAAAAATTATCAACTGCCGGCTGCCCGTCATTGGTTATCTTTTCAGCGAAAGCTGTAGCATAGATTAATGAAGTGGCATACTGATAAACATAATAAGTATAATTTATGAAATGAGGAATATATTCCCACTCATAAGCAATATACGGGTCAACAATACATTTACCCTGGTCATTTCCATAATATGTTTTAACGATATTATAATAAATACTGCTCATCTGTTCGCCTGTAAGAGATTCTCCCTTTTCGACAATTTTGTGAATCTCCCATTCGAATTCAGCAAACATAGTCTGACGGAAAACAGTATTCCTTAACAGGTCGAGGTAACTCCCCAGAAGAAATAATTTCTCATCGTCGCTTTTGGAATTTTTAACAAGGTAATTATTAAGAAGTGTTTCATTGATTGTTGAAGCAATTTCAGCAACAAATATCGGGTACTGTGATTTTGCATAAAGCTGATTTTTATTGGAATAAAAGCTGTGCATCATGTGTCCTGATTCGTGCGCCAGAGTTGTAACCGATTCATAATCCCCGTTCCAATTGGTAAGGATAAATGGATGAACATCATATGAGGCTCCTGTTTCATAAGCGCCGCTTCTTTTGCCCTCATTTGGCATTAAATCAACCCATCTGTTTTCATATGCAAATTTCAGATTTTTAATATAATCAGGCCCCATCGGTTTTAGTGCGTCAAGTATGAGCTTCTCTCCTTCATCAACAGAATATTTCATATCCACTTTTTTTGCAAGTGAGGTATAGAGGTCGTAATAATGAAGGGTATCAACACCAAGCAGTTTTTTCTTCAGATCGAGAATCCTATGCAAGGTTGGCAGACTTTTATGTATCTGAGTAATTAAATTTTCATAAACAGAAACCGGGACATTGAAATTACTTAAAGAAGCATCCATACAATCTTTAAAGTTTCGGTTCTTAGCATATACATAATCTATTTTTACTTTTCCGGTAAGGTTTGTGCCTATTGTGTTCTGGAAATGACTGTAGTTATTAAAAAATGCGGTGAATATTTTCTCTCTGTCGTTCCTGTTTCCGACAGCGCGGTATCTTGTATATGCGGAAGCAGAAAGGTCAACCTTCTCACCGGTTGAAAGGGTTACATTAACCCTAGGAAATTCTGCGTTTGTAAAAATACCATATACATTTGGTGGAGTATCAGTAATAAGACCAAAACTTGCGAGGATATTTTCACCGGCTTCAGATAATGTATGAGGTTTAAGCCGCTGGATATCAGAAATAAACATTTTATATTCATCAAGTGCCGGTTTTTCCTTGAAGAATTTATCAATGACAGCAGACTCAATTGTTAAAATTTCAGGATTTAAGAAAGCAGACTTTTCAGAGAATTGAGTTCCCAATATATTAGTCTGTTGGGTGAGAGCCTGATTTTCAGAATTTCTAAGATCTTCATCTGAAAGTCTTTGTGCATAGTCTGAAAGTTTACTGAATGTTTTTGAAGCGCTGAAATAGGTAACCATAGCTTTCAGAAACATATCTGAAGATTCGGCAAGGTGACCCTTAAAAGCAGCTATTTCATCAATTTGTTTAACCACTACGTCCTTATCTTTTAGCCAATCTGCTTTAGATTTATAGATATCCTGCAAATTCCATTTGTATTTTTCAGGAATATCTTTTCTTTCCAATTGTTGGGGAAATTCAATTGAGGCAAAAAGGAATATAAATGTGAGAATTGTAAAATACTGAATAAAGTGCATGCTACCTCCTATATAATATTCATATAAAACTTAACCTGTAAATTAAATATAATATCCGTATTATTCCCTATTGCAGAAGGTTAAAGCGAAATTTTAAGTTGAGGAAACAAAAAGGAATGATTTTTACAAAATGATATTGCATAAAGGGGTAAGAAATATTATCTTTGTGGCCTGAAAACTTTAGGGCTCATAGCTCAGTTGGTTAGAGCATCTGACTCATAATCAGAGGGTCGGTGGTTCAAGTCCATCTGGGCCCACAAAGTTAAAAGCCTCAATTTCGCAAGATTTGAGGCTTTTTTTTATATGAATATTTGTAGTTGAAATTGATTGAGGGATAAATCAGCGTTATAACCTTAACAAGTGCAACCAGGTTTATCATTCATCTGAATTGGCGGGCATTTGACATCACCGTATGAGCAGAAAACGCAACAATCCCCTTCTAATGGTTTCAATATTTTTTTACAGCCTGCACATTCATAAAAATAAACGCAGGCATCTTCGGGCATAGTTTCTTCTTTCGTAAATCCGCAATGAGGGCAAGTTATTCTGGTTTTCGATATAACTTCATTCATAACGCGACCTAAGCCAATTACGGGTTCATGCATGTCTGCTGGTATAGACGCAATTCCTGAAATTTTTTATCAGTCATTGGTTTTGGACATTTTTTCAATGGACCATAAGAGACAGTATTAATAAACTGATTTATCCCATTACATTTTATATCATGACCTAACTGGCATTCGTGTCGAGTTCCGTCGGGATTAACATAGTACGCTTTGCATGAAGTACAGGTTACTTTCTCCATTCTATTTCCTTATTCCTTTATTCATCATTTTTTTTAGTTACTTATAATAATGGACATTAAATATTGTATGCTATACATTCAGGCAATCATTTGATTTAGCATAATACTTTTTTGAAGACAATTACAAATGTACCCAATTTTGAGCTAAGATGACAGAACTATTAATTATAAATAGATTGAATTTGATGAATTTTAGGATTATAAAAAGTAGCAAGTGGAAAGTTAATCGTGAAAATCATATTTTTACAAGAGCAATACGGGTAAAATAGAATGTGTGATACAAGTTTGCCTAATAATGCTACAAAATCTAAGTTATTTGAATGAAAAGGGTTAAATATTATTAATAATTCATTTAACTGAAAATTTTACTTGTTTAATAAATAAAGTAGATTATTTTTGTAGAAGGAATTTAAAGGTTTTTATAATTAACGCATTTTGACATATAAGTTTAGGGTCTCATTTGTATAAAATCCCAAACCATCCCACCTGCCCGCATAAACCAATACAATGAGACCCTACTTTTTTCTACATTCTTTTCTAAAGCAAATCATTTTTTTTCATTGAATTATTTGTACTTTTCTTGACACAAGAAAAGTAGCAAAAGAAGCATGGCTGCAAATTATTGGCTAAAAATTCAGCGCTTCGATTTGCCTATACATCAATTTAAGTGTGGGAAATGAACTCCCCCGACAAGTCGCGACTTGTCGGGGTCAAACAGCATTTCCCCAATCTACTCCATAAGCCACATCAAATATATATCCTATGCTGAATTTTCTTAACGTCAATAATTTGAGGCCTTTAAATAAGGAATAATGGTTCATCAGTTCATTGCCTTTATTAAATAAGGAGAGTGAAGGTTATAAAACATTTATGGATTCCCGCTTAGCGGGAATGACAAAATTATATTTTTGGTATGACGGAAACTTTTTAATCTTTAATCATTTTGGAGAGGTCAAGTTCAATCTTTTCTTCAGAAAAGTATGGTTCACCATATTGTTTACCAATGTGGAAACCATAGAATTTTGCCCGGGCTTCAATATAGTTTATAAAATCAGGACGGCTAATGAATGTTTCAGGTTCTTTGCTTTTGGGGTCAAAGAACTGAGTGGAATAGGCTTTAACAGCATTCATTTTAATTTCGAAATATGGGGATACATCAACTATGAATGATGGTTCAAATGTATAGGTCTGCATATAATAATAAAGTTTCTGAGGTCTGAATCTCTCCTGCGCTTTTTCCTTATCAAAAGTCTTAATTTTATCCAACCCTGAAGAGAACATTGCTTCTTTAATCAGATTACTAGTATAGATGTGATCCGGATGTCTATCATTAAAATAAGGGGCAAATATTAATTTGGGCTTATATTTTCTGAGAATCATAATAATTTTCAGAAGGTTTTCTTTGTTATTTTGAATTCCACCATCGGGAATATGCAGGTTTTCTCTAATAGCGGCTTTTAGGATAATAGCAGCCTGAAATGCCTCTTTTTGTCTTGTATGCGGGGTACCACGCGTACCAAGCTCACCTCGTGTTAGGTCAATTATTCCGACTTTTTGATTATTGGCAGTAAATTTGGCAATAGTTCCACCCATAGCAAGTTCAACATCATCAGGGTGGGAACCGAAAACAATTACATCGAGGTTCATATTTCCATCTTATTTGTTGAGTAATAACAGAAAAATATTATTTTCAATTAAAATAAATATAGCTTATCTTATTTAATTAAACTAAATAATTGGATATGAAACCGAAATTATTTTTAATATTTTTATTAATTATTATGGCAATACACGGCACATCACATAAACGAGTATTTTTAAATGGCAAAATTTACACTGTAAACCCTGACCAACCCTATGCTGAAGCTTTAGTGGTTGTAAAAAACAGGATAGCTTTTGTGGGTACTAATGAGCAGGCAGAAAAATATGTAGATGAAGAGACTGAGACAATTAATCTTTCGGGTAAACTTGTACTTCCTGGTTTCATAGATGCCCATGCTCATTTTACAAGGGGAGGATTTTTTCTTCAAAACATAGATCTAAGAAATGCCAAATCACTTTTAGAATTCAAAGCACTTATCAAAGATTATGCAGTTAAACATAAGAATGAATGGATAACAGGGGGAAACTGGGACCAGGAAAAATGGGATGTTAAAGAGCTCCCTACCAGACAATTCATTGATGATATAACACCTGAAACACCGGTATTTATTGATAGAACTGATCTTCATATGGGATTAGCTAACTCATTTGCATTAAATATTGCCGGTATTGACAGAAACACACCTGATCCACCCGGGGGATTAATTGTTAAAGATAATAATGGAGAACCAACGGGTATTCTTAAAGACAATGCGATTACGTTAATTAAAAAATGTATCCCCGAACCAAGTGAGACGGAAGTCAGGAAGGCTGTTTTCACGGCATTAGATTATATAAAACAATTTGGAATTACCGGAATACATGACATTTCTGAGAAGCCTGATTTACCGGTTTATCGTCAACTCGATACTCTGGGTTTGCTTACTTGCAGAATATATTCTATTTATCCTCTTACCGGATATAAGGATCTTGTTGATCAGAATATCCATTTTGGTGAGGGTTCTGAAAAATTAAAACAGGGATCATTAAAAGCGTTTGCGGATGGGTCCCTTGGAGCAGGAACAGCCTGGTTCTTTGAACCATATCTTAATGAAGGAGATTATTGCGGTCTTCCTACCGATGTAGTTCTTGACGGCCGGCTAGACAGTCTTGCTAATGAGGCGGATAAACAACAATTACAGATTTGTATCCATGCTATAGGTGATAAAGCAAATAATCATGTTCTTAATTTATTTAAGAAACTACACGACAGTAACCCGCTTTGGGACAGAAGGGACAGGATAGAACACGCTCAGCATCTGCGGCAGCAGGATATAAAGTTATTCAAAGATTACGGTATTATTGCCTCAGTGCAGCCATATCATTTAACAGAAGACGGAGTATGGGCTGAGAAAAAAATTGGAAAGAAGAGAATGAAGTTGATGTACGCATTTAGAAGTCTTCTTGATAATGGCGTACGTTTGTGTTTTGGTAGTGATTGGACTGTTGCACCAATTAACCCACTGCTCGGAATTTATGCAGCAGTTACCAGAAGGACAATTGATGAAAAGAATCCCGATGGCTGGATCCCCGAACAGAAGATATCTGTTGAGGAAGCAATAAAATGTTATACTCTAAATAATGCTTATGCCTCTTACCAGGAGAATGAACTTGGTTCAATAGTACCCGGAAAGTATGCAGACTTTATAGTACTTAATGATGATATCCTAACTATTCCGCAGGAAAAGATTAAGGATACAAAAGTGATAATGACTGTTTTTAACGGAGTGATTATTTACAGATGAACTAAGACTTGAATTGGCCGCAATTATTTTGTAAAAACTAAGGCTATCCAGGGATCCAATGTTAAAGTTTCAACAAATTTCAATCCTGATCCTGTATATGCCTTTTTAATATCATCTTCATCATTGGTTAAAAGCCCGGATAAAATAACTTTCCCACCAAGTTTAATCCTGCTAAATATATCATTACATATTTTTAGAAGAATATCCTTCTGAATATTTGCTAATACAATATCAAACCCGGTCTCTTTTATATCCGTTATTTCTCCCTGACGTATTTCAACATGTTCCTCAACTTTATTTAATCCCGCATTCTCAATTGCATTGCTTAAACACCATTCATCTATATCAATTGCAATTGAATGGCTGGCTCCAAGTTTTAAAGCTGCAATGGCTAGTACTCCGGTGCCTGATCCAACATCAAGAACACTTTCGCCTCCTTTAATATATTTCTCAAGAAACATTAGCATTAGTTTTGTAGTTTGATGCTCACCTGTACCAAATGACATTTTGGGATCAATAACCAGAACAATCTGCCCTGGTTTTTCTATATAATCCCTGAAAGTTGGTTTTATAACTATTTTATCTGAAACCTCAATAACATTTATACTTTCTTCCCATTCCTTGTTCCAGTTCTTTTCTTCGAGAACATTTTCCTCAATTGTGAAATTGAAGATCAGTTTCTCATCCTTTAATTTTTGCAGCCCCTGACTTAAATCATCAACTGATAATCCGAGATTTCCGGTAAATACCTTCATACAATTAACTTCTTCATTTAATCCAGTGATATCATATTCCCAGAGTATGCTTGAAAGTATTTCGGAATTGAAGGGCTCGGTGGTTATTGTAAATTCTTTATATTTTTTCATGAGATACTTAATAAGGTAATATTTTTAATATTTTACAAATTCGGGAAATGGATTCCCGTCCCGACAAGTTTTATTCGCCTGAATAATTTAGTAAAGAATGAACTTTAAATTTATTCAGTTTCTCTCTGCCGCCAAGGAATGATAGTTCTATTATAAATGATACAAGAACAACCTCACCTCCCATTTGTTCAATGAGACTGCACGCGGCAGCGGCAGTGCCTCCGGTAGCCAAAAGGTCGTCGTGGAGAAGTACCCTATCCCCTTTTGAAATAGCATCTTTATGAATTTCAATAGTATCGGTACCATATTCAAGGTCATAGGATTGTTTTATACATTCAGAGGGTAATTTCCCAGGTTTCCGGATAGGAATAAAACCGGCATTCAGTTTTTCCGCAAGCATGCCTCCGAAAATAAACCCTCTGGATTCAACGCCGACAACTTTATTTATATTTAAATCCTTTACTTCATCACATAAAGCAGTTAGTGTAAGTTTTAATGCTGCAGGATCTTTCAATAAGGTAGTGATATCCTTAAAAATGATACCCTTTTTAGGAAAATCAGGTACATCCCTGATAAATTGTTTTAAATCTTCATTCATATTTTACTCAATCTTTGTTAAGAAATTTATTTATTCCATTTTTAAAGTCCTCAGACGATCTGCTGATTACATTTATCCTTATACAGTAATTTACCGCATCACGGACTTTCATATTTGAAATAATATGCAGGAGATCTTTAGTCATAACAGTACTGAATGCCGGATTTTCATTTAACTTATCAGTAAAAGCAATAGCGTCTTCCAAAACATTGTCGGAAAGATAATCAACAAGTCCAATAAGCTGAGCTTTTTCAGAATTTATAATTTCGCCAGTAAGTAAGAGTTGCTTTGCCTTCCCTTCACCGATTTTCTTAATGAGGAATATTGAAACAACAGCAGGAATAAATCCTATTTTAACTTCAGAATATCCAAACTTAGCATTATTTTTATCCGCTATTATAAAATCACAGGCACTTGCAATGCCGCAGCCGCCTGCAATAGCAGGACCATTTACTGCGGCAATGACAGGTTTAGGGAAATCATAGATCATAAGGAACAGATCTGCAAGTTTTTCTGTATCTTCTTCATTTTTTACCGCAGAGTAATTCCTTAATTCATTCAAATAAGATAGATCGGCTCCGGCACAGAATGTATTTCCTTCACTGGTTATTATAACACTTTTGATTGATTCATTAGTCCGGAATTCATCGAGCCTGGCTTTTAATAAAGTAGTCATTTCAGGATGGAGCGCATTTCTTTTTTCAGGACGGTTAAAAATAATAAGACCGGCGTTATTTCTGATTTCAGATTTAATCATTGAATTTCCTTTTAACTTTTCTGTTTAGGAAGTTAATAAATGAATCAGGTGTTAAACAGTTTATAACTTCACTGCTCATGAGCCCGCCTTTTCTTCCCATCATTATGCCATATTTAAGCATAGAAATTTCTTCGGTGGAATGAGCATCGGCATTTATGCTAAGCATGCAGCCTTTTTCTCTTGCGTAATAAATCCATCTCCAGTCAAGGTCCAGCCGTTTAGGATGTGAGTTTATTTCTATTGCTACTAGATTGGCAGCACAGGCATCAATTATTTTTTTCGTATCTATTTTATAGGGATCCCTAGCAAGAAGTAGGCGACCGGACGGATGACCAAGCAGATCTGTGTATGGATTTTCCACAGCCCTGATAATTCTTGCAGTCATTTCTTTTTCATCAAGGTTAAATCGTGAATGGACAGATGCAACAATGAAATCAAAGTGCGGAAGAAATTCATCGGGATAATCAAGACTGCCATCAGCAAGTATATCAGATTCTATACCCTGGAATATTCTTAACTTGTATTTATCTTTTAATTTTTCTAATTCCTCTTTTTGGGATTTTACTCTTTCTTCTTTAAGACCATTTGCATAAGCAGCTGATTTACTATGGTCACAGACAGCCGCAAAAGTAAATTGTAATTTTTCTGCTTCGCTTAGCATGTTTTCCAGAGTATCCCTGCCGTCAGACCAGGTTGTATGCCAGTGGAGCAATCCTTTTAAATTGCCAGGCGTTAAATCAGAATTTTCCTTCAGTTTTTTATCTTTTACAGAAAAGAATTCTTCTTCCCTCATTTCAGGAATCAAATATGGGATTTTAGCATTCTCAAATATTTCGGATTCATCTTTCCCTTTAAGCTCCTTTAGTCCGAATATTTTATTAACAAACTCAAAACTACCGGTAGTTACTACTAAACCTCTGTCATAGTCAGATGGTTCATCAAAATAGAATATTTTAACTGGTATCTCACCCATACCCTGAATGCTAATAATGCCCTCTTCATTAACAGCATTAAATTTGCCGGTAGTTTCTTTTAGAAATTCGGTTCCTTTCTTTATCAACGCAATAAACGTAAGGAGTGAAAAAGTCTCACGTCCCCTTCTAAGATCACCGGTCGGTTCTATTTTTAATACTGAATTAAGCAACTTCATTTCATTTATTACTGAATCAGAAATCTCGAGTGCCCGGTTAATCAAAATGTATTTTTTATTTTCCCTTATTTTATTTATTTCATCGGGAAGACTATTAATGAGTGATTCAGTGAACCCCTTTAATCCGTTAAGCTTATTCTGTTTTACTGCTTCTTCCAGTTGTGTAATATTGGATATGCCTAGATCAGTAAAAAGCATCTGTACTTTTTTAGGACCCATGCCTTTAATTTTGAATAGGTCATCAATCCCGTCGGGGAAGTCTTTTTTCAATTCGTCATGGAGTGTAGATATACCGTTTTCAGCAAATTCATAAATAACGGACTGGAGACTTTTGCCTATTCCCTTAATTTCATTTAGTTTTTTTTCAGCTATAACATTGTCTAAAGATTCTATTGTTCTAAGCGTATTGGCACCATTCCGGAAGGCACCCACTTTAAATTGGTTCTCTCCTTTAAATTCCATCATATCGGCGATTTCATTTAGGAGTTTTACTATTTTCTTTTTATCAAGCATTAAACATTTTTGTTATTATGAACATTTGAATTATTGTACTTGAAAATCCTAAAGCACCACCTGCAAGAACCTGGTAAATATTGTGGCACTTCAAATAAATCCTGGCCCATCCAACCATTAATAAAATAAGTATAAATGGTAGGGCATTGATACCAAAAACAAAACAGATTGCTGCAAATGGTCCAGCCGCACCCATCATATGGGCGCTTATTTTCCAGTATTTATTAATAAATATAACGATAACAGTATTGGAAATATAACAAAACCAGAACGCGATTGAAATAATGTTCACCCTGGTTTCTATCAGAATATAAATTCCAACAATATAAAATAAGATAGCTATTAGAAACGGGAATGTTCTTTCTTCTTTTACTGTAGCATCAATATCAACAATTTTTCCGTGCCTTCTTAGATAAATAAAAAGAAGTATCGGGAAATATAAATGCAAATATCAAAGTAACAGTAATTAATGCAATCCTTTTATCTATTGCATTTTCAATTGTAAATGCAAAAAGAACAAATAGCAATAAGAGTAAATGATGGCGGGACAAACAAAGTTGAAATGGCTCTTGCTGCAAAATGTTTATTGTTCTTATCGTCCATCAGTTAAACAACGCATCCATAGTTTAATAATTCCTGAAGATATTTCAGAAGAAGGTCTTCAACGCCGTTATACTCACAGATAGTCATCAATTCTTTCCTTATCTGGGAGGCATTCCTTAAACCTTTAAGTATCCGGTATAGAATTTTCTATGTTCAAGGACTGCTCTTTTTTCACCCTTAACATCGCAGGCAAGTTTTAAATGCCTTAATGTAGTACTGATCCTAAGTTCTTCATTAATGGTAGTTTCAACAATTCCCTTTGTTAATAATCTCTTTGGTTTCTTTGAATATCCATGGGTTACCTATAGCACCGCGGGCAATCATTACTGCATCAGCACCGGTTTCTTCAAATGCTCTTTTCACATCTTGAGCAGAGAAAATATTTCCATTCAAAGCAACAGGAATAGAAACAACTTCTTTTATTTTAGGTATCCATGACCAATCGGCATCTCCGGAATGTCCTTGAACCCTTGTTCTGCAATGAACGGTTAAACCTTTAGCCCCGGCATCTTCTAATCTTTTTACAACTTCAAGAATGTTAATGTTAGAATTATCCATTCCGAGTCTGGTCTTAACGGTAACCGGGATTGAAACATTATCAACAACATTTTTAACAAGATCTGCCATATATACCGGATCTTTAAGGAGCCCGGCTCCGGCGCCGCAAGCAACAACACCTTTTATCCAGCAGCCGGCGTTTATATCAATTATATCCGGATTTTCAGCTTCAGCAATCTTTGCAGCTCCAACCATTGATTTAATTCCAGCTCCGTAAATCTGTATGCCAACAGGTCTTTCAGTTTCAACTATTCTAAGTTTTTTATGAGTCTTTTCATTTGAGCGAATGAGTCCTTCACAATTAACAAATTCAGTATAAACTACATCGGCACCCAGTTCTCTGCACACGAGTCTGAATGACATATCTGTAACATCCTCCATCGGAGCAAGAAGAACTGCTTTATCCACACTTATTTTTCCAATATTCCACATCAGTATCTAAACCTCAATAAATTCTTTAGAAAGAGTATATGTAATATGTTTCTTAAAATAAAAAACACTAAATAATAATATTAACAGAGTGCTCAAAGCACCTGTCAGGAATGGAAATTTGTATCCAAGATATTCAAAAGAAAATCCACCCCAGAGAGGCCCCAGTACTCTTGCAAAAGCAGAAAACGATTGATTTATGCTGAGTACTGTTCCCTGTTCATTTTCAGGAGCGACTTTTGAAATTAAACTTAATAAAACTGGTTGGAGAGTTCCGGTGCCCAAAGAAAGTATAATAGTTGTAACCATTATTCCTGTAAAATTACCGGAGAAAGGGATTAAAGCCAATCCAGTTGCCATTAAGAAAGATCCTACCGTGATGAGCTGATTGTCTGAATATTTTTTAGTCAACCTCCCGATTAAGCCTCCCTGAACAATCGCTCCGACTATTCCGATCATCCCAAAGACCATACCATTCTGCATATCGGTAAAATGATATTGGAGGCTACCCAGCAATGCAAAAGTACCATAAATATTAGCTACAGAAAAAGTAAGAATAAAAAAGAGAGCAATAACAAGTAAAGCAGGAGTATTATCAAGTAACATCCTGAATCCCTCAATGTTAAATATTTTTCGTTTAATATGAGGGAGGGCAATATTTTTTTTCAATGATTCCGGTAAAAGGAAATAACTCAGAGAAAAAGCAAGTATGGAAAAAGAAGCACTTGCAAAACCAGTTGCCATGTAACTAAATTTTGAAAGTATGCCTCCCATAATTGGGCCAAAGACAAAACCTAATCCGAAAGCCATTCCAATAAGCCCCATTCCCTTTGCACGATCTTCTTTTGTGGTAATATCCGCGATGTAAGCCTGAGCTACTCCGATACTGCTGCCGCCTATTCCTCCAATTACTCTCGAAAGAATGAGAAGCAAATAAGAATGGGTAAAGGCAAATATTATATAACCGGATGCATTAAGGAGAAGACAATATAATATTATATTTCTCCTACCGTACCTATCAGATAATCCCCCGAACAAGGGATTAAAAAGAAACTGTGTCAGAGAATAAACTGCAATAGCTATTCCGATTGCACCTTCTTTTACACCAAGGATGTGGGTTGCAAAAGTTGGGAGAATAGGAATAAGTATACCAAAACCCAGAAGATCCACAAATACAACGAGAAATATCATTGACAACGCTGAATTTTTCTTCATGCAGTTTCCAGTTTGGAAAGAATTTCATTTGTCATTTCATCCGTGCTTACAAAGTGAATCGGATTTATATCTTTGGTAACTTTCTTTCCTTCAGCAACAACAGCCGCAACGGCTCTTTCTATTTTACCCGCAGCTACAGGTTCGCCGATATCATCAAGCATCATTACACAAGCAAGTAGTAATGCACACGGGTTGGCAAGATTCTTTCCTGCAATGTCGGGAGCAGATCCATGAACAGCTTCATAAATGCCAACTTCACTGCCGATATTTGCGCCAGGAGCCATACCAAGTCCACCTACGAGACCCGAAGCAAGATCTGAAAGGATATCACCAAACAAATTTGTTGTAACTATAACATCAAACTGATAGGGATTCATCACCATCTGCATAGCCATATTGTCAACGATCCTATCCTGGAATTCAATTTCTGGATATTCGGCAGCGATTTCCTGAGCGACTTTAAGGAAAATACCGCCGGTATATTTCATAATATTTGCTTTATGAACAGCAGTAACTTTTTTTCTATTATTTTTTCTTGAGTATTCAAAAGCATATCTAACAATTCTTTCACATCCTCGCTTTGTAACGATACCGATTGTTTCAGCTGCAGATCTTTGCGTGTCAATATAATGTTCAATGCCGGAATAAAATTCCTCCGTATTTTCCCTGAACATCATTATATCGATGTGATCAAAATAGAGGGTTCTGATCCCCTGGTATGTTTTTGCTGGTCTCTTATTTACATATAAATCAAATTCTTTCCTTAAGGCAACATTTACAGATCTAAAGCTGACACCAACAGGCGTAGTGAGAGGACCCTTCAAGGCAATTTTATTCTTAGCAACGGAATCTATTGTTTCCTGAGGAAGAGGATCTTTATACTTTTCGAAGGCGCCCAGACCTGCTTCCATTATTTCCCAGTCAATTTTAACACCTGCCTGTTCAATAACCTTAACTGCAGATTTTGTTATTTCAGGGCCAATACCGTCACCCGGTATTAATGTGAATTTATAGCTCAAATAAGCTCCGTTTTATCCTAAAGATTTTAAGTAAGAATAATAATATAATAAGAAATGTCGTCAGGAATTGTGCAAAAATAAGGATTTATGACTCATATTACCAAAAATGTAATATAAGATCGTTTTTAGAATATATTTGTTGGACTATACACAAGCAGGAAATATTGTTTGAACAAGTTTGCAGTAAGAAAATAACTGAGGAATTATTTCTTTAAGAGGAAGGAAAATTCGGTTCCTGAATTTACTACACTTTTAACTTCTATCTTTGAATTGTGAGCTTCTACTATATGCTTGGCAATTGCTAAACCCAACCCTGTACCCCCAACATCTCTCGATCTTGCTTTGTCAACCCTATAAAATCTTTCAAATATCCGGTTCAGATTTTCCTCGGGAATTCCTATTCCCGTATCCCGCACAGTTATTTTCCCGTATTTTTCTTCTTCTTCAATATCTACTTCAATCTTGCCGGTTTCAGTATACTTAATTGCATTTATAATAAGATTTGAAAGCACCTGGCGAAGCCGGTTTTTATCTCCGTACAACTGCAGACTATTTCTTGGCGGGATAAATATTAATTCAAGATTCTTATCCGAAGTTATCGGTCTATATTCTTCAATTATTTCCTGAATAAATTCTTTGACCTTGAAATACCTGAAACTCATCCTCATTTCACCGGTCTCAATCATTGAGATATCTATTAAGTCATTAAGAAGATTGTTAAGGTTTAATGTATTCTGAATTGCCTTTTCGAGAAAGTTACGGTTAACTTTTTCATCATCAATTGCACCATTTAAAAGCGTTTCGATATATCCCTGAATTGAAAAAATAGGTGTCCTAAGTTCATGTGAAACATTAGCCAGGAATTCAGATCTCATTTTTTCTAGTTTCTTCAGATATTCAATGTCACTTTTAGCCTTTTCAAACATTAACCTGATGACATCCTGTAATCCGGCGAAATGATTATGCAATACTATTTCTTCGGACGTTGCAAAATTATTATTCCTAATCCCCTCAATAATTTTTTTAATTTCTTCAGTACCTTTCCTTAAACGTCTTCCAATAAGGTTAAGGAATATGGTATAAATTATTGTGAATAAAGCGAAAAGATATACATCCTGATAATATTTACCTGTAATTAAAAACATTAATACAGCAACTAAAATATAGAAAAAGACCAATTCCTTCAGAAATTGTCTAAGGTAACGGAAATTTTGTTTTATATCATTCCACACGTTTGAATCGGTATCCTACGCCTTTTATGGTCTCAATCAGATCAGCATGACCGTCAAGTTTTTCCCTTATTTTACGAATGTGAACATCAATAGTCCTGTCCACAACATAAACTCCGGTCCCCCAAATATCTTTTAATATTACATCACGCGAAAAAACTTTCCCCGGATGATTTGCCAAATAATATAATAACTCAAATTCTTTACGCGGGAAAATTCTTTCTTCATTTTCAACAAAGACAGTATAATTATCTTTATCTATTACTATAGGACCTATACTAATTTTCGCTGGTTCGCTGGCAGGTTCCATATTTCTTAAATTTGCTTTAACTCTTGCAATAAGTTTCTTTGGTGAAATGGGTTTTTTAATATAGTCATTTGCACCGAGCTCCAGTCCCTGGATTTCATCTAATTCACCCGATTTTGCAGTTAGGAAAATTACCGGAGTCTTTTCAAATCCGGATGTTTGTCTTATTCTCCTGCAGACTTCAAAGCCATCCATTTTTGGCATCATTATATCCAGGAGTATCAGATCAGGATTCTGACTAATTTTATTGAGTGCTTCATTACCATCATAGGCGGTTAAGACTTCGAATCCTTCAATCTCAAGATTATATTTAAGAAATTCGATAATATCTTTTTCATCATCAGCCAGTAGTATTTTTGCTTTCATATGTCTTTGATTTTTATTTCCTGATTATCAGAAGCTGACTTATACATTGCATCAACTATTTTCATTCTTGACAGCGCCTCCTCACCCGAAGAGAAAATTGGTGTTAAGCCTCTTATTGCACCTAGAAAACTTTTCAACTCATTTACATATGATTTCCTTAAAAGGCTTAAAGCATTGTCCGATCCGGCTGGGGTCATATCGATCAACTGATCCTCATCACGTTTAAATATTCTAAAAGGATTCAGTGAGGCAGTTCCTTTTGTTCCGAAGATATTTAAATAAAAAATATCCTTTTCAACCGGAAGCGACCAGCTTGTTTCCATAGTAATAATTGAGGCATCCTTGCATCTAATAAAACTTATAGCAGTATCTTCCACGTTTTTTGTGTTATGAAAATATCTCTGTGTCGAAACAGAATTAACAGGTGGGTAATCTAACAGCCATAATGAAAGATCTAAAAGAAGAATACCCAGATCAATAATTACTCCACCACCGGATTCCTCCTTCCTTGTGAACCATTTCCCACTGCTGCTTTGAGTTCTGAACCAACCGCATTTTACATATAACGGGTTTCCTATTTCTCCGCTTTTAATCAGACTCCTTAGGATCATAGCGTCAGGTCTGTACCGAAGGTTCATGCCTACCATTATCTTTCGTTTGTTTTTTCTGGCGGCTTCTACTATCGGTTTTGCTTCTTCATAGGTTCTGGCAAGTGGTTTTTCTACAAGGACATCTTTTTTTGCCTGAAGCGCAGCAATTGTAATTTCTTTATGAGTCGAAGTAGGAGTAGCTATAATTACGGCTTCCGCATCGTTATTGTCAAATAATTCCTGGTAGCTGGTATATCTCTCTTTAATATTGAACTTATCAGCAATAGTATTTAACCGGTTTTTATTTATATCCGCAACAGCTGTAACTACAACATTATTTGTTTTGATAAGGTTGGGCAAATGAACCAGCTGGGCTATTCCACCAAGACCAATTACTGCAACTTTAATCTTTTCCATTTACTGTTTTGACTTGTTATTAGACTTTTACTGCGGTGAATAATTTTATTTTATCTGCTATACCTTCAGGATCAATACCAAGAAGATGGTGAAGTTCTTCCTGAGTTCCATGATCTACAAAATTATCAGGCAATCCAATTCTTAAAATATCATTTTTATAAATCTTTTCTGCGAAATATTCCAGAATTCCCGAACCCATTCCTCCTACCAGTGTGTTTTCTTCAATTGTAATTATTTTGGTATGTTTAGCGGCTATTCTGTCAAGCATTTCATTATCAAGTGGTTTGGCAAAACGCATATTTATCACTTCACATGAAATGCCATCTGATTTTAACTTTTCAGCTGCTTTAAGAGAATAATCTACCATTGAACCTATTGCAAGTATAGCCGCGTCGTCTCCTTCAGTTAGCTGCTCTGATTTGCCAATCTCCAGAAGTTCAAAACCTTCCTTTAAAGGAACTCCAAGAGCAGAACCACGAGGGTATCTTACACTTGAAGGTCCTTCCTTATGCATCACCGCAGTGTAAACCATATTTCTTAATTCGGCTTCATCTTTAGGAGCCATTATAATCATACCGGGAATCATTCTTAAATAAGTAAGATCAAATGCGCCATGATGAGTTGGACCGTCGCTTCCTACCAGTCCTGCACGATCAAGAATAAAAACGACATGGAGTTTCTGTAATGCAACATCATGAATAATCTGGTCAAATCCTCTCTGAAGAAAAGTTGAGTAAATTGCTACAACCGGTGTAATACCCTGGGTAGCTATCCCGGCTGCAAATGTAACACCATGTTCTTCTGCAATTCCGACATTTATAAAATTATTTGGAAAAGCTTTTTGGAGAATATCAAGACCAGTCCCGTCAGCCATGGCTGCTGTTATACCAATAACATTGGGATTCTCCTTAACAATTTCCACTAATGCATTTCCGAAAACAGTTGTGTATGAAGGAAATCCTCCGCTCTTTTTATAAGCTTTGCCGGTTAACTTATCAAACGGTGTTGCAGCATGATATCTTTGTTCATGCTCTTCCGCAGGTTTGTACCCTTTTCCTTTTTCTGTATTTACATGGACAAGAATAGGACCTTTTAATCCCTTCACCTGTTCAAATATTTTAATAAGCTGATGAACATTATGACCATTTACAGGACCGAAATATCTGAAACCAAGGGCTTCAAATATCATCCCGGGAGTAATTACTGCTTTTATTCCACGCTCAAGTCGTCCGGCTATTTTCCTTAGTCTATCACCGAACATATCAAGTTTTCCTGTCAGATCCCAGATCTGTCCTTTAAACTTGTTGTAATCAGGATGCGCTATCATCTCTGTGAAGTAATTTGAAATCTGCCATACATTAGGACCAATGGACATGTTATTGTCATTTAAAACTACAATAAGATCAGTATTAATTATACCCGAATTGTTCATTGCCTCATAAGCCATTCCCCCGGTCATTGCGCCGTCACCAATAATAGCAACTATTTTTCTTTTCTCTTTCTTCATATCACGTGCTACCGCCATACCCAAGGCTGCTGATATCGATGTTGTTGCATGTCCCGCACCAAAGGTATCATATTCACTTTCAGATCTTTTAAGAAATCCGCTTATACCATTAAGTCTTCTTATAGTCCCAAGCTTATCTTTTCTTCCGGTCAGAATTTTGTGTGGATAAGCCTGGTGCCCTGTATCCCAGACAATCTGGTCATAGGGTGTATTGAATACTTTATGTAAGGCAACTGTAATTTCAACTGTTCCAAGTCCTCCGCCAAAATGACCGCCTATTTCTGAAATAGTGTCGATAAGATATTCACGTATGTCAGTACAAAGTTGTTTAAGCTGGGCGATATCCAAATTCCTGATATCCTCAGGATAGTCTATTTTACTGAGTATAGGATATTTTTCTTTATCTGTCATTATGAATGGGGCTCCGTCTATTTATCTTCAAACAATTCTTCGTCTTCAGTTTTTATGTCTTCCAGTTTCTTTTTTATTTCAGTAACTTTTAATTCTGCATCCTTTAGAGTCTTTAAGCACGAATGGGATAATTCAATACCCTCTTCATATAAACTTAAGGCTTTATCAAGTGCAAGCTCGTCATTATCCAGCAGAGCCGAAATTTCCTGAAGTCTTGAAAGTTCAGATTCAAATGTTTCTATATTTTTCTTTTTCATTTCGATAAATTATGTAAAATTTTTGTCATTCTGAAGTAACCATTTGCCATTCCCCACTTCATTTTTCCCTTATAAATGGGGATTCAGGGGTTGTTTTCATTGAAAGAAATCCCAAATATCATTCTGAGCGCGCAGCGAAAAATCTGCATTTCAATCATTCCCTGCCTTTTATATTAACCTCACCATCGTAAAATTTAAGAGAAGCGGGAAGAGATTTATTAAAATCTTCAGAACGAAGTATAAATTTAGAATCCTGTTTAACTAAAACAAAACCCTTTTTCAAAGTTCTTTGTAAGTCGTGTGATTCCAATGATTTAGCAAGCAACGCAAGCTTATTATTTTTAATAAGAATTGTTCTACCGGCACACTGTATTATTTTATATAATAAATTATCTATTAGCTGCGCATTTCTTTTTAAAATACCTTCGGGTGTCCTGAATCCATAAGAATAAATTGAATTATCAACTTTTTCTTTTTTTAACTTCAATATTTTTTTTAGTTTATTATCTACATCATTATCAAAATCGTTTATATATGATATAAATTCCTCTTTATCAGGAGTCAGCATTTCCATAGCAGCTGATGGAGTTGGAGCTCTCCTGTCGGCAACAAAGTCAGCAATTGTGAAATCTATCTCATGCCCTACTCCTGTAACAATTGGTATCTTAGAGTTGAAAATCGCACGCAGCGACTATTTCTTCATTAAAAGCCCATAGATCTTCAATTGATCCACCCCCGCGTGCAAGAATAATAACGTCAAGCTTTATTTTATTCAATTCCTTAATATTCTCAACAATATTTTCAGCAGCACCAACACCCTGAACTTTTGTAGGGCATACAAATAATTCAACAAGCGGGAACCGTCTTTCAGCAACACTCTTCATATCCTGAAATGCAGCACCGTCTATAGCAGTTACTATACCTATTTTTTTATTGAAAGCTTTTACAGGTTTCTTTTTCTGAATATCAAACAACCCTTCGGCTGCAAGTTTCTGTTTTAATAGCTCAAATGCCCCCTGAAGTTCCCCGGCTCCCGCCGGTTTCATAGATCTTACATCTATCTGATAATTCCCTCTTGGCGGGAATACCGTAACCCTTCCTGTAATTATTACTTTCATGCCGTCCTGGGGAGTAAAAAAAACATAGTTGTTCACTCCTTTCCACATAGTACAGCTTATAACTGCATTTGCGTCTTTGAGGTTAAAATACCAATGCCCCGAAACATGAGCTTTAAAACCTGATATTTCTCCTATGATGGAGATATTTTCGAAACTTGTTTCAAGAATCTGTTTTATCTGTTTTGTTATTTCCGAAACAGTTAATACACTTTTCAACTTAAACCTGTTAATCTTTTATATACAAATATAAAAAGAATATGTTTCTTTTTTTTGAGAAGTGTACCTGTAAGTTAATATTTCTATTTTCTTATTTTCCCGGACTTATATCAGCGGAAACTTCTCTTCTTTTAATTTTTATTTTTCATTCAGTATTTCCCGGCCTTAAATCATTTGCGTTAAGAAAATTCAGCGTCGGTTAAATTTAGAAAAATATTATGGAGCAGATGAGGAAAGATTTAAAGCCGAAGTTCTTTTGGTTATTTTCTTCAAAGAAAAGAACAGAGAGATTTTTCACAAAAAGCACAACGATAAATTCAACGAAAAGAAAAATATTATATAAAATTATTTATTAAAGGGGCTGTTCATGCGTTAAGCAATGAAGAGTCCCTAATCCCCATACCAGGTCAACCGCATGTATTCCGCATACTTCACGGTCAGGGAAAAACTCACTGATAATACCTATAGCTTCCCTGTCGTTTTTATCATTAAACGTAGGAACAAGTACGCATGATTTGAAATATAAAAGTTTGCATAACTTGCCGGGAGTCTTTCTCCCTTGAAGATTACCGGTGAGGGCATTGGAAGTTTCACAATTTCCGGCCTACTTCCGTTCTCAAGAACAGTATGCTGTAGTCTTTCATAATTTCCTTTCAGAGGAAGAAAATTTTCATCCTTCTCATTTTCTTCAGAAACTACCAGAAGTGTATTTGCATTTACAAATCTGCAAAGGTCATCTACATGACCGTGCGTATCGTCCCCCTTTATTCCCTTCCCAAGCCAGATTACATTTGAAATGCCTAAATATTTTCTGAATATTTCTTCATAATCTTTTTTAGTGAAATCCTTATTTCTTACCTGAATATCCTGGTCCAATAAACATTCTTCTGTTGTAACAAGTGTTCCCTTTCCATTAATATCAATTGCGCCGCCTTCAAGTACCACTGGATAATCTTCAAACACTCCTTTAATTATTGGTAAGTCTAACTTCTTCGATATAAAACCGGGAATGTTTTTATCATTCTTATAATTATCATATTTTGCCCAGCCGTTAAAGTTAAAATTTATAAGATTAATTTCTCCTTCTTTACTCTTTACAAACTGGGGCCCTGCATCCCTAAGCCAGTTCCTGTCTGTCTCAAGTTTGTAATATTCAATTTGCCCTTTATCAACACCAATTGACTTTAATACTTTTTTAGCTTCCTTTTCATGTTTATCATTATTTACAATAATCCTTACAATTTCCCCCTGCGAAATCTTTCTTACTATTTCACCATAAACCCATGGAATAGGTGAAAATTTACCCGGCCAGTCTTCTTTATTAAATGGCCAGCCAATCCAGGTAGCTTCATGTTTCTCCCATTCAGCAGGAAGTATAAATTTGTTTTCGTCTTTTAAGGAAGTAACTTTATTTTTCATTCAGGTATCGTAACCCTTATCTTTTTATCTTTTAACTTTTTACTTTTAACTTTTTACTTTAATTATCATATCTCTTCTCAATCGCTGAGTACGAATCTATCCTCCGGTCTCTAAGGAAAGGCCAGTTGCGTCTGATATATTCAATCCTCGCCGTATCAATTTCAGCCATTATTATTTCTTCTTTATCCTTAGAACCCTGAGCAATAACAATCCCCTGCGGGTCACAGATAAAAGAGGATCCCCAGAATTCGAGCCCTGCAGATTTTTCATTTACCTTTTCAAGTCCTATTCTGTTTGCAGCTGCCACATAAACACCGTTTGCAATTGCATGACTTCTCTGTATTGTCATCCACGAATCATGCTGAGGTTTTCCATGTTCGGCTTTTTCATGCGGATGCCATCCAATTGCAGTTGGATAAAACAACAATGCTGGCTCCTTTCAATGCAGTTATCCTGGCAGCTTCAGGATACCATTGATCCCAGCAAATAAGTGTTCCTATTTTGCCATAATCGGTTAAGAAGGTTTGATAACCTAAATCGCCCGGAGTAAAATAATACTTTTCATAAAAAGCAGGATCATCAGGAATGTGCATCTTTCTGTAAAGTCCCGCAATATTTCCATTCAGTATCAAGTATAACAACAGTATTGTGGTAAATTCCCTGCGCTCTTTTTTCAAATACCGGCACAATTATTACAACTTTATTCTGCTTTGCTATTTTTCCAAGAGCTTCAGTAGATGGCCCGGGGATCGTTTCTGCCAGGTTAAAGTTATCTATATCTTCTGTCTGACAGAAATATTGCGTCCTGAATAATTCTGGCAGACATATAACCTGCGCACCTGATTTAGCGGCATTATTAACCCATTCGCATGCTTTTTTAATATTATGGTTAACATCCTTTTCAAATGCTATCTGGATTAGTCCGGCATTAAATTTCTGCGGCAGTTCAGTTTTATTTGTGCTCATAATTTTATGTATTGTTAAAAATTCTTTTCTGAAACTATATCCCCTTTCTCCGAAAACTCTTTACTGCTTTTCAGCTTCCCTTCTTCATATTTTTCAATATACCAAAGTGATTTATCTTTGCGGTATATTTTTGTTTCACCATCTAATTTATCTTCTTCATAATTCTGATCCGTCCAAAGGGTTCCATTCTCATAAAATGATTTGGCTTTTCCAACTTTCTCCCCATTACTATAATTTATTTCACTCTTAAGAGTTCCGTTCTCATAATAATATTTGTTAATCCCTTCTAAATAATTATTTGCCAGGTTCTTTTCAGCCATAATCTTACCATCCTGAAAATATTCTTTAGCAGGACCAGACATAACACCTTTCCGGAAATTATATTCACTTTTCAATTTCCCGTTCTCATAATACCAGCTTTGTCATCCCTTCCTGCATATCATTATTAAAAGTTGCTTCACTTTTTAAATTTCCTGTTGCATAATATTCTCTTGCAGTTCCATCCCTTTTCCCCCTTACGAAGGATAATATTGATTTTAATTCGCCGGTTTCATAATAGCTTTTGAATATACCATCTAATGCTCCTTCATAATAAACACCGGCTTCCTTTAAAGAACCGTCCGAATAACATGTCCGGAATGACCCATCGAACTTATTATTTTTATATGTATAGACTTCCTTTAATATGCCGTCCGGATAATAAATGTTATCAGTACCGTCCTTTATCCCTGTAGAATAACTCACTTTTTCAAGAAGAATCCCTTCCTCCGAATAATATTTGCATATGCCGTCAAGTTTACCCGAATGAAAATGTTCTTCACTTTTCAATTTACCATTTTCATAATAAGTATTTTTAGGACCGCTCTGCCCAAAGGATACAGAGATAAGAATTAAAAATAAAAGTATTTGCTTCATATTACTCCTATTTATAACCGAAAGTTGAAATTAAATCTCCGGCAACATTGAATTCTTTACTGGTTTCAAGAATTCCGTTCTTATACATTTCTTCCCTTTTCAGTTTACCATTATCGAAATACTCTCTTACCCATCCATCGAGTTTCCCATTTGAATAATTCTCTTCTTTTTGAATACCCGCATATTTTGAATATGTAATCTTTTTACCTACCGGAATTCCTTTCTCATAATTTAATACAGTATTTCGCATTCCGTTTAAATAATAAGTTACATATTCTCCCATCAGAAAATTATTCAGATATTGAGCCGATGTTTTCAATACTCCCGTGGAATCATTATAGGTTATCTCAATACCATTCCTCATCCCTGATGTATACATTGTTTCTGATTCAAGAAATCCATCAGGATAATAAGTTTTAGTGATGCCTTTCCTAATTCCCCTGTCATACATTATTTCTGACTGTAAAGATCCATCACCATAATATGTATGCGCAGCACCGTCAAGTGTATCATGCTTATATTTCCACTCTTCTTTCAGGAATCCATTGTCATAATAGTTTCTTACAAAGTCTTCTCTCTTCCCATTCTTAAGAAATACTTCTTCTTTCATTGTACCGTTAGGATAAAAAGTCCTGTGTTGTTTTCTCCTGTTCTTCAAATTTACCCTTATAATCATATTTTAATCTGTTAAGTAATTCGCCTGAAACATAAGTATCTTTTACTCTCAGCGTTCCTCCCATATCATAAATATTTACTTCCCCTTCAATCTTGTCATTTTTATAATTGGCTATCAGAGCAACAGTACCGTTTTCGTTATAAACTCTTGTTTCTCCCTGCATCATTCCGTTCACAAATCGCTTTTCTACTTCCACTTTGCCAGACTTCAGAAAGGTCTTCGAAATTCCCTGCAAAACACCATTAACATAATTCCATTCGCCCTGTTTCTCCCCGGTCTTATAATATGTATATGTAATACCTTCCAATTTTCCATTTACATAATTCTGGTCTGACCACTTTTCTCCTGATTCATAATACCATTTGGAAATTCCTTCCTTTAACCCATTCCGGTAATTCCATTCGATATTAATTTTACCATCCGGGAAAAACCATACTGACTGACCATCTTCTTTCCCATTCGTAAAGATCCACTTTTTCCACATTTTCCCATCAGGATAATATTCAAGATATAATCCTGTTAACTGACCATTAATATATTGACCTTCGCTCTTCAGAACACCATTTGGATAATAAGATTTCTTTGTCTCAATGCCAGTCTTGGTTTCTTGTGCAAAAATGATCGACGTTAAAGACAATAGAATAATCAGTAAGAATATATTTTTATTCATTTTACAAAGTTAAAATATATTCCGCTTAAGTTAAACCAAAAAGTATTTCCTTGTTCCTTTTTCATCTCTTTTATATATCCCTGCGAAACGTAATTTCTGTTCAAAATTGATCGATCCATAATCTTTCTCATACCCGCGGTCAATTATCCATTCCCTGACTATATCGCCATACTTTGGCTCCTCTGTCGCCAACCTCTGGCATCCTTGTTTTAGTAGGTATTTAGCAGGATTAAGTAGGTGTTTAGCAGGTAAGAAATTAGAAGATTATGTTAGAATCCGCAAATAAAACTATCCCTTTATATCTAAAAAATGTAGAGTATTTTTATTAAAAAGTCAAATATATTTTCTATCTAAGGACGTTTTTATACGTCCTATTTAAACTTCAGGTTTTCCTTAGAATTTTATTGGTTTATGCTATTTATTCGATATACTTCTTTAATGCAACAAATTTTGACCAATTTCGATATCATTCTTTTTGTGATTTACCCCAATTTAATGGTAATTTTGAAGTACAATTTTAAGGAATTTTGTATGAGTTATATTAAAACACCAACTTCCGAACGATTGGTTTCCTAATGCATCTGTCTTATTTCGGATCCTCCAATATAATAAATATAAGTCCCACGGTTCTGCAATTCCTATTATTAACTATTCACTAATTTGTAGATCAATTTGGAGTTTAAATGGCAAAACATAAAATAGCATGGCTTCCTGGAGACGGTATTGGTATAGAAGTTCTTCAAGCCGCAAAAATAGTTTTAGATAAATTGAACCTTGATGCTGAATATATTCATGGTGATATAGGCTGGGATTTCTGGTGCAATGAAGGCGATGCTTTCCCGAAGCGAACAATTGACCTTTTGAACAGTGTTGATGCTGCTATGTTTGGCGCTATTACTTCTAAACCTGTTAAAGCTGCTGAAGCTGAACTTGTCCCTGCCCTCAAAGGAAAAGGACTGATTTACCGTTCCCCTATTGTGCGTATGCGCCAATTATTTGACCTTTATATCTGCCTTAGACCAATTAAAGCTTACCCGGGAAATCCTCTAAACTTCAAAGAGAATATTGATATAGTTGTATTCAGAGAAAATACTGAAGACCTCTATTCAGGTGTTGAATTCAATCCTGTACCTCAAGAATTAGCTGATGTCCTCACTAAATTGTCTAAACCTTTTTCAGCTTTCTCCAATTTACCTCTTGACCAGTACGCCATATCCACAAAAATTAATACAAAGAAAGGTTCTGAGAGAATAATCCGCGCAGCTTTTGAATTCGCTAAGAAGTTCAACAGAAAAAAAGTAACCATAGTCCATAAAGCTAATGTAGTTCGTGCAACCGATGGCCTCTTCCTTGAAATAGCTAAAGATGTTGCAAAAGAATTTCCGGGAATTCAGATGGATGACGCAAACATTGATGCCATGACAATGTGGTTGTTGAAGAATCCCTTCAATTATGATGTACTTGTTGCTCCTAATCTTTACGGTGATATAATTTCCGATCTCTGTGCACAAATGGTTGGCGGACTTGGATTCGGATGTTCCGGAAATATCGGAGAGAAACTTGCAGTTTTTGAACCTACACATGGTTCTGCTCCAAAATATTTCGGACAGTATAAAGTAAACCCTATTGCAACTATTCTTGCCGTAAAGATGATGCTTGATTGGCTGGGTGAAAAGAAATTTGCTGAGCGCCTTGAAAAAGCAACTGCCGAAGTTATAGCTGAAGGAAAAGTTAGAACCTACGATATGGGCGGCAGTAGTAAAACTCTTGAAATGGCTGAGGCAATTACAGGAAAATTATAATGAAAAAGATTATTGTACATGAAGTCGGAATGCGGGATGGTCTTCAGGCAGAAAATGAAGTCGTCCCAACCGATCTGAAAATTAAATGGATTAAACTTCTTGCTGATACCGGCGTAGATATTATTCAGGCTGGTTCTTTTGTTAATCCCAAACGGATGCCCCAAATGGCAGATACTGACGAACTCTTCAATTATTTTTCCAAACAGGAAAATAAATTAGAGAATGTTCTGCTTTCCGGATTGGTACTAAATGAAAAAGGATTGGAACGCGGTATGGCTTGCGGTGTTGAACTATTCTGTATGGGCGTCTCTGCAAGTGAAACGCATTCATTGAAAAATACCGGTATGTCTACTGCCGATGCTACTGAAAGAATTATTGCTATGGCTAAATCAGCAATTGGATCCGGCAAGAAAGTTCAGGTATCTGTCCAGTCTGCATTCGGCTGCGGCTATGAAGGAAAAATTCCTGAAGATAAAGTCCTTTCACTTGTTCAGAAATTTCTCGATAACGGATTAAGAAATATTAGTCTCGCAGATACTGCCGGACATGCAACCCCGGTCCAGGTAGATCGACTCTTTTCTGCTATTCTTAGTATGGACCCAAAGGCAGAATGTGTATGTCATTTCCACAATACATATGGACTTGGACTTACAAATGCATATGCAGCTTACAAAGCCGGAGTCAGGAATTTTGAATCTTCCTTTGCCGGATTAGGCGGCTGCCCTTTCACTGCTATAGCAGCGGGTAATATTGCAACTGAAGATTTATCTCATATGCTTATGAAGATGAATCTTCGTGATAATATTGATATCGAAAAGCTAAGAGCACTTTCCATAGATGCAGCTGAATATTTCAAGCGGGAACTCCCTGGAGTAATTTATAAAACAGGAATTATTCCTGAATTAATAAGCCAACCATAACGGGAAAATGATATGAAATTATTAGATGGTATAAGAGTACTTGATTTAACTAATGTTTTAGCAGGTCCTTTTGCTACATTGCATCTGGCTCTCCTTGGTGCGGAAGTAATTAAGATAGAAAATCCGGTAGATGGAGATCTTGCAAGAAAGCTTGGTATTGTTAATGAATATAATAAGAAACTAATGGGAACCAGTTTCCTTGCACAGAATGCAAATAAAAAATCACTCACCCTTAATATGAAATTTGAAGAAGGCAAAGTAATCTTCCGCGAACTTGTTAAGATTGCTGATGTTGTTGTTGAAAACTTCCGCCCTGGAGTAATGAAACGTTTGGGTTTTGCGTATGAGAAACTCTGTGAAATAAACCCTAAGATTATTTATTGTGCAATATCAGGTTTTGGTCAGACCGGTCCTGATGCATTCAAACCTGCTTATGATCAGATCATCCAGGGGCTAAGCGGAGTTATGGCTATTAATGGAGATGAGAGACTTAATCCACTTCGTGCAGGTTTTCCAGTCTGCGATACAGTAGGAGGAATAAACGCCGCATTTGCGATAATGGCGGCTCTTTATTACAAAGAAAAAACTGGCATTGGACAATTCATTGATATTTCAATGCTTGATTCTATTATGCCTTATATGGGATGGGTTGCGGCAAATCTGTTAATCGGCGGTCAGCAGCCACAATTAATGGGAAATGATAATTTTACAGCCGCACCTTCCGGAACATTTGTAACTCAGGATGGATATATAAATATTGCTGCTAACAAACAGGAACAATGGCACGACCTTTGCGATATACTTGGAGTTCCCGAATTGAAAGAAGATCCCCGGTTCCAAGGAAAGGGATACCAGAAAGAAAAACCGCAAACTGCTTACTCCGATTCTGGAAGAAAAATTAAATGAAAAGAAACTACATGCTGGGCTGAGGCATTGAATGAAAAGGAATACCTTCAGGTGAAATTCTTTCACTTGAAAATGCGTTAAATCAACCACAGATAAAACACAGAAAAACACTTAAGAACGTTCATACTCCGGGTATCGGAGACATTCCTTTATTTAACCTAACCGCTAAGTTTGATAAAACAACAGCAGATGTTGAAACGCCGCCTCCGACTCTCGGTCAGCACACTGATGAACTATTAAATGAATTTGGTTATTCGGAGGAACAAGTAAAACATTTAAAGAAAAAGGAATTATTTAATAACAGGAGATGAAATTTTATGGGAATGACTATAGTAGAAAAGATCCTTAGCTAAAGCTACAGGACAAGCATTCGGTTAAAGTTGGCGATGTTGTGGAACCTTAAGTTGATTTAGCTATGTCGCATGAAAATGGTGCGTTAGTTATCAATCAATTTTTAGAAGTATATAAAGGTACGGGACTTGAACCCAATGTATGGGATCCTTCGAAGATCGCAATTATATTTGATCATCGCGTTCCTGCTGAAAGTGCTAAGACAGCTACCAATCAGAAAAAGATAAGAGAATTTGTTGCTGCTCAGGGAATTACCAAATTTCATGATATCAGAAGCGATGAAGGCGGAATTTGCCATCAGATATCTACCTGAAAATGGATATATACGACCGGGTTATATTGTTGTTGGAACGGATAGTCATACAACTTCACACGGAGCCCTTGGAGCATTTTCATTTGGAATTGGTGCAACTGAAATGGCAAGTGTATGGGCATTAGGAAATGTTCTTAATGTTGAAGTACCGGGAACAATAAAGTTGTAATAAACGGCGACCTGCCTTCATTTGTTTCTCCAAAAGATATAATATTGAATCTGATCGGTAAATTATCCGCTCAGGGAGCTAACTTTAAAGTAATTGAATTCCATGGTAGATACAATCAGGAAAATGTCTACTTCCGGCAGACTTGTTCTATGTAATATGTCAGTTGAAGCAGGTGCTACTTCAGGTATTGTACCACCGGGATGAAGAAACTCTACGTTATTTAAAGGAAGAAGCAAGGGTTACTGATAATATTGAAACAATCCTGCCTGATAAGGATGCTGTATATGAACAGGTAATTGAAATTGATGCTTCCAAATTATTACCCATGATCGCTTGCCCGCATACTGTTGATAATGTTAAACCGGTAGATCAGGTACTTGGTATAAAAGTTAATCAGATTGTTATTGGTTCCTGTACTAACGGCAGACTTGATGATCTTGAAATCGCTGCTTCAATTTTACGGGGTAAGAAAGTTGCACACGGTACAAGGATGCTTATCTTCCCTGCTTCCTGGAAAATATATAAAGAAGCCATGAGCAAAGGCTACCTTTTGGACTTTGTTAATGCAGGTGCTATTGTAATGAATCCCGGCTGCGGATGCTGCCTTGGAGTTCATCAGGGTGCATTAGGTGATAATGAAGTATCACTCTCTACAACAAATAGGAATTTTAAGGGAAGACAAGGTAATGCTAATTCCGAAGTCTACCTTTGCTCACCTGCTGTAGCAGCTTATAGCGCTATTTCTGGTGTAATTTCTGATCCAACAACTATAGGAATGAATTAATATGAAGACAAATGTTGTATTAAAACTTGGTGATGATATTTCTACCGATGCAATTTACCCGGGAAGATACATGGCAACAGTTCTCCCTTCTGAAACTCCTCAATATGCATTTATTGATTATAAGGAATTTAATTCCAAGGCTTATAAATAATAAGATCCCCCAAAACAGTGTTATCGTTGCAAATAATAATTTCGGATGCGGTTCCTCCAGAGAACAGGCAGCCTCAACCCTAAAAGGTTGGGAATTGATTATTATAGCAAGAAACTTTGCAAGGATATTCCTGCAGAATTCATGCAATCTGGGTTTGAGAACAATTATATGCCCTGATATTGAAGCAAACGAAAACGATGAATTGGAAATTACTGATAAGGCAATTATCAATAAGACAATTGGAAAAAAGTTTGCTATTGATCCTCTTCCTGAAGCACGTCAGGCAATTATTAATGCCGGAGGACTTATCGCCTACACAAGAAAAAAGCTGATGGAAAGAACTTCAGTTTCTTAATTTTAACCTCCGAGGTTTTCTTTAACCTCGGAGGTTTTTCCTAGGGCGGGGATCCATCTTCTCAATTTTGTGATTCCGGTTCTCTACCGGAATCACTTGTTTTAAAGCATGTCTTCAAATAATAATTTGACTTTATAGGAAGGTAAAATCTATTTTCTAGTGGTAAATAAGCAGTATTAATTAATTTATTGAAGGAGGTTTGTTATGCCACGTGTAGTGCATTTTGAAATCGGTGCTAAAGATCCTGAACGCGCATCAAAGTTTTATTCTGAAGTATTCAACTGGAAAATTAACAAATGGGATGGTCCTATGCCTTATTGGTTAGTTTCTACCGGTGAAAAGACTCAGATGGGAATTGATGGTGGAATTCTCAATCAACAGAAAGATTTTCCTCCTGTTGTTAACACTATTGATGTTCCCAATTGCGACGAATATATTCTAAAAATTAAAAAATTCGGCGGGACTGTGGTTACTCCTAAAACGGCTGTTTCCGGAGTTGGTTATATGGCTTACTTAAAAGATACTGAAGGAAATGTTTTTGGAATTATGGAATCAGACGAGAAAGCCAAATAGAACTCAACCTATATGGGTCATCCCCTCTCCTGATTGACCGGGAGGTTTGTCATCCCCGCGAAGGCGGGGATCCATTCCTTATTATTTAATGAAACTTCTTTTCTCCCGCTTTAACTTCCATATCAATATGATCCTCTTTTAATGGCACGGCACATGAATATTCAGGACTGTATGCACAATAAGGATTGTATGCCTGATTAAAATCAATTGAGTATAAATATTCAGGATCCGGCTTGAGTTCAAAATCCAGGTACCTTCCTACCCCATATGTTTCCTTGCCGGTGGTTTTATCAGTAAACCAGATACTATAATATTCTTGATCGTCTTTTGTGAATCCCTTATATACATTTAATTTATAAGCACTATTCTCATAATTAAATTTTACATATCCATATCTTACAGCTTTCCTTTCCTCCCCCTTAGTACCGAAAACTTTTAATGTATCTTTTTCAGGATACTCATATAACTTACTTTTGAAGACAAACTCAGGGTCAACGTTATAGTATTTTAAGTCCTCAAAATGAATTTTAGATTTATGGTTAAATGGTGAGTTCTTGATCATTCTTAAAGGAAATATTCTTGGCTTCCCTTTGCCTAACAATTGAATTTATATATTCTCTCTGCTCCCGGTTATAATTTTTTACACATGAGGAGAGTGCTCCCGCTAATATTAGAATTGAAACAGTTGAAATTCCAAACTTATACATTATCAGTGATCCTTTTCTTTAATTCATTCAATTTATTTAATGCTTCAATCGGAGTTAAATCATTAATTGTCAATTTCGGAATATTTGCTTACGGAGTTCATTATCCTTCATTTCAAATAGATTTATCTGATATATCATCAGTATGCTTCATCTTTCGCAAGTTTTGCTTTCTTCACTTCATAAGGAGTTAAGTTCTTTACTTTCAAGATTTTGCAGGATTTCCTTTGGCACGGTTTGTTACAAATAAAGGTAATCCGGCCATCTGAGCAACCTGGATACCATAACTATGGTCGGCTCCTCCAAGTGATACCTTGTGAAGGAATATTACTTTGTCATCATATTCCCTGACTTCAACTTTATAGTTTTTAATTCTCGGGAAAATTGTAGCCATTTCATTGAGTTCATGATAATGAGTAGCGAATAATGTTTTGGCTGATAAATTTGGATTTTCATGCAGATATTCTGTTATCGCCCAAGCAATTGAAAGTCCGTCAAATGTACTTGTACCTCGTGCCGATTTCATCAAGCAATATTAAACTTTTACTTGTTGCATTATTCAATATGTTAGCTGCTTCCTGCATTTCAACTAAAAATGTGCTTTCACCTGCGGCAAGATTATCACTGGCGCCTACACGCGTAAAAATTCTATCTACTAATCCTAATTTTGCTGAGGTTGCAGGAACAAATGAACCGATCTGTGCCATTAAAACTATTAATCCAATCTGTCGTAAATAAACAGATTTACCTGCCATGTTTGGTCCGGTAAGAACAATAATCTGATCACCTGAAGAAGAAAGGAACAGTTGTTCGGAGTATATTTTTCTCCCGGAGATAATATTCTTTCGACTACAGGATGGCGTCCCTCTAATATTTCAATACATTCGTTTTCAGTTAATTCAGGACAACATATTTATAATCAACTGCACATTCTGCAAATGACTGATAACAATCAAGCATTGCTATTAAACTGGCATTTTCCTGAATTGATTCCGTTTCATCTGAGCTGCCGCAATTCTTATTTGATTGAAAAGCTGGAATTCAAGTGTACCAATATTCTCCTCGGCATTTAGAATTTTATCTTCATACTCTTTTAATTCAGGAGTAATAAACCTTTCATCGTTAACTAAAGTCTGCTTACGGATATAGTTTTCGGGCACTTTATCTTTATTCGCATTGCTGATTTCAATATAATATCCAAATACTTTATTGTAACTGACTTTAAGAGAGGAAATTTTTGATCTCTCACGTTCGGTTTTCTGAAGATTGGCAATCCAGTCTTTGCGTTTATCAGATATCCTCTAAGCTCATCAAGTTCAGGACTGAAACCGTTTCGAATTACCCACCGTCGGATATCGCCAATGGAGGATCATCCGTAATTGCTTTTCAATTTTCTCAACTAATTCTACAAGAATATTTAAGCGCTGATTTATTTGAACTAATGTTTCAACCGATAGTCTGATCAAGCAGCTGTTTTATAAGTGGAATCTTTTTAAGTGATGTTTTTAAGTTCACAATTTCGTCTTGGGTTAACTCTTCCAGTACATACTTTTGATATCAAGGCTTTCAAGATCACCGATTTCTTTCAGTTCATTCTGAATATTTTTTCTTAGAGTTCCCTATTCTCGACTAAGTTCTTCAACTGACTGTCCTGCCTTTTAATAATCGGATCGAGTTTTTTAACAGGAGCGGAAATCCATTTTTTCAACAGTCCGTCCGCCCATTGATGTTTCTGTTTTATCAAGAATTGAAATCAATGATCCTTCACGTTCTCCATCCTGCATTGAGAACATTATCTCAAGATTCCTTTTTGTTGCATGATCAAGGTTCATATATTCGGAAGGATTATAAACGAGACAGTTTATTGCAAATGAGAGAGATTCGCTTTCTGAGTTTCCTGTAAGTAATTCAATACGGCACCGCAGGATATGATACCGGTTATCAGAGATTCAATTCCGAACCCTTTAATGTTTATTGTTTTGAACTGCATTATGAGAAGATCTTTCGCATACTCATAATTAAATATCCAGTCATCAACCCTTGTAATTTTAACAGAAGGATTGTTCTTTAAAATCAATGGAGTGAGTAAATCCTTATCTCTTTTCTGAATTAGGATTTCTGCAGGATTTATAGTCTCTATTTGCTGCTGTATTTGAGAATAAGGAATTTCATACGTATAGAATTCACCAGTGGAGATATCGCAAAATGATATGCCTGCAATTGAATCTTTAATACATATTCCGAGTAAGATAGTTATTTCTTTTATGGTCTAATAGTTTATCAGAAAAGGCAACACCCGGGAGTAACAACTTCAATTACTTCCCGTTTTACAATACCCTTTGCAAATTTAGGATTCTCCATCTGTTCACAAATTGCAACCCTGTAACCGGCTCTTACAAGTTTAGGCAGGTAAGTATCAATAGCATGATGAGGGAAACCAGCAAGCGGAGTATCGTCAGTTGTACCGTTACCCCCTCTTTTTGTTAATGTAATTCCAAGTACCTTGGCAGCAATTTTAGCATCTTCTTCAAAAGTCTCAAAAAAATCACCCATTCTGAATAATAAAATTGTATCAGGATGTGCGAGCTTAATCTTGCTATATTGTGCCATTAAGGGTGTTTGCATATGCTCTTCTAATTAAGTAATAAAAATAATGCAATGAGGGGGAAATATCAAAAAATATAAGATGTAAATTGGTCTGGGTAATAAAGACATTAGGATATGCAGATTCTTCTCCCGACAAGTCGGAATCAGAATGATAAATTGGACTTTGGGGACATCCTCAATGACTTTAGAATTGCTTTATTTTACAGTAGGAGGAAGTGTCACTATCGTAAGCCAAAATTCTTCGATCGAATGAACAACTTTCATAAACTGATCAAGATCTAATGGTTTTGTAATATAACAGTTCGCATTCAGATTATAAGTTTTTATAATATCCTCTTCAGCCTTTGAAGTTGTTAATATTACAACAGGAATTCTTTTAAGACTAGGATCATTTTTTATTTCAGCGAGTAATTCACGACCGTCTTTTTTGGGTAGGTTCAAATCCAGGAGAATAAGGTCAGGGCGAGGGGCATCATGGTATTTTCCTTTATGATATAGAAAATCCGAAGCTTCCTCTCCATCAGAAACTACATGGAGCTGATTTTTAATTTTAGTGTCTTTTAATGCTTCTATTGCAAGCCGTGCATCTCCCGGATTATCTTCAACAAGCAGGATATCGATTGATTTTACATAACCGTTAGCTTCCATTTTAATAGGCCTTTATATGTTTAATAAAAATTTAAATGTTGTTCCTTTCCCCGGCTCAGATTCAAACCATATCTTACCTCCATGACGTTCGATAGTCCTTTTACAAATAGCGAGACCGATCCCTGTACCGGGATAGTTTGCAGCACCATGGAGCCTCTGAAATATAACGAATACTCTGTCTTTATATTTATAATCGATACCTATCCCATTATCCTGGATTGATATTAAAGCCTGATTATTTTCAATTTTAGATTGTACAATTATCTTTGGTGCATCAATATCTCTAAATTTAATTGCATTTTCAAGTAGGTTCTGAAATACCCTCATTAACTGAATTTCATCACCTTGAACAATTGGCAAATCTCCACTAATAATTATGGCTCCTGAATCTTGAATTTTATTGTGAAGGTTCGCAACAGCCATACCAAATGCTTTAGATAGTTCAAATTTTACTAATGGTTTGCCGCGGGTTGTAACCCTGGAATAATCCAGCAAATCAGTTATTAATCTTTGCATTCTCATGGCACCATCGACAGCAAATTTAATAAATTCCAAAGCATCACTGTCTAATTTATCACTATATCTTTTTTCTATTAGCTGTGTAAAACTAGCAACCATCCTGAGAGGTTCCTGAAGATCGTGAGAGGCAACATAAGCAAATTGTTCCAACTCCTTGTTAGATCTGTTAAGATCCTCGTTAAGTTTAAATAATTCTATTTCCTTTTTCCGCAATTCTGTTATATCTCTTGCAGCAGCAAAGACCCCCTGTATTTCCCCGGATTCATTCTTATAAGTAGTGGCATTATAAAGAACGTCTGTTTGTTTACCCGATTTATGTTGGATTGTTAATGGATAATCCTTAACCAAGCCCTCTGAGAAAACTTTTTGATAACCATTCTTTGCTTTATCCGGTTCAGTAAAGTAATTCGAAAAATCACTCCCTAATATTTCTTCGCGGGGAAAGCCGGTTGCATGTTCAACTGCTTCATTCAGATCTGTAATTTTCCCTTCATTGTTAATTGTAACCAGAGGATCAAGACTCGCTTCAAGCAGGCTTCTGTTATAAATTGATGCAAGATGAATTTCTTCCTCCATCTTTCTCCTTTCATCTTCTTTTTCAAATGATTGAAGTGCAAATGAAATCTCGAGGCTTATAGCATTCATTAAACTGATTTCATCATCATTAAAAAATCCCGGTTCTGATGAATATACTGTTAAAGGGATTGGCATTTTACCAGGCTGAATGATTGGGAAAGCAGCAGATGATCTGAAATTTAAACTCAATGCATGGTCTCTCCATGGCTCCATTCTTGGATCATTCTTAATATCATTACATACATTATATTGTCTGGTGCTTATCGCAATACCTGTAGGTCCTTTTTGAAATTTTGAATCACTTGTAGATATTAAAATTTTATCCAGATATTTACCCGTATCGCCAAATGAAGCAACAGGTTTTATCAGATTTGTTTTTCCGTCAATTTCACCCAGCCATGCTAATTTGAAATTTCCATACTCCACAAGGATCCTGCATGACTCATCAAATAATTTCTGCTTATCATTTATCTCGACGATTGTATGACTAATCTGACTTAGTACTGCATAAAGCCTGTTTAAGCGATTGAGGTGTTCCTCGGCTTTCTTTAACTCCGTTATATCTCTTGCTGCCGCAAATACTCCCTGGATCTCGCCTTTTTCGTTATAATAAGTTGATGCATTATAAATTACATCTGTTAACTTGCCCGATTTATGCTTTATAGTAAGTGGATAACCCTGTACAAATCCTTCTGAAAACACTTTTTGATACCCATTATTAGCATTTTCAGGTTCAGTAAAATAATCAGAAAAATCGCTTCCAATTAATGATTTCCTTATGGCACCAGTTACTTTTTCAACTGCCCGGTTTGCATCAGTAATTTTACCTTCAGTATTTATTGTTACCAAAGGATCCAAATTTGCTTCCAAAAGACTCCGGTTATACAAATTTGATTGCCGTAGTTTCTCCTCACTTTTTTTGAGTGCGGATTCAGACTGTTTTCTTACAGATACTTCACTGTTTAATAACATAAAAATCCAAACAAGAACTGCTGTACTAACCAAAGATCCAAGCGGAACAAGGAAAAAGATTTTTCTGGAAATTGAGTTAGAACTTTCTTCACGGACTGATAGTAACCCCCTTTCTTCTGCATTTGCTTCATCTAATAGCCTGTTGATTTGTGTAAGTATTTCATCCCTTTGATTAAAGAATAATTGATTTGCTTTGGGACTGTTGCCATTCATTTCATATGCCGAATAGGTCTTATACAGAATTTCTAAACGTCTCTTCAATAACTCAGATAACTTATTACTCCTTGCTATCTGATTCGGATTATCGTTAGTTAATTTATTAAATACTTCTAGTTCCGAATTGATTGTATTCCAGGCTTTTAAAGATATTTCGCGATAATCTTTATCCCCGGTTAACAAATAAATTTGCCTGTTAATTTCAACTTGTTGTATGGAATTAGATAATTGAGCGATATGATATTCAACTTCCCGGGTATGCGACACCATCTGAGCTGAATCCTGCATTTTAATTAAACCCAGGTTGGAAAATACATCCATTCCGATCACAATCAGCATTCCGCAAATAAATGAAATTGTGATACTCCTTTTAAGTGACCAGGGCGTTTTATCCAATTCAAATGAGAGGGAAAATATTCCCGCACCTAATATAGAGAAACCTATTGCTGCTTGGATCGCCATAGGATTAAAATTACCGATTAAATTTTCTGAACCAAACCACGGATAATCGGCTATCGAAAACGCGCCGGCAGACGAGACAACAAGTCCAAGTATACCGGAGACAAGACCTTTGTTTTTAAATTTTATTTTAGAAGAGAATAATATTAAAGCAACTCCGGTCAGAAGAAAAAGCAAAACTGCGTTAGGAGCCATACGTCCGGGATGAACAGACAAACTAGAGTTATCTGAAAATAAAAGTTGATCAATCCCCAGGTCACCTATTATATATTCCAGCATCGTCAGGAATGAAATAATTATGAAGACCCATAAAATTATTGTCAGTATCAGTTTTGATGAATGTTTTTCAGAGGAATCTGGCCGTCTCAATGTCCAGAGAATAATAAAAAGTCCTACGAGTACAAATTCGATTGCAGCGTTAGCCTTAAGAGGAACTAAACCAGCAGAGATACTCTTAAAAAAAGTTACATTAAATAGCCAGCCAATCAAAGTTAATACCCCCAGGGTAATTGAAGTCCCGGCTGACACTTGCGCAATTTTTAGTGAAACTGATTTCACCTTTTCAAACACTCCATCTTTTTAAATATATTACTTCTGATAATCTTATTTTCCTTTCTTTGGTTTAATTAAGAATTGTTACACTCTTTCCACATAGAGACTATCTTTAAAACTAATAGTGCATGAAACACCTTTACTGAATTCGAATTCAATTTTCCCGCGTAGTTGGTGCTCAACTATGGATGAAAGGAGTTGAATCCCCAAAGTTTCACTGTTGAATATATCTATGCTTTCAGGAATCCCTATACCATTATCAGAAATTTTCAGAGTAATTAAATCATCTGCTGATTTGAAAAGCTGAATATTTATTTCGCCCCGTACTTCATTGGGGAACGCATATTTCAGTGCATTAGTTATAAGCTCATTAATAATTAAACCGCATGGAATTGCAGTATCGATTAATACATTCACAGAACTAGTACTGAGATTGAGAGAAACTCTTCCTGATAAAGAATTATAGCTTTCAATCAACAAATTTGCCAGGTCTTGTATATATTCTCCAAGATCAATACGCGATAAATTTTTTGATTGGTACAACTTCTGGTGTACAAGAGCAATAGTTCTGATTCTACCACTCATATCATTCAAAATACCTTTGACTGAATTATCACTTATCAAATCAGCTTTCAATCCAAGCAATGAAGAAATAACCTGCATATTATTTTTAGTTCGGTGGTATAATTCTCTCAGAAGCACTTCTTTCTCTTTAAGAGATTGAGTTAAGGCTTTTTCATTTTCCTTTCTTTTTGAAATGTCCTCAATTACGCCTTCATAATATATGTTCCCTTTCCCATCATCAATAATTTTACAGCATTCAAGAGTAATGATCTGTGTTTTATCTTTCTTTACAAGCACATCTTCATAATCAATAATGCTCCTCTTTTCTTCAAGCAAACTCATAAATATTCTTCTGTTTTCAGGATTTACATGTAAATCATTAGCATTGATCTGTTTAAATTCCTGAACTGATTCATATCCAAACATTTTAATCATGGCAGAATTAACCACAAGAAATTCACCATCACGAGTTGTTCTGTAAATAGCAACAGAAGCGTTCTCAAAAATATCGCTAATCATTGCTTCTCGTTCGTGTTTTAACTTTGCCGCATGTATACTTTTAACAAGTTTATTCCTTTCAATGCCATATTGCAATGACTTAATAAGCAGTGGCCCTGAAAAAACACCCTTAATCAGATAATCCTGCGCCCCTCTGGAAACAGCGGAATATCCGGTAGTTTCATCATTTAATCCTGTCTGAACAATAATTGGAATTTCAGGAAACATAGAGCTAACAATATCAAATGTTTCAATCCCAATACTTTCGGGAAGGTTCAAATCAAGAAGAATAATATCCGGTGCCGGATCTGCATCTGTATTGATCTCTTTCAGGGATTTAGCCCAAATGATTTCATAAAGAAAGTTAGGATCAGTTTTCAAACATTCCCGAATTAGTCTGGCGTCACCGGGGTTATCTTCGATAAGTAAAATTTTGATTATAGTATTTGAACGTGGATTTTCCGCTAACATTATATCTTCATTTATTGAATGAATGTCATTTGTAGGATTCATATCGCGATTATTTTTATCACTAGTTAACCTTATTAATTTATTACTTCTATAATTAATAATAAAATTGTCATAAATTTACACATAAGGTAGTCAGAAAATAAGAATTACTATATTCAGATTCAATCTTTTAATTATTGTGCTCCATATCATGTGACATGGCACAACGTTCTAAAAAATAGGATCTTCTCATTAGTTGGAATCCCTCCTTCCAGTATTGATAAATAATTCAACAATCTTTTTGAAATTGTTAATAAATCACATATTTTTCGTCCTTCCTTAATGGAATATTTTTTGTCAAAGAGAGTAATATTTTAATTGGAGTAATATGTTCAACTCTATTGTATTAGTTAAACAAGTCCCGGATACTGCTAATATATCAGGTAAGGTAATGAAGGATGACGGTACTGTAAACCGAGCCAAATTACCCGCAATATTTAATCACGAAGATAAGGTTGCTCTTGAATTAGCATTAAGAGTAAAAGAAATTTATGGCGGAACGGTAACAGCAATAACTATGGGACCACCCAGGGCTTCAGATATATTGAGGGAATGCCTTTTCATGGGTGCCGATTCTGTTTATTTAATCAGCGACAGAAAGTTCGCCGGAGCAGACACTCTTGCTACTTCTTATGTTCTAAGTGAAGCAATAAAGAAAATCGGGAATTATGATTTTGTTTTTGCCGGAAGGCAGGCTATTGATGGAGATACTGCACAGGTTGGTCCTCAAACAGCAGAAAAACTTGATATCCCACAGATAACCTATGTAGAGGAAATTATATCTGCTAAGAACGGTAAAGTAACCATCAGAAAAAAAATAGATGGCGGATATGAAATTGTTGAGACTTCCCTGCCGGTACTATTAACTGTCATCAAAGGAGCTGCCGAATCCCGCCCTTATTCAGCAAAAAGAATTATGGCTTATAAAAATGCTAAATCTTTGACTGACCTCGAAGGAATGACAGAAGGAAACTCATTGTTATACACTGACAAACTGGTTCATGAATTTGAAGAGAAAAATCTTTTCATACCAACATTTACAATGGATGAATTAAAACTCGATCCTGACAGATGCGGCGTTAAAGGTTCCCCTACCAAAGTATATAAAATTGAATCTGTTGTCCTTGGAGGCGGTAATCATCTTAAAGTTGCTAATACTAAATCAGGAATAGGAAATTTAATAGAACAGCTCATGGCTGATCACATATTCGGATAAGGAATTTATATGGACAAATTGTCGAATGAAGTTTGGGTTTTTATTGAACAACGGAATGGTAAACCAGCCGATGTTTCTTTTGAATTAATGAGCAAGGGCTTAAAGCTGGCTCAGAATATGGGAGGTATTCTTAAATCTATAGTTATTGGTGATAAAGTTAAGGATATAGCAAAGGAAACTTTTAAATATGGAGCTGACGAAGCAATAGTTATTGACAGTCCGGAATTAAAAGATTACAAGACTATGCCATACAGCAGGATAATGAATAATCTTGTTAATGCGTCCAATCCAAGAATCATTCTCTTTGGAGCAACAATTGTAGGAAGGGATCTTGCACCAAGAGTTGCTTCAAATACAAAGAGTGGTCTCACTGCAGATTGCACTGAACTTAAAATCGATAGCATTAAATATCTTGGTAAAGAATACAAAGATCTTTTATTGCAGATACGTCCTGCATTTGGTGGAAATATTATTGCAACTATTATTACACCTGACAATCCAACTCAAATAGCAACTGTAAGAGAAGGAGTAATGGAGAAACATCAGGTTGAATCACCAAAACCAATTAAGATAACAGAGATTCCCTTTGTTTCTGACCCTGTGGATGAATTTGTAAGAATAATAGAACAGCATCGTGAGGAAAGTAAAATAAATCTTAAGGGCGCACCTATAATCGTTTCAGGTGGATACGGATTAGGCACTAAAGAGAATTTTAAGCTGGTCTTTGATCTTGCCCAAACCATCGGTGGTGAAGTTGCTGGAAGCAGAGCCGCAGTGGATGCCGGATTTATTCCTCCTGAAAGACAAGTAGGACAGACAGGAGTAACTGTAAGACCCAAACTCTATATTGCAATCGGAATATCAGGAGCGATACAGCACAGAGCTGGAATGCAGGAAGCAAATAAAATAATTGCCATTAATAATGATCCTGATGCACCCATTTTTGGTATCAGTCACTATGGAATAGTAGGTGATGCAGTTGAAGTAATTCCCAATTTTATTGAAGCTTATAAACACAAATTGAAATAAAGGAAACTATGCCGAATTTTTTCACAGATAATAAAGATATCCTGTTCCATTTTCAGAACCTTGATCTGAAAGATATAGTCGATATAGCAGAAGACAATTATGAACAGGCAAAAGAATATAATTATGCACCCGTAAATTATGAAGATGCCATGGAAAACTACCGCCGTGTGCTTGAAGTGGTAGGTGAAATAGCCGGAAATTTTATAGCTCCCAGAGCAGCAGATGTTGATACTGAAGGTGCACAACTTATTGACGGCAAGGTTCATTATGCAAAAGGTACACAGGAAAACCTGAAGCAGTTATCTCAGGCAGATTTAATGGGAATGATCTTCCCCAGGAAGTATAACGGACTTAATTTCCCGTTTACAATTTACATGATGGCAACAGAAATTATTTCCCGCGCAGATGCTTCTCTGATGAATATATTCGGACTTCAGGATATAGGTGACACAATTAAGAAATTCGGTAATGAGGCGCAGAGACAGGAATTTATTCCTAACTTCAGTTCGGGAGCAACTACAGGAGCTATGGTATTAACAGAACCTGATGCAGGAAGCGATCTTCAGGCTATTAAACTTCAGGCTTACCAGGATGCTGACGGGAAATGGTTCCTTAAAGGATGCAAAAGATTTATTACTAATGGAAATGGAGAAATCCTTCTGGTATGCGCAAGATCTGAAGCAGGAACAAGGGACGCAAGAGGTTTAAGCTTATTTGTTTGTTACAGCGATGAAACTGTAATAGTAAGAAGAATTGAACATAAACTTGGAATTCATGGTTCCCCTACCTGCGAACTTCAGTTTAATGATACCCCTGCACAGTTAGTTGGACAAAGAAAATTCGGTCTCATTAAATATGTACTTGACTTAATGTTCCGTGCAAGAATGGGAGTATCCGCTCAGGCTCTTGGAATTTCACAGGCTGCTTATGATGAAGCATTGAAATATGCTAAAGAAAGAGAACAGTTTGGGAAAACTATATATAATATTCCGGTTGTTACAAACATGCTTATCGATATGAAAGAGAAAATAGAAAGCAACCGCGTTCTATTTTATGCTACTGCTATGGCTGTCGATAGGAAAGAGAAACTCGAGGAGTTGGTTGACAACCTGAAAGCAAACGGGAAACCTTTTGGCGAAGCGATGCAGAAGCTGAAAAATGAAATCAAAATTGCAAACTTACTTACGCCAATGACTAAGTATATTCTTACAGAATCTGCAAACAAAATTACATATGATGCAATTCAGATTCATGGCGGAACCGGTTATATGAGGGAGTTCAAAGTTGAAAGACTCGCCCGCGATGCCCGTATTACAAATATATACGAGGGAACTTCCCAATTGCAGGTTGTTGCTGCAGCCGGCGGAGTTATAAATGATATTATGGGTGAGCATTTTGATGCAAAAGAAGCAAAAGTTTATAAAGGTGGGTTAGACCGTCTTGCCGGATTCCTTAAGGAGATTAGACTTATATTTAAAGAAGCACTTAAATATACTTTGGACAAAAAAGATCCTGCATTCCAGGATGTTGCTGGAAAAGATCTGCTTGAGCTGTATAGTTATTTATACATTGGATATCTGCTTTTGGATCAGGCAGAAAATGAGCCCAGAAAAGTATTTATCGCTAACAGGTATGTTCTCAATTCACTTGCTAACGCAAAGAAGAATTTTGAGTCAATCAGGAATGAGAGTTTTTCTGATATAATGCATGCAGAAGAGATATTAAACTAAAATTATTTAACAAAGGTGTGAAATGGAAAGCATAGCCAAAAATTATTACAGGATATATGATGATAAAGAGGTTGAGAATTTCTTTAAGAGCAAACTTGACCATGCGGAAATAAAGAAGCTGCTAAAGGAATATGAAACTTCTCATCAGGAATATTACAATAATGAATTCTTTAACTTTGTTAAAGAACACGACTCAGATGCTGCGCTAATTAGCGTGCAGAATCTTTATTACTAACAACATTTAGAGGCTGTTAATAAAAGCTGGATTTGAATTCATAAATAAATCCCATCCCCACAAAAATTCAATATACAGTTAACAGCCTCTCCCCTTTTCCTCAATCCAAAATTATCCCCGATCTTCGGAGTCATTCTCAATATAAATGGGTTCTATTATTGAGACTCTGAGTATTAGAAAAGCGGGAGAGGGTAAGGAGAAGAGCGGGAGAACAGGCCATTTTAGCGTAAAACAGCGTAAAGAAGCGTAAAACAGCGTAGAGATAATTTGAAATAGCAGGAATTAAAGTGAAGTTTTTTATAGAACAAACATAGAATAATCCTTTACTCTATACTTGATAATTTAGAAAATTATAACAATTATGTCAAGTTACCTGATTCTCGCAAAGCATTAAAGTCATTCTGAGCGGAGCGAAGAATCTCTGCTTTTATTTACTTCCTCCGTGCCCTTAGTGTCCTCAGTGGTTATCTCTTCTTTCTACTTAGCCAGTTTCCTTTGTTGAGCTTCCATATATCCGGCTAAGCTAGTTTTCTTTGAGGATGTATTCGTCGTATTCTATTTCGAAGCGGAGTTTGTGTTTGGATTCTTCCTGCGCAAGGGAAAGGAATAACACTTTTAGCATAGGAATATCGGTCTTTTCAGATAAATAGTTATAAAGTTTGAATGCGGCTTTCTCTTTTGCCATGGCGAGTATAAGGGCATCCTGGTAGCTCATATCAAGTGAATAGTTTGTTGTATAATCACTGATATTTAAGCCCTGAATATTTTCCTGTGAAAATGTAAACATCCTGTCTTCTTTAATTTTCATTAGGCGGGCTTTATGTTTAATCTCCTCCTGGGCGAATTCTAAAAACATAGTTTTAATATCCCCATTCATTTTCTCAGCAAATCCTATATAGAAATCCACAGCAGCCTGCTCATTAAGAATTGCGTAATCGAGTATTTCATTTACAGATTCAAACTGTTTCATTTATTCCCTCAGTATTTAATTATTAATTGCTTTGCTGAACTCATCCTCAAAATGTTTTACCAGGTAATCGCAGCCATAATCGAAAATGCGGTTTCTATTATCTTTATCAGTAATAATGAGGTTATATTTCTTATCGCTATGGTTATTATCCAATTGCTTTAAATCGGAAGCCAGGTCAAAAGTAATATCATGGATTGAATTATATTTTACTTCTTTGCCTAATAAGGACATCAGACTTGTCAATTGGAGCCAGTTATTCATTTTAATCTTAGGTCCCATTACCTGGTCAAAAGGAAGAATATATTTCTGAGTATTTGAATAGGTACCACCTGTTTCTGCAGGTAATGAAGCAGGCATGATTAGATCGGCAAGTTCTGCAGTTTCAGTAATAAAATAATCCTGTACTACTTTAAATGAGGCATTATTTATCAGGTTCTTTATTTTATTTTTGTCGACTGCACATCCTACGGGGTCTTCTCCATAAATGAATAGATTCTTGATGTTATTTAGCGGGGATGAATTATTTATGTTAAATTCTTTTAGGACACCACCAAAGTTTAATTCAGGAGAAATACCCATATCAATCAGACCCTGTGAATTATTTTTCTCTTTAAGCGAAATAATACCACAGGAAGATTTACCAAGCTTACCTGTAATCAAAGCAAGGTTTGTTATTTCAAGGGATGCATTTGAAGAGATATGTTTTTCAGAGAAAACGATAACACTATTTATTTCGTCATTAAATTCATTAGCAAATACCGATATCTGTTCGTTAGTTACTCCGGCCTCATCAAGCAATGAATTATAATCTTCTAACAGAAGTTTATTTCTATATTCATCAAATCCATTTACATTATCATTAATGAACAAAGCATTATGGAGATTATTCTTCAAAAGGAAATAATTAACCGCTTTAATGAAGTGATAATATGATTTAACATTCAGAACAGCATCCGCTTTATTAACCATGCGGTTTTCAGTTCTATCGGTAATTAAAGTAAGAGCCGCATTATTACTGAAGCGGGCATTGTTTATCATATATCCTACAACAGCATTCTCATAATTCAATTCTGATCCGATGAGATATATTTTATTCGTATTCTTTAATTCTGTAAGGGGAAGATTAGCGTTAGAATTAAAGAAGTAACCATCACCTCTGCCAAAATAATGGAAACTGGAAAGGTTATCTGTTTTTACATATTCCCGGGCTAGTTTTTGTATCAGATATAACTCTTCATTAGACAAACGTGCGCCGGCAAAGAAGGCATTCTCATTGGGTTCAACTGATTTAATCTTTGAAGAGATTATTATATTTGCTTCTTCAAATGAAATCTCTTTAAATACTCCATCTACTTTAAGTAATGGAGTAGTTAAGCGGTTCGGGTTATTAATATAATTATAACCGAACTTGGCTAACCTGCAGATATTCCCATCGGGATTGACCAACCCGTTGCTGCCCGTAACTTTCATTACAAATCCACCCTTCTGGTGTATCAGAAGTTCGCAACCGACAGAACAGTAATTACATATTGTTTTGAATGTCTCTGTTTTTACGGGACCCGGTTTGAACATTACATTCTCTGTAATAGCGCCTGTGGGACAAGTTGAGATGCACATACCGCATGATTCACATTCAGTTTCAGGCAGAGATAACCTGACCGCTTGGAGAAACAAAAGTATCAAATCCCCTGTTCACAAGTCCAAGTGCATTTGCATTAACAACTTCGCTGCAAATTCGTACGCATCTTGAGCATAGAATACATTTATTATTATCAATCTCAATAAATGGATGTGAGAAATCGACCCGGTACTTTTTATAATCGCCGCCATACTTTGTCTGGACTGCGCCATATTCGGTAGCGTATTTTTTAAGATCGCAGGAATAGTATTCTGTGCAGCCGCATTCAAGACAGCGGAGTGATTCATTAAATGCCTGGTTTTCTGTATACCCAAGTTCTACTTCATGAAAGTTTTTCCTCTTATCAGTTTCGAGAGTAGACATTTCTTCTCTAACCTGAGGAACAAAAATATCTTTATAATCCTCTTTCTTCTGTTTTTGGAAATTATCTTTTCTACTGATAAATTCATAGGGTACACCCGTTAACGGTTGTCCCATCATAAACTGGCTGCAGCTTCTGGCAGCTTTCCTTCCCTGAGCAATAGCTTCAATTAAAGTAGCGGGACCTGTAACAGCATCGCCGGCAGCAAATATATTCTTTACTGAAGTTTGGAGAGTAGTTTTATCAGTCTTAATATCTCCCCATTTAGTAAGTTCAAGTTTATCAGTGAGATTATTATTCAAGTCATCGAGAAATTCAACATTAGTCTTCTGACCAATAGCAGCAAGGATAATATCAAGATCGATATTAAATTCAGAACCATCAATTTTAACAGGTCTTCTTCTGCCGGAAGCATCTGGCTCGCCCAATTCCATTTTGAAGCAGGATAAGGATTTTAATTTTCCTGAATTATCAGTATTTACTTTAGCAGGAGCCGTAAGGAATAAATATTCAATACCTTCCAGTTTTGATTCATGAATTTCAATCGGGTTTGCAGGCATTTCTTTTTCAGTTCTGCGGTAAATAACATATACTTTCTCAGCACCGCATCTCATAGCAGTTCTGCAGCAATCCATTGCAGTATTTCCGCCGCCAATTACGCCGACTTTCTTTCCCGCAAAATCATAATGCTGTCCTGTCATTTCCATATTACGAAGGAAGTCAATACCGGACAGAACATTTTCAGCTTTATCATTTTCACATCCGATTGGAGTCCCAATCTGCGAGCCAATGGTAAGAATACACGAATCAAATTTTTCTTTAATCTCTTTATAACTAATACCTGAACCAAGTTTTTTGTTGTAATGAATCTTCACACCAAGATCGGTTATATTTTTAACTTCACTATCAATAATTTCATTCGGCAGGCGGTAAGGGGGAATTCCATAACGCAGCATTCCGCCGGGGTTAGGGCTGGCTTCAAATATTTCTGCCTCATGACCCTCGGATAGCTAAATAATATGCTGCAGTCAATCCTGCGGGACCTGCGCCTATAATAGCAGTCCTCTTCCCTGTTTTCTCCTGCACTTCAGGTTTCCACGGATCACCGGAAGCAGAGTCCATATCGGAGGCATAGCGTTTCAAATAATCAATACCAACGCCAGTATCTTCCAGCAGGTTTCTTCTGCAGGCAGCTTCACACGGGCGAACACAAACTCTTCCGCAGATAGCAGGCAAAGGATTTACTTCTTTTATTAGCGCGACAGCTTCCCTGTATAATCCTTTATTAATAAGGGAAACATAACCCTGAACATCAACTCCGGCAGGACAGGTCTGTCTGCATGGAGCAGTGCAGTCGGCATAATGATTACTAAGAAGCAATTCGAGTGCGGCTTTGCGTGATTTTCTTACCTTATCATTTTCACTATAGATTTTCATTCCCTCAGAAACCTTAGTTGAGCAGGCAGGCTGAAGACCTCTCATACCAACAACTTCCACTACACATAAATAACATGACGAAAATGGTTCCAGTCTGTCATCATTACATAAAGTTGGAACATTTACACCCAGACGTTTTGTCATATCCAGAATTGTCTCACCTTTGAAGGCATTAACAATATTATCATTAAGAATAACGTTTAACTTTTCCATTAAAATTCTGTTTAGTTATTAGTAGATTTTTATAGCGTCGAATTTACATTTAGAATAACAGTCACCGCACTTTGTGCAAAGTTCCTGATTTATATAGTGAACAATTTTCTTGTCACCATCAATTGCATTAACCGGGCAGCCTCTTTTACAAACAACGCAGCCGGTACATTTATCAGGAATAACTTCATAAGTAAGAAGTTTTCTGCAATACAGAGAAGGACATTTTTTATCCCTTATATGAGCTTCGTATTCATTTCTGAAATATTTTAATGTAGTAAGGACAGGGTTTGGAGCGCTTTGACCAAGTCCGCATAATGATGAGTCTTTAATCTGCTGAGCCAGTTCCTCAAGCATGGGAATATCTTCTTCTTTCCCATTGCCTTCTGTAATGCGCGTAAGAATTTCAAGCATTCGTTTAGTACCGATACGGCAGAAAGTACATTTACCGCATGATTCTTTCTGAGTAAAATCAAGGAAGAATCTTGCCATATCTACCATACAGGTAGTTTCATCCATTACAACCATTCCGCCGGATCCCATAATTGCACCGGTGGCAGTTACTGATTCATAATCGATTGGAGTATCGGCAAGATATTCAGGAATGCAGCCGCCGGAAGGACCTCCTAACTGAACGGCTTTAAACTTCTTATCATTTATGATACCTCCGCCGAGTTTATAAATGATATCACGAATTGTAATACCCATTGGGACTTCAACAAGACCGCCGTTTTTAATTTTACCGGTAAGAGCAAATACCTTTGTGCCTCTATTCTTTTCTTTTCCATAATGTGCGTAGGCAGCGGAACCATTTATTAATATCCAGGGAATATTTGCAAATGTCTCAACGTTATTGATGTTGGTTGGTTTTTTCCAGAGTCCCTGAACAGCAGGGAAAGGAGGACGTTTACGGGGCATGCCTCTCTGACCTTCGATTGAAGCCATCAATGCAGTTTCTTCACCGCAGACGAAAGCACCGGCACCTTCTTTTACAATGATATCAAAATTAAATCCTTCAATACCAAACAGGTTTTCACCAAGATACTTTTTCTCACGAGCCTGGTTAATAGCCAGATTTAATCTTTTTACGGCAAGTGGATATTCAGCACGGCAATAAATATACCCATGGTTGGCGCCAATAGCATAAGCACAGATTATCATGCCTTCGAGGACAGAATGCGGATCGCCTTCAAGAACCGAGCGATCCATAAATGCACCCGGATCACCTTCATCAGCATTACAGACGACATACTTTTCGTCAGAAACAGAATTACGGGCAAAGTTCCATTTCATTCCTGTAGTAAATCCTGCACCGCCTCTTCCTCTTAATCCGGAATCAAAGACAGTTTTAATTACATCTTCAGGAGTAATTTTTTCTGAAGATATTTTCTTAATTGCTTCATATCCTTCGCGGGCTTCATATTCAGTAATATGTTCAGGGTCAATATGACCGCAGTTCCTGAGAGTGATTTTGACCTGCTTGTCAAAATAATCTTTGAATTCTGTATCAAACTGATCCGATTTTACTATATACTCTTTAATCGGAGAATATTTAACAACATGTTTATCAATAATTTCATCAATTTTCTTTACATCAACATCACCATATAAGTATGAACCACTATCATCGATTATTTCCACAAGGGGTTCACGGAAGCACATGCCGATGCAGCTTGTTTTTGACAGCTCAAAATCAAGCCCATCAGCATCCTTAATTCTTGATATTTCGTCGTAGACTTTAACAGCGCCGGCTGCAATACCACAGCTTCCGAGTCCTACTATTATCTTTGTTTTTTCCATAACCTGGTTTCGAATGTTTATAAGGTTTAATTAGAAGAAATATTTTCAGTTAATTTAGGTTTGTGTTCAAGAGTTTCTGTTCGTCTTATTGCTTTTACAACATCGACAGCTTTTTTGCCATTCAGCTTACCAAATGTTTCATCAGCAATCATCATGCAGGGAGCTAATGAACAGCAGCCAAGACAGGCAACCGATTCAAGTGTAAAAACCCTGTCTTCTGTTGTATCTCCATCTTTAACTCCAAGGTAATTCTGAATGTCCTCGGTAATTTTAGTAGCATTCTGCACATGGCAGGCGGTTCCATGACAAACGCGTACAATATGTTTTCCAACAGGTTTAAGGCGGAACTGCGCATAAAAAGTTGCAACCCCGTAAAGGTCATTTTTCTTTAAGCCGGTTTCCGCTGATATTTTATCGAATACTTCTTTAGGAATAAATCCATAAGTATTCTGAGCGCCCTGCAGAAGAGGAATAAGATTACCCTTTTTATCTTTATAATTTTTAATCAGGGGGTCTATCAAGGAAAGATCGACAGGTATCTGTTTGACCTCATCAATGACAGTTGGTTTAATTCTGGAGATTCTCATATACACAATAAATTAATTAATGTTAAATACGTTTAGAGTTAACTTTCAAGTGACTAAATGCTGCCAGGGATGGTCCCCGGCAGCCTAGAAAATTCGCTGCATGGATTCCCGCTTCGCGGGAATGTCTATTAAGGTTGTCGTCTATATATTCTTAGATTAATTCAGGTGCAGTTTCTGATTTAGTTTCAGGAATATATTCCTCTTTCTCACGTTTCTTTTCTTCCCGTGCATTTGTTGCTGCTTCAACAACTGCAATAGCTGTCATATTTATAATATCATCAACAGTAGCGCCTTTCTGAAGGACATGGATAGATTTCTTCATACCCATGAGGATTGGACCAACAACAGTTGCCTGACCAATTCTTGCCATAAGCTTATAGGCGATATTACCTGCTTCAAGATTTGGGAAAATCAGTACATTGGCATTTCCCTGTAAGTCAGAGAACGGGAAATCCTGTTCTCTTATTTCCGGAACTACCGCTGTATCGGCCTGCATTTCACCATCTACAATAAGGTCGGGTCTTCTTTTCTTAATTATCTTTACTGCTTCACGAACTTTAATAGCCTGAGGATAAGATGTACTACCGAAATTGCTGAATGATAACATTGCTATTTTAGGAATAACATCGAATTCTCTTGCAGTATCTGCTGCAGTGATAGCAATCTGTGCAAGTTCTTCGGCATTGGGGTCAACATTAACAGTAGTATCTGAGAAGAAATAAACATCTTTTTTGGTAAATACAATATAGAGACCTGAAACTACTTTTAATCCTTCCTTTACACCAACGCATTGGAGTGCGGGTTTTATAGTCTGAGGATATTGAGTTGTCAAACCGCTAATCAAAGCACCGGCTTCTCCGCTATCCAGCATCATAGATCCAAAATAGATCGGTTCCTTCATTAAAATATTGGCTTCCCTTAAAGTAGCTCCTTTCCTTTGCCTTTTACTTAAGAATTTTTCTACATATTTATCAAAATCAGGTGACTTCCTTGGATCTATAACAGTAAATTCTTTCTGATCATATCCGATAGTATCGATCATGTCTCTAATGATTTTTTCTTTTCCAAGGAGGATAGGGAATGCTATTCCATCAGCAAAGCATACATGAGCAGCACGAATTATTTTTTCTTCCTCGCCTTCAGGGAAAACTACTTTAACGGGATTCTTTCTTGCTTTATGAATCATAACCCTAATGATTTCTTTTGAAAGTCCTAACCTTTCTTTTAATTGAACCTCATACGCATCCCAATCTGTAATTATATTTTTAGCTACTCCTGTTTCAATGGCGGCTTTAGCAACAGCAGGAGCAACGTTCCAAAGAACTCTGGGATCAAAAGGTTTAGGGATTATATAATCTCTGCCAAAAGTAAAATCTTCGCCTCCATAAGCACTTATTACCATCTCAGGCACTTTTTGTTTAGCAAGTGAAGCCAGCGCACGGGTTGCCGCCATTTTCATTTCTTCATTGATCTGTGTAGCTCTTACATCAAGGGCTCCGCGGAAAATGAATGGAAAGCCAAGCACATTATTAACCTGGTTTGGATAATCGCTTCTACCTGTAGCCATAATAAGATCTTTTCTTACTGAAGTTGCATCTTCATATGTAATTTCAGGATCAGGATTAGCCATTGCAAAAATAATAGGGTTCGGTGCCATAACTTTTACCATCTCTTTTGAGACAATGCCGCCTTTTGACAATCCGACGAATACATCAGCACCTTTCATTGCTTCGGTTAAAGTGCCGGCATCTTTATCCTGAGCAAATTCCTCTTTGTATTTATTTAGATCGGTCCTTCCTTTATGGACACATCCATGGGTGTCGTACATGAAAATATTTTCTCTCTTAGCACCTGCGCGTACATAAAGTTTACAGCATGAAATTGCTGCAGCACCTGCACCGCTTACCACAATCTTCTGATTCTCCAATTTTTTACCAGCTACCTCAGTTGCATTTAACAATGCTGCACATGAAATAATAGCTGTACCATGCTGGTCATCATGAAAAACAGGAATATTCATGGTAGCTTTGAGAGTTTCCTCAATTTCAAAACACTCGGGAGATTTTATATCTTCAAGGTTTATTCCTCCGAATGTTGGTTCAATCATTTGAGCAAATCTAATTACTTCTTTAGGATCATGGCTTCTGACTTCAATATCAAAAACATCTATATCGGCGAATCTTTTGAACAGAACACCCTTCCCCTCCATAACAGGTTTTCCTGCCTCAGGACCAATGTCTCCCAACCCCAAAACCGCAGTACCATTAGAAAGCACTGCAACAAGATTTCCCTTGGCGGTATATTTATAAACATCCTCAATATTCTTTTCAATTTCGCGGCAGGGATCAGCAACGCCGGGTGTATACGCCAGTGACAGATCTCGTGATGTAAGGCATGGTTTAGTTGAAATAACCTCTATTTTCCCTTTTCTTCCCTGGCTATGATAATCTAACGCATCCTGTTTATTAATCTTCATATAATCCTTATAAAATATAATTTTGGAGTCAATAGAAACTGCTCAATAACATTTTAACTTAATAGCAATAATATCCACAATCCATGCCATAATGAGAGTGAAAATATTTACTTATTTTTTTGTAAATATAAGAAATAATGGAATATATAAGCTCAATAATGTGTCTTTTGGATGAATAATTTTCTTATTTATGGGAAACTTCACCATAATTACTGACGTTTCATTTCAGTAGGATAAAGAAAATATTCTATTTTTTCTCATTATCCTGGACAAATTTCCTTATATCTTCTATATATTTCAAAATCGCCTTAGCTTTACTTAGACCAAAAGTAAATGGATATTTTCCATCAGGAGTAATTGGTAGTGAAATTACAGGGCTGCCTTTATATTCACCTATTGTTACTTCCATTTTTTGTTCATTTTCATCCATATATAATCCTTTTATTTTTTCTTCTTATTAGGTTTAGGGCTCTTGCAATTTTTTGTTAATTCTGCATTCGCCTCAATATATCCGAGTTCACTTGACTTTGTAAGATCAGCACAACCTTGTTTTTTTTTCTTAAGTTTCAGATAGGACAAACCCCGGTTAAAGAATGCTTTCCCATCGCGGGGATATATTTCTATTAATTTTGAGTAATCGACTATAGCCTTGGAATAATATTTAAGGTTCATGTATGAATCACCTCTCAGATTAATTGCCTCTCTGTTTAGAGAGTCAACACCTAAAACATAATTAAAATCTGAAACAGCTTGTTCATATTCGCCTAATAATTTAAACGTATATCCTCTGTTGAAATAAGCACTTATATCATTGTGGTCAAGATCAATAGATATTGTATAATCTTCAATAGCTCCCTGGTAGTCTTCCATTTCACTTTTGAGATTACCCCTGTTTACATAAGCGTTTCCAAATTCAGGATTTAATTGAATAGCTTTATTATAATCCTGAAGTGCCTCTTCATGTTTATTAAGCAAATTCCTGATGTATCCTCTGCAATAATAAACCGTATCATTTTCAGGGTTTAAACGAATTGCATTAGTAAAGTCATATTCGGCTAAAACATTTTCATTTGTTGAGAGATATGCCATACCCCGGTTAAAATAAGCCGGGAATCCTTCATTGATTTCAATTGATTTGGTAAAATCAGTTATTGCTTCTTTATACTTGCCAAGAAGATTTTCGGCTTTCCCCCTCATAAGATAAGCAGAATCATTGTTTTGATTATTTTGGATTTCCTTATCATATTCAAGAATAGAACCCAGATAATCTTTGTTTTTGTATTTATTTATTCCTTCTTTAAAAGAAATCCGGTCCGGAGGAACAACCAGGGAACACAAAATATATTATGATAATTGCAGATAGAATTAAAGTCTTAATATTCATTGTATGTTAAGAGTTATAGAATTCAGGCTTTTATTTTAACTACTACTTTTTTTACGGTTTTAGCATTTGAAGTTGTAATTCCGGGCATATGAAGTTCACCCGGAAAGAAGATAGCAAACATTCCCCTATCTATCCTAACAAATGATTGCTCCCCTTCAAAGAAAGTAACATCTTTCATCTCATTATATTCTGACAACACTTTTTGACCTCCAAATGGAGCATAACCAATTAATTCTTCACCTTTAGATACATATTGAAGGTCAATATACTTTCTATGGGATTCAAATTTCCCATCTGATCTTTCTTTAGGAGTATATTCACTAATTATCGCATAAACATTGTCACCATCAATTTTATAGCGTCCGGATTCAAGGAACAATAATTCCGGATCTGTAATAAATGAAAAGGCTTTCTGAAATTTTATTCCCAGGTTAGTATAATTTGAAATGTTATTAGTTTTGTCAATAATCATGATAATTCCTGAGTTAGGTTATTGAATGCAGGAAATATATGGATAAAATTTGTGATTTTCTCCCCCTATCTAATGGCAAAAAAAAGACCGGCGTTTGGGGCGCCGGTCATTCCTTAACACATATCCTACAAACAAACAATAGTAACTTAAACTAAATGAAGGACAAATGTTGTGATACAAATAACAAAAATCTCATGAATTAGATAATGGTCTAAACGGATAATATTCCGGCTGCCATTGAGCCTTTTTAATTATAGCTTCATAGTCTTTGTCACTTAATAAACGTCCTAATCCTGATTCTCTGGCTTCAATTGCAACAGCTTTTGCTATATGGAATGATACATTTCTAATATCATTTAAATCAGGCAGCAGCATATTTTGTTTTAGTTGTTCAGCAGTTACAAGTTCACTTAGCGCCTTACTAGCCTGAAGAAACATGCGTGTTGTAATTTTAGTTGATCTGCTTACCAATGCGCCTAAACCGATCCCAGGGAAAATAAACATATTATTGCATTGGGCCGAGCTTATCTGTTTTCCATTGCATTCAACTGAAGGGAATGGACTTCCTGTTGCAACTAGGCATCTCCCTTTAGTAGCTGTTACAACTTCTTCCAGAGTGCATTCTGATTTTGAAGTTGGATTTGATAAAGCAAAAATAACCGGAAGCTCATCATTGGCAGCCATCTGACGAAGGATCTCCTGAGTGAACAAACCATTAGTTGCAGTTACTCCAATCAGAATAGTTCCTTTTGAATTTTTAACAATATCAGCCAAACCTATTTTACCGGGTTCTTTAAGAATCCAGTTATTTATTTCAGCACGTTTCTTAACAAATTTCTTTTGCCCTTCATTAAGGCCAGGAGTATCTTCTAACATCAGACCACAAATATCATAAGTAAATATTTTACTTTTTGCTTCTGACTCGGATAATCCTTCTTCAATAAGCATGTTATAAATATTATTTGTAATACCAAGTCCTGCTTGTCCCTGACCACCCACAACAAACCGCTGTTCGCTGAATTTTTGTTTTTTAATTTTCATGGCTGTTAACAATGCGGCAAGAGTAACAGAGCCGGTACCCTGAATATCATCATTAAAGGAAAGTATTCTGTCTTTATATCTGTCAAGAAGTTTGAAAGCTTTGTGTTTGGCAAAATCCTCCCATTGCAGAAGAGCATTCGGGAAATTACGTTTAACACCTAATACAAACTTTTCAATAAACTCATCATATTCAGCCCCTTCAAGTCGTTTATGTTTGTAACCAAGGTAGAGTGTATCGTTAATTAAATTTTCATTATTGGTACCAACATCCAGACTAATTGGAAGACAGCACGCAGGATGTAGTCCGCCGGCTGCAACATAAAGATTTATTTTCCCTACAGGTATTCCCATTCCGTCCGAGCCAAGGTCACCAAGACCAAGAATTCTTTCACCATCAGTAACTACAATTAGATAGACTTCCGGCAAAGAGATATTCTGGAATATTTTGTCAATATGTCCAATATTATCAGGGTTGATATATATTCCCCTGTATTCACGCGTAATATGGCTTAACATCAAACATGCTTTCCCTACAGTTGGTGTGTAAACAATGGGAAGCATCTCTTTAAGATTATGGCTAAGCAAGTTATAAAAAAGGGTTTCGTTACGATTAAGCAGGCTTTGAAGGAATATATATTTTTCAATATCATCCTGCTTTCTTGAAAACATTTCATAGCTGCGTTGACGTTGTTCATTTATATCTGAAATAGATGACCTGACTAAACCTGACAAGCCAAGAGATAATCGTTCTTCTTCAGTATATGCTGATGCTTTGTTTAGAAATGGATCATTAATTAATTGCTGCCCCTGACTATTTACTTCCAGATAGTTCTCGCCCGTTAACGGGTCGGTTTTAAAAGAAAAGTTCTTCATTTGTAAAACTCCAAAATAATTACAATCAAAACTTATGGAGATTAAACAAGAAAGGAAATTATATATGCATTTTTTACACAAAATAAGGGGAAAAAGAGGTATATCGACTGGAAATGACAAAAAAAAAGCCGGCGTTGGGAGCGCCGGCTATTCCTTAACATATATCCTACAAACAAACAATGGTTAAAATAATTTATCCGAAGTTAAAATGTTGTGTTTGGGAGCACTCACATACCGGATTCCATTTCTTTGTAGTTCTTTATGATAATTTTATTCATATCATCAGTTTTTGATGGGCAATCCTCACCCCATTTTACTTTATAAGATGTTTTACCGGAAACTGGTTCAAGTTTTTCAAGCAATGTAAATGAAAAATACTTCCCTTCTTTTCCTTCAATTTCTGCTACTTCAATTTTGCCCGGAATTGTGTTTATATAAGATGCTTCTTCTAATGAAAAACTTATGTTTAATTTCATGTTAGTTCCGTTAATTTTAATTTAGGTTACCTGGAATATAATAACTTTTTATTTTACATCAAGAAGTTCTACATCAAAAATTAAATTAGAATTTGGTGGAATCTTCCCGACCTGTCTTGGTCCATATGCAAGAGCAGACGGGATAATAAATCTTGCCTTAGATCCTTTATTTAAAAGAGCTATGCCTTCTTCCCAGCCTGGAATTACCATTTTCATTCCTACAACAAATGAGAAAGGTTCATCTCTTTCAACAGAGCTATCAAACTTAGTACCGTCAAGCAGGTAACCGCTATAATGCACCACAACAGTTTTACCTGAATCAGCTTTAGGTCCATTTCCCTGTTGAAGAATAACATACTTTAATCCGCTCTTTGTGGTTTGAAGTTTTGTTGAATCCACATCCCACATTTTAACTTTAATAGCATCTTTCAAATCGATCAAAGATACTACAATTTTCAAATCTGAATTCGGAGGTATAGGTCCGAATCCTCTGTCAGCATAAGCAAGCCTTGCAGGAATAATAAGTGTTCTGGTCTCGCCTTTTTTCATGCCTATAATACCTTCATCAGATCCTTTAACAAAAGAATTTGCACCAAGTAAAAACTTGTATGGCTGATTTGTTTGTCTTGAATCTCCTATGCTTGTAGGCATTCTGGTGGAATCTTTTGACCAATCCTTGAATAGGTTAGTAGAATCCTTAATGAACCATGCTTTGAAATGAATAGTAACAAGATCACCTGATTTAGCAACAGTACCGGAACCCGTTGTATCAATAGTATATTTTAATCCGGTATTAGTTGTAATAACCTTTTTACCGCATCCCGCAAACATAAGCAAGGCAATTCCAACAAATAAAAGCTTTTTCATCCTTTTTCCTTTTTAATTGAAGGCCAAATATATTTATTTTGGGTAATAATTCATAAGAGTTTTTAAATTCGATGTTTATTTATATTAACCTTCTGATTCTTTACCTCGTGACTGCTCAGGTTCACCATATTGGTGGTAACCTTGTGAACAAAATAATAATTGACAGTCATGTTACTCTTACACAGGCATTGACCGGGAAAGAAATCCCCAATACAAATACTAAAAACCTTATGATTGTTGATGTGGAATATTATTCTTTTGACCACAATCTTCACAGAGGGCAGGTAGTAATACATAAAGAACTGGCTGAAGATATAAGAGAAATTTTTAAGCTGATTAAAGAGAAAAGATTTCCTGTTAAAAAAGTAATACCCGTAAATGTATATCACTGGTCAGACGAAGCCTCTATGAATGACAATAACACTTCAGTTTTCAATTACAGATTTGTAAGCGGGACACGGACATTCTCCGCACATTCTTTAGGACGGGCTATAGACTTAAATCCATTTCAGAACCCGCAGATAAAAAACGGAAAGACCTCCCCCAGGGGTGCTGTTTATAATAAGTACGCACCCGGCACTATTAACAAACAATCCTGGTTAATTCATGAATTCTATAAACGCGGGTGGCGTTGGGGTGGTGACTGGAATTCATTAAAAGACTACCAGCATTTTGAAAAAACAAAATAATAACAACTACAAACTTTATAAATGAAAATCTATTTTATACTCGCTTCTATATTATTTTTAAGTATTTATCTTTCCGCTCAGGATGTTAAAGTAAAATTTGTTGTTACTTCAGCAAATGTAAATGATACTTCAACTGTATATATAACAGGTGAGCATGAGAAACTCGGTTATTGGGATCCGTCATTGGTTAAGTTGAATAAAAAGGATAACAATACGTGGGAAAAGGAAATTTCATTCCCCGGGGGAACCAGTATTGAATATAAATTTACTTTAGGGGACTGGGGTAAAGAAGCACTAAATGACAGAGGCGGGGCACCTGGGAATTCTCATTTAACAGTTAATAATGATACCACAGTAACGGCTGAAATTAACAAATGGGGCGGTGCGGCTCCACAAAAGATATCATTTAAAGGGCAAATAACCGGAACTGTCAGGTACCATAAGAATTTTCAGGGGAAAGGATTAAGCCCAAGAGATATTATTGTTTGGCTTCCTCCATCATACGAAAAGAATAATGATAAAAGATACCCCGTACTTTATGCGCATGACGGTCAGAATCTGTTTGATCCATCCACATCTTCATTTGGCATTGACTGGCAGCTTGACGAAACAGCAGACAGTCTCATTAGACAGGGCATTATTAAAGAAATGATTATAGTGGGTATTTATAATACAAGGGCAAGGATGAAGGAATATATGACTGGAGATACTGGCAGGATATATATGAATTTTGTTGTGAACCAATTGAAGCCATTTATTGACAAAACCTACAGAACACTTCCGGACAGGAAAAACACAGCAACTATAGGGTCTTCGGCAGGAGGGTTGATTTCGTTCATGCTTTTGTGGGAACATAATGATGTCTTTTCAAAGGCAGCTTGCCTATCCCCTGCTTTCTTAATTGGTAGTCTGGATTATATTACTCCGGTTGTGGATTACAAAGGACCAGGGAAAAAATTAAAAGCTTATTTTGACTGCGGAGGTGTGGGTCTTGATTCAATGTTACTTCCGGGGACTGAGAAAATGATATCTTCATTAAACAATAGGGGTTACAAGGAAGGGAAAGATTATATCTGGTATTTTGATAAAAAGGGAGAACACAGTGAACCGAATTGGGCAAAAAGAGCATGGCGGCCATTGGAATACCTGTTCAGAAAATAAATTTGCTAATCAGGGAAACTCCCGATAATTTTGGTTACTAAATTTTATTAAATAACATTATTTCGAGGTTCGGAGTATATGAGTTTAAGTCAAATCGCAAAGACCATAAGTGCCTCACCCACTTTAGCGCTAAATGAAAAAGCTGCAATCTTAAGAGAGAAAGGAGATCCTGTTATTCATTTGGGCGGCGGTGAACCAAAAAGCAGAGCTCCAATGGACGCAATAGTTTCTGCTGCATCTCTCCTTAATTCAGCAGAAGTCCGTTATGCGCCTGCAGATGGAATTCCAGCCCTTAAAAAAGCTATTATAAGATATACAGAAGAATTTTACCACAGGCAGGTTTCCCCATTGAATGTAATGGCATCAGGTGGAGCCAAACAAGCAATTATGGTGGCATTGCAGGCAATCCTGAACCCGCAGGAGGAAGTTCTTTATCCTGCACCATATTGGGTTAGTTATCCTGAAATGGCAAAGCTTTGCGGCGCAATTGGAGTTGCTTGCTGCCCCGAGGATGGAACATTTTACCCTACCATAAGAGATATTGAACAGAGGGTAGGTTCATACACAAAAGCGGTAATTATAAACAGCCCCAACAATCCTTCGGGTGCTATGTATTCCGAAGAATTTATTTCTGACATTGTACAGTTCTGCGAAAAACGTGATCTATACCTGATCATGGACGATATTTACCACAGGCTCATTTTTGATAATAAAAAAGTTATCAGCTGTTTCGATTATGCAAAGAACCTTTCTGAAAATTCAAAGTTGATTGTAATAAACGGAGTCTCCAAACAATATGCAATGACAGGATTCAGAATCGGCTGGGCTGTCGGTAACAAGAAAGTTATTGAGGCAATGACAAATATCCAGGGACACCAGACGTCCGGTCCTTCAGTGTTGCTGCAGAAGGCTGCTGTTGGGGCTATCAATGGAATCCAGTCATCGGTTGAATCACTACGAGCTACACTTGAAAACAACAGGAATGTAATGATCGATTACCTGAACTCATTTGAAGGTGTTCATGTAACCAAACCCGATGGAACATTCTATTGCTTTGCGGATTTTAGCAACTACAATAAAAGCTCACAGAAACTATCAGAGTACCTGATTGATAAAGTGCTGGTACTAACCGTTCCCGGAAAAGAATTCGGTATGGAAGGATATCTGCGTTTGAGTTATTGCGGAACAATCAAAGACATTACTGAAGGAATTGAAAGAATGAAGTGGGCACTTGATCCTAATTCACCTAACGAACTCTACATCGGCGATCGTAAATTAGTGAGGGACTGGTCATGAAATATCTTGAATTCAGTACTCCCGCAAGCAAAGAAGCCAAAGAATTAGCTGCCGATTTCGGACTTGATAACCATGGCATTTATTATTTAGACCGCGCATTCTGGAACCTTCCTGATGAAGCTTTATATGAAGAAGCAATATTCAGAAATGAAGCTCATATGTCGCACCAGGGACCGCTTATTGTAAAGACTGGCAAACATACTGCAAGAGCAGCGGCTGACAAATTTGTAGTAAGAGAAGATTCAACTGAAGATAAAATTTGGTGGGGAGTCTATAACCGCCCATTCAGTGAAGAGAAATTCAACTCACTCCTTGGACGCCTGAATGCATACCTTCAGGGTGAAGAAGTTTATGTGCAGGATTGTTATGTCGGTGCCGACCCTGAATTTCAAATGCCTATAAGAATAATTACTGAAAAAGCCTGGCATTCCTTATTCGCAAGGAACATGTTTATTACAACAGAAAACCAGGATTTATTAAAGAAGTTCTATCCTGATTTTACAGTTATTTGTGTACCCGGTTTTAAGCTTGATCCCAAAATTGACGGAACAAGAACTGAGACAGGTATTATTCTGAACTTCGCACAGAAAACCGCTATAATAGCAAACTCTCTATACGGCGGTGAGATAAAGAAATCAATCTTCACCATTCTTAATTTCATTCTCACATTTGATGATGTACTGCCAATGCATTGCTCTGCCAACGTAGGTAAAGATGGCGATGCTGCTTTGTTCTTCGGGTTAAGCGGAACAGGAAAAACAACTTTATCTGCTGATCCTAAAAGAAAGCTGATCGGCGATGATGAACATGGCTGGAGTTCGTTGGGAGTATTCAACTTTGAAGGTGGATGTTATGCAAAAGTAATAAGACTTTCTGCTGAGAATGAACCCGAAATATATGAATGCACAAGAAGGTTTGGAACTATACTTGAAAATGTAGTATATGATCCGGTCTCACGTATGATTGATCTTGATGATGATTCTATAACTGAAAATACAAGAGCTTCATATCCGCTGGAATTTATTCCTAATATAATAAAAGAGGGATATGTTCATTCACATCCTAAAAATGTAATCTTCCTTACCTGCGACGCGTCTGGAGTTTTACCTCCGATAGCGCGGCTTAGTCCCGAACAGGCACAGTATCATTTTATAAGCGGATACACTTCAAAGATAGCCGGAACTGAAATTGGCCTGGGGATTGAACCTCAGATTACATTCAGTGCATGCTTTGGTGCACCATTTATGGTTCGGCATCCTTATGAATATGCTGAAATGCTTAGACAAAGAATGCTGAAGCATAAAGCAAATGTCTGGCTTGTAAATACAGGATGGGTAGGCGGAAGATTTGGTGTTGGTAAAAGAATAAGTATACGCCATACCCGTAACCTTTTGGATGCAGCGTTAGACGGAAAGCTTGACCATGTGAAATACAGAAAGGATAAATTGTTTGGATTTGAAGTCCCGCTAAGTTGTCCTGAAGTACCTGAAGATGTACTTGAGCCGTCAAACTCCTGGGGCAATAAAGACGAATACTGGAAGAAATATGATGCGCTTGCGGCAAGGTTTATAGAGAACTTCAAGCTTTATAAAAGCGGTTGTTCACAGGCAGTAGCAGAAGCAGGTCCAAAGAGACTTTAGATTCACCCTATTCATTTGTCATCCCTGCGAAAGCAGGGATCCCCTTATCCGTATTTTTTCTTCATTCTTGTAAAGTAAATTCAAACTTGTTGGGATCGTAGCCCTTTATTTTTAATATGTTATTTATCTGGTCAATCTTTTCAAGTTCAAGTTTGTTTGTTCTGCTTAATATCCATCCATATTTCCGATAGC
>CAWAZD010000017.1:0-204083 GCA_963786395.1 uncultured Ignavibacteriales bacterium | reverse complement strand
TGTATTTCTAAAGCAATTTTGGATGGGAGAATTAAAATTATGAAGATGTTTTATCTTTTGGGAATTTACCTTAGATTGCATTGTTTCATTTTATATAAAATATTTTCTTGAGTATTCGATGAAAATTATTAGAAAAAATGATCTAATTTTTGCCATAACTTTGGATGATATTCAGAGTGAAGCGCAAGAATATATTGGCAGAGAATTAACTGATCAAGAAATTCTAATTGCAAAAAAAAGGTTGGAATGGGGTCTGTTAACTGATATTGAAAATGTTTACAAAACTATTTTTCTAGATATGGAAAAGAAATAAATTTGGAACCAAAAGTAATAAGCCCTTCTGATTTATTAGCCTGCCAATTTCTTGATAAAGCCAAAGATTTTCAAGCAAATATTGAATTAATTAAAGTCCTCAAATCAAGAACATACCTTATTGGTGAGGCAAATGTTTTAGTTCGTGCTTCTTCAGAAGGGAACAGAAATTATTTTTTTGGCATCAACTATATCACTGTTGAGGAAATTGCAAATCTTAATAATCCATTTATAGCATTTATTTGTGGCTCAATTGAAAGAGTCATAATCATCCCAGCAAAAACACTTTTCAAACAATTACCTTCTATAAGTCATGACAGGAACGGCGAGTATAAAATAAATATCGATAAAGAATTGAATATTGTTTTATCTGGAAAGCATAATAGGCTTGATTGCCAAAGTTTTATAAATAATTGGAATTTATTATTAACGCCGCCAATAATAGATGATGAATCAAAAAATACAGTAGAGGAAAGTTTACATTCTATAATCCAGGGTCGTCTTCTTGAAATAGGCAATATTCGTGGTTTTCAAACCTATTGTCCTAATAAATCCAAGATATTCAATGAGAAAAAATTGAGTGAAATCTCTACTCTTGATAATTGCCCAAACTTACAATTTTCCGACTATAATTTACTAAGGCAAATTGATGTATTATGGTTCAAAAATCGGGGCAACAATTTTATTCCAGAATATGCTTTTGAAGTTGAGTTATCAACAGGTGTTTGGTCAGGAGTAGGAAGAATGGCAACCTTAATGGATTATAAAAACGTTGGGTTTTATGTTATTTCCAATGATTCGAAAAAATACAAACAAGTTATTAGTTCTTTATCTGAGTATGAAGTTAGGTATAAATTCATAAGTAATGATTTAATAGGTGACCTCTATTCTGCTGAGTTAAATCTAAAACATCTAAGATCAGATATTGGATTATAACAATTAATTTCAGTTCTCCCCTGTTATTTCATTCATCGTTATCATCCTCAACAAAGTCTGGATCCTGATAAGATTGTTTTCGCTGATATAATCATCAATATAATATCTACTGTCACCCATGAAACTCCCAATCCAGAATCTATATGATGCTCCATATCTTCCAGGATAAGGTCACAATCATTTGCTGTAAAATTATAGCCTAGCTCCTTCGCTCTTTCTTCAATATCCGGGCGAGTCCATAAATGAATACAAACAGATTCCTCTAGGTCATAATCCTTTTGCAGTCTTTCGATCCAATATTTAACTTTCATTATTTACCTCAATTAGTTATTGTTTTGCATATTGTCTTTTCGCTGGTATTTATTATATAATGGTCATCTGTCCGTTTAATTTGAATATAGATAAAAACAAACATGAGGCAAAATCACTAAGTCACCTGCTACCTGGCTCCCTGCATAAATCCTCTGTAAGGGACTGAATGTTGAACTGTTATAAATGCTTTGCTGTCAATTGACTCTATCACCTTGATTACCTGCCTCTGAACCTTTCTGGGAGTTATGACCACAATTACAGAAACACCGCCGGCTCCTCCTTCTGCAGGCAGAATAGTCACACCATGTTTTAATTTCCTTAATTCATTTGCAATTTGATCTGTATAATGCCGTGAGATTACATTTAACTGTGCAAATCCGAATCCAATCCTTTGTTCAATAGTTATCCCGATAATATTCCCTAAAGCAAAACCGGTCGCGTATCCAAACAGATTAAGTATCACATCAAGATGCTGCATAACATATCTTATTGCAAATATCCAGATAAGCACTTCAAAAAACCCCGCAACCCCAGCCAGATATTTCCTCCCTGTACTACAAGTATCAACCTAATTGTATCTATTGTTACATCACAAATTCTCATGCACATGATCAGAAGTGCACCTAATATAACTGTTAACATCATTATCCTGTATTTAGTAAAACAAAAATAAAAAAAATAGCTTAAATATTTTTATCTTTACGTTTTGAATTGATAATCTGATTAGACCGATAATTTGTAAGTTTATTCTAAACATAATATAAAAAGCATAATTAGAATAATTTAAACAAGCAGATGGATTCCCGCCTTGATCTTCGCGGGAATGACATTCAGGATTATAGGCCTTTTATAGTGAACTCATTTATATTTTTTAATCTTTAATTTTTAATTTTTATTTTGATTTAAGTAATGTACGAAAGAGAACGCAGAGAATTAGCCGATAGTTTATCCATGAAAGGGATTGATGATATCTTTGTCTTAAAAGCTATTGGTGAAGTCCCGCGCCATAAATTTGTTCCAGGTGCTTTGCAGCATCATGCCTATAAAGATGTTGCCCTTCCAATTGGATTCGGACAGACAATTTCGCAGCCATACACGGTTGCGTTTATGACTGCCGCTCTTAAACTAAAACCTAATTCTAAAGTTCTCGAGATCGGAACCGGTTCCGGTTACCAGGCTGCGATTCTCTATAATATGGGAATGAAAGTCTACAGTATCGAACGTCAGCTTGAAATTCTTCATGTAACTCAAAAGTTATTTGACAAAATTGGAATCAGGGTCTATACTAAATATGGCGATGGTACAATCGGATGGGATGAATTTGCGCCCTATAATGGTATAATTGTTACTGCCGGTTCTCCTTCTGTGCCTCCTACTTTAATGAAGCAGCTTGATATAGGCGGAAAATTAGTTATCCCGGTAGGTAATAAAGATTCTCAAATTCTGAAAATAATAACAAAAACAGGCGATAATCAGTTCACCACAGAAGATATTCCGGAATTCAAATTTGTACCACTTATCGGAAGAGAAGGTTGGAAAGGATAGTAATTGTAATTACCGGTCCTACCGGTTCCGGTAAAACTTCATTAAGCCTGCTTCTGGCAGATAAACTGAACTCTGAGATTATTTCTGCGGATAGTCGTCAATTTTATAAACACCTCGATATCGGAACCGCTAAACCTGATTCCGAAATTCTGCTGAAAACCAAACACCATTTCATCAATATCCTTGAACCCGATGAATATTATAATGTCAGTCTGTATGAAAAACAAGCTCTGACTGTAATTGAAGATCTATTCAGCCAAAATCGCGTACCAATTGTTGTGGGTGGTTCCGGGCTGTACCTGAAAGCTTTAACAGATGGAATTTTTAATGATGGACCAGATCGCAATCTTGAATTAAGAGATAAGTTCCTTAGGATCAGGGAAGAAAAAGGTAATGAGGGTCTTTATGAGGAGTTGAAAAAAGTAGATCCGGAAAGCGCTGAAGGAATGCTTCCTCAAAATTGGAAACGAGTTATTCGAGCACTGGAAGTTTTTTATGCTACAGGTGTTTCTATCCGTAAATTTCATGTAGATCAAAACCGGAATTCCAATATTGAATTTAAGCTCTTTGGACTTAATTGGGAAAGGGAAACACTTTACAGGAACATTGACTTCCGTGTCAATCAAATGATGGAGAATGGATTAATCAATGAAACAAAGTATATTTTAAATCAAGGATACGATAAATCCTTAAATTCTCTTAATACAGTCGGATATAAGGAAATTATAGCCTGTCTTGATGGCGAAATATCAATGGATAAGGCTGTTGAATTAATTAAAAGAAATACCCGCCACTATGCAAAACGGCAAATGACCTGGTTCCGCAAAGTTGAAGGTATTAAGTGGTTTGATATTTCCTACTTTAATGATCTTTTTGTAATATCTGATGAGATTATAAAATCTTTAGGCTAATATGAAAGAAAAAATAAGGATAGCTTCAGGACAGGGATTCTGGGGTGATCTGATTGAAGCTCCCGTTCAGCAGGTTACTAAAGGACAGGTGGATTACCTCGTTATGGATTACCTCGCCGAGGTTACTATGTCAATTCTGCAGAAACAAAAAAATAAAAATCCTAAACTTGGATACGCAAGGGATATACCTGATCTGATGAGAAGGATTCTCCCCGTATGTAAAGAAAAGAATATCAAAATAATTACAAACGGCGGAGGAGTAAATCCCCGTGCGTGTGCTGATGCTGTTCTTGAAGTTGCTAAAGAACTCGGGATCAGCGGCTTAAAAATAGGTATAGTTTTAGGTGATGATATTAAGGATAAACTGGATGAACTGATTCAATCCGGAAATGAATTGAAGAATATGGAATCAGGGGAACCCATTTCTACTGTCCGGGAAAAAATATTAAGTGCGAATGTATATTTTGGGGCAATGCCTATTGTTGAAGCATTACGTAAAGGAGCCGATATTGTAATTACCGGGAGAACCACTGATACCGGGTTAACTCTTGCTCCTATGATTTATGAATTCAACTGGAGTGAAAAAGATTATGACCTGATGTCCGCAGGCACTATCGCTGGACATATTCTTGAATGCGGCGCTCAATCAACCGGAGGAAATTTCCTTGGTGACTGGCAGTCAGTTGATAATATGGCTGAAATTGGATTCCCGATTGCCGAGGCTTATCCCAACGGCGAATTTATTATTACCAAACATGAAAATCTCGGCGGTAAAGTCTCATTTGAAACTGTCGCTGAACAGTTGTTATATGAAATAGGTGATCCTGAAGTTTATATAACCCCTGATTGTGTTGCGGATTTTACTTCAATTAAATTGGAAGAGGTTGGCAAAAACCGTGTGCGTGTTTATGGGATCAAAGGAAAACCCGCAACAGATTTTTATAAGGTTTCATGTTCTTATTCAAGCGGCTATTCTGCATCCGGAGGGTTAACATATTCATGGCCTGATGCTTTAACCAAAGCAAAAGCCGCCGATAAAATATTACGTAAGAGATTGGAAAATCTGAATCTTAGATTTACTGAAATAAGGACTGAGTTTGTCGGTTATAATTCCTGCCATGGACCATTATCAAAGCAGCTTAATGAAGATGATATAAATGAAATAATGCTAAGGGTTGCTGTCCGTTCAGATGATTATAAATCTGTTGAAAGATTCGGCAAGGAAATAGCGCCTTTGATATTGACCGGACCTCCGGCAGTTACTGGTTTTGCGGGTGGACGCCCAAAACCGAGTGAAGTAGTTGCATATTGGCCAGCTCTCTTAATTAAAACTTTTGCAACTCCTTATGTTGAAATTTATTAGTGCAGCGTTTTGTAGCAACACGTGTCTGTACCCGCGATGGCGATGAAACCTCGAGGTTTCCATGCGAAAACCTCTGAGGTTTTGTTTAATTATGATTATACAGTGTAAATCTTATGAAAATAAAACTTAAAGATATCGCTCATGCAAGAAGCGGTGACAAAGGCGATGCCGCCAACATCGGCATAATTGCATATAATGAAGAAGATTACAAAATTCTTAGTGAGCATCTTACTGCCGAAAGAGTTAAAAAACATTTTGAAGGAATCTGTTTCGGAGAAGTTGAGAGATTCGAACTTCCTAACCTTACGAGCATTGAACTTCCTGCTGCATGATACACTCGGCGGAGGCGGAACTGTTTCTTAAAGCATGATGCCCAGGGTAAAACTCTTGGTGCTGCGCTGCTTAGAATGGAAATAGATGTAGAACCATATTATTGTCATCCTGAAAGCAGGGAACCATGAATTGTAGGAATCATAGTCCTTTAACTTGAATAGACTTAATTAATTGAAATACAATAACAGGATCACCATGTACGAAGAAGAATTAAAACAGTTGAATTTATTCAAAGAAAGAATTAACCGGTTACGAGGTTATCTTTGACGTCGATAATAAAATTGATAAAATAAACGACCTCCAGCACAAAACTACTGAACCCGATTTCTGGAACGATCAGATGGGGGCACAAAAGATCCTTCAGGAAATTAAAGGTATGGAGGAATGGGTAAACCTATGGCGCATTGCCGATAATAAAGCCAAAAATCTTGAAGAGATAATTGAACTTGCTGCTATGGATCAGGATTCTTCATTCCAAAACGAAATTGAATCTGAACTTATTGCAATAGATAATGAGATTGAAAAAGCTGAGTTGAAGAATATGCTCAGCGGAAAGGATGATATAAATAATTGCATCCTTACAATACATTCCGGAGCAGGCGGTACTGAAGCGCAGGACTGGGCAGAAATGATTATGCGGATGTATCTTCGATGGGGTGAACAAAATGGATACAAAATGAATATTGCCGATATCCTCGATGGGGACGGTGCAGGCATTAAATCTGTAACCATCGAAGTGGAAGGAGAATATGCCTATGGATATCTCAAAGCTGAAAATGGAGTTCACCGTTTAGTTAGAATTTCCCCATTCGATGCAAATAAAAGAAGGCATACTTCATTTGCTTCAGTGTTTGTTATCCCTGAAATAGATGATACAATTGAAATTACTGTAAATCCTGCCGACCTGCGCGTTGATACATATCGTTCGGGTGGAAAGGGAGGGCAGAATGTTAATAAAGTTGAAACTGCTGTGCGTATAACCCATATTCCTACTAATACAGTTGCCGCATGTCAGAGTGAACGCTCTCAATTCCAGAACCGTACTAATGCAATGAAGCTGTTAAAATCTAAACTGTATCAGCTTGAAAGAGAAAAGCAGCTTGCTGAATTGGATGAAGTGGAGAAAGGAAAAATGAAGATTGAGTGGGGAAGTCAGATTCGCTCTTATGTATTTCATCCATATAATATGGTGAAAGACCACCGGACCGATGTTGAAACTTCAGACGTGCAGGGTGTAATGGATGGAAACATAAATAAATTCATTAAAGCTTTCCTCCTTAAGTTCAGCCAAAACTAAACTTGGTTGTCATCCCCGATTGCAGATTAATCGGGGATACTCTTACTTCTGGTCATTCCCGCGAAGGCGGGAATCCATCAATAATTTATGAAAACTACTAACATAAAAAAGAAAAAACCTTCTAAGAAAAAGGACTTCTTCGACAAAGTCTATGACGTAGTTGCCCAAATCCCTTATGGTAAAGTAGCAACCTATGGAGATATTGCCGAAGCTTGTGGAATCAGATCATCAGCACGAACAGTGGGCTGGGCTTTAAATAGTTCAAAGGGAAGTAATCTGCCTTGTCATAGAGTTGTAAACAGATTCGGTGCACTCACAGGAAAGATGCATTTCGGAAGTTATGATATGATGGAAGAACTGCTGCTTTCCGAGGGGATTAAATTTGATAAAGATAGTTGTGTTATTCTTGAAGATTTCCTATGGAAACCAGGGGATAAGAAAGTTAAAAGGAAAAAGTAGAAAGTCTAAAGCTTAGTTTATGCATTTGTAGGGGCGAGTCTGTGACCCGCCCGATAAACAAAAGGGGTTCTTCTGAACCCCTTTTGTTTAACTTCCTGATTTTTCCAACAATCCAACAATCCATTCATCCAACTAGATCGTCTTCGTATACCTGTTAACCTTAATTGATGAAACACCAGAGTCAATAGTTATATAAATTTTCTTCTTTGCACTGTCAAAGTTATCCGTCCTGTATGTATCATCATTTATAGTCTTAAATCCTTCAAAGTGTTTTGATGAAAGGCTGACATCAGTCTTAATTTCACATGCTGCATCATCAGGGACTTCAATCTCAATCGATGATGCCCCTGCATCAACATTTAGCTTTGTCTCTTCAGCTCTGTCTCCAAGTTTTAACTTTAAAGAAGCCGCACCCATATCTATTGATATACTTTCTGTCTTATACGAACTCAAGTCAAAGTTTACTGATGCCGCACCAAGGTCGAAATCAAGATTCCACAATGGATCAGAATTCAACTTCAGTTCAACCCTGTTCCTGTTCTTGCCATTGAATATTGAGACATGCTTCTGCATCATTTCAAAATTAAGGTCAACGTTATTCTCTGATACATTCTTGGTTAAAGAATAATTATCCTGTTTACCCTCCGAATGGGCAAAAAACAATTCCCTGGTTGTATCCTTAACAATAAATGAACCAGCACCTGCCTTAAAATGAAGCGATGCTTTCTCATAATCCTTGTTGAATGGCTCTGAGTAATCAGTTATACCGTAATGGTAAGTATTATTATCGCTGTCAAATGTAAAATCCATTCCGTTTTCAGCATGAACAATTCCATATTTTACAGATGAAAATATCGCAAAAGCCAAAATTAAAGCTGTAATTCCTGCAATCAGTCCCTTAATAACCTGTTGCTTTACCATAACGGAAACACCCCAAAGAATAATAACAATCGGCCACAGCTTCCATATATCTCCCCACTCATATCTGAAATGTACATAATGATCAACAAGCCATATTATGCCGATGGTTATAAATAATACTCCCCAGAACACGTGTTTGGTTTTCATTTTATAAATCCTTTTATTTTTTATAAGCGTTTAGGAGAATAACAACACCAATACCTAACAGTATCAAAGGGAATAAATCATGAAAATGTATTCTGTCAAATACATTGTCTATCAGGAGAATAACTCCGATCAATATCAAAATAATCCCGAATGTAAGACCCCTCTTTTCTTTCTGCTTCTTCACTCCATTGAAATAATCAGATACAGGATCCTTTCCCTGAGCCTGAGCATCAGATGTTGCTCCACCTTCCGGGCCAGAGGGAGGTGTATCTGAACTCTGTGGAGGAGTTTCTGAATTATGGACTTGTTCACCAGCCGGCATATTATATTGAAAGTATGGTTCCTGTGGTACTACTACCCACATTATGATATATGCAATAAATCCGGCTCCTCCCGCAAAAAGCGTGAGTACAAAAACCAGTCTGACTATTGTTGGATCAACATCAAAATATTCCGCAACCCCTCCGGCTACTCCCCCTAACATTTTCTCTCTTGAAGAGCGATATAATTTCTTATGCATATGAGCTCCACTTATATTAAGTTTTCTGCACAATAATAAACAAAATTCAGTATAATATTTCTAAATATAGTTTAATAGGATAGAAAAGTATATATATGGCGGTATTTGATCAGTGAACGGATTAAGGTGCAAATAAATAAATTGTAAAAACCTCCACTGTTTCATATTTTTATATAATTATTTTACATCGGTTTATATGAAAATTGCTCTCTGCCAGATTAACACAACGATTGGTGATCTGGTTAATAACAAGAAAAAAATAATTGAAGGATATAAAAAAGGTCAGGCAGATAAAGCCGACCTGGTTATCTTCCCCGAACTATGCCTGGTTGGATATCCTCCACTTGATCTTGTTGAGAAAAAAGAATTCAGAGATGCTGCTCTGAAAGCCGCTAATGAAATTGCTTCTGTAACCGGTGATACCGGGTTAATTTTCGGATCAATCACTGAGGGAACAAATCTTGCCGGTACCGATATACATAACTCTGCTTTACTTTGTTATAATGGTAAGATTCAGTTTGTTCAGCATAAATCCCTCATTCCAAATTATGATGTTTTTGATGAGATGCGGTATTTTGATCCTGCAACAGAAGTAATGGTTCATGAATTCAAGGGTGAGCAGTTAGGTATATCGATTTGCGAAGACATTTGGAATGATGAGGATTACTGGTATAAAAGAAGATATGTTAATGACCCGGTTAAAGATTTAATGGATAAAGGTGCTACATTATTAGTGAACATTTCCGCGAGCCCGTATTCTTATGGTAAAAGAGAAGACCGCAGGAAAATGCTTTCTGTATTGACAAAAAATGATAATGTTCCCCTTGCTTATGTTTGTTGTACCGGCGCTCAAACTGATCTTATTTTCGATGGCTGCAGTATGTGTTTCGATTCAAATGGAAATCTTAAAGTTCTCGGTAAACCATTTGAGGAAGATTATTTCTTGTGGGATACCCGTGGGGAATCAGGTACTTATGAAGATGAATTGCTGACATCCGACATTAAAATGGATTCTTCTATTGATAAAGTTGAAGGATCATTTGAGAAAGAAGTTTTATCGGCTCTTATTTATGGAGTAAGGGAATACTGCACAAAAATGAATCTCCCCAAAGTTCTTATCGGTTTAAGCGGCGGGATCGATTCAGCTATTGTTACATATATTGCTGTTGAAGCTCTTGGCAAAGAAAATGTCCACGTTGTTCTTATGCCTTCAAAATATTCCAGCGCAGGAAGTGTTGATGATTCACTTGAGCTGATAAATAATTTAGGAATAAGCTATAACCAAATTCTAATTACACCTGTGTTTGATCAGCTCCTTAAAGTTATGGATCCTTATTTTAATAATTTGCCTGAAGGATTAACCGAAGAAAATATGCAGGCAAGAATACGGGGTCTCTATCTTATGTCACTTTCAAATAAATTCGGATACCTGCTCCTGGCAACCAGCAATAAATCAGAAATGGCTGTCGGTTATGCAACACTTTATGGAGATATGTGCGGAGGTCTTGCTGTTATTGCCGATGTATATAAAACTGATATCTACCGGTTAGTTAATTATATCAACCGGGAAAAAGAAATAATTCCGCAGAATATTATTTCGAAAGCTCCATCTGCTGAACTTAAACATAATCAGACGGACCAGGATTCACTTCCTCCTTATGATATCCTTGATAAAATTCTCCGTATGTACCTTGAGGAAAATAAAGAGTTAAGCGAAATCTCAGATATAATGCATGACTGTGAATTGGTTAATTACGTCCTGAAACTTGTAGATAAAAACGAATTTAAAAGAAAACAAGCCGCCCCTGCTTTGAGAGTTTCAAAGAAAGCCTTTGGATTTGGAAGAAGATATCCAATAGTTCAGGGCTGGCGGAGATAATAATTTTATAAAAGGGTTAAAATGAGTATCATTAGGAAAATTTCTGTTCTGTTATTTATTACTGTTTTTACTGCTACATTGTATGCGCAGTTTGGGCAGGTACAAAATCTTGTGATTGCCAAAGCATACCTTTCGGTTGACAAAGTCTTACCCGGCAAAGATTTCAAAATTGCATTAAAAATAAATATTGATCCTCAGTGGCATATAAATTCAAATATTCCCCATGAGGATTATCTTATACCTTCCAAATTGTTAATCGATACTGCTATAGGTTTTTCTTTAACTAAAATTAACTACCCCGATGCCCATGACAGGAAACTTTCTTTTTCAGATAAACCTTTGTCTGTGTTTGAAAAGGAAATTTTTATAAGCGCAATTGCAAAAGTACCTGTTGATTTAAAACCAGGTCTTTACAAACTACCTGTTATATTTGATTATCAGTCATGCAATGACAAAACGTGTCTGCCTCCTAATTCAGTATCCGATACTTTGTCAATTGAAGTCGCTGCCAATGCTTCTGCAGTAAAAGAAATAAATCAGGATATATTTCAAAATGTAAAGAGTACTGGTTCTTTGACAAATTCAGATGCAGGGGATAATTCCATTTCTTCAAGGTTAGAAAAAAGCGGACTCCTTCTCAGTCTTATTTTTGTTTTTATTGGCGGGCTTGCACTTAATCTTACACCTTGTGTGTATCCTCTGATCCCAATTACTATAGGATTTTTTGGTGGTCAGGCTGAAGGAAAGACAAGCAGACTTTTTATGATGGGTCTTCTGTTTGTAGTTGGACTTGCCATTACTTATTCTGTCATTGGTGTTGTAACTGCACTTAGCGGAGCAGTCTTTGGATCCCTTCTCCAGAATACGTTATGTAATAATTTTTATTGCACTTATATTTCTTGTTCTTTCGTTAAGCATGTTTGGTGTCTATGAAATTCAATTACCCACTTCTCTTGTGAATAAAGCCGGCGGTGCTAAGTCTGGTCTTTTCGGCGCTTTATTTATGGGATTAACAATGGGAATTGTTGCCGCACCATGCATAGGTCCATTTGTACTTGGTCTTGTAACTTATGTTGCTGCAAAGGGTGATCCATTTTACGGGTTCATTCTTTTCTTTGACCTTGCTGTAGGTCTCGGAGTCCCATATCTCATACTTGCAATATTCTCAGGTAAAATTAAAAAACTACCGAGAGCAGGGGAGTGGATGGAAGCAGTAAAACATATATTCGGACTTCTGCTTATAGGTATGGCTGTCTATTTTATAATCCCATTATTACCTAAATATGTTCAGGGATATCCTCTTCCTGTATTTATGTTAATTGCCGCAGTTTATCTTTTGTTCTTTGATAAACTGGCAAATAAAAATAAAGGGTTCAGGATATTCAAGATCACCTTTTCAGTCATAATCATAGCTGTAGCCGTTTATGCTCTGGTTCCATCGAATAAGAATTCTATTAACTGGCAGCATTATAATCCTGAAGCTGCATCTGCCTCTTTAACCGGAAATAAAAAAGTTATTATTGATTTTTATGCTGACTGGTGCATCCCATGTAAGGAACTTGATGCAAATACGTTCTCTGATGAAAAAGTTATAGCAGCTTCCTTAAACTTTGTTGCGCTGAAAGCTGATATGACAAAATCATTATCACCGGAAGTTGAATCACTAAAGAATAAATTTAATATTGTGGGTGTCCCTACTGTACTGATTATTAATTCAAAAGGTGAAGAAGTCCAGAGGTTAACAGGTTATGTTAATGCAAGTGAATTTCTAAAATTACTTCAATCAGCAGACTAAAAATTATAGAATAGTAAGGGGAGGAACCGCAATCTTATTTTTGTCATAAATCGCTTTTACTCCATACAACACAAGAGAATCTTTATAATAATGAGCAAATCCCAGAAATGGTTTAATCCTTTCATAATTTCCACCGGTAACATAGAAATATATTTTCTCTGGTTCTAATTCTTCTTTAATCCTTCTTATTGACAAGTCTAATAATCCTGCAGCGGAATTCATTACGCCGCTTGCTATAGATTCACGCGTTGATTTCCCAATGATATTTTTATAGTCTGCTGCATAAGCCTGTGGTAGTTGTGCGGTGTTATTATTTAAAGACTTAAACATCATATCAATTCCCGGTGCTATTATTCCGCCGGAGAATACTCGCGGAAATGAAACAACATTAAGTGTGGTGGCAGTCCCAAAGTCTATTGAAATAATAATACAGTGCCTTCTAAGAATCCTCTGTTTGTTACTCAGAATAATATGCTCCTTCGGCAGAACAAACCCTGTCTATTCCCAAAGTTTCTGGTGATTCATAGTCTATGCTAAGGTTAAATATTGAATCTTTAGAAATAAAAAAAGGGAGTATACCTGTTTCATCAAGTGCTTTCTTTAGTTTCTCTGATTTCCCCGGTACAACTGAGGATACTGCGACTTCTCTAATATGATGTGAGTCTATCTTTTCAAGCAGGGATTGCAAATTATTGCAGACAAAAACTTCAGTAAGAATATTATCGGCAAATATTCCCGCTTTAATTCTAGTGTTCCCAATATCGCAGGTAAGAACCATTTTTACCTCAGACTTAAATCACCGCAATGAATCTTTTCTATTCTGTTATGATTGTCCTTTAACAAAAGGAACCCTTCTTCATCTACATCTTCAAATATGCCATACTTAACTTCTTCACCTTCTGTTATGGAAATTTTATCTCCTATCATATTGCATCTTTGTTTCCAATCCTTAAGTATAGACTCTGGATTTTCAACGTAAACAAGCAGAAGTTCCTCAAAATTATTCAGTATCTCTGCCAGAAGTCTTTCCCGTTCAACCGGTTCATTTAATTCAAGCCTAACTGATGTTGGAGGATAATTAAAACTTCCCTGGAAAACCGCCTGGTTTACATTAATTCCTGTACCAACAACAAGGCGTTCGATTTTACTTCCGTCTGATGTGGACTCAATCAGGATCCCACAGATTTTCTTACCATTTATTAATACATCATTAGGCCATTTAAGCTCCACTTTTAATTGGTATAAGTTTTCCAAAGACATTCCGATTGCAAGTGAAGCAACAAAATTTAATAACTGGGGATTTTTAGAAATATATTTCTTGCCTGTTAACAAAATTGAAAAAGTTAAGATTTAATTCCTTTACACTGTACCAGGGTCTGTTTTTTCTTCCCCTTCCTTTTAATTGCTTTTCTGTATAAAAAACAGTTCCGTTTGAATTGTATTTATTCACCTTATCAAGCAAAATTGAGTTTGTACTATCTGCTTCCTCAGAATAAATAAAATGTCTGCCAATGAACTCTGTATTAAGCTTAATGTCAAAAGTTTCCAGACTGAACAAAATAGCCTCTATGATTGAATGAGTAAAAATAATAAAAAAATACTGAAAGTATATCCTCCTTTATTTCAATTGTCATAAATGACTCCAAATAAGCCAATTAAACATAATGTCTGTCATTATGGCAGAGATAGTGTGACAGTTAAAATTGAGCGATTATGCAATATTTGGTTAATTTACAGGACAAAGAATATTGGCACAACCATTGAGAGGATATTATGTAAAATTTGAATAAAAATGAGTTTATTGTTGTTCCGGAAGGACAACTTCATAAAAAGAAATTAATTATTTAAAAAATGGAAAATACCAGTTTATAGGAGAAATGTTATATGGGAAAAATTATTGGAATTGATTTGGGAACCACAAATTCCTGCGTCGCAGTTATGGAAGGAAATGATCCGGTTGTAATACCCAATTCTGAAGGTGGAAGAACTACTCCTTCTGTTGTTGCTTTTACTAAAAGCGGTGAACGACTCGTCGGTCAACCCGCAAAAAGACAAGCCATTACTAATCCGAAGAATACAATCTTTTCAATTAAAAGATTTATGGGAAGAAATATAAATGAAGTAACAGAAGAAAAGAAAAAGATTCCTTATGAAGTAATTTCCGGAGATAATGGATCTGCCAGAGTACAAATTGGTGACCGTGTTTATTCTCCTCCGGAAATCAGTGCTATGGTTCTTCAGAAAATGAAGAAAACTGCCGAAGAATATCTTGGTGTTGAAATTACTGAAGCAGTTATTACTGTTCCTGCTTATTTCAATGATGCACAAAGTCAAGCTACCAAAGATGCAGGCGAAATTGCAGGTCTTCAAAGTTAGAAGAATTATAAATGAACCTACAGCAGCTGCTTTGCTTATGGTCTGGATAAGAAAACAAGAGATCATACCGTAGCTGTTTATGATCTTGGCGGTGGTACATTTGATATTTCTGTTCTTCAGCTTGGTGATGGTGTATTTGAAGTTAAATCTACTAATGGTGATACTCACCTTGGCGGTGATGATTTCGATCAAAGAGTTATTGATTAGCTTGCAGATGAATTTAAAAAACAGGAAGGCATTGATCTTCGTAAAGATCCTATGGCTTTGCAAAGATTAAAAGAAGCTGCAGAAAAAGCTAAAATTGAATTATCCTCTTCTATGCAGACTGATGTTAATCTTCCGTTTATTACTGCTACTCAGGATGGTCCAAAGCATTTGAACGTTCACTTTAACTCGTGCTAAATTTGAACAGCTGATTGATGATCTTGTTAATAGAACAAAAGGTCCATGCGAACAGGCAATTAAAGATGCCGGTCTTAATACTTCAGATATTGATGAAGTTATTCTTGTTGGTGGTTCAACAAGAATTCCTATGGTTCAGGAACTTGTTAAAAAATTATTCGGTAGAGAACCTCATAAAGGTGTTAATCCTGATGAAGTAGTTGCAGTTGGTGCTGCAATTCAGGGTGGAGTTTTAACCGGTGAAGTAAAAGATGTATTGTTACTTGATGTTACACCTTTGTCACTTGGTATTGAAACTCTTGGTGGAATATTTACACGGCTTATTGAAGCAAATACTACTATTCCTACTAAGAAAAGTGAAGTATTCTCAACAGCATCAGATAATCAGCCTTCTGTGAAATTAATGTTCTTCAAGGTGAAAGACAAATGGCAGCTGATAACAGAACGCTCGGTAGATTCCATCTTGATGGTATTCCTCCTGCACCACGAGGTATTCCTCAGGTTGAAGTTACATTTGATATTGATGCAAATGGTATTCTTCATGTTGGTGCTAAAGATAAAGCTACAGGCAAAGAACAAAGTATCAGAATTACTTCCTCCGGTGGTTTATCTAAAGATGAAGTTGAAAAAATGAGAAATGATGCTAAAGATCATGCTGCTGAAGATAAAAAAAGCAAAGAAGCAGTTGAAATTAAAAACAATGCCGATTCAGCTGTCTTCCAGTTAAAAAAACAGCTTGAAGAACTTAAGGATAAATTAACTCCTGATCAGAAAGCTAAACTTGAATCCGAAATCAAAAAAGTTGAAGATGCTATAGCATCTAATAATACTGAACAGATGAAAGAAACAACGGATGCTCTTAATAAAGCATGGAGTGAAATAGCCGCTGAGTTTTACAAGCAGCAGGGTGCAGCTGGTGGTCAGCCAGGTGCAGAAGGTCCTAATGGACCCGAAGGTGCCGGAACCTCAGCAAGGAAAACCTGAAGGTAAAGATAATGTTCAGGATGCTTCCTATGAAGTTGTCGATGAGGACAAAGATAAAGACAAGGACAAAGACAATAAGAAATAATCAACTAAGTTATTAACAAAATTTAATCACTAATTGAGCCCGGTTTAATACCGGGCTTTTTTATTTGTGTTTACTATTAATTTGTTTTATTAAATAGAGATTATCTTTAATAAATATTTTCCATATTTTTGATCTGTAAATGACACAGAGTTCAAAGAAAAATAGAATCATCTTTATTGATCTCATGAGAGCCATCGCGGTTCTCCAGATGGTTCAGGGACATACCGTTGATGTCTTCCTGTCTAATAATTATCGTACCCCTGATAATCTCTTTTTTGCAGCCTGGTTATTTATGCGCGGAATGACTGCACCGATTTTTCTTTTCTCATCCGGTACTGTGTTCACATATTTATTCCGCTTGCATGATCATCCGTTCAATGAAAATCCCAGAGTTGCAAAAGGTATAAAAAGATTCCTTATGCTTTTATTTCTTGGATATCTCCTTAGATACCCATCACCTACAATTATCGATTTTTCTAATGTTTCATCTACAGCATGGCAGACATTTGTATCGATAGATGTCCTTCAATTAATTGGTACAGGACTTCTAATAGTGCTGATTCTGGAATTTATTATTGAGAAACTGAAATTAAACGTTTACCTGGTTTACGGTATCACCGCGGTTATTTGTTTTTATATATTCCCATTTACTGAGTCCATCAACTGGACTAAATTTATGCCCGTATATCTTGCTTCCTATTTTTATAAAGGTACAGGTTCGCAGTTCCCTCTTTTCCCATGGGTGGGATACTTATTGTGCGGTTCATTCCTTGGAAGTTACCTTGCTAAGAAGCCTTTAGCATTCAAAACTTCTGAATTTAGCCGAAATCTATTAGTTACCGGTTTAATATTTATGTCTGTCTCTCTCATTGGACATATAATCGGAAGCCTCTGGGTTATTAACTATAACTGGGATACAAGTCCCAATCTTATGATTTTAAGAATTGGATTTGTTTTGATCATGAATTCAGTTGTTTCCATAATATGTTTAAAAATGGATACAATACCGAGAATTATTATTTTAATTGGTCGCAATACTTTGTTAATTTATGTCGTACATTTAACAATTTTATATGGCACCTGCTGGAATCCCGGATTGTCTGTATTATTTGATAAGGCATTCGGAATTTGGAATACTGTAGGTTCCGCTATACTGATGCTTGGACTTATGACATTGATGGTGTACGTAATTCATAGATTGAAAATTAAAAACAAAGAAGTTGTGGTTTAAGCTTAATGCGCAAATCTGATCTGACATCTCCGGTTCCTGCACCTGACGAAAAAGTAATCGATCAGACTCTTCGTCCTTCAGCATTGAAGGATTTCCAGGGTCAGGATAAGATCACAGAAAACCTGAATGTATTTATATCGGCTGCTAATAAAAGGATTAGAGGCACTGGATCATGTCCTTTTGACTGGCCCTCCGGGACTTGGGAAAACTACGCTTGCTCATATTATTGCAAATGAAATGGGAAGTAAAATCAAGATTACTTCAGGACCCGTACTCGAAAAACCAGGTGACCTTGCCGGAATCCTCACCAATCTTGAAGAAAGATCTGTCCTGTTTATCGATGAAATTCACCGGCTTAGCCCGGTTGTTGAAGAATATCTCTATTCGGCAATGGAAGATTATAAACTTGACATTATGATCGACTCCGGTCCCAATGCACGTAGTATTCAGATTAGTCTTCCGAAATACACTTTAATCGGTGCTACTACAAGAGCAGGAATGCTAACTTCTCCTTTAAGGGACAGGTTTGGAATTAAATTCCGCCTGGATTATTATAACTCTGATACCTTGCATAATATCGTGACAAGATCATCCGGAATTCTGAAAATTCCTATCGATGAAAATGCCGCTGTTGAAATTGCTAAAAGATCAAGAGGTACTCCAAGAATAGCAAACCGCCTTCTTCGCAGAACAAGAGACTTTGCCGATTTTGACAATAAAAAAGTAATTGATATTGCTATCGCTAAAAAAGCATTAAATGCTTTGGAAGTTGATGAATTTGGACTCGATGAAATGGATAAAGATATCATACTTGCAATAATTGAAAAATATAAAGGCGGACCTGTTGGTCTAAGCACTTTAGCTGTAGCTGTAAACGAAGATCCTGGTACAATAGAAGAAGTTTACGAACCATTTTTAATTCAGCAGGGATTCATTCAAAGAACCCCCCGGGGCAGGGAAGCAACTGATTTAGCTTATAAGAGATTCAACAAAAAACGTTTCAACACTTCTGACCCTAACTCCCTCTTTGATTAAATCTTCCTGAATTTGGGAAACTTTAAGGCTGGGGGAACTATTAAAAAGTATAAATTAAATTTCAAATAGGAACTTAAAAGCATTACATGTATAACAGAATTTTATTTGTAGACAATGATCCTGATGTTTTAGCTAATTATAAGAATTCGCTGAGAAAAGAATTTAATGCCGCATATGCTGCCAGGGGTGAAGAAGCTCTTGAATTAATCAAGAATTCAAATCCTTTTTCAGTCATTGTGTCAGAATTTAAATTAGATGAAATGGATGGGATTAAATTTTTCTCTTTAGTACGGCAGGCTTCTCCTGATTCCATTAGAATTATTTTAACTGGTTCCGGAGACTTTCATTCTGCAACGGATGCCGTCAATCAGGCGGGTGTCTTCCGCTTTATAACTAAACCATGTTCTTTTGAAAAACTCCATACAACACTTCGGGATGCTATCAGGCAGTATGAACTCGTAATAAATGAAAGGGAGCTTCTTAGAGAGACATTGAAGGGGAGTATCAAAGTTTTGGTTGATATCCTTTCTGTTGTTAATCCAGCTGCATTCAGCAGAACAAGCAGGATTCTTAAAATAGCGAAAGGACTATCTGAAAATTTTAATCCTGAAATAAGGTGGCAGATAGAAATCGCTGCTCTTCTGTCTCAAATAGGATGTGTTGCAGTCCCAGGTGAAATTCTTGAGAAAAAAAGCCTGGGTGTTAGTCTCTCACCAAAAGAAAAAGAATTATTTTTTGCGCATCCCAAAACAGGTAAGTCTCTAATCAATAATATTCCAAGGCTTGAGGAGATATCCGAAGCAATCGCAAGTCAATTTAAAAAATATAAGGTTGATGGTGATAATCCTGATTCTAAAAAAGAACAGAAGATTTCTATTATTGCCAGGATACTGAAACATGCTAATGATATAAATACTATGATAGAGGTAAAAAACTCTGAAAACCCAGCTGCTCTGGAACTTCAGAAAAAATATTATCCTGAAATTGATAATTTAGTTGAGAATGAAATATCTGAATACGAAAAAAATTATGAGACTAAAAATCTAAACTTGAAAAATATGTCACCCGGTATGATTGCCGGACAAAATATAGTTGATAAAAATGGTATTGTACTTGTTTCTATTGGACAGGAACTCTCAGAGGTTTTATTGATTAGATTACTAAATTTATCAAAACTAAAAGAAATAATTGAGCCTATTGTTACATATGTTCCTAAAATTCCCGAGCAGGAATAACTTTCTTTTGTTCCAAAATTTAGTTTTGAGTGCAGATCCCGTCTTGGCAGGGAAGCGAATAATCTCCTCTGAATTGTCCTTCTTCCTTTGCCCTTCCTCCTTACTTCTTGTTTTCCGTATTCCCGGCATTAAATCAATTGCGTTAAAAAAATTCAGATTAGGATATATTTTGATATGTCATCCGGAGTAGATTGGGGAAATGCTGTTTGAGCTCCGACTCCTGAGTCGGAGCGAGTTCATTTCCCACACTTGAATTTACAGACATGTATTACGAAGCGCTGAATTTTTAGTAATTGATTTGCAGCCGATGTTCTTTTCGTTCTTTTCTTCAAAGAAAAGAACAGGAAGGTTATTAAAGAAAAGAAATTCTACATAGTAAAGTGTTGAGATTATTTCTCTGTACTTTCGCAATAGTAGAGAAAGTACAGAGAAATATTCGTATGTTTGCAGTCCACAATATTTTATAAAGATAAACGATATTTAATGATAAGTACAAGCAATATTACGCTTAGGTTCGGAAAACGAATCTTATTTGAGGATGTGAGTATTAAATTTACTCCAGGGAATTGTTATGGGGTAATCGGGGCAAATGGGTCCGGTAAATCAACCTTTATCAAAATACTCTCCGGGGAAATTGATCCTAGTTCCGGAGAAGTTATTATTACTCCAGGTAACAGGTTGACAACCTTAAACCAGAACCAATTTGAGTTTGATGAGTATGAGGTATTAAAGACCGTAATCAAAGGTCATAAAAAACTTTATTCCATTATGGAAGAAAAGGATGTTATATATGCCAAACATGATTTCAGTGAAAAAGACGGTATTAGAATCTCCGAACTCGAAGGGGAATTTGCTGATCTGAATGGCTGGGAAGCTGAATCGGAGGCAGCAGAGTTATTAAGCGGATTAGGAATTAAAGATGAACTTCATACAAAGCTGATGAAGGATCTTTCGGGTAATGAAAAAGTAAAAGTCCTTTTGGCTCAGGCTTTGTTTGGCAACCCTGATATTCTTTTACTTGATGAACCTACTAACCATCTTGATATTATTTCAATCGGGTGGCTGGAAGATTTTCTGGAGAAGTTTAAGAATACTGTTATTGTGATTTCGCATGACAGGCATTTCCTTAACCAGGTTTGTACTCATATTGCTGATATAGATTATGGAAAAATTCAGATGTATACCGGTAATTACGACTTCTGGTTTGAAAGTAGTCAATTAGCATTAAAGCAGGCAAAAGATTCAAATAAAAAAATTGAAGCTAAAAGACAGGAGCTACAGGAATTTATTTCACGATTTAGTGCAAATGCTTCAAAATCCAAACAGGCAACTTCAAGAAAGAAACAGCTCGAAAACCTGACCCTTGAAGATATAAAACCATCTTCCCGCAGAATGCCATATATTGCTTTTAAACCCAGCCGTGAAGCTGGTGCCAATCTTCTTGAGATAAATAATCTCACCAAAAAACACGGGAAAGAATTCCTGTTAAACAATATTAGTTTAAAAGTTGATAAAGGAGATAAAATTGCTTTTGTAGGACCGAATGACAGGGCAAAGGATACATTGTTTAGAATATTAACTGATGAACTTAAAGCAGAAAGCGGTAAATATGAATGGGGAGTAACCACTTCCCAGGCTTATTTCCCTAAAGACAACTCTAAATATTTTGAATCAAAAATAAATCTTATTGATTGGCTGCGTCAGTATTCGAAAGAAAAAGATGAAACTTATATACGTGGATTTTTAGGAAGGATGTTATTCAGCGGAGAAGAGTCTTTGAAGTTGGCTAATATCCTATCAGGTGGTGAACGCGTTAGGTGTATGCTTGCAAAGATGATGTTAACCGGGGCAAATGTTTTGATATTGAATGAACCAACTAATCACCTTGACCTTGAAGCAATTTCTGCCTTAAATAATAGTTTGATTGATTTCCCGGGAACAGTATTGTTTGTATCTCATGATCACCAATTTATACAGACTATAGCAAACAGGATTGTTGAGATTGTTCCATCCGGAATTATTGATAAACGAATGACATTCGATGAATATCTGAACGATGAAGAAATTAAGAAAACCCATCTAAAAATATATCATGCACTTGCTATAGATTTATAGTGTCATCTCGGCTTCTTCAATTGCAAATATCATTCTTGGCAGCTTATCCCTTTCTCCTTTAATTCCTAATTTTTAATTGTTCTTCCGTATTCACGGCCTTAAATCATTTGCGTTAAAAAAAATCAGCATCGGTTAAATTTCGAATAATGTTGTGGAGTAGATGAGGAAATACTGTCTGAGCCCCGGCTTTGCGGGGCGAGTTTATTTCCGCCAGTTAAATTTACAGATTGTCCAAACGGAGTGCTGAATTTTTAGCAAATGATTTACAGCCGAAGTTCTTTTCGTTCTTTTCTTCAAAGAAAAGAACAGAAAGAGAATTTGAGAAGAGAAAGAGAATAATCTTAAAAGAATACCTGCAATTGCAATAGTCCAAAAATTGGACTATTCTACAAATCCGTCCTATTCTGATACATTTCCTTCTTTACCAAAGCCCTAAAATTGATCAAAAATGATACTAATCTATGGCACATTCATTGTTTTAGACATTTTAATTATTATATCTATTAATACGAGGAATACATGAAAAGACTGTTTATACTGTTTAGCTTTCTGCTGATTTCAGCCGCAAGTGCCCAGATAACGGTTAAACTCCCCAACGTTACTGTTCCTACCAATGGAGCTCAAATAAGCGTTCCTTTGGATGTAACTAATTTTAATGGCATTGGGGCAATAAGTTTAAAAATATCATATGACCCCGCAGTACTTTCATTCCAGAATATACCCGATCCTATTCCGGGTAATTTTATTTCTAATGCAAGTGGCGGAGTGATCTCAATTGGATGGTTCGTCCTCTCCCCATTAAATCCTTTAAACTCAGGTAACAGTACCCTATTGCACTTAAATTTTACACATATCCAGGGTAATTCTGATTTAAAGTTTGTAACGGGTTCCTGTTCAATTGCTGATACCGGTGCCAATACTCTAAGCATAACATATGTTAATGGAGTTGTAAATGCAGCCATTCCTCCTGCGACAGCTTCATTGGGTGATTTTGTATGGCGTGATGTTAATATGAATGGTCTGCAGGATGCAGGCGAACCAGGATTAGCATACGTTACAATTAAATTATTTAAAGCATCTGATAGTTCGGGTGTTGCATGGACTTTGACAGATACAAGCGGGCATTATTCTTTCACAAATATTACACCCGGAAGTTATTTCCTTAGATTTTATTTAGTTGATGGTAATACTATTTATAAGTTTACAAATTCTCTAGTTGGAAATTCTTCTTTAAATTCAAAAGTTATAACTGATTCAGGATTTACGCAGACATTTACACTTTCTCCCGGTGATAACCAGACAATGTGGGATGCCGGTGTTATTCCAAAGGTATTAAATAATGCCAAAATAGGTGACTTCATATGGAATGATCTCAACCATAACGGTATCCAGGAACTCGGCGAACCAGGTATTTCGGGTGTTACTGTTAAATTATTTACGTCTTCAAACGCTTTAGTTGCAACAACTATTTCTAACAATACTGGAAATTACATATTTGAAAATCTGGCTCCCGGTAGTTATTATGTTCAGTTTGTTCCGCCTCCAGGATTCTATTTCAGCCCTAAAGACCAGGGAACTAATGTTGATATTAACTCCAAGGCAGATACAATAACCGGAAAGACAATTATTTTTACAATTGCCGACGGCGACATCGCTACGAAATGGGATGCCGGAATGTTTACAATTATTCCTCCGACTTTTCCTGAACTTCTCATTAATTTAGATGATAATAGTATTTTCATGAAACCTGTCGGACAAGATGTAACATATTCAATAGTTTATAAGAATACTGGAACAGCCAATCTGTTAACACCTGCCATTACAGATTCACTTCCTGAAGGATTAACATTCAAGAGTTGCGCTGGCGGAATTTCGAATGGTGAAACTACAAAAGGGAACAATATCGTTGTATGGAATGTTGGAACAGTTGCCCCGGGTGATTCTGGTTTATTATCAGTTACTGCCACTGTTACTTCCAATCCGCCTAATTTTCTTAATACGGCTTATTTTTCAGGGTTTGATCAGAACGGAAATCTTTATTCAATGTTTAGTTCAGACCTTGACCTTGCCGATACTTGCAGCAGCGGCGGAACCGGTGGTGTTGAATCAAAGGGAGATCTTGCCCAGCTTTTATTCAACAGACAGCTCAATATCCTTTATGGAAAAACTACTCCGATCCTTTCTAAATCTAATCCTAAAGGAAACGGAATAACTTCAATTCATACTTTGCAGGATGTTGTACCTTCCAATGGTCCTTTTACATCAACTGCTGTTGAAACAACTCCTTTTGATATCCTCGGAATTTCAAATGCTGTTTCAGCTTATGCTGTTGATTACAAGGTAGCCTATCAGAATTCTTCCAGAAGAGTTGCTACCATTTTCTCTACTATTACTCCTGCTCCGAATATTTATGAACATACCAAATCAGTTTGCGACAGGCTTGCCGGATCTATTGTAGATGAAATCAAGATCCTTAATGTGAATGGTCACCAGTTCTATGCATCGAAATTGTATAACCCGGCAACTAATAATTACGACTATGCAATCTCATTCAGCATCTATGAAACTCCCACCGGTAATTTTGTAGATAATAAATGGACATATGCAGAATATTCAGTTCCTCAGAATGCATCATTTGTTTATAATTTTCAGGTCTGGTCTGCCGCATATAGTTCTACAACTGAGCTCTGCCAGGATATATTAAATAAATTTACTTCCTTCGGGGTACTTATTTATTTAAACAATAACCAGATGAACCCTGATCTATATATCAGAAATCTAAAGTATACTCATGATGGCAAAATTGCATTGACTACCGAAAATAAAGGCACTTCAAGGAGTATTTCCTTAAATATTAATTATAGAACATCACAGGGTGCTGATCAGGTATCAGCAATTAAAAGCTATACTGTCGATCCGGGTGAATCCGTTATAAATATCCCAATCGGTATAATTTCGGATGCTAAAATTAGTATGACGCAACCTACAGGTTTCAAGGATGAAGCATTTGCAAGCGGTGGTTCTTATACTTATGTGGTTGGTCCAACAAGTTCAGTGAGTAAATTTGTAACAGACACATATCCTCAACAGTCAATTTCAAATTATCCTGAGGGCTCTTTGATCCTTGCCGGTGGCGCTAACATTACGGGTCAGGTAAATGACTGGACATCAGTTATGCGTTCACTTTCAGCAAGCGGTACAGCCTATAATCTTACTGGTTATAATAGTATTAGATTTGAAGCAAGCGGAAATGGCGTTTTAACACTTCTGTTTAATCTTACTAATACTCAGAACTATAATTATTATGTTTATAATATTACACTGACTGGTGAGAATAAAATCTATTCTGTGAATTTCAATGACCTGAAAGAAAGTTTTGGAGGGAATCATATAGCATTAGATCCTTCCAAAATTAACATGATCGGGTTCCAGCTTTCAAAAACAAATAACTCCAATATTACAGCATTTAACTTTGAAGTTAAAAATATAGCGTTCCTGTTAGGGACAACCAGTTCCAGTCAGCCGCAATTACCAACTGAATTCTCATTGTCTCAGAATTACCCTAATCCTTTTAACCCATCTACGGTTATTGAGTTCTCAGTTCCTACTAAGGATAATATGAACCTGACTATTTTTAATATACTCGGGCAGAAAGTTGTAACCTTAGTAAATGGAGCAATGGATCCCGGTGTTCATAAAATAACATTTGATGCTTCGCATTTTGCCAGTGGAGTTTATATATACAGACTAACAGGCAGCTCTGTTAATTTGACAAAAAAAATGATTCTGACTAAATAAATTTCAGGAGGATTGAAGTAATCTAATACTAAATACAAGGAGAATTGAATTGGTAATCCCTGCGGAGGGCGGGGAACCCGTTTCAAAAATCTCCTTTTTATTCAAACCCCGGGCTACACTCCCGGGGTTTCTTTATTAAATAAAGGTGAAATTCCAACTGATTATAGATTATTATTTCCGGAAAGAGTCCCGAAAATACCTGAAAGTAGTATGACACTTGCCATTACAGGATTCAAGAAGGGTTCTTTCAGGGTACTTTCAGGGTGAAAATCTATTGTCCTTGTTGTTATTTGTGAAATAATGAAGAGCTTCCCCTAATCAGATTAGCAAAAAAAAGTACCCCTCTATTCAATATACATCCTTTATTACCTTTTTGATCATTTTTTGTTAGATGAAATATTAAGTTGAAATTGGATTTAATTAGTATTAACATTTTATGGACAGTTAGTAAATATTAATGATTATCCCCTTTGGGAGATTATAAGGCTGTCCTTTAATTAAAAATATTTTGGAGGTGGACTATGAAACTCTCAGTTATTATTGTTTGCCTATTAATTCTTTCAGGATGTTCATCGGTTCAACAAATTTCTAATAACCATGCTCCGGTTTTATTAGTGCAACATCCTTTTCCTGCAATACCTGCTTCAATTTGTAGACCTGATTATTTACTTGTTGCCGACCTGCTGATTTTGGCAGACGGCTCCGTATCAGAAGTTAAGTTAATGAATACAAGCGGAAATAAAGAATGGGATGCAATTGCTGCATCAACAATAAAAACCTGGCAATATTCTCCGCTCAAAATTGATGATAAACCTACGTCATGCTGGGTGCATCAGAAAATGAGAGTTAGAATTGAAGAGCCTATGATATTTTCCCTTGCCGCTGTTCTGTGCCCTACATCTGAACAGGCTGATTCCGTGTACAGGCATTTAATCAGTGGACGCAGTTTTAAGGATATCGCTAAAGACTTTTCAGTTTTACCGGCGCAGGGAGATCAGTATGAACTTGGAGATGTCGATATCTATCAGTATCCTGATTTTATAAGACTTCACCTTGTTAATCTTAATGAGGGTGAGTTTACAAAACCGCTTAAATATGATGATTCATATATCATATTCAAACGAGTGAAGAAAATATAATATTTTCCGGGAGACAGTGGATAAGTCCCCTGTCTCCAAATCCTATCTATACAATTTATATTTTAGAAGTCTAAAATATAATGCTGTTTTGTTAATTTCTTTTCTTATTTTTCAACTGAATATTCTATCAATAATTGATAATTATTCATTATTTGTTATATTTGTTTTACTACTACTTAATAGAGGATCTTTCGTGAAGAAAATATTTACCACAACCACCGTTGCAATGCTATTTCTTTTATTATTTGGGGGATGGGGAGGAACAGGGCATAAGATAATAAATACAAATCTTTTTAATTTATTGCCAACTTCAATGGGTTTGCCGGCTTCAACCTGGAGCCCTTTCTTAATAGCTCATGCTTCTGATCCAGATAACCGAAAGGGTACAGATCCAACAGAAGGTGACAGACATTTTATTGACATTGATAGCTATTCAGAGTTTAACGCTAACGGCTTTATAAGCCAGAGTTTTGATTCTTGTGCATTGAAACATGGATCTTCTTGGGTTACTTCTCAGGGAACCGTTCCATGGGCAATTATTACATGGGAAGATTCGCTTCGCAGAATGTTTCAAAAAAAGAATTGGTCTATGGCAATGCAGCTTTCTGCAGATCTTGGTCACTATGTTGGAGATGGTCATCAACCATTCCATATTACAGAAATGTATGACACAGATTTATTTGGTAAAGGAGGAATTCATTCAAGATATGAAACTTCACTTGTAGGTCAATATCAGACAAGTATTGTTTATACAAACGATACTGCTTCATATATTTCTAATATAAGCGATTACGTTTTTAATTTTATTTATTTCGATCATACATATTTACGAAATGCGCAATATGGAGACAGTGTGGCTCAAGTAGTTGCTGGAAGTAACAAGGGCACCGCTTATCTTACTAAATATTGGGAGATAGCAGGTGCTGACATGATTAGGTTAATGAAGGATGCTTCAAAAGCTACAGCAGATATTATTTATACTGCCTGGGTGGATGCTGGCAGTCCAAATCAGTCAACTCCCGTACAACTAGTTTCATTTTCAGCTAATCAAACAGGCAGAAGCGTAAATCTTAAATGGAATACGGCAACCGAAATAAATAATTTAGGATTTAACGTAGAACGCTCAGCAGATAAATTTAATTGGAATACTGTTGCATTCGTTCATGGGTTCGGAAACAGCACCTCTCCTAATGAATACAGCTAGCCAGGATAATTCAATAACTGTTGACGGGCAATATTATTATAGACTGAAGCAAGTAGATTTTAATGGCAGTTATTCATACTCAGATATTATTAATGTGAACTTTGTAAGCCCGGATAATTTCAATCTCGAACAGAATTATCCTAATCCATTTAACCCGGATACAAAAATAAAATATTCACTTCCTTCTGAAAGTAATGTAAAACTTATTGTGTACAATTCACTTGGTGAAATAGTGAAAACTCTTATATCGAAAATGCAATCAGCTGGATCGTATGAGATCAGATTTGATGCTTCAGGATTGTCCAGTGGTATTTATATTTGTTCATTGCAAGTTAATTCTTCTGATGGTAAACAAATATTCCATAGCTCAAAGAAAATGAGCTTACTTAAATAAATTAATTTATTAAACCTTCGAGGTTTTAAAAACCTCGAAGGTTTTCTCGTTTTGTCATCCCCGCGAAAGCGGGGATCCCCTTAATCCATGTTAACCTAAATTCGTTTATTTTGATCCATTGCCTTCCACATATACATCCCAAATTTAGCTCAATTACATTTATCAACAATAAGAGATTAAGCTTTAAACTGTATAATCAATTACGATAAGTGAGAATATATTTTACATGCTGTAATTAAAAATTAACACTGAATATTATCAAATAAATCTAAAAAAAATGAAATATTTAAGGGCTGGCAGCGATTTGAACTTGTAATTTTATCTACTTCCTTTTAAGTTTCGTATGTAAATTTTAACTTACTTTTTCATATAAATAGTGTTAATGGTTTCGATTTATTCTGTCACTTCTATTATCTCTCCTTGTTATCCCTTTTTCCCCCAGAGGCGTCCATGAAAAATTTAAATACAAAAGACTTCAAGAAAAAATTAGTTGCGATCACGACCCAGGATCCGGCTATATGCTACCAATGCGGTAAATGTTCGGCAGGATGCCCTGTAAGGGAATTTGCCGAATCTCCTCCGAATAGAATTGTAAGATATGTCCAGCTTGGTGAATATGAAATGGCAATGTCTTCGCCAACAATATGGCTTTGCGCTGGTTGCCAGACCTGCACATCCAGGTGTCCGCAGGAATTCGATCTTGCCAAGTTCATGGATGCTGTAAGAGAACTTGCATTGTTGTATGGTGCAGTTTCAGGTGATAAGAAATCAGAAGATTTCCACAAAGCTTTCCTGAATCAAATTAAGAATTTCGGCAGAGCCTATGAAATTGGAATGCTGATAGACTATAAACTTAAATCTAAAGATTTCCTGCAGGATATGGACCTGGCTCCAAAAACTTTATTGAAAGGAAAACTTGGTATGCTGCCTCATGTTGTTAAGGGAAAGAAACAAATAAAGAACATGTTCAAGAAAACCGGGGAGGTAAAGAAATGAAATTAGGTTATTATCCGGGCTGCTCGTCAGCAGGAACTGCTAAAGAATTTGATACGTCTCTTAAAGAAGTATTTTCTGCTTTACAAGTTGACCTTGAAGAATTAAAAGATTGGTCATGCTGCGGTGCTACTTCAGCACATGTTACATCTCATTTACTTTCAGTTGCACTGCCGGCAAGAAATTTACTCCTTGCTAAAAAACAGGGTTTTGAGGATCTTCTTGCACCCTGCGCAGCATGCTATAGCAGGCTTGTTTCTTCACAAAGAGAACTTAAACTTGACGAAAGTGTAAGGATGAAAGTCGAAGACCTTCTGGAAGAAAAAGTCCTAAACGGGCTCGAAGTCATTAACCTCATTCAGATATTCAATAAGATTGGACTGGATAAAATAAAAGAGAAGAAACAGGCTGATATAAGTAAAATAAAAGTTGCCTGCTATTACGGCTGCCTGTTAGTTAGACCAGTCGAAGTTGCTCTTGCTGATGATATGGAATCTCCGGATTCGATGGAAGCTATAGTTAAAGCTGCCGGCGGTAAAACTATTGAGTGGAATTTCAAAACTGAATGCTGCGGAGCTGCTCATTCAATTGCTCATACAGATATAGTGGAAAAACTAAGCAAGAAAATAATTGACGATGCTGAAAAACATGGAGCTGATGTAATTGTTGTTGCATGTCCTATGTGTCATTCCAATCTCGATATGCGTCAGCTAAATATTATTAAAGATTTTAAGGGACATAAAACTATCCCGGTTCTTTATTTATCTCAACTTATCGGATTAGCAATGGGAATCGATGATAAAAAACTTGGCTTTGATGCTCATTATATAGATCCGAAACCTCTATTAGATAAAATGAGAGCTGAAGAAATTAAAGCAGGGGGTGCAAAATGAAAATAGGAGTATTTGTTTGTCATTGCGGTGAGAATATCGGAAGAACAGTTGACTGTCCGGCAGTATCAAAAGCATGCGCTTCATTTCCCGGAGTAGTTCATTCCAATAGATTATAAATATATGTGTTCAGATCCCGGGCAGAATTTAATTAAAAAGGCAATCAAAGAAAAAGGTCTTGATGCTGTTGTTGTAGGTTCCTGCTCACCGCATATGCATGAAAAAACATTTCGGAAAGCATGTGACAATGCCGGTATTAATCCTTATATGGTGCGAAATTGCTAATCTTGCGCGAGCATTGCTCATGGATTCATGAAGATATTCCATTAGCAACAAAGAAAGCAATTGATCTTGATGAGATTTGCGGTTGAAAAAGTAAAACTTAATACACCTCTATCAACAATTAGAGTTCCTGTTACAAAAAGGGCTTTTGTAATTGGCGGAGGAATTTCCGGGATTCAAGCCGCGCTTGATATTGCTAATGCCGGTTTTGAAGTAGTTCTTGTTGAAAAAGAACCTTCAATCGGCGGGCATATGAGTCAGCTTATCAGAAACTTTTCCTACTCTTGATTGTTCTCAATGTATTCTAACACCGCAGCATGGTTGAAGTTTATCAGCATCCCAAAATAAAACTGCTTATCTTATTCCGAAGTTGAAAATGTTGAAGGGTTTATCGGGAATTTCAAAGTTACAATCAGAAAAAAAGCCAAATCATCGATGAAAGAGAACTTTGTACCGGTTGCGGAGTGTGTGCTCAAAAATGTCCTATTAAGAAAAAAGCATTCAGTGAATTTGATGAAGGACTCTACTAACACGTCCGGCAATTTATGTTCCATTCCCTCAGGCAGTTCCGAATGTACCTGTTATTGACAGATCAGTCTGTACATATTTCAAAACGGTAAATGTCGAAATGTGTAAAAAAGTTTGCGGTAGGGAAGCAATTGATTTTACACAGCAGGATACATTTGTTACTGAAGAAGTTGGTTCTATAATTGTCGCAACGGGTTATAAATTATATACTATAGATAAAAAACCGGAAGAAAGTATCTATAAAGGATATGGTGAATATGGATATGGAAAATATAAAGATGTAATAAGCGGTCTGCAGTTTGAAAGAATAGCAAGTGCTTCAGGCCCTACTTCAGGAGAAATTCTAAGACCTTCGGATAAAACTGATCCTAAAAAAATTGTTTTTATTCAGTGCGTCGGCTCAAGAGATGAGTCAAAAGGATTTTCATATTGCAGTAAAATTTGCTGTATGTACACAGCAAAACATGCAATGCTTTACAAACATAAAGTTCATGATGGCGAAGCATATGTATTTTATATGGATATACGCGCCGGCGGGAAAATGTATGATGAATTTGTACGCAGGGCCATTGAAGAAGATCATGTTAAATATATCCGGGGACGTGTTTCAAGAATTTATGAAGAGAATGGAAAATATATAGTTAAAGGGGAAGATACAATTGCGGGAATGCCGGTTACAATTGATGCCGATCTTGTTGTTCTTGCTACTGCAATGGTAGCCCAACCTGATGCTTCAAAACTTGCACAGAAACATCGGTATACCATATGATAAATATGGATTTTATAAGGAAGTGCATCCTAAACTTCGTCCGGTTGAAATCAGTACCGCAGGAGTATTTCTTGCCGGTGCTTGTCAGTCACCCAAAGATATACCCGAATCTGTTGCAATGGCTTCAGCAGCAGCAGCTAAATCACTTGTACTTTTCGGTTCTGATTTTCTTGAAAGGGAACCGATAGTTGCAAAGGTAAATGAATCTATCTGCGCACGGATGTTTTTATTGCCAGGAAAGTTTGCGCATATAATGCTATAGAAATAAAAGAAATTAAAGATAGACAAGGTAAATTAATAAAAACGTGTTGCTTATGTTAATTCCGGATTATGCCAGGGATGCGGCACTTGTAATGCCACTTGTCCATCTAAATCAGTTGAATTAATCGGCTTCAATGACGAACAAATTTACGCTCAGATAAATGCCCTGTAATTATTCGAATTACAGAGTTTAGTAAGGAAATAAATTAACATTATGGAAGAAAAAAATTTGAACCGAAAATAGCCGCATTTGTGTGCAATTGGTGTACATATACGGGAGCAGATCTTGCAGGTACATCACGGTTAAAACAGCCAAGCAAATGCAAAATTGATACGTGTGCCGTGTACAGGCAGAATCGATCCTCTATTTATCATTAAAGCATTTGAAAATGGGGCAGATGGTGTATTGATTTCAGGCTGCCATCCGGGAGATTGCCATTATAATGCCGGTAATTTCCATGCTCGAAGACGATGGATTATTTTCACAGAATCTGCTTGAGTTTGTTGGAATTGATTCAACAACGACTTCATTTTTCATGGGTTTCTGCTTCTGAAGGGAAGAAATGGGTGACTGTTGTGGATGGTGTTATTGATGCCGTCAGAGCAAAAGGTCCTTTCACACAATTCAAAAGATTAAATAAAGAAATTGAAATTCCTGTTACTACGGGAGAAGGAGTTTCCACCAAATGAATGCACTGAAACAAATCTGTAAAGATATAATTACCGAAAAGAAAGCCCGTTTGATTATCGGCTATACTGAGGATAAGAATAATAGAATAAAACCTTTCATTGCAAGAACACCTGAGGATGCCGAAAAATTTGTCTTTAATCATCATGCTGTAAATAATCTTGCAGTATATATTACAAGGTTCAAAAACAACTTTGAAGGTAAAATCGGAATTGTAGTTAAGGGATGCGATCTTAAAGCAGTAACCGCATTGATCCAGGAAAACCAGGTTAAGAGAGATGATCTTTATATTATTGGAGTTAACTGCAGCGGCGTTGTAAGAGATGTTGCTGCTGAATTCAATAAAGAAAACTCACAGATTAAATGTAAGTATTGCCAGACTAAAACTCCTGCTTATTTTGATGCAATTGCTGAGGAGTCAAAAGAATTCGATCTTACTGACGATGACCAGCAGGAACTGATGGCAAAGATCGAGAAGATGACTGCCGAAGAGAGACTTGATTTCTGGAATGCTCAGTTTGAAAAATGTATTAAATGTTATGCATGCCGGCAGGTTTGTCCCATGTGCTATTGCGAGCAATGCATTGCGGAAAAATCTACACCGCAATGGATCGATACAAGTGCTTCACCACGGGGTAATTTTGCATGGAATATTATCCGTGCTTTCCATATGGCAGGTAGATGCATCGGGTGCCATGAATGTGAAAGAGCCTGCCCGATGGATATTCCGCTTACTTTACTCACAAGAAAAATGGGTATGGTGGCTAATGCTGAATTCGGATATAGACATGGTATGAGCATAGACGAGCCGACTTTAATTGGTTCCTACAGTACTTCTGATAAAGAAGATTTTATTAAATAAGGAGCGGCAATGGAAGAATTAATAATAAGTACAGAAAATTTTAAGAAAATAGTTTCGGAATTGCTGGAAAAGGAATTCAGGGTAATCGGAATACCCGAAGGGAAAAACAAATATCAGGAAATAACATCCGGTAATGATGTTTCTTTACATCCAGAAGCAGCTCCTACAGATTCCTCATTTCAAAGAATATTTCTTTCCTAAAAGTGAACCTATTTTTTATTATAAACAAAATAACAGCAGTGTCGATCTTTTTGATCCGATTGAAGATAAGAAGGGAATTGTGATTATTGGTGCTAAACCATGCGATGCTTCAGCGCTCCCTATAATAAGTAAAGTATTCAACTGGGATTATAAAGATGATCTTTTTAACAAGAGATATGATAACTCTTTAATAATCGGTATGTCATGTCATTACAAAGATGAATATCTGTTTCTGCATTTCGACTAAGGGATCACCGGAAAACACTAAAGGTTCAGATGTTTTCTTACTTCACTTGAGAATAATTATTTCAAAGTCACGGCTGTTACTGCAAAGGTGAAACCTTTGTAAAAGAATATACTAAATATTTTGAGAAAGACGATGAAGAAACATAAACCTCTTGAAAGAAAAGAAGCATACCGAAGCATTTTGATTATGATAAAGTAAAGACCTGGCTTGATAATAACTTTGAAAATAAATTCTGGGATACTGCAGGTGAAATGTGTCTCGGTTGTGCTCAATGTGCATTTGTTTGCCCTACCTGTCATTGCTTTGATATAGTCGATGAACAATGCGGTTCTTGTGAGGAAGACGAGCTAAGAACTGGGATGCTGTCAGTTCTCATTATTTACAAAGCATGCATCAGGACATAATCCAAGGGACAATCAGGAAAAAAGATATCGCCAGAGGATATTCTCATAAATTCAAATATTATCATGGATAAATTTGATGAAATCCTTTGTACAGGATGCGGCAGATGCGCAAGAGGATGCCCCGTTTCTCTGGATATTCTTCAGGTATTGAAGGATATAAATTCTCTTGCTGAAAATAGTTAATACAATTCAATGATATTGAGGAAGAAATGAATATTTATAAACCTGAACTTGTAGAAATAAAAGATATTATTGATGAAACTCCTGATATTAGGACATTCAGACTTCAATTTAAAGATCCTGAACGGATGAAGAATTTTAGCTTTCAAAGCAGGGCAATTTGCTGAATACTCTGTATTCGGGGAAGGGGAATGTACATTTTGTATTGCATCCTCTCCAACCACGACCTGAATTCTTGAATGTTCTTTTAAGTTTGCCGGTAAAGTTACCAATGCAATGACTAAACTTAAATGTCGGCGATACGATGGGACTGCGCGGACCTTATGGAAATAGTTTCCCTATTGAACAAATGAAAGGAAAGAATGTTGTCTTTATTGCCGGCGGTATTGGACTGGCTCCTGTTAGATGTATAATCTGGAATGTTCTTGATCTGAGAGATCAATTCAAAGATATTACAATTATTTATGGCGCAAGGTCAGTTGGCTGACCTGGTTTATAAAAATGAATTGGAAGACTGGAAACAAATGGCGGATATTAAAACTGTTGTTACAGTTGATCCGGGCGGTGAAACACCGGATTGGAAAGGAGAAGTAGGATTTGTTCCTACGATAGTTGAGAAAGTAGCTCCAGCAAGTAAGGATACTGTTGCAATTATTTGCGGACCTCCTATCATGATTAAATATACTTTCCCTGTTTTAGAGAAACTTGGTTTTACTGAGGAGAATATTATTACAACTCTTGAAAACAGAATGAAATGCGGTCTAGGTAAATGCGGAAGATGCAATATCGGAACTGTTTATGTTTGTAAAGACGGTCCTGTATTTTCATATAAGGATCTTAAAACCCTCCCACAGGAATATTAATTATCCTCTCGAATGTCATTCCCGCGAAGGCGGGAATCCATTTCTTAAGTTGTCACTCCCTAATATATTGTCATCCCCGCGAAAGCGGGGATCCCATGAATCAATGTCTAACCGGAATTAGTTATTTTTTCTGGGGTGTCGGGGGCGATCCCCTAAATACTCCAAATCTTGTCCCAGGTCATAAAAATTCCCCCATATTATTTTAATATAGCTTTTAAGTTAATTAGTTAATTAATTTATACCACTTTATTATAATCGGAAATTAATATGAACAAAATAAGCAAACTAGTTGTTGTCTTGTTTATCTCCTTATCTACGTTTTTTATATTTAATAAGAATCAAAATTTACCGCCTAAACCTATGCAGGGTGACAGGGATAATCCTTATGGAGCCGAACAGTTTAGATTTGAAATGATTGCCGGGAATAAAGGTTATGTTGATCCACAGTCAAGAATGAATGCAATTGACTATACAATGAAAAAACTTATGCCTGCGAATAAACTTAGGAAGACAAATGGAATTTCCACATGGACTCCTATTGGTCCGGGGAATATAGGAGGCAGGATCAGGTCAATTATTGTAAGTTCGGCAAATACAAAAAATATCTTAGTCGGTGCAGTTTCCGGCGGAATATGGAAAACAACTAATGGAGGAACATCCTGGATACCTAAATTAGATAATGGGACACAATTAGCTATAGGTTCTATGGTTAAGGATCCTTCGAATGATAATATTGTTTATGCCGGTTCAGGAGAAGGATGGAATAATTCAGATTATGTTTATGGAAGCGGAATATATAAATCAACTGATTTCGGAGAAACCTGGGCATTGCTTCCGAGTACAATTGGCATCAATATATGGAATTTCAGTAATGTAAGGGCATTGGCATTTGATCCATCAGGTAATCTTTATGCAGTGACCTATGCTTATAAAAGAAAGGATGGGGCAGGGAATTATTATACAAACGGAGGACTTTATAAATCCACTGATGGCGGTACTTCATGGAGTGCCATTAGTCCGCTTTCAACATCAACTAATTATTTTAATGGCGATGATGTAATTCCCTTTACTTCAAGTACCATTATTTTTTCAACCGGTTTGAACGGATCTACAAATGGTGGTATTTACAGAACAACTGATGGTGGAAGCACCTGGAATAAAATAACAGCCAACCTTCCTACTGCCAACTACAGAAGAATTGCATTTGCCAAAGATCCAAATAATCCTAACACTGCGTATGCGCAAATCGAATCCTCTAATTATAGTTCTCCCGATTATGGATTAGCGGGAATATTTAAAACAACTGATGCAGGCGCTACCTGGAATGCTTTAACAAAACCGGGGAACATATCCTCTACCGGTGCTACCTCAACTACAACCGCATCTTTTTTAGGTACACAGGGATGGTATGATAATGTAATTGCTGTTGATCCATTTAATTCAAATAATATTTATGCCGGTGGTGTTGAGATGATGAAGTCAACTGATGGTGGTGCATCCTGGTTTCAGTTAACTTATTGGAACTCATATTACGGAACGCCAGAGGTTCATGGAGATCATCACGCAATAGTATTTGATCCTGTTTCAAATAATGTGGTTTACCTCGGAGATGATGGAGGCATTCAAAAAACCACAAACGGTGGTTCTAACTGGACTAGTTTAAATAATAATCTTGCCATTACTCAGTTTTACGGAGGATCAGTTTATCCTACAGGCACAATATATTCCGGTGGAGCTCAGGACAATGGACATTTGAAATATGTTTTGGGCACAAGCTGGAATGAAGTCTTTGGAGGAGATGGAGGGTATGCTGCACAGGACCAGACAAATTCTTTAGTTTCTTATGAAGAATATGTCTATCTGGATATGAGCAAATCTACTGACGGCGGAAATAACTGGACTGAATGTATTTCGGGTATGGCGGATGCAAAAAATTCTACCAACAGTCTGTTTATTTCTCCTTTTGTAATGGACAAACAGAATTCATCAGTTCTGCTTGCGGGTTCAAACAAAGTCTGGGCAACTGTAAATTCTGCCGGCACCTGGACACAGGTAAGTAATGCACTTGCAACCACTAAAGTGAGTGCACTTGCAATAGCAAATTCAGCTTCACCGTTTCTGGCATTTGCCGGGACAACCGATGGACATATTTATATTTGTACGGCATTAAATCCGGCTGCCGGAATAAATACGTGGACAGATATTTCTCCCTTCGGAAATAATTTAGCTTACGTGAGAAGGATAACCATCGATCCAACAAATCAACAGAATATTTATGCATGTTATTCAGGATATAATAACAATAATGTTTTTCCCACAAAACATATTTGGTTTTCAAGTAACCAGGGAACTACCTGGACTGATATTTCAGGAGATTTGCCCGATGTTCCTGTTCATACTTTATTAGTTGATAATTTAAATAATTCTACATTATACATCGGTACAGAAATCGGAATATATCAATCAACAAACGGGGGAGCGAATTGGACATCAGCTTCATCTGGTATGCCGTCATTTGTACCTGTCGACGAGCTTGTCTATCAGCAGGGAACAAATAATATGTTTGCTTTTACACATGGGCGGAGTGCATTTAAAACATCAATAGCTACGTCTGTGCAGCCTGAGGTAAATTCAAATATTCCGGTTAACTTTGAATTATCGCAGAATTATCCGAATCCATTTAATCCTTCAACAGAAATTAAGTATTCAATTCCCAATGCAACAAATGTTAAAGTATCTGTCTTTAATGTAAAGGGAGAATTGGTTAGAACATTAGTTAACCAATTTCAGGAACCAGGGAATTATACTGTTAAATTTGATGGAACCGGTCTCTCAAGCGGAATATATTTTTACAAAGTTGAAGCCGGGACCTTCAACCAGGTTAAGAAGATGGCACTTATGAAATAGTGCCAGTCTAAACTTGGGAATATCTAATTGAGTGAGGCGGAGAGTTGCGACTCCGCCAAGTCTCCCATCATGGCAAAACTCTAAAGCCAATAGTCGTTTATAATCGAAATGTGAAACTTATCCCTTTTTGGATTTCACTTACTACCTGACCTGCTGATTAAGAGTCAGATTTCTGAAAAGTTAACATGTTGTTATATAAGGAGTTGCGGATGGCTTCCATAGTTTTTTCCATAGTTTTGATTTTGTTTGGATTTTGCAAATAAATGATTGAAACTTTGTTATATTGGGGTTACTTTCTTAGTAATCGAGATGCGACCAAGATAATTTTCTGTTTTGATTAGCATAAGGTATTTATAAACCGGTTAATTTGCAGGAGGTTTTTCTTGAAGCAAATATATACTATCCTAATTGTCCTTTCCGTATGTTTCTTAAATCTTTATTCGCAAGACATTTCCAATAAAAGCGTTGGAGAAATACTTGACCGAACAGGTGTTATAAAACCTAACACTAAAGGTTCTTTTAATACTAAAGGTTATAAAATGACTTACGGTAAAAACAAAGAACCAATATTCTCAAAAATAAACTCTCCTCAGGGGACTTCATCTTATGAGTGGGCATCTGTGGGGTCAGGTCGTAATGGAACCGTGGGAGCTGTTTTGTCAATGGCGGTGGATGAAAGCGGTAATATCTATGTCGGCGGATCAATCGGTTTAGTGAGTGATATTCAAGCTAATTGTATAGCCAAATGGAACGGCACCTCATGGTCAGCATTAACAAGCGGTGCCATTAACGGAGTAAATGGTGGTGAGGTCACAGCAATTGCAATTAGCGGCAATGATGTTTATGTGGGCGGAGTTTTTACTACGCTTGGCGACGGTACCACCTCAGCAAATTACATAGCCAAATGGAACACTATTACCAGCACATGGTCAACATTAGCAAGCGGAGCTTCTAACGGAGTAGATAGTTCGGTAATGTCTATTGCCGTTAGCGGCAGCGATGTTTATGTGGGTGGAGCATTTACTATGCTTGGCGACGGTACCACCTCAGCAAATTACATTGCCAAATGGAACACTACTACCAGCACATGGTCAACATTAGCAAGCGGAGAATCTAACGGAGTAAACCATGACGTCTCGGCAATTGCCGTTAGCGGCAGCGATGTTTATGTGGGTGGATCGTTTGAAACACTTGCTGACGGTTCATCAGCAAATCACATAGCGAAATGGAACGGCACCTCATGGTCAACATTAGCAAGCGGAGTATCTAATGGAGTAAATTATGCCGTTTGTGCTATAGCCACAAGCGGCAGTGATGTTTATGTGGGCGGAGTTTTTACTACGCTTGGCGACGGAACCACCTCAGCAAATCACATAGCCAAATGGAATGGCACCACCTGGTCTGCCCTGACAGGCAGCGTCAATAATGGAGTAGCGTATAATGTATCTGCAATTGCCGTTAGCGGCAGTGATGTTTATGTGGGTGGGGAGTCATATGACACCCACGAAAACTATGCTAATAGTGTAGACAAATGGAATGGCACCGAATGGTCCAACTTAGCAAGCAGATATGGAATAGAATATGAAATTACTGCAATAGCCGTTAACGGAACCGATGTTTATACAGGTGGATTTTTTAATTACATTGACGACAACGCGCCCGGGGCTAATAATATTGCCAAATGGAATGGCAGTGCCTGGTCTGCCGTAGGCAGCGGTAGTAACGGAGTAAATGCTTTGGTCACTGCAATTGCAATTAGCGGTAGTGATGTTTATGTAGGAGGGTATTTTAATCAACTTGCCAGCGGTGCATCAGCAAATTACATAGCCAAATGGAACACTGTTACCAGCACATGGTCAACCTTACCAATTGGGGCTTCTAACGGAGTAAATGATTACGTGTATGCAATTGCTGTCTGTGGCAGTGATGTTTATGTAGGTGGGCAATTTACTTTACTTGGCGATGGTACCACCTCAGCAAATAACATAGCTAAATGGAATACTACTACCGGCACATGGTCAACATTAACAAGCGGTGCATCTAACGGAGTAAATGATCAGGTCCATGCAATTGCCGTTAGCGGCAGCGATGTTTATGTGGGCGGATTGTTTAATACACTTGGCGACGGTACCACCTCAGCAAATTGCATCGCCAAATGGAACACTACTACCGGCACATGGTCAACATTAGCAAGCGGAGAATCTAACGGAGTAAATAATGACGTTTATGCAGTAGCTACAAACGGTAGTGATGTTTATGTGGGAGGATTTTTTAATCAACTTGGAGACGGAACAACCTCTGCAAACGGCATAGCAAAATGGAACGGCACGACCTGGTCAACATTAACAAGCGGAGCGTCTAATGGAGTAAATAATATCGTTTTAGCAATAGCCACAAACGGCAGCGATGTTTATGTGGGCGGATTGTTTAATACACTTGGCGACGGTACCACCTCAGCAAATTGCATCGCCAAATGGAACACTACTACCGGCACATGGTCAACCTTACCAGGCGGTGCTTCTAACGGAGTAGATGGTCAGGTAATGTCTATTGCCGTTAGCGGCAGCGGTGTTTATGTGGGGGGATTATTTTCTTTTCTTGGCGATGGTACCACCCCAGCAAATAACATAGCCAAATGGGATGGCAGCAGTTTGTCTGCAGCTGATAATGGTGTATGGGGATTTGTTTCTACAATTAAAATTAACCCTGCAGATAATAAGGTATTTCTGGGAGGAGGTTTTATTGGCCTTAATAATACTACAATAGCCTTCTGTATCGGAACTTTCACATATCCGAATAATCCTCTCCCCGTAGAATTATCCTCCTTTACCTCTAATACTGCCGGTAGAGATATAAACCTTAAATGGACAACCAAATCAGAAATAAACAGCAATAAATTTGATATTGAAAGATCTGTCTTAAACAATAATGAAATTGCCTCATGGACTGCTATCGGAAGTGTTAAAGCTGCGGGTTCAAGTAATTCCCCAAAATATTATTCCTGTACCGATATGAATCTTCAATCAGGAAGATATCAATACAGAATAAAAATGATTGATAATGACGGCACATACCAATACAGCAGTATAGAAAATGCTACGGTAGCAATTCCTAAAGACTTTGCTATAAGCCAGAATTATCCCAATCCTTTTAATCCTTCAACAAAGATAGATTACCAGTTACCTTTAGATGCTAAAGTTGTTCTGGACATCTACAATATAGTTGGCCAGAAGGTTGTTGAACTTGTAAATCAGGCTCAGTCAGCAGGATATTATACCTTAAATTTCGGAGCATCTAATTTATCCTCTGGTATTTATGTTTATCGTTTATCCGCTGTTAATCAGTCGACAGGAAAGAACTTTTCAATGATTAAGAAGATGATGCTTATAAAGTAGGCAGCAAGCTAAGAATAAGTATATCAAATAGGTGGGGCGGAGATTACTCCGCCAAGTCCCATAATTTTTTCCATAAAGGGTATCAAAATATCCCCATATCTCCTTGTTTTATAAACACTTAGCCCTCTCGGGTTTCCTTTCCATAAAACTAAAGTAATTAGGAACCTCTATAATTCGCCAGCCAACCATTCATAAGCATAAATGGTAATCAATTCATAGAATTTCCGCATTAAATCATATTATCCCCATTATTCCCGCACTCTGCAAGTTGCTTCTAAGTTTGTACCGGGTTTAGGATGATACTATCTCGACCCTTTCTAAATATGGTCTAGTCCTTATTTTAGCGGGTATTTAGCGGGATTTAGCAGGTCTTTAGCGGGTAAATAACTTCAGGATTCTTTAGGGTTTGAAGGAAGAATTATTTCATTTGTAGTTAAATAATTTAAAATATTCTTATTTAATTGTCAATAGATAAAATAAATTTGGTTATAAATTTATTTTTAATTCTGGAATGTGCCCTAACTTTACACATAGGAGTCAGCTTCATATTGAGAAGTTACTTTCTGTATCAGTTTTTATTCACTACAACTGATACCCAGTTATGTTCAAATGAATGAAGTGTTAACTGATCTTTAAGGCAGCGAATGCTGAAACCGAATGTCTTATCATCATGATTCTCATAAATATTTATATCTTCATCAGAATATAGGTTTATACTCTGAGCATAGTTTTTCCCAAATTCAGAGGAACTCCAAAAGTAAGCACTAGAGCATAAATCATGAAAGAGACCCCTATAGCACCGGCGTCCGGACATTAATGAAGAAAAACCACTCACATTATATTGATAGGACCTTCCGCTGAACTGCATAAGTACTTTTAATGCATTACCATCACGGTTTACTTTTGTCCCTAATGTTTGAAATTCGGAATATATCGGGATATGCCAACCTTTAGGCGCTAAGCCTCGCTTATCGTTTACTGCATACCAATTATATAATTTCCCATACTTACTGCCATTTTCCGGATCATTGTTATAATAACACCATGCCCCGGTTTTTAGTGAATCCCATTCCCTTGCATCTTTCACTTCAGGTATGGGATCTCCGTTTTGGTAATAACCAACATTCAGATTTTCAGACATCCATTCCTGATCTCCGATTTTAACTATTTTCATAAGACAACCAACTTATAATTATTTACCTAATAATACATTTGTATTGTTAACATAATATTAAATCATTATTACCGGATTGTTAACAAATAGGGGAATAATAAAATGTTCATCGATGCCTTTCAAGAATCGGGACGAAGATGACAAAATAATTAGTGGATGACAACTTAAGAAATGGATTCCCGCCTTCGCGGGAATGACAATTGGAGTTTTACACACAAGCTGTAAATGCCTGTGCAAGAAGGGAGTAAATTCGCTGTACTTCTAATGGCAAGGATAATTTTATAAATAACTCTTCATCAGAGAAAGAGTTTGGGAATAATATCCGCCGCCGAAAAGATTAAGGTGATTCATTACATGGTACAGCATATAAATGTTTTCTCTGTACTGCCATCCTTGTTCAAGTGGGAAAGTTTCATCGTATGAATTATAGAATGACTGCGGGAATCCACCGAACAATCTTGTCATAGCAAGATCAGCTTCCCGATTTCCATAATATACTGCGGGGTCAATCAGACATGCATTTCCATTTTCATCAGACATGTAGTTTCCACTCCATAAATCACCATGAAGAAGTGAAGGAGAAGCATCAGATTCAGGAATGATCTGATCAATTTTCTGTTCAAGTTTACTGAAAGCATTTCTTAAAGCAGAATCGGCATATCCATTCTTTTCAAGTAGTCTGAATTGAAATAAGAGACGGTTGGTAAAATAAAAACTCACCCAGTTTAGGTTTGAAGTATTATCCGGTTTGTTTATTTGAGGAGTGGAGCCAATATAATTATTCTCATAAAATCCGAATTCTTTTGAAGTGCATTTATGGAGGAGTGCAAACTTTCTGCCGAATTCTTCAAAGAAATTATTTACTTTTGGTGCAGAATCTAGAAATTCAAGTAGAATAAATCTGGAATCACTATGAAAGACATCAGGTACACGTATTGCCGCTGCTTTTTTTAATTCCTGTAAACCATGGTCCTCTTTTATAAACATATCTCCATTTTCCTGATTATTTGTTTTAAGGAGATATGTTTCTTTATCAGCAAATGTAATTTTATAGGTATTACTAATACTCCCGCCGGAAAGTGGAAATGTTTCAATAACAGGAGAACCTTTTAGCTCTTCCAATTTGGTTCGAACAGAATTACTTAAGTTCATCTTTTATTTTATTGAGCAGATTTGAACATGCATCTTTAAGAATATCAATGACATGATCGAAGGCTTCAGGTCCGCCGTAATAAGGATCAGGGACAGTTTTAACTTTAGGATCAGAACTGAATTCCGCGATTTTATAAATCTTCGATGAATATATATTCTTTTTATCAAGATTCTTTACATCTTTATAGTTCTGATCATCCATAGTGACTATGTAATCAAACTCTTTGAAATCATTGTCCGGGTTAAATTTCCTTGCCTTATGATTTAGTTCAAAACCTCTTTCAGATGCCTGCTTTAGCATTCGGGGATCAGGAGATTCACCGGTGTGATAACCAATTGTTCCAGCAGAATCAACTGATATTTTCTCTTGAAGATTGTTTTTCAAAACTAAGGATTGCATTATACCTTCGGCAGCAGGTGAACGACAAATATTACCAAGACAAATAAACAATACTTTTTTCATTGATGAATTAAAAATTAAAAATTAGAAATTATAAATTAGATATTAAAAATAAGGAAAGTTTTTGTCTTCTGTATCGTTTCCAATGCCATAAATGGCATAGGTATTTTAAGGTTATTACATTTACCCAGTCCTAAAGGACTGGGCTAATTTAATATTTGTTTTATAGTTCATTAGCCCAGGTATTTATGCCTGGGATTAAGAGGAAAAATAAAGCAAGGTATTGTATACTGAATAAGACAGAATGTATTGATTTTAATACAATTAGCGGGTTCATTTGTCCAATTAAGGCACAATGCCTTGAGTTTGAGTCTGGCACCTCATTTGAGTATAATTAGGAAACGAATTTGAGGAAACTATGAAAAAGTACTTGTTGTTAATAACATTATTACCGTTACCGTTGTTTGCACAATGGAATACATCTGCAATAAAACTGGGATCGTTTGTCCCATCCTCTGCCGGTGCAGGATTTATTGTGGGTTACGAGGGATCGCATTTCTTTGATCCAAATGTGAGTTTCGGCTGGAGTATTGACTGGTACCATTCGAATTATACGGATGCAACTGTTGTTAATTTTGCAGATCAGTTATATCCGGTTGGAGTGACTAACAATCTTTTAAAGGCAAGTACTAATCTGCATGATTTCCCTATAATGGCTAATATAAATGTTAGATTTCCTATTACACCGCTTTCAGAAGTATATGCTCTTGGAGGGTTAGGATTTGAGGCATTATTTATTAGCTACAGCAACTTTGATGACCCGTCCAAAAATGATTTCCATACGGCATTTTCATTTAACTGGCGTATAGGTGCCGGTGGAACTTATGCTATTGGTAAAAGGTCAGAGGTCTTTGGAGAGATTGCTTATCATTATTCTCAGCCAAGCTGGACATATGAAGTAAATGATCCTTCAAATAACGGGAGAAAAATAACCTATGAAAGAATTATTGATATGAGTGGTATGCTGTTCCGCCTTGGGGTAAGATTTTATTATTGACCTGCATTGAAATTATTTCTCAACGGAAGAATCTTCGTTATTAAAGATGAAGATTCTTCTGATCTTTCCGAATAGACTCATCTTAATTTATTAGTTATATCAATTACTTCAAATTTAACACCATCAAGAAAGACGTACGAGTTAGTCCCGAGGCATTTTCCTTTAACAGTTACTTTATCACCCTGCTGAAGCTGCCCGGCAATATTCTCTTCTTTTTCATTAGTGAAAAAGAAAAAGACATTCTTACCTGTATTGTAAGTATCAAGCTCAAGGACATTTCTTGTCCCAAGTACTTTATAATACGCTTTAACTACTCCATCCACATAGATAGTTTTATCCAAATACTTTGCATCTGCTTCGGGTTTATTATTAGCATAATCAGAAGAAATATCAGTTACTTCAACCCTGATCTGAGTAATTCTGTTGTATATAATTGCAATGAATACAGATAAGACCAACAGTCCACCTATCAGGTAATACTTTTTCATGCTACTTTTCACTCAATTTCATAGTTAAACATAATAAAGAAAAATAGATTAGAAAACCATATTATAAAGTTATTTTATTTATTTTAGCAAAGCTTTAATAAACAATTAAATTATCCGTATGGAAACAACAGAATCTGGTACAGAACATAAGAAAAGTATTGCGTTTTCTTCTGTACTGGCTGCAATATTTCTTACATCAATCAAACTGATTATCGGTGCTCTTACCGGAAGTCTTGGAATATTATCGGAAGCGCTCCATTCAGGACTGGACCTGATAGCAGCAGTAATAACCTTTTTTGCTGTTAAGTTTTCCGATTTACCTGCGGATAAGGAACACAATTATGGACATGGCAGGATAGAGAACATTTCTGCATTGATAGAGACATTTCTTTTAGTTGTAACATGTGTCTGGATTATATTCGAAGCATGTCATCGTCTTATTACCAAAAATATTGAAATTGAAGTTACAGTATGGAGTTTTATAGTAATAGCAACTTCAATAATTGTAGACATAACAAGATCAAGAGCTCTTTACAAAGTTGCAAGACAATATAACAGTCAGGCACTTGAAGCTGATGCACTTCATTTTTCAACTGATATATGGAGTTCATGTGTTGTTTTATTCGGATTAGCCGGTGCGGCTTTTAAATTCTTTTATGCTGACTCAATTGCCGCACTTTTTGTGGCTATGATTGTATTGAGTGTAAGTTACAGGATGGGGAGGAAAGCTTTTGATGCACTTATGGACAGAGCTCCTGACCGGATAGTTGAACAATTAAACCAGGCAATTAAATCTATACCGGGTGTGTTAAAATTTCATGATTTGCGGGTGCGGGAATCTGGCTCAACCCAATTTGTTGAGTTAAATATACATGTAGATAAAGGATTATCTATAGAAAAAGCCCATAGTATTTCAGAAAGTGTTGAAGAAGAAATATCGAAGTTGATTCCTACCAGCAAGGTAACTGTTCACATTGAACCGGATGAGATAGGATAAGTAAGGTAAAAGGTAAAAGTTAAAAGGAAAAAGGAGGAGATGACAATCGCTTCGCGCAATTAAAAAAAAGCTGCCGGAAATGAGGGAGCGATTCCGGCAGCTAAAGTTAGTTCAAAAGGGCATGATTTTTTGAACTCTTATTTATCCAAAAATAAATACTCTGGAATAAATAGAACTGCATAAATTTATCCATACAATTTTAGTCACATCTTAAAGTAGAAACCTGTCATAAATAATTTTTAATGTTGTTAGAATTACGATAGTTATAAAGATGGGTCTGATAAATTTCACACCTTTTTTAATTACTAATTCAGCTCCCAATTTAGAACCGGCAATTTGACCGACAGCCATCACAATACCTGCAGTAAATACAACATACCCGCCAATAATAAAAATTATTAAAGAGACAATATTACTGGTGAAATTCATTACTTTGGTGTAGCCGGTTGCTTTTCTTAAATTAAAACCAAGCCCAATAACGAAAGCAATAGCCCAGAAACTTCCAACACCCGGGCCAAAGAAACCGTCATAAAATCCAAGGCAGATTCCGGCAATAAAGTAAAATATATTTTCATTCATCCTGGCATGAAGATCATCTTCTCCAAGATTAGTTTTTATAAAAGAGTAAATAATTATAGCGATTAAAAGAAAAGGGATAATATATTTCAGAACATCGCTGCTAACCTGCTGAACAGTCCATGTACCTATTGCTGATCCAATTAAAGTGAAAAGGATTCCAACAAAGCAGGCTTTTAAGTTAACGACATCTTTTTTGATATAGTAATATGAAGCGGTATAACTTCCGAAACTTGCCTGGAATTTATTAGTCCCAAGTGCAAGGTGAGGCGGGTAGCCAAGACTTAAAAACACAGGAAGAGTAATTATTCCGCCGCCGCCAGCAATAGAATCGACTAAGCCGGCAATAAAAGCTGTTAGGAACAATATAGGATAGTGCCAAAGTTGTACAACCAAATCAGGATTCCCTTTGATTTTTAGTACAGTTATCGCAATTACCGCAGGGCTTTTCACCTGGGAATCCAAAATAATCTGAAATAAATACCCGCCGGCATTCATTGCTTCTGAAATAATTTACCATTGAAAGAAGTTTCTTGTTATCGTTCAGAAGTTTTTCTTTCATGAATATATCATCCTGGAGCTGCTCAGGTAGTTCATCAACAATTGAAAGGTTTTTATTTTCAATTGAACCTTCAGTAACTGTGTAACGGTCAAGCATACTTAAGGCAGTTTCAATTCTGAAATCCTTTCGGTTTTTGAAATTCATTTGTTCCCTTAAAAAATCAATGCCTTCCGAGTTAGCTCTTTGCAGATCTCTTTGTAAAAGATCAAACAGTGCATAATAAAAATCCGTACCGGGATTAGACCACTTAATAAATTCCATCTGAGTATAAAGGTCTTCCTGGTTATACAGCAGAAGGCATAAGGAATGTTCTCCATCTCTGCCTGCGCGCCCGATCTCCTGATAGTAGGATTCGATGGAAGAGGGAACTTCAGCATGGATAACAAAACGGATATCCGGTTTATCTATTCCCATACCGAATGCATTGGTTGCAAGGATCAGATTTTCTTTGCCGCCTAAGAAATCCCTTTGTCTTCTTTTTCTGATTTGATCCGGAAGTTTGCCATGGTATGTTCCATGTCTATATTTTTTATCACCCAGTTTTTCAGAGAAGCGCTCAAGCGTTTGTATCAGTGCAAAATAAATAATTCCCGAGCCGTGGTACCTATTATTAACGTCATATATAATTGGAAGTTTTTCCTTTTCATCGAAAATATCAGCAGCTTCAAGGCGCAGATTTGGTCTTTCAATTCCCTGATGGAATATCTTTGTCTCATTTTCAGTGAGGTTTAGCTTTTTGATGATATCCTGTTGGACCTCGTGAGTAGCAGTTGCAGTAAGTGCTATAGTAAGCGGATTATTTATTAACTTTCTGAACTCACCCAGTCGTGAATAATCAGGTCGGAAATCATGTCCCCATTCTGAAATACAATGAGCTTCATCGATAGCAAGAAGTGAAATATTCTTTTCTTTTATTCTGTCAGTAAATTCCTTTTTCCTGAATCGTTCAGGGGTTATATATAGAAGTTTTAGTTTTCCTGAAATGAATTGTTCTAACCGAAGTTCTCTATCCTGTTTGGAAAGGGTAGAGTTTATGAATCCCGCCGGGATGTTTTTTTTCTTTAAGGCATCAACCTGATCCTGCATGAGGGCAATTAGCGGGCTTATAACAATTGTTCCTCCTTCAAGCATCATTGCAGGCACCTGATAGCAAAGTGATTTCCCGCTGCCTGTGGGCATCAGAACCAGAGAATGCCCGTGCTCGTTAACGATCCTGTTTATTATATTTTCCTGTTCACCACGGAATTCAGTAAAGCCGAAGTATTTATTTAAAATATTAAGGGGTAGTTCCAATTATCAACTCATTTTGCTTTTTTCTAAATTCAAAGTTATGAAAATGGAAGAAGAAAATAGCATAAAGTACGGGAGTCGCTGTTGAACTTTCCCATATAGAAATCGTACAGATTTAATGGAAGCAGAACTTTTGTTACGGGCAAATATCCAATTATCACTCATATAGTACTATTAAAGTCATCATTTCTTTATAAAAAATCGTTTTGAAATCGTTTTGTAATCGAATCATTTGTAAAATACTTAAGGTAAAAAAAAGAGTATCATTCAGGATTATCTGGAAATGTCCGTGATGAGATCACATTAAGGCGGGCGGGTTTTTATAATATTAAGTACTTAAATTATAATAGATTAGCCTGGAATGAAATGATATTTGACAGAGAAGGTTTTGACGATAATATATTAATTTCAATCTATAAAGAACTTCTTCTTCCCCGGATAATTGAAGAAAAAAAGTTAAAGCTTTTACGTCAGGGAAAGATAACTAAATGGTTTTCCGGAATGGGGCAGGAGGCAATTTCGGTTGGGGCTGCTATGGCGATGGACAGAGATGAATATATTTTACCTATGCACCGGAACCTTGGAGTATTTACAGTCCGGAAGATTCCACTGCACACTTTATTTTCGCAATTTCAGGGAAAGGAAAGGGGATTTACTAAAGGAAGAGACAGATCTTTTCATTTTGGATCCAAAGAACATCACATCGTTGGGATGATATCCCATCTTGGACCTCAGTTTGCAGTAGCAGATGGAATTTCACTTTGGTATAGTTTGCACAAGGAAAAGAAATGTTCAATTGTTTTTACGGGTGAGGGGGGGACGAGTGAGGGGGATTTTCATGAAGCATTGAATGTAGCTGCGGTATGGGATTTACCTGTAATCTTTCTGATAGAGAATAACGGATACGGACTCTCTACACCCATCAACGAACAATTTAAATGCAAAGAATTAGTCGATAAGGGAATAGGCTATGGAGTTGAAGCTGTTAGGATTGAGGGGAATAATGTTCTTGAAGTATATAGAACGATAAATAAATATGCCGAAATAATAAGGTTGGATAAAAGACCGGTTATTATTGAAGCTATGACATTCAGAATGAGAGGGCATGAGGAAGCTTCGGGGACATTCATATATTCCAAAACAGTTGCTGGAAGAATGGAAAGTAAAAGATCCGGTTGATAATTATGAGGACTTCCTTAAGAAGCAGAATATTATTGATGAGATGTTTATAAATAAAACCAGAGAGAATTTTAATATACTTGTTGATAAGGAGTGGGAAATATCATATGGGGAGCCGCAAATTATTCCAGATATTTTGAATGGAACCGATGAAATATATGCACCTGAGAATAATAAAACCATACATACAATTAAAGAATCAAAAGAGGTAAATCAAACTGTCTCTCCAAGGAGTAATAAAAGATTTATCGGGGCAATATCAGATGCATTATCTCAATGCCTGGAACATTTTCCCGAATTGATTTTAATGGGGCAGGACATTGCTGAATATGGAGGAGTATTCAAGGTTACGGAAGGTTTGGTTGATAAATTCGGAAAAGCAAGAATCAGAAATACTCCCTTATGTGAATCGGCAATAATCGGCAGCGGGTTAGGATATTCTATTATGGGAGGTAAATCAGTAATAGAAATGCAGTTTGCTGATTTTATATCAAGCGGGTTCACTCAGGTAATTAATAATCTTGCAAAGATATATTTCAGGTGGGGACAAAATGCCGATGTTGTAATAAGAATGCCAACAGGTGCCGGTGTTGGTGCCGGACCATTTCATTCACAATCTAATGAAGCCTGGTTTACGCACACACCGGGATTAAAAGTTGTTTACCCATCTAATCCTTTTGACGCAAAGGGTTTGTTAATAGCCGCTATAGAAGATCCTAATCCTGTTATGTACTTTGAACATAAAGCATTATACAGAACTATAACTGAAGAAATTCCTGATGATTATTATTCAGTAGAAATTGGTAAAGCCAAAATAGAAATTGAAGGTGAAGATGTAAGTATAATTACTTATGGAATGGGAGTAATCTGGGCTAAGCAGGTTCTTAAAGAATCAGGAAATATTTCAGCTGATTTGATTGATCTTAGAAGTCTTATGCCGTGGGATAAGGAGGCAGTAATGGATTCAGTAAAGAAAACCGGGAAGGTGATGATATTACATGAGGATAATTTAACGGGGGGATTTGGCGGGGAAATAGCAGCCTGGATAAGTGAACATTGCTTTGAATATCTTGATGCTCCTGTAGTGAGATCAGGAAGTCTTGATACTCCGGTTCCTTTTGCCAGTTCATTAGAAAATAATTTTCTTCCTGTGAAAAGATTTGAGGAACAGTTAGAATATTTGCTGAGATATTAAATTGATGTAACAGTATGATATAGAAGAGCGACTGAAGAATCTAACCAATTGTTTATAAAATGCAGATTCTTCTCCTGACAAGTCGGGATCAGAATGACAAATGGGCCTTTTGAGACAGCCTCATTAAAGAAAATTCGAGGCTGGAGTAAGAGTTTCAAGGTGACTTATATCACGCTATAAAGAAGGTCATTATTACATATTTATATAATTGAAATATAAATTAGCAATAGCATTAAAGTAAGTTTATATAATTTTAATTAACAACATTCATATCCATAAAAAATGGAGTACCACATGACTGACAAAGTATTATCCGGTGAAGTTTTTTATCCATCAAAAGATGTTCTCAAGAAGGCTTATTCCAAAGACTATGATGAATTAGTAAAATTTGCATCTGAAGACCTGGAGGGTTTTTGGGCAAAAGAAGCTAAGAACCTTCATTGGTTCAAGAAATGGGATAAAGTTCTGGATGACAGCAAGAAACCATTTTATAAATGGTTTACAGGTGGTAAAACAAACATTGCCTATAATTGTCTGGATGTTCATGTAAATACACCAAGGAGAAACAAACTTGCCTTTATATGGGAGGGTGAGAACGGCGATTTCCGCGCATTGTCATATTTTGCTATGAGAAGGGAGACCTGCAAATTTGCAAATGTACTACGGAGTCTTGGTGTAAAGAAAGGAGACAGGGTAACACTTTACATGGGAAGAATACCGGAATTAGTAATAGGTATGCTTGCATGTGCAAGAATAGGGGCGATACATTCTGTGGTTTATGGAGGATTTTCTGTTGAGGCACTTCACGAGAGATTGGAAGACAGCCAGTCAAAGATTTTAATTGTTGCAGATGGTGCATATCAAAGGGGCAAAATTATACCGTTAAAACAGATAGCTGATGAAGCACTCCAAAGGGCAGCAACAGTTGAAAGTTGTCTTGTTGTAAAAAGAACCGGGCAGCCAATAAATATGGAATCAGGCAGGGACATGTGGTATCATGAACTAATGGCTCTTCCGATAGCAAGTAATTCCTGCAACATTGAAATAATGGATGCTGAAGACCCCTTGTTTATGTTGTACACTTCAGGAACAACAGGTAAACCAAAAGCGATTCTTCATACGCATGGTGGTTACATGGTTGGTGTTTATTCAACATTGAAATATGTTTTTGATATTCATGAAGAGGACAGGTACTGGTGCGCAGCTGATCCTGGATGGATAACCGGGCATAGTTATATTGTATATGGTCCACTGCTTAATGGTGCAACTTCATTTATTTATGAAGGAGCTCCTACTTTTCCATATCCTAACCGCTGGTGGTCAATGATAGAGAAGTATGGAATAAATATATTATACACTGCTCCTACAGCAATCCGCGGTCTTATGCGATTCGGCGAAGCGTGGCCGAACAGGCATGATCTTTCTTCTTTGCGTTTATTAGGCAGTGTAGGCGAACCAATAAATCCGGAAGCATGGAGATGGTATCATAAAGTGATTGGAAAAGAAAATTGTCCTATCATGGATACATGGTGGCAGACGGAAACAGGCATGTTTATGATAACACCTATGCCAAGTGTTCCACTTAAGCCAGGCTCAGGAACATTTCCTTTCCCGGGATTAGTAATGGATATACTTGATGAGAATGGTGTGCCTGTAGGACCAAATGAAGAAGGCTTTTTAGTAATCCGAACTCCATGGCCGGCAATGATCAGAACAATTTATAAGGATCCTGACCGGTATGTAAATCAGTATTGGAGTAAATTCCCCGGAGTCTATCTTACGGGTGATTCCGCAAGGAAAGATGAGGATGGATATTTTTGGATTATAGGAAGAGTAGATGATGTTATAAAAGTTTCTGGTTACAGACTTGGAACAGCCGAAATTGAAAGTGCTCTTGTAAGTCATCCCGCAGTTGCAGAAGCTGCTGCTATTGGACTTCCTCATGAAGTAAAGGGCAATGCGATTTATGCTTATGTTATTTTGAGGAACGGAGTTGAAAGAACTGATCATCTGATTGAAGACCTGCGCCAACACGTAGGGCACGAAGTCGGTCCGATAGCTAAACCCGAACATATTGAGATAGTTGATAGCCTTCCAAAAACCCGAAGCGGAAAGATTATGCGCCGGCTGCTTAAAGCAAAAGCATTGGGGCAAGATCCGGGAAATATTTCTACGTTAGAAGAATAAAAGTATTTCTTAGGATTTGATATTAAAAAACCTCAGAGGTAAGTGAACCGATGATTGCAGGTTACCTCTGAGGTTTTACAAAATATAGGCTTTTCAAAAGGTCAGTTTTATTTGCATTCATTATTTAAAAACCCACCTAAAGTTTTCTGTTTTCAATTAGAAATTTCTGTAAATTGCGTGCAATTTAATTACCAATTTTGACAATATACATTGAATAAGGGTAAGACTATTAATAAAAACCTGGAAAAAGATATACAGGAAATATACTCTCTTGTAGAAGAGATAAAAACTATTCCTGATAATTCGTCAGACCGTGTAGAAATTAATGCCAAATTGTCCGGGATTATTGAGAAATTCATTGAGAAAATATATGAGTATTCACTAATTTCGGAAGCCTCACTCGATGTAATTTTCCGGTTATCCAAAACAGGGAAAATGATTTTTATAAGTCCTTCCTGCGAAGATGTATTTGGATATAAACCGGAAGAAATTCTTGGCAGACCTTTTACAGAATTTATACCGGCAGACAGACAAAAAGCGCATTTTGCGGAACTGCATAAATTATTCAGGGATAAGGAGATAATTAATTTCAGAACTTTCATTATTCATAAAGATGGACATCTTGTCCCTGTTGATGTTAATGGTAAAATAATTGAATTTAATGAAAAAGTTTATGGTCAGGGGACATTTCGGGATATTACTCAAAGTCTTTTAGATGAACAAAGACTTATCTCATCAGAGAATACCTTCAGGAATATTTGGGAAAAATCATCAGATGGTTTGCTGCTTACAGACAGTGAAGGGAAAATTGTTATATGCAATGAGGCTTATGCCCGGATGTTTTTTATGGAAAAAGCTGATCTGGAAGGGAAACCCTTTACTGTTGTATTTACTCCTGAATACGGGGAAATAGTTTTAAACAGGTATTTAAGTAATTTTGAAGATAGAATTAATGCTCCTAAAATTGAAGTCAGGGACCACGTCTGGAATGGTGATTATTTAGATTTTGAGATAACAAATACTTTAGTTGAAAATAACGGTCAACCATTGGTATTAAGTATCTTCAGGGATATCACTGAAAGAAAATCGCATGAAGTTGAGATTAGAAAAAGAGATATATTGCTGCAGGGAATTTCTGAAGCAGTAAGAACGTTAATTAGTGAACATGATAGTGAAAAAGGATTTAACAAAGCCCTGAGTATATTAGGGAAGGCAGCAGAAGTTGATCGTGTTTATATTTACCAGCATCAGGAAGATGTAGAAACTGAAGAAATGTACGTTATACCCTTGTATGAATGGGTAACGGGGAAATCAGAATTACAGCTAGAGACATTATCAATAAAGAAACTTTCCTATGGCCGCTTTGAAAGCCTTAGGTTATATGATAATTTATCCAGGGGGAACACAATAAAATTCCTGATAAAGGATCTTCCTTCTGAATCCCGTGATTCATTTCTTGATCAGAATATAAAATCTATAATTATTGTTCCAATATTTGTTAACGAAAAGTACTGGGGATTTATAGGGTTTGATGAATGTACAACAGACAGGATATGGAGTACAAGCATAGAATCACTCCTTATGACCATGGCTGCATCTCTGGGATCGGTAATTAACAATAATAATATCAGGGAAGAACTAATAGAAAAGAACAGGGAATTAGATATAGCCGTAATTAAAGCGGAGAGCGCAGCAAGGGCTAAAAGTGAATTTCTTGCTCTTATGAGCCATGAAATCAGAACTCCTATGAATGGTGTAATCGGGATGACCGGGCTGTTACTTGATACAATTCTGACTGATGATCAAAGAGAATATATTGAAACAATCCGTGTCAGCGGGGACCAGCTGCTTGTTGTTATAAATGATATTCTTGACTTCTCCAAGATTGAGTCAAATAAACTGGACCTTGAATATCAGCCCTTTGATCTTAGAGACTGCATAGAAGATTCACTTGACCTAATGAGTTCTAAAGCATCAGAGAAAGGTCTTGATCTTGCATACCTGATAGAAAATAATACACCGGTTTCAATCAACGGTGATGTTACAAGATTAAGACAGATTTTAACAAACCTGATTAATAATGCTATCAAATTTACTGAGACAGGTGAAGTATTTGTTTTTGTGAAAGCAAAACATATGAAGGGAAATGATTATGAAATCTTGTTCGGGATTAAAGATACAGGAATTGGAATTCCTGCTGATAAAATGGGCAAGCTATTTAAATCCTTTAGCCAGGTAGATACATCTACAACTCGTACACATGGCGGAACTGGTCTTGGATTAGCAATAAGTAAACGTCTTTCAGAAATGATGGGTGGTAAGATCTGGGTAGAGAGTGAAACTGGAAAGGGATCCACATTTTATTTTACAATAAATACACAGTCCGTTACTTCCCAGCAAAAAATTTATCTTAAAAGTCTACCACAGCTAAAGGGACAAAGAGTACTGGTAGTTGATGATAACTTTACAAACCGCCGGATTTTAAACGCTCAGCTGGAAAACTGGGGGTTGGTACCTGTAGCAACTGAAAGTTCACTAACAGCACTTAAATGGATGCAGAGCGATGATAAATATGACCTATGTATTTTGGACTTCCTGATGCCCGGGTTAGATGGAATAGAACTTTCCAGAGAGATAAGAAATCTAAAAAACAGAGCTAACATTCCCATTATTATACTCACTTCAGTTGGTAAGAAAGAAGATATAAACCGTTATAAAGATCTTAAATTATCTGGTTACCTAAACAAACCAATAAAACAAAGTCAGCTTTATGATAGTCTGATAAATGCTTTGACGGAATCTCCGGCTTCACAATTAGAAAAGGCGCCAAGACAGTTAAAAATTGACACAACACTTGGAGATAAACGACCCCTTAAAATCTTGGTTGCCGAGGATAATGTTGTAAATCAAAAAGTGGCTATCAGAATATTATCAAGAATGGGCTACAGGGCTGATATAGCCGCTAACGGTTACGAAGTAATTGATGCAGTTAGGAAGATCCATTATGATATTATATTTATGGATATACTTATGCCGGAATTGGATGGTTTTGAGGCAACTAAATTAATTCAGGATGAGATCCTGCTGGAAGATCGTCCTAAAATTATTGCTATGACAGCAAATGCCATGCAGGGTGACAAGGAAATTTGTTTACAAGCCGGCATGGATGATTATATCAGTAAACCTGTCAGGGTTGAAGATATGCAGGACATCCTCATAAAATGGGGGGAACGGATTACAGAACATAAAAATAATGTTTTAGAGAGCCTGAGGATAGAGAAGGGACATAACAAAATTATTGATGAGAAGAATATAACCTTCCTTTGCGATATTGAATCCCCGGAAGATGTTACATTTTTCATTGAACTTCTTGATATATATATTCTGGATCTTCCTAAAATAATAGGCAACATTAATTCTTCTGTTGATAATAAAGATGCTGAGCAACTCCGTTTCTGGGCTCATAAACTTAAAGGCAGCAGTGTTACACTGGGGATTGAGGTTCTTACAGAAATAAGTAAGGCATTAGAGAACAACGGGAAAGAAAATATATTTAATGATGAGACTATCAGACTAAACGGCGAACTGATTCATAATTTTGAGATAATAATAGGTGAACTTGAAGTCCTAAAAGAGAAGTATAGTAACGTCTGATGGAAATCCGAAAAAGAGCTCCGATGAATAGAACAGTTAATCTTAGTTCTGAAGAGGTTAATAATTATAAAAATAGAATCGTTACAATCAATCACCCTGCGGGTAAAGATCAATTAAAGAATAAAATTATTAACCAGGATCTTTTTAATGTAATAGAATTTCTTCCTTCAGGTTTCATTGATCTTCTTTTTGTTGATCCTCCCTATAATATTCAAAAGCAATTCAATTCAAACTCCTTTAAGGAGATGTGTCCTGAGGAATATGAACAATATATAGAATCATGGCTGCCGGGATTAATAAGACTGCTTAAGCCTGATGCTTCAGTTTACATCTGCGGTGACTGGAAGTCAAGCCCTGCTATCTATAATATTGCCAAAAAATATTTACTTGTACAGAACAGGATAACCTGGGAAAGGGAGAAGGGAAGAGGAGCAAAACAGAACTGGAAAAACTGTTCAGAAGATATCTGGTTTTTTACCCCCGGAGCAAAATTTAAGTTCAACCTGGAGGATGTTAAAATTAAGAGACAGGTACTTGCTCCTTATAAGGATGTTGAAGGTAAACCGAAAGACTGGGATCAATCAGCTAAAGGAAATTACAGGATAACATCTCCCTCTAATATTTGGACCGACATTACTGTGCCGTTCTGGTCAATGCCGGAGAATACTGATCATCCAACTCAGAAACCTGAAAAACTATTAGCCAAAATAATTCTTGCTAGCAGCAATAAAGGAGATATGATTTTTGATCCTTTCCTTGGATCAGGTACTACTGCTGTTACAGCTAAAAAGCTTGGCAGAAATTATTGCGGGGTTGAAGTTGATACTGAATACTGCTGTCTTGCAGAAAAAAGACTTGAGCAGGCAGAAACTGATAAAAACATTCAGGGGTTTGATGGCGAAGTGTTCTGGGAAAGAAACACTTTAAGCAAACAGAATAAAAAGCAGTAGTGTTTTGGAAGCATTTGGAATAGAGGGGAAAAATATCAATCTTTGTAACCTGATTTTGTAACTTTTTAACCGGGTACCGGTTAACATATTAGTGCCCAATCCCGTCAGGTCCGGAAGGAAGCAGCGGTAAGTACGAAGTATGTGTAACCGTCTGCCCGGTTTTTTATTTTGGATTAACGATATTCTGCGGAATTAAAAATTCGAGCACTCCTTTTCCTTCCTTAACTTTATTGTGGAAACTTATTTTAGCAATAGCCCCTTTCTTGAACTCAGCGAAAGCACCGCAGCCGGAAATTAACGCGGATAAGTGATTAGAAAGATCAGGCTGATGTCCCACATAAGCTATATTATTTCCATCGAAGGAATTAATTATTTCGATAAGATCTTCAGTATCGCATCCGCTGCCGAGTTTCCTGTCTGAATGGATTTCGTTCTGATAATTAAAAACGGAGGCAATAATATTAGCTGTCTGCAATGCTCTGACATATGGGGAGGATAGTATGTAATCGAATTCAGATATTAAATTTTTCCAGTATTGAGCTGCATACTTTGTCCGCTTTTCACCTTCCTGAGTAAGTTTGCGGTCAAAATCTCTGAGACCTTTGGAAATATTTTCTGCTTCACTATGTCTGATTAAATAAATATTCATTTCATTCAGCTTTTAATTTCAAATGAATTTATAATGTCATTGTACATTGATTTATATTTTTCATACGTATACTTTGAAGACTCGAAGATGAGCAAATACCTGGCATTTCCGAAACTTAATTCAAAATATTGGATAAAATACTTACCTTGTTCAACTTTCTCAGAAGCCCTGACCTTATATTTTCCCTGAACTACATGACCAAGTTTTGCTCTTACAAAAGCCTCCGCAGAATCATTTATAGAGATTGGCGCAATAAATATACTGGCACCTGATTCTGGGTGATAATATTTAGTCCCTTTTAGTTTATCGGGTAAACCAACTTGAGTAATATCCCTGATCTCTTTCCATCCCTCAGTAAGAGTTAGAGAATAGCCAGCCTTTGTATTTATATTTGAAGCAGTTTTAATTGTATCCGCATCTTTAGTAATGCCGATTGATTGAAGTACAGATTTATCATCAGTTATTTCCGGACGATCAGAAGTTCGTTTTATACTATTTACTTTATTCTTTATAAAATTAAAGAATATCTGGTCAGGACTTAAGTATTTCTTCAAATTATCATTAAAGGTAAAGATTTCAGATTTATTCGTTAATGGAGATGATTTTACACTGGATAGGTCAGTTTTTATTCTTTCAGGAGAAATCTCTGAAATTTTCTGATAGTACTGATTATCTGAAGAAGTTAAACTGGTATACTCTCTGAAACATAAAGTTATAAGAGAATCAACTTTGTAAAGAGAGACACGGTTAAGCGAAAGTATATCTTTGGATAAAAAGGATTCATCAACTTCAATTAGAAAAAGATTATTAACCGATACAGTTTTCATCCGGAGAATTCCATTCAGAGACTTATCGAGCAGCAGTAGGTTCAGGGAAGAATCATAAACCGCAAACCTGTTATAAACAGGATTGGGATACTCAATTAAAATAGTGAAGTATGTTTTGTTTAGAGGTGTATGAATCCTGTCAATTTTAAGATCATTAAAATTAGAATTGATAGGAAGAGAATAATCGATTAAGCCGGATAATGTGTCATTATAATTTCTATCCCCATTTATAGCAAGCGCGGCAAATTCTTTGAGTTTTATTTCATTTAGCTGAGGTTTAGTGTATTCCCTGACAGGTTTATTGCATCCTGCTGTCAGGAATATCAGTAGAGCTATAATAATGAATTTTAACATTTTATCTTCATGATAATATTTATTGAAGAGAACACTTGAAAAAATAACACTTTTTAACCAAATATATTAGTTGATACCATAAATTGTTTGCATCCTAATCGTACGCGCTATAGGATGCAATTGGAGAGATTAAAGAGAAACTACCGGGAAATGGCTGCTTTAGTGGACGTTAGTGGAGCTTAGTGGACTTTAGTGGACAAAAAAGTGAACAATTGCTTGTAATTAAGCCTCTTCTTTTGCTTCGGTTGGGACTGAGTCATTAAAATAATGCAATAGTATGTCAGCTTTCTTTTTACCGACTAATTTTTCAAGCCCCTCGCGGTCAGTGTTTTTAATTGCTTCAACACTGCCAAGTTCTTTAAGAAGCAAACCAGCGGTTGCCGGTCCAATTCCTTTTATATCTGTCAGTTCGGTTTTAATTGTTCTTTTACTTCTCCTTGATCTGTGGAAGGTAATTGCAAACCGGTGCGCCTCATCCCTGACCTGCTGCAGAAGCTTTAAGCCGGATGAGGTTTTAGGTATTGATTCGGGATCAGAGTTACCGGGAAAGAAAACTTCCTCAAGCCTTTTTGCCAGTCCTATTATATTATAGTTCTTAAATTCAAGTTCATCCAGAACCTCAATAGCGCTGGAAAGCTGACCTTTACCACCATCAACCATAATTAAGTCAGGCAAAGGATTATTTTCTTCTTTCAGCCGGGTATATCTTCTTGTAATAACTTCCCGCATACTTTGAAAATCATCGGGTCCATCAACTGAATTTATAATAAATTTCCGGTACAAACTTTTCTTTGGTTTACCATCCTCGAACACTACCATACTAGCCACTGTATCTGAACCCTGCAGGTTGGAAATATCAAAACATTCAATTTTCTTCGGAAGGACTTTTAGTCTAAGGTCTCTTTGAAGTGCTGATACTGCGTAGGGAATTTGTCCCTCGGTTTTCATTTTTTGAATCTGAATTTCTTTAAGCTGGTAATTTGCATTCTCCCTGCACATATTTACCAGTGATTTTAAATTACCCCGCTGCGGAACAATAAATTTTACTTTATGACCTGCTTTCAGAGTAAGCCATTCTAATAATGTATCCTGATCCAGGGGCTCTATCTCAAGTAGAATTTCATCGGGTATTTCAACATATTCATTATAATAAAATTCTATGGCTGCAGTATAAATTTCCTGAAGGTCCTGCGTAACTTCAATTCCTAAGTGTAATTGTTTCTTCCCTACAATTTTACCATTCCTGATATTAAAGATAGAACAGGCAGAATCTTTGCCTTCATACGCAACTGAAATAACATCTCTGTCATCAAGGTCTTCACTAACTACTTTCTGTTTAGAAGAAATAGCACTAAGCTTATCAATTTTGTCTCTCAGCTCTGCAGCTTTTTCAAATTCAAGGTTCTTAACCTTTTCCTGCATCTTAAAATTAAGATCCTTTATCAGGTCATCAGTTTTTCCTTTTAGAAGTTTTACAACCTCCGAGACCATCTCAGAATATTCCATCATTGTCACGAGTCCTTCACAGGGACCCCCGCACCTGCCGATATGATATTCAAGGCATACCTTGAATTTTTTCTTTTCTATTGCCTCATCTGTAATATTCAATTTGCAGTTCCTTATCTTGAATATCTGGTTTATCATACGGAGGCTGTATTTCATATTCTTAACATCAGTATAAGGACCGAAATATTTAGAACCGTCTCTGTATAATCCTGCGGGTTGGATATATCCTGGGGAAAGGTTCATTGGTAACTTTAATGTAAGGAAATGATTTATCATCCTTGAGGTTAACATTGTACCTGGGGTTAAACTGTTTTATAAGATTGTTTTCAAGTACAAGGGCTTCAATTTCATTATCGGTAACAATCAGTTCAAGGTCAGTAATTTTTGAGACGAGGGCAATCGTCTTTGGAGAATCCACACTCAAATGGAAGTAACTTTTTACACGGCTCTTTAAGTTCCGCGCTTTACCCACATAAATAACTTTCCCTTTCTCATTTTTGAACTGGTAAATACCAGGCTTTTCAGGGAGGTCTTTAAGTTTGGATTCTAAATCAGGAGACATTTACTCATCTTATTTATTTATAACAAAAATAAGATAAAAGAGGAGAAAGGTAAAAGGTAAAAGGAAAAAGATAAAAGTGAGAGCATTGCTGGATTGCTGGAATATTGGATTGTTGGAGGAATAGATTTTTAGAGCAGTCATAGCCCAGGCATTTAGAGCCTGCGTGAAAACCTACAATTGTCATTCCCGCGGAGGCGGGAATCCATAAAAATATTTGAAATTATAGATAATTCAAATATTAAATTCTTACTCAGATGATAAAACCCAAATACTTACACTTCCTATTTATGCCTGGGATTATGGACAAAAAATAATAATGGTCAGGACAGGGTCATATTCTTAGAAATAACCACAATACCTGTTTCTGTTAATCTGAATTTTTTACCATCAGTTATCGAATCAAATCCAATTTCATATCCCTCGGGTATATGAACATTCTTATCTATAATGGCTCTTCTGATTCTTGCATGCCTTCCGATATTGCAGTTGTTCATTATGATAGAATCTGTAATGTAGGAAAAGGAGTTTACTTTTACATTTGGTCCAAGAAGTGATCGTTCCACAAGACCGCCGGAAATAATACATCCATCGCAGATTAAAGAATTCAATGTCCTACCGACTCTTTCCCCTTCATGAGATACTGTTTTTGCCGGAGGGAATTGGTACTGGTAAGTTCTAATAGGCCAGTTATCATCATAAAGATTGAATTCCGGAGAAACACTAATCAAATCCATACTGGCATCGTAATACGATTCAATAGTACCTATGTCTTTCCAATAAGGTCTGTTCTTTTTATTTTCATCTTTGAATTTATAAGCAACTACATTCCTGCCGGTTTTAACTAAGTAGGGGATAACATCTTTGCCAAAGTCATGGCTTTTAACTTTCTTTGTATCCATTTCATGGAAAACATCTCTGAGCAAAGATGCATTGAAAATGTAAATACCCATGTTTACAAATGAATAACCGGGTTTATCTGGAATTTCAGGAGGCTTCTCGGGTTTTTCAATAAATGATTCAATGTTGTAATTTGCGTTCACGCCAACAATACCAAATCGGCTTGCTTCACTTTTGGGGACATCAATACATGAAATTGAAAGATCGGCTTTTGTATCCACATGGTTTTCCAGCATCTGGAAGTAATCCATTTTGTAAATATGGTCGCCGCTTAGCATGAGTACCCATTTAACTCTTTTATCCTGTGAGATTAAATTGAGGTTTTGATAAATTGCATTGGCGGTACCAAGGTACCAGTCATTATTTAGTTTTCTTTGTGGCGGGACAGAATAAATAAATTCACCAAGTTCCGGGTTGAAGATACTCCAGGCTTCGTATAAATGCTGGTTTAATGAATCAGATTTGTATTGTGTTAAAACATATATTCGCCTTAGACCTGAGTTGAGGCAATTTGACAGAGCAAAATCAATTATTCTGTACTTACCACCGAAGGGAACGGAAGGTTTGCCTCTGAACAGAGTTAATGGATGGAGTCTTTCACCCTGTCCACCTGCCAAAAGCATTGTAACAGTATCTCTTAAAACTGATGAGCCCGGGAAAGTCATGTTGAATCCTCTCAAGTTAAACATTTGTAATATAAAGAATTGCCAAATCATAGGCAATTTCAGAAAGACTGAAAATATGTGTAGTTTTACAAAAGGTAAAAGTAAAAAGGTAAAAGTAAGAGCAATGGGATAAAGGCGAAGCCTTTATAATTGAAACAATGATATGGCATTGTTAATGCCATAAATGGCATAAGTATTTTTGATGGTATTCAGTTTACCCAGTCCTAAAGGACTGGGCTAGAATTCTGCACTAATTGAATTATTTTAATATTTATGTAGCCCAGGCATTTAGAGGCTGTGTGAATATTCTGAATTTATCATCTGGTTAAGAATTTCATATTTGAAATTTCTTTAATTTCAAATGATTTTATGGATTCCCGCCTTCGCGGGAATGACAATTTTAGATTTTCACACAGGCTCTTTATGCCTGGGATAAAAAATAAATCACATTGAATCAAGGGATTCATCCCCTTACAATTCATGGTTTGGTTGATAAATCGTTGGAAGAGATGAACAAGGTCAGGATAACATATTCAATAATAGTTCCCTTATTTTTTATATTGGGGCTTATTTTATTCTCGGGTGGTAAGTGGGATAAATATAAATATGATAATTTTACTGATATACCCGTTCCTACAGTAATTGATCCCAACCAGTTAAAAATTGATGTACTTCATTATGATCTTGGCATTGATCTTTATCCTAATCACAGCATGCTAAAAGGGAATGTCAGAATTACCGGCAGAATAATTGACAACTCACTAAGTTCAATTGACCTAAATTTTTATGACAACATGAAAATTAGCAGTCTTAGATTAAACGGTCGAGATGCTGAATATTCAAATGTTGATAATATGCTTCAGATTGCCAAAGGGGATACGAAGGATACTTTTAATATAGAAGTTATATATCAGGGTACTCCGAAACATGCCGGGCTTTCAGGTTTTGTATTCGGTGAAATAAATAAATCAAATGTGGTTTATAACCTTAATGAACCAAATTATGCCGGGACATGGTTCCCGTGCAATGATATTCCAACAGATAAAGCTCTTCTGGATATGCGGATCACCAATGATTCTTCCGATGTTTCGGCGTCTAACGGTATTTTAGCTGATGTAAAAGTAGACGGGGCAAGAAAGACGTATCACTGGAAAACTCTGTATCCGATAGCTACATATCTCATCTCAATTTATTCCGCAAAATATGTTACCTTTTCTGACCGGTACATTTCGCAGGACAAGAAAGATACACTACCCTTAATATATTATGTCTTTCCAAAGGATCTTGAGAATGCGAAGAAAGATTTTGAAGATCATCCTAAGTTTATTGATTTCTTTGCCAAGACATTTGGTGAATATCCGTTTATTAAGGAAAAATATGGTGTAGCTGAATTTTTATGGCAGTACGGAGCAATGGAGCATCAGACATTAACCGGCATAGGCTCTAATTTTGTTACCGGTAAGAAAGTATTTTAATGAAGTGTATGTACATGAACTTTCTCATCATTGGTGGGGAGATGCAGTAAGTCCAGCTACATGGAAAGATATTTGGCTAAATGAAGGCTTTGCCACATATTCAGAAGTACTTTATGCTGAACATCTGGACGGGAGCAAGGCACTTCAGTCTTCCATGCTAAGCAAGTATAAAGAAGACTTTGAAGGGAAACTTTATTACCCTGCAAATAATATGTTTGGTTCAACTGTATATGATAAGGGAGCATGGATACTTCATATGCTCCGTAGAGAAACCGGAGATTCCTTATTCTTTAAGATTATACGGACCTGGTTTGAGACTTATAAATACAAAAGTGCTTCAACCGATGACTTTAAGAAGATGTGCCAAACTATTACAGGAATAGATTTTACTAAATTCTTTGATCAATGGGTATATGTAGGCGAAGGGAAAATAGAACTTAAATATAGTTGGAAGGTTGATAGTGCTCCCGATGGATTTAAGTTAAAAATACATTGTGAACAAACACAAAAGGAATATGACAGCTATACATTTCCTCTGGAATTCAGGGTTACATTGGATGATGGTAAGGATATTTATGAGAATTTTTACATAGATTCTCGAATCAAGGATCTCGAAGTTGTAATTAAGGAACTCCCGAGGGACATAGATCCTGACCCGCATGGGTGGTTACTGGCTTCGATTAAGAAATTAAGCAAATAACGTGATGTTTTTAGCCCAGGCATTTATGCCTGGGAAAGAAGAAATTAAGCAAAAAATATGATGTTTTTAGCCCAGGCATTTAGAGCCTGTGTGAAAACCAGCAATTGTCATTCCCGCGAAGAGCCTGCCCCGACTCGTCGGGGCGGGAATCCATTTGCCCTTTCTCTCCCGACAAGTCGGGATCAGAATGACATATTCAAGGTGTTTAATTCTAATGTTTATATTCTTAGTCCTGTTTAAGTATATTTACTCTTTAATTTTTAATTTATAATTTTTAATTGATTTAAGTGTCATTTCTTTTTATATCCGACATACATCTCGGTCTGCAGGAAAAGGACATAGAGAAAGAAAAGGAAAAACTTCTTGTCCGGTTCCTTCAATATGCAGGTGAGAATGGAACTGAATTATTTATAGTGGGTGATCTGTTTGATTACTGGTTTGAATACCGCAGGGTATATCAGAAGGGATTCTTCAGAACATTGACAGCATTACAGGATTTAACAAACTCTGGTTTAAAGGTACACTATTTTATCGGGAACCATGATTTTATGCACAGGAATTTCTTTACAGATGAAATTGGCGTAGAACTGCACCAGGATGGGATAGAAAGAGTTCTTAATGGTAAAAAGTTTTATATTGCTCATGGTGACGGACTTGTAAAGAATGATATGGGGTATAATATTCTTAAAAAAATCCTAAGGAATAAAACACTGCAGATGTTCTATTCATTCATACATCCGGATATTGGTGTATCGCTTGCAAGTCATACAAGTAAAACAAGCAGAGACTACACAACCAAAAAAGATTTTGGTGAAGTTGATGGATTATTTGAAGCAGCTAAATGTAAGATTGATGATGGATTTGACTATGTTCTGTTCGGACATCTTCATAAAAGGATATATGAAAAATATAAACAAGGATATTATGTTAACCTGGGTTCATGGTTATCAAATCCATGTTATGGTATTTTCAATGATAATAAATTTGAAATTGTAGACTGGAAATAAGATGACAAAGAAGTTCGAGGAATTTGACTATAATAAATATTTTAATGACCACACTTCAAGAAAACCTATCAAGAAATCAAGTGACTGGGGAAAGCGCAAAAAGATAATATACTATTCTCTGGCTGTCCTGTTTATTGTATTTATGATATATATAATATCAGGGCTCCCGTCTCTTGAGCAGCTCGAAAATCCACAGCAGCAGCTTGCAAGCAAAGTATTTACTGTTGATGGTGAGCTTCTGGGACAATTTTATATAGAGAACAGGATTGAAACAAAACTTGACTCAATACCAAAGCATCTGGTGTATGCACTTATTTCGACAGAGGATAGGAGGTTCTATCATCATTGGGGAGTTGACGTTGGCAGGTTCATGAAGGCAATGATTAAAAATGTGTTCACATTTTCGAGGGAGGGCGCCAGTACCATTACGCAGCAGCTTGCTAAAAATCTTTATCAGTTGAAAGCAGGCAGGGAGAATTTATTACAGACCGGCGTTAGGAAAATAAGGGAGTGGATTACTGCCGTGCAGATTGAAAGAACATACACGAAAGATGAAATACTGGAACTATACCTGAATGTTTCTTATTTCGGCAAAAGCGCATATGGTGTAGAAACCGCGGCTAAAGTTTATTTTAACAAAAAGGCAAGCGAGCTTTCAGTTCAGGAATCTGCAATGCTTGTGGCTTTATTGAAATCAACAGAATATTATGACCCTGAACGTAGGAAAGAGAATGCTCTGCGTAGAAGAAATCTTGTTATGCATAATATGTTTGAAGCAGGTTACTTATCGGAAGCTGATTATGAGCGCGATAAACAGCAGCCGATTGTTCTTGCAAAAGGAAAATTAAGCGGTACAAAATCTGAAGCTCCGCATTTCATGGAATACGTAAGACAGCAGATGGAATCGATGTCGGAAAAGTATGGGTATGATCTTTACAGAGATGGATTGAATATTTATACTTCTATCGATATGCGAATGCAGAAAGCCGCAAACAGGGCTGCTGCTAATCATCTTAAGGATTATCAGGAAATATTTAACAAGGCATGGGACTGGAATAAAAACCAGGATTTGCTTGTAGGCTTTATTGATAAGGCAATTAAAAATACAACTGAATACAGGGAAGCTGTTTCACAGAATGACAAAGCCCAAATTTATAATATGCTTAAAAACCATAAAGCATTTGTTGATTCGGTAAAGAAAGCAGAGTCACATATTGAAGTAGGTTTTGTTTGTATGGATCCATCAAATGGACAGATAAGGGCTATGGTAGGCGGTACGAATCAGGATTTCGGAAGGGGACTGAATCATGTAACGGGAATAAGGCGGCAGCCGGGGTCATGCTTTAAACCCTTCACTTATATAACGGCTATTGATAATGGTTATTATCCGGCATATACATTATTGAATCAGAAATTTAATTATAAAGGCTGGTCGCCTGATAATGCAGGATATGATTACGGTGGTTACATTACACTTCGGGAGGCGCTTGCATTTTCTGTTAACGTAATTGCCGGAAGAATGACGACGAGTGATATTGCACCACCAAATCAGGTTGCTAAAGTTGCAAAGAAGATGGGAATAAATTCTCCGCTTCAGGCTTTTCCTTCAATTGCTTTAGGTACATCGGATGTTTCCCCGCTTGAATTAACATCGGCATTTGCTACGATTGATAACAACGGAGTTCGCGTTTCACCTATTTCAATATTGAAAATAGAGGACAGGAACGGTATTACAATTGATCAGTTTGCACCGGAATATAGCGAAGCAATTTCACCTGAGACTGCTTCAATAATTGCTGATATGATGCAGGGAGTGGTAAACTTTGGTACAGGTGCGGGTGTAAGAAAATGGTTTCACAGACCTGCGGCAGGAAAAACAGGTACTACACAGAATTTTGCGGATGCATGGTTTGTGGGATTTACACCGCAGCTTGTTGCCGGATGCTGGGTTGGATTTGATGATCATAGAGTAAAATTTACAAATTGGTATGGACAGGGTGCAAGAGCTGCAGGACCAATATGGGCAATGTTTATGGCTGATGTATATAAAGAACTTGATCTTCCGCTTAAATATTTTACACTTGCTCCGGGAGTTGAATCTATTGGTTTCTGTAAAGAGACGATGGATAGGGGCGAAACAAAACTTGCCGCTGCCGGATGTCCTAATGTAGTTACTGATATAATTAATTCAAAGAACCTTCCGGGAATATGCGATATTCATGGCGGAGGTACCAGAATAAGAAGGGAAGATAAAAAAGGCGATGCCGGCTGGTAAATAAAATCTAATCTACAACTTATGTAAACTTTATATTGTCATTCCCGCGAAGGCGGGAATCCATGTAGCAAATTTTTATCCATTTATCCATTCATCCATTAATCCTACCGCAGTTTCTGTCATTATTCGTTTCGAAAATTTCTGGTTTTCAGGACACCCGCAGGACAAATTCATAACCCCTGCTTAGTCTTTTCAGGACATCCCAAGACCATTTCAGGACAAATTGTTAATCTTTTTTTAATCTCCGGTGTTGAAACCGAGGACAATCTCTTGAGAATGATGGTACAAAGTAAGCACATAAACGGCCTATAGATTTAGCGGATACTTCAAAAACTGTTGAGACTATTAAAATGAAGGGGGTACTTTAGTATACAAAAATCGCCGTGGCTGCAAAAATATCGGCAGGGGGTACAAATATACTGGTTTTGAAACGATCGTCGTTTATAGGGGCTTTTAATTGATTATTTTATCGTTCACTATCAACTTAGTTGTGATCCCTGCGAAAGTAGGGATCCCCCTATCCTTTTGTCTCCCCGCGAAGGCGGAATCCCATATCCTTGTGTAAAAACTTAATTGTCATTCCCGCTAAAGTGGGAATCCCATATCCTTGTAAATAATCTAAAATGTCATTCCCGCGGAGGCAGGAATCCATCCTTATTTATTGCTTATATTTTAACACCTATTTCTCTCATCCTTTTTGAGCTAAAATCTCTAATATTTAAGTAAGATTTTGGTAAGACCTCGGTAAGACCTAAGTAAGACATTTAGAAGAAATCAAATTCAAGAAAAATCACCGTCCGGTTTCGAGATTTTAATGGATAAAAAAAAGGGGATTTCCCTAATCCAAAAGCTTCGATATTTACGGTTTTTGAATTAGCATAAAAGGTTGTAAATTTACCGCCTGAAAGTTATTTGAAATGCCCGAATGGCGGAATTGGTAGACGCGCTAGGTTCAGGGTCTAGTCCATGTACTTGGGTAGGGGTTCGAGTCCCCTTTCGGGCACGAAATAGCCCTCATTTTTGAAAGAAGATGAGGGTTTTTTATTAATTTCCATGCAAATAACCAGCGGCTTAATCGTTTTTATTTCATTAAAATAAACTTCTTTGATGCGCTGTAATTTCCTGCTTCCAGCCTGTATAAATATATCCCGCTTGCTAAATTACTCCCGTTAAACCGAACAGAATAACTCCCCGAGGGTTTATATTCATTTACAATAGTTGCTACTTTACTTCCGAGGATATCGTAGACTGTTAACTTTACATTTCCTGAATGTGGGAGTGAATAGTTTATTACTGTGGATGGGTTAAAAGGATTAGGATAATTTTGATCCAATTGGAAATAATAAGTTTCTTTGTTACTAATTTCATCGGCGCTTAACAAAACACCATATGTTATTCCAGAAATAATGCAGCCAGATAAATAATACCAACTCTCTACAAGTCCTCCCGACCAATCATCCGAATTAATCATTCCATATTTCTTTGAAAATTGAAACCCAATCCCATAAGTGGAGTGATACTGTAGTGAATCAGGTTGTCCAAACACATATTCATACAATTTATTCGTAAAATGAGCAGTATTATATTTACAAGAATAATAAGAAGAATCCAGGATTTGATTAAAAGCAAAAATAAAACAGTCAGTTGAATCTTCAGTATTTAAACAAAATAAACTGTCATTTCCCATGCGTAAATATTCACTATTAAATAAACTTTGATTTGAAAAAACATAATACTCTTTGTTATTACTGATATTTTTTCCAGTTATTTCAATTGATATTTTAGAATAAGAATAAAACCCGCCGTGCGTTCGTGTTGTAATGGAATAATCCCAACGGTTACCAATTTCTAGTGGAAAATAATCCTGGCAATATGAAATACCAGAAAAAATAATTGCTGATATAAAAACTATTCTTAATTTATTTATTTTAACTTTCATAATAACCCTCATAAGTTGCCTAACGGCATTGTTTTAAGCCGACGTACATTTAATTAAAATACTAAACACTTTATGTCGATCACATGAATTGTATTCCCACACAAATCTCAAACCGTTTCTACCTCATCGCCCATCCTCTAAGAAGAAGTCAATTACATTAAACAAAAAATATGACAAGGAAGCTCAATTGTCAAAAAGAATTATTAGTTAATTAGGGCGTATATTGTTGTGCCATTGACATTGCTGCCCTGGAACCGACCGTAACCAACTTTCCGTGATAAAATTGAAAGGCTTCTCTTATCCGATCGAAAAAGAGTTCAAACATGCTTAAGTTTTATTTCAAAGAACAGAATATATAATTCTTGTATCTGCTGGATTACATTTTTTACTTTGGCAGCAGTGGATTTTTCTTCAAGGCTATTTTTGTTTTGGTATAACCCTCTATCAGATAATTTAACACCCTCTTCTGCAACTTGTTTAATTTTGCCAGCCATGTTTTATAATCAATGTTGAATGAATAAGTGTCATCTACATTCTGTTTTGTTCTCGTAGAAACGGTCATCCAGTCCGCAAACTCTACTACTGGCGTAGATGAATCTGGTCGACTTCGATAAAAACTTAGTACATCGATTGTAGAAATCCCGCCATACCCTTTCTTACATACTGAACGAACGTCTACAGACTTTGCTCTCTGGTTACAAAGCATTTGTGGTTTTGTTTCGTTATCTCTTTTCCAGCAGCAATATCTCGCTGGTACTAATTCCTGGACTTTATCTTTGCGGCGTTGGGGTCCTTCATATCGTAGAATTGCATGTTGAGCCTGGTCTTTAACAATTGGGTAAAGTTCACTCCATTCCATTGAAGTTCTCCAATTATTGTTGTAAAATGTTATTGAACGCAGCTAGTCGGCGGCCTTTATTTGTAGATTAATAGCGGCTAAAACCGTTCTTTCCTTTATGATTACTCAGCATCATCCTTTGACGCTTCACTTATAATTGCAACCAGCGCTGCCACAATTATCTCAGCCATTATTATTATCCAGTTCATATTGTTATCCTTGCGATTAGTTGGTTGGTTGGTTTTTAGCAGGATCGTGAGCTACAAAAAAGAGTAAACTCCTTCTCTCCATTTCTTATACCTAATAAATTAACTTTTTCGCTCTGCACACAAATTAAGCTTAGTTATTGTGCACCGCACAAAAAAAATCCTTAGAATGCAAGATGCAAAACCAGATAAGCCCTTATTAATGGGGTTAAAAGTGGTAAAGTTGAAATTATCGAAACTAGGTTGGACGGAGTCAAAATAATATTTATTTTAGCAATGAAGATATTCATAAAACTGCGGAGTAGACCATGTTAGATGAAATAAAATGTCAAAAATGTGGCGGTTCAATGACAAAGGGATTTGTTATGGAATTACCAACTGGTAAACCAGCAGTAACAAAATGGGTAGAAGGGGATATTGAGAAATCGTTATTGACAGGCATTAAGTTTTTAGGGAAACGCCAAATTCCATTGACGACTTATTGTTGCGAGAATTGTGGGTACATAGAGTCTTATGCTAATATCACAAACGAGTAGAATACATATTGAAAATAATTTATTGATTTAAATCTAAAAACAAGAGCATGATATGGGATTCCCAATAAAAACATCAGAAGCGACCTGGTTAGCGAGGGCTCAGGAATTGTACAAAAAGAGAATTAGCATAACAATAATAGATGATGCTGATTATAAACTTGATATTAATTCTGATAGTATTAAATCATTCAAGAGGTATTCTTTACGATATTCTGAAATAATATTTTTATCTCTATTTTATTGCCTATCTTTGATATGCGTAGGCTTGTTCATAGCATCCTTATCTCTACGTTATGCAAAACCAATTGGTTTAATATTTTCAATAATTGGTATGCTTATTTGTTTTGGTATCCCAACTTTTTATCTGAGAAAAAATCGACCTCCGAAAATCATAAAAACAGATTCTGTTATAGAAATATCGTTTTCTTATTCCCCAAGAGATATATTGAACGCATAGAGATTGGTAATATTGGATGTTAGATAAAAAGGTATAAGAATCATAGTAATTCTATTTAATCATCATCATTTCAGTAAGCAAAAGTTTTCAACTACCTGAGTCCATGTACTTGGGTAGGGGTTCGAGTCCCCTTTCGGGCACGAAGTTACCCTCATTTTCGAAAGAAGATGAGGGTTTTTTATTGCTAAAATTGTTATTGAGATAAAATTGACAAGTCATGATTTATTTCTTAGTTTATTGCTATGGATATCGAAAAACAAATAAATTATTGGCTTATATCCTCCTCAATGGACTGGCAGACTGCAAATGATATTTATCATTCGGATAAAAATTTTCATTACTGTTTATTCATCTGTCATTTAACAATTGAAAAATTATTGAAAGCGTTTGTTGTTGAAAAATCCAAAGGATTCCCTCCGAAGACTCATAATTTGACAAGACTGGCGGAATTAGCTATTCTTGATGTTACGTCAGATCAAATTAAATTGATGGAGGAATTGAACCAATTTCAACTTGATACCCGATATCCTGATGAAAAATTTAGTCTTTATAATAAAGCCACTAAAGAATTTACAACCGAAAGAATTAGTAAAATAAGTGAATTAAGAGAATGGTTATTGAATCAACTGCCAAAATAGATCAGTCGATTATAAGATATCTTAAAGCTGTTAACGAAAAGTATGCACTTGAGAAAGCTTATTTATTTGGCTCTTACGCCAGAGGAACGGCAAACGAAGACAGCGATATTGATATTGCTTTGGTTTCTCCTGCCTTTAGCGGAGATAGCTTTAATGATAATGTAGAAGTGCGTGTACTTACATGGGGCATCAACACAAAAATAGAAGCTGTTGCATTTCGCCCTGAAGAATTTAATGAAGATAATTTATTGGTATCTGAAATATTGGCCAATGGAAAAGAATTGATGAAAGTATAAAACTACTGTTCGATATCTGATTATCATTTCAGATTAAATATGGGGGAGTAGGTTGGTTATGGGAATAAAAAAAATGATATATCTATCAAATCATCAATCATCAGTTCAGTAAACATTTGTTGGTTCAGGGTCTAGTCCATGTACTTGGGTAGGGGTTCGAGTCCCCGTTACCCTCATTTTCGAAAGAAGGTGAGGGTTTTTTTACGGAAAGAAGTATAAAGATTGTGGAAATATAGTAATGCACTGAGTATTATCTGTTGTATTATAATATCTTCAAAAGTGCTTTTACCCTGAGTACAAAACTATCAGCTAATCGCTCATTCATGAAGCTGATTAGGTATATGATGTTCATGTATTGCATGATGCAGATATTTCACTTAGATTAGAATCGGTTCTATTTTATAATGTTTTTTGAGTTAAACAAATATGACAAAAAGAAGATTGAAAAAAATGATTAAAAGAGCCATTCATTTACCTAGAGGGTGGGATCTTGTTAAATTTGTGGCAAATAAAATACATTCGCTTATATTATCTAAAAGTAAAAGTTTAACGGTTGCACATCCTTCGACCATCATGTTGGAAGTAACAAATCATTGCAATCTGAGATGCGTGATTTGCGCGAGGGAAACTTCATTTGGCGGACAGATGGACAAAGGATATATGGATCTTGGGCAACTTAAAAAAGTTGTGGACCAATCATATCCATATATTGACTCCATTGGTTTAACCGGACTTGGAGAGACATTTTTATACAATGAAATTGTGGAAGCTGTAAAATATATTAAAAATAAAAGCAGAGGGATAATCGTCTCCTGTTCGATAAATGCGCATTTGAAGAATTGTGTTGAAACAGCCAGCCAATTAATTGGGTTAATAGATACTATCCAAATATCTATGGATGGAATAGGCGACACTTACAACCAAATCCGGGTTGGAGGAGATTTTAACTTTTTTAAGGAGAATGTTTCTAAAATATCAGCTTTAACAAAAAACTCTGATACCCATCTCATCTTAAATGTTGTCTTAGTAAAAGAGAACTATCATCAAATGGCGGCTATTGTTGAGTTTACAGCTCAGCTTGGAATTAAATATCTGAATATGAGACCAATAAGTTTGGCTGCCAAAACTGTTATTGATCCATTATATGGGAATTTTTTCTTTACGGAAGAATTTAACAAGGAATTAAACCTTGCGGTAGCTACTGCCAAAAAATTTACAGATCTCGAATTTACATGTTCTGGACTTAACAAAATTCGCGGTTTTAATACGTGTAAATATCCATGGAATTATTTTTATGTAACATGGGATGGGTTCATACCTCTTTGCTGTGGACAACCATTCCCGAAGGAACTTAATTTTGGAAACGTCTTTAACGATGGATTAACGGAGAGTCTTAATTCAAAGGAAATGATAGAGATTCGGAAACTATGGTATAAAAATGAAACTCCTAAATTGTGTGCAAATTGTTCAAAAATAATTTAACCTGATTATTTCCAATTGAGCTAAGAACTATGAAAAAATATCTGTTATATTAAATAGCCGAAGATATAACCAGTTTTATGATGAAGAATTATTTTTCAAAACATTACGCCGCGATCAATAATATCGATATTAACGATCCAAACTCACTGGAAAAATGGTATGATCAACAGTCCCTTTATTACGACCGGGGGATTATACTCTCCTTCCTAATATGCTCAATCAGGTCATACATGATAATACAGTTTGTCATGCACGGCCACATCCCTGAATGGGTATTGAAGAAATACCTGCTTAATACTTTCTTCCGTAAAACCAGTTTCATGAGTAAAGTCGATATAGCGGCTATGCAGGCCAGTAATACTTCCCATATTCGGAGTTCTGATAATATTCTCATATAATTATTTGGTAATTATATTATCATTATGAATGATATAAGTTTTCAATGGGATCAAAATAAGAATCTTGAAAATATTAAAAAACATAAAGTTTCTTTTGAGGAAGCAAAATCTGTTTTTTATGATGACAATGCGAGACTTATTCACGATCCTGAACATTCCATAAATGAAGAACGATATATTATTTTAGGAATATCAACCAAATTAAAAATCTTAGTTGTAGTTCATGTTTATAAAGAAAATGATAAAGTGATAATATCGGCAAGAAAGGCTTCTAAATCTGAAATTAAATATTATAATGAGATGAATTAAGATGAAAAAAGAATATGATTTCTCAAAATCTATTAAGAATCCCTATGTAAAGAAACTTAAAAAACAAATATCAATCAGGATAGAGAATGATACAGTTGAATACTTTAAGAAATTAGCCTCTGAAATTGATATCCCGTATCAAAATTTAATGAACCTCTACTTAAGGGAATGTGCTGAAAGAAATGTGAAGCCAAATATTCACTGGCAATAATATCTTGTTCTAATAACTATCTTACCGGACATTTGAAGTATTGTTTTCTGATCGGTATGTCTCGTTGATTTGAGAATGACAAAGTTTTTCTTGACACCCTTCTTCTTACTTGTGTGTTATTAATTTAACCTATAATTTTAATTTGAATTTATTCTTAGGTTCGCGAAAAGCATAAGCAGGCACAGTCTCTATTAATTATCAGCAGATTATTATGAACGGGTCTTTTTTGGTTTTTAATATAGATTATTTATTTAGAATTAAAGCGTGCGGGTATTATGAAAATCAAAGTATTATTATTAGTCCTTATCCTTTTAACTTCTGTAATCTATTCTCAGAGCCAACAGGAAAAGCCACGTAATTATGATATTACTGGTGTAGTCCAGGATTCAGTTAGCAATGAACCGCTTATCGGCATAACTATTGTCCTCCTCGATAAAGGTTCCGGTAAAATCATTAAAGGAACCACCACAAATGAAAAAGGCGCATTTATATTATATTATGCAAAGATAACAAATGTTAAACTGAAGTTTTCGGGCATTGGTTATCAAGATTTGTATATAACGGCTCTTAAATTTATTTCCGGAAAATGCAATTTGGGAACTGTGCATCTGGTTCAGGAGATAATGCAGACAAAGGCAGTTGTAATAAAGGGGGAAAAACAAATGATTGATTATCTTATAGACAAAGAGATAATCAATGTAGATAAAGTTCCTAAAGGTAACGGCACGGTTGCAGATGCTTTACAGAATTCAGGGCTTGTTGATGTTGATCAAACAAATAAAACTATAAGCTTAAAAGGGAGCACAGGGGTAAAAATATTAGTCAACGGAAAACCTGAACCTAATATTGATAAAACACTTTTCCAGATGCCTTCATCCTATTTAGAAAAAGTTGAAATTATGACCACTCCTTCCTCAAAATATGAAGCAGAAGGAGATGTTGGGATTATTAACCTTATTACTGCCAAGAACATGGAAGACAACTTTAATGGTTCACTGTCACTTTACACAAATACCAGTGGAGGAAATTATCCCAGTGCCTACTTCAATTACAGAAAAGACAAATTCAATTTATTTACTTCCGGATGGGGAGGGCTTCAAGAATTTGAATATTCAAATAACCGGTATATAAATAAATATAATCTTATTGATCCTACTCACGAAGCATCAACCGGGAACATGAACAGTAATTATAAGAATGCCAGCTTTTCTTTGGGATTAGATTACGATCCGGATACTGTAAATTCTTTTTCTGTATCAGGAAATTATATGGAGTATGGTAGTGATTATAATATGATTACAAATTCAGATATATCCGGATTGTACAATAGCTTTCTCCTTTATAATTACATGTTTGATAATAGTGCCAAAAATATTTATAACAGTCAAATGTATCAGGGGTTTTATAAAAGAAAATTTAATAATAACGGGTGTGAATTTACTACAGATATTTACTGGTCGAAATTATCATCCAGAAATGATGACGTTAATACGACTAACTATAGCAATCAGGTAAATCCGGTTCTGCAGGATAACTCAACTAGCGCGAGAAATAATACTTACAATATTAACTCTGATTATGTTAATCCAACCGAAAGCATTGGTAAATTTGAAACAGGGTATAAGTTTACATCCCGGGACAGGAGGAATGATTATAGCAATGAGGATTATGTATATTCTTTAGCAAAATGGTACGATAGTACCGGGTTATCAAATAATTTTAGATATAAAGAAAGTATTCTGGCGGTTTACGGGACGTGGATGTATAAAATCTGGATACTTAATTTGAAAGCAGGAATGCGTGTGGAACACACATATGCCAACGGGATTCAATATACAACGGGTGAAAGTTTTACAAATACATATACTGATTTTTTCCCAACAATAAATCTCTCTCATAATATCAGTCCATCCCTCAGGTTATATTTAAATGCGACAAGACGTATAACGCGTCCCCAAATGGAATTAATAAATCCTTTCACAATAATTAGCAGTCCTAACAGCATTTCTCAGGGAAATCCTTTACTCAAACCTACATACAGCAATATTTTTGAGACGGGATTAAATCCTTTTATTAAATTATACTATACACTTAACAACGGAAATCCTATATACATTAGTACGGTTTTACCTGATGGAAGATTTTACAATACCACAGTTAATATGACAGTGCGGCACACTTATGGTGCGGATCTGACAGTTCAATTAATGAAGGGATCTCCTTTACCCATTACAGTTCCTGATTGGCTGGGAATGCTAAACATAACATTATCGTACATGAAAATAATTCAGACAGCCGGACTTAGCATTGAGACAGTTAATGAAAATATAAACATAAACCGTGACACATGGGCTTTAAGGACAAATGGTAATTTTAATCTTTGGGAAAAATTCAGGTTAGGAATATATTGTATCGTTAATTTCAAATACATGGATAGCAGATATACGAATTATACATCATCATGGTTGAGTTTCAGCCTGAGCCGTGATTTCTTTGACGAAAAGTTATCAGTATCAGTAAGTGGAAATAATCTATTTACCCCAACAAGCAATAAATCTGAAGTAACAGGTTCCGATTTTTATTCGTATAATGAAACCAACCTGCCACGGAATCGAAGTGTGGCTATTACTGTAAGCTGGAATTTCAATGATTTTAAATTCCGCCAGAACAGAAATGTAGATGATGGTAGAGATAAACCCTCAGAAGGCAATTAACAAAAAAGTTTAATACAAAAGTGCGATATAGTCCTTGACAACAGTTTTGTAATATTATAAGTTGCACGCAACAAAAACACAATACAAAGTTTTAATATTATCATTGCACTGTCAAAAGAAGAGGAAGAGAAATGAAATTATATTATCTGTTTGATGAGTTAGAATTTGGTAAGTATGCGGGTATGCTATTACCCGAAGTATTTAAAAAGGATCCGTCATATATTGATTTCTGTTTATGCGACATGAAGGAGAATTTTTCAATTTTATTCAGCGAGTTGGAAAAACTAAAGGAACTTAATCCGGATTTTACCTTTTCTGATAAAGCTATTGAAAATGCCAAGGAGGCAGAAAGATATCTGGCTTCTGAAGATGAAACCGGATCTATTCCTGAAGATATAGATGATGATATCGAATAAATATTGTATGGTCTAAACTAACCGCCACGGGAAAATAAAACAGGGTTCATTGAAGAGAGAATAGTCAGCCTCACCATTTACTACTAAAGATTTTACTAATTCTGATCCGGAAAGAAGTTCTTTAGCTTTCATGAACGTGCTGCCTGTCCTGCTGCGGTCATCAACCAGAAGTATTTTCTTCCCCGTAAATTCAAAATTGGGAGCTTTCACCAGATGGGGTGTATCATATTTAGGCTGTTGGTTTTCATCTCTGAAGTTAAGCCAGATTATTTCTAATCCTATTCCTAGTTTCTGCTGAAGCATAGCTGCAGGGAAGATACCTCCGCGGGCAATAGCCACAATTAAATCAAACTCTTCCTTAAAAGTTATTTGAATTATGCGTTCTTTTATCTCTTCAAGAGTTTTTAATTTCATATCCTTTCAACGCACGCAGTAATAAATATCCACCAATTACCTGTAGAAGCATACCCGGGATGGCAAGTTGAAGGGAGTCGGTTATAATATTAAAAGAAATACCGAATAATAAAGATATTAAAACATAGGCTGTCTGTTGAGTTATTGTAACAGCAGCAATTAAAATTAAAGACAACCGCCGGGTTTTTGAAGCAATAAACGAAGCAGCCAGGGCAATAAGAGCTGAATTACCGACAACAGAAATTAACATATTCGCTGGTGGCATTCCAAGCAGAAGGTAGTTAGCGAAGGGAGAGATTACAGCGGTTAAAAGTCCCGTTTTCAAACCAAATTTGTAAGATGCAATTAGAGTGAAGAAGTAAATCGGGAGAAACATTTTACCACCGTTTGGAATTGCATGACAAATGAAGGGGAGTGCAATATTCCCAATTACAAATAGTGATGAAAAAAGGTACATACGGATATTTTTTAAGGAGAGATTATCATAAATGAAACCGGTCCCACTAAGAACAGTATCTGAAGTCATTGTTTGCTCATTATATATTCAAGAAAAAAATATCTTCTAGTTAATTAAAAATATAAAGTTTAAGGTATAATTACAATTGGATTTGCTATGGTTATTGGGTATTGCGACGTAGTTCTTTTTTCATCCCTTTGGTCGATTTAATTTATATCTAATTATTATAGCTTTAAGAAAGCTTAGGATGGGTATTTCATAATAGCATGTAAACTAAGTATGCTTAATATCTATAAAAATTAATTAAATAAATTTAAGGTCAGTATCATCAAAACTTCCTGGTTTAAAATCGCTATCGTTATTATTTTCAGTGTTTGTTTATTCAAACAGGCAAATGCTCAATCATCATCAAGTGATTCTTCAATCCACCCATACCATGTTAATTATTGGATAACAGGTGGTAATATAGTCGTAGGAATGGTGTTAGAAAAAGTTGGAGTTCCCTGGATATCTAACAAATCGAGTATATCTGTCATAGAGTTACAGAATCTGGATAGAAATGATATCACAGTTATTGACCGTTGGGCATTAAGATTTAATCCGGCAGATATGAACTTTTATGTAAAAATATCAGATCAGTTACAGGCAGTAACTGTGTTTCTACCTGCGTTAACACTGCTGGATCATAATATCAGAAAGGATTGGCTTGATATACTTCTAATGTATATGCAAACGCAAACAATTTCAAATAACGTTTACCTTTATACTCCTTTCGGAGCGACTTTTCAGAATAGATTTCGTCCGGTTGTATATTACGATGCAATAGGAATCAATGATGTAAGAACCAGAGGAGCCAACCGGAATTCATTTTATAGCGGGCATGTTGCAGCCACAGCCGCGGCTTCTTTTTTTACTGCTAAGGTTTACTGTGATTACCACCCGGAATTGGGTATGAATAAATATTTTATATATGCCGCTGCCTCAGTACCGCCTCTTATAATGTCCTATTTTAGATTAAGAGCTTTGGCTCATTTTCCAACCGATATAATGGTGGGGTTTGGCATAGGAGCTTTATGCGGAATTTTAATACCGGAATTTCACCGGGTTCAGGACAAGAATTTCACAGTAGAAATGTTTACCGCACCCCAGGCAACAGGATTAGCACTAAAATGGCAGCCGGATTTTCTAAAGTAGAGGTTAGACTTATTAACGGTGTCAGGGAATGGTCCCTATCCTATAAAAAAAGCCTTTGGTTTTACCCAAAGGCTTTTTCAGTAAAAAGAATAATTAAGATTACTTCATCAAAATCATTTTCTTTGTAGCAGTAAAGTTCTTGCTTCCATCAACAGCATTAGCCTGGATAGAATAGAAATAAACACCGCTTGATAATCCTGCAGCGTTGAAGTTCACTACATGAACACCTGACTGCTGAATTTCATTGGTGAGTTCTCTCATTTTTTCGCCAAGAGCGTTATATATAGTAACTTTTACATTACTGTTAGCTAACAAAGCATATTTTATCTGAGTAGTAGGGTTGACTCGCTAATCCGAATGTATCTTTGACAGCGGCAGTCCATTCATAACCGACAAAAACGGATTTTCCAACCGGCATATTAGCTGGTAAGGTGAAATAATTCCAACCATTAGCTGCTAATTGATCAGTATCTCTGGTCATTGATGTTATAGTAGTACCCGGTGAGCCATCATTATTTACACTTTTAACAACAAAAGAAAGTGTATCAGCAGGAGAAGTAACTTGTATAGAACCAAAATCCTTTTACTAAATAGGATTGAGGGAGATCAAATCTCTGATATTTTCTTAAATCGCCATACAAATAAGGATTCCTTATTTTTTTTAATTATTTCTATCATGACTATTGCATTAGGAAAATTATAAACATATATTCATGACAAACAAACAATATTTCTTTTTAGATCATACCTAAATATTAAGACTAAGGAATTTTTGTTTAATAAATCAACTCAATAGAGGTACCCATGAAACAGTGTTTACGTCTCTTTTTCCTTGTTCTTTTCGCGATTTCTTTTAAGCCGACTTTTGCCCAGGACATTCCTGAACATTCCGGCCCGGGAGTCACAAATTTCAATAATTTTCTTCATAACCAAAATTTTAAGATATCCGGCACCAATGGTACACAGGCCATTAATCTGGTATTGCCCGGCAGCGGCACTTCTGCAAACAGCAGGGCTCCGCAGGGTGGAAATACAATTCGTTATGCACGATGCGTTTATCTGATTACTGCAGCTGAATTGCAGGCATATGGTGTGCCTAGCGGTGTAAATTTTTCTTCATTAGGATTTAGTTACGCAGCAGCTCAAAATACACCTACAGCTGGTACTTTCCAGGTTTATTTCCAAAACACCGCAGACGTTGCTAATAACATGAGCACAACATGGTCAACTGCTATTTCTACTATGACAAGAGTTGACAGCAGCAATGACAATATTCCAGCAGCCCTTACATTTGACCACAATTTGTCATCCGCGTCATCTTTTACTTACACAGGCGGTGGTTTATATATAGCTTGGGAATATTCAAATCCAACAAGCCCAGTTGCCACTGCTTATAATATCGCATATTGCAATACTGCCCTGGTAAATGGTTTGAAGAGTCAACAATCAGCTACTGTTTTGCCAGCTACTTTAGCAGCTTCATCTTTCAGACCTGATACAAGACTTGGTTATTTGGTCGGTACAGATGCTTCAGTTCAGGCTGTTTATACATTAGGTAAATTACCACTTGGTTTTGGTGTTCCGCATACGATTTCAGCAGTCGTAAGCAACACCGGAGATAATATTATAACAGCTCTTCCTTGTACATTAACAGTTAAAGGCAGTAATTCATTTACTGATATCCAGACAATTGCTTCGATTCCTGTAGGTGGATCAGCAACAGTTACTTTTAGTAGTTTTAGTCCCACTGTTGTCGGAGCAGATACTGTTACAGTTAATGTTCCTGCAGATGGCAATCTGATGAATAATTCTAGTTCAATAATACATACTGTAAATAATACAAATACATTTGCTTATACTAATGGAGCAACTTTCACAGCTGCAACATTACCTAATGCATTAAGTTTGGGAGCCGCAGCAGCATGGTTTCAAAATTTTATGTGCATGGAAATGCCTTATTGAATTCTGCAAAGATATTCATTTATAACGGCAGTGGTAAAACAATCAGAGGAATTGCCTTTGATAAAGCAGGAACAGTAATAGCTCAGACAGCGGATTACGTTTTTTGGCTACTGATACATTAAATTATGTAACTTTAATTTTCCCTACAGCCCCTGCTATCAATAACGATTCAGTTTATGTAGGTCTATATACCGGCACAGCTGTTAGCGGTTGGTATCCTATTGGTTTAGATACGGACTCCCAACACGGCCAGGTGCTTTTTTTGCCATCACCCCAGCCGGTGTTATTTCTGATTTAGCTTCAAGTAATTATGGTAAATTTTTAATCGAAGCCAATTTTCAGTCCTAATCCAAATTCAGTTTTGTTCTCTGAGATTTTACTGGTTATAGTGCCGGAGTTTTAGCCGGTCAGAGCGGATGGACTAAGTTTGGTTCGGGTCCTGACGCCTCTGTTGCTGCTATCACTCCTTTTGTTTATCCTCGGTTACAATTACCGGAAACGGCATTATTCTGATTTTCGCCTATCAATCTAGCAACCTCATCAAGAGTTTATCGTGATTTTGCCGATACTTCATATAATCTTCACACACCCGGGATAGTAATATATGCTACATTGTTGTTGAATCTAAATACTACATATACAACAGCTACGGGTTATTTCTTTTCTCTTGGGCAAGCACCCGGTACTTCAAATTATTATGCTAAGTTGTTTGCACAGCAGATAACTCCTACAACATATAATCTGGGTGTTTCAAAAAGTTCTAATACTGCAAGCTTTTCTTCAAAAGTATTAAATACGAATCAAACATACTTAGTTGTTATTAGATATAACTCAAATAATACCGCTCTGGGTCAATCAGGGAACACTTGCTATATGTGGATAAATCCGACTAGCGGTGCTGAACCCGATACTGCTCTTGCAGATGCAAAAGTATTTGCTGGTCAGCCAGATTATACTTCATCAAATTGCAGTGGTATTATTTGGCACAATAGAGGTGTTAATAATCCTACAGGTTCAATTGACGGCATCAGAGTTACAGGTTCCTTAAACAGTTCATCAGGTGCCTGGTCACTTCTTAATGTCGGCGCATTGCCAGTTGAATTAACTTCATTCACTGCAAACTCTTCAAACGGTAAAGTTATTCTTACCTGGAAAACAGCTTCTGAAATTAACAATAAAGGTTTTGAAGTTGAAAGAAAAGCAGTTAGTGATAATGCATGGTCAACAATCAGTTTCATTAAAGGAGCTGGTAGTACACTTGCTGCTAACCATTATTCATATACTGATATCAGTTCAGTCAGTGGAAAAATCAATTATCGTTTGAAACAGATTGACTTTGATGGAACTTTTAAATACAGTGATATAGTTACGACTAGTAATAACGCACCTGGTAGTTTTTCTTTAAGTCAGAACTATCCAAATCCATTTAACCCTTCAACTAAGATTGAATATGCAGTCCCTGTTGATTCAAGAGTTAAAATAGAACTGTATAATATTACCGGCCAGAAAGTTGCCGATCTTGTAAACAATGAACAGTCAGCGGGTTTCTATTCATTAAATGTTGGTGCAAATACATTTAAGAATGTAGCCTCAGGCGTTTATATTTACAAAATGACAGCAATTGAAAAAGCATCAGGTAAAAACTTTGTTAGTTCAAAGAAATTAATGTTGATGAAGTAATTGGTTCGTATTGAACTACTTCTAACTTAATTTGTAAATGGGATATTTAATTCCTGGGCCGTCTGAATAAGACGGCCTTTTTTATTTGTGTTATTATCTGATTTCAGTGAAAGCTTTTTTCGATTCAGATATGAATTCTTTAACAAGATTAAAATCCTTTCTTCCACCAAATGATTCCACTCCCGTATGAACATCTACACCGGCTGGTTTTATATTAAGTACTGCCTGCCTTACATTTGATGGATTTAGTCCACCGGCAAGAATAATTGGTTTTGGTGAAACTTCAACAAGCTTTCTGCTTATCTGCCAATCATGCGTTTTCCCGGTTGCACCGGATGCACCGGTAGAGGGGTCATAAGTATCCGTAATAAAGAAATCGACCCACGGGGACAGGTCATTAACAATATTTTCAAGTTCAGGGTAATTGCCTCCATTTACAACAAGACTTTTGATTACTTCTATCTCAGGACGGATAAGTTTAAGCTTTTTTAATTCTCCTGAAGATATTTCGCCATGAAGCTGAACAACTTTAACATTTAATTTATCGCAGAAACTAATAATTTCATCGCTCTTATTTAAATAAGTAATAAGGACTGCTTTATGTGGAGAGTTTATATTCTTTATTACTTCAACAGCTTCGTCTTCAGTAAGGTCATCTTTATTTACAGGCAAACGTAAAGGGAAACCAAGATAATCAACCCCCAAATCCATTAACATTTTAGCTTCTGCTGCATCAATTATTCCGGCTATTTGGATAAGGCCTTTCATTTATTACTCTATTAAATATTATACTTTATAAAATTAGTAAACTAATTTATTCATAATAGCATTAATTCCCGAAAACATTAAAGGGTTTCTTCGCCTCGCTCCTAATTACAAGATCAAAAATGGTTTCAATATTAACGAATTTTGCAAGGTAAATGCCTTCGGCAATTATCGGGCGGGTCGGGAGACCATGCCCCTACGAATTCGCTGCATGAATTCCCGCCTTCGCAGGAATGACAAAACGGAAGGATTCTTCCCATTTCCGAATGACAGGACTTAGACAGAATGACAATGCGATACTATTATTTATCCTTTTTTTAGTTAAATTTTGAATTAAATAATTAGACTTATATATGATAAATAGTAACATCCTTATTATAGATGACGAAAAGGAACTCCGGACTTTGCTTTCCAGATTATTAAAACTTGACGGTTATAAAGTTTTTGAAGCCAATGACGGGGAGGAAGGGTTAAAGATTCTGAACCAGGAAGATATTCATGTGGTGATATCGGATGTGAAGCTGCCCGGCATATCAGGAATTGATCTTATCCCTAAAATAAAGGAGATAAATAATAAGATTGAAATTGTAGTTCTGACCGCATATGGAACAATTGCAGACGGAGTAACCGCAATAAAACGCGGTGCGTTTGATTATATCACAAAAGGGGATGAAGATAATAAAATACTTACTGCGGTTGAACGTGCATTAGAAAAATCGAATATGAGTTCGCGTATTGAGCAACTTGAAAAAAGAGTGGGTGAGAAATATAATTTTGAAAACATAACAGGTAAATCATTAAAGATCAGGGAAGTTGTTCATCTTGCAAAACGTGCGGCAGAAACGGATGTGACTGTTCTGCTGACAGGAGAAACCGGTACAGGGAAAGAAATATTTGCACAGGCAATCCATAATGGAAGCCACAGAAATAAACATTCATTTGTAGCAATTAACTGTTCTGCAATATCAAAGGATCTGCTGGAAAGTGAAATGTTCGGCTATAAGGCAGGAGCTTTTACCGGCGCTGTAAAAAATAAGAAAGGTCTTTTTGAAGAGGCAAGTGAAGGGACCATATTTCTTGATGAGATAGGAGAAATGGATATTTCCCTGCAGTCAAAAATCTTACGTGTGCTTGAAACAAATGAATTTATTAAATCGGGTGATACCAAACCAACCCAGGTGAATGTAAGAGTTATAGCAGCCACCAACAAGAATCTTAATGATGAAATAGAAAAAGGGAATTTCCGTCCTGACCTGTTTTACAGAATTAATACAATGAAGATAGAACTTCCACCTCTGCGCGAAAGACCCGAGGATATAATAGTGTTTGCTGAATATTTTGTCAGAAACTATTCTCAGCATATGAATAAGAATATTACATCTATCGATGATGAATGTGTAAGGAAATTGAAAGGATATAGTTTTCCCGGGAATATAAGGGAACTAAGGAACATTATTGAGCGCGCTGTTATATTAACTGACGGGAATGTATTATTACCTGCGGCACTTCCGAAGGACATGTTTACCGTGAAGAAAAATATTCCTTCCGGGAATACCGGGAACCTTGAGGAGATGGAGAAGATTCAGATAGTGAAAGTATTAGGAGATACAGAGGGGAATAAATCAAAAGCTGCTGAAATATTAGGGATCGGGCTTACTACACTATACAGGAAGTTGAAAGAGTATGATATTGAGTAAGAAGTAAATAAAGAAAAAACTTATTTGGGATTGGATATTACGGAAATATTGACAACATCGCCGGGTGTATAAGAGCCGGGTTTATTGTCGAGAAATTCAACTTCAATTTTATTCTTTTCTATTGCAGTAATTTTACCTATATATGAAAGATTGACATCCTGATCTTTGAAAATAGATCCGGCATTTCCGCTGTTAACAATTCTGCCGTTATCAATAACATAGACCTGATCTGAAAGTCTTGTAATTTCATCAACATCATGGCTTACCAGAATGGTTGTGGAATGAAAGCTTTTGTGAGCTTCCATAATTTCTTTCTGAAGAGTAAGACGAGCTTCACTATCGAGAGCAGACAGCGGTTCATCAAGAAGGAGTATTTGAGGTTTACGTGCTAAAGCTCTTGCTAACAGCCACTCTTTGTTTCTGACCCCCTGACAGGATATCAGGTTTTCTGTTCCTTAATCCTTTTAAATCAAATATATCAAGCAGGTCATTTACATGACCGGAATCTTTAATCGTCTGCGCATAAAACAGATGTTCTTCAACAGACATATTAGGAAATAAAGCATAATCCTGAAATACAAATCCTATATTCCGTTTCTGAGTTTTGAGATTCTGTTTATTTGTTTGGTTAAACCATGATTCATCGCCAACTTTAATATATCCGGAGTCGGGTTTTGTCAATCCAGCAATCATTCTTAATATAGTAGTTTTGCCTACACCTGATTTCCCGAATAAATTGATGAAACCGAATTCAGGAATGGAAAATTCCACATCCAGTGTTAGTTTACCAGTGATCGTATGTATTTCTTTCTGCAGATGCAGATCGATCAGAGTTTTTTCCATTTAAGAAATTCTTTGTTTATACTGTAAATTAAAACGAGTATTATAAAACTAAACAGGACAAGGAATAAAGAGTATTTGTGCGCAGCACCGAAGTTAAGCGATTGCACTTCATCATAAACAGCTATTGAAGCAACCCTTGTCTGACCCGGGATATTTCCACCAATCATTAAAATAACTCCAAACTCACCTATAGTATGAGCAAATGTAAGACAGATTCCTGTAAGCATTGCAGGTTTAATATTAGGAAGAAGGACTTTTATCAATGTTGTGAAGCGAGATTTTCCAAGTGTATATGAGGCATCCTTTAGAGAAACCGGCAGATTGCTGAACCCGGTTTGTATTGAATTTATCATAAAGGGGAGGTTATAGATCAGGGAGCCGACAAGAATTCCTGTAAAAGTGAAGGCAAGCCGTATATCAAAATACTTAAGCAGGAAATTACCAAAAGGGTAATTAGGGCTAAATGCAAGCAGCAGATAGAATCCCAGAACTGATGGCGGGAGTACCAAAGGCATACTAATAAGTGCCTGCAGCAAACCATTGATTCTTAACTTAGAATAAGTTAAATAATAAGCAGCGGGTATTCCTATCAGGAACAAAATAATTGTTGTAAATAAAGCAAGCTTTATTGATAACAGGAATGTTGAGAAAAACAGTTCATCCATATAATATTATGTCATTTAACAAAAGTAAAAGTATGGAAAATATTTAATAGTTTTAATTCTTAAGGAGTTAAATGATCGAAGTTCAGAATGACCAGTTCACCAATTCCCTCAATTTATTAAGATTATTTAATATAAATATTTTAATTTATTCATTTGATTCAAGCAAAATAACCCGTAATATTAACGTTTTTTAATCACAACATATTTCTATACATGGTAGACGATCAGAATCCTTCAGGAACTTCAAAAATCTCCAAGGCTATATTTGGTGCTCCTAAAAACTTAAATGATCCCAAAATATTTCATAAGATGGCGCTTATTCCTGTGCTTGCCTGGATTGGATTAGGAGCAGATGGTTTATCCTCTTCATCATATGGACCCGAAGAAGCATTCAGAGCTTTGGGAAGTCACGCATACCTTGCATTATTTCTGGCATTGGCAACCGGCATAACTGTTTTTGTAATATCATACGCCTACTCACGAATAATTGAACACTTCCCTCATGGCGGTGGCGGTTATATAGTTGCAACACATATGCTCGGGGAAGGTGCAGGTGTCATTTCAGGCTCTGCATTGATTGTGGATTACATTTTAACTATTACAGTATCTATAGCAGCATGTTCAGGCGCAATCTTCAGTTATTTCCCTTTGAAATATCAACCCCTAAGAGTCCCTTTCGCTGCTATTCTTATTGCAGTCCTTATCATCCTCAATATTAGAGGCGTTAAGGAATCAATTACCGGGCTTGCACCTATTTTTGCTGTTTTTATAATTACTCATATAATACTTCTTGGATATGGAATATTTAGTCATGTAAATGAGATCGTACCAGTAGTATCAAATGCGAACGTAAGTTTAATGAAGGATTTAGGTCAAATTGGTTTTCTTGGTATTCTTATGTTATTCTTAAGAGCGTATTCTCTTGGTGGTGGAACCTACACAGGAATAGAAGCTGTATCTAACGGTTTGCAAATTATGCGTGATCCTAAAGTTAAAACCGGGAAGCGGACGATGGCTTATATGGCAACATCTTTAGCCATAACTGCAGGTGGATTGTTCCTTTGTTACTTATTAGTTGGAGTAAAATTAACTGAAGGTAAAACTCTGAATGCCGTGCTTGCAGATAATCTTTTCGCGGGATGGCACTTTGGAGGAATATTGGCTGTCATTACAATTTTTTCAGAAGGTGCACTTCTGTTCGTAGCAGCACAGGCAGGTTTTATAGATGCTCCCCGTGTAATGGCAAATATGGCAATTGATTCGTGGCTGCCTCACCGGTTCGGTGCATTTTCTGAAAGACTCACAATGCGTAATGGAGTGCTTCTGGTAGGTATTGCCGCATTGCTCCTTTTATTTTATACACATGGTTCAATTGGTGCATTGGTGGTAATGTATTCAATAAATGTGTTTCTTACCTTTTCTCTTTCTGAATTCGGAATGTCCCGTTTTTTTATTAAACACCGCAAGACTGAGAAAGAATGGAAAAAACATTTGAGTGTCCATTTAACAGGACTAACAATGTGTGTTATTATTCTTGCTATAACAGTATTCGAGAAATTTCTGGAAGGAGGTTGGTTAACGCTATTAATAACTTCCGGTTTCATAAGCATTTGCTATGTTATCAGGAAGCATTATAATAAGATCAATTTGGAGAAGCAGAAATTTGATGTATTGCTTGAAGGAATTCCGGCTACAGGAGTTCCAAATGTAGAAGCGGTTGATAAGAAAAATAATACAGCAATTCAGCTTGTCAGTAATTTCAACGGTTTTGGTGTGCACACATTTTTCACTATCATTCGTCAATTCCCGAATTTCTACAAGAATTTTGTATTTGTCTCGGTTGTAGTTGTTGACCAGGAACTTTTTAAAGGCGAAGAACATATTGATACTCATAAGAAAGTTGTTGAAGACTCACTTAAAAAATATGTTGAATTGGCTAGAAAGTTCGGGTTCCCTGCTGAATATAGACTGGAAACAGGAACTGATTTGATAAAGACTGCAACTGAATTATGTATTAGTGTCGCGCATGAGTTTCCACATTCGGCTGTATTTACCGGAAGGCTTAATTTCAGGATAGAGAAATATTATCATCGAATACTGCATAATGAAGCATCATTTGCTATACAGAAGAATTTGCATTGGAGCGGAGTGACAAATATTATTCTGCCGATAAGGATGGAGGGGTAAAAGTGAGTAAGGAGTAAGGAAGTGTATCCAATACAAGGCTCTGCCTTTGTTTATTAAGATTATGACCACATAGCATTATTTATTTTAATGCCATAAATGGCATAAGTATTTTTTACTCGATTCCATTTACCCAGTCCTGAAGGACTGGGCTAATTTTAATAATTGTTATAGTTCATTAGCTCAAGCATTTATGCCTGGGACTATAAGCTGATTCCCGCCCCAATATGACGAGCGTTTTGTAGTGATTTAGTTATTAGGGGAGAGTTGATCGAGGTTCAGGTTTAACTGAAGAACATTAATCTTCTCAGGTCCAAGGAATCCGAATAAAGGTTTTTCAGTATTATCTTTAATAAGATTTATTAATCTCTCAGTTGGAATCTTACGGATTTTAGATATTCTGGAGACCTGAAACAATGCTGCCTGGACTGAAATATCAGGGTCCAAACCACTGCCTGATGAGGTGACCATTTCAACCGGGATTTCTGATTTCATGATTCCGGGGTTATGTATAATTATAGTATCAATTCTTGCGGTAACCTGATTGATGTAATCAGGGTTAGTCGGTCCGTAGTTAGAAGCGCTACCCGCAGCAGCATTGTAATCGCAGACTGATGGTCTGTTACAGAAATATTTATCTTGAGTAAACTTCTGTCCGATATTTTTATAACCAACCAGATTCCCGTTTTTGTAGACAGGGAAACCATCAGCTGCAGAAGGGAAAAATAATCCTACACCCCAGATTAATGATGTATATAATAAACTTAATAAAATCAGCAGAGAAAAATTCATACCTAAAAGTGTTCTTAGTGTTTTCATATTATTATTCAGATTCAAATAAATAAATTGACTACAAGGTCTATCAGTTTAATTCCTATAAAGGGTGAAACAATCCCTCCAAACCCGTAAATAAAAAGATTCCTTCTTAGCATTGCGGTAGCCCCTATAGCACGGTATTTAACGCCCTTTAATGAAAGAGGAATAAGAGTCGGGATAATAAACGCGTTAAAGATTACAGCAGAAAGGATCGCAGACTCAGAAGAACCGAGATGCATAATATTAAGTGCATTTAACCCCGGAATGGCAGAAGCAAATAAAGCAGGTATTATAGCAAAATATTTAGCGACATCATTAGCAAGAGAGAATGTAGTAACATTTCCCCTTGTAATAAGCATTTGTTTTCCAATTTCTATTACTTCAAGAAGTTTTGTAGGATCATTATCAAGGTCAACCATATTAGAAGCTTCTTTAGCAGCCTGAGTGCCGGTGTTCATTGCAACAGCAACATCAGCCTGTGCAAGTGCAGGTGCATCATTAGTGCCGTCACCCATCATGGCTACAAGCTTTCCAGATTTCTGTTCATCTCTTATGTATCGTAATTTATCTTCAGGTTTTGCTTCAGCTATAAAATCATCAACTCCCGCCTGGTTGGCAATATACTTTGCGGTTATGGGATTATCGCCGGTGACCATGACAGTCTTTACTCCCATTTTCCTTAATCTCTTAAAGCGTTCCTCTATTCCCGGTTTAATAATATCTTCCAATTGGATAGCTCCAAGAGCTCTGCAATTGAGTGATACAGCAAGAGGAGTTCCTCCATTCTCAGCAATTCTGGTTACATCTTTTTCTATAAGATCGAGTTCGTCTTTATGATCAACAGATAATTTTTTAATCGAATCCCACGCGCCCTTTCTTATTTGTGTACCATCAGCCAGATCAATACCGCTCATTCTTGTTTCAGCAGAGAATTTTATGAACTTAGCATTTATAATTTCTCTTTCATTTATTCTAACATTATTTTTCTCGCAGTACTCAATTATTGATTTTCCTTCAGGGGTTTGATCAGCAAATGAACTTAAATAAGCATTCCTAAGGAACTCATCTTTTGAATAACCAATAACCGGATAAACATTTGTTGCTTTCCTGTTGCCTATAGTGATGGTTCCTGTTTTATCAAGAAGTACAGTATCAATATCACCGGCATTCTCAACTGCTTTACCGGATTTAGCAATTACATTTGCGCGCAGGGCTCTATCCATTCCTGCAATTCCAATAGCGGAAAGGAGGGCTCCAATAGTTGTAGGTATAAGGCATACAAATAAGGAAACCAGAGCTGCAATTGTAATTACTGTCCTTGAATATTCAGCAAAGGGTTGAAGTGTAGCTGTGACAAGCAGGAATATTAAAGTAAATCCCGCAAGTAGAATAGTAAGAGCAATTTCGTTTGGCGTCTTCTGACGATTGGCGCCTTCAACCAAAGCAATCATTTTATCGAGGAAGGTCTCACCGGGGTTAACGGTAACAAGGACATTTATTTTATCAGACAAAACTCTCGTACCGCCTACTACACCTGAATGATCAGTTTCGGCTTCCCTGATTACAGGAGCAGATTCGCCGGTAATGGCGGACTCATCAATTGAGGCGAGACCTTCAATTATTTCGCCGTCGGCTGGAATCATTTCACCTGCTTCGACAATAAAGACATCACCCTTTTTTAGTTCAGCAGAAGTACCTTCTTTAATTTCGCCATTTGGCAGTAGAATTTTAGCCGGAGTAATTTCACGTGTCTTTCTGAGAGAGGCGGCCTGTGCTTTTCCTCTTGCCTCGGCTATAGCTTCAGCAAAATTACCGAAATAGTTAGTGAGCCAGAGTAAAATTGTAATTGTAAGATTATAAAGGAAATGACCTTGTGCGGTGGAGCCATTGAAAGCTGTTAATATGGTTACAATTAGCATTACGGCAGTGCCAATTTCAACTGTAAACATTACAGGGTTCTTGGACATTTGCCGGGGATCGTATTTAATGAAAGCTTCTTTCAAAGCCAACTTTACGATTTCAGATTCGAATAATTTATTATCTCTTTTTCTTTTTGCCATTGTATAAACACATAATTTATTTATATTGAAAAGAATTCAGCAATTGGTCCTACTGCAAGAGCAGGGAAGAAGGATAGAGCTGAAACAATAACAATTACTGAAATTAAAACCAGACCGAACGTAAAACTTTCAATCTTAAGAGTGCCAGCAGAATCAGGGATAGTTTTCTTTTGAGCAAGTAATCCTCCGATAGCAACAGGTCCTATGATTGGAAGGAATCTGGAAATAAGCATAATAACGCCATCGAGTATATTCCAGAAATAAGTATTTGCGTTCAACCCGGCGAATTCAGATCCATTATTTGCAGATGCAGAAGAAAATTCATACAGCATTTCAGAAAATCCATGATATGTTTTATTTGTAAACCAGCCAGTACTTTGATTAAGAGCCGCAATATGGGAAGAAATAGCGGTGCCTAATAGAATTAATAAAGGATGAAGCAAAAGAACAATAGCCGCAATTTTAACTTCCTTTGCTTCTATTTTTTTACCAAGTAGTTCCGGAGTTCTGCCTACCATAAGTCCGGCAATAAAAACAGCAATTATCAGGTAAACAAAGAAATTCAGGAAACCAACACCCACACCTCCGAAGATTGCATTAACCATCATATCAACAATTAGGATTCCCCCTGAAAGAGGCATAAAGCTGTCGTGCATAGAATTAACAGAACCATTTGAAGTAACAGTAGTTGTTACACCCCAATAAGCGGAAGCGGCAGAACCGAAACGGACTTCCTTGCCTTCCATATTTCCCGAACCGGCAGCAATTCCCGTTTTATTTATTAAAGGATTTCCGGACACTTCCCAATGTACCGCAAGAATCAGGAAGGACACATAGAATACTGCCATGACTCCAAAGATAAGGTATCCAAGTTTCTTATTGTTAAGATAGAAACCAAAAGAAAAAACAAGCCCCATAGCAATTAATATTATAGAGAAACTTTCAACCATGTTAGTTAAGTAATCGGGGTTTTCAAACGGATGTGCTGAGTTCTGCCCGAAGAATCCTCCGCCATTAGTACCAATTTGTTTAATTGCTACCATTGAGGCAGCAGGACCTGTTGAAACAGAAACCGTATCACCCTGAAGAGTAATTGCGGAAGATGCACCTGAAAAAGTCATGGGGGTTCCATGAAGAAGTAGTGTTACAGCCACGACTATAGATAGAGGGAGTAAGATTCTTGTACAACTTTTCACAATTAAATTATAAAAATTCCCAAGATCACTTAATTGTTTCGAAGCCAGACCTTTAAATAACATAGCGACAGCAGCAATACCGGTAGCGGCACTTACGAACTGCATAAACATCAGTAGGAATATTTGAGTAAAATATGACGCCGAAGATTCACCTGCATAATGTTGCAAATTAGTATTTGAGACAAAACTTGCTGCGGTGTTAAAAGCAAGCGAAGCTTCCATACCTGCAATACCCATAGGGTTCATGAAAGGATGTTTAATCAATAGGAGGAGATATACAAAAAGAAAAAACACAAGATTAAGTTTAAGCATTTCCTTCAGATTTTCTTTCCAGTCCATAGGTTTTTTAGGGTCTATTCCCGAGATTCTGAAAATCAGATTTTCAAGAGGGCTAAGGAAGTCACTCCACACCTTTTCGCCTTTAAATACTTTACTCATATATTTTCCAAGGGGCCAGGATGCGAGTAATGTTAAGATGAAAATAAAAACTATTCCTGTTATTTCAGTATTCATATACAGCTCAGAATTTCTCCGGTTTGATTAAAGCATAAGTAAGATAAATTCCAACTACAATACACAGAATTAAAAGCCAAATCATTTGATGTTCCTTTCAGTTAAAGTTTATCAATAAAATCAATGAATTTGATACTCAGATAGAAAAGCAAAACACCTAAAACAAACATTGACAGTGCAATAAACATTATTGATTTCCTTAATTTAATTGTGATGATATCTCCAATTTGATGCCAAATCGAAATCATCACACCAAGTCATAAATTTCAATGAACCACGGCTCAGCTGGTAAATAGACTATTTCATAATGGAAATAATCCTTCCATAATGGGAAATGATTTGAGTTAAATTGTTTAAGTTCATCTAATTTCCTTCTTTTTATGGCTGGCATTTCATTTGGATAAGTAATAGGTAGTTTTATAAAAAGGAATAAGATGAGAACATCATTTACTAGTAGATTAAATAATAATCAGATTTTGGTGATTGCGATTTTAATATTAAGTGCATCACAGTTAACATTTGGTGATAGCAAATCAGATACATCAACTACTGCAGTTACAAAAGAGGAAGCAGCAAGTGAACCATTTGCATTTGGAGATTTTACCTGGTTAAACGGTAACAACAGGCAGCATTCGGCGCTTCTTGATTCTAAATATTTTACAGGATCGTTTATAATAGATGTGAATTACAATTATTCATTTAATCGTCCGATTGATCATACAAATGTTGGTTCAACAGCAACATTCCGTTCGAACGAAATTGATCTTTCATTCATAGCATTCGGAGGAGATTTCCATTACGGGAATGCAAGAGGAAGACTTTTTCTTCAGATGGGAACAAGAGCAACAGGAATTCCGAGGAATGATAACAGTGTACTGCGTGGTCAGTTTAATCTTGACAATGCTTATCGTTATGTGAGTGAAGCATACGGAGGATATCACTGGGATGTCTGGCACGGGATAAATCTTGATGTAGGAATATTTATGTCATATGTAGGGTTAATGTCATATACAAATTTTGAGAACTGGTCTTACCAGCCGTCATACACTTCGGATAATACACCCTGGTTTTTCCATGGAGCAAGGCTGCAGACTTTCCCAACTGATAAACTTAAAATAGAGCTTTGGTTAATTAATGGATGGCAGACTTACGGAATGTTTAATGAGGAACCGGGGGTTGGTTATCAGATTTTATATAGACCATTAGAAAGTATTTCCTGGGTATTCAACGGATACTATGGTTACGACACGCCTGCGAATAACGAGCAGGTTACGAATACACAGCGACAATAGTTTACAAGTCCGTTACTTAAAAAATCCAGGCAGCTTTATATCAAAGGCAGCTTTTTCTTTAACAGCGGATTTAGGTTTTGAATCCGGTGGAGGTGTTACGCCATTTGGCGGATCAGGAGGTCCAAAACAAAATTTTATAAGTGCGATGTTATACAATCATTTATGGTTTGCGGATGAGCAGTTTGCCTGGAATATTGGCGGAGGGTATATGCAGAACCCGGGACGTTATTTAGTTTTAACCCCTACAGGTGTTGCTGGTCAGAACTTTACAACAAATCCCGGAGACGAGTTTAATGCATGGGATTTTTCTACTACAATACAATATATGCCAAGTGAATATATTACCTGGGAATTGGAATTTGTTCACAGGGAAGCCAGCATACCATATTTTGCGGGGCATGGCGGAGTTACATCCCCGAATGGTTATATAAATGATCCGGTTACACCAGGATGGACTCCTGATCTTGTGAAAGTTGAATCGCGGATAATTGCAGCGATGCTATTCAGGTTGTAGAAGTAGTTAAATGAATAAATGGTGAAGGTATACCAAAATGGAAAGGATATTGTCAAAATGGAAGGATAGAGGTTTTTAATTTCGCAATTAATGACAAGGGTAGGGAAGGGGATGAATCCCCTTTTTAATCGTTAAAATATTATTTAATCCCAGGCATAAATGCCTGGGCTATAATGATAATGATATCATTTCATTTTTAAAAGGTTCTCAGGGGTTGGCATACCAATTGAGTTAATAAAAATAGCCTGGAAATATTATCCCGGTAATCTTACATAAAGTGGATAAGCTCATGCAAAAGATAATTGACACATACTTTCGGAAATGCGGAGATGCAGAGCAGATCCGCTATCTTCTTGCCTCCAAAGACCGGGATGAAAATAACATAGTTCTGGGTCTGATACTTTTCAATATACTGCACTATTTCCCTTCAGCCAATTATGAGTTAGTAAACAATAAACTTGACATTTCATTAGTTACGGATTCCAATCTGACAAAATTTGATTTAAGTTTTCGTCATAACAAATTATATTTATACTTAAAGCTTAAAAGCCTTACCTTGTTCCATATAGGGAAGGAATATGACCCAAATGTTTTTGAAGAAATAAAAAAGATACTTGCCTCACTAGGTTTTATAATTGAGGCAGACAAGTATTATTCTGATGAAATTAAGTGTTATATTTATACATGGTCATAGAATAATTCAGTATGGAACCAGAGTTTTCCATTAATGTAGAGCATTTCATTGAATTGGTACGCTCATCAAAACGCGGAAAGCTAAAGATATATATTGGTATGGCAGCAGGGGTGGGGAAGACATACAGGATGCTTCAGGAGGCGCATGAGCTTCAGAAGAGCGGTATTAATGTAATGATCGGATTTATTGAAACCCACAACAGGATTGAAACAAAGCAACTTACAGAAGATCTGCCGGCATTACCACGCCGGAAGGTATTTTATAAGGGGAAGCAGCTTGACGAGATGGATGTTGACGCGGTAATCAGGATTAAACCTGAAGTTGCACTTGTTGATGAACTTGCCCATACAAATATTCCCGGATCGAAAAACGAAAAGAGATGGCAGGATGTAATAGAAATTCTTGAGGAAGGTATTTCTGTAATTACGACTGTAAATATCCAGCACATTGAGAGTATAAATGAAAGAGTTGAGAAGATTACCGGTGTGGAGATAAGGGAGAGAGTCCCAGACATTATTATACAGAAAGCGGATGAAGTAATAAATGTTGATCTATCCATTGAAGATCTGATAGAAAGACTAGAGGACGGTAAAATTTATGATAAAGCCAAAGTACCTTTTGCACTAAATAATTTCTTCCAGAAGGATAAGCTGCTGCAGCTAAGGGACCTTGCATTGAAAGAGGTATCTCACCAGGTGGAAAGAAAAATTGTAAAAGATATCCCTTTACAGCAGCGTGAAAAGATAAACGCGCTTATAACATGTGTAAGTTCCAATTCCAAAACCGCGGCAAACATAATCAGGAAGTCATCAAGAATAGTGGCTGCAAATAATTCCCGATGGTATGTACTTTATGTACAGACACCTGATGAGGCAGGTGATAAAATAGATGCTAAAGATCAGAGGTTACTTATTAACAATTTCAAACTTGCTACTGAGCTTGGTGCCGAGGTAATTCAGAAAGCTGATAAAGATGTTGCGAAGGTAATAGCTGAGACGGCATTAGAAAATGAGGTTGAGATGGTTATAATGGGTATGCCGTCATTTTCGATATACAAGCGGCTGAAGGGGAATTTATTTACTGAGCTGCTGGCTTATACATCTAAAAACAATATTGACATTTTGATAGTATCCAACAATGAAAAAAATAAAAAGTAAAATATTTGCAGGTCTGGCGTTTTTATTTTCAGTTATACTTTTACTTAGTATTCTTGGAATAGTATTTATTAATTACCTTTCGAACGCATCCAAAGGGACACTTGCCAATAATTACAATTCTGTTGAGTATACAATGAAAATGCTGCAGGCTCTGGACAGGATGTATGATTACCAAACGAACCGGTCATCATTGGAAACGGAAGATCCGGGGAAGGGTTTACTTGATGATAAATATTTAGTTGAAAAGAGCAATTTTGCAAAATATTATCAGGAAGAGAAGAATAACATCACCGAACCGGGTGAAAGGGAAATGGTTGAAGAGCTATCTACCAATTACAATAATTTACTAAGTGTAATTGAGCAGAATCCAAATTCTATTTCAATAGTAGCAGCGAGGAATTCGTATTCAATAACCAGGCAGTCAATAGTTGATATTTATAATATCAATATGAGCGCAGTTTACAGGATTAACAGCAGGATTGAAACAACAGCCAGGCGAATTTCATTATGGATGATAATTATCGGATCATTAAGTACACTGATAACATTGTTTTTCATAATCAGGTATCCGGCTTCAATAGTAGATCCCATACTTGAACTTACAGAAAAGATAAAGGCAATATCAAAGGGGAATTATGACCAGAAGTTGAAATTCAGTTCAAAAGATGAACTGGGGGACCTTGCCGCTGCATTTAATACAATGGCGGTAAGGTTAAAGGAATATGATGAAAGTAATCTAAACAATTTATTATTTGAGAAGAAAAGATTAGATGCTGTAATTGAGAATCTTCAGGATGCTGTATTCATATTAGATGAAAACAAGTCTATCCTGATGGCAAACAGAGGGGCATTATCGCTGACCGGATTAAGGAATTCAGATATTGTTGGCAGGTATGCACCGGATGTTGCAATAAACAATGATCTGTTCAGGGAACTGGTAAAAGGAATGATTAAGAATGGTGAAGGGAAAACCGGTGAAGATGAGAAACCAATAAAGATTATTCAGAACCAGAAAGAGTATTATTATTCAAGAGAGATTATTGAAATTAAGACAAAACCAACTGGTAGTGACCAGCAGATAACGATTGGTTTTATTCTGCTTCTGAAAAACATTACTCTATTTGAAGAGAGAGATGTTGCAAAGACAAACTTAATAGCTACAGTGTCTCATGAACTTAAGACTCCGATATCATCAATTAATCTTAGTCTTAAACTGCTTGAGGATAACAGGATCGGGAAACTTAATGATGAGCAGATCAATCTGATTTATTCTGTAAGGCAGCAGTCGGCGCGGTTATCCAAGATGGTGAATGAGCTACTTGATTTCTCACAGACAGAGACGGGGAATATTAAACTTAAAATATCTAAAGTCCGTCCTGAAGATATTGCGGATCTTTCAGTTACAGCTATTATGATGTTATTGTCAGAGAAGAAGATACAGATTAACCTGAATGTAGCAGATAATCTTCCAGATGTGAAAGCTGATCTTGAGAAGACGGTATGGGTGCTTGTAAATCTTATTACGAATGCGATCAGGTACACTCCGGAGAATGGATACATTGACCTTAATGCGGAAAATGAGAACGAGTTTATAAAGTTTTCTGTGCATGACCAGGGGCCGGGGATATCGAAGGAGGATCAGGATAAAATATTCAAGCGGTTTGTACAGGTTGGGAATAAGAATAAGGGGACGGGGCTGGGACTTGCGATATCGAAGGAATTCGTGCAAGCGCAGGGAGGAAGGATTATTGTTGACAGTGAACCGGGCAAGGGGAGTACGTTTTCATTCTACCTACCTGTTAACATAGGTTAGTTTATTTTAGTTTTATTGTTTATTAACTATATTTGTAAAAATAATTATAAAATAATGCCAGAATTTAATAAAAATACTCAAATCGATTATTGGATATCTTCTGCCGAATCCGATTTGGATACATGTGAAATCCTTATTGATAAAGGCAAAACAGTTCATGGATTATTTTGGTGACATTTAACTATTGAGAAGCCACTAAAGGCGCATTATGTAAAAGTTAATAATGACTATGCGCCAAAAACTCATAATTTGATATATCTTGTCCAAAAAGCAGAATTATCACTTGATGAATCACAAAAAGACTTAATCGGATTATTATTGAAATATCAGTTAGAAGGCAGATATCCTGATTATAAACCTATTGTTCCTAATGTTGAAAATGCCAGAGAATATTTACAACAAACAAAAGAATTGTTTTCATGGTTGATAAAGAAATTATAATAATTATTAAGGATTATCTAAAGGTATTAGAAGGCAAAGGATTGCACATTTCTAAGGCTTATTTATATGGAAGCCAGGCAAAAGGGATAGCTTCAAAAGATAGTGATATTGATTTAATGCTTGTTTCTCCATTGTTTGATGATGATTCGGATAAATATGCAAGGTTAATATGGTATTCTGCAAGCGAAGTAAGTTATAAACTTGAACCAATAACGATAGGTGAGAAAAAATTCTTGTCGGATCAGTACTCGCCTTTAATAGGCATTGTAAAAAAAGAAGGGATTGAGATAGCTGCCTAGTTTAGAAAAAATAGTAAATTATAGGACTTATATGGAAAAAGCCGTTATTAAATAACGGCTTTTTTGTGTTCGCCCGGCACTATAACAAGTGAATAAACTGAAGCATTTAAAGATGTTTTTGTCCAGCTATTTCCTTTATCAGTTGAATGAAAGACTCAAGCAAAAATATTTGTCTTTAAATGGATTGATGGAATACTTCACTCCATTTCCCTCCAAAGGCGGACGAGCTGTTACGTTCAGAATGACAATTAGTATGAATTAGTTGACATTTAGCAATTGACATTTAAATTCAGAATTATTATAATTCGTACGGTTTTATAACAACACAAGGTTTGCCTCTGAGATAAGATATACTTTTTTCATTATAAATAAATGGAAAGGTTACATATATGAAAAAGTTATGTCTTATAACTGCGTTCGTTCAATTGTTAGCTTACCTGGTATTCCCGCAAGGAAAGTCATCGATCCAATTTACAGGCGGTACAGTAAACCCGATGTCATCATCATCAGGGTTGTCGGGTGCATTCCAGTACAACTACAATATTAATCCCAGGTTCAATTTGTTTGTAAGTACAGACTACTCTGTATGGGATAAAAGATATTATATATTTTATCCTAATACTATAATTCACAATGATCCTTTGAGAAGTTATCCGGAGAGTGATCATTCGTTATCAAGAATTATGGCAGGAGGAAGGTATATTATTATTGAACCCGCTAAGTTCCAGCTTTTTGTAGAAGGTGGTATCGGGTACTCGTACCTGAAGTATAAATCCTATGATATGCAATTGGTAAATACACCAGACGGGGGGCAAGAGATATTATACTCTGTTGGTACAAATGAAAGTGAAAATTTATTTAATATAAGTACGGGTATTGGATTTATACATCAGATGACAACCAATTGGGATGTATTGTTAGAGTTTAAGATGAACACATATTTGAACTCCCATTATTATGGAATATTTAGTAGTCGCGGTACGTTTACGGGATTTAACGGCGGGTTTAATTACAGGATATAGATTGTTAGTACCCATCAATATATAACGAATTAGTGTAATCATAGGGTAAAATCGTTTTGAAATCGTTTTGAAATCGTTTTGAAATCGTACTTTTTAGAAAATAATTAAGGCAAAAAAAAAGGCCCCAATATGGCGCGTCTAAAAAAACCAACATTAGGCAAAGTTAGCGGGAGAGCTGGTAATGCGGTTGGGCGGGATTTTGGATATGATAATTTTCTATCAGTCCGGCCGGGTAAATATAAAATGAAAAAGGATTTCAAGGAGGTTAGTCATAAAATCCATTTTCACGCTGCCATGAAAATAGCTAAGACCGTAATATCCTACCGGGAATTGAAAGAAATATGGGATAATCCCAAATTGCCAGGTAAAAGGGGATATAACAGGATTATTTCAGCAAATACTAAATTGCTTAAGGATGATATGCCTTCAGTTGAAAATATTATTACCCCTGAAGGGAGGGGGTTTCAATTTGATTTACTTATACTTAATAAAAACAGTATAAAGTGTTCTTTCGGCATGGCGGGATTTATAAAACCGCCATTTAAGTTCATCTTTATGTTTATGTTTTTTGATCCTAAAGAAACAGAAAAAGACCTAAATGAAATATTAGCAAGTTTTTATTTTGTAACACCACAATCAGCAGATAAAATAAAGAGCAGTGTCGAACCCGGAAAATATAACATAAATGCCCATTTTGAAGACAGGTTTGAATTTAACCGGAAACGTTTCCAAAATGTTATACTTTATGCAGCAGTAGTCGGAACACCTACAGTAAAAGGTAAGGCGTGGTGGACAAATACTGTAGCGGTGGATATTACGGATATGCAAATTAGTAATAACAAAGGAGATTTATGAAGTTCAAAGTTTTCTATTGTCTATTCCCTCTCATCTTTTCAATTAATGGTTTTTCTCAGCAAACATATTTTATTAAATATAAAGACTATGTGAGTAAATCTGAAATTGCAAATAAAATATTATCAAAACAAATAGTTAAAAACAGTTCTTCTATCTCTATTAAGAAATTAAATTGCAAGGTTGATTATTTTGCAAAAAGTTTGGGGATAAAATATTGAATCACTATCAAGAATCATCAAAGTAACATTAAATAACAGTTCGATAACAGCTATTTTGCACAAACAGCAAATGGCGATCCGGATATTGAATATATCGAATCCTCCCATACTTATCATATTGATGCTATTCCAAATGACAGTCTGGTTAGCCAACAATGGGCTCTTAACAAAGATTCATGCTTTTGATGCCTGGAATATAACGGAAGGATCCGATACGGTTCTTGTTGGTCTTGTTGACACAGGAATAGATTACCTGCATCCGGATATTAAAAATAAAATTTATATTAACCCTGGCGAAACAGGTTTAGATGCTCGGGAAGAGATAAAAGAACAAACGGAATTGATGACGATGGCAATGGCTTTATTGATGATTATATGGGTTGGGATTTTGTAGATGAAGTTGGTTATCCCTATGATACAACAGGAGGGGACTATCTTGGTTGGGATAATGATCCAATGGATCAACTTTATCATGGAACCTTTGTTGCTGGAATTATAGCGGCTGAAACCAATAATATAATTGGAATAGCAGGTGCCGCTCCCAAAATTAAAATACTTAATTGCAGGGCATTTGATCCAAATGGAAATGGACAGGAGGACGATGCAGCGGCAGCTATACTATATGCAGTCCAGATGAAATGTAAAGTTATAAACATGAGTTGGGGTGATGAATCCTTTTCTATGGTTCTTCGTGATGTGATTAGATATGCTTATTCTCAAAATGTGGTTTTAGTTGGCAGCTCAGGCAATACAACTTCGAATCTGCCCCATTACCCTTCAGGATATCCTGAAGTTATATGCGTCGGAGCTTCTACTCCAGAAGATTATATTGCTTCATTTTCCAATTATGGTTCAACGATAGATTTAGTTGCACCCGGAACTGAAATATTTTCTCTTAGGTTTAAATGATACTTATCGGATTGAAAATGGCACTTCGGCATCTGCTCCTTTTGTAACAGCAACCGCTGCTTTAATTCTTTCCGTTAAAAACTTTACAAATGAAGAAGTTAAACAAATCATTAAATCTACATGTGATGATATTGGCGATCCCGGATGGGATATAATGAGCGGTGCGGGAAGATTAAACATGTATAAAGCACTTTCTGTATTAGCACCTGGGCAAATAAAAATAAATTCACCTGCAAGAGATTTAGGTACAAACAAAGATTCCCTGACTATTAATGCTACAATTTTATCTCCCTATTTTGTTAAATATGATTTATATATCGGGAAGGGTTACAATCCTGATCATTGGGTACCATTGTTAACTGACAGGAAATATCAGATTAATGCAGAGAATATATATCAATTAGATTTGAGGAATCTGGTTGATACAGTTTACACAATCCGTATAGCTGTTACATTAAATACGGGAGTTGTAACAGAAGAGAGGTCCGATTTTTATTTAATAAGGACTGTGGATAGTATTGCAGTTTTGGGTATAGGCGCCGGTTATTATGGAAATGTTTCAAATATAATCGGGGAAGTATTTACATCTCAAACAGCAGTAACTAAAATGTACTTTAGGAAAAAGGGGGATCTCGAATTCAGGTTTATTTCACTTGATGGATTTAATACAAATAATCAGTTTTTTAGACAGCTTAGTTATGGAATATTACCTAAGAATCTGGTTGATCCCAATACAATTTACGAAGTGTTTTTTGAGGCTGAGAATTTGGCTGGGATAAAAGATACTGCCATGGATAAGGGAAAGTATTTCGAAGTTAAAACCGATTCTTATTTAGAACCATTATCGTACTCCATCATGAATTATTCATTACCTCAGGGAGAACTTTATTCTGACCCTGTAACCTTTTTAACGAATGATTCAAATGAAGTTTTATTTCAAAATCTATATCCGTCGAATGATTATTATTATGATCTGTATAAGTTGTGGAATAATGCATTCAACAAATTTGAAGGGGATTCCTTAAAAAATAAATTACCGAGATTTGTAAAGGATCTTAATAAAGACAGCAAAACAGAGATCGTCAGTTCAAACTATTTAGTAGGGTATATTGATAAACAAGAAAACTTTGGTACATTTTCTTTTAATAACGTTTTAAAGATACCACCTCATTTCCCATCTTTACCGATGATCTATTTAATGACGGAACTTATGAAACCGTATCCAATTTCAATTATGATAAATATATAGTTAGAAAAGTAAATTCAGATTTAACTTTAACAGTTATAGATACGTTAAAAAACAATCAATACCTTGATATTACATCCATTAAAATGGGTATAACTAAGGGGATTACAAACAATGTATTAACCGCAGACTTGAATAATGATGGAATTAAAGAAATCTGGTATCTTGATAACACTGGTGATTTATTAAGCTATAATATTGTACAGGGGCATTTTATCAAAGGCGACAGTGTTATATACAGGAGTGTTTTATCAAGTTTTATTGCTAATACAATAACAAAAGGAGATTTTGACGGGGATGGTATAGATGATATTGCAGTCCTTTATAAAACTAACGGGGTAGCACCTTTGTTTATGCTAAAAGTTTATAGTTACAAGAATACTAAAATAACTGAAATATTTAGCAAAATATTTGTAGATCAATCATCAGCTTTTCTCGGGTTTGGATTTACGAAAGCAAATCAATGTATCCGGTTTGTTGATGTGGATAATGATAATAAAGCTGAATTGATTGTAAGTATTTTCCCTTATACTTATATTTTTAAGTATTCAAATGGGGGAGATAAACTTGTCTTTTATGATGAAGGGACGAATAATTCTACAATATTTTCCGGGGACCTTAATCGTAATGGAGTTAAAGAAATTGGTTTACAAGGGGATAAGGGTTATTCATTTTATGAATTTGGACCTGCAAATAAAACTTCACCTCCATCTCTTGTAACTGGAAACAGTGTGGATTCCAGCCATGTATATCTACAGTGGAAAAGTCAGGCTTCTTTGTTTTATATATTCCGGGGATTATCTTCAAGTAAATTAAGTCTGTATGATTCAACTCATTTTAATTATTATGAAGATTCGCTTAACGTTAAAGACACCACCCATTATTTCTATTCTATAAAATCCTACAGTAATGATAAACCGATACCGTTATCCGACTTTTCAGGAATAATTGATGTATATGTTCATAATCCTTCAAAAATAATTTTAGTAGAGAATAATAGCAGTAAATCGATACTGGTTAGATTCAGCGAAAGAATAGAGACTAAAATTGATAATCTGAAAGCTTTTGAATTATTGAGTGGTATTTATCCGAATTCCATTTCAGCGGCCTCCGAATATTCCTATCTTGTTACGTTTAAGAACAATTTCTCACCTGGGGTGAATAAAATCTGTGTTAGTAACCTAAATGATTATTATGGTACTCCCGTAAAAAATGACACTATTCTGTTTAATGTTGCAAATGTAATTGAGCCCTCTTATTTGATGATTTCTAATCATGAAATTATTAACCCATTCCGTATAAAGATAAAATTTAATCTTCCAGTCGATTCAGTATCCGCAAGAAATCACTGTAAATTATACGTTTGATCCTTCTAATAGTGTTGAAAGTGTAGAAATTGATCCAACCCGGTTAATAATTTATCTTAATCTACAAAAGAAAAAACCGGTCGGCTCAGTTGGAATTCAATACCGTTTGAAAATTGTTAATGTTATTTCCACATCAGAAAGCGGAAATCTTCCCATTGCGCCGGAAACAGGAAGTTATATTGTATTGACAGGGGTTAAACAAAATCTTTCTGATATCTATGTTTATCCAAGCCCAGTTAAATTAAGTAATGGCTCAGGAAAACTTACCTTTGCTAATCTGCCTCAAAAAGTAAAAATAATAATATTTAATATTAATGGTACCAAGATCAGCGAACTAGAAGGGAGCACAACTACAGGTGGTGTTGATTACAATCTTAGGGATCAAAATAATGAAATTATCAGCAGCGGGATATATATATATAGGATGGTACGTTTAGATAGTTATAATAATGAAGTTGAAGAGAAGATTGGTAAATTCGCCATTATTAAGTAGGATATTAACTAATTCCGTTAATAGTATTTGAGCCTAAAAGAGAACAGATTCTTCGCTTCGCCTTTTGAGACAGCACTTATTATTTAATATTGTATTATTTAAACCCAGGCATAAAGAGGCTGTGTGAATATTCTGAATTTATCATCTGGTTAAGAATTTCATATTTGAAATTTCTTTAATTTCAACTGATTTTATGGATTCCCGCCTTCGCGGGAATGACAATTTTAGATTTTCACACAGGCTCTAAATGCCGGGGCTATAATAAAATTTATTTTACTTCATCTACGTCTTTAACAAACATTACCAGCAGGGCAGCTACGACAAATGACAGACCGCCTAATAATAGTGCATAGATTGCTTCGCCGCCAAACAGTGATTTAACAAACCAACCGAGTATTGCTGCGGCAGTAATCTGGGGGATTACTATGAAGAAATTAAATATTCCCATGTAAACTCCCATTTTCTCGGGAGGCAATGAACCTGCTAATATTGCGTATGGCATTGCAAGGATTGATGCCCAGGCGAGTCCAATTCCAAGTTCAGAGAAAAGAAGCATGTTCGGATCTTTTATAATGTAAAAAGATGCAAGGCTTAGTCCGCCGATTATAAGGCTTATGAAGTGAACCATTTTCCTGCTGGTTCTGTTGGCAAGCCAAATTAATATGAACGCCATTACTGCGGCAAAACCATTGTAAACTGCCATTAGAACGCCTACCCAATCTGCCCCCTGATTATAAAGGGCAGAAGATGTATCTGTTGCGCCATAAATATGATGGGTAACAGCGGGAGTTGTATAAATCCACATTGAGAATAAAGCGAACCATGAAAAGAACTGCACGAATGCAAGCTGCCTCATGGTTGATGGCATTGTATACAGATCATTTATTACGGCTACAAATCCATTTTGTGTTTTCTTTTGCTGTATGAGGATTCCAACAATAATTTGGATAACACCAAAAATAGCCGCACCAACAAACAGAACATAAAGTCCGAGATCAGCATTTTCAATAAAAAGGTAAATGGTAACTAATGCTCCAAATAAAAACCAGATTGCTCCATTGCGGATAAAATTAGTTTTAGTGCTGATATCAGAAGCATGTTTCTGTTTTAATGTTGAAGATTTATGATCTTCGTTGATATTTAGCAAGTTGTTCGGGAGGATATTCTTTAGTTGAAAAAACTGTCCAGCACACAGCAAGAAGAAAGACAGCGCCGCCGATATAAAAGGATAGTTTAACGGAAAGCGGTATTTCACCTTTAGGGGCGATATTTGGTACATGGAACCAGGTAGTCATAATGTATGGGAGGGCAGAGGCAACAATCGCACCGGTGCCGATGAAAAAGCTCTGCATAGAGAAGCCCATGGTTCTTTGTTCAGAAGGGAGCATATCTCCCACAAAAGCTCTGAAGGGTTCCATAGAAATATTTATTGACGCATCCATTATCCAGAGCATTCCGGCTGCCATCCATAAAACCGGTGAATTAGGCATAACAAGTAAAGCAAGTGAGGCAAGGATAGCTCCTGATAAGAAATATGGTCTTCGGCGTCCCAGTTTTCCCCAGGTCTTATCGCTCATATAACCGATAATAGGTTGGACGATAAGTCCGGTAACAGGGGCGGCAATCCACAAAAGGGGGATAGAGTCTATTTTCGCGCCCAGTGTTTCAAATATTCTGCTTACGTTAGCATTCTGTAGGGCGAATCCGAATTGTATTCCGAGAAATCCGAAGCTCATATTCCAGATTTGCCAGAAGGTTAACCTTGGTTTTTGCATTAGATATTTCCTGCTGTAAACTGATTTCTAATTAGTAATGAAAAGATAAAAGAATTTTAAGATTTAAAGCAATTTTTAATTATTTTAAATTGAACAATAAATTAACTAAACGGAGCAGTTATGAAAGAACAGGACTATTCAAATCATAGAAGGTACGTAACAGGTTTCCATTTTGTGTTGTTAGCTCTTTTACTATTATTGTTAATTGGTTCTGTTTATTTTCTAATTAAAAGTTATATACATGGAACCGAGCGGATTGCAGCAACCGTAGTTTTTATCGGAGTTCTTAATATTGCCTTATTGTATGTTTATACGAGACAATTTCCGGTTAGAGTTCAGGACAGGGCTATCAGGTCAGAGGAGAATCTACGACATTTCATTCTTACTGGAAAGCTGCTTGATCCCAGATTAACCCTACGCCAAATAGTTGCTCTAAGATTTGCATCCGATCTAGAGTTACCGGAACTGGCAATACGTGCCGCATCTGAAAACATGAGTAATGATGCAATTAAGAAAGCAATCAAGGACTGGAGACCGGACCTCGAGAGAGCATAGGATCAATTAAAAATTAAGTTCAGAACAGGAAGGCATGGATTCCCGCCTTCCCTTCTGAGGCGGCAGGCGCGGGAATGACATGTGGGATTTCTGAGTCATTAAGGATGACATTGTAAAAGAATCTAAACCTTCGAGGTTAAGGAAAACCTCGAAGGTTAATACCGGGCAATACAGAATATGATAAAATGAGGTATTTTTAGATATATTTTTAATATCTTATCTCCGTTAAATAATTGAAAAACATAACCTTTGCATGGCTGAAAAATCTAAACTTATTTCTGACAGGAAAAAGGACCATTTAGAACTCTGTTTAACTGATAAAGTCAGTTTTAAGCAGAAATCAAACGGTTTTGAGCATTATGATTTTCTGCATTATGCAATTACAGAAGTTGATCTGAACAAGATAAATTTTTCTACTACCTTCCTTAAGAAAAAGATAAATTACCCATTTCTTATTTCATGCATGACAGGCGGAACAGGCATAGCGGAGAATATTAATGCAAAACTGGCTATTGCGGCTAATGAGCTTAATATACCATTGGGAGTAGGAAGTCAAAGGCAGGCATTGGAAAATGACGAGTATATTAAATCCTACAAAGTCATCAGAGAAAATGCTCCTTCAATTCCCATTTTAGGTAACCTGGGAGCCGCACAGTTGGTGCTGATAGAAAAAGCAGACACAATCCAAAGACTTATTGATATGGTTGAAGCGGATGCAATGGTAATTCATATAAATCCTCTTCAGGAGCTGCTACAGGAAAATGGTGAACCTTCTTTTACGGGATTATTAAAGAAACTTGAGAAACTTATTAGAAAGATTAATGTACCTTTTATAGTCAAGGAAGTTGGTTCGGGTATATCCGGCAAAGCCGCAGAGAAACTGTTAAGTGTTGGCGTTAAGGGAATTGATGTTGCCGGTGCAGGTGGAACAAGCTGGGCAGGTGTAGAAATGCTAAGATCAGGTAAGCAGGAAAATAATTTCTTGTGGGACTGGGGGCTATCTACTTCATTTTGTTTAAAGGATGTTTCAAAGCTAAAAAAGAAAAACAAATTTACTCTAATAGGATCAGGTGGAATAAATTCTTCAGATGATGCAGCAAAAGCATTTGCTTTAGGGGCTGATCTAATAGCGTCCGCAAGGATTATACTTCAGGAATTAAATAAAAATGATGTTGAAGGAGTAAAGGGAATGATTACAGGATGGTTTGATGTAATAGAGGATATAATGTTCCTGACCGGTTCACAGAAATTAACTGACTTGCGTAATAAAATTATACTTAAGGAAAACCTATATTGACCCGGTTCAGTGAACTTTACGAAAAGGAAAGATTAAAAATAGAAACCAGACTTTCTAATGCATTAAAATCCAGAAAGCCCTACTCTTTATACAAACCTGCTGCTTATATTCTTGAGAGCGGCGGTAAAAGACTGCGCCCTATGCTTGTATTATTCTCCGCGAAGGCAGCAGGCGGGCAATTCAGTAAAGCATATAATGCTGCTGTTGCAGTTGAACTGTTTCATAATTTCTCACTTGTTCATGATGATATAATGGACAATGCAGATAAAAGGAGAGGCAGGCCCACACTTCATAAAAAATATGATCTATGTACTGCAATCCTGGCAGGAGATAGTTTGTTATCTGTGGCTTATGAATTTCTTTTGAAGGATGCAGGAAACAATACAACAGAAATTCTTAAATCATTTACCCGCGGACTTATTGAGGTTTGTGAGGGGCAGAGTATGGATAAGGATTTCGAACTCATTAAAAATGTTACTATTGAAGATTATATCATAATGATAGAAAAAAAGACAGCGGCAATGGCAGAGATGTGCTGCAATATCGGAGCGCTAATAGCCGGGGCAACAGAAAGGGAAGTAAAAGCACTCTCGGCATACGGAAAGAATATTGGGATTGCTTTCCAGATTCAGGATGATCTTTTGGATATTTCCGGCAAGGAATCAGAATTCGGTAAATCAGTTGGAGGTGATCTTATAGAAGGGAAGAAAACATTTCTGTTTCTGAAGGCACTTGAAAAGTCGCAAGGTAAAGACAGGAAGGATTTCCTGAGTGTTATAGAGAGGAAGGGAATTAAGCACGAAGAGATACCGAAATTCAGAGAACTATATAATAAACTTGGAGTAATTGATGATGCTAAATCTGAGATACTAAAGTATTCAAACAGAGCATTGGCACAATTAAAATATATTAAAGAGCCCGAGGACAGGGAGTTTTTTGTATGGTTGACTGATTCGTTAATTAAGAGAAGCAAATAATGATTGAAAGAACAGTAAAGATAGTGAACAGTGCAGGGTTGCATACGAGACCTGCTGCTACAATAGTTAAACTGGCAGCCAAATATAAATGCGAATTTTATATATCCAAGGATGGCTTAAATATTAATGGTAAAAGCATTATTGGAGTAATGACACTTGCGGCTGAAATGGGTTCAGAACTTGTACTGAACTTTGAAGGTGAAGATGAAAAAGAAGCTGCAGACGAATTAACAGATTATTTTAACAGAGGCTTTGACGAACTTTGAAATCATTCAAACAAATACTAACCGAGGCTGAAAATAAAATCGCAGGTATAGCTGCTGCACCGGGAATCGTTATTGCTAAAGTTTATCTTTATACAAAAGAAAAACTTAAAATAAATGATGGCATAGTAACCAATGAAGATGAAGCAATTAATAATCTTCATGAAGCACTTAATAAGTCAAAGAAGGAACTTAATAAAGTCTTTTCATTTGCGAAAGAAAAAATGGATCCTGACAGGGCAGGTATATTTGAAGCACAGCTTATGATACTTGATGATCCTGTATTGATTGATATTATTGTAAACAGGATAAGAAAAGAGAAGCGCCAGCCGGAATACATTGTAAATGATGAAATCTCAAAATACCAGGAACTTATGCGCAATGCGCATGAATCCTATATGAACGAACGGGCTTCAGATATTGAGGATATTAAGAACCGTATTATCAGGAATCTGCAGAAGAAAAGATGGGAATCGAAAATTGCAAGTGAACTTATTGTTGTAAGCGATTCACTAACTCCGGCAGATACTATACTTCTATCCAGAAGTAATGTAAAAGGATTTGTAACAGATCATGGAGGGTTAACATCTCATGCGGCAATAATTTCACGGTCGCTTAATATTCCCGCAGTAGTTGGAGCTCATAATGCCACATTAAAAATTAAAGACGGTGATACATTAATTGTCGATGGTTTTCATGGATATGTTTTAATAAATCCAAATGAAGAACAACTACAGTTCTTTAAGACAAAGTTAGAAAGGCTTTTAGCGCTTCAGAAAGGGCTTGAAGAATTCAAAGATAAACCGGGACTGACAGAAGACGGCCACGAAATTCAGATAATGGCTAATGTAGATGTTACCGGTGAAATTGATATAGTGATTGCAAGCGGCGCAAGAGGAATCGGGCTATACAGGACAGAACAGATTCTGGAAGAATTTGGAGAATTTCCGAGTGAAGAAGAGCAGGTATTATTATATTCGCGACTCTCTTCAAGGATTTATCCTGATAATATTATTATACGTGCGTTTGATATTGGCGGGGACAAAGTAAAATTCCTTGATTTCAAAGAGCCAAATCCATTCCTTGGATTGCGCGGCATTCGTCTGCTTCTTGAGAATATACCAATGTTCAAGACCCAGATTAGATCAGTACTCCGAGCAAGTGTGAACAAAAATGTGCAGTTCATGCTTCCTATGGTTACTACTTTAAATGAAGTAAGGAAATCAAAAGAAATTATAGAAGAATGCAAGAAGGAACTGAAACTGGAAAAGATTCCTTTCGACAAGCATATAAAGATAGGAGTAATGATTGAGGTTCCTTCTGCTGCAGTAATGGCAAAAGAATTTGCATTAGAAACTGATTTCATGAGCATTGGAACCAACGATCTTATACAATATCTTATGGCAGTGGACAGGGGTAATGACCTGGTTTCTGATTTGTATCAGGAGTTCAGTCCTGCTGTAGTTAAGACTTTATACCACATAATCTCTGAAGGAAAGCAAGCCGGGCAAGGATGTAAGTCTTTGTGGCGAAATGGCTGCAGATACACTTGCTATTCCTCTTCTTATCGGAATGGGATTAACTTCTCTTAAGTATATCCCCCGCAGTGATAGCATACGCGAAAAGAATAATAAGCAAGATCTCCTATGAAAAGGCAAAAGTGCTTGCCGAAGAATGTCTTAACTGTTCTACCGAAGTTGAAGTTCAGCACAAGATAGAACATTTTTTCAAAGTAAATAACATAACAAGAACAAGAAATATTATTTAGGAATAAAATGAAGATTAAAGAATACGTATCAAAATATGATCCTCAAAACCAGTTTGATGTTTTAGTAAATACATACAAGCAGATTGAATCCGCCTGGACAAATAAAATAGAGGCCGGTCAGCTTAAAGGGAAATCATTTAATTCAATAGTAGTAACCGGACTTGGCGGTTCAGCTATAAGCGGTGACCTGATGGCAAATTTTCTAGGGGATGAACTTAAGATACCTTTTGTTGTTAACAGGAATTATCATGTACCTGCTTTTGCAAATGAAAACACTTTGCTAATTGTTTCATCCTATTCAGGTAATACAGAGGAAACGATTTCAGTATTTAAAGAAGGACTTGAAAAAAAGTGCAGTATTATTTGTTCAACTACCGGCGGGAAGATTGGAAAGATTGCCGCTGATAACAAGATTCCTGTTGTTAATGTAATGCCGGGATTCCAGCCCAGATATTCACTTGGCTTAAGTTTCTTTACACTATTGAAAATATTACAGGAGCTTAATATTATACCTTCTCAGGAAAAGGTAGTAAATAAAATTACGGCCTTATGGAAAAGGCAAGGAATTCAGTATAGTAAGGAAGAAAATAAAGCTCTTGATTATGCAAGAGAACTTACAGGGTTTATTCCGGTGATATATTCAGCAGTTGATGTAACATCGGCGGTAGGGTACAGGTTAAAATGCCAGTTTAATGAAAACTCTAAACTGCATGCCTTCCATAATGTCATTCCGGAATTAAATCATAATGAAATAATAGGGTGGGAATCGTTCCTTGAAAAGCAGTTTAATACAAAGCTTATTATGATAAGGGACAAGTCTTATCATCCCCAGATCACAAAAAGGTTTGAAATCTCCTCATCTCTGATACATTGTGAGAAAATTTATCTTGAAAGCAGTGAGGAAGAGTTTAAATTACGTTTAATGGATTTAATCTATCTTGGTGATTGGATTACTTATTATCTGGCTTTGGTAAGAGGATATGATCCATCAGAGATAGAGAATATTAATATACTTAAGGAAAAACTGGCTTAAGGTACATTTATGGGATCCCCGCTTTCGCGGGGATGACATTTGCAGTTTTTTAGGACCGGGGAAGGGGATGAATCCCCTATTTATTGGAAATTGTAGTAATCAATCCCAGGCATAAATGCCTGGGCTAATGATTTAAATATTCCTCTAGCCCAGTCCTTTAGGACTGGGGGAATTGAGACGATGTAAAGATTATTTATGCCATTTTGGCATTTTATAATGGATTATATAATTATTAAAAACGCGAATTGAAGTTGCTCAAAGCTTTTAATTATATCATTATATTATTATTTCTAGTAAGCAATTTTACATTTGCCCAGTTCTATTTCTTTGGTCGGAACAAGGTTCAGTATGACAGGTTTGACTGGAAAGTACTCCGGACAGAGCATTTCAATATTTATTATTACGGCGAAATGGAGGAGACTGCCGAGATAGGTGCTTCAATTGCAGAGGAAGCATATAATGAATTTAAAGTTACTTACAATAATGTTGTTACACGCCGGATCCCTCTGATTTTTTATAATACTTCGAATCATTTTCAACAGACCAATACAACTCCGGGCTTTATACCTGAGGGTGTAGGAGGTTTTTTTGAATTCCTTAAGGGGAGAGTTGTAATACCCTCTACAGGTTCATATAAAGATTTCAGGCATGTTATCAGACATGAACTTACTCATGTTTTTGTTACAAATAAAATATACAGGGTTTTAACCGATCACCGGATGTCTACAGATATTGAACCACCGTTATGGTTTACTGAAGGTATTGCGGAGTACATGTCAACTTCCCCTGATGATCAGGCAGAAATGGTGATGAGAGATGCTGTTATAAACGGATTATTCGTAAATCTTGAAGATATATACGCAATCTACGGTACGTTTGTAATGTATAAAGAAGGACAGAACTTTCTCGAATTTGTAAGAGAGAAATACGGTAAGGAAAAAGTTCCCCTTATGGTTGAGAATATATGGATGTATCCCAGCTTTAATAAAGTTATTGAACATACACTTGGCAAATCAATAAAAGAAATTGATAAAGAATGGCTTTATTATCTCCGCCAAAAATATTTTCCGCTATTTGGTTTCAAAAGGCCTACTGACATCGGAGCTAAAAAACTAACTGAGGAAGGTTTTAATTTTACTCCTGTACATTATAAAACCAGCGAGCATGATTATCTATTTTTTTTAGCAAACAGGGATGGTTATTCTTCTATCTACAAACTTGATCTGAACGATAAAAGAGAATTCCCGGATGTTGACCTTGTATTACAGGGTGAAAAGACAGAGGAGTTTGAGACATTCCATTTATTCCAATCTTCAATTGATATATCAAAGGATGGCATACTTGCATTTGTAACCAAATCAGGGATAACTGATGAACTCCATTTTTATTCGGTTACTGAAAACAGGATAGTTCAGGAATACCAGAATCTTTCTCTAATAAATATAAATTCTCCGAAGTTTTCATCCGATGGCAAATTAGTAGTCTTCAATGCTATTGATCAGAAGGGGTTCAGTGATATATTTATTCTGGATTGGGATAAAGACAGGCTAACCCGGCTTACCAATGATTATTATGACGATAAAGATCCTGCGTTTGGTGTGAATGATGACCAGATTATTTTTTCATCAGACAGAACAGGAGGCAAATTTGCAAAGACCTACAATATTTTTTCGTATGATCTTGAAACACACCGTATTAAAAACGTTAGTTATCTGAGTTCCAATTGTACATCGCCTCAGTTATCGCCTGACAAAAAGATGCTTATTTTTACTTCCGAAGCTGACGGTGTAAGAAATATTGCTTCAATAAAGGTCAGCAACAATGTTTATTCCGATTCCGTAACCCAGGTTACCGATTTCCTTACAAGTGTATTTAATCCTGTTTTTATAAACGATGATACTCTTGCATTTTCGGGTTTTGAGAACTACAGCTTTAACTTGTTCAAAGAAAGAATTGCCAAACAGCCATTAGATTCATTAATGAAAACCACCCGGATGGATTTCGATTCTTCGGAAATTGTATGGAAACCCGGAATGTTGATAAAAGAATCAGAAAGGGAAAAAGCTAATTATCAAAAAGAATATACGCTTGATTATGCCCAGAGCCAGATTACAACTGACCCGATATTCGGAACCAGGGGAGGAGCTGAATTTTCATTTAGTGATTTATTCAGCGACGATAATTATTACTTCCTGATCTATAATTCTGCCGAAGTACAGAGTGACTTTCTGAAAAGCTTTAATATTGATCTTGAAAGAGTTTATTTAGGCGAGCGTGCTAATTTTGGGTATGGTTTATTTCATTTCAGCGGGCGAAGGTTTGATCTGACGGACCCTGATCAGGATTATTTTGAAAGAAGCTTTGGTGCTTATTTCATTCTCAATTTCCCGTTGTCTAAATTCCAGAGGATAGAAACTTCTGTTACAATGGCTAATTCTGATAAGGAAGTAATAGTTGGTGTAATTGAACGGAAGGCACTTCTTCTAAGCAATTATATTTCATGGGTGTGGGACAATTCATTATGGGGACCTACAGGACCACTTGACGGAACACGCGCAAGAATTCTCTTCGGTTACACCGGGGATGTTAAATTCAGTAATGTGGATTATTATACAATCATTGCCGACTTAAGACAATATTTTCGTTTAAGTACGCGTACCGCAGTTGCACTGCGTGGATCTCTTTATTATAATGATGGAAAAGAAGCAAGAAGATATTTCATGGGGGGGAGCTGGGATTTGAGGGGTTGGCCCAGATGGTCCATACTTGGTGAAAAAGAATGGGTTTCTTCTGTTGAGCTCAGGTTCCCTTTGGTTGACCAGCTTAATGTTCAGTTTCCGTTTGTTAATCTCGGATTCTTCGGAATAAGGGGTGCAGTTTTTTTCGATGCGGGCGGCGCCTGGGATAATATATATACCAATACACTTGGAGACGTGGGATTTGGATTCCGTTTTAATCTTTTTGGAGTAATTGTATTTCGTTATGACATAGGCAAAACAATTGAGAATAATTTTAATAATTTCCAGCCTGGTCTATTCTACCAGTTCTTTTTCGGATGGGACTTTTGAAATATCTTATATACTATATTGTCCTTACTACTTTTATAATGATTACCGGATGTTCGCAGTCAGTTATTAAAACAGTATCAGTTCCGGATAACAATCCTTATGTTATGTTTGGTAGAGTACCAGAAAGATCATTTTATTATCCGGTTGTAATAAGTGACTCGATTAAAAAGATCTGGGATAATTCAATTAACGGAACTTTCAATGCAACGTCAGTAACTTATTATGATAAATACATTTTCATTAACGACCTTTCCGGCAGAGTATATTGCTTCGATATCAAGACAGGTAAGAGGGTAGGTCAATTAAAAAACAGCGGGTCGGTCTATTCGCCTCCAATGGTTGACCGGTATAATTTAATTTTTCTGTCCGCCCTGACTGGTGAGAGCAGATCCGATTTGTACTATTATGATATGAATGAATCTAAATATACAACTCAGGAAAAAATATCCGGACGTGCATTAACAGAAATTATGAATACCGGCGATGGTATTATTTTTACTACTGAAAAAGGGATGGTATATAAATATAATATGTTTGGTAAAAAGATATGGGAATCTGATACCAAAGCTGTAACATATTCATCACCAGCTATGGGCATCAACATCATAGTGTTTGGGAATGATGATGGTGAAGTTATTGCGTTAAATGAATCTGATGGGTTAATAAAATACAGAATAAAAACAGGTGGTTTCTTTTTTGGCGGAACCGCTGTAAACGGATCTGATGTCTATATAGGGAATGATAACGGAATATTATATTGTCTCGATTTAACGTCCGGTAAAATTAACTGGCAGTTCAGTTCAGGCAGCAGGATCATTATGACGCCGGCTATTGATGATGACAATGTATATTTCGGTAACCTTTCCGGTGATTTTTATTCTCTTAATAAACTAACCGGTAAATTGAATTGGACTAAAAGGTTAGGTACTCTCTTTGATATAACGCCGGCAGTAACTAATAATTTAATTATTCTTCCTGATCAGTTTGAGAAGATCTACTTTGTGGATAAAGATTCAGGTGAGATAAAAAGAACCTATCCATTTAAAGGGAGACTAAAACTTACACCGGTTATTAAAGACAACATGCTTTTTATTGGATATGATGATGGAGAGTTAGAAGCTTATGAATTTGTTAAATAGCTTATTACTGGTAATCGTATTTGGAATAACTGTTAAAGCTCAGGACACTTTGTATCTGAAAACTGATCCAGATGATGCCTATGTTTTGAAAAATGATTCTCTTATTGGTCACACACCTTTATTTATTAGCGGCAGCCTTGGGGAGGTATTTTTAACCAAACCGGGATATGAGCAAAAGAGTGTAAATCTTGCGGGCTATGATAACAGTCCAGTTTCCCTTAAATTTACGGCTAAGAAAACCCCTACAAACTTTTTTGAAAGCAGTGTATTCAGGATTTTCGTAAGCAGTATTGTTGTACTCGGAGGAATAACCGCTTACTTCAAAGTAAAGGCTGATAAACGATATGCTGACTATCAGGCAAGTGGTGACGGGAACCTGCTTACTGAGACCAGACGGTATGATTTGATAAGCGGTATTTCATTTGCAGCTCTTCAGGTAAACTTTGGTTTCTTAATTTATTATTTTCTGAAAGAATAACTTTAATATGATAACAGTTTTAGAATCCATCACCCTTTCAACAGAATATCTGAAAAAGAAAGGCATTGAATCTCCGCGTATTAATGCTGAATTACTCCTTGCAAATATACTTGACTGCAAAAGGCTTAATCTTTACCTTTTATTTGACCGTCCTTTGACTGAAGAAGAAGTTGTAAAGTATCGCGAACTGCTTGTCCGCAGAAGCAAATTTGAACCATTACAGTATATCGTAGGTAATGTGGAATTTTACGGACTCGAATTTAATGTAAATCCTTCTGTACTTATACCGCGTCAGGAAACTGAGTTGTTGGTTGAAGCAGTGATAGATGCGTACAAGAGTTGTGGACCGGTTAATATCCTTGATATCGGTACCGGCAGCGGTAATATTGCGGTGTCACTTGCTAAGAATCTTGATAATTCATGCATTACAGCAATTGATATAAGTGAGGATGCTCTTCAAACGGCAAGGGAGAATGCTTTACTTAATTTAGTAGATAATAGAATAAATTTTATCCACTCTGACTTCCTTAAAGATGAATCTTTTTCTGCCATCCCCGCAACCTCATTTGTCATTCCCGCGAAAGCGGTAATCTTCTACGATGTAGTCGTCTCTAATCCACCATATATCTCAATACAAGATTACGAAACTCTCCAGCCTGAATTAAGAATATACGAACCCAAAGTCGCGTTAACCGATCATAATTCAGGTTATCTTTTCTATGAGGTCATTTCATCCCGGGCTTATAAATTACTTAAGCCTGAAGGGAGGCTCTATTTTGAAATCGGAAAGGACCAGTATGCTGAAGTAACACGTATTATGGAAAGCAATAACTTTCAGAATATTACTATAGTCAAGGACTATCAGAATATTGAACGAGTAATTTCGGGTGTCAAAATATGAGGGCAGTTGTTCAGAGGGTTAAAGAAGGAGGGGTAAACATTCCAGCCAGAAGTTATTCCAGGGAAATCAGTAAGGGAATGGTAATTCTTCTGGGTGTTAAGAATGAGGACACTGAATCTGATGTAATTTTTGTAGCTGATAAATGCAGCTGTCTCCGGATATTTGAAGATGATAACAGTAAAATGAATCTATCGTTAAAGGATATCGATGGTGAGGTACTTGTCATATCACAGTTCACGCTATATGGAGAAACTGCCAAAGGTAATCGTCCAAGTTTCACTGATGCAGCTAAACCCGATCTTGCCATACCACTATATAATAAATTTATTCAGCGGATGAAAGAAAATCTTGGAGATGATAAAATTAAGGAGGGCATATTCGGTGAAATGATGGAAGTAAAGATAATAAACGATGGTCCTTTAACAGTCATTGTTGAATCGCGGTTGTCATCCTCTAATAAATTGTCATCCCCGACCGAATCCGCCGAAGGAGGAAATCGGGGATCCCATAAATAATGTCTTCGATAATCCTCATATTCTTAGATGGTGTCGGCATTGGCAAAAACGACCCGGTATCAAATCCTTTCTTCAAATATAAATTCAAAACCTTCACTGAACTCTTCGGAGCTATTCCTGATCTCGATCAACCTGTACTTAAACGTAAAAACGGTTTTATCTTCCCTTCCGATCCACTAATGGGTGTTGAGGGATTTCCTCAAAGTGGAACAGGTCAAACAGCCATCTTCTGTGGGATGAACGCACCGAAGTTTGTAGGCAAGCATTTTGGTCCCTATCCTTATTCAACTCTTATTCCTGTAATTAAAGAGACCAACATATTCCATGAATTTCTCCTTCGAGGTAAGAAACCTTTCTTCATTAACGCCTACCCTAAAGTATTCTTTGATTATATAAACTCAGGAAAACAAAGATTAAGTGTCACATCGATGAGTTCAAAGCTGAGCGGGTTGAAGTTTAACACAATAACAGATGTAAGAAGGGGAAGGGCACTTACTGCTGAAATAACAAATGAGCGGTGGAATCTTAGACTTGGATATAATCTTAAAACCTTAACACCAGCCGGTGCTGCTTCAAGATTATTAGGGGCAGCTTCCCGGAATGATCTGGTAGTGTATGAATATTATTTAACTGATCATCTCGGACACGGCAGGCATGAAGGCGATATAGAAAAAACACTTAATACACTCGATGAATTTCTATATTCAGTCTTTACCAAAGCTGACCGCGAAAAATATACAATACTACTTTGTTCAGATCATGGTAACTTTGAAGACCTTTCTGTAAAAACCCACACCTATAATCCTGCACTTACAATTTCCTGGGGCAGGCATGCCGGCTCTCTTTATGAAAAGATTAAAGACCTATCCCAAATTAAAAAAGCCCTGCTAGATCTACTTTAATTCTAATACCCATCATTCCCAATAGCTAAGTTTAAAAAGAATAAAAACATGAATTGTTGATTCCTAGGATGTTTAAAATAGCTTTTTGGATATATGCTTAGAAACTGTAAAATTATTAAAATGACATGAATAGACTATAGAACCTTAATACTGTTTTATGTATACTAATATTAAATAAATAAATGATAGAGTGTCAAGTAATGCGAAGATTGCTCTGCAAAAAGCTATTTACAGTTTAAATTGATATTAAAGGAAAATAAAATGGAGTTATATATGAAAAAACATTACTTTATAATTGTGTTTTTGTTTATCTTAATTGAAACTGTTGTCGCTCAAACAACTATTCAAATAGGAACAACTTATAACTTTTCTCAAAACGCACCGAGTACATGTAGTTATCAAATAAATATTCCATATCCCGGAGAGTTTACTATTCACATTGGAAACTGGCTAACCACCTGGGATTGGGGAAAGGATTATGACAGATTATATGTCTACAATGATTCATTACAGCCGATAGGAAGAGGAGAATTTTCCTCTGAAGGAGATCCATATTTATTTCATATGTTAGAGGGTTCAAGCGGTTTTATTTTCAGAGTTGGGCAGGCTGGTACTTATTTTATCAATCTTCATTCAGGCGAACCCAAAGATTGGGGAACTGTTACTTCACAGAATTATACATTGCGTGTAGATGGTACAAATTGCAATGATATTTATGAACTGAACGATGATATATACAATGCAACAACTTTAATAGCCGGGCAGAAAATTACCGCCTATCAATGGAGGAGAGTTAAAACAAATCAGGTAGGGGGTGATGAGGATTGGTATAAAATTCAATTAAATTTACCTGGTCAACTGTCCCTTAAATTGGTAAATTGGGTTGGAACGTATAGTTGGGTACAGGATTTTGACAAACTCTATGTGTACAATGGCAATGGTCAATCTATTGGCTCACAAGGTGGTTATCCATATTATAGTTATATGATGGGAGGGGGTACTGATAGCCTTCCAGTGATAATTTCAATGAATCTTGGCCATGCGGGGACATATTATCTGCAATTTCATTCCGGCGAAGGATCCAGCACTACGCCATATTCTTTGACTCCGTCATTCATTCCAATAAATGATGTTTTTGAACCGAACGATGATTTTCCAAATGCAAAACCTATCTCTTGAAACACTACTTATCAGGCATTTGAATGGCGCAATATGGACAGCACGATGAATGTGGCCGGGGATGAGGATTTTTACTACTTCAATGCACCTGCAGCAGGCAGTTATACTTTAGCACTCAACAATTGGATCCCGATTTATAATTGGGGGACAGATTATGATCGCCTATGGGTGTATGATCAAAATATGGCAATTGTTGGCCCTGATCCTTATAGCTGGATGATGAGCAATGTCCCTATGACAATCAATATTCCATCTGTAGGGAAGTATTATATCAGATTACATTGCGGGAATGCGTACTCAATTGAAGGTTATACTTTTAATTTAGCATCTCCAGGTACAGGAATAAACGAGGATAATAAAATTCCCCTTGAATATAGTTTACAGCAAAACTATCCAAATCCGTTTAATCCTTCAACAACAATTAGGTACACATTGCCGAAAGAATCAAATGTTCAACTAACTGTTTTTGATATTTTCGGGAGGGAAATCAGAACTTTGATAAGTGGTAATCAGGCTTTGGGGTATAAAGAAATTATATGGGATGGAAAGAATAATAACGGTAATCAAATTTCAAGCGGCATTTATATTCTTCATATCAAAGCTTTGTCGTCTATTGACAGAACTGTTTTCGAGCAGAGTACAAAGCTGATTCTGATGAAATGAGTATTTTTTCTTCGTCTAGAAAAGTACGGAGATTTACCTATCCAAGATGAGGGAGGGGATTCTGAGCGCAGCTAAGAATCTCCTTGAAAGATACAGATTCTTTTTATAGATTTAAGTAATGCGGACTTAAATTTATGAAAAACTATCCTGTTACATGGGTTGTTGTATTCTTTATTAGCGGAATTCTACTTCAGCATTTTATAACAATTAATTTCTATTGCTTCTTAGGTTTTTATCTTGCCGTACTGCTGTCTTTGTTATTTTCCCAAAAGCATTCAGAATACTTATCAATCCTAATATTATTCTCAATCATCCTTGCCGGCAACATTACCGCAAACATCTCATATTCAGAAAGACATTTCTATGCGGATAAAATAGAAAAGGAAAACAACTTTACCATTTACGGAAAGGCTACATTTGTTTATCTGGTAAACAAAGACGGTTTACGCATTGATATTGAGGTTGATTCCGCAATAGTAAATAAAATTACTTTACATCGTAATGTGAATATTATATGCAGAGTAACGGGCATAGAAAATAAGCACATTGATTCCCTTTATTCAATAATTGCTCCTGGTAATAAGATAACAGCTTGCGGAACATTTATAAAAGGATCAACAGGCAGGAACCCAGGAGAATTTAATTACAGCAATTATCTACATCTTTACGGGACAACCGGGATCCTAAATGTTTACAATATTTCAGATTTCCAAATAACTGATCATAATGCTAGTTCATTCTCAAATTTTATATTCAATTTCAGAAAGAGTGTAGCAGAGAAATTATCTGCCTGGCATGATTATCAGGCTGCGTCATTGATGAAAGGTCTTCTTCTAGCTGACAGAACCGAGATAAATGATCAGACTAAGACGGAATTTGTGAATGCGGGAGTTGTTCATGTCCTTGCGGTATCGGGTCTAAATGTTGAATACGTGGTATTATTATGCATTATTCTTTTGGGAAGGTTTAATATAATTCCAAAATCAATTCTCACTGTACTGTCAATTATATTCTTTCTTTTGATTACGGGAATGTCGGCATCTGTATTCAGAGCAGTTATAATGTCTATAGTTGTTATTATTGCATACATTACCGGCAGGTCGACTAATATTATTAACTCAATGGCAATATCCTCTTTAATACTCCTGGCTTTTTATCCTTTTTACATTTATGACCCAGGGTTCCAGCTTACGTACGCTGCTGTGTTTTCTATGGCAGTTTTTTATCCATTATTACATAAGCATACTAAAAACATTAAAAGTAAAACTATACAAGTCCTTTGCCAGTTGGGGGCGCTTACACTGAGCGCCCAGATAGGGACTATACCTTTCACGCTATATTTCTTCGGCAAATTATCATTGACTGCACTCGCGGCTAATTTAATTGTTATTCCATTCATAGGTTTTATAGTAGGAGTTGGCTTAGCATCGTTAGTGTTTGCTTATTTTTTCCCAGCGGCTGCACTTTTTTACGGGACAGTCAACTCACTTCTAATTCAGCTGCTTTATTTTATAATACATATTTCAGGAGGGGAGGGATACTCATTTATACGCATCAGGAATTTTACTTTATTTGACAGCGTTGTTTTCTATGCTTTTATGATCTTGTTCCTTTACCTGAATAAAAAGTTTATTGGTATTTTTTCAAAGGTAATTCTGATAATGTTACTCTTCGCCGATTTCTATATTATCACACTGGTTGATAAAAAAAATTTAATAACAAAGAATGAACTGAATGTAATGATGATTGATGTCGGTCAGGGGGATTCCTTTCTCATTAAATTTCCTGATGGAGAAACTGCTTTAATTGATGCAGGTAATACATCAATGAAATACGATTATGGAGAGAAGGTTGTTAAACCTCTTCTAAATTACCTTAATATATCGTCCATTGATTACGGTTTTGTTTCACATGTCGATGCAGACCACTACAGCGGGTTTGTTTCATTAATCCAATCAGGTCTGATAAAAAGGATTTATAAACCTGACCAGGATACTATCCTGACTAGGGACGTTAATTTTGAATCATTCCTGAGGAAAAATAAACTACCTGTAAATCATCCCAGAAGGCAGATAATAAAAACAGGCAATGCCCGGATTTATATATTAAACTCCGATTATGCAGGATTTAGTAAAACCAAATCAAATAACGATAAGAGTATGCTTATTAAAATTGCATATGGAAATACTTCTTTCCTGTTCACAGGGGATCTTAGTAAGAAAGCGGAAGATTATTATAGAACTTTTTACGGTGATAAACTTAAAAGCAGTGTTCTCAAGGTTTCACATCATGGCAGCAAAAATGGTTCATCCCTTAGTATGCTGGAATTAATAAAACCAAATATTTCGCTTATTAGTGCAGGTTTGAAAAACAAATACAGGCATCCCGCACCAGAAGTTATTGCTAAATTACATTATATAAATTCCGAAATTCTGAGGACAGATAAGCAGGGAGCCGCATTATTGAGGTCAGATGGTGTGTCAATGTATTCTGTGAATTGGCGGGATTTTTATTAAGTTTACTATAATGGAAAGTAGTAACAGGAAAAAAATCTGTATTGGTATTTTAGGCGGAGGTCAGCTTGCAAGAATGTCAGCCATTCAGGCATATAAACTGGGATTTGAAGTATCCATTTTAGAGAAAGAATTAAACTCACCTGCTGGACAATTAACTAAATATGATTATGCAGGATGGGTTAATAATAAAAGTGTTCTAAATAAATATACGAAGCAGTCAGATATAATTACGCTTGAGAATGAATTCATTGATTATAAAATATTACAATATGTTGAAAGCCTTGGTAAAAAGGTAACGCCATCTCCTGAAACCATTTCTTTTATCCAGGATAAATTTATTCAAAAGAACACATTCAGTAAGAAAGGGATCCCAACCGCGGATTTTGTTTTAATAGACAAATCGAATAATTATAAATCTGTTTCAGATAGATTAGGCAGGAAGTTCATACTCAAATCAAGAGTAATGGGTTATGATGGTTATGGTAATTATACAGTCAATTCCAGGAAGTCATTTGAAGAGGGAATGAAGAAGCTCTCATTAAGAAAATCCGATTTGTTTGCAGAGCAGTTTGTGGATTTCCAAATGGAACTTGCTGTAATGGTTGTAAGAAGTAAAAATGAAACAAGGTCTTATCCTGTAGTTGAGACAATTCAAAAAGATCATATTTGTAATACAGTAATAGCGCCAGCGCGGATCAGCAGGAAACTATCAAACAGAGCCAAAGAAATAGCGGTTGAATCTGTAAATACTGTAAAGGGGTATGGTTTATTCGGAGTTGAATTATTCCTTGATAAAGAAGATAATTTATTAGTAAATGAAATTGCCCCAAGACCGCATAATTCAGGGCATTATACAATTGAAGCTTGTATTACATCCCAGTTTGAAAATCATATCAGGTCTATTCTGGATCTTCCGTTGGGGAAAACTGATATGGTAAGCAAATTTGCTGTAATGGTAAACCTGCTTGGAAAAGAGGGCGGGGATGATTTAGAGGATCTTTATATTCCTGCTTTAAAGAATGACCAGATCCATCTTCACATCTATGGGAAAGAATTCTCTCGACCGGGAAGGAAAATGGGGCACATAACAGTTTGTGGTGATGACTTAAATTCAATCATTAAAATAGCTAATAACAGTAAAAGAAAAATTATTATATAGGTAAATAAAAATGAGCGATTCAAAACCAATAGTCGGAATAGTAATGGGCAGCGACACTGATCTTCCAATTATGAATGATGCTGCTGAAATATTAATAGAATTCAGCATTGGGTATGAGATTAAAATTGTGTCAGCGCATCGTACACCAAAGTTTATGGCAGATTATGCTGTTAAAGCGCATGAGAGGGGAATTAAAGTAATCATTGCGGGCGCCGGAGGATCAGCTCATCTGCCGGGAATGATTGCCGCGTATTCACCATTACCTGTTATCGGTGTTCCAATTAAATCCAAATCTCTCGATGGTCTTGATTCACTCCTTTCAATTGTTCAGATGCCGGGTGGAGTTCCCGTTGCCACTGTAGCAATCAACCAGGCAAAGAATGCAGGTCTGCTGGCTGTACAAATTATTGCAGCAGGTAACCCGGATTTGCTTAAGAAGGTGATAGATTATAAAAAAGAACTTGAATCTGTTTCTCTCAAAAAGAATGATATATTATCCAAAAAAGAAACATCCGGATTTGGTTTCAGGCAGTAAGCATTTTTATTAACATTTATACATTAAACTTGATTTAATTAAGATTTTTTTATAATGTTATAGTGATATATTAAGGTTTATTGCGGTTTCACTTTACTCATTCTGTTTTTAATACACGCTCAAAGATTATATCGGATTAACATCAACATCATTACAGAGAAATTTCTAATGATACAGTATATGTTAATCGTTTTTTATATAACTAATTAAGAGTGTTGTATGGATAAAATTAGTTTATTGTTAGTTTCGGTAGTAGTTGCAGCTTATACAACAATTTATGCTCAGGACAGTTGCCCGCCAAGAAATATTTCGATGCATCCGGATACAATACCAGGTTCAAATTGGACATATCCCACTTTGTTCAATTGGAATTTTGAGAACGTTGGTGATCCCGGGATCAATAGTGGTTCTGTAGGAGCAATGTATTTTCAGGATAAATTTTATTTCAACAAATGGAACGTGCCATTTATTTACCGTTATGACGGCGGATGGGAAGGACCCAATTCCTTTTTAGATTCAATTACTTATGTTGGTTCAGTTCGAGATCTTGCGACCGACGGACAATATCTTTATGGCGGAACAGCCACGAATACGGTAAACATTTTTGATGCTGATGGTATATCAATAGGTAGTTTGATTTTAAGTGACCCTGCTGTTGCAAGGGCAATTGCATTTACTCCTGATGAAAATGGTTTTTATGTTTGTACATATAATGATAACATAATTCTCTGTGATGCTGTAACAGGAGCTATAATAAGAGTTTTGCCGGGAACAAATGCGCTAAAGCTCAAATACGGATTAGCATATTCAAATATTAAGGAAGAAGGTCCGGTTTTATGGGTTTGGGGTCAAGGGACTACTTTAGACCCATACAACAATTTGTGGAAAGTAAATCCCGCTACAGGAGATACAATTGCCAAATATCGTTTTGGTCCTTTAACAATGCAAACAGGTTCAGAATCACTTATAGGTATAGCCGGAGGGGCTGAAGTTTGTGTGATAAATAATTCATCAGTTCTACTATTAAATTATCAGAATTATGCTTTAACAGGTTATGTACTTGGGGATGCACCGGTTGGGATAAAGAAAGATGATAAACCATCAACCAGTTATAAGTTAATGCAGAATTATCCTAATCCTTTTAATCCAAGCACAACGATTACTTTTAATTTGGCTTCAAATTCAAAAGTATCCATTAGAGTTTTTAATCTTTTGGGGCAGGAGGTAGCCGAATTGGTAAAAGGAGAATTGAGCGCAGGAGTGCATTTGGTCAAATTCGATGGCTCGAAACTTCCATCAGGAATTTACATATACAAACTTGAAACGTCAGGAAGGAACGGGAAAGAATGCATAGCAGCAAGAAAGATGATATTATTGAAATAAGGCTATGTAAATTAAATAAATCCTTATCTTATATTTTTCTGTTAAAATTGTATCTTTTTTGTTGACCTTATCATTTCTTCTCATTATTTTACTTTCGCTTGGTAACTATTTAATATTTTCTGTTTGCCGGAAATTCTGATATCCTTACTATATCGTATAATTTAGGCATGAACTGTTTCTGTTGCTTGCTTCTTTAAGCTCTGATTTGCGAATTCTGTCCTTTTTATTACAATTGATTACCGTTAGTCGATGATTCTGCTCCTTTATAGAATAATCATTGATAGTATTAAGTTAATGTGTAAAATTGCAGATATGTAATTAGCTTTAAACTATTCTATTTTCGAAATATAAGTGAGGGACCTATGAAATCAAGAGTAACTATCTTGAGGTTCGTTCTAGCAATATTTATTTATTGTATGTTCGGGGTTAATTCATTTCCACAGTCTCTGGTTGCTTCCAGAGGTTCAGTCATTTCACATTTAACCAATTCTAATAAGATTACGAAGCTAAAAATGCCAAGTAAAACGCTTACCTCGGGTTATGTTGTGAACTTTGATAATTCAATGAGCAAGGCTGCTGATTTTCTTTTAAGTGTTCAATCTTCATCAGACTTTGGCTGGGATTGGACTAATATTACTCCATATGCACATTCAAGTTCTGTATCCGAACCTAATTTATATGGGACAACCGGATTGGGTCTTTATTATGCATATTTAAGAACAAACAATGCCTCATATAAAACTGCTTTAAAAAATGCTTGCGACCGGATGAAGTCAGATGCAACAGTGCATGATGCTGGCGCCATAAAGTTACTTTTATTATTTCAAGATTTACCTGGAGTTACAGGAACTGCCTATAAAGACGCTGCAAAGTCTAAATATGATGCTGATTTGGTAGCTCATGGTGGAACAGCAACATCGTTTGCAGAATGGTCAAGAGATGATCGCGCTGCTGGGGGCCTCACAAATGGAATTATTCCTTGGGATCTAGGCGCATATGCAGTAGCAGCCCAGATGTTATCCTCAAAATTTGTGGGGGGTTCTTATCATTATCATCAGGACGCAATTGATATAGCCGAGGTTATTTACAAAGACAGTTATACTGGTACACCCGGTTATTTCAAACCATACGATTCACAAAACAATGGATGGGACAAAACATACACTAATTTAAATTTCCAGTGGTATACACTTGGAATTTCAGGTATAATGGATGCGTTTGTATCATCTGGTATACATACAGATGAATTACCCGGGTTAATTACTATTTTAAATGCCTGCAGATTTAATTCGGGACCAGTACGTGGAGCTTACAGTTATAGTTATGGTGCTCATACAGAAACTACTTTTACTGATGATGATTGGCAGACAACTGCTTATGTTATCATGTCATTGGCTAATTATAACAAGTCAACTTATCAATTTAACATTAACAGTGCATGTTATTATCTTTCAACTACTCAGGATCAGACCGGGGCCTGGCTTTATGGCAGCACAACCTATCCTGAAGTTGATGGCGAATGCATTAGTGCCCTTTATTTCGGAACTCCATTATTACCAACACCTGTACCTTTTCTTAGTTGGCCTATAGGAAATCCAACACAATATACAAACCCACCGACATTTAGCTGGTATATAGGTACTAGTAGTACAGGTTTGACTTATGAAATCCAATATGTAGTAGCAACTGCTCCCTGGCCGGATGATAATACATTTGCAACTTCAGCAATGATGTCTTATGCGACTCCTTCTCTGAACGCTGGGGTTCAATATGCATGGCGAGTAAGATCTACAAATGGTATTTCAAAATCTGTTTGGTCAGATTATGCATTGTTTACGATGGCAGCAAGTACTGGCGGACCTGTTCAACCAATAGCAAGTTGGCCTATCGAGAATGGGACACAATATACAAACCCGCCGACATTATCCTGGTATTTGAGTAGTAGCGGCACCGGGTTGACTTATGAAATTCAATATAAACTGGCAAGTGATACATGGCCCGCTGATGGTATATTTGTAACTTCATTAACAACGTCTTTCATTACTACTTCTCTGACTGGTGGTGTTCAATATGCCTGGAGAGTAAGATCTACTAATGGTACAACAAAATCTGTATGGTCTGATCAAGCATTGTTTACAATGGTAGCAAGTGCTGGCGGGCCTGTTCAACCAATAGCAAGCTGGCCTATTGGGAATGCAACACAATATACAAATCCACCGACATTATCCTGGTATTTGGGTAGTGGCGGCCCAGGGTTGACTTATGAAATTCAATCTAAACTTGCAAGTGATCCATGGCCGGCTGATGGTATATTTGTAACTTCTGCAACAATGTCGTTTACTACTTCTTCTCTGACTGGTGGATTTCAATATGCCTGGAGAGTAAGATCCAGTAATGGTACAACAAAATCTGTTTGGTCTGATCAGGCATTGTTTACAATGGCTGCAAGTACTGGTGGGCCTGTTCAACCAATAGCAAGCTGGCCTATCGGCAATACCACACAATACACAAACCCACCGATATTAACCTGGTATTTGAGTATTGGCGGCACAGGGTTGACTTATGAAATTCAATATGTACCTGCAAGTGATCCATGGCCCGCTGATGGAATATTTCAAACTTCAGCAACAATGTCTTTTACTACTACTTCTCTGATTGGTGGAGTTCAATATGCATGGAGAGTAAGATCTACTAATGGTGCAATAAAATCTGTTTGGTCAGATTATGCATTATTTACGATGGCAACAAGTACTGGCGGGCCAGTTCAACCAATAGCAAGTTGGCCTATCGGTAATACTACACAATATACAAATCCACCGACGTTATTCTGGTATTTGAGTAGTAGCGGCACGGGCTTGACTTATGAAATTCAATGTAAACCTGCAAGTGATCCATGGCCCGCAGATGGTATATTTACAACTTCAGCAACAAAGTCTTTAACTACTACTTCTCTGACGGATGGAGTTCAATATGCCTGGAGAGTAAGATCTACTAATGGTACAACAAAATCTGATTGGTCTGATCCGGCATTGTTTACGATGGTAGCTAATAATGCTCCTGTACAACCTATTACGGGTAGCCCGACAAATTTAGTTACAGTCAATACTTCTTCTCCGGAATTATTCTGGTACTTGCCAACAGCGGGATCTGATCAACATTATGTTTTAATTTATTCCACTTCTTCGGATATGTCCAATGCAGTTTCACTTAGTGACATTAATGCCCTGCATTATAAGGTAGAAAATTTGAATCAAGGTGCGACATATTACTGGATGGTTAAATCAAAAAAATCCGATGGTACTACTTCAATTGCATCAAAGACAGGTTCCTTTGTAGTTGCAGGAGTTACAGCAGTTGATAATGAATCAAGCCTAATACCTAAGACTTTCGTAGTTAGTCAGAATTATCCTAATCCGTTTAACCCGACAACAACAATAAAGTATGGGTTACCAAGTGCCGCGAATGTTTCTATTAAAGTCTATGACATGTTAGGCCAGGAAGTAAAGGCTTTAGTAAATGGATACAAGAATGCAGGTACTTTCAATGTAAATTGGAATGGAGATAATAACAACGGAAGTAAAGTATCAAGCGGTACGTACATATTCAGGGTTATCTCCGGTTCAAACATTAAGACAATAAAAATGGTTCTTTTGAAATAACGTTTCATTTATTAAGGAAGCTGATGTTTTACAGCGGCTTCCTGACTGTTATTGCTTTAATAAAATTATAATTTAAAGATTAAATATCGAGGAATAAATGGAGTTATCATCAATAATTGTGGTTTCAGTTTTAATTGTAATGTCCTTGATAACTTTGACTATACTTGCATCTTATGCTGCATTCAAATTCAGCGTTAAAAGGCAATTTGTTCAAACCAAAGAGGCATACGTAACGAATTTAACTGCAAATACATTCAGGCATTAAATTTACATAAAAACAGAACTTAACAAGCCACGTAATATTTACGTGGCTTTTTTTATTATAAAAGATTAAATTCCCAGCATAGTTATCTTCTTGTTTTAAGACACATTATCCAATTATGTCTTATTTTGGTAAAATCTATTTGCAGAATATCTCTTAAGAGGAAAAATTTCATAATGGTACACGATTTGTGCATAACTCGAGAAAAATTAAACAAATAAGGATGAATTCGTGCAAAAGGAAGAAAAGAATACACCGGTTTTAATGTTAGGATTAACAATTATCCTGCTAATTCTTCTGTCATTCATTCCTAAAGATACTAAAGTAGCCGGTGCTAAAGTTAAACCGGTGGATCTCTTCATGGATGTAAAACCCGATTCGCTTTTATAAAAATATTAAGGAGTAATAAATGATTTCAGATAAGTTAAAACAAGTAGTATTAAAAGAACTCGATTTGGATGACTTCGATTTTAATGACGGAACAACTGCTAATATGGTACCAGGTTGGGATTCTCTGACACATATTCAGATAATTGTGGCTATCGAGAAGGATTATAAAATAAAATTCAAAGGGATGGAAATCCTTAAAATTAAAAACATGGGTGAGCTTCAGGCACTGATCGACAGTAAAATGGCTGGAGTAACTGCTGTTTAATAATATTTAACAATATTCTATTATAAAAAATATGCTTCAATATATTGATATCAATAAGCTGAAACTACTGTTTGTTTTCGACAAAACAGATCCGCTCGTTTTTACCTCAAGTATGTTCCTGTTTGCCTTCTTTGTTTTACTCGTTTTGTACAGATTGTTTTATAAAAGCAAACCCATAAGAATATATCTGTTAATAATATTTTCAATTTACTTTTATTACAAAGCATCCGGCGTTTATTTTCTACTACTATTTCTTATTACATTCCTGAATTATTTTGCAGGTAAATGGATAGGAGCAACTAAACCCGGTGGAAAGAGAAGGGCTATATTTATACTTTCAATTCTTGCCAATATTGGAATTCTTACATATTTCAAATACACCAACTTTTTTATTCAGATTGTTAATGATGTAAAGGGGTCTCAGATATCTCCACTTGATATTTTTATACCCGTTGGGATATCTTTTATTATATTCAAAGCACTTAGTTATGTAATTGAAATTTACCTTGAGAATATTGAACCAGTTAAGAGTGTAAGAGATTTTACTTTATTTGTCTTTTATTTTCCAACACTCCTGCTTGGTCCTATAGAAAGAGCATCTAACTTCCTTCCGCAAGTTGAAGAAGATATTAAGATAACGAGGGAAATGATCGGGACAGCTCTTTTTCTTATAGTTTGTGGGTTAATAAAGAAAGTTGTTATTGCAGATTATATAGGTATCAATTTTGTCGACAGAGTTTTTGACAGCCCCAAGATGTTTACAGGTGTTGAAAATGTAATAGCTGCATATGCTTATGCACTTCAGCTTTATACCGATTTTTCCGGTTATACGGATATGGCTTTGGGGATTAGTTTATTATTGGGCTACAGACTTACAGATAACTTTAACGCGCCATTTAAAGCAACCTCTATTGCTGACTTTTGGAGGAGATGGCACATAACTTTATCGTCATGGTGTCTTGACTACTTGTTTAAACCAATGCAGATTAAATTCAGAGGAATGAGGTTAGCCGGTAACGCATTAGCATTGTTCATCACTTTTACAATTATAGGTTTATGGCATGGACCGAGCTGGACATATATTGCATTTGGTGCTTTGCACGGAATCTATATGGGCTTTTCGGTATTTACGAAGAAGATAAAGACAAAGTTCTATAAGAAGGCAGGAATTGCTGATTCTAAAATCCTGAAATTCGTACAGTGGTTTGTTACAATGCAGCTTGTAGTATTTGCATTTGTAATTTTCAGATCACCCAGTCTTGCTGGAGCAGGGGATATGCTGAAGCAGATGTTTAATTTCTTCCATGGTGAAGTATTCTTCCAGTTCATAAAGGGATATAAACTTATTATGAGTCTTATCATTATAGGCTTTACAGTTCAGTTCCTTCCTGAAAAATTAAAAGAAAGAACAAGATTATTAGTTATAAATTCAAACCTGCCAGGTAAGATTGCCTTGTTGGTTGTGGTTATCTGGGTAGTGGTTCAATTCCGGTTTGCAGACTTGCAGCCGTTCCTTTATTTCCAATTTTAAAAAGGTATAATACCATGAACTTTAATGATCTTAAAAAGAATCTGAAGAAAGATTTCTCTAATTGTAAAAAGGTAAAGGTTGCAGTGCTGGGTGATTCGGCAACCCAGTTACTTGTTCAGGCTGTAAAAGGATATGGCTACGAAGTAGGTTATAACTTCGATATCTTTGAAGCAGATTATGACCAGGTGGATTTACAGGTCTATGATAAGGAATCAGAATTTTACGAATCTAAATCAGAATATGTAATAATCTATAACTCGGCTGAAAAACTGATGAAGAAGTTTTATAAGCTGGGCAGCCAGGATAAAATGAAGTTCGCGGAAAAACATATTGAAGAAATTTCAAATATGTACCAGACTATAACCGGGAATAATAAATGCAAGGTTATATATTTCAATTATGTTGAACTGAATGATTACGTGTTCGGGAACTATTCAAATAAAACATCAGCTTCATTCCTTTACCAGATACGGAAAATTAATTATGAATTGATGAACCTTTCGCAGAAGTACAAGAATCTTTTTATTAATGATGTAGCATCACTTCATAATACGTATGGACAGGCGTTCTGTACAGACCCTAAGATTACCATTTCAACTGATCTTATTTTCAGTATTGACTTTCTTCCTATAATAGCTAAAAACACTATTGATATAATTCTTGCTATTGCCGGGTTAATGAAGAAGTGTGTGATACTTGATCTTGATAATACACTCTGGGGTGGAATTATAGGTGATGACGGAGTAGAGAATATTCAGGTAGGAGATCTTGGTATAGGCAAAGCATTCACAGCACTTCAGTTGTATTTAAAACAGTTAAAGCAGAGGGGGATAATACTTGCCGTTTGCAGCAAGAATACGGAGAACATTGCAAAGGAACCGTTTGAAAAGCATCCTGATATGGTATTAAAACTTGCAGATATTGCAATCTTTGTTGCCAATTGGGAGAATAAGGCACAGAACATTAAATACATACAGAGTATTCTGAACATTGGTTTCGATTCAATAGTTTTCCTTGATGATAATCCTTTCGAGAGGAACATGGTTAAGACCCATATACCGGACATAACAGTTCCAGATCTGCCTGAAGATCCAGCAGAGTATGTGAATTTTCTCAGGTCATGTAATCTGTTCGAGACAGCTTCGTATACCGAAGAAGACGAACAGCGTACACAGCAGTACCAGGAGGAAGCACAGAGAGCCATTGTACAGCAGCAATTCGTGAATGAAGATGAATTTCTCGGCAGCCTTAATATGGTTTCAGATGTTAAACCATTCAATAAATTCAGTATTCCGAGAGTAAGTCAGTTAACACAAAGATCAAACCAGTTTAACCTGCGGACAGTTCGTTATTCAGAAGAAGAAGTAACCAACGTTACTAATTCTGAGGATTATTTTACTATTGATTTTACGCTTGAAGATAAATATGGTGATTATGGTTTGATAAGTCTGATAATTCTGAAGAAGCAGGGAGAAGCTTTATTTGTTGATACCTGGATAATGAGCTGCAGGGTATTGAAGAGAGGAATGGAAAAATTCGTACTTAATCAGATCGTTGAGCAGGCAAGGAAATTCGGGTTCAAGGAAATTATTGGTGAATATTTACCTACTGCTAAAAACGCAATGGTGAAGAATCATTATAAAGATTTAGGATTTTCAGAGTTACAGGCAGATACAAGTAAATGGAAACTTGATGTCGGTTCATACCAGGATTATCCTACATTTATCAAAATTAAAATGTCTGAAGTTGAAGCTTAATATGAATAAAGGCGATAAATTCACGGTGCCATTTACTGTGGGCACTGAAACATACGACGGATTTAAGGATTTGTTTAATGACCTAAATCCTCTTCATACTGATGAAGAATTTGCTAAGGGGAAGGGGTTTACCGGTAAAGTAATGCACGGAAATATCCTTAATGGATTTCTTTCATATTTCATAGGGGAATGTCTTCCCACAAAGGACGTACTAATACAGACACAGGAGATAAAGTTTTTGCGCCCGGTTTATGAGAATGATAAATTGACACTACATGCGCAGATTGAGGAAGTATTTGAATCTGTTAATACAATTGAATTCAAATATTTCTTTGAGAACCAGGACATGATAAAAGTAGCCCGCGGTAAAATTCAAATAGGTCTAATGCCATGAATATTTTAGTAACGGGTGGATCTTCGGGTCTTGGAGAAGCAATCATAAAGAAGCTTGCCGCCTTTGAAGGGAACTTTATATATTTTACATATCCATTTGAATCTGTAGAAAAGGAAATTATCGGAAGCGGGTCCCCGAATGTTCAGGGGATTAAATGTAATTTCCGTGAGAAGGAAGATATTGATAATCTGATTGCCAGGTTTGATATAATGGACCTTGATGTGTTGGTTAATAATGCATGGGCGACTAAGATAATAAAGAAACATTATCATAAAATAGATAAGCAGGATTTTATTGACGGGTTCATGTTTAATATAATGCCCGTAATAAAAATTACTCAGGAGCTTATTTCGCGGTTCAGGAAAAAGAAATTCGGCAAGATAGTTACAATACTAACTTCTTCGATTGTAAATAAACCGCCTTCAGGTTATTCTGAATATGTGGCTGCAAAGTCATATATTGCTTCATTGACAAAGTCATGGGCTAATGAAAACGCTGCATTTAATATTACATCTAATTGTATTTCCCCATCATTTATGCAGACTGCATTTACTGATGATACCGACGAAAGGGTAGTGGAGGAAATGATTAATTCCCATCCTTTGAAGAGAATCCTGACACCGGAAGAAGTTGCTGATTCTGTTTTGTTTTTTGTAAATGGTACACAGCAGATCAATGGTGTAAATCTTGTAATGAATGCTGCGAGCGATATAGCATAATCGTGGCTAACCAATATTTTGTTTATATAATTACAAATAAAAGCAATTCAGTTTTGTATACTGGCGTGACAAATAATCTCGAACGAAGGCGGGCAAGGTGTTCGTTCAGAATGACAGGCTTTATTCTAATATAAGAAAATGACTGAAGATACCCAGAGATTCTTCACTCCACTTAGTTTCGTTCAGAATGACAAGTCATTCTCCATAATCGAACGCCCGATGGTTTACCTACCTTCTTCCTTCCTTCTCGTGTTCATCTCGTGCACTGAAATCGTTTTGAAATCGTTTTGAAATCGTTTTGATATCGTATATTTTATAAAATAATTAAGATCAAAATTACGCAACCTTTTCAATTGATGATTTAGCTACTTTATATAAAATGTAGTTATTTTGGGTTATGAAAAACGTAAAATTAACTTGGTATCCATATACGCTTGAATTAAAGCATCCATTTACTATTTCTTCAAATTCCAGAAACACAACACCGGTAGTAATTGTTGAAATTGAGTATGATGGATTAACCGGTTATGGGGAAGCTTCGCTGCCGCCCTATTTAGCTGAAACTCAAAAAAGTGTTCATGAGTTTTTAAGCCTAATTGATTTGGCCAAGTATAATGATATTACAGACCTTGAATTAATTCTAACGGATATAGATAAGATTGCGACAGGGAATAATGCGGCAAAGGCGTCGATAGATATTGCACTTCATGATCTGATAGGAAAAATGTTAGGGGTGCCCGTATATAAAATGCTGGGCATTGATAAAAAAGAAAAGTTCACATCATATACAATTGGAATTGATTCTGCTGAAATGATTATTACTAAACTTAAGGAAGCTGAACAATTCAGAATACTTAAAGTAAAACTTGGCAGTGGTCGTGATAAAGAGATTATTGAAACTATACGAAGCAAATCTGATAAACCAATTTATGCTGATATAAACCAGGGGTGGACAAACAGGTATGAAGCTCTTGACTTATGTTACCAGTTTGAAAAACAAAATGTGGTTTTAATCGAGCAGCCTTTTGCAAAAGGTAATCTTGAAGACACGGAATGGGTGAGCCAAAGAAGTCCAATTCCATTTATTGCGGATGAGTCAATCCAGCGGTTAGAAGATATTGACAGGATCAGTGGAGTTTATTCCGGGATAAACATTAAACTAATGAAAAGTACTGGGGCTGAGGGAAGCGATAAAAATGATCAATTTTGCCAGGAAATTAAATCTTAAGATTATGTTAGGCTGCATGACAGAAACCTCTTGTGCAATTTCTGCCGCGTCACAAATATGTTCGTTGGCAGATTGGGTTGATCTGGACGGAAACATTTTGATAAAGAATGATAAATTTGAGGGAGTAAAGGGGGAAGAAGGAATTATTATTCCTAATGAAAAGCCAGGAATAGGTGTAAATAGAATATTGTAGATCCTACACTGTGGGAAAAATCTCCTTCATTGCATTACAATGAATAATTCGCTGTATGGATTCCCGCCTTCGCGGGGATGACAAACAAATTTATGGGAACCCTGTTTCCGCAGGGATGACAACACTCTACAGGGATGGCAAAGCATTTGTGACTTGAGGTCACAATTAATTAAAAAGAAAATGATTTAATTGCTTATGCAACTAATTGCATTTTTACAAACAATTTGATGGGTGCATATTATGGCGAAGAATTTTGTCTCTAATAAAGATGAAACCGTAAGAATGTTTGAGAATAATCTTCTTGAAGCAATGTCGAGGGTTCATTTCAGTGTTCCTCTCTTTATATTTATACCGATTATTTTAGTATTTCTTTATAGAGCCATTTATGTTTACAGTTCTGAATTTATTACTATTGTCTCGATGGTAATATTGGGAATAGCAGTCTGGACACTAACGGAATACACTTTACACCGTTTTATCTTTCACTATAAACCTAAATCTCAATTCGGAGAGAAAATGCATTTTATATTCCATGGTGTTCATCATGATTATCCGAGTGATTCAAAAAGATTAGTTATGCCCCCTTCGGTAAGTGTGCCTCTGGCATTATTATTTTATTATCTATTTCTTGCAATATTCGGTTATGAAAAAGTTTCTTCCTTTATGCCGGGATTTCTTACGGGGTATTTGTTTTATGATATAACTCATTATGCAGTTCATCATTTTAATATGCACTCAAAGTTCTGGCTTGCAATCAAAAATCATCATATGAAACATCACTACAAGGATTCCGATAAGGGGTATGGGGTAAGTTCACCTATATGGGATAAAATTATTGGGACAGATTTTCCGGATAAGTGAATAATAAACTTTAGTTTAGGATTGATTTTTTTATATTATGGGGTTATTATAACCATGTAAAATAATTAAATTCAAACAATCTGCAGACAAACCATGATTATTAAAATCCGGAATTTACTATTCCTAAGTTTTGTATTATTTTCATTCAGATGCAACGCGGCATTAAATCCAAACCCTGTGTATATAAGAGCAAGTCAAGTTGGTTATTTACCCGGGGATATGAAATCAGCGGTTATATTTTCACAATTGCCTCTTTTTAATAAGGAATTTTCAGTTGTTAGTGTACCCGGGGGGAAGGAAGTATATAAGGATGAAATCAGGGACAGTTCATACACATATGATAAATTTAAGAATTGTTATATAATTGATTTCAGTTCTCTTAAAAAAGCAGGGAAATATGAGATTATAGCAGACGGCAATAGGTCTGCTTCATTCGCAATAGGTAATACAATATTTAACGATGTAGTTGATTCATTGATGTTGTTTTTCAAGGTGCAGAGGTGTGGTGCAACAAATCCTCTGCTGCATAAACCTTGTCATTTATCAGATGTTTCAAGATTAATTGGAGCAGCCAATGCACACGGAACAGATGTAACGGGCGGATGGCATGATGCTGGAGATTACATAAAATTTCTTTCAACAACTTCATATACTACTTACATGCTAATGTTTTCATATGAATTTGATAATAATAAATTTGGGTTTGATGGAGATAAAGACAATGTTCCGGATATACTAGGCGAAGCCAAAGTTGGTCTTGACTGGCTGCTTAGATGCAATTATGATAAAAATAATCTTGTAACGCAGGTACAGGATTTAAGAGATCATGATGTAGGTTGGAGAAGACCGGAAAATGATACGCTTCAGTATGACCGTCCCGGATTTGTAGGAATAGGAAAGAACCAGATCGGGATATATTGTGCGGTAATGTCTTTGGCTTCAAGGATTTGGGCTGACAAGTTTCACAATAATGAATTCTCAAGGAAATGTCTTGACGCTGCAGAAAATATTTATTCTATGCGGGATAAAGTGCCAGACATAGAGAATACGAACTCAGGATTTTACCAGGATAAAAGTTTCTGGGGTAAACTGGCACTTGGTGCTATGGAATTATATAATACTACAAAAAAAGAGAGTTATTTGAAAGATGCTGAGGATTATGCGGATAGTGCTAACTCAGATTATTGGTGGAGCTGGGGAGATATTAATTCACTTGCACACTATAAAATTGCAAAAGTTGACAGTCGTTATAAGGATTATATTTACAATAACCTTGCTGCCTTTAATTCTAACAAGAATAAATCACCTTTTATGGAAGGAGTAGCTTTTACCTGGGGATCAACGAACTCGCTTCTAGGAGTTGCTTTGCAGGCAATTTTATATAAAGATTTAACCCGAAGTAATGAGTTTGACTCACTGGCTGTTTTTCAGAGGGATTACGTGCTTGGCAGGAATCCCTGGGGGTTGAGTTTTATATACAATATTGGAACAGAATCTGTGCGGAATCTTCATTCACAGATTGCGTATTTTAATAATGGTTATCTTCCCGGAGCGTTGTCAGCAGGGCCTGCACCAATTAGTGTTTTGAAGAATTTCAAGATAGACAGGGCTGAATCCAGGTATAATATATTCAATACAGATTCAGTTAAATTTTACGATGACAGGAATGATTATATAACAAATGAACCGACTATCAGTAGTAATGCAACGGCGGTTTTTGTATATGGATATTATTCGAACAGGTAAATGGTGGAAGAATGGAATAGTGGAATGATGCAGTAATGGAGGAAGAAAATTATGAAAAACCACAGGGATCCCCGCTTTCGCGGGGATGAAAGTCAAACAGAAAGATAATAATTATTAAAGAGTGTGGACATTAGTAGTAACGAAATAAGGGAAAACCTTCGAGGTTGATGAAAACCTCGAAGGTTATCTCATTTGGGAGAGAAATTGGGCTTGTGTCATAATAAGACAGCAACTTAAAGTATGTCTCTAATTAGCTCACAGAATAATTTACTTTTAGATACTAAGGACAAAAACAGGTTCCGGCATAGTTTTTGGCTATTTATTAAAAAAAATAAGATAAGGTCATGAAAAAGAAAATTCAATTATTGCCAACGGGGATTTCTTTGGTTGATTCTTCCTGGGGAGGATTTTACAGAGGTGGAACCTATATGCTGATAGGAGCTCATAAAACAGGAAGAACACTATTGGGGCTTCAATATGCATTAGAAAGTGCGAAACAAAAAGAAGTTTGCCTATTTTTTACCAGTATGCGACCAAAAGACCTTATGATTCAGGCAGCTTCAATTGATTTTGACCTTCAGCAATATATGAATCAGAATTTAGTTATAGTAGTTAAAGTAGCTCCGCCCACAGATTTATACAATGTTCCGGATCCTGATCATTTTTTAGCCGAATATTTAAATGATATTAACACTGTTGTGGAGCAATATCAACCTGCTAAAATCGTATTCGATGAATTAACGCCGTTTATTGGATTTAGTAATCTTAACTTATTAAAAGAAACATTTGTAAGGACAACTGAAGAAATAGAAGACCATGGCATTACGAGTCTTTTTGTTTTAGGTGAACCTGCCACACCAGCTGCAGAAACGATAATAAATACATTAACTTCATTTGCCACCGGAATTGTTTATCTAAAAAAAGAGGAGAACAATGAAAGTAACACACCTGGGGGTCAGATGATAATAACACCTAATATTGGTCATACGCAGGGGAAATTCACTTCAAAATATATAATTGAACCATATAAAGGAGTAACCACAGAAATTCTGCAAGGAACTAAGTCAGAATTTAATACAACTGAGACCGCTGCAAAATTGAGGAAATATAAATCACTTGCTGATATTGACGCACCAGAAGAGGCATTTTCATATTCTAATTTTTATAGTATAAATGATTTTAATCTTATTCTTAACAATCAGATTGCACTTTACAAAAGTACAGGACAGGTATTCACTTTAATTTCATTTAGACTAGATGGAGAAGCGGAGAGAAAAGGGTTGTTAACAGTTGCTCAGCTTCAGAACGCTATCAGACTTGCAACAGACAGAAAAGATAAAATATGTGTTCTTGCTAATAAAATAATAGTATTAGTTACAAGAGAGGAGAACCAAAAGAGTATATTAAACTTAATTTCCAAGGTTAAAAGTAACCTTTCAAATACTGATCCTAATTATTTAAAATCAGTAGTACCCTATATATCAGTTTACGCGATAAAAGTTGATGAAAACATTCAAAACGCCGATGATCTTTTTGACCATCTGACAACAGAAGAACCTCAGGTAAACAATAAATTTGGTATTTAATTATAATAATGATAAATAAAATTATTACAACAGTGATGTTCCTAATGATGTTTCTGTCTCCTGTAATAATAGGCCAGGGTCAGCCTGATGCGTTAAAACCTGAAGCAATTAAACAGATGCAATTTGGAAGATATGGGGAGGCGATAGATCTTTTAAATCGTTATATATCAGCTCATCCACAAGAAGCAGAAGGATATAATCTTCGTGGATTATGTTATGAAAAAAGAGCTCAATTTGAAATGGCGGTTTATGATTTTAGATCTGCAAGAAAACTCCTTTCCCAAAACTCAGAAATAAATAAAAACCTGGCAAGAGCCACAGATGCCTGGTACAAATTATTATATAATAAAATTGAAGGACACAAAAGGGAAATTGCACTATTTCCCAAAAAAGCTGTTAATTATCTTGAAATAGGGAAATCATATAAGAATTTAGGCGAATGGATAACTGCCGAAGAATGGTATGATAAATATCTAGCTATGGAAGAGACATCATCCGACGAGATTATAAGATATACAGAGATATTGGCTAAAAATAATCATATTTCCAAAGGGGAGCCGATTTTAAAACGGTTTACTGAAAAATATCCAACTGACCAAAGATTATGGTCAAGGTATGGATATTTTGAATTATGGCTCGGTAAAACAAAAAATGCAATTTATGCCTTTGAGCAGGCTTTGGGATTGAAGCCGTTCTTCAAAGAAGCAATGGATGGACTGGACCAGGCAAAAGGTAACGGTTATATTTATACCGTTAATGATACTTCATATCGATATGGTAAAGGACCTAAAGGCAAGAAACCTCAGGAATATGCTATAGACAAATACTACAAAATGTTGAAAAATAAACCTGATGATACCGAAACCAGGTTTGCACTAATTGATGAATTAGTGAAACATGACAGGTTTGAAGAATCATTAGAGCAGCTTTACATTTTACAAGGCAAAGAGGATGTGGCGAAAAGCGACCGATTTAAGGACAGACAAAATTTCATTAACAACTATAGAGATAGTTTGTACAAATCCACGATAGCTGTGGATTCAGAGAAATTCCAGAAAAATAATAATGACAAAGAAGCTGCAATAAAACTGGCGAATAGTTATGAATATCTGTATGATTTTGACAGTGCGATAGATGTACTTGGGAAATATCTTGCTACCGTTAATGAAAGTGAAGGACTGGATGTGAGGTATCAGTTGACAAAATACGATGGGTGGAGTTATAAATGGGATGATGCATTTAATCAGGTTGCTATTTTGAGGAAATATGATCCCAATAATAAAAAATACAAATTACTTAAAGCGCAGTTGATAGGTTGGAATATACTGGATGCAAAACCTGAAGAAATTGAGTTAGCCAAAGAGCTATTGAAAGATATATTGAAAGACGATCCTAATAATTTGCCTTCTCTTTTATGTATGGTGCAGCTTAATGCAGGGAAAGGAAACATAAACGAAGCAATTTTATATTTTGATAAAGCCAAAGCACTTAAAATGAGTTCTAGAGATATTGAGGCGATGGATAATTATATAAATTTTAGAATATTGGTAAAGAATGAAAGAGATATTTTAGATTTGCGTAGCGCAGCGGGTAAATTATCAGAAGACGGGAAAATTGATTTAGCAGCGGCGAAATTTGATGAAATTATGACAAAGGTAGAAAAGCCTGACAAAAACATTCTTCTTGAAGGTACAACATATTATATTGCCGCAAAAAGATTTGGTGATGCAAATAAATTATATGATAAAGCATTAGAATTCGGGCCTGATATTGAAGTTTCATCACTTAAGGCTTTAAATTATCTTAATGAAGGTGATACATTAAAAGCGCTGGATGAATTACAGTCACTTAAGAGACAGAATCCATATGATTACAATGTAAATTATTATCTTGGTGATACATATGAAAAGATGAAAAAGAATGACGATGCAAGAGATCTTTATACATCACTGATAGATGCAAACAGAAAAAACATTGTAGTCTTTGATTCAAGCCAAATAAATGTTTTTCAGACTCGCCTTAACTATCTTTCAAATGAATATGGTAGTAATGGTGCATCAATATTAGGGTATATTGCACTGGCACCTATTGTAACAATATATAGTGACAACCAGAATTTTACATTTTCAAGTTATGGCGGCAGAGTTGAAACTGGTTTAATACCGCATTTTTCAATTGGAGCTTCATATTTAAGGTATAACATTTCATATAGTCCCAGCGGGAGTAATTACAGCAGGAATCTTACATCATTCCTCGGGCATTTATTATTCAGCGATGGTGGATATACAGCATCAGTAGGATTAGGGACAACAAGTACATTGTTAAATATCCGCGAAAACGTGATACAACTAAATGCGCGATATGAAAAGAAAGAGGTATTTGGATTAGGTGTTTTATTTGAGAAAAATGATGCAAGAGTACTTATGTATTCACCTTACCTAATGAATTCCAATACCGCAGCAAGTTTATTTAGGGTAAACGGGAATTATAAATTTTCTAATGGCTTTGTATTATCAGGATGGTTCAGTTATATTAATGTAAAAGATGATAATAACGCCGGTAACGATTTTCAGTTAAGGGTTGGTAAATCGGTTAATGAAAGTATCGTAGTTGGTTATGAATATAATTGGGTAAATTATTTGAAAACTTCGAGTCTGTATTATTCACCTCAGAACTATAATTCGCACAGTCTCTGGGCTGACTGGAAAATATACAAAGACCAGGAGGTAGATTTTACGCTAGGTGGTAAAATAGGATATGTACCTGCGAATGATTTTATATTGAGAGAGATATACGGAGAAGTACAATATAATCCCATTCAGATATTAACAATAAAAGGAAGAATTACCGGTGCCAGTTCAGTCAGATATTCCTCAAGTTATAATTTCTTAGCGGGATATATAGCTTGTTATCTTGCGATATTTTAAATGACAGGACAAAATTTGAATAAAGAAAACAATTTATATATGCAGCAACTAAATCTGCGCAAGACTTTTATTTAAAAATATATTAGTTTTAGAGAGTACTTTTCAAGAAAATAAAATTAGGAGCCGATCTAATGATTAAAAGGAGAATGCCAATTTTAATAACCGCAGTGTTATTATCATTTATAATTATGTTTAGTCCCCACTTAAAAGGAGCAGTAAATCCTAATGCTCCATTAGGGAAAAAAGTTCCGATTACCGGCGATACAAACCAGATGAAGAAATTTCTGAATGCATTAAATGAATCGAAATCAAAAAAGATAAGGGTTGCACATTTCGGAGATTCTATTAATTGGGGTGACGTAATTACATGCGATATCAGAGATGATCTACAGAAAAAATTCGGTGGAGAGGGAGCAGGATTCCAATCAGTGTGTTCTGATGACATTGCCACAAAAAGCACCACCAAACATACTTTTAATGATGCTGACTGGGAATGGGCCTCATTATTTACACGCAATTTAAAGAACTATCCTATGGGTATAGCCGGGACAGTAGCTAAATCGAAGGGTAACAGTTGGGTAAAATATGAAGGAACAAATTTTAAGAATTCGAGCAAGAATTTTAAGCAGATAAGGTTATTTTACAATGATGCAAATGGTAATTGTAAAGCAACATATTCGCTTAATAACGGAGGAATGCAGAATCTCAAATTGAATCCAGGCTCAAATGTGATGGAATCAGCCATCAATGCATCATTTGATGCTACCTCTGTGAAGTTTCAGTTTAACGGATGCGGTGACATGAACTTTTTTGGCTGCAGCCTCGAGAATGGAAATGGAGTATATGTAGACAATTTCCCTATAAGGGGTAACTCCGGAGTATCGCTTGATGATATACCAAAAAATCTTCTTTTTGACTTCAACAAAACGCTGAATTATAAGTTGATAATTCTAAATTATGGAGTGAATGTCGCATCACCTGAGAAGACTAATTACATCTGGTACAGGAACAAAATGATTAAGGTTATTAACAATCTTAAACAAATTTTCCCAGATGCTGCATTTCTGCTTATAAGTGTGAATGATCGCGTTTTTAAAAAAGGTACCAAATTTGTTACAGACCCATCTATACTTATGGTATTGGCTGAACAAAAAATTATAGCTCAGCAAACGGGAATTGCATTTTGGAACTGTTTTGAGGCTATGGGGGGGGAGAATTCCATGAACGATTGGGTAAATCAAGGATTTGGTCGTAAGGATTATTCTCATTTCTCGGATACTGGTGGGAAGTTAATTGCGGACATGCTGACTGAAGCCATATTAAATGTTAAATAAATATAACTTATATTAGAAATTCAAGGACGGTCACGGTAAGTCGTGACCGTTTTTTTGTTTTAAAAGAATAACCAGGGAGTAAAAGCTTATTAAGTAAGATGTAACGATTTAAGACAATGCCAGGGAAAATGTCTCACTAAATAAAGGATTATATAGAAATTGATGAAATTATGGGGAAATAGTAATCCGGCACACTTTTAGTCATATTACTATAGAAAAATAGATATAGTATTATGAACAGAGTAAATATTCAACCGACAGGGATCTCATTAGTTGATGAGAAATGGGGAGGGTTTTATAATAGTAGTTCATATCTTTTAATTGGGCCGAGGAAATCAGGTAGAAGTTTTTTGGCTTTACAATACGCGATAGAATGTGCAAAACAAAAACAAGTTTGCTTATATTTTTCAAGTGTCAGGCCCAAGGAATTAATGATACTTGCAGCCTCAATGGATATAGACCTTGAGCATTACATGGACGAGAACCTGATTATAATAGTGAAGGTGGCGATTCCTGATAATTATATTGAGTATAATTCTAATGACAGTTATTTGGCGGAATTTCTCAGAGATATTAATAAAATTGTAGAGGAATTCAAACCTAATAAAATTGTCTTTGATGAAATAACTCCATTAATAGGATTTAATGATCCTCATGTTTTGAGAGAAACCTATCAGGGATTAATTGAAACAATAGAAGATGCAGGTATAATTAGTTTATTTGTATTGCGTGAACCAGCGTCTGAACCTGCAAAAGTAATTGTAGATGTATTAATCTCCTGCTCAACGGGAATTATTTATTTATTCAAAAAGGAAAACGAAGGATTCCCTCAAGGTGAAATTATTATTGTCCCCAATATTGGGCATAATGAAGGGAAGTTTACAAGCCAGTATAAAATTGAAGGGGCAAAGGGATTTATTTTGGAAGTCCCGGATAATGTATTTTCTGATTCAATTACAAACCCCAGATTAATTAGCGAACAAATTTAAAAGTAAAATGAAAAGATCATTCTTTAAGGCAGTTATTCTATTCTTGATTATAATAGACAGTGCCCGTATATTCACAGGGTCAGGCAGATGCTTTAAAATATGAGGCACAATCAGAGATGAAAGCCGGCAGATATGGTGAAGCTATCGATTTACTAAACCGTTATGTTTCGGCACATCCGCAAGAAGCAGAAGGATATAATCTTCGTGGGTTATGTTATGAGAAAAGAAATCAGTATGAAATAGCAGTTTATGATTTTCGTAGTGCACGTAAACTTAAATCCAACAATAATGAAATAAACCAGAATCTTGCACGTTCCACTGATGCATGGTATAAATTGTTGTATAATAAAATTGAAGGGCATAAAAGAGAAATAGCAATAAATTCCAAACGACCTATTAATTATCTTGAAATAGGTAAGTCATATAAGAACCTTGGTGAATGGTTAACTGCAGAGGAATGGTATGATAAATATCTTGCTCTAGAAAATGCATCTCCTGACGAAATCATCAGGTATACGGAAATCCTGGCTAAAAATAATCATATACAGAAAGGAGAACCGATATTAAAAAAATACACAGAACAATATCCAACCGACCAAAGGCTTTGGTCAAGGTTTGGTTATTTTGAATTATGGCTTGGTAAAAACAAAATTGCAATAGACGCATTTGAAAAAGCACTTGCAATAAAGCCATATTTTAAGGAAGCTATGGATGGACTAGATCAGGCTAAAGGGAATGGTTATATCTATACAGTCAACGATACTTCATATAGATATGGGAAAGGACTACGAGGTGGAAAACCGGGATTTCCAATAGACAGGTATTACCGGATCCTTAAAAACAATCCTGAAAATAATGAAACAAGGTTTGCTCTTATTGATGAACTAGTAAAATATAAGAGAATAGAAGAAGCTTATTCGCAGCTGCTTATTTTGCAGCAGTCTAAAGAGATTGCTAACCAGGAAAGATTTAAATCAAAATACGATTCAGTTGATAAGACAAGGGATAGTGTGTATAAGGACTATATTAATGATTTATTTAGAAAAGTTTAACAAAAATAATAATGATAAAGAATCTGCAGTGAGATTGGCAGAAGGGTATTCTCATATAATGGATTACGATAATGCAACGGACGTATTAACTAAATATCTAAATACTGTAAAAGAAGGGGAGGCACTTGATGTACGATTTACAATGGCTAAACTATTAGCTGAAAACTTAAAAATGGATTTAGCCTTCAATCAAATGACAATTTTACTAAAATACTCTCCTGAAAATAAGGAATACAGGTTATTTGAAGATTTGCTGGTAGGATTAGTCAATTCTACTCCTGAAGAGATAGACCCTGCAATAAAAGATCTTAAAAAAATCTTAAAAGAAGATCCGAAAAATCTAACAGGTTTATTGGCAATGGTATACCTCAATACCAGGATAAGTAATTTTTCAGAAGCAGATCATTATTTTTCATTAGCAAAGATAGTTGCTCCTAATAATAGTGAAGTTATAGGCTGTGAACATTTTCTTAATGGATGGAGACTGCAGGAAAGTGAAAAAGAGTTAAATAGAAAACGCGGGGAAGTAGCCAAACTTACAGATAATGGGGATTTCCAAGGAGCTGAGACTAAATATGATGAAATTATGAGTAAACTCGATAATCCCGAAAAGAACCTACTTCTTGAATATGCCTCTGTAAAAATTAATGTAAAAAAATATGATGATGCAATATCTATTTATAATAACATATTAAACAAGGAATATGATCAGGATGTTGATGTCGATCGTGCGAAGTTATACTATTACAAGGGAGATTCGACAAGGTCATTAGAAGAATTTTCAAGACTTGCAGAAAAGAATCCAAATGATTTTGATATAAATCTATATTTGACGGATTCCTATTTACAGATACATGAATTCAAAAAGGCAAGGAATGTTCTACATGAAATAGACACGCACATTAAAGATACAACAATGGTGCTTGATTCCGTACAAACTACAGCCCTTAATTTAAGATATCATTGGCTGCCTGAGACCGGCTGGGCAAGATTAGTAAGCGGATTTGGTAGAATTGCAATTATCACCAAATTATGCTTATTACAGTGATAATCATGGATTTGAATTATCAACAGGCGGTGGTAGTATATTACTGGGGATTAAATAATTTAATATCGATAGGTGCAACATTTGGGAGAACAACAATTTCCTCAAATACAAGCGGGAACAGGTTCACCACATTTAAGGGCAACCTATACTTAAGATTTTCGGATTATATTTCCGGATCAACGGGTTATGGTACTGTCAGATCAAATTCTCTTGAAAGAAAAAGCATTAATGATGTAATGTTGAAATATGAAGATCCGGAAACATTACTGATTTACGGTTCATATGAAACCAATGATGCCAGAATTATCTTGTTTTCTCCATTTCTTTCCTTTAATAGTAATGCCGACATATTTAAATTTATGGGCTACTGGCAGAGCAAATCGGGTATCAGAGTTTCCAGTTATTTTACTTATCTAACAGTAACAGATGGTAATGCAGCAAACCAATTCCAGGCGAAGATTGGGAAAGAGTTTTACAAATCTGTTATGATTGGTTATGAATACGAATATCAGAATTTTTCATATGTAAGCCCAGAATATTATTCACCTCAGGATTATCAATCGCACAGCATATGGTCAGACTGGAAGGCTATAGAAAATAAGCCCTTCAAAGTTATGATTGGCGGCCGTCTTGGGTATATTCCTGCTTCAGATTTTATAATAAGAGAAGCATACGCTAATGCAACATACAATCCAATAGCTGCATTTATAATTCAAGGAAGGATTTCTGTGGGGAGTACTTATCGCTTTGATTCTAATTATAACTCAATAGGTGTGACCTTATCAGCATATTGGAGTTTTTGATAGAGCAAAATCAATAGAAACCCGGGAATATGGAGTATTAATGTGAGACACAAATAATAAAATATCTTAACCTGTTACAAAAAAACCCTTATTTTGAAAGAATAAGGGTTTTTATTTTTGGCATTATAGTTGATTTTTAAATAAAAAAAGAAATAGTACAAATATGAATACAAATCAGGAAATAAAAAGAAGTACATTGATACTTGATAACCGGGAGCAAAAAGTTTCCGCGAATGATAAGGAAGGGAAGTATTTGAGAAGGATTTTCATAAGCGGGTTAATGTCTTTATTACTAATTTTTGTAATAATTTATACATTACCTGAAACAGTACTTTCAGTAAAATCCCTGGTTGAATATGCCACAATCGTATCACTTGTGATATTCCTATTTGTTCTTCTGATCAGGTATTTTGGGATATTGTTATTGGCTTATCTTTATATTAATCAATATACATTCAAATCGTCAACAGGATTTTACCCATTTGTGTCTATTATAGTACCTGTTTATAATGAAGAGATGGTTGTAGCCGATTCAATTAAATCACTTCTTGAACTGAATTATTCAAACTACGAAATAATTGTTGTAAACGACGGATCAACTGACAAAACACGGGAAGTGGCTGAACAGCTAGTTGGATATCAGAAGGGAAGATATTCAGATATTAAGGTATCACTAATAGATAAACCAAATGGTGGTAAGTCCAGAGCTTTGAATGCAGGAATAAGATATTCAAAAGCAGAAATTGTTTTATGTATGGATGGTGATTCCCAGCTTTCTCCGGATTCAGTGAGATTAGCAGTAAGACATTTTGTAAATCCTGAGATTGGTGCTGTGGCTGGTAATGTAAAAGTAATGAACCGTGGTAAGTTTTTTACAGATCTTCAGGCACTTGAATATATTGAGGGATTGAATATGGCACGAAGTGCACAGAGTTTTGTAAGGTTAGTAAATATAATACCGGGGCCTCTTGGATTGTTCAGGAAAAAAGCAGTTGAGGAAGCAGGTTTTTATTCAAGTGATACATTTGCTGAAGATGCAGATCTTACATTGAAGATACTTGCTAACGGATGGAAGATTTATTATGAGCCGAATTCCATATCCTACACCGAAGCACCTGCTAAACTTCATCAGTTACTCAAACAGAGATACAGATGGACGAGAGGGATACTCCAATCAATCAGGAAGCACAAAAAACTTATGGCTAACCCCACTATAAATTTCGGAGATACGCTTATATTATGGACAATGTTTTATGAAGCATTAATATGGCCGGTAATGAACATATTAGCAAACTTATTTTTCATGGTTGCGGCTTTTGCATTCGGTTTTACATCTCTAATTTTTTTCTGGTGGGCAGGTTTGGCACTGCTAGATTTAATAACGGCGTTATATTGTGTTGCAGTTGAAAAAGAGGAGTTCAGGCTTGTCTGGTACGCAATAGTATACAGAATGTTCTTTATTCTGGTAATTGATATATGTAAGGCAATGTCTACAGTTGAAGAGTTCCTTGGAATAAGGATGACCTGGGGAAAACTTGAACGAGTTGGAGCAGCTAAAGCCTAATTATAACGAAATGAATATTAACAAAAAAATAATAACAATTAAAAGTTAAACCACAAAGAGGTTTCTATGGAACTTATACCTATACTATCTACTATTATCCTTGTTGCTACAATAAGCACCTTTATACTTGCAATCGGAGCTTACATTCTTTATAAGATAAGAGAAGCCAAAGGGCAACAAGTGACAGCACCTGTTCCATCAACTGTTAGAGCTGAGCTTTTGACACCAGCGGAGATGCAGATGGAAATGCAACAGCCGCAGCAGAAAATAGCACCTCAGCCCATATATATTGAACCACAAGCAGTACCCGTATATCAACAAAGACCCGTATATGTTCAGCAGCCACAACAGAGAGCTCCTATGGGGCCGCAATATGCTGCTCAACCCAGACAATATTCTGATACCGGTTATAGTGATGTAAAGAATTATCCGCAATCAAAGATAGATTCTAAATTCCTTAAGTATACATCTGAAGGATATGTTTCACCATCCAAGGAAGATAAGACTTCCGGAGCATTAAAGTGGAAATAAACGCTTACAAACGAGGCAGAGTAAATCAGAGCCTTATTGTATTTGTCGGACTTATTATTTTATTAGGCTCAGTTCTTACCTATATATTTATACTTCGCGGCGTATTTGGGAAATTTAATACTGCATCCCTTTTCCCTGATTCAAAACTGATCCGCAACGTGGTTATGGGTGGAGATGCAAAAATAGGTATTCTTTATTCAAAGTACACTGAGAATATGCTGCCGCAGGGAAGTTCATGGCTAAATGATAACGTAAACACCTGGGAGAAATTTATTGGGACCTCAAAACATAAATATGATATAATATCAGATGAAACCATAGAACGAGGAAAACATTATGGGTATGATATACTAGTACTTCCAGGTTCACGATCCTTAAGTGATCTGGAAGTAACCCAACTGAAAAAATATGTTGATAATGGAGGGAGTATATTTGCCACAAGCGGAACGGCATCATATTCGGATGATGGCAAATGGCGTGGATGGGATTTCTTTTCTGAAGTGTTTGGGTTAAAATTTACAAAAGAGATTGAAAGCAGTGAAAACACGCGAGTGCATACATTACGTGGAGGTTTAGCAATAACTGCAAATATTCCCACAGGATTTCCACTCAAGGTAGCTACATGGGATCGTCCAATGTCAGTGGAGGTTCTCGACCCCAGAACTACACAGGCGAGCTTTTGGTATAATTATCGACTTGAATCAGGACTAGTAAGAGAAGAAATTAAAAAAAGTGCAGGAATCGTATTCGGAACATATGGCAAAGGCAGATTTATCTGGATGGGATTTGAAATCAATTCTGTAATAGGTGTTCAGGAAGATTATATTTATTTCGATAGATTATTCAGAAATTGTATTACCTGGTTAGATTATGGCCCGATCGCAACTATTAAAGAATGGCCCACGGGATATGACGCAGCTGCAGTAATATCACCTACTATATCCGATAATGCTGAAAATATATCCAACCTATTAAGAGTACTTGGATCCGAAAAGGTAAAAGCCACATTTTTCGTTGATGTTACAAAAGCGGCTCAGAATAAGTATCTTATTCAAAGCGCTGCAAAATATGGAGAAATCGCTTCGTTAGTTGATCTAGGTTATCTTTCATCTGTAAACGATACCGTAAATCATTTAAATGATTATGATACCCAGGTTGAAAAATTAAGGAATGCTAAGAGTGAACTTGAAGCCATATCTAATTCAAAAGTAACCGGATGTTACCCATATTACGGATTATTTGATCAGAACTCTGTATTGGGGGCAATAGATGCCAAATACGGCTATATACTAACTGATTCCTTGACAGACAGATCAGTACCCAAAACGATGATCAGAGGCGAGAAGAGGATACTCTCAATGACAAAAACAGCCAGAGATGATTATGAGGTAATCAGAGATTTCGGTTTAACGCTTCCGGAGTTCCAGTTTTATACATATCAGGAAGATGTTGACAGGATATTATTTGAAGGTGGATTATACATTATGAAAATTCATCCTGAATATCAGTGCAAAGCTGAGAATGTTAATGTAGTGAAACAGGTTATTCAAGATTTGAAGAGGAAAAATTTCTGGATAGCTACAGCCTCTGAAATAGCTAACTGGTATTCAAAAAAGAATTATGTTGAAATCAGAGTTGATAAGAGGGGTGAAAGAAGAGTAGCAGTGACTGTTTCCAATCCCGGTGTCCAGACAGTTGATCAGCTGGTTATTCAAGTTGATCTTAATGAAAATGCCAGCCAGGTTTCCATTAGTACAGAAATAATCGGAACAAAGACCGCCAGGATGGAACATCAAAAAGGAAGTAAAACAGTTAACCTGTATATTAGTGACCTTAAATCAACTGAGTCACGTACGTATTATTTAGACTATGATAAAACAAATGTCTAATGATCTGGAAAAAATTAAAATTCTGAATAACAAAGCGGAATTAAAATGAATAGAAATATAATTGTAATATTAGTATCTATTATTACAGCGTGTTTGTTTTTTGGGTGCGCCAAATCCATAAGTGATCCTGTAAGTACAGGTAACGGGGTTATTAATATTTCAGTTTATAAGCCATTGGCAAATGATACAATAAGTTATAAAGGTCAGGAAATAATTTATGATGTTACAATAGACCAGGGGATCAAGTTTATAGAACTTTATATTAATGGGCAGTACGTTAGTAATTTTTTCCCAAGTTCCAGTGGTGCTAAGCCTGTTGTAAAAATTATTCTTGATTCGACTTATATGAATAAACGAATCAATTACCAATTGAAATACTTTGATAAAGATAATAAATATGTTGAAGGAACTGTTTACAACAATGTTTTAGTGATGGATGACAGATCAGTTCCGAGTGCACCTTTCGGTATAGCAATTTTGGAATTAACCAAGACCTCTTATAATATATCATGGAAGGACACTACGTCAGGAAATGTAATTCACGAGGTTTATAGGAAGGCAAGTACAGCCCCGGATTTTTCATTATACCTTTCAGTTCCTTCGGGGTCATACAATATAAATGATGAATATGTTGATCCCAATCAGATATATTATTATAAAGTCTGTGGTGTAAATGTATATGGCAGTTCTGATTTCTCTACGATTGTAAATACAATCGGATCAGGAGGTTCACTAAATCTACCGGCTCCAAGATTATTAACAGCTATTGCTACAAGCACAACAGTTGTTAAACTTACATGGCAGATTTATAGTACTGCACAAAATTATTTTAAGGTTGAAAGAAAAATTAGTAATGCAGTTTATTCTGTTATTGGTATAGTTTCAAAGAATTCAACTACTTTTACTGATAGTTTAAATGGATTGATGGCAGGAGGACAGTACCTTTACAGAATCAAAGCAATATCAGGATCCGATTCTTCGTGGTCAAACGAATTATCAGTAACTACTCCTTTGTTAATTATTCCAGTTCCACAAATCACATCACTTTCAAATCCTTCAGCTGGAAAAGTTACAATTAATTATGATGTGAATAATGATCCATGGGTTGATTATTGTTTAATCGAACGGAAAATTGGAACCGGAGGAACCTGGGGACAGATAGATAGAGTTGCAACATGGATGAGTTCATATGATGATGTAACTGTTGTGACAGGTAATACTTATTATTATAGAATTAGAAAATATAGTGCTGGTGCTCAACTATATTCAGATTATTCAAATGAAGTGAGTATTTACGTTAACCTTAAAAAGTAATTAATACAGGAAATTGTACAAAGGGTTATTTTGCCGGAAAATCTATTTTCCTGAATAAATATAATTATGAGTTCAGATTATAAAATTAATAGTGGTCTTTTTGGGTCGTTAAACGATATCATAAGAAATCCTTTTATAGTAATGGATAATGTTGGGAATATATTATCCTTTAATAAAGAAGCCGGTCATCTGCTAAACTTGAATAAGCAAAGAAACAACATTTTTGATAAACTTGATGATCTTTCCTCTGAATTGCTGAATGGAATGATAGAGAAATTGTTTTCATCATCGGGGTCACTTGTTCAGATGACAAGTATGAAGTTAAGGGATGGCAATGAAATTAAGGGTGAAATACTCCTTAATTCTTATAAAGAGGAGAACGAATATTTCATATTTTTTTCATTAAAAACTGATGAGATATTAACCACTTCAGGTATTAGTGAAATAAAGATATTGAATGGGGAATTAAAAGATATATTGTCAGATGGTAATATTCTCAAGGAGATAAAGGAAGTAAGAGATAATTTTCCGTTTTCATTAAATAGGGAAGGAGTCAATTAGAAAAAGAATTGACAAGTTGGAAGAGATATTCTGGATAGAAAATACGCAGGGGAATTATGTAATTGTAAACCATCACCTTTCAAGATATACAGGTGTCAAAGCTAAGCAGATGGAAGGGAAAAAGGTTAATAATTTCGTTCTACCTATAATAAGCACATTATTAGAATCAATAAATAAGTTCATGGAAGAGTCAGGGAATACTGTTATTATTAAGGGAATTCCACTTAAGGGAGAGGGGAATAAAATCTTATATGAGACAATTAAGATTCCAATGTTTAATTCCTCGCATGAACTTATAGCATTTATCGGAATCTCGCAAAAGATAAACCAGCATGAAGAATTTCCTAATATAACGATCGATTCCATACCTAATTCTGCAGCATATATAACACGGCAAGGTAAAATAAAACAAATAAATAAGGGTTTATTAACATTGTTGACAAGGGAACCGGAATTTGTATTGAATACAGAATATGAAAAGGTATTCCCATCAGAAATTGCAGATCAAATTAGTGACTTTCTTTCCGGGCAGGAAAACGAGCTGAAGTTAATTATTTCGGGGAAAATTTTTGAAGAGAAGAGAATTAATGATAGTTTTAATGTATATTTAAGCAAAATCTATAACAATATTAATCAAAATGATGGTGTTATAATTATTTTTCAAGAGAGTTCCTCAAAAGATGATTTTGAAAATTTAATAAGTAATCGAGGAAGAATGTTTGATATCCTGATCCAAAACAATCCAGAACCAATATTTATATATGATACCGAGAATTTAAGATTTCTTGAGGCAAACCAGGCGGCATTAAATCTATATGGTTACAGGAAAGAAGAATTTCTTCAGATGGACCTTACAGATCTTTATACACCTGAAGATATTCAGACATTGTTAGATTCATCCAATTCCGCTGATAAATTTGGTAAATTCACCGGACCCTACAGGCATAAAAGAAAAAATGGATCGTCAGTTTATGTTGAGATTAGTAAGATCCATTTCAAGTTTCAGGAAAAGGAAGCACATTTTAATATTATTAAAGATGTAACTGAGAAACTTGAATCAGATAAAAAAACTCAACTTTATAAATCGGTTTTTGATAATTCGCAGGATCTTTTATTTATTACTGATAGTACCGGGTTTATCACTTATATTAATAAGTCAGTAACAGATACACTTAATTTATTAAAAGCTGATTTTGAGACCAGGTCATTTGCAACTCTTGTAAAGAATGAAGACCGAGGGACAATAACAACTTCAATTTTTCAATCTCATCTAATTGATCCAGTTTCATTGAATATGGACTTAAAGAAAAGTGATGGATCATTTATTGAGACTGAATTAACAGCCACGCCAATTATTAACTACAAGAATGAGGTAGAATCTTTTATCATAATTGGTCATCTTAAACAGCAGATTATAAAGGAAATTATAAGAGAAGTTATTAAAGAGACAGATATAGAAAAGCCTGAGCCGGTAGTAACAAACTTACCACAGGCAGGCAAAGAAATGGATGAGAGTTTCCTTTCAAATATGTTCCACGAAATACTTACACCCATTAATGTTATTGTTGGCTTTATAGAAGAGCTAACGGAAAGTTCTCAAAATTTAACTGCTGAACAAAAAGAAGCATTAGAAATTATAAACCAGAACCGCACAACTCTGCTTAACACGATGAACTCAATAATGGAATTCTCGAGTATTAAACAGGATAAATTTGATTTTAAGCCGGAAGATGTAAGCATTACTGAGATTATAGATTTTCTCCAGAAAGAGATTGAAGACTTATCTTCAACCCAAGGTGTTGATTTTGCATACGGGAAGATATCTTCATCATTGAGGTTTGAGACCGATAAAAAGAAATTCGAGCACCTTATTTCACTTTTGTTAAAAATAACGACACAGTTAACAAAGAATAAAAAAATATATTTCTCTGCTTATCAACTTGATCAGGAAAAGTTTGTAATATCTATTCGGGATAATTATTCATCAGTTTCAAATGTCCTTATTGATAATCTTAGATCACTATTTGATGTTAAGCCAGGTGAGGTAGGGAAGGATCATGGAATTTCAAAACTAACGTTGAAACTTGTTAATCAACTGTTTGTTTTATTAAACGGCAATTTTGAGATGATGAGCCTTGGCGATAAATTTGATTACGGATTTGTCTTCCCGCTCAGATTTTCAGATATAACTCCAGATGAAGAAATTTATACAGAGGCGAAAAAGGTAATTGAACAAAAACCGAAACTTGTTCCAGAGCCGGAAAATAGAATTGAAGAACTGAAATCTTCTGATATAGTGAAAAAAGGCTTAACCAAAGAGGAGGTTATAGAACCACCAAAATGGAAGACAAAATCAAAGATTGTTACCGAAGAAGGATTTGAAGAAGTTCCCTCCTCAAAAATTACAATTAAGAAATTTGATTTCAATGAGCCAGAAATTGAAGAGCCGGTTAAATTTGAAGAAGAAATGCGTAAACTGGAAAAAGAGATAAAAGAAGTAAAGGCGGATAATAAATCGACTAGACTTGATCTATCCAGAATGTCATGTCTTTATATAGAGGATCAGATCGATTCACAGATTCTATTTAAAGTGCAGATGAAGGATCTTAAGGAAATTAAATATGCTGTAAGTTTTGAAGAAGCACTGCCACTTCTTGATAATGGTAATTTTGATTTCATTGTTATGGATATAAACCTTCAGGGTGAATATAACGGTCTTGACGCGTTAAAAATTATTCATAAGATGCCCGCATATCAAAAAATACCTATAATTGCAGTGACAGCATATGTGCTTCCGGGTGACAAGGAGAAATTTATTGTAACCGGATTTAACGACTTTATTTCGAAACCGATTTTCAGGGAGAAAATGATTGATTCCCTTGAAAGAATTTTTTTAATGCAGATATAATAAAGTCTACATTAACTATTCGAAGCCGGGTTTAACCGGCTTTTTTTTCGTCCATACAGAATATAAATTACAAGACCAATCAGCAGCCAGCCACCGAACCTGATCCATGTAATCCATGGTAACCCTAACATCAGGTACATACAGGAAAAAATACCGAGTAATGGAACTAATGGGACAAAAGGAGTTTTGAATCCTCTTTCTCTGTCCGGGTCTTTTTTCCTTAGGATCAGAATTCCCAGGCATACTAAAATAAAAGCAAATAGAGTACCAATATTAGTTAAGTCAACCATTTCATCGATGCTTGTAAACATGGAAGTAATACCAACCGCGAGACCGGTTAAGATTGTAGTTACGTAGGGGGTTTTATATTTAGGATGAACTTTTGAAAAGCTTTTTGGAAGGAGACCATCCCGGGACATTGAAAAAAATATTCTTGGCTGACCCATCTGGAAAACAAGTAAGACAGCCGTATGTGCAATGACAGAACCAAATGCTATCAACCCGATGAAGAAATTTCCCCATGTTTGAATATTGGCATATTGCAGTGCAAGAGTAAGCGGTTCGGCTTGTGAAGTGGATAATGTCTTTACAAGATCTCTGTAAGGAATAATACCGGTAAAAACAGCAGCTACTATGATATAAAATATTGTGCATATAATAAGAGATCCAATTATACCAATCGGGAGATCTCTTTTAGGGTTCTTGACTTCCTCAGCTACAGTAGAAACAGCATCAAAACCAATGTAGGCAAAGAAAACAATAGCCGCCCCTGCCTGAATACCTTTCCATCCATTTGGAGCAAAAGGAGTCCAGTTTGCCGGTTTAACATATTGAAATCCCACAATTATAAATATAGAAAGTACAATAAGTTTAATAATAACCATAACTGTAGTTGTTCTTGAACTTTCTTTTATTCCAATTACAAGAAGGACTGTAATAGCTGCAACGATAGCCATTGCAAGTATATTAAATACGATTGGTATTCCAAAAAAATGGGGAGCATGCTCAATTAACCCTGGAATTTTAGTTGCGGTTCTGAAATCAGTAGTTATCCATTCCGGGAAATATATTCCAAAACCAGATACAAATGTTTTGAAGTAATTGGCCCAACTTATTGCTACAGCTACATTTCCAACAGCATACTCAATGATCAAATCCCATCCAATTATCCATGCAACTACTTCACCGAGAGTTGCATAAGAATATGTATATGCACTTCCTGAAATAGGAACCATAGAAGCGAATTCAGCATAACAGAGAGCAGCAAAACCACATGCGATTCCTGTTATTATGAAGGACACGATAAGCGACGGTCCTGCTCCCGGTCTTGCCAGATCTCCTGCAGCGGCAGTACCTATAGTGGCAAATATACCTGCTCCGATGATTGCTCCAATACCAAGCATAACAACATCGAAAGCTCCCAGGACTCGTTTCAATTTGTCTTTAGAATTCCTTTCTTCGGCTAAGATTGAATCGAGCCTTTTAACCCTGAATATGTTTTTTTGCATGAGGGAATGTTCCTGAAATAAATATATTCAGGAGAAAGGATAAGGATGTTTGGTTATAAAATCAAGCTTTCAGGTTCGAAAATTTGAAATAGCGTCAGAGTTTAGCTCTTTTTAAACGGAGGGAATTTGATACAACACTTACAGAACTTAAAGCCATTGCCGCAGCAGCGAACATAGGATTCAATAAACCTAAAGCAGCGATTGGAATACCAATAATGTTATAAATGAATGCCCAGAAAAGATTTTGCTTAATTGTTCTTAGTGTTTTTCTTGACAGGGTGATAGCCTGGGTTATCCCTAATAGATTATTCTTAATAAGAGTAATATCAGCTGTCTCGATAGCTATATCGGTTCCAGTTCCGATAGCGATTCCAAGGTCTGCTTGAGCAAGGGCTGGGGAGTCATTTATACCATCACCAACCATAGCTACTTTATTTCCTTTTACCTGCAGTTCTTTAATAATTCCAGCCTTATGATTAGGAAGCACTTCAGCCATGATATTTTCAATACCGACCTGTTTTGCAATCGCATTTGCAGTTTCTTTATTGTCACCTGTAACCATAAATACTTTTAACTTCATTTCCTTTAGATTGTTAACTGCTTCTTTTGAACCAGGACTAATTGTATCAGAAATATAAAATATTCCAGCTATTACGTTTTCTACTGAAACATAAACGACAGTTCCAGGGATAGAGCGGTCAATAAGTTTTTCAGGATTATTATGTACTCCAAACTGTGTCATTATTCTTGAATTACCGATAATGATTTTTTTCTTATCAATAATACCAGTCAGACCAAGACCGGGGATTGATTTAAATTCGGACATATTGGCAGGAGTAACAGATAATTCCTTTGCATAATCAAGTACTGCATTTCCCAGGGGATGTTCGGATCTGTTTTCAAGTGCGACTGCAAGCCGGATGACCTCAGGCTTGCTGAAACCATTACAGATCTGAAGATCGACAACTTTAGGTTTGCCGGTTGTTATTGTGCCGGTTTTATCAAGTACAACAGTGTTAATTTTAAATGCAGATTCCAAGCTTTCAGCATTTCTGATTAATATTCCGTTTGAAGCCCCCAGACCAGTCCCTACCATTATAGCGGTTGGTGTAGCTAAACCAAGGGCACACGGGCAGGCAATTACCATTACTGCAATGAAATTAAGCATTGCGGAGTTGAATGGAACCCCAACTACCAAGAACCAGACAAGGAAAGTAATTATAGCAATAGAAATAACTATGGGAACAAATACAGAAGCTATTTTATCAGCAAGTTTCTGAATTGGTGCTTTTGAACCCTGGGCTTCTTCGATATATTTTACTATTTGAGCAATGACAGTATGCTTCCCAACAGCTGTAGCTCTGAATGTTATGCTGCCGTTAAGATTAACAGTTCCGCCAATGACTTTATTATCTGGAAATTTATCAACAGGAATGCTTTCACCTGAGATCATTGATTCATCTATGGATGTTGATCCTTCGGTGATTAAACCATCTGCAGGAATGCGCTGGCCCGGTCTGACGATAATAATATCACCATCAACAACATCTTCAATTTTAACTTCAATTTCTTTATCATTCCTAATTATGAATGCAGTTTTAGGTTGCAATCCAATTAGTTTTTTTATAGCTGAGGTAGTTTTTGATTTTGCTCCTGCTTCAAGGAGTCTTCCCATAAGTATAAGAGTAATAATTGTAGCCGCAGTATCAAAATATATATGTTCCCATGGACGCTGAATTGATAAAAGTTGAGGAAATAGAACCGCGATAGTGCTATAGACATAAGCAGTTCCCGTACCTACAGCTACAAGTGTATTCATATCAGCTGAAAAATGTTTCACTAATTTCCATGAAGAAGTGAAAAACCTTTTACCCGGAATGAAAATTATTAGCGTAGTGGCAAGAAAAAGTAATTTGTTAATTGAATCCATTGAGAGAGGTGACCATCTCATAAACCAATCAGTCATGCTAACCATATTCAGCGTCATAACAGGAATAGTGAGGATCAGACTAAAAATGAAATTGTTTTTTAACTCCTTGTAATATTTTGAATGATCATTTTCAAATGAGGATTCAACAGGGACACCATCTTTTGGCGAAACCGGAAGAAGCAATTTATATCCTGCATCTTCAACGGCATGGGAAACAGTTTCAAGGTTAGCCTTAGTGCGGTCAAATTTAAAAGTAACCTTTTCTGTAGCGAGGTTAACATTAACATCCTCAATCCCTTCAATTTTCTTAAGGGTCTTTTCAACTCTCAACACGCAGCTTGCGCAAGTCATCCCTTCAACAGGGAGGGACAATGTCTCTAGTTTTTCCACTTTAGATTAATTTACGACTTTATATCCGGCTTCTTCGATGGCTTTTACAATATCAGCTGCAGTTAATATATTTTCATCAAAATCTACCTTTGCACTCCCAATTTGAACATCATTAACTTTTACATTATCGAGCCGGGTCAATTCTTTTCTTACAGCGATAACGCAATGCCTGCATGACATTCCTTCAATTTTAAATTCCTGAGTTTTCATTTATTGTTCCTACGTTTTTTTTACCATACAAATTTACTCTATTTGGCGTAACTGGTGCAAACTGAATTTAAGCACTTAGATACTATAATTAGATGCAATTATAGGGCAAAAGGTGCAAACTATTTTAAGCAAAAGGGGTTCGAAAGAACCCCTTTTGTTATCCCCGCCTCCGCGAGGACGCGGGTCGGGAGACCACACCCCTATAAATAAGGAAAGTTAAACGATTGGAAAACCACATGAACTAAATTAAATTATTTCTTTTTCTTAGGGGGTGGTATTGTTTTAGTCTTATTATTTGATGAGGTAACTTTCTTTTTTACCTCATCTTTCTTTACAGTAGACGCCTTCTGAATGGAAGCTTTTTTGGTCACTTCTTTTTTATTAACAACAGAATTTTTCTTATCAGCTGCCTTCTTTGTGGAAACAATTGGAGGTTCGAAAGATTTAAGCAGCACATCAAATTTGTACTCAGCTTTTTGAGAAGCAGTCTTTATACTATTATAAAATTCATATAAGGACTTAAATTTGTCTGCATCAGTTATTGTTGTAGCTTTTTTCACTTTTGAAAGAGCAAGTTCCGGTTTTGGAGGAGCCATAGCAGCAAATGTAAACTGCCAATCCAATAACAAATTAAAATTTTCTTTATTGAAATATCTGATTCCCCGGTAATCATGTAATCCAATAAATTCAACCAATTCCCGGTTGACGATAATATCTTTGAGGAGTTCATTTGGTGTTTTATAGTCTGTCTTGTTTAGATTCACAATTGCCCTGGATAGTAACAGTTTATTGTTTATTTCAGAGTACTGGATTCCTCTATTTTCAAGAATCTCCTGAAGTATCCGGTCCATCATTAAACGATTGAAAAGACTTCCGATGCCAGGAATATCATCAATTCCCCGGTGGGCAATATTTTTCAGAATAATTAATGGTAAAAGAAGATTTCTGTTGATCTTTTTCCCATTTTCACCATAAATAGTTATTGAAGATTTCGCATCATCAAACCAGGCGGGAATTTTCATCGGTATATCAATTTCATTAAGTGAATAAAGAAAAAGTCTGGATGCTTTTATTTCTTCCTCTATGTTTTTAATAATTTCTTTTTTATCAAGCGGGACATTTTTAATATTATTAAGTTCATTAACAAAGAAATCAATATTTCCGGCAAGTTCAGAATAAATCTGTTGGATCTCTTTATTATCTAATATTTCTGAAGTCAACAAAGATTCAAATCTATCAAGGTTATAAGTGGAAAAAAGTTTCCTTATTGCGGTATGTACCTCTGAAAGATGAAGTTCATTTTTAGCATTCTCAATGGAAGGTACGCCTCTTCCATTAAGGAAATTAAATAATTTATAGTAAGCTCCGGTATGGTCATAAACTTCTCTAAATTCGAGAAAAGCATTATATTGATATCCACCCAGAACAACATATAATCCTGAATCAAAAACATCATGTGCAGATCTGATGTATTCAAGGTTGGTACTATAGTCCCGGTATACGTAATAAAAATTAGGTTCACCTCTCATTCCTAAGGCATCGCCAACCTTCCTGTTTGACAGACCTCCGGAAGAATTTATTTTATTTGATGAGTAGTTAATTGTCCCTTTGCAGGAAGCATAGGAGTTGTTATAAATTATTAGTGATCTTTCTCCGTCAACATTATTAGAATATGCAAAGACGTTATCATTTATATTTCCGTAGTCATCAACCAAGTCATATAATTCAAAATTATAAACCTGGCTGAAAATATATCTTTTATGAGCAAGCGGGAAGATTTCTCTTTCATGACGCCATACGAGGTGTTCATCCACAAATTCATCATAATATGAACGTTTATATTCCATACCGTATTTTTCTGAGTACCCTTCAATTTGACCGTGTGCAAACATCGGCAGGCCAGGGATGGTACACATCATCACTGTTACGCCGAAGAATTTATCGCCTTTACCAAACTGGTTAACGGCAGTCTCCTCATCGGGATTACTCATAAAGTTTACGTAACGTTTCAAAATTTCAGGATTAAACTCTAAAGTATTTTTTATTAACAGTTTATATTTCTCATTTTCCTCTTTCATTAGCATATGCATAAACGCACTGTTATAGACGCGATGCATGCCGAGAGTTCTAACAAAATAACCTTCCATAAGCCAGAATGCTTCAGCAAGCAGAAGAGTATTCGGCATTTCAGTGTTAATACGGTCAACAACCTCACGCCAGAATTCCACAGGCATTGCTTTATCCAGATCTGTTCTTGTCATTGCGGAATCAGATCTTGAAGGCACAGCACCTCCGAGTCCCGGTTCAGGGAACCAGAGCCGTTGGAAATGTTTTTTAGCAAGCGTCATAGCGGCATCAAATCTGATGATAGGAGTTTTCCTTGCAACGTGCATAATTGTCTGTATAAGAGACTCACGTACTTCAGGATTTAGCAGGTTCAGCTGGGCTGTATCATTCCATGGCATATTAGTTCCATCGTTGCCATGGTATATATATCTTACATCTCCGCTCCAGGTATCAACACGCTGAAAGACTACGGCTGCGTCAGATCGGGAATAATATTTATCCTCAATTCTTACATGTACCCGCTCATCATCTGAAAGATTAGGTCCGTTAAACTGATAAGAAGGATATGGGGGCTGGCTTGTCTGTATAAAATAATCAGGTTTTTCCACAACCCATTTGGAATAAATACCGGTATGGTTTGGGACCATATCACTAGCGAGTCTTATTCCTCTTTCCCAAGCGCGATGCTTAAGATTCAGGAATGCTTCTTCACCACCAAGTTCATTAGCAATAACATAATCATAGAGGGAATAAGCAGAAGCTGCGGCTTCCGGGTTGCCCGTAAAGATTTTTATTTTCTTTGATGCACTGCTTCTTTCCCATATTCCAATTAGCCAAAGCGAATTAAAATTCCACCGTGCAAGAATATTCAGTTCTTCATCGGGTATCTGGTCAAGGCGGCTGATAGTGCGTTGATATTTTTTAGAAAGCTGAAATAACCAGACATAAACATTTTTGGCTATCATCACTACTTTAGGCATCCAGTCAATATCTGTCGTAAACTGTTCAGTTTCTGCATTATAGAACCGGGATTCATCATCGGTAAGTTTTAAGCCAGCAGCTAACTTAGCTTTAAGCATTTCGAAATATTCCCAGTCGAATTCATAAGTAGGAACAGGAGGAGATCCTTTTTCGCCGCCTCCCATATGCATGAATAATTTGGAATCTTCAAATATCAGATCTTTTCCGGAAAGGAGCCTTTTACCGAATTTATCAAAGACATAAACGCCCCATTGTTTAAGAATATAATCAAACTGACCGAGTATGCTGTCTGGTGAAGATAAAATTGGTGTTCTTAGAAAGGAGATTAATGGAAGGGAAGCAATTGGTTTTTCCTTTTCAAAGAATTTCTCAGTTTCATTTATCAGGTTTTTATAGTCCGATTTTTTTACAAGCGGGGAATCATCATAAAGTTCTTTTAGTTGTATTGTGGCGGGGTTTATATTTTCAATAGACAAGAGGATTATTTCCTCAAGAATTATCTCCGCATTAGATTTTGAACCTGTAGATCCATTAATATAATCTTCTGCTGTAATCTTGTTTCTATATACATCAAGGGGGGGGAATTCATTTACAAATTCATTTAAAACCTTAGCAAGGTTATCACCTAACTTTGATTTAAGGTAGTTTATGCTTCGAGTAAATACTCCTGGATTTTCTTTTTCCTCATAATAGCGGATCATAAAGTGCAATATTTCATGTAGGAGACCAAGTCCATTAACCTGACCAGGTGTAACCTGCTGATTTGATTTCCCTTCGGCTCTGCGGATAATATTAATTTTCTCAGACATAATCCGAGCCTGGTAAGAGTTCGCAATAATCACTTTTCCTTCAATTGAAAAAAGTGAATCTTCGAGGTCATATTTTTTACGCGTATGGCGGCTAACGTGAAAGTTGAATTTTATCATAAATTATGTTATCACAAACGGTTAAAGTTCATTATTGAAAATGAATGAAGCTTAAATATAACAATCTTCTGTGAATTATGGGGTGAAAATTGACCCTTGTGCCAGGAACTTTTTATTTGCAAAATAATTCTTTTTAATGCGAGAAATGAGCGCATTTCGAGCGCATTTGGTGCGCAATTCCTTCCTCTCATGACTATTAAATGGTAAGCACAATAAATATAAAGCACTATAATATCTGACAGACTTCTCAATATTTCCTTTCAAATTCTTCAGGGCATACGATTAAAACCAAATCTTATTTGAACTCGAAATTCATTTTAAAAGATTAAATTCTTCTTGTTTATATATAATTAGAGAATTAATTTGTATTGTAATTTGATGTTGCTAAAGGAAAATATTAAAAACTCTGAGTCCCATAAAATTCTATTTCCGAATTTATCAAAGTGAGGTAAATATTATAAATGTTTTATTAAATTATATTCAGGAATAATTATTATGAACAAAATTAAATTAACCGATGTAATTGAACAAATTGAAACTGCAAGTGAATCACACCAATCTTATTTCAATAAAAGGACTGGGGAAATTCATTTTATATCTGAAGATATTCAAATGTATCTAGAGGACGATATAGAGGATGAATCTATACCGGATTGGGAAAAAGAAATAATACCAATTGCAAAAGATATTCAGAATAATCCTGAAAAATACATCTCTTTCCCGGATCAATTTGAAATAAATGAATATAATATCATGGAGGATTTTGTACTCACGGTAGCTAGCGAAAAAGGGAGAGAGGAATTATCTTATTCTATAAAAGGATCCGGAGCCTTCAGGCGATTTAAAGATAAAGTTCAGGAAATAGGTTTGGAAGATGTTTGGTATCTTTTTAGGGATGCCGCCTATAAAAATATTGCCATCAAGTGGTGCCAGCATAATAAAATAAAGTTCGACTAAAAATAAATCCGGAGAAAGCATGGATCCCACAGATCTTAAAGTAGCCCATGAAGAACTAAAGAAACTTCGCAAGCCCATCAACAATGTAAACAAAAAACATAGAGAAAGTCTTTCTGCATTGGAAAGATTTGCAGTTAAAGTTACAGACCGAGTGGGAAGTATGGGATTTTTCTTTATAATCTTTTTATGGACTTTACTATGGTTAGGTTATAATACATTGGCTCCTGTTAATAGGCGGTTTGACCCATATCCTGCTTTTGTCTTATGGCTTTTTGTGTCAAATGTACTGCAGATATTTTTAATGCCTTTGATTATGATAGGTCAAAATTTACAAGGACGTCACGCTGAAACAAGGGCTGAAGCTGATTTTGAAGTAAATGTCCGTGCAGAAAAAGAAGTCGAGGTAATACTTATGCACCTTGAAAATCAGAATGACTTAATATTGAAGATCCTGTCCAAGATGGAGAAAAACAATCCTTCTTAATTAATTAGTAAGGTATCTCAGAATGAAATATTCTGCCCTAATAATAGCAATTCTATTTTTTGTTAACCTATCCGGATACGGACAGGATTCCATCCCCAAAGTAATAAACACTTATCCAATTGATTCTCTTAATAACAAAATAATCAAATCCCTTGAATCAAAGAGAATTGTAATGCTTGGAGATGCTGCCCATGGGCACAGGTATTACATGAGTTTAGTTATTAAGGCCTTAAACGGATGGCTGGATCAACTTGAAAAGTACCCGGCTGATAAAAACTTACCAACGAAATTATTCCTTTTCCTCGAGAAGGATTCCTCCGAACAAACTGTCCTTGATAAGTTTTTTAAAGATGGGAAATTAGAAAACTATATTAATCTAAATACTAATTGGTTTATCCAAATAGGTGATGAAGAAACTATTGACAAGGTCAAATATCTCATGGAATTAAGAGATATTGAACTGAGGATACAGAGAATAAATAATGAAAGACGATCAGGTGAAATTGATTTAAGAATTATAGGAGCAGAGGATCCGCCTCCATTTGATTATTCAGCAATAATAAAGATAGGATTTGATCAGTGGCGGTCAAAAACATTTGAATGGTTTGTAAAAGTAAGAGACAAACTAAGTTCAGGTAAGATAATCCGGTTGTTGGATGCCAATAAAGAATTCAAGGCCATTGTTTTTTATGGTTCAGCGCATTTGATCAGACAATTATATAATAAAGCAACAATAGAACCAGGACGTCCACCTGCCTGGGATTATTTTATGGCTCATTATCTTGATGAACATTTTGGCAGGAACCAGATTGGGATATTTATGCCAGTAGGGATGTACGGAGATTATATACAAGAAAATCAATTTGATGCATTAAATCCGGATTATGCCTTTTACTGCAACATAACACCTTATAATTCATTTCCTTTGTATCTGATTAGCAATAAGCTGCTGATGAATTCATTAGTAGAAGTGATGGATTCTTCATTCAATAATAAAGATCTAACTTATCATTATTTGTGGAGAAAATGTGCAGGGAATTTATTATATCACTTAAAAAGATCTTATTTATATTCTGATACGCTCAATAAAAGAAATATCGATTCGATTACTTATATCAGTCATAATAGGGATTCCATGTTAGTTTTTACTAATCTGCACAGGATATTTACTGAATTAATAAATAAGTTTGATGTGGTAAAGAATGTAAGGGACATGGATGAATGGATATACAAGGCTAAAGTACCTGATTCATTAAACTACCAGTATTATTTGAAAAATGCGGTTTATAATTTACCCATAGATACAGTGCCATGGGTTTATTATAATGAAGTCTATAAATCAAGAAATCAGAATTATCTTGATACATTTGAATTAAACCAGATTCATAACCGTCTTGAGGAGCTAAAGACATATTATGCGATAATGTTACTTTGGGTAGGTTCGCCCGGAGAGAATGCCGGGCTTGTTGAATATCTGCAAAAATCAACCGGCAAGAATTATATAACCACGGAAGAGTGGGACTCATGGTGGCACGATAATTTAGTTCATAAATATCGTGTTACGATAAATGTATCTTCAGAGAATGTACCGGACACTTGCAATGTGTGCATGGCAGGGAATGATTTCCATATAGGATTATGGGATGGCGGTAAAACTAAAATGGATAAATCATCTAAAAATAAATGGTCAAGGACTTTTTTAATTAGTGACTGGGCTGCAGCTGATCTTGAATTTAAATTTACACTGGGCTCCTGGGATACTGAATGTCTTGATTCTGAAAACAAGGTAATGCCTAATTTCAGGTATGCAATTGATGGTGACAAAGAAATTAATATTCAAATCAGTAACTGGAAGATGACAGGACGAAAGCAGTGATTTGACAAAGCGTACATAAATACGTACGTTTGTATAAAAAGACAAGATATGAAGACGGTAACAGTAACCCAGGCAAGGAAGAATTTATATAAACTAGTAGACGATACTGCTGAAGCGAGCGAGCCGGTTTATATATACGGTAAAAGATCAAATGCAGTTCTGATTTCTGAAGACGACTGGCATTCAATTCAGGAAACCCTTTTCTTGTTATCTATTCCCGGTATGCGAGAATCAATTATTAAAGGTATGAAATTACCTCTTGAAAAGACATCTGATAAACTTATATGGTAGGCTGGAGGCTCGTTTATACAAAACAAGCTCAAAAAGATGCAAAGAAGCTTAAAACATTAGGATTAAAGGAAAAAGCTAAAAGGATACTCGAATTATTAGAAAAAAATCCATTTCAGACTCCTCCTCCTTATGAAAAATTAGTCGGTGATTTATCAGGGGCTTATTCACGAAGAATAAATATTCAGCACAGAATTGTGTATCAGATTTATACTGAAATTAAAACTATCAAAATTATCAGAATGTATACACATTATGAATAATAAAGCTGACCCAGTGGTTGGTGAAAGTACATAATATTAATCTTTATTGAGGAGTACATGTTATGAATGTTCCATTTACAACAGAAGCTTTTCTTAATATTTTCAGATCTTATAATGAAGCTGTTTTCCCTGCTCAAATAGTTTTTAATCTGATAGCACTCCTGACAGTTTACCTGGTATTCACTAATTTGAAGTACAAAGACAAAATAATAAATTCTGTATTATCATTCTTCTTCCTTTGGATAGGAATTGTTTATCAGATAATGTTTTTCTCGGGTATTAACAGGGCGGCTTATTTATTCGGGGCATTATTCATCATCCAGGGTATTTTATTTTATATCTACGGAGTTTATTCTAACAAATTGAACTTCAGATATAACATGGATTATATGAATTTTTCAGGATTATTCTTTATTCTATATGCGCTAATTATTTATCCGACATTAGGATATAGTTTAGGCCATGGATATCCAAACTCGCCTACTTTCGGATTGCCCTGCCCTACAACTATTTTTACATTCGGCATTTTGTTATTTATTAACAACAAAATACCGGCTATTGTTTTAATAATTCCTGTAATTTGGTCAATAATTGGATTTGGAGCAGCATTAAATTTCTCAATATATGAGGATGCCGCATTGTTAATTGCCGGACTTACGAGTTTAGCATTACTGATAAATCATAACAGAAGAATAAAATTGTTGCCGGTAACTATATGATAGAATTAAGTTGAAAGAATAATAGGGCTGCCAAAGGATTCATGGGATTCCCGCTTTCGCGGGGATGACAAATCTGATCATGGGACCTCCCGAGTTACAGGACAAGTTTTCAGGATTTCAGCCCGGGGGCCATTTCATTTGTCTGCCGCCAAGAAGATGCATATGAAGATGCGGAACTTCCTGACCACCATTGTCGCCACAATTAATAACAAGCCGAAATCCGCTCTTATCGATATTAAACTCTTTAGCCAATTTATTAGCAGTGTCAAACAATTCACCGAGTAATGCGGCATGCTTTGTTCCATCAATTTCTGTTGTATATGCGATTGGATCTTTAGGAATTATTAAAATGTGAACCGGAGCCTGCGGGTTAATATCTTTAAATGCCAGGACAGTATCTGATTCATAGACTATTGCCGCGGGGATTTCCTTTCGGATTATTTTTGAAAATATAGTTTCAGCCATATTATTTATTCCGCTTTATCTATTCCATATTTTTTTATTTTATTATACAAATGACTTCTCTGAATGTCAAGAACCTCGGCTGTTTTAGCAATGTTCCAGCTATTTAGTTCAAGCTGTTTAAGAATAAATGCTTTCTCAGCTTTTTCCTTGAAGTCCTGAAAAGAATTGCTCAGGTTAATAATGTCGCTCAAGTGTCCCTGCCCGGATGTGAATAAAAACTCGATATCTTTTTTTGATATCTCTTTTTTATCAACGATAATTATTATTCTTTCAACCGAATTTCTTAATTCTCTTACATTACCGCTCCATTCCATAGACTGAAAGAATTTCATAGCATCATCATTCAGTTTGATCAAAGGTTTTTTATGTTTAGCGGTTATCTCTTCAATAAAACTGTTAACAAGAACGGGGATATCATCAACTCTTTCACGGAGAGGAGGAATTTGAATAGGGATTACATTTAACCTGTGGTAAAGATCTTCTCTGAAAGTCCCTTTTTCAATCTCTTCAATTAGATTCTTATTTGTGGCAGAAACTATTCTTACATCTACGTCAATTTTCTTTCCTCCACCGACACGTTCAATCCTGCCGTCCTCAATTGCTCTTAAAACTTTTGCCTGAGCCTGTAAGCTCATATCGCCAATTTCATCCAGGAATAAAGTTCCTTTATTTGCCATTTCGAATCTGCCAATCCTTTGCTGGACTGCACCGGTGAAAGAGCCTTTCTCATGTCCGAACAATTCTGATTCAATCAATTCATTGGGAATAGCAGCACAGTTAACTTCAACAAATGGTTTATTCTTTCTTATACTTCTGTTATGAAGAGCTTTAGCTACAAGCTCTTTGCCGGTACCGTTTTCACCTGTTATAAGTACCCGGGTGTCAAGAGGGGCAACTTTATCTATCATATTCAAGAATGTTGCGGATAGCTTTGCTTGTTCCAAGAATAGTTTCGCTGCCGGAAAGTACCTGTCTAATTTCTTTATTTTCGATAATTAAATTAGTCTGATCAACGGCATTCCTGACCGAAATAATCAGTTTATCACGGTCAATTGGTTTTTCTAAAAAATCAAATGCACCTAAGCGTGTGGCTTTTATTGCGTTTTCCACACTGCCATGTGCGGAGATTATAATTACAGCAAGTGACGGGATTATATCTTTAACTTTCTTAATAACTTCGAAACCGTTCATTGCCGGCATATTAATATCAAGAAGCAGAGCTGAATAATGACCATTAGAAATTTTATCAATGCCTTCAGAAGCTGAAGTTGAATAATCAACCCCATAATCCTCATATTCAAGTATCATTTTAATACTTTCACAAATCTCTTTTTCGTCATCTATTATAAATATTGAGTTCATAAATTTATTCTGATATGATATAACGTTTTTAAAATAATCACCTGTGAAGGCAGAACATTTTTATGCTTTTTAATAATTCTGCCGAAGATCTGGCCAAGTGAGTTTGCCTCCATATCTCTTGGGTCAACCTGGTTCTGGACCTCAAAAGATTCTTCAAACACCTCCACAAAATAACCAATTACATCCCCCAAATCAAAGATATTAGATGAATATGAAATGAATGCACTTCCGAAGAAATGAGCATTTTTATCTTTATCTCCTTCATCCGGGAGTATCAAAGTATAATTTAGATGGAAGCCGCTTATTTTTTAATTTGAATATTGAATCAGCTGAGGATATAAGGCGGTAAATTAATAAAGTGTGGATTAATGGCACTCTTATAGGCACTTTATTATAAGGTATAACTGCAAATGTCAGAGAAAGAAAAGTTTCCGGAAGATCACCCTTATTAAGATCACGTGCATGAAGATAAATTGAGTCAACAGCGAACAGATCATTCTCAACATCTAATTGTCTGGAAGCGATCTGTTTGGAAATACTATCTACAGCATAGAATAAATGCTGCACCTGAGGTATGGCTAAGAATGGAAATAATATAAAGAGAATTAATAATCTCACATTATCTGATATTTATGTCTGAATAACTCCTGTTTTGAACTCTGAAATATTCGGATTATTATTCGCTGATTCAAGAGCAAGAGAAATATATTCTCTTGTTAATGCAGGATCTATAATTTCATCTATCCATAATCTTGCAGCAGCATAAAGTGGATTTATCTGTTCTTCATAGGAATTCATTATTTCATCCAGCAGTTTCTTTTTCTCGGGTTCGCTTAAATGTTTCCCCTGATGCTCAGCCTGTTTTATTTTTATATCAAGAAGAACACTGCTTGCCTGTGCTCCTCCCATCACCGCAATTCTGGCGTTAGGATAAGCAAAAATAAACCGAGGATCATAAGCTTTCCCGCACATAGCATAGTTTCCTGCACCATAACTATTGCCGACAATCATAGTAATTTTCGGAACAACAGAATTTGCCACTGCATTAACCATCTTGGCTCCGTCTTTTATAATTCCTCCATGTTCTGCGCGGCTTCCTACCATAAAACCTGTTACATCCTGAATAAACACAAGAGGGATTTTCTTCTGATTACAGTTCATTATAAATCGTGCTGCTTTATCCGCGCTATCCGAATAAATAACTCCGCCAAATCTGCATTTCACCGGTTTCAGTTTTTACAACTTTCCTTTGATTGGCAACAATACCTACAGCCCAGCCGTCTATTCTTGCATATCCGGTAATTAATTGTTTTTCCATAATCCTGCTTTATATTCATCAAGTTCTGAGTTATCAATAATTCTTGCAATAACTTCATTCATGTCATATTGTTTTGATGGGTCTTCCGGAAGAATACCATAAATTTCCTTGGTAGGGAATAGAGGTGGCTTACTAATTGTTCTGTTAAATCCTGCTTTCTCATTGTCCCCGATTTTAGTAACAATATTTCTTATTTGTAGTAGGCATTCTTCATCATTCTTCATCAATATAATCAGTAACACCTGAAACATTTGACTGGACTTTTGCACCACCAAGAGTTTCATTATCAGTTACCTCACCGATTGCAGCTTTAACAAGATGAGCGCCAGCCAGGAAAACGGAACCTTCTCCGTCAACTATCAAAGCTTCATCACTCATCATAGGAAGATATGCTCCACCGGCAACGCAGGGTCCCATAATAGCAGCTATCTGAACGAATCCCCATTGCTGACATTACAGCATTGTTTCTGAAAATTCTTCCGAAATGTTCTTTGTCCGGGAAAATTTCATCCTGGAGGGGAAGAAATACACCCGCGCTGTCAACTAAATAAATTACAGGAAGCCGGTTTTCAATTGCTATTTCCTGAGCGCGTAAGTTTTTCTTTGCTGTTACAGGAAACCAGGCTCCTGCTTTTACAGTTGCGTCATTTGCTACTATTACAAACTTTCTGCCATGAATTTTCCCGATGCCAAATACTGTTCCGGCAGATGGAGCGCCACCATATTCATTATACATATCCCATGCAGCAAATGAATTAAGTTCAACAAAATCTTTTGGACTATCAACAAGTTTATTTATTCTTTCACGTGCAGTTAATTTTCCTTTTGCTTTATGTTTTTCAATTACTTTTGTTCCGCCGCCGAGTTTAATTTTTTCTTTTTCTGCTTTAAGTTTTCTCATTAATTCTTTATAAAAATCTTCTTTTTTAAGGAAGTTTTCATTTTCAACTATAGCATTTCCATTATTTTTCATTTGAGATCCTTCAACAGATGGCGAGCTATTACAATTCTCTGCACTTCAGAAGTACCCTCTCCGATTGTAAGTAATTTAACATCACGGTAAAATTTCTCAACAGGGTAATCCTTAATAAATCCATAACCACCGAAAATCTGTACAGCTTCGTTGGCTGCTTTTTCAGCTATCTCACTTGCGAATAATTTTGCAATTGCGGCTTCTTTAGTATTGGGAAGTCCATTGTCCTTCAATGGCGCGGCTTTATAAGTAAGCAGTCGTGCAGCTTCAATATTTGTTTCCATATCAGCAATTTTGAATTGTATTGCCTGGAAGTCATTTAATTTTTTACCAAATTGTTTTCTTTCATTTGAATATTTTAATGCCGCATTAAGGCAGCCCTGTGCTAGTCCGATGCTGAGAGCCGCAATAGAGATTCTGCCGCCTTCAAGTATTTTCATTGCCTGAATGAAACCTTCTCCTTCATTTCCCAGAAGATTTTCCTTCGGCACTTTGCAGTTCTCAAATATAAGCTGAGTAGTATCACTGCATCTCATTCCAAGCTTATTTTCTTTTTTACCAGCAATAAAACCATCCATCCCTTTTTCAAGTATGAATGCCGAAATTCCTTTTTTCCCATTTTCCTTATTGGTAATTGCCATTGCCACTACTGTTTTGCCAACGGTTCCATGAGTGCAGAAATGTTTTACCACCATTAAGAATATAATATCCCTCTTTTTTTTCTGCGGTAGTTTTAAGTCCTGCAGCATCGCTCCCGGATGATGATTCAGTAAGTCCCCAACCTGCAATTTTATTTCCGGACGTAAGATCCGGAAGGTATTTTTTCTTTTGCTCTTCATTACCGAACCGGTTGATATGATTAGTGCCTAAGCCATTATGAGCAGCAACAGACAAGGCAATGGAGGGATCAACTTTAGCAAGCTCTTCAATAATAAGTAGCAAAATCAAGATATCCTAATCCGGCTCCGCCATATTCTTCAGGAACAAGAATACCAAGGAATCCCAATTCCCCTAATTGCTTCATTATCTCTATCGGGAATTCCTGAGATTCATCAAATTTCATTATGACAGGTCGTATATACTTTTCCGCAAAATCTCTTAGAGTATCTTTTATGATAAGTTGGTTTTCGTTCAACTCAGTTAAGAATGGACTAGCTAAAGTATCCATTTGAGCTCCGATTAGTTTATTAAACTGTTATTAACTTAATTTAATTAATCGCCATTTTGAATTGGACTCAGCTCGAATCAGGGGATCCCCGCTTTCGCGGGGATGACAATTCTATGCTATGATTGAGCCCAAATCAGGAATGGATTCCCGCCTTCGCGGGAATGACATTAAAGATTTTGTATGACAAAATAATTATAATTATAAGTTAAAACTGTTTTGTGAAATTTTCTAAGATCTCTTCAGCGATGTGATATGGAGACAATAGGCTCAAGGATGCTTTTTCAAGCAGGGAATTAAGTGATTCCATGGTGGAACTATTCCATAGTTGAGACCTCAATTTATCTTCAACTATTTCTTTAATCCTAACCCTGGTCCTTTGAGCCCGTTTATTCTTCAGGTTACCTGATTTTTCAAGATATTCCCTGTGCCTATAAATTTCGGCAGCAGATTCATCTGTTCCCTTGTTTTCGGATGCGATAGTTTTTATAATGTCGGGCATCCAGGACGACATATCATGATCTCTCATCATTAGAATTGTTCTTAAAGAAGTTACGGCTTGCTGCGAACCGGGACGGTCACTCTTGTTCATCACAAAGAAATCAGCAATTTCCATTAGTCCTGCTTTCATTGCCTGAACCGAATCTCCTGATTCAGGAACAAGGACAACAATTGTTGTATCTGCTGCACCAGCGATATCAAGCTCTGATTGTCCCACTCCCACAGTTTCAAGAATAACATAATCAAATCCGCCGGCGTCAATTATATCGGCTGCATCAATGGCTTTTTTACTTAATCCTCCGAAGCTTCCCCTTGTGGCCATACTTCTAATAAACACACCCTCATCCTGACCGATCTCAGACATTCTGATGCGGTCACCCAATAGAGCACCACCTGTAAAAGGACTGGTTGGATCAACCGCAATGATTCCGACTTTTTTCCCCTGCAATCTGAAATATTTTGTGAGTTGGTTGGTTAAAGTACTTTTCCCCGCGCCGGGAGGACCAGTAATACCTATTCTGTAAGCTTTACCAGTTGTTGCATATATTTTCTTAATGAGTTCAGATGCTTCTGAAGTATCGTTTTCAATAATAGTAATTCCTCTTGCCAATGCTCTTTTTTCCCCGTTTAATATTCTCCCGGCAAGATCGTTTTTCATTTGTTTTGACTTACAGACATTTTATCCTTAAAGAATCTCACTGTTTGTGCGAGCCCTTCATTCAAAGTAGTAGAAGGTCTCCAGTTAAACTTTTCGAATATTTTATCAGATGTAATGACACTTCTCATTTGTTCACCTGGGGCAGCAGGACCGTGCTTTTCTATTTGTCCGTTTCCAATAATTCTATTTAGTTCATTGAATATGTCGTTAACATTGGTCTCAATTCCGGTGCCTATGTTATAAATATTACTCGTTTTATCTTCCAGTACTGTAAGATTTGCTTTCACAACATCACCGACAAACACATAATCTCTTGTCTGCAGTCCATTTCCGTTAATAACAGGCTGTTCACCTTTAAGCAGTTTGGTTGTAAATATTGCAATAACGCCGGCTTCACCAAAGGGGTTCTGTCTTGGACCATAAATATTCGCATACCTTGTAACGGTATAATTAAGGTTATACTGAACATTATAGAAATGAAGATATTTTTCTACAGAAAGTTTAGATATTCCATAAGGAGAAAGGGGAGCAGTTTCATGTTTTTCATCTGCGGGGAAATAATTCTGTTCCCCGTACACAGCGCCTCCAGTTGAAGCGAACATAAATTTATTAACACCAGTTCTAACACAATTCTGAAGCAAGTTAATTGTTCCGATTATGTTGGTATTAGCGTCAAATGCAGGATCAGCGACGGAACGCCGGACATCCATCTGGGCGGCATGATGGTTAACAACATCAAATTTTTCTTTTTCAAATAATGAAGAAAGACTTTTGTCTCCAATATCAGCTTTAATAAAAACAGCTTTAGGGTTTATATTTTCTTCAAACCCGGTTGCAAGATTATCAACTATAAAAACTTTATGCCCTTGTTCAATAAACGCGTCTGCAATCTGTGAGGCGATAAAACCTGCGCCGCCGGTGACTAATATTTTCAAAACTCAATCCTTATATAAATTAAAACGATAAATATATTCCATTACTGCTTCAGGGACAAGAAAATTTATGGGTTTATTCTCTCTTACACGGTTTCTGATTTCAGTTGCATTTATATCAATAGCCGGAGTATTTATAATTTCAGCCGCGTCATAGAACCTGTCTTTTTCATCAGGTTCTGATGGAACCTTTCTGTTAAGTACTACTAATTTTACAAGTTTCAAAATCTCATCCGGATCCTTCCATGTTTTGAACTCAAGCAAATTATCGTAACCTATAATCAATTCAATCTGATCATAATCTTTTTTAAGATAATTCAGAGTATCAATTGTGTATGAGACCCCTTTCTTTTCAATTTCATAAGAAGAATAATCAAAGAAGGGAATTCCTTCAATTGCTATTCTGATCATTTCAATACGGTGTGCAGATGGTGACCGATGTTTCCCGATTTTATGCGGCGCAATGTAACTGGGAATAAAAATAATTTTATCAAGATTTCTGATTTCTTTAACAGCCATGGCGGTTATGAGATGTCCATTATGAACCGGATCAAAAGTACCGCCATATATACCTGCTATCATTTAAGAAGGTCCTTGTATTCAATAAAAAGATGTGTAAACTTTTCATGCATAATCTGGCTGCAATAAGAAAGACTTTCCTTTTTGGAAAGTTCTTTATAAAGTGTTTTGAAATCCTCAATAGTATTTACCACAAGTAAACTATTTATGACATGCAGGAAATGTTCATGTCTTGAAGTGTAAAGAAGGAAATTGTCATAGTTAAAATTATTCCAGTCAATCTCATTAAATAGTTCACTGCTATAAGTGTTAAACCCCAGGAAGGCAACACCTCCCGCAGGAGTTTTACCAATAACAACAACTTCATCTTCAATAGTGAGCAGATTCATGGCCTGGTTGATATCATTTAATGTAACGCCCACAGAATTTGAAAATATTATCAGGTTGTTATGGAATTTATTAAAATATTTTTCCGAGAGATTCTTGAGGACATGATTTTTATCTTCTGTATTACCGTAAAAGAGATTATTTCCTTCTGTTTTAAACTCATCGGGTATAAACTCCCGGTCTTTTTCATCAAATACATAGACAGAATTTATTTTAGAATCAAAGGTGCTGAATATTTCCCTGTAGTTTTCTATTAAGGCTGAATACAGCAATGATGAATGTCCGGAATCCATACTTTCAAAAAGCGGCACATAGCTGCTGTTAAAGGCTGCATTCAAAGGGAACAGGTATATTGAGGAATTTATTTTATTCATTCCGCACTACCCAGCAATGTCTGAATATAATTTCTATAATACAGTACTTCATTCTGATAATAGATACTGTTAAATCCTTTTGAATTTCTTGACTGCATTTTTCTGAAAGCTAAAGTAGTTGCTGCCTGAATATATAATTTTCTGATCTTTTCATCAATCCATCCGAATTTATTTCTAACCGGTGAATTAAGAATTTCAAGATGCGACATTGGTATTATCCCATTTTTAGCTTCTTCAAGAAGCTCATTGTAAATTACCTTCTTTTCATTTTGTACTGATATTGAAAATACAAGAATAAAAATTAAAATAGTAACTATCATGAAAATAAATCCCAGCAATTCGGTTTTCTCAAAAGTAATAGAATAATTCCAAATGAAGTGAATAAACATAGCCGAACCCAATCCGAGGAAGGGGAAGGTGATTTTGAAAAATACATTCCTAAACTTGGCATACCCAAGGAAAGCTCCAAATGTGGCTGTTGAAACGCAATGCATAACTCCTGAAAACAAAGTTCTCACTATCACCATTGCTATCCATGAAGTCATACTGCTTTGATATGTAATAAAATAAATAAAATTCTCAGTCATGCCGAAACCTAATCCGATAGCACCTCCATAGACAATCCCATCGGTCATGTTATCGAATTTTTTGCTTGAAACAGTCAGCAGAAGGAAAAGACCTTTAGTTGTCTCCTCAACAAAAGGAGCTATTGCGATTGTTTCAATATGATGGAGGGTCTGTTTATCAGTAACAAATACGGAGACTATAAAGGAGAGGAAAACACTACCAAGCAGAGCAAAAAATATTGCGCCCAAAGCTCCCCAAAGATAATTTCTAAGAAGAAGAATGAATGGTTCTCTGTCATAAATATCAAACCGCCATATCAAAAGGAGATAAATAAACATCGGAACTGAGGCAGCTATAGCGGATGGTATTATCATAAATATTAACTTGTCATTTTCTTATTTATTGTAATAATGCTGTCTCAAAAGGTTAATATGTCATTCTGAGTGAAACGAAAAATCTACATTTATAAACAATAGCTGAGATTCATTGTTGCTTCGTTCCTTCCTAATGACAAGGGAAGGGGATGAATCCCCTTAAATTACAATTTATATATATATTCAATGATCCAGGCATAAATGCCTGGGCTAGAACAAGTGTTTCAATGTCACTTTTCTCTTATCCATCTAATCAACTCTTTCACAGAGGGTCTTTTGCCATAAGAAAGTATTCCAATTTTGAACAACTTCGCAGAGGATAAAATAGTAATATAAATTGAAACAATCATAATCAGAGTAGTTGTAAGAAATTCCCAAAGAGGGATTGACTCAATTTTTACTCTGAGCATCATAACAGATGCAGTAGTAAAAGGGATGAATGATAATATTTTTACAAGCAGTGAGCCCGGATACTCAATAGCGGTTAAAGAAAATATAACCGGCATAGTTAAAATAATACTTATATAGCTGGTTATTTGCTGTGCTTCCTGCTCGGTTGAAACAACTGATCCGATTCCGACGAATATCGACACATAGAAAACGTAACCCAAAATAAAATAGAGCATCATAGGGAGTATATTATCAAATACATTCAGAGGCACTATAGCTGTGCTGGCAGAAACCAAACCAAGTGTACTCCAAATAAATATTTGTGTAAATCCCAGACCGCTTAAAGCGATTACCTTACCTGCGAGGAGTTCTTTTTGTGTGCAGCTTGAGACCAGAATCTCAATCAGCCTGTTTGATTTCTCTTCAAGGAGACTGCGCACTAGCATATTGCCTGTTGATAAAATCATCATCATAAGGAGCATAATAAAAACAAATGATGAAAAGAAGAGTGTGAGGAAATCCGCGCTGCTTTCCTTCCCGTTCTCCTCAATTTTAATAGGATTAACAGCAACATATTTCATTGTAGAATTGATGACTGTAGAATCCACACCAGCGTTCCGAAGGAGTTGTTTATTCTTTACTTTATTAAAGATCTCTTCTATTTTACTTATATCATCAAAACTTCCTGACCCCCGACTTCTGAATTCAATTTTTATTTTATCACTTCCGCCGTTCATGATCAGAATATAGCCTTCAAGTTTATTACTGAATAACATCATCGTCAGCTGATTTTTTAAGGTTTGGGAAATAGTCATTGTCCTTAAAAAGGTTTATAACAATAAATTTCGGCTGACCATTTTTAAGCAGCACTTCTTCAAGGTTCACTTTCAAAGGCTTAAAATAAATACCTGAGCTGTCAATTATTCCGTATGCTCTGGTAGATTCCTCAGCGTTTCTTGAGAACCAGGTTGGAGCCATTGAGAAAATTAGAATAATAGCAGGAGTAACAAAAATTGAAATGATGAAAGTTTTAGTTCTTACCTTTTCAATATATTCCCATCTGGCAATTGTGAAGATTTTTTTCATTGGTTACCCCTGATTGCATCAATAAAAATTTTATCAAGAGTAGGTTCTATAACTGAAAAGTGTGTAATACTTATCAGAGGCATGATCTCTTTGAGAAAATTCTTAGGGAGTATATCGTCTTTAAGAGTAACTTCAAGGTGTGAATTTATTTTCTGAGTTTTAGAAACATAGGGGAGGGAATTTATGAAACCGCCGTCTCCTTCGAACATTATTTTAACTGTATTGGACCCGAATTTTTTCTTTATTGAAGTCAGGCTTCCACTGCACACTTCCTTGCCTTTGTTTATAAGGAAAATATCGGCACACAGTTTTTCGGCAGTATCCATCTGATGAGTACAGAGAATAATAGTTTTACCGGCGGCAGCGAATGAGGTAATTATTTCCCTGATTATCTGCTGATTTATAGGATCAAAACCGCTGAAGGGTTCATCAAAGACAAGTAATTTCGGGTTGTGTATAATTGAAGTAATAAACTGTACTTTCTGCTGATTACCCTTTGAGAGTTCCTCAATCTTTTTATTCCTGTACTCTTTTATCTCCAGTTTTTTAAGCCAGATATCGGCTTCGTGGATAGCATCTTTTTTCTCCATATTCTTAAGTTGGGCAAAATATAGAAGGACATCTATCACTTTACTTTTTCTGTAGAGACCGCGTTCTTCAGGCAGATATCCTATTATATTGAAGAAATTCTGGTTAATAAGTTCCCCGTCAAATAAAATTCTTCCCGAAGTGGGTCTTATAATATTAAGTATAGTGCGGATAGTAGTAGTTTTCCCGGCGCCATTTGGTCCAAGGAGTCCGAATATACGACCCGGGACAACAGTAAAAGAAACATTGTCCACGGCTCTAAGGTCTTTATATTCCTTAACAAGATTTTCGGCAGTCAGCATACATTTGTTAAATATTTGCCCTAAACATATCAAAAATTAACTTAATAAATAGCACAATGGAGTTTTTTCTTAGAGCTTTCCTTTAACCTACTGGTCAAGTTGTCAATGTAAGTCTCAAGTAGTGAGGTTCTTTTCTATTTCATTATTACCATTTTTTTAGTCAACCTTAGGTTTCCTGAAATTAACGTGTAAAAATAGATTCCTGATGGCAGGCTACCCGAATTAAAAACAAAAGAATATTCGCCGGCAGGCTTAAATTCATTCACGGGAACTGCAACGTGTTTGCCTATTACATCATTTATAATTATTCTTACATTATTTGCGTCAGGGATTGAATACTTTATTGTAGTGGATGGATTAAAAGGATTTGGATAATTTTGCAACATAATAAACTCTGAAGGTTTTGAGTCTGAAAAGTTTTTAATAGTAGTAATAATCTGTATACCGGAACCCTCAGTTATTTTATAGAACTTATCGGAAAGAATGTTTGTAAATACATCTTTGATGCCTGATGGCCACTGAACTATAACAGAATCAATAATTGTGGATTGCCCAATACCAAAAGAAACCCGCAGGTCATTTTCACTGTTGTAACCTTGTTGTGCACTAATCTCTCTTAACTGCCAGGTATCTGCTCCATTAAGTTTTGCTTTAATCCTGACCTTTGTGCCAATTGCTGATTTATTGGATGTCATGCCAGTGCAAGTAAAATTAATCCAGTTATTGCCTGTATTGTTATTTTTATAAAGGAAATTATTAAGGTTTCCCCGGTTTGCTACAAAGAGATCGGGATATCCGTCATTATCATAATCTCCCCATGCTGCAGCCATTGAATTACCTATATCATTCACAATATCGCCGGTCAATATTTTAGTAAAAGTAAAGTTAGGGGGACCGTCATTATGATAGAGGAAATTTTTATGGTTATTCCAATTAGTAACAAACAAATCAAGGTACCCATCATTATCATAATCTACCCAGCTACCGCTGATTCCCCAGCTTGTATCATTCACTATATCTCCGGTAGTAATTTTCCTGAAAGTCCCATTCCTCTCATTATGGTATAAAAAGTTTTTTGTTCCCTGTTGATTAGCTACGAACAAATCTAGATAGCCGTCGTTATCATAGTCACCCCATGTACCGCTCATGGAGATTCCAACATTATCTACACCTGAACCTGATATAATTTTCTTAAAATAACCATTACCCTCATTATGGAAAAGTTCATTACCGCTTCCCGGATTTGCAATAAAAAGATCAGGAAGGTTATCGTTATCATAATCACCGAAGGAGCAGGTTATTGAAGTTGTGGATTCAGTTACCACAAGTCCGGTATCAATTTTAGTAAAAGTTCCATTCCCATTATTTTTATAAAGGAACCGTGTACCCATAAAATTAACAGCATAAAGGTCAACAAAACCATCATTATTATAGTCAACCCAACTGGCACCGTTTGTATTTCCAACATCAGTGACTATAGAGCCAGTAGATATTCTCTGAAAGGAAGTTCCATTTATATTTTTGAAGAGAAGATTTGCGTTAGAATTTCTATTGGCAATAAATATATCCGGGAACCCATCATTATCATAGTCGGCAATAGTAGCACCATTTGAGATACTGCTGTCCTGGATAATATCTCCAGAGGTTACTTTTGTAAAAGTTCCGTTTCCGTTATTTAAGTAAATGAAGTTTCTTTGTTTGACACCAGCAGCACCTCCGTTGGAAATTATAAGATCCGGAAAACCGTCATTGTTGATATCCACCCATGCAACACCGAACGACTCCCCGCCGTCATTTACAGGAGCACCGGTTAATATTCTTGCAAATTGTTGAGAGTAAGAAGTCAAATTTAATAAAACAAATAGAATCATAACCCTGGCAGTCATTTTAATCTCCATTGATTTGTTATTTCTCTGCAAAGTATCAATGAGAGAGGATTAAGAATACTCCCCAATAAGGTGGGTTTAAAACATCTTGTCCCTTCGCACGAATTAATTGTCATTCCCGCAGAAGGGAAATCTGTTTTTTATATTTCTAATATTTAATTGTTAGTTAGTTTTACTACTAACAATCGTCACTGTTTTATTAGGAGCAAAATTCCATTTATCCCCGGTTTTCTTGTCATTTCCATTAGCACTGTTGCCGACAACATAAATAGTTTCAGTGCCAGTAGTAATAGGGGCTTTATAAGTGAATTTAAATACTATGGAAGTTCCTTCAGGCTTTTTGGGGTTAGTATGAGTAAGTTCTCCTGAAACCAATTTTAAATCCGAACCCAGGGGGAATAGCTTTCCTTTAGAGACTGCTATATCAGTGCCTCCTACTTTTAGAGGTCCACCGGTAATAGTTACAGTATATGTTCCTTCCATTTCAGGCTGTAAGGTTTCAGGACCAGAAACAACTACATTTACAGATGGATCCGGATCATCACCATGACATGTGCAACCCTGTTTATCGGTTGAATTTTTTGTTCTGCCTTTTTGTCCGTCATCATGGGCATAGATGATAAAGGCAAATGCGATAACAATAATTAGAATTGAACTGAAAGCAGAATTTCTATTTGATTTCATCAGTTATTTACATTTTTATTTTTAGTTATGAAATATCAGTATAAATTTCTTAATAAAGATGACAGAACTCAATCTAGATCGTACGTTCTCAAGAGAAAAAATAGAAAGACAATCTCACGACAATTCCAAAGGTTTGGGTTCAAACAATCTTTTTAATAATTAATTTGCAAATATATTTGACTATTTAGATTTTAATTGGTTTATTTAAATATCATTATGTTGAGGAGTAACTTAACCGATTACTACAATACAAATTATTGTAATTGGAATATATGATATTTAACATTAGCTCAATATTTTCTGATCTATTTAATGTTTAATACACATATACATAAACAAACAACCTGATCAATAGAAAATTACTTTTTTTATAGATTAAAAGGGATATCTTTCCATTTTTTAACCGCTTGTTATGAGTAATTACTTTAGGGGTTCACCCCTTGACTAAGATTTGACCTTGCAAGGAAATTCATTCCACAGGGGATACTATTTTTCATTTTTAACATACTGAGGTTCATATGAAAAAAAACTACAATTGTCCCAGGTTCCAATTTATTATAGGCATGATGATAATGCTAATTATTGGCATCACTTCATCATCTTTTGCACAATTAACGGGAACGAAAAGTATTCCCGGTGATTATGTTTACACTTTCTGCTGCAATCGCCGATTTAAATACAAATGGTATAGGTACAGGAGGAGTAACTTTTAATATAGCAGCAGAATATACCGAGACATTTACATCTCCTTTGGCTGGAATTATTACCGCCACCGGAACAGTATCTAATCCAATCATCCATTCAAAAATCGGGTACAGGAGCTAATCCACTTATTACGGCTAGTACAAGGTACATCAACTACAAATGATGGAATCATTATAATTGCAGGTGGAGATTTTATTACTTTTGACGGAATTGACCTACACGAGAATAGCTCTAACTTAAGTATTACAGCGCAAATGGAATGGGGTTATGCATTAGTAAAGGCAAATTCAACAGCTCCTTTTGATGGTTGCCAGAATGTAACAATTAAAAATTGTACTATAACTCTTAATAAGGCTGATATAAACAGTGTATGTATTTACTGTGGTGTTAATACAGCTACTTCTGCTACGCAGCTTACATATTACTGCGCCTACGGATGCAATGAATAATTGTAAATTTACTAATAATACAGTATCAAATGCTTATATAGGCATAGCCCTGATTGGTTTTGCTGCAGTATCACCATTTACACTTTACGATCAGAATAACCAGATAGGAACCGATGGTGGTAATACAGTCACCAATTTTGGAGGCGGCAGTTCACCAGCTTATGGTATTTATGCCGGTATATCAAAACAGATATCAAAATTTCCAATAATAATGTTAATGGCGGATCAGGAAATATAGCAACTGTTTACGGCATTGTTCTAGGCACAGGGACTTCTTCAAATGTAGATATAACAGGTAATACAATAAGCTGTTACCTCCTCAGCCACAGCTACAGGACAATCCCTTGCGGGAATTTATAATACAATGGGATCAACTCCAACAACAAATGTTGTAACTATTGCCAATAATACTGTACAAAACTGTACTTATCCAGGTACAACTGCAACAGGAGGCTTTTATGGTATAGTAAATCTTGCAACACCATATCAGCTTGGATTTTTATGGTAATACAGTTGCAAATAACACAAAGGCAAGCACTACCGGCAGTATGTACTGTATGCAAAATGGTTCTGCCACAATCACAAATATTTATTCAAATACTATTCACGATAATTCATTAACAGCAAGTTCAGGAACAATGTATGGTTTATATACCAGCGGAAACAATGTAACTGAAACTTATCATGATAACACCATTTACAACTTAAGCAGTAAAACAGGTACTGTTTATGGAATGTTTATTAGTACAACTGCGGGAGTAAAAACTTCATATAATAATAGTATTCATGGGTTAAGTTCAGGTGGTACAGTATATGGATACAATTCCGGTTACGGTACGCCCCACAACTTTTATAAAAACCAGATTTATGATCTAACTACAACCGGTACTTCAGGAATAGTTTACGGCGTTTATTTTGCGCCTGTAACACTTAATATGTACAATAATTATATTTATAATTTAAAGGCAACTGCTTCTACCAGTCTTACAGCTGTAAATGGCATTTGTATCAATGGTGGCACAACAGCTAATGTTTATTTTAATACTGTATATTTAAATGCTGTATCTACATTCTGCGACTACATTTGGAACATCCGGTATTTATAGAATTGGTGCAACAACGATAGCGGATCTACGGAATAACCTGATAGTAAATAATTCAACAGCAGGTCCTACTGGTGGATTTTCAGTTGCTTTAAGATGTTCAACTGTTTACAATTCCGCTTTCTATGCTTCCACATCAAATAATAATTGTTTCTTCGCTGGGACTCCATCTGCTAAAAATCTGATATTCTATGATGGTACAAATTCCGATCAGACAGTTGGGGCATATAAATCAAGGGTCACCGGTCGGGATGGATTAAGTTTATCCGAATCCCCTAATTTTGTAACAGTGGATGGGAATCCTTACAGAATAAATACAACTATTGCCACACAACTTGAAAGTGGGGCATTACCGGTTACATCACCAATAGCCATAACTGACGATTATTTTGCAAATATAAGGAATACAAATTCGCCTGATATTGGGGCAGAAGAATTCAGTGGTGTAATGTTGGATTTGACTTCGCCAGCAATTGCCTATACAGATTTGGGGGTTACAAATCTTACTGCAGAAAGAACATTAACAGCAACTATTTCAGATGCAAATGGTGTTCCTGTGTCAGGGACTGGTCTTCCTGTTTTATACTGGAAAATCAATTCCGGTTCATATATTCCTGTTACAGGAGTATCAATTGGAAATAGGCAGTTTACATTTAAGTTAGGCGCCGGTGTAGTTGTTAATGATACAGTCAGATATTATATCGTTGCGCAGGACTTAATAGCAACACCTAATGTTCGATCTTACCCATCAGGTGCAAGTGGATTCACAGCCAATCCTCCTTTTGCTTCAACCCCGCCTCCGGCACCAAGTTTCTATGCTATTGTTGCCGCACCACTGGCAGGAGATTACACCGTTGGAGCTTGCATTATTTAACTCCATTACAGGCAAAAACATTACATTCCAAAAAACAGTAAAAAAAGTAATGATTCAGGTTCCTGTAGAGAATAATGATAAAGAAACCGAACTACAGACATTCAGCAAAAAGTATAATCTTGTTGAAGTTGAACAGGTAAGTTGGATACCAATGGAAAACGGCAAAATGTTTGACGGTCCACTTTATATTAAAAAATCAGAAAATCCTGGATATAACTACCCTCAGGGAATAAATGGAGTTTATCTTAATATTACAGCCGCAATTTCCGATTTCAATAACCGCGGCGTAAACGGTCCCACAAGGTTTTTATTAAACGATGCTTCATATTCAACTGAAAATTTACCAATTACTATTGATGTTGCAAGTATTTACGTTCCTACAGCGGTGAATACACTGACGATCAAACCAAATGCCAGGTATTAATTCAGTTATCAGCGGTAATGGCGTTACATCAGTAATTAAATTGAACGGTGCTGATTATATTACTATAGATGGTTCCAACAATGCAGGAACTTCCAGAAACCTTACAATCGCCAACACTGCGGCATCCGGGCCTTCCTATGGTATCTGGGTAGCAAGTAAAGGAACAGGATCAGGTTGTGAAAATAATACAATTAAAAACTGCATTATTAAAAATGGATTTATAACAACCGGCAGTTATGGCATCTATGTCCTCGGTGATGATAATGATAATTTATCAATATTGAACAATGCTGTATCCAAATCTTACATAGGAATTTATGCCTATGCCAGCGCTAATGGTGTTAATGATAATCTGGTTATTACCGGTAACACGGTAGGTTCTGCATCAGCGACAGATTATTTAGGTCACGACGGTATTATGGTTTCACAGGGTACAGGCGGAGACATTTCCAAAAATTATGTTTATAATATTGTTGTAAATGCCGCTACAGTTTCCGGAATAAATATTCAAGCCGGATTTATCAATGCTGTAATAAGTAAAAATATTATTACCAATATTACTGCCACAGGAACAAGCGGTTATGGTGGAAGAGGTATTTATGTAAACACCGGTACTGCAACAAGTAACCTGAATTTTGCAAATAATATAATTAATACAATCGGAGGAGACGGTTATACTTCATTCTCAGCTTCTTCTCCTGTTGGTATGTATTTCGACGGCACCACAGGTGGTGTAAATATTTATTATAATTCAGTTTCAATGACAGGAACACTAACTTATGCAGGTAAAACTCTTAGCACTGGTATATATTTCAGTGGTGTAGGTATTACAGGTGTAGACTTAAGAAATAACACCTTCCTTAATTCAATGAATAATACAGCTACAGGTTCTACAGCAAAGAATTACGCAATTTACGCTAACTGTCCCGCAGCTTCATTGACAAATATTAATAACAATAATTACTTCGTAAGCGGCGCTCAAGGTGTCCTTGGTTATATGAGTGCGGATAAAACAACCCTTGCTGATTGGAAACTAGCTACAGCTCAGGATGCTAATTCAATTTCAAGTGACCCGCTTCATACAAGCACATCCGATCTTAGACTGCTAACCGGATCTCCGTTAATTGGCGCAGGTACTCCGGTTTCAGGTATCCTAACAGATTATGCAGGAACTTCAAGAAATGCTTCCACACCATCTATTGGTGCTTATGAAACAATTGGAAATACCCCTCCAGCAATCGCATATTCAACTCTTGGCGACACATCATCCACAAGCAATGCTTCTCCTGAAAAACGTTGTTATTACTGATGTTGATGGTATAGCAACTGATCCTTTAGCACCAAGAGTTTATTATAAAAAATCAACTGATGCAAACACATTTGGTGGAAATACATCAGCCGATAACGGATGGAAATGGGCAAGCGCTAACGGAACCTCATCTCCATATGATTTTACAATAAATTATTCTATCCTGTATGGAACAGGAACTGTTTCTATAGGTGATTCAATCCAATATTTTGTAGTTGCACAGGATTTATTGGGCGCTCTTAATTCAAGTCCTTCAACTGGTTTTTCAGGTACAACTGTAAGTTCAATTACATCCGCTCCTGCAGCACCAAATCAGTATCCGTATTATTGCTATTCCAAGTACGCTCTTATTTGAAGAAAACTTCAATTATTCCGGACCATTATTAAGTAACGGTTGGAATTTAAGCAACAGCACAACTAACCCTATTGCAACTGTTACTCCCAGGTCTAACATATCCCGGATATCCAAGTGTTACCGGAAATGCATGTGGTCTTCTTAATACCGGACAGGATATATACGCTACTTTCCCGGCTGATTCAACAGGGAGTGTTTATTTATCATTCCTTGTAAATATTTCAGCAGTTCAAACAGGCGATTACTTTGTTGCTTTATCAGCTTCATATTCACAAACAAATTATTATGCCAGGGTATTTGTAAAAGCAGTTACCGGTGGTTATAATATTGGACTTTCAAAAAGTAATGAAACACCCCAGGTGTATGGTTCTACAGTATTACCTTTAAATACTACGAATCTTGTAATTGTTAAATACACATTTAATCCTACAACCACTCCATCTGATACTAATAATGATGCAGTTAGCCTTTGGGCATATACTAATGGAGCAATGCCTTTAACTGAACCGGCAACAGGTGAAGTTATGAATTATGTAACTACATCTAAAGCCGATAACGGCAACATCGGAATTGTTTCATTAAGGCAAGGCGGATCAGGGTCTGCGCCAACTTTGGTAATTGATGGAATAAGAGTAACAAAAAAATGGAGCGATGTAACTCCGGTTGAGTTAACTTCTTTTACAGCCAATGTATCAGGAGGAAATGTTAATCTTTCCTGGAAGACTGCCAGTGAAATAAATAACAAGGGTTTTGAAATCGAAAGAAAAGGTACTAAATGAAAACACCTGGATTACCCTTGCATTCATTTCCGGAAACGGAACAAGTTTGACTCCAAGACAGTATTCTTATACTGATAACAGCGCTAAAAGTGGTAAGTTCAGTTATCGACTGAAACAAATTGATCAGAACGGTACATTTAAATATAGTATCGTTATAAATGCAGGTTTAGAGGTTCCGGGTTCATTCTCACTACGTCAGAATTACCCGAATCCATTCAATCCTTCAACCGTTATCAGGTATGCTATTCCGTTTGAGAGCAGCGTAAAGATCAGTATTTACAACTCTCTTGGTCAATGTGTTCGTGAGTTTAATGAATCATCCAGACAGCCCGGTTATTATGAAATTAACTTCAATGCGTCAGGAATGGCAAGCGGAGTTTATTTCTATTCAATTAAGGCAGTCTCATCTGACGGCAAGAATAATTTCAGTGCCGTAAAGAAGATGATGGTTCTAAAATAAAATTATCAGCAAGGTAATTTAATGTATAAAGCCGTTGGTTAACTCCAACGGCTTTTTTTTACATATTTACTATGGATTTGTACTTTACGCACACCATAACAGAATTCATTCTTGTTATATTTAATTCATTCATCTTTAATCATTATGAGCTGTAATGTTAAATAATACCGGTGTCGCTGTTTTGTTATTAACCTGTCCAGACAGGCGGGGTCTGGTTTCAAGGATTTCCAATTTTGTATTCGAAAGGGGAGGGAACATCCTTACACTTGAAGAGCATGTGGATGATGAAAAGAAACATTTTTCAATCAGAATTACATGGGATCTGAAAGACTTTTCACTGGAACCGACCTCAATCTGCGAAGCTTTTATGCCTCTTGCCAAAGAATTTAATGCAGAGTGGAGCCTCAAATTTGCAGAAAAGAAGAACCGTACAGCCATTTTCGTTTCAAAGTCAGACCATTGTCTTCAGGAAATATTGTGGCGGCATAGTATAAACGAATTTTCTATTGAGATTCCCGCAATCATTTCCAATCATGTAGATCTCAAACCATTGGCTGATCATTATGGAATTCCATTTTATGTTTTCCCTGTAACGAAAGATAACCGCGATATAGAAGAAGCAAAAGAATTGAAGCTGCTTGAGGAATTACAAATAGAGACTATTGTACTTGCCCGTTATATGCAGATACTTTCACCTGAGTTATTGGACAGGTACCCTAATGAAATAATTAACATCCATCATTCTTTTTTACCGGCATTCATTGGCGGTAATCCTTATAAGCAGGCATATGATAAAGGAGTAAAGATAATCGGCGCAACCAGTCATTATGTAACTAAGGATCTTGACGAAGGTCCAATAATTGAACAAGACATCATCAGAATTTCACATAAAGACACCTTACAGGATTTAATAAGAAAGGGCAGAGATCTTGAACGGCTGGTATTAGCCAGAGCTTTACTTTATCATTCCGAGCACCGTGTGTTGGTTCGCGGTAAGAAAACAGTTGTCTTTGCATGAAACAAAATGCCGGCTTTCCCACTTTCTGGACTAAGGTCATATTATTGAAAAAACAATTCTAAAGACTAACCGTTTTAGCTTATTGATGAATTCAATTCCCGAGAGTAGGAAAGTTTAAAATAACCGAGCCCTTAGACCTAATCCATTATTTAAATTTTTCTTTGTTGATAGTTAACACATTATTATTGTCCCTCCCAAAATCGAACTTAAATTACCTCATTTATTCTTAAGAATATTTAGTTTAATAAGTATCAATAATTTTTATCCAAATTTGATAAGGATTTGAATGATTATGAAATTATTACAGAGAAAGATTCTAATATTGGTATTAATGGGAGTTTTATTGTTAAGTTTTACTCCTCAATTATTAGCCTGTGGTTGTGGGTGTAATATATTTTCTGTGGGAAACAGATGGATGATGGTTTCAACAACAGGTTATAGAATATCTTTACAGTATAGTTACATGGACCAGACTCAGAATTGGAATTCAACTTCACATGTCTCATCTGATTTAAACTCTGATAAAGAATTGAGGACAGGTTATTATACATTTGGATTTCAATATATGGTTACAAGAGATTGGGGCGTTATGGCTGAAGTACCTATGTGGAATCGATTCTTTTCAACACTAGATGATAATAATAATCCAGCGTCAGTGCAACATTTATCCTCGGGCGATATTCGCTTAATAGGAGTGTATACAGGATTATCTGAGGATATGTCCACCGCGATATCTTTTGGATTAAAACTACCTACCGGATCATTTAATCAGACTCTTTTTGACAGAGACACTCAAATAGGCACAGGGACTACAGATTTACTTCTTGGTGCATACCAGGTAGGGCAAGAACATTTGTGGGGCTGGTATGTTCAGGGAATGTTTCAGGATGCATTGAATACCCGTGATGAATATAGACCTGGCTACAGTTTGGATTTGAGTATTGGTCTGCATTATGATAATTTGTTAAGAACTATTCCTATTATTCCAATGATTCAGATATTAGGGTCAATCCGCGGACATGATAGTGGTGCTCGTTCTCATCCTGTTGATACAGGATATCAACGTCTTTTAATAGCCCCGGGATTTGAGATAACTATTACCCGGCAGTTCCAACTATTTGCAGATGTACGTATTCCAATAGTTACTAATGTATCCGGATATCAACTGGTAGCACCGTATCTTACAAATCTTAGTGCCAGTATGTCATTTTAGGAATTGGCAAAGGATGATTAAATATTATTTCATTCTGGTTTTAGTAATTTTTAATATAGATCTGTCAGCACAGGATTTATCAAGACAAAAACTTGACAAGTTGTATAACGATTTTATTAATTCACGTGCAATCAAAGAAAAAGTAAATACTGTCCAGGAAAATAAACATATTAAATGCAATTCCGGTCTTATAAATTCTGTGAGAATGCATTTCAATAGTTTTATACCTCAACAGCAGCTGGTGCTTAAACAACTATTAGCAAGACCAACTCTTCAGACCAGTCTTGTTTCTCCATCTGGATATTTCAGAATTCATTTTGACACATCAGGAATAAACAAACCCAATTATGGGAATGACACTCTTTTCTACACACATTTGAATGAAGTTGCCGCGGCTGCGGATTCAGTATTTAATTTTGAAATAAACTATATAGGATTTCCAGTTCCTCCAACAGATAACGGCGCCGGTGGAGATGATAAATATGACATTTATCTTGAATATCTTGGAGATGTTTATGGAGACACTCAGTTTGATTTCGTTTCAGGGAATAAGGGGCCAACATACATGGAAGTGAATAGTGATTTTACAGGATTTCCTACCACCGGAGTTGATGCTGTTCGTGTTACCATGGCACACGAATTTAATGAAGCTATCCAGATAGGAAATTATATATTCAGGGCAGAAGACACATGGTTCCATGAGCTGAATGCTGTTTCTATGGAACATTTTGTTTTTTCGTCAATACATGATTACTACAATTACATGTCTCATTACTTTGATAATCCGGATAGATCAATAGCAGAAAATGACGTCACAAATGGGGATGGTTATGATGTTGCGATCTGGAATATATTTATGCAAAAGAAATTTGATTTTAATATTATAAAAAGACAATGGGAGTTAATGCCACAGTACCATGCAGTAATGTGTATTAACCAGAGCCTTGTTGAAAGATCAGCATTTTTTAGTCAGATTATGAATGAATTTGGTGTATGGGTCTTTTATACGAATTACAGAAAAAGATTTGCACCGCTAGGCAACGCTTTTCCGGAAGGAGAAAATTATCCTCCGATAAATATTTCCAATATTCTTCAGATGCCTCCCTATAGCCTGATAAACGGAACTAATCTTCCGTTATCAAATGATTATATTAACATTAACATACAATCGGGTGGGACAACAGATTCCTTAGTTTCTGTAATCAGTAATATAGATTATTTAACGGCTGAAAGTAGTACCGACTCCGCTTCTTCTTTTCAATACCAGGTTAGCAATAATAATTTCTCAGGTTCAACCAATATCTCTGGTAAATATTTTTCGAAACTAAACACTCAAATACCCCAGTTCTGGGTTCATTCAGAGATACTTAATAATTTACTTACAAGCGAAGGAGCATATACCGGGGTTGCAACAGATTATCCATTTCCCTCACCATTCAGGTATAACAATCCCAATAATATTTATATTTATATCCCTGTTGATAAAAACAATTCAGGTCAGGTTACTCTTAATGTTTATTCAATAGGCATGGGGCTGGTATATTCATCTTCAGCCACCATTGAGACTCCTTTTGGATCTCCAGTTATTAGATGGATGCCAGGAAATAACAATAATGAAAAATTATCGTCAGGCATATACATATATGCAATTAATTCCGGAGGGAATATTAAAAAAGGAAAAATAGTGATACTTAATTAGCAATATTCGTCTCCAGGAATAATTTAACCCATTACTTGAATTACTATCCCTACTAATGCACTTATTCCAATTAGTAATCCTATTATCCTAAAAGTATCTTTACGATCCTTATTTTCTCTGCATAAAACTAATAATCCTAATCCACCACTTGAGGATAGTCCGGCAATTACCGAACCATAGCTTATAGCTCCTTTTAAGTAAAGTTCAGTTATTGCAACAGATGCGGCACAATTGGGGATAAGTCCAAAAAGAGCAGATATAATTGGCTGAAAAATAGTTTCCCCTAAAAACAATTTGGCCACACCCCGCTCACCAATCATAAAAATTATATAATTGATGATAAAACTAACAAGAAAAATAAACAAGAAAATTTTAGCAGTGTGAATGAGTGGATGAATAAAAAGCTGTCTTGTATTAAAATTCCTGGCTTTAGGATTAGATTGATGCCCACAGCAAGCTTTTTCTTCTATTACCAATTCATGATGGTGATTGTTATTGTCTCTACCCAAAGTAAAAGCTTCGATATGAGTTAAAGTCTGCTTATTTGATTTTCGATAAAAATAATCGATAGCATATCCGGCAGCGATTGCAATTCCGATTTTTGTAAGTATCAAAGGAATGATAACATTTATTCTTTCTGGTTGAGAAAGAATAACAGGAATTGCCTCATCTGATGTAGAGATATAAACAGCCAGCAGGGATCCAATTGTTAGCAAACGCTGAGTATACAGAGCTGCTGCAATTACTGAAAAACCGCATTGCGGTACACTCCCCGCTAATGCACCAGCAAAAGGACCCGCTCTTCCTGCTTTCTGGACTGTTTCTCTTATAGAATTGCCAAATCTATATTCAACAAATTCGATTCCAATATATATAAACAAAAGTAAAGGAATCATTTTTGCTGAATCAAATAAAGCATCCTTAAATATTTCAATCATTTAACTTTATCATTTAATCCTATAATATAATCATACTATGTTAAAAATGATAAGCCACCTTTACCATAAAGTTCCTTCTGTCTTCATAACTCGCACCGCTGAAAAATGCACCTTTAATTAGGTGTGCATGGTCAAGAACATTGTTAATATAAATTGAGGGTTCAAGAGTATGTCCGTCATTTACATAAAAAGTATATCCTGCTGATAAGTTCAATATCCAGGCGGGGGCAGTATGGGCACCTGTATTCAAATCGAACAAACCGGTCTTAAAAACATAATCACCATTTCCATTAGTTAAGCCGGATGTGTAGGTAGCATTTCCATTAAGAAACCAGTTTCCGGTCTGATAATTTAGACCAATAACAGAAGTGAGTCGAAGGTCATGGTCAAGATCAAAGGGAGTTGTAGAACTATCAGGTGCAAGGAATCCACCTTCAACCGGGCCTGTACCGAATGCATGAATTATGGAGCCATTCAAATAGCCGGATAACGGGTTATCCTGTTCATTATAAGTCAGAGCTAATTCTAGACCACGAACAATTATTCTGTTTATATTTACACTTACTCTGATTGTACTTGAACCTAATGTCTGATCATCAAGTCCCGGAGTTGACTCTTTATAAAATCCTGCCAATTTTGAATTGAATCCGTTCTTCCAATTCCTTAAATAAGCAATTTCATAAAGATTATCTTTTTCAGGATACGTTGGAGTGGTTACATTACCGAACTGAGTTGCAACAGCACCAATGTTTTCGATGTTAATTGGCATAAACAATCTGTCGTAGCTAACAGTAAAGACATTAAAATCATCAAGGAAAACATACCATTTTACCCTTGGAGATAATTGAGTAAGGTTACTTGAGAATGAAGGTGCATTATGGACATCATACCTTAAACCGATAGCAAGTTTTGTCCATTCATAAGGATGATATTCAGATTGAACAAAAGCACCAAAGTCATAGCCAGTAAAATCAGTTGAATTAACTAATTTAGTTCCGTCTGCATTAAAGAATCTGAAATTTTCATTACCTGAAGTTTTACTGTAACTTAATCCCGCTGCATACATAAAATGATGCGAGGTTCTGTTGTCATATTTTGTTCTTAGGCCGATGGTTGTAAAAGTTCTGTTCTGTTCTATTACATAACCATTTGTAGTGTCTGTACCCAGGAAAACCGGATTACTGTCATTTACATCAGGTATATAATCCAGGCCACCTTCACGAACAAAACCACCGATAAAAAGGTTTGATTCATGATCGGTTTCATGCGATATAACATGAAAGTATGATAATGTTTGAAAACCATTATATGAATTTTGTTGATCAGATAGGTAACCTTCTACAGGATCATATGGCACCTGAGTAACAGTTCTGCTGTAGTTGATATTTGCGGTTAAATAATCATTCTCATTAAGCAGGTAATCAAACTTTGCATAAGTAAAATAGTCAAATCCGTGGTCATGGAATAACTGTTGGATTGGCTGATCAATTCTTCTATCGGTTTCCTGCCGGGAAGCCTCAATAAAATAACCTAATTTTCCAAGGTGATCACTCAGTGCAATACTTTGTCCATTTGTATTAAGAGCTTTCAAAGTCCCAACTCGTGATCCTAATGAATCATTGTTTGAGGTAAGATAACTTCCACCGAATGTTGATAGATCCAAATGGAATTTTCCGGAAGGAACTCTTGTTTGAACATCCATCAATCCGGTTATCTGTCCTCCGAATTCTGCTGGGAATCCAGCTGTTAAAAAAGACACTTTTGATATTACCTTTGGGTCAACAATTTCATTCAATCCTCCAAAAACACCAAGCGGAACCGGAATGCCATCAACCAGATAACTAAATTCTCCATGCTGTCCCCGGATATGAACTTCGCCTGTAGGAGCTTTGGCTGCACCTGCAAGGTTTTGTTGAATAAGCTGGGTCATTGACGCAGTTGGCGCTGCATGATAATTTTCTCCCTCAAAAACCTGCTGTCCTGTGTGCATATCAATTGAAGTTGGGACATTGTTAATCCTTTCGCCCTTTATACTAATTTCATTTAATTCAACAGTGGATTCTTTTATTTTTATAACATATGACCTGTTTGCTGTATCAATTGTAATAGTATCGGTGAAATGTTAATAACCTATATAACGGGCAGAAATTATATATTTCCCTTCTTCAATATCGTTGAAAACCACTCTGCCGAAAGGATTGGAAGTACCTGAAGCAATTATTGAATTGTTTTGCTGTAAGATAACTGTCACTAACTGTAGAGGCTGCAAAGTATTGCTATCGATAACTTTAACTGTAAAATTAATAGTTTCGATATAAGTATTTTGATCTTTTTTACTTACAGCATAACAAATACCAGTAAGAATAAGAGATAATAGGAATAATTTTAATGCTTTCATTTAATATCCTGATTTTTTTATAAATAACATGAGTTAATTTTTTTTATCAAATGATTGCCAAAAAACCTGAGGTTTATTAGCTCATAATAAAAATAATTGTGCCTAAACTAGGTGGATATTAAATTTGGGGCCCCTGAGGAAGTTTCCCTGTATGATTGCCGATATAAATATTGGATCATTTTTTAGGAGAATATTGCTTTCAAAAATCAGATTGCCAGATACCGTTATTGAAACTGTATATATACTAATTGATGAAGCAAATTGACAGATTGGACAATTTTCTTCATTAGGCCCCGAGGTTTTTGAGGAAGTAGAATTAGAAACATTTTCAACAGTACTACCCTTTCCATAATTTAATTCATTATGAAAGTGAGTAAGGCTAATAAACATAAATGATAAATACCCCAGTAAAAATACTGAGGATATTAAA
>CAWAZD010000016.1:0-16521 GCA_963786395.1 uncultured Ignavibacteriales bacterium | reverse complement strand
AGTAAAGGAATCATTTTTGCTGAATCAAATAAAGCATCCTTAAATATTTCGATCATTTAACTTTATCATTTAATCCTATAATATAAACATGCTATATTAAAAATGATAAGCTACTTTTACCATAAAATTTCTTCTGTCTTCATAACTGGCACCGCTGAAAAATGCACCTTTAATTAGGTGTGCATGGTCAAGAACATTGTTAATATAAATTGATGGTTCAAGTGTATGGCCGTCATTTACATAAAAAGTATATCCGGCAGACATATTCAATATCCAGGCAGGGGCAGTATGGGCACCTGTATTAAAATCAAACAAACCGGTCTTAAAAACATAATCACCATTTCCATTAGTTAAGCCGGAAGTGTAGGTAGCATTTCCATTAAGAAACCAGTTTCCGGTCTGATAATTTAGACCAATAACAGAAGTGAGTCGAAGGTCATGGTCAAGATCAAAGGGAGTTGTAGAACTATCAGGTGAAGGAATCCACCTTCAACCGGACCCGTACCGAATGCATGAATTATTGAGCCATTCAAATAGCCGGATAACGGGTTATCTTGTTCATTATAAGTCAGAGCTAATTCTAAACCACGAACAATTATTCTGTTTATATTTACACTTACTCTGATTGTACTTGAACCTAAGGTCTGATCATCAAGTCCCGGAGTAGATTCTTTATAAAATCCTGCTAATTTTGAATTGAATCCGTTCTTCCAATTCCTTAAAAAGGCAATTTCGTAAAGATTATCTTTTTCAGGTAAGTTGGTGTAGTTACATTACCGAACTGAGTTGCAACAGCACCGATGTTTTCGATGTTAATCGGCATAAATAATCTGTCGTAGCTAACAGTAAATACATTATAATCATCAAGGAAAACATACCATTTTACTCTGGGAGATAATTGTGTAAGGTTACTTAAAAATGAAGGAGCATTATGGACATCATACCTTAAACCGAAAGCAAGTTTTGTCCATTCATAAGGATGATATTCAGATTGAACAAAAGCACCAAAGTCATAGCCGGTAAAATGAGTTGAATTAACTAATTTAGTTCCGTCTGCATTAAAGAATCTGAAATTTTCATTACCTGAAGTTTTACTGTAACTTAATCCCGCTGCATACATAAAATGATGCGAGGTTCTGTTGTCATATTTTGTTCTTAGGCCGATGGTTGTAAAAGTTCTGTTCTGTTCTATTACATAACCATTTGTAGTGTCTGTACCAAGAAAAACCGGATTACTGTCATTTACATCAGGTATATAATCCAGACCACCTTCACGAACAAAACCACCAATAAAAAGGTTTGATTCAGTTCGGTTTCATGAGATATCACATGAAAGTATGATAATGTTTGAAAACCATTATATGAATTTTGCTGATCAGCAAGGTAACCTTCTACCGGATCGTAAGGAACCTGTGTAACAGTTCTGCTGTAATTGATATTTGCAGTTAAATAATCATTCTCATTAAGCAGGTAATCAAACTTTGCATAAGTAAATAGTCAAATCCGTGGTCATGGAATAACTGTTGGATTGGCTGATCAATTCTTCTATCGGTTTCCTGCCGGGAAGCCTCAATAAAATAACCTAATTTTCCAAGGTGATCACTCAGTGCAATACTTTGTCCATTTGTAGTAAGAGCTTTCAGTGTTCCAACCTTGAATCCCAAAGAATCATTGTTCGAAGTAAGATAACTTCCTCCGTAAGTTGATAAATCCAAATGGAATTTTCCGGAAGGAACTCCTGTCTGAACATCCATCAATCCTTTATGGCCTCCGATTTCTGCAGGAAATCCTGCTGTTAAAAAATATACCTTTGAAATTACCTTTGGGTCAACAATTTCATTCAATCCCCCAAAAACACCAAGCGAACCGGGATGCCATCTACCAGATAACTAAATTCTCCATGCTGTCCCCGGATATGAACTTCGCCTGTAGGAGCTTTAGCTGCACCTGCAAGGTTTTGTTGAATAAGCTGGGTCATTGACGCAGTTGGCGCTGCATGATAATTTTCTCCCTCAAATACCTGTGTCCTGTGTGCATATCAATTGAAGTTGGGACATTGTTAATCCTTTCGCCCTTTATACTAATTTCATTTAATTCAACAGTGGATTCTTTTATTTTTATCTCATATGACCTGTTTGCCGTATCAATTGTAATAGTATCGGTGAACAGTGAATAACCTATATAACGGGCAGAGATAATATATTTCCCTTCCTCAATATCGTTGAAAAATACTCTGCCGAAAGGATTGGAAGTACCTGAAGCAATTATTGAATTGTTTTGCTGTAAGATAACTGTCACTAACTGTAGAGGCTGCAAAGTATTGCTATCGATAACTTTAACTGTAAAATTAATAGTTTCGATATAAGTATTTTGATCTTTTTTACTTACAGCATAACAAATACCAGTAAGAATAAGAGATAATAGGAATAATTTTAATGCTTTCATTTAATATCCTGATTTTTTTATAAATAACATGAGTTAATTTTTTTTATTAAATGATTGCCAAAAAACCTGAGGTTTATTAGCTCATAATAAAAATAATTGTGCTTAAACTAGGTGGATATTAAATTCTGGCGGACCCCTGAGGAAGTTTCCCTGTATGATTGCCGATATAAATATTGGATCATTTTTTAGGAGAATATTGCTTTCAAAAATCAGATTGCCAGATACCGTTATTGAAACTGTATATATACTAATTGATGAAGCAAATTGACATATTGGACAATTTTCTTCATTAGGCCCCGAGGTTTTTGAGGAAGTAGAATTAGAAACATTTTCAACAGTACTACCCTTTCCATAATTTAATTCATTATGAAAGTGAGTAAGGCTAATAAGCATAAATGATAAATACCCCAGTAAAAATACTGAGGATATTAAATTTCTATGTTTATTTATTCTGTTAATCATACAATAAAGATAATAAAATATTCAAAGTCTGCAAATTATAGAAGAAGTTGATTTTGAAATGAGATTTCAATCAAGTATCTAAGTCACAGATCCAATATTGTATTTCGCCTATGAGTTTCTTTACTTATTTGGATATACTCTCGAATTCAAGGTTTTGAAAATCTCGAAGGATTATTATAAATTAAGAATGCGTCTTTTGAAGCCGCTATAGTCAAAATGTTAGATCACTAGCTCAGTTGTTTCCTACCTTCCAAAGATTGCCAGAGAAAAGGACGTCTCTTAACTTTCCTTCTCCCTTTGTTTTCTTTACATTATCTATCTGCTCATGCAGATCGCGATCATAAGTTGATTTTGTTTCCTGTTTCAGTACACCCACCGGCGTAGGCAATCCCTGTTTTTCAGCAAACTGCGAAATGATATATGCCCTTGTATTATCCGGGTCAAATTCATCATGTACCCAAAGATCATTCACAGAATATTTGCCATCGGTTAAACTAACTACCTCTGGTGTAAGTCCATTGAGTCTTATTCCCTTATCATTATTCTTTCCGAATACCATCGGTTTTCCCTGTTCAAGAACAACCACATTATCTGCTTTAGTATCCTTTTCAGTTAATATTTCAAAAGCACCATCATTAAATATGTTGCAGTTCTGAAATACTTCTATAAATGCGGTGCCTTTATGATTGGCTGCTCTTTTTATCATTTCCTGTAAATGTTTTGGATCCCGGTCCAGAGATCTGGCAACAAATGTGGCTCCTGATCCTACCGCAAGAGATAATGGATTAAATGGAAAATCAATGCTTCCAAAAGGAGTACTTTTTGTTTTCTTCCCTTTTTCGGATGTAGGAGAATACTGCCCCTTGGTAAGCCCATATATTCTGTTATTAAAAAGAATTATTTTAATATCAACATTTCTACGGCAGACATGAATAAAATGGTTCCCGCCAATACTTAGACAGGTCACCGTCGCCGCTTGCCACCCATACGGATAGATCGGGTCGGTTAACTTTTACTCCGGTAGCAATAGCAGCGGCTCTTCCATGAATACCATGAAATCCATAAGTATTCATATAATAGGGAAAACGGGCAGCGCACCCGATACCTGAGATCCATACAATATTTTCCCGCTTAACTCCAAAATCAGGGGCTGACCTCTGCATCTGTGCCAATATGGAATAATCTCCGCAGCCCGGGCACCATCTTACATCCTGATCTGTTGCGAAATCTTTGCTTGTATATTTAACTTCTTTTATTTCTGTATCTGACATTATAAAACTCCTAATAACGATTCTATTTTATTTTCAATTTCAGATGATTTGAACGGCAAACCCTGAATTTTATTGAACGGCTCAACATCCACCATGAAATCCGCTTTTAATAAATGAGCCAACTGTCCAAGATTTAATTCCGGACATAAAATCTTTTTATAACTCTTAAGGACTTTAGCAGTATTTTTAGGATAAGGGGAAATATATTTGAAATGAACCTGTGCTATTTTATTACCTTTTTTTCTTAACCTGTTTACAGCTTCTGTAATTGAACCAAAAGTTCCGCCCCACCCTACAACCAGAAGATCAGCATCCTTATCCCCGCTTACTTCGAGATCCGGAATATCTAATTCAACATTTTTTACTTTCTGAGCACGCAGCCTAACCATAAATTCATGATTCTCCGGATCGTAACTTACATTTCCGGTTATGTTAGCTTTTTCAAGACCACCTATTCTATGTTCCAAACCGGGAGTGCCGGGGATAGCCCAGGGACGTGAAAGATTTTCATCTCTTGAATAAGGCATAAATCCTTCCTGCTCTGTCCTGAATTTTACTTCAATTGCGGGAATCTTCTCCGGTTCCGGAACTTTCCATGGTTCGGATCCATTTGCAATGTATCCATCTGACATAAGCATTACCGGAACCATATATTTAAGGGCTAACCGTGAAGCTTCAATTGCCATGTTGAAACAATCAGCGGGTGTAGCAGCTGCAATTACAATTACAGGAGCTTCTCCGTTTCTGCCATGTACAGCCTGGAATAAATCTGATTGTTCTGTTTTTGTAGGGAGTCCTGTACTGGGTCCTCCTCTTTGAACATCAATAATTACAATGGGAAGTTCAGTCATTACAGCAAGTCCGATAGCTTCAGATTTAAGAGCAACGCCGGGACCGCTTGTTGTTGTAATAGCCAGAGCACCCGAAAAGGCTGCACCAATCGCCGCAGTAATTCCGGCAATTTCATCTTCAGCCTGGAATGTTCTTACTCCAAAATTTTTATATTTACTTAATTCATGAAGAATATCCGAAGCAGGTGTAATTGGGTAGGATCCTAAAAATAAGGGAAGCCCGGATTTAACTGAAGCTGTTAAGAAACCCAGAGCTGTTGCTTCATTACCGGAGATGCTTCTATAGGTTCCCTCTGGTAGTTTTGCGGGTTCAACATGATACCTTGTTGTAAACAATTCTGTATTTTCGCCGAAATAATAACCAGCCATCAGTACTTTTTCATTAGCTGCGGCAAGTAATGGGACAGCCTTAAATTTTTTCCTCATCCATTCTATAGTAGGTTCAACCGGGCGGCTGTATAACCAGTACATCATTCCAAGAGCGAAGAAATTCTTACATCGTGAAATTTCCTTTGCTGATAATCCGCTTCCTTCAAGCGCCTTAGAAGTTAAATTAGAAAGCGGCACCTGAATTACATCAAACCCATGAAGAGAATCATCTTCCAAAGGGTTAGTTTCATATCCGGCAAGCCGGAGATTCTTTGTATCGAAATTGTTAATATTTACAATAATAGCGGCGTTTTTCTTTAAATCTCGAATATTAACTTTCAGAGCAGCGGGATTCATAGCTACGAGCATATCAGGTGAATCACCGGGTGTTTGGATGTCGATATTTGAAAAATGAATCTGAAATCCGCTTACACCATAAGTTGTACCTATTGGGGCTCTTATTTCCGCAGGATAATCAGGCAATGTGCTAATATCATTTCCAATAATTGCGGTTGTATTTGTAAACTGAGTACCGGTTAATTGCATCCCGTCACCGGAATCCCCTGCAAATCTTACAGTTACGTCGAATAATTCTTTAAGTTCTTTTGATACCTTTTCCATTGTAATCCATTAAATAATAAATGTTTACACAAAAGTTATGATCTTAAAGTTTCAAGTGAAGCCAATTACCTCACACAAATTCAGTGTAATTAAAAAAGACCTCACACAAAAAAACTGGATTGATAGATTAGTGGATTTATGGTATGGGTAATCCAATTTAGTTTACTTAAGAGATGAGTGTAATTTGTGAGGAAAGAATGTTGAAAGTTGGTGAAGAGCATTCTGAAATCTATTTTTTTGGCATGTTACAGATGTGTTACTATCGTGTTACTGACGGGTTCATCATGTTTATTGATGAATATTAAATATTGAAAGGCGGGATTAGAGACAATAAATAAAAAAGTACTGCTCTACATATAACTACCCGGGAAGTACGTTTTTTGCCATCATTCCGAAAATTCTATCTCGCTAAATGGAAGGTCCATTAGAAAATAATTTTCCCAACCGGAAAAATCAAAATGCCACCATTCTGTTGGGAATTTCCTAAATCCGTATTTTGCCATAATATTAAAAAGAAGGGCCCGGTTAGCAATCACATTTTTAGGTAAATTTTTATAATCAGGTCGAGCTTTAGCAGTAAAATTATCGAACTGAGTTGGCATATCAAGCTCCTTGCCTGTTTTCAAATCAATTACAGTAAGGTCAACAGCACATCCGCGATTATGGCGCGAGCCCTGCCAGGGACTTGATACAAAATTTGTATCTTTTACTTTATTCCAAAATATAACTGTCACTGAATATGGTCTGTAAGCATCATAAATTTTTAGTCCAAGACCTTTTTTATTTAATTCTTCCTGAACCCTTTTAAGAGCAATTGCTGCCGGTAGCCGGAGGTAAGCCCTGGCATTAGGCGGATAGACTGCTGTTCCAAGGAAATTATTATTTGTTGCATACCTGATATCAATTTCAATTCCTGGTATATATTTTTCAAGATCAACCAGCCGATTCAGGCTGTCACGTTCTACATCTTTATGATAATATGCTGTGTCATCAACAACCGTAACTCCATATTTTGTAATAGTTTGCGCAAGGCATGAAGCTGAAAGGAATAATATCAGAAAAACTAAAAGCTCTTTTATTCTCATGTTACATTTTGGAATTTATAATATTTAACTTATAATAAATTTTAATTAGATAAAAATATAAAAGGAGTGCAATAATAGTCTTTTTTTGTGATATCTGTCAAAAAATATCTGTCTCAATATAGTATTTTTAAAATATTAAAAGGCATTTAACTTGACAAATCAACATACTAATCCCACAATATCAGTAATATTAACATTTTACAATAGAGCTGACTACTTAAAAAGATCTATCGGATCTCTTTTAAATCAATCCTTTAAAGATTGGGAATTAATTGCTGTTGATGATGGAAGTGATGATGAATCCTATGAAATTTTGCAGAAATATGTCGGGAATGCTAAGAATATAAAAATAATCCGGCAGAATAATATGAAACTACCTGCCAGTAGAAATACAGGCATATTGGCATCATCCGGTAAATATATAACATTTTTAGATAGCGACGATGAATATAAACCAGATCACCTGCTTGAAAGAGTAAATTTCATGAATAATCATCCTGCAATTGATTTAATTCGTGGTGGTGCAGATATTATAGGAAATGAATATGTCAGAGATAAAAATGATCTTCAGAAATTTATCCATTTATCTGAATGTAAAATAGGTGCCACATTTTTTGGAAGACGGCATGTATTCCTGGCGCTACAAGGATTCAAAAACATCGAATATAGCGAAGATTCAGATTTCTGGGAAAGAGCCGAAAAATTATTCAATACAACCAAAGTTTTATTTGAAACCTACATTTACCACCGAGATGCACCGGATAGTATAACAAACACTATTTCACGCGATATTGAACAAATGTTAAATAAATAATCCCGGTCTTCCTATCTAAATATTCTGCTAATGCCTTTTATAATAAGGGAATTTTGTCACATTCGTCATTTTGTCGGACAATATGTCAATTCAATTCCTAATCATTTCCTTTTTTGAAGAAAAATCAATGTTTCGTTTTTGGCATATTCCTTGCCTTTATAAATGTGAGAGTTAAATAATATAAATCAAATTATTCATTTCTTTTAGAGAGATAAAATCATGGGTCAACAACAACTTCTTCTAATTGTTTTAGGTGTTATTGTAGTTGGTATCGCAGTGGTAGTGGGGATTAATCTGTTTAATGTCAATGCAGTTTCATCAGATCGGGATGGCGTAATAGCTGATTTAAATAACCTTGGTACCATGGCACAACAATATTACAGAAAACCAACTGCAATGTGTGGTGGTGGAAATTCATTCACAGGGTGGGCAATCCCAACGCATACTGATACAACTCCCAATGGTGTTTATGTTGCAACTGTGAGCGATCAAAGCATTACTATTGTTGGATCCGGAAACGAACTAAACGCTGGAACTCCTATTCAGCATACTGCTACTGTATCAAAGGATGTCATCAGTATAGCGAAAGATAATTAATATGCTTTTCTATTTTCGATCTTCAACACACCTTTTTTGTAAAAAGGGGGGAGAAATACACTAGTTAAAACATCAACCTCACACTTCTTAATCCCTGCGCCCGCAGGGATTTTTAATTTCTTACTTTATTTCTGCACTTGTTTTATCTCAATACATCGATCTGGAATTAGCCACATTATGGCGACAACTTTCCCTTGCTCATTAAGATTCTGCATTATCTTTACAAAATCAAAAAACATTAGAATTAACATTTTGTAGAATAAATTATTTGTAGTAAAATAGTAAATAAAATAATTTCAATGTATCAACAGTCAATACACTGACCACGGGAAAGGTAAATATATGAGCACCGTTACTTATTCATTAAAACTTGATAAATCAACCTCACAGCAATATTACCAAACTGTACATGTTTTTACTGATAAAGTATTAAAACATGCTGATAATTCATTATTACCAATAGTAAAAGATTTTAAGGAATATTTGAGTACCTATAATCTTGAGGAAATCAGGGAAGATGAAGAATACTTACTTGAAATTCTTAGTTTTGGAATATTATGGTATAAATATTCTCATGTCGCTCTCGCAGTAAGATTCGCACCCTTTATTACTTTATCACATATGTCTGAATGGCGGAAAAAACATCAAAGATTGAAACCTTATATAGATTTTGTCAGAGGATTACTTTTCACACTTATTTTTCTTCCTGATATTAAAAGAAAACCAAATTCACCGCTTGCTACCTTAGAAGAAATAGACCACGCCTGCAAATGGTTTGAGGCAACCGGCGAGTTTAGAGAGCAGGCGCTCCGGTTTATCAGGTGGAGGGCTTTCTGGGGTCAGAAAAACCCGGAAGAATTATTGAATATATTCAAAACAATAAATGAATTTACACGTTGGTTTGAGGAAAAATCCATCCATGAACTCGGCAAATTTACAGCAAATGTTGAGAAGTTTCTTGAAAATTCGTCTGCCAAATACCGCTGGCGTGAGGATAGGATTTCTTGCACTCGTTCACGTCTCGAATATCATCTGAATATGGTGGGAGCCGATCTTATGAATCGTGCATTCAGAGATAATTTCAAGAAGTCTGAAAATAAAGCAGTTCTGCTTCCGGGATGCATGCGCTGGCATAATAATGAAAAATGTGAAGCCAAAAGAGTACCTGAAGGTTTAATTTGCAAGGGATGTCAGGCTAAATGCAGAGTAAATCAGATAAGGGAAATGGGTAAAAAGAATAATTTTGAGGTCTATATTATTCCTCATGCTTCAGACCTTTCTTTATGGTCTCCTAAACCCGGAAAGCCAAGTCGTGGTGTTGTGGCATCAGCTTGCGTTACTACACTGGTAGAAGGAGGATGGGAATTAAAACGATATGACGTCCCGGCTCAATGTGTCCTTTTGGATTATAGCGGATGTAAAAAACATTGGCACTGCGAAGGTATTACTACTTCACTTAATATTCAGGAATTGAAGAGGATTCTTAATTAGATTATTTTGATATGATTTCCTACCTTCCGTTTATCATAATAATAGTGATAAATTCCCCTGTTTTTGTATAATTCAGACTTGTTTATTGTATAAAATGAACTATTCCTTAAAAATCTAAAATTTCGAGGAGATAAATGATTAAAGTGATAAGTACACTATTCATATTTTCTTTTTTGGTAGTAGCATCAGGTTACGCTCAAAAATCTGGAAAGGAGAAAATTTTGCCCTACCCTATTTCACAGCACAAATTGAAAAACGGTCTTAATGTTGTAACTGTAAAATATGACAGTCCCGGACTCGCATCGTTTTTTATTGTAGAACGTGTTGGTTCACGCAATGAGATTGAAAGCGGCGTAACCGGATTTGCTCATTTCTTCGAACATATGATGTTCCGCGGGACTGATAAATATCCGAAGGAAAAATATAACGATATCCTAAAATTGATTGGTGCCGGCGCGAATGCCAATACTTCGCTTGACAGAACTATTTATCATATGACGGGAAATGCATTAAAGCTTGAAACTATGTTTGATCTGGAATCAGACAGGTTTATGAACCTTAATTACTCTGAACATGAATTTAAAACTGAAGCAGGGGCTGTAAAAGGTGAATACACAAAAAACAATGCGAGTCCATATTCTCAACTTTATGAGAATTTAATGAATACTGCTTTTGATGTTCATACATACAAACATACTACAATGGGATTCTTCAAAGATATTGTTGATATGCCAAACCAGTATGAATATTCCAAATTATTCTTCAAAAGTTTCTATCGCCCTGAATATGCAACAATTGTAGTTGTAGGTGATGTTACTCCGGAAAAAGTAAATAAGCTTGCAGAGAAATATTTCGGTAAATGGGAAAAAGGAAACTATGAACCGGTCATCCCGGTTGAACCAGTTCAAACTTCAACCCGTTATACTCATCTTCAAAATTCGGGTATTCCCCCCTACTTAAGTTTGAATTATAAAGGTCCTGCATTCAGCGATAATAAAATTGATATGCCTGCCCTCGATGTATTATGCACTATACTATTTTCCCAGACTTCAGAAATATTTAAGAAACTCGTTCTAAATGAACAGAAAGTAAGGTTCATTGGCGGCGGGGCTTCAGGATTCAAGAGATCCAAATCTTATTTCAATTTCTTCTTCTGTTAAAGATAAAAAAGATATGCAGTATGTTAAGGATGAAATAGTTAAAGCATTGAAAAGGTTAAAACAGAAGGAGTTGATCCAAAAATCCTTCAGGACACCAAGAATTACTTGAAATATTCGTACGCAATGAGCATCGATGATCCGGAAGCAATAGCCAACTCACTTGCGCATTATATTTATCTAACCGGTGATCCGGAATCGCTTAACCGCCTCTATGCAATGTATGATAAGGTGACTATTGACGATATTAAAACTGTTGCAAAACAATATTTTGTACCTACTAGCTCTTACTATTGCAACTATCTCTGCTGATACGGAAGGAGGAGTAAAATAATGAAATCTTTAATTTTAAGTTTAATGGTTATGACATCTATATTTGCACAGGAATTCGTTGAATTAAAACTGCCGCATTCTAACAAACTCGTTATTAAGTTTATGTTCAGGAATGGCGCCATCTCAGATCCGGCTGGAAAAGAAGGACTTACAAATGCTACAGCTAGTCTTATTTCACGAGGAGGAACCGGTAATCTTACCTATGGTCAGATACAAGATAAAATTTATCCGATGGCTGCATCTTATAGTGCCTCTGTCGATAAAGAAGTTTCGATTTTTACTTTTGAAGTCCATAAGGATTGGCTGAATGATTTTTATCCGATCATGGTTGGATTAATAACTAATCCTTCTTTCAAAGATGAGGATTTCCAACGAGTTATTTCTAATCAGCAGAATTATGTCGATCAGGTAATCAGGTCTTCTTCTGATGAAGATTACAGTAAAGTTTTGCTTGAGGATCTCCTTTACAGGGGAACAAACTATCAGCATATGGTAGCAGGTAAATCATCTTCAGTAAAGAATATTACATTAGATGATATTAAAAATCATTATAAGAATTTCTTCACTAAGAATAATCTGATGATTGGAATTTCAGGGAACTATCCAAAAGATTTTATTTCCAGGCTCAAAAAGGATATTCAGAAATTATCTGATATAAAGCCTGTTATTGCTCAGGCGCCTAAAACAAAAATGCCTGATGGTTACAAAGTAGAAATAATTTCAAAGGATAATGCCTTTGGATCTGCGGTATTTATGGGTTTCCCTATAGAGCTTACAAAATCAAATAATGACTTTGCCGCTTTGATGGTTGCAAATTCATATTTAGGTGAGCACAGGAAATCATATGGGAAATTATACCAGCAAATAAGAGAAACCCGTTCAATGAATTATGGCGATTATTCTTACATTGATTGGTACCAGAGCGGAGGTCAGAATATGCTTCAACCTTCTGGAACTCCCAGAAATTCAAGCTATTTTTCAATGTGGATCCGTCCTGTTCAGATTGCTAAGCAATTAAAACAGCAGTATCCGGATGAAATGAAAGACCTTAAACTGGGACAGGCTCATTTTGCTGTTAGAATGGCTGTCAGGGAACTTTCAAAAATAGTTAATGCTGGTTTGTCAAAAGAAGATTTTGAGGCAACAAGGACGTTCCTAAGAAGTTACATGAAGCTATATATTAAATCACCAGACCAACAGCTTGGTTATTTAATGGATTCAAGGTTTTATGGCAGAAAAGATTATATAAAAGAAATGGATAAGCTTCTGGCAGGATTAACTGTGGCTGATGTTAACAAGGCTATCAAGAAATATCTGCAGATAAATAATATGTTCATCTCTGTAGTTACTGACAAATCAGAAGCCCAGAATCTTAAAGAAAGTCTTTCCGGGAATTTAGACTCTCCTATGAGCTATTCAAATGCTGTTAAATCAGGCTTGCCCAAAGAAGTGCTTTCAGAAGATGATGAAGTTTCAAAGTTTCGTCTTAATGTAAAATCTGTTGATATAATAAATTCAGAAGATACTTTTAAATAAATTATAACTTGTTTTACAGTTGCATTCTGCCGGGAATTGGTCCCCGGCAGATTATTTATGCGATCAAACGCACAGGTTATACATCTTTTAATAGTTTTTTTATCAAGGGAACTATTATTACATTAATTTGTTCTATAATGATTAGTTAAATTCAATTTCAGGAATTCAATGAAGAAATCACTTTTTGCTCTCCTATTGTTACTGACAATAACTTTATTTTCATCAAATTATATACATATAAGAAATGTATTCGCCAAGTCCCCTGCAGGAGCTGATTCGCTTGATCTTAAACCGGATAAAATTTTTCCCGAGGAAGATCAGTTAATTCAATCCATAATTTCAAGATACCACTATAAGAAATTTTCCCTTAATGATTCCCTTGGTTCTGTGATTTTTGACAGGTATTTAAAAGATCTGGATTATAATAGAAGTTACTTTTTACTCTCTGACATTATAAGTTTTGATCAATACCGACATAAAGTAGACAACCTGCTTGAGGACGGAAATCTTGAACCATTCTATTTAATTTACAATACTTTCCGTAAAAGATTAAATGATAGAATTGAATACTCAAATTTACTTCTCAAAAAAGAATTTGATTTTGCCAAAGAGGAAAATTTTGAATGGAAGCGGGATAAAGCTTCCTGGTTCAAGGATATGGATGAAATGAATGATTACTGGAGAAAGAAGGTTAAAAATGACGCCCTTAATCTTAAATTATCCGGTAAAGACTGGAAATCAATTTCAGAAACACTTACAAAAAGATATGCAAATATCAGTAAAAACATCAATCAAAATAAGAGCGAAGATGTATTTCAACTTATAATGAATTCTTATACGGAATCCATTGACCCTCATACTAATTATATGTCACCTATTACTTCAGATAATTTCAAAATAGACATGGCAAGATCACTTGAAGGTATCGGCGCACAGCTTCAATGGGAAGATGATTATACAAAAATCGCCGAAGTTGTTCCGGGAGGACCTGCATATAAAAGCAATCTTTTACACAAAGGCGACAGAATAACCGCAGTAGCTCAGGGAGAAAAAGGCGGTGAATTTGTTGATGTTATCGGTTGGAGATTAACAGATGTAGTCCAATTAATCAGAGGACCCAAAGGATCGACTGTACGCCTGCAGATTATAACAGCAAACAGTAGCGCAAATTCCAAACCTATTGAAATTAAATTAGTAAGAGATAAAATTACACTTGAAGAACAATCAGTAAAAAAAGATGTTATTGATATTCAAAATAATAAAAGAAGTTACAAAATCGGTGTTATTTCAGTTCCTGCTTTTTATGCCGACTTTGATGCCCAACAAAAAGGGGTAAAAGATTATAAGAGTACTACCCGGGATGTTAAAAAGATCCTGAATGAACTCGAAACTGCTAAAGTCGATGGAGTTGTTATCGATCTGCGTAATAACGGGGGCGGTTCTCTTCAGGAAGCTATACAACTGGTCGGATTATTCATCAAAGATGGACCAGTTGTCCAGGTGAAGAATGCTGACGGAACTATTGATGAAGGAACAGATACCGACCCTTCAATATCTTACAATGGTCCATTGGCAGTAATGGTTAACCGCTTCAGTGCTTCTGCTTCTGAAATATTTTCCGGTGCTATTCAGGATTATGGGAGAGGTTTGATTATTGGCGATCAGACCTACGGTAAAGGAACCGTTCAGAATATGATAGACCTTAACAGGATATTGAGGAATCCTTCTGAAAAACTGGGACAGGTTAAGATTACAATTGCTAAATATTACCGTGTTACCGGTGGAAGCACACAATTAAAAGGTGTAGTACCCGATGTAAAACTTCCGGATATACTTGATTCTCATGAATACGGTGAAAGCACTGAACCAAGTGCCATGCCCTGGGATCAGATTAAATCCAGTAATTTTACCCCTGCTGGAAATCTAAAAACTTATATCCCCGAACTTATCTCCCTTCATAATGCAAGGATTGAGAAAGATCCTGAATTTAATTACCTTGAGCATGATATTAAAGAATTCAAGGAAGCTAATGACAAAAGCTATGTTTCTTTGAATGAAGAGGTTAGGAAAAAAGAAAAAGATGAGCAGGAAGAAAAGAAAGTTCCAACGTGAAAATCAGAGAAGACAACTTAAAGGATTAAAACTTCTTCAAAAGGGAGAAACACCTGCTGAGGTTGATACTACTAAGAACGATCCGATTCTCAACGAATCCGCTCACATATTGACTGATTTGATAAAACTTGAAATTGGATGACATTTAAGGGCTGGCAACAGCCCTTTTTTATGCAATTACTTTCCCATTTGTTTTCTTTTCCCACTTTGTTGAACTGAATTCAATTTATGATTAGTTGGCATATATTTTAATTTGAATATCGGATTTGTTACGCTTAACTTTCAACTTACTTTTTGATTATGAAATGATATTTTCTGAAGATAAATACAGATTTATGTATGCTGCTTTGCAGGAAGCTGAGCTGGCTCTTGAAGAAGGAGAGATTCCCGTTGGAGCCGTAATTGTACATAAAGACAAGATAATCGGCAGGGGCAGAAACCAGGTGGAACTATTAAAAGATCCGACTGCACATGCTGAAATAATTGCCCTTTCCGCAGCAGGAAATTACCTTAAAAACTGGAGGCTTAACGAATGCGAAATTTATGTTACTCTTGAACCTTGTATAATGTGCACTGGGGCGTTATTGGCAGCTCGCATAAATGAGCTCTATTTCGCAGCATTTGACCCGAAATATGGTGCCTGCGGGTCTCTGTATAATCTTGCAGAAGAAGGTAAATACAATCATACGATTAAGTTATATTCAGGAATTTATTCAACCGAAAGCGCTCAACTACTGAAAAGTTTTTTTGGGAATATACGGAGTTGATAAATTATTTCAATACCCTTAACTTGCGGCTGAAATTTTTGGAAAATAAATGCGTTTAATTTTATTCGGCTCCCCGGGTGTGGGCAAAGGAACTCAGGCTAAGATCCTTACTAAGAAGTTGGGTGTACCACACTTTTCAACTGGAGATATTTTAAGACAGGAAGTTAATGACAAAACTCCAATTGGAATTGAGATTCATGACATTATTAAAAGAGGTGACCTGGCTTCAGATGAAATTATGATTGAAATAATTAAGAAAAAATTATCGCATCCCGATTTCCGGAACGGCTTTATTATTGACGGCTTTCCAAGAACAATCCCACAGGTTAAAGAATTCCATCCAATGTTTGAGGAATTACATATTAAGGACTTACTACTTGTTTCGCTTACTGCACATGAAGATGAGCTTGTTACCAGGTTGACTAACAGACGCGCCTGTGCTAAATGCCAGAATATTTTTAAGTATTCAGATATTAAGGATACCAACATTTGTCCGGTCTGCGGTTCAGTTGATAGCTTTTACCTCAGAAATGATGATAATGAAGAAGTTATCCTGAGAAGGTTTAGAATATTCCAATCGATCACTTTACCGCTGCTTGAGTACTATGAG
>CAWAZD010000015.1:0-128599 GCA_963786395.1 uncultured Ignavibacteriales bacterium | reverse complement strand
AATGAAGTGACCATCTTTCATGCAAACTGGATCGCTTCTACTAATTTCGATTATGCAGCACTTGTTATCCCTTAGGTGGATCAGGGAACTGGGACTCAGTTTTACTTCCGTCTCCATGGCTGATGAAATGGTCAGAACTGTTGATTAGCCGGAAGGTACAGGTGAATATTTAGTGCCGGAGATATCGCTGTCGGACTCTCATATGCAAGAAATTTAACAGACCGGTTTTCAATTGGGTTCTCTGCAAAATATATTCAGGAAACTATCTGGCACGAATCCGCCAGTGCTGTTGCTATTGATGCAGGTACTGTTTTCAGAACCGATCTGTTTAATGGCCTTGTTATAGGCGCCTCTATTTCAAATTTTGGTACTCAGATGAAACTTTAAGGAAGCGATATCAGAACATTTGGAAGAGTAAATACATTAATCCAGGGTTCAACTGATCAGGTCCCTTTTCTTGTTGAACTTGATTCATGGGACCTGCCTTTTCTATTTCAAATAGGAGTTTCAACTAATATTATTAAAACTGAAGATTATAGGTTTTTGGTTTCAGTTGATGCTCTCCACCCTAATGATAATTATGAAAGTATGAATATCGGAGGAGAATTCTCTTTTAGAGATTATTTGTTTATTCGTGGAGGATATCGGAATTTATTTCTCAAAGACTCTGAAGGTGGTGCATCTTTCGGCGTGGGAGTAAATTCTAAACTCCTTTTTAGTGAGGACTTTGTTAGCTTTGACTATGCATTTAGAAATTTTGGAAGACTTAATTATGTCCATACGTTGTCAGTTGATATCAAATTTTAATATTTCATGAATATTATCCCTAAACTTACACTGGTTTAATTCTTATTTTCGATTAATGTTTTACCACAAAAAACTTCTATCGACTTTAATTCAGTAGATTCTTCTAAAGGAAATCTTATTTTAGCAGAGGCGGGGGATAAAAAAATCAGCGTAAAGGAATTCCTCTACGGTTATGAATTCGGTCCCTCTTTTCCCAAAAAGGTGAAAAACTCAAAGGAAGTTTACCTCAATTACTTAATAAATGAAAAACTTCTTGCTGCCGATGGATATTCACATAAGATTGATACGCTGCAAATTGTTAAGGATAATCTTTACGGAATTGAATCCGATCATGGCTACCGAAGAATTGTTTAAAGCTGAAGTAATGAAAGATGTTAAAATTTCTGATGAGGATATTAACAATGCTGTTGGTAAAAAATTAACGACAATTGAATTGAAATGGCTGTTTGCACCGAATAAAGATAGTCTTGAATTTCTTTATAAATGGCTCTCTTCAAAACTTACATTTGATTCACTCTTCAAGCTGCAATTAAATGATTCGGTATTTGAGGATCAACGGAAATGGAATACTGATTACTTTGACCTTCAACAAAAAAGTAGTATGATCGCCGGTTTAATTAAAAACCAGAAAGTCGGATCAATCTCTTCTCCTGTCAAAGGTCCTGATGGATGGTATATTTTCAAAATTGTTAATATATGGAAAGAAGCATTACCTAATGAATCAGAATTTAACCAGTTAAAAGAAAAATCTTTCCGGGCTCTTCAAAAAGCTAAGATGGATTCCCTCTCTGATGTGTATGTAAGAAAGATTTTCGTAAATCAGAATCCACAGATAATTGGAAAAACTTTTGAACTTATAAGAATTTATCTTGCTAAAAATGAAATTAATGCCGATATACTAAAGGAATGGAGATTGGAAGATAAACTGAATTACTTTCAACAGCAAGCAGATTCAATAAAGGAGAATTTAGGTTCGCTTGTACTGGTTGCTATGAAAAAAGGCTCATACAGTTTTAATGATTTTATTGACTGGCTTCGATTCAGGGAACAGGTGGTTAAATTCACTAAAACAGATTTTAATTCCTTTTCGGGAAGTGTTGAGTCTTTGGTATGGCGCATGGTTCGGGATAATTCTCTTACACAAATTGCCTATTCAAGAGGATACCAGAATAAGAAAGAAGTACAGGAACAAATAAGATGGTGGAAAGATAAAATTGTATATGCTGTCGTTAGGGATGATATAATCAATTCCGGTGAATTGGCAAATACTAAAGATTCTTTTAAATATGAAAATAAACCATTATCTAATGAAGCGAATAAAAAACTACTTCACAAAGTGCTGGCTCTTAAACAGAAATATAAAATAAAAATAAATAAAGATCTCCTGTCATGAAATAAAAGTGGAAAATGAAAACGATCCTACTGCTATAGATGTTTATTCAGTTAAAAAAGGAGGAATTTTCCCACGCCCCGCATTCCCATCGATTGATATAATGTGGCAGAACTGGCAATGAGAAAATGCCTGCCGATATTAATAATCATTGTTACCTGTCTATCGTTATCATGCGGAAATGGTAATGAACACCAAGGGTAACCGGATTGTCTACTGGGCAAGTAATAATACTGATGAAATTACTTTTGCTCGTGATATCGTCACTCATTGGAATAATGAGAGCCCAAACAAAAATGTAGTGTTTCAGCCTGTTCCTGAAGGGCAAAGTAGTGAAGAAGTTATACTTGCTGCGGTTGTAGGAGGTACAACACCTGATATTTATTCAAATATGTGGCAGGGAGATGTGGAACTTTATGCCAGAGCTGGCAGATTGGTTCCTTTCGATACCATACCTGGATTTATGAAATTTTTATATTCCAGATGTGATAGCAATGTTATAAAAGAGGTAACTTCAACTGACGGGCATATCTATCAAATACCATGGAAAATAAATCCTATTATGCTTATCTGCAATGATAATATGTTTCAAAGCTTCGGCTGGAATTCACCTCCAAGAACTTATTCGGAATTCTTTAAAGCAGCTTCAGAAATAAAAGCTTCTGGTTTAGTTAATGGGTATCAAACAAAATGGATTGGCTATAGTGAAGTTATTGTTACATGGTGGCAAAGACTTTTTGATTTCTATCCTTTATATCTTGCTGCCTCAGGTGGGGGGAGTCTTATTAAAAACAATAAAGTTGTCTTTAATAATAAATATGCTGTAAGCACATTCCAATTTTTAAAAACATTATATGACAATAACTATTTCCCCAGAGAAAGATTATCATCAAGACAGGATCCTTTCCTTTCCTCCGATATTGCCATAAGATTTACAGGTCCATGGGAAATTGTTCATGCAGAAAAATTTAAACCAAAAGGATTTGAATATAGTTTTTCACCTCTTCCTGTTCCTGACGATCAGACTAATGCAGCTATACATATGGTGACACAAAAAATATTGTAATGTTCACTACTTGCAAACACAGACTTGCAGCATGGGAATTTATTAAAGAAATGATTAGTGAAAAGGGTGATTATCTTTTACTGAAAACTACGAACCAGCTTCCGAGAAGAAAAGATCTTACTACGAATCCTTTGTTTTTAAATTACCTGAATAATAATCCTAAAATGAAACCTTTCGCTGAACAATCTAAATATGTAAAAGGACCGGATAGTTGTCCGGTACTTAAAGAAGTATTTGATGCAATATCTCAGGAATATGAAGCATGTGTAATTTATGGAAAGAAAACTCCTCAACAGGCAGTTAATGATGCAGCTAAAGCAGCAGAAATTATCTTATTGCAATGATTATGAAAATGAAGAATAATAAAATTGCTCCTTATCTGATGATTGCTCCCTATGTGTTGCATTTTCTTATATTCATTTCCTTTCCGGTTATTTTCTCATTCTTCCTGATGTTTAATCAGTGGAATATTATTAGCCCGATGAAGTTTGTAGGGTTTCAGAATTTTTATAAACTGCTTCATGATGCACAGTTCTTCAGATCTTTACTAAATACGTTAATTTTTCTTGTTATCCATATCCCATTACAAATAATTATCGCGTTAGCATTTGCAGTTTTGTTAAATCAGAAAATTAGGTTTATAGGTTTTTTCAGAGCAGCTTATTTCCTTCCTGTGGTGGTTTCCGGAGTTGTTGTAACAATATTATGGCAGCAGCTTTATGGATATGAAACCGGATTATTAAACCGGATGCTTGCCGGAATGGGGATTCAAAAAATCGGGTGGCTTACTAATCCGGCAATTGCTATGGCATCAATTGCAATTATGGCTACCTGGAAAAATGTCGGTTTGTATATAGTGTTGTTTCTTGCGGGGCTGCAGACTGTTCCCCAATATCTTTATGAATCTGCGGATCTTGAGGGTGCAAATGCCTGGCAGAAATTCAGATATATAACCTTACCTATGATCAACCCGACAATGTTTATGGTTGTTATACTTTCAACCATAGGTGGCTTTTCTCTTTTCATTGAACCATATGTAATGACTGGTGGCGGTCCGTTAAATAGCACTTTATCCGCAGTATTATATATATATAAAGAAGGATTTTTCTACTACCACATGGGCTATGCTTCTACTCTTAGGTTTCTTTTTCGCAGGTGTGATCCTGTTGGTTATCTTTATCCAAAAAAGATATGTTGAAAAGGAGACCAGATGAAAAAGGCCCTCATTTATTTGTTGTTGATTACAGGAGCTATTGCCTTTGTTTATCCGTTCATCTGGATGCTCGGTGCCTCATTATCAACTGAAAGTGAAATTTCAAAACTAGTATTAATCCCATCTTCAGTCTCTTTAAACAATTATTCACAGGTAATTGACAAAATACCCGTCGGGCGGTCTTTATTTAATAGCCTTTTAGTCTCTTTTATAATAACCGCCGGCGTTTTAATTTTTGGCTCGATGGTAGGATATGCATTATCTCATTTGGAATTTAAAGGGAAGAAAATTCTCTTCTATATTATAATTTTTACTATGACACTGCCATTCCAGATTACCTTAATTCCTCAATACATTTTAATGGTTAAATTCACCTGGGTTGACACATACCTTGCACTAATTATACCTTTTTTCCTTAATGGTTTATCTATAATAATGTTTAACCAATATTTTAAAAGCATTCCAAGGGATTTAATCGATGCTGCCCGTATAGATGGTTGTAATGAGTTCGTAATTCTTTTCAGAATATTATGGCCCAATTCTATGCCTGCAATAATTACAGTTGGAATAATTACCTTTATGACTTCATGGAATGATGTCCTATGGCCGATAATTGTTATACGTGATGGTCACTTGATGACAATGCCACAGCTTATAACATTATTTGCAGTTGGTGGAAGAGCAGAATCCCAACTCGGTGTAAAACTTGCGGCAGCCACTATGCTTGCATTGCCTGTTATTGCAGCTTACTCTTTCTTCCAGAAATATTTTATCCAGAGCATGGCTTCGACCGGAATGAAGGAATGATTATGGAAATTAAAAGAACAAATCTAAAATTAAACGCTGATCCACAAAAAGTATTACTTCTGCCTTTCAGCCCAGGTAGTGATAAAAGGATTAATAATATCTTAAAAAGGATATTGGCTTTTAGTGAAGCTGAAATTGCAATTATTTATGAAGATATAATTAATAAATTTCAACAAAGACATTTGGATATTGAACACAGGTTGTTTGAAAACTATTCGGTTGTTAAAAAACATATACCCCATAGAATAACAAAGAAACAGGAAATTGTTATTGGTGCGTATTTTAGCAAGGAATATTCAATAGAATCAGCTGCCTTGTTCAACCCTTCCATTGTCTCTCACCCTGATCAGTCAGATTTAAGCGAAGGTGACCTTAGATTTGTAATGAGCCTGCGTGCTACTGGCGAGGGTCATATTTCGTCAATAGAATTTCTTACGGGGTTTCTTTCGAAATCAGGGAATATAACTCTTGATGCCAGATCTAAATTTTGTGTTCCACCGGTTCGTCGTGATATAAAACCATCGCTCTCCTATGCTGTAGAAGAGGACAAACTCGGATCTAATTATGATATTGAATTTTCAGGGGTTGAGAAATTAACAGAGAGAGTAATATTTCCATATGCTAAAACTGAAAGTAATGGAATTGAAGATGTCCGATTTGTCAAATTCATGAACGAGAATGGGGATTTTGTTTTTTACGGCACGTTCACTGCATATGATGGATTTCGGATACTATCCTGTTTGATTGAAACTACTGATTTTAGAAGATTTAGGGTAAGGACACTTAATGGCAATGGAATAAAGGATAAGGGGATGGCTCTTTTTCCCGAGAGGATAAAAGGACTATACTGGATGATTTCTCGCCAAGATGGTGAAAATATTTTGATTATGAACTCCGGGAATGTTCACGAATGGAATAATCCTGTAATTTTGAAAGAACCTCAATATTCCTGGGAATCAGTTCAGGTTGGTAATTGCGGTTCTCCGGTTAAAACAGATAATGGGTGGCTTCTGTTAACACATTCTGTTGGTCCGCTGAGAACATATGTTATTTCTGCCATTATGCTTGATTTGAATAACCCCGGGAAAATTATTGGTCATTTGAAGGAACCCCTTATTTATCCGAATGAAGATGAGAGAAATGGCTATGTCCCTAATGTGGTTTATTCCTGTGGTTCGATAATTCATGCCGGCAACCTTATAATTCCCTATGCAATGTCAGATTCAGCAACAAGTTTTGCAACCATAAATGTTTCAGATATATTAAATATGATGCAATAAAATGATGGTTATCATGGAGAAAAAATGCAAATAGAAAAGTATACAGAAAATCCTATTCTTACGTTCGAAGATGTTCCGTTCAAAGTAAATAGTATATTCAATGCAGGAGCCATAAAATTTAAGGAGGAATATCTACTATTGTGCAGGGCTGAAATGCCTGTCGGGAGGTCTTCATTAGTTTTGGCAAGAAGTAAAGATGGGAAGAAATTTATAATTGATGCTGAACCATGTATAATTCCTGATGACCACGGCGAGTTTAACTATTTAACAGAATGGGGAGTTGAAGACCCCAGGATAGTAAAAATCGAAGACAATTACCTTATTACTTATACCGGTTATTCAAAGCATATGCCTTTGGTGATGCTGGCAGAAACAAAAGACTTTAAGAAATTCAATTTCCTTGGTCCTATTACAGAACCTTCCAATAAAGATTGCTCAATATTTCCCGAAAAGATTAACGACTATTACTGGAAAATGGACAGACCGTCGTCTGAAAATGATAATTCAATCTGGTTGAACAGGAGTAAAGATCTTATTCATTGGGGCGGGTTTAGATTTCTAATTGATCCAATCAGAGGTACCTGGATGTCTGATAAAATTGGAGGATCAACCCCACCTGTTAAAACAAAGGATGGCTGGCTCTTCCTGTTCCATGGGGTCCGGGGTTTTGGAATTAGTAATATTTATAAAATCGGAGTTATGCTTTTAGATCTTGATAAACCCTGGATCATAAAATTGTATTCTCATGAACCAATACTTTCACCCGAAAATAACTATGAGAGGATTGGTGATGTTCAGAATGTTGTGTTTACTAACGGATGGATTATCGAAGATAACGGTGATGTCAAAATATATTATTCAGGTGCAGATACAAATATTTGTCTGGCTGAAACCAATTTAAATTATTTACTTTCTTTATGCAGATGAAATTAATTGTTACCCTCTTGTTTTCCTTCTTAACGGCTTTTTCCCAAACTACCTTGGTAAATTCTGCCCACCTGGATAAGTTATATGAAGAAGTTATAGTTAACAACCAGCATATAGGCATAATTCATATTTACGCCAATTCACCTGATTATAAATGGGTTGATGCATCGGGTGAAGGTGTAGCATGTATTGATGATGCCGCAAGGGCAGCTGTTTTTTATATGCGGGATTATAAAGCCACAGGTAATAAAAAATATCTGAGCACAATAAAGAACCTCATTAACTTTCAATTATATATGCATGCCTCCAATGGGTTCTTCTATAATTTTATTTGGAAAGACAATTCAATTGATTCAACATACAAGACAAGTGTTGCAGAACCTAATTGGTGGAGCTGGCGTGCATTATGGGCTCTTGCCGAAGCAGAGAAATTCTATAAGGATAAGGACGCAGTATTTGCAGGGTTAATAAAGAAACATCTTGACATTGGAATTGATGCCCTTGATAAATGGTTGAATAAAGATAGTAATACTGTGATTTTTGGAGGCTATACTCTGCCTGCATGGCTACCATATGAAACAGGTGCAGACCAATCCGCCGTTATTGTTAAAGCACTTTCCGTTTATTATAGGCTTCATAAATCGGAAAAGGTGAAGGCAATTATCGAACACTTATGCGACGGAATTATGAAAATGCAGCAGGGCGATGAAAAACATCTTCCGTATGGAGCATTTCTTAGTTGGCAAAATACATGGCATGCCTGGGGAAACAGCCAGTCAGATGCATTAATTGATGCAGGTAAAGCTTTTGGTAAAAAGGCGTATATAAAAGCCGGGCTCAAAGAAATTAAGAATTTTTATAAGTGGTTAGAAGAGAAAGGTTATTATAACGGCTTTACTATTATTAAAGATGATAATAAAAATTCAGTATTTAAGGACACGGTTAAATTTTCACAGATTGCTTATGGTATAAGACCGATTATTTTTTCTTCTATGAATGCTTATGAAATCATGAAAGATACTTCTTATCTTAATATTGCTATGAGTGCAATAAAATGGTTTTTCAAATACAACTCATGTAATGCATTAATGTATGACCCTGAAATCAGGCAGGGGATATGATGGAATTAATAGTTATGTGGAAGTAAACAAAAATTCAGGTGCCGAATCAACAATTGAATCCCTCCTTTCGGTTCAAAGATTGGAAAGTAATGTGAAAGCAAAGAAACTGCTTTTTGATTTGTACGAAAACACGAAGTGAGTTATGAGCCATGAAAAGAATAAATCGATTTTTCTATTCTCTGTTTTTTATTTCAAGCATTAGCGTCAACGCCCAGCAGATAAACATTCCCCGAATAGAATTGATGCCCAATAAACCGGCTCCTTATCAAATGAGGAACTGGAAAAACACTGCTTTGGGTTATGATTCACTGGTTTATAACTATAATCTGAATGGAACTTATCTTCCACTTATAGCAGATTATTCGAACACAATAAATTATCCTAATCATGGAAGTTTTGGACTGCATACAGTAGTCGGGACTACAGTTCCGAATTCATTTGAAGCAATAAATGTCTTACCGTCTGTAATAGGTGCGACACTTTGCGGTGTTGATAAATCTAATCAGAAGGGCAGGAATTATCCGCTTTTCTGCGAGGAGTATTTTAATAAAGTAAATGGCGAACTTGTTTATTTGAATAATCCCTCAACAACAACCGGTGATGACTGGTGGTACGAAACTATGCCTAATGTTTTCTTTTACCAGCTCAATTTTTTGTATCCTAATACCGGCGATTATAACAATCAGTTTACTACTATTGCCGACAGATGGCTGCAGGTCGTAAATGCTTTAGGAGGCAAGACTACACCATGGCAGGATCCCAACATGAATTATCGAGCAGTCAATTTATTAAACATGACCCCAGTAACCAGCTCTTACCCCGAGCCGGAGGCTTCAGGTGCTATTGGCTGGTTATTATTCAATGCATTTGAAAAAACGAATAATGCTAAATACAGGATTGGTGCAGAGCAGTCAATGGAATTTCTGAATAGTCTGTCCATAAATCCTTCTTATGAACTTCAACTTGGTTATGGAGTTTATACTGCAGCCAGAATGAATGCTGAGATAGGGACTAATTATGATGTATCAAAATTAGTAAACTGGTGTTTTGATGTTGGTCCTATTAGAAGCTGGGGTTCGATAGTTGGGAATTGGGGCGGCTATGATGTGTCGGGTCTGATTGGCGAATCGAATGGCAGTAATGACTATGCGTTTATAATGAATACTTTTGAACTAGCTGGCTGTCTTGTTCCAATGGTTCGTTATGATGACCGTTTTGCAAGAGCAGTAGGTAAGTGGGTATTAAATGCGTCAAATGCAGCACGTTTATTTTATCCTGCTTTTTTGCCTGATATAAATCAGGATACAAGTTCTATTTGGTCTTACAAATATGATCCGGCTTCTTACATTTCTCATGAAGCTATCAGACAATCACAGAATGGAGCTAGTCCATTTGCAACAGGCGATGCTATAACCGGAGGATGGGGTTTAACTACGCTAACATTATATGGAGCGTCACATGTTGGCATCTTCGGTGGTTTAATTGATACGACAAATATTGAGGGAATATTAAAACTAGATGTACTTAAAACCGATTATTATCATGGGAATGCTTATCCAACTTTTCTGTTTTATAATCCATATGCTACCAGCCAGATAGTTAATCTGAATACAGGAATCGGTCACCACAATGTATATGATGCAGTCAGCAATACTTTCTTGCTTAACAATGTTTCAAATATTGTGTCATTAACAATTCCTGCAAACTCAGCGGTTCTTGCGGTAATTACTCCTCCCGGAGGTACTTTGACATATAATCTTAATAGAACTTTATATAATGGAATAATAATAGATTATAATAACGGACAAATTGTTGCCAATTATCCGCCAAGAATAAAAAGTCTGAGTCCTGATTCGTCAAACATTTTAACAAGTAACAGCATAAATGTGTATTGTACAGTTGAAGATAAAAACAACGACACTTTAAGTTTTATATGGAGTGCGAATCAAGGCATAATTACCGGCAGCGGTTCCCAGGTGCGTTATACAGCCCCAAATATTCCTGGTGATTTTATAATACAATGCATAATTGATAATAACCATGGTGGACGAGATACTGCAAAAATTACAATTAAGGTATCTGTATTTATAAATCAACCGCCGGTTATAAATAAAATTAAAGCTGTTCCTAGAAAAATAAATCTAAACTCTCAATCAGTATTATCTTGTTTTGCATCCGATGCAGATAATGACACATTGAGTTATTCATGGACTTCTGTATCTGGAATTATTACAGGAACGGGATCAAGTGTTTCATGGAACTCGCCCTCTATATCAGGAAATTATTATATAGCATGTTCCGTAAGTGATAATCACGGGGGCATTGTTAAAGATAGCATCCAGGTCGAAGTAAGAGATTTTTCGATTATACAGACCGGGCAGCTCATTGCATATTATCCATTTTCAGGCAATGCAAATGATTCAAGCGGAAATAATAATAACGGGTTTGCCTTCAATGCTACTCAAGTACCGGACAGATTTGGTAACCCGAATAGGGCATATTCATTTAATGGCGCTAATAGTTATGTGCAAGTAACTAACAATCAGATGCTGAATTTTCAGAATGCAATAACACTTAATTTCTGGATGATACCCGCTTATTTTTACACCAGGGAACAGTACCCGATTTCGCATGGCAATTGGCAAAACCGGTGGAAGGTATCCATTACAAATAATAAAATAAGATGGACTGTAAAAACCACAACGGGTACCAAGGATTTGGATTCTGAAACTATTCTTGTGCTTGATTCGCTTTATATGGTAACTTGTTTATATGATGGTTCAGACTATGAAGTCTATATTAACGGACAGCTTGATGCATTTACCTTATTCAGTGGGACAATTATGCCTTCACCGGTGGATCTTACTATCGGTCAGGACATCCCCGGAGATAACAATTATGATTTCAATGGTATTCTTGATGATATAAGAATTTATAATTATGGTTTGCCCCTTAACGTTATAAAAAGTTTTTATGATCTGCCGGTCTCTATAAAACAAGATAAAGCACCAGTGATTCCTGTTAAGAGTATTTTGTATGCTAACTATCCGAATCCATTTAATCCAACAACAACATTAAGTTTTAGTCTTAATAAAAAGTCTCATGTTACTCTCGATATATTTAATCCGATAGGAGAAAGAGTAGCCCGTCTTATAAATGAAGATCTTTCCGCCGGGTCCCATCAGGTTAAATGGAATGCAGCAAGCTTTCCCAGCGGAGTTTATATTGGCTCATTAAAAACTGACGAGCACGTCTTTAATCAGAAATTAATTTTACTTAAATAAATATTATAATTGAAAAGTGAAGAGATTATATGAATAATAAATATTTGTTACATGATGATTGGGAGTTTTCACTTAATAAAAAAAACAAACCGGGTGTTGATAACATAAAAACAGGAGTTTGGTATAAAGCTTCAGTGCCCGGAACTGTACATACGGATTTATTAAACAACAACCTGATTCCAGATCCTTTCTATGCCGATAATGAACGTAGTCTGCAATGGATCGGAGAAATGGATTGGGATTATAGAAAATCATTTGAACTTCCAAAATCTTTCGACCCATCAAAACCCATTTATATTAAATTTGACGGGCTGGATACAATAGCCGATGTTTTTCTTAACGGAGTAAAGGTCGGATCAACTCAAAATATGTTTTGCTCATATGAATTTGACATTACCGGCATTATTAAAAAGAAAAACAACAAACTGATGGTTCAATTTGTTTCACCTTATAAATATGCCAGGGCAATTGAGGCAGAACATGGCAAACTTCCTGTTGCTTTAAATTCAGAACGAGTATATATAAGGAAAGCACAATATTCATTTGGTTGGGATTGGGGTCCATCATTTGCTACCTCCGGATTATGGAAAGATGTCTATCTTTTACAAAGAAGCGGGGCGTTTATTAAGCATTATACTTTTAATACTGTAAGACTTTCAAATAACAATGCTGGTGTTGAGATCAAAGGAAATGTCGGTAACCCGCACAACATAAACATTAAAACGAAAATTATACTTACCAAAGGCAGTTATGTTTATGAAAAAGAAATAGAAATTAAAGAAAAACAATTTTTACATAGCTTTGAAATTACTAATCCTGAATTGTGGTGGCCTAATGGATATGGTAATCCGGAGCTTTATAATCTTAAAATACAGCTTTTAGGTGATAATATTTTACTTGATGAAAAGATTAGTAAAGTAGGAATCAGAACCGTTGACCTTCAGTTAAAAGACACAAATGGAAACACCTTCAGATTAATAGTAAATGGGAAACATATCTTTGCAAGAGGTACTGATTGGATCCCGGCAGACTTATTTATACCACGGATTTCAAAGGAAAAATATAAGCGATTGATTGGATATGCCAAAAGCGGATCAATGAATATAATCAGAGTTTGGGGAGGAGGATTCTATGAGAATGATATATTCTATGAACTTTGTGATGAGATGGGAATCCTTGTATGGCAGGATTTTATGTTTGCTTGTGCAGCTTATCCGGAATTTCCTGCTTTTATTGAAAATATTACCGAAGAGTTCAGACAGAACATAAAGCGGCTCCAAAATCATCCATCGCTTGCCATATGGTGCGGTAACAATGAAAATGAATGGATCTGGTTGAACGATCAACACCGTTCCTACCAGGAAATGCCAGGATATAATATCTATCATAAAGTTATACCGGATTTATTAAATAATCTTGACTCAAAACGTCCATATTGGCCATCAAGTCCTTTTGGTTTTGACGATAACCCTAACTCCGAACTCAGTGGAAATAGGCATCAGTGGGAAATATGGAGTATGTGGAAAGATTACAATCATGTATCTGTTGATAACAGTTTGTTTGTTACAGAATTCGGGTTTCAGGCACCGGCTAACCGAACAACACTTGAAGAAGCAATTCCAGTCAAAGATAGGAATGTTCAAGGCGAGATCTTTGAGTTTCATAATAAACAGGTAGAAGGAAATGAACGACTGTTTAGGTTTTTGGCAGGTCACTTACCTGTTAAAACAAATTGGGAAGATTTCATTTACCTTACACAATTGAATCAGGGGTTTGCACTTAAAACATGTCTTCAGCACTGGCGGTCAAATTATCCTGTTACAAACGGAACCATTATCTGGCAGCATAATGACTGCTGGCCTGTTTCGAGTTGGGCGTTGATAGATTCAAATCTTATACCCAAACAATCTTATTATCATGTGAAAAACATTTTCAGTCAGCAGATAATAACCTTTGTAAAAAATCAAAAAAGCATCGAAATATTATTTATTAATAGTGCGCCGAAAAGAATTTATCGGGGCTGCTAGGATTCAAATAATAAACCTGGTAAAGGGAAAAGTTGAATTTGCAGAGAATAGAATAATAAAAGCTAAAAGCAATTCAAAGGAAGCCATCAGTTCTATTGCTGATTATATTTCAATTGATAATGGTACTGAAGTTATTCTTGTATCAGTTTTGATAATAAGGAAGTAATGATTCACAGGAATTATTATATAGGTAAAGAATGGAAACATGTGCTTCTGCCAAAAGCTGAAATTTCATTAAAAAAAGCAGGTGATGATTCACTTGTCGTTGAAACAGACAAGCCAGCGTTTTTTGTAACTCTTGAGGCAGATGGGATTTCATTTGACAACAACTCATTTATTCTGCTTCCGGGTGAAAAAGAAATATTAAAGACCAGTTTCATTAAAGACGTAAAACTAAAACTTAAAAACATAAGTGTGATCTCATTAAATAACTATCTGAGCTGATGTATTATGAATTTTCTACAATCGCTTTTTCAGGGGAATATTCTTTCCTTTCTGTTTTTATATCTTCTATTGATCTTGAATATTTATCCCCAGGGATTGGAAAACAAACTGAAGATAACTTATAAAGGGGATGCACAAGTTGAGACAGGCAGCAGTTTTGTCGGACTGGAATTTCATCATAATTCACCAATTGTTGAGAGGATAAGTTTCTATTATCCCGTCTCAAACAGTGTTGACCTCAGCAATGATTACTGGAAAAGGGATTCATCGTTTGTTATGGCTGCCGCAATCAGGACGGGTAATAATATAGAATGGCTGAATCATGAAAAGTTTGAATTCACTTCAACCCCATATTATGTTTCATACTTCAAAAATGATAAGGGAAAAGAAGTTCACATTACTTATAATTTTCTGAAAGATAAACCTGCTTATACAGTTACCTATGAAATCATAAACAAATCGAACAAGAAAGAAAAGTTTGAGTTCTATACAGACCTTGAAGCGAATCTTAAAACAAGCCATTCATATAAAATAAAAGATAAAGCCTGGAGTAACAGTGCAAATTCCATTCTATATGTAAACTATAATGACCCGGAATTACAGAACGCCTGCCTGTTCTCTACAAACGAAGGAGAAAAACCCATTGCGTTTTCTACTTTAAGTGTTTTGAATAAAGTTCCGGTTGATAAGAATGATTGGTGGGGAGTTAATAATCTGAACTTAAAAAATGAAATTATTAATAAAGGTAAGGAAGGGATCCCCGCATTCAGGTATTTATATAAAAAGGAACTTTCCCCTAATGAAAAGATGACCATTGTTCAGATATATGGCTCGGGTAAAATGGAAGAGATCAAATCAATTGCAGAATATTCCACAGCAAATTATCAAAAGGAAATTGACAATTACCGTAATTATGTTCTTAATTATGTAAAGGAAAATCAATTCACAACCGGTGATAATTATCTTGATAAATCAGTCCTCTGGGCTAATGCTATACTTGCAGTTAACAAACATTATATAGAAGGTTCGGTACAACCGATGCCATGTCCTGCAGAATATTATTTTTACTTTACTCACGATGTTCTTCTGACAGACCTGGCAGCAGTTAATTTTGATCTGGAGCGGGTTAAACAAGATCTGACTTTTATAACTAATCATGCCGATAAAAATAATATTATTCCTCATGCTTATTACTGGCAGGATTCTTCGTTTGTAACTGAATATGCAGATTCGGATAACTGGAATCACTTTTGGTTTGTTATAGCCTCAGCAAAATATCTTCTTCATACGGGAGATAAAGAGTTCCTAAACAAAATATTTCCGTTTGTTCAGAAGAGTATCGATATGGCACTTTCTAACAGGCATAATGATCTGATGTGGGCAATACGTCCCGACTGGTGGGACATAGGTAGGAATTACGGTCCCCGTGCATATATGACAATACTTGCGACTAAATCATTAAGAGAGTTTATCTACATGTCTTCGATGCTTGGGAAAAATAGTGATAAGCTTAAAGAATACGCTGAAACTGCAGACGCAATGGAAAAAGCTTTGAATGATAAACTCTGGAGCGGCGACCAGAGATACTTAATCAATTATTTCGCAGATGGTAGTCTGGATAAACATTATTATATAGGCTCACTGTTAGCATCGCATTTTAATTTGTTAAACGAAGAAAGAAAAGAAGAACTTGATTCCACTGCAGAGAAAATGTTGATTGATGCAAAGGTCGGGGTATATAGTGTTTTTCCAATGGATTTCCATAAGCTTATTGATTATTTAAAGTTTCAGGGCAATGAAGCCGGTGACAAGTATTATTATATAAATGGAGGCATTTGGCCACACGGGAATGCCTGGTATGCTTTATCTTTAATCTCAGCCGGAAAAAGAAAAGAAGCACTGGATTTTATTAAGAGAGATATGACCCTGAATGGAATTATTGATGGACCAAACGGACAGCCGGCAATGTATGAAGTGAGGTATGCAGATAAAACAAATAAGAATCTTTACGGTAAAATTGATAAACCACAATTTATGTGGGCTGCAGGGTGGTATCTGTATTCACTATATAATCTATTTGCCTTAAAGGAGAATGATTGGAATATAACATTCGACCCATATCTGCCTGATAAATTTAAATCCATAAATTTTAATTTAACTGCAAACGGTAGTAAGACGTTAACTAGGATTCAAGGGAATGGAGATTTTATTAGTTCAATAAAATATGATGGTAAGGAAATACAGTCAGCAGTTATTCCTTCAGGATTAAAAGGAGTTAGGGAAATAATAATCAATAAGGGCAAAATTACAACTCCGTATCTTAAAAATATAAATTCCGAACTGAAAGAAATAAATTATAATAGAGACAAAAGATCTCTTACATTCAACGTATCTTCATTTGTCGGGAACAATGTTATTGCTGAAGTTATCTCTTCAGAAAAGCCAAAACTGGTACGGCCTATGAATATAAAAATGGATACTGTAAAGAAGGGGAGTAGTTATAACACGACATTGAATTTTATTGCCTCTGCAGAAGATTTGATTGAATTGGGGTTCTAAAATATAATTTGTTATTTCCCGGATATTTAGGGCAATAAATAGTCCCTGAAAGATTAAGTACTTTTAAATGTTTTCCTTAATAAGTAAAATATAAGTGTACATTTTCTTATAAATTAAGGAGACATGATGTCTAAGACCTACAAACAAACAGATCAGTTAGTGCTATACCTTTTCCTTCCATTAGTAATTATCTACCCAGCATGACAGAAAAAGAGTTTCTTTTTCGAGTTAATTCTATATCCTAAAAGGATTTCAATTATTAAATAAAATCTATTGATACGGAGTAAAAATGGAAAGACTATATAAATCAAAATTACTATTAATGGTAACTATTTTCTTTACTGCTATGATTTCATCAACATCTTTGTTTGGTTATGGCAATGGCATATCTGGTAGAACACAAAAAAGTGGTACTAATGGATGCTCATGTCATACTAAAAACACAGGTGTTACAGTGACAGTAACCGGGGCATCAATTCTGATACCAAATATGCAGTCAATCTACACAGTTACAATATCAGGCGGTCCTCTTGCAGCAGGGGGAGTTGATATTGCAGCTTCGTCAGGAACACTTATGAATGCAGGTTCTGATTGTCAGATGATGAGCAACGAAGTTACTCATATGAGCCCAAAATTACCGGTTTCAGGGACAATTACTTTTCAATTCAATTATACAGCGCCAGCCACGACAGGAGCGCAAACATTATATGTTACAGGAATTAGTGTTAATAATACAGGCGGCACATCTGGAGACGGGTGGAACTTTGCACCTAACTTCACAGTGAATGTCAACCCTACTCTTCCTGTTGAACTTACTTCTTTTGCAGCAGCAGTAGTTGGTAAGTCGGTTAAATTAAACTGGCACACCGCAACAGAAATAAATAATTCGGGATTTAAAGTTCAGAGAAAACAAGCCGGCTCGGACTGGCAGGAATTGTCTTTTGTAACCGGAAATGGAACTTCTTCAATGGCACATGATTATTCATATATTGATAATATCACTATTGGTAATGGTCAATATTTCTATAGGTTAAATCAAGTTGATAATAACGGACAATCTACATTTTCTAAAGAAGTAGAAATTAATCTCAATTATACTCCTGGCGGATACACGATGGAACAAAATTATCCAAATCCGTTTAACCCTTCAACTTCAATCAGGTATTCTATTCCGGATAATGCATTTGTAAGCATAAAAATATACAACTCTGCCGGACAGGAAGTTGCTACTCTTATAAATGAAATGCAGAATGCCGATTTTCATCAGGTTACTTTCGATGCCTCAAAAATTGGTTCAGGTGTATATTATTATACAATAAGGGCAGGGAACAATTTTGTCCAAACAAAGAAAATGATTCTTTTGAAATAAAAGGACATTATTAATTAAGGTAAATTTATAAGAGGCTGTCATGATTGACAGCCTTTTGATTTTTAAAGGGAGTTTCAATCTTTCGTTATTTAAAGTATATTTAAGGATATAATTTGCAAATTACGGATTTAATTATGGCCACTACCACATATGATTTTATAAGAGGCATACCTAAAGCTGAACTACATCTTCATATAGAGGGTACATTTGAACCGGAACTCATGTTTGTTATATCAAAAAGGAATAATATCCGGTTAAAATATAATTCAATTGAAGAACTTAGAAATGCATATAATTTCAATAATCTACAGGAGTTTCTTGATATTTATTATGAAGGGGCGAGTGTTCTTGTAACAGAAAAGGATTTTTATGATTTAACCTGGTCATATATTGAAAGGATTTATAAAGAGAATGTCTATCATACTGAAATCTTTTTTGACCCTCAGATGCATACAAGTAGAGGGATTCAATTTAAGACGGTAATTACAGGGATCCATAATGCTCTTGTTGATGCGAAAGAAAAACTCGGAATCTCTTCAAATTTAATACTTTGTTTTTTGAGGCATCTTGAAGCTGATTCAGCCATGGAAACTCTTGAGGAAGCAATTCCTTTTAAGGATTGGATCAAAGCAGTGGGGCTAGATTCTTCAGAAGTAGGGCATCCTCCATCAAAATTTAAGGAAGTGTTTGATAAAGCCCGCGGCCTCCATTTCCTGACAGTGGCTCACGCGGGGGAGGAAGGACCAGCTGAATATGTGCGGGAAGCATTGGATTACCTCAAAATCTCAAGAATAGATCATGGCAACAATTCTCTTCAGGATATGCAGCTAGTGGGTGAGCTTGTAGAGAATAAGATACCGCTAACAATATGTCCTCTATCCAACCTAAAATTAAAAGTTGTGCATGATCTGAAAGATCATCCTCTTAAACAAATGCTACAAGCTGGAATGATGGCTACAGTCAATTCAGATGACCCGGCTTATTTCGGTGGTTATATAAATGAAAACTATATTGCGGTTTCTGAAGCTCTATCACTTTCAAAAGAAGATATATACAGGTTAGCGCGCAATTCATTTGAAGCTTCTTTCCTTCCGGAGCAGCAAAAGGAATTGCTGATAAATAAATTAGATGAATATATGGAGTTGAATAAATAACCCCTGGCTTTCTGAAGATTATTAATCGTCCGTAATTTTACCAAGGTATTTCTGGCTTCTGAAATCTCTTATTGCTACAATAAAAAGAGGGTATGCGGCTGATAGGATTTGGGGGAATGAATTTCCAAATAAACCCGTGCAGATAAAAAGTGGGATGAAAATTAAAATACCTGCTGAGAAAAACACTTCGTAAATACTCCTGCTAATCCATCCTGAATAAACAGATACAGCTGAAAGTATTACAAATAATAAGAGAATCCATAAGGAAAAGTTGAAACCATCATAGGAAAAGAATTTAACCTGGTCCCCCAATAGGCGGCTAAGAATATAAATAGATATTGCCCACAAAAGAATGAACACCCCGCCTTTCATTAAATCCTGCCGGAATCTATAAGCACAGAATCCTAATATTAAGATTGATATAAACGGGTTTAATAAAACAAGGAATCCTAAAACTGCAGCCGATAAAACAAAGTTATAATCAATCCTGTCGTTGTCAAACATTTTATCCATAAGCAAGAGGAATGATATAGCGAAAATAGAAACAGTAAAATAGCTATTGCCAAATACCATTCCGTAATAAAATACAGGTGATACAAGCATTAGTACAAATTTAATAATGTTTTCTCTGACGGTTCTGGAATTATAAATTATAAGATATCCCAAAAGAAGGATTCCCGCAGCATTTGTATAATTCCTGAATCCATACAAATAGAAAAGGACTATCATTAAAACTACAATCAACGACTCAAAGACATAAAACCATCTCTTGTCAAGTGCTGCCCAGGTAGATCTTTTGACTCTGCCAGCAAAAAAAACGATCATGAATAGAAGTACTGCATACAGAATACCTGAAGTAATAGGATGACTGAAATAAACAGAGAATATAAAATAAAGATATAATCCCCCTGTTATCCCTGCTATCGCAGACGAAATAATGTTGATGAAGTTGTATTTATTAAGCATTAATTTTATAAGTTCTGCTACCTTGTTAAATGACGATATTTAATCCTGTGAGGTTGATCTGCTTCGGCACCGAGTCTTTCTTTTTTCTTTTCTTCATACTCGGAATAATTTCCATCGAACCAGACAACTTTACTGTCGCCTTCAAACGCAAGTATGTGAGTTGCAATCCTGTCGAGGAACCAACGGTCATGGCTTACAACTAATGCACACCCCGCAAAATTCTCAAGTGCTTCTTCCAATGCACGCATAGTATTAACATCTAGATCATTGGTAGGTTCATCAAGCAGAAGTACATTTGCTCCGGCCTTCAACATCAAAGCAAGGTGCACACGGTTTCTTTCCCCACCGGATAATACGCCGACTTTCTTTTGCTGATCGGCGCCTGAAAAATTAAACTGAGCTACATATGCCCTTGAATTAAGTTCTTTTTTCCCAAGTTGTATTAAGTCCTCTCCACCGGAAATCATTTCCCAAATCGATTTAGTTGGATCAAGAATATCTCTTGACTGATCAACATAAGCTAGTTTCACAGTATCACCAACTTTCAATGAACCGGAATCCGGTTTCTCTTGTCCTGTTATTAATCTGAACAAGGTAGTTTTACCCGCTCCATTAGCACCTATAATGCCGATAATACCTCCGGGAGGAAGTGAGAAAACCATGTCTTCAAATAATAAATTATCACCGTAAGACTTGGTTAAGTGGTCCGCTTCAATCACAATATTTCCCAGTCGTTCTCCGGCGGGGATATATATTTCAAGATCTTTTTCTCTTATTGCCTTTTCCTGCGCAAGCAGTTCTTCATAGGAAGTTATTCTTGCTTTTGCCTTAGCATGTCTTCCTTTGGGGGACATTCTAACCCACTCAAGTTCACGCTGCAGAGTCCTTTGTCTGTCTGATTCTTTTTTCTCTTCATTCTTTAAGCGATTCTGCTTCTGTTCGAGCCATGAAGAATAATTTCCTTTCCAGGGGATTCCTTCACCTCTGTCAAGTTCAAGTATCCATCCCGCGACATTATCAAGAAAATACCTGTCATGAGTAACTGCTATAATTGTCCCTTCATATTTCTGCAGATGATGTTCAAGCCATGCAACAGATTCAGCATCCAGATGATTTGTAGGTTCATCAAGCAGAAGTATATCCGGTTTTTTAAGCAGCAGCCTGCACAATGCAACTCTTCTCTTTTCACCTCCGGATAAAACTTTAACAAGTGTTTCACCGGGAGGGCATCTTAATGCATCCATTGCCATCTCAAGTCTAGAATCAAGATCCCAGGCACCTGAGGCATCAAGTTTTTCCTGAATCTCTCCCTGTTTCTCAAGGAGTTTTGTCATCTCATCATCACTCATAGGATCAGAGAACTTATCATTTATTGCATTATATTCTTTAAGCAGGTCGACTGTTTCCTGGACTCCTTCCTCTACAATTTCACGGACAGTTTTTGAGCTTTCAACCAGGGGCTCCTGTTCAAGATAACCAATTGTGTATCCGGGAGTGAGGACAGTTTCACCATTGATATCTTTATCTACCCCTGCGAGTATTTTCAAGAGTGTGCTTTTCCCTGAACCATTAAGTCCTATCACGCCTATCTTAGCGCCATAGAAATATGAGAGGTATATATCTTTCAAAACAAATTTCTTGTTGTATATTTTACTAACTCCAACCATGGAGTATATAACTTTGTTCGGTTCTATTGCCATCGTAATCCTTAATTATTAATGTGTAAATATAACTATAATAGTGAATTTTAACTTGATAAATCAGTCATCATATTATATTTTATTGTTTCATTCTGACAAATTTTCAATCTCATAGAGTATTTTTCTGAAAAACAAAATTGGTACTTATTGGAAAGTGATGTTTGCTGTAATATCATGGGGAGCATCATTTGTAGCAACTAAAATTGCTCTAAACGAAATTACTCCAATAACGTTAATTATAATTCGGCTTATTATAGCTGTTATTCTCCTTTTTATCATTGCGAAATCAACGGGAAGGGATTTCTCTATTGATAAGAAAAATCATTCTTATATTTTACTTCTGGCTATTATTGCTGTTTTCCATCTCTGGATTCAGGTTACGGGTCTTAAATATACAACTGTGTCTAATACAGGATGGATAATTGGCACAGCGCCAGTATTTATGGCATTGTTAGGGTTTGTGTTTTTTAGAGAAAAATTGAGACTAATAAATATTGCAGGAATAATAGTAGCATTTTTCGGACTTTTGCTTTTAATAGGAAGGGGGGATTTTTCCAAAATAAACCTCATCTCAAATAAAGGAGATGTAATGGTACTTGCCAGTTCGTTCACCTGGAGCGTTTATTCGCTAGTGAACAAGAAAATTACTTTTTCTTATTCACCGCTTATGACAATACTATATCTCTTTATAGCTATGGCTGTAATATTAATCCCATTTAATATTTCACATGATGTATATAAATCGATTTTGCATTTATCAAGAAATGCTTGGATATCTTTAATTTTTCTTGGGTTAATCTGCTCGGGGGTTTCATATGTTTTGTGGGCTCAGGCGCTTATGGAAATGGATACTGCAAGTGTTGGAGCATTTCTGTATTTTGAACCCTTTGTTACCGTATTTGCGGCATGGTTAATTTTAAGCGAACACATTACCCCGATAATCATATTAAGCGGGCTAATAATAACGGCGGGAGTTATACTTGTAAACAAAAAACTAGGGGCGAATAATCGCACTTAACCAACCGGGCAGGTTAGAACAAAATGGTAAGTTAGTGGTTAATCCAATCGAACGCCCTACCAGTTATTATACTGTTTAGGCTTGTTGTAATACAAATGAAGGTTTCATTTAGGCATGGAAATGCGCTTCAAATGCGCTCGAAATGCGCTCGTTTTGTGCTTATAACATTAATATTTTTAACAATAATTATTCCTAATCGTCTTGTTCCGGCATGAATAATTAGAATTAACCTTTGATTTGGCTATTATAAAGATTCCAGCTCCCTATGCCTCCACGAAGACTGGCAGTAATGAATCCATGTTTTTTTAAGATTGAGGCAGCCGCAAGACTTCTGTTTCCACTTCGGCAATAACAAATTATTTCTTTCCCCTTATATTTTTCAAGCTCTTTAATTTTATATCTAAGCTCATGTAATGGCAGATGGATAGAGCCCCTGATTAATCCAGTATTTCTTTCCTGTTTACTCCTTACATCTAAGAAGATGATATTTAGACTATTTTTCATTCTGGCGGCAGCCTCTGCAGGAGTATATTGATTTACTGAACGTAGCTTTAGATACCGCCTTAAAAAATAACCCACAAAAAGTGCGGCTAATACCCATAAAATTATCTGTGATGACATATTTTCCTTTTAATTAACAAATAAACAATGAGGGCACATATCAACGTGTCCTTATTTATGCATGATCTTGAGACTTATTTCTGCAACTTCTGTCTTAAGGACATTTTCTGACTTTAATTTCTAAATATAAACAGGGCCTGCTAAATCTTTAGCATCAAAATTTTTCTCACAAACTCCTTGTTCAAATTATGCACCTGATAGCATACTTACCGTTTTACCAGCCATATATATTGTCAGTTTTATTCTTGAAGTATTTAGAATCCCTAAACGTATCTAACACGTTTCATAGATCCACATAAAATTTAAGACCCAAATTACCTATGTTTTGTTCTAAATGGTAATTATATTTTTAAGTTGTCGTCTATTAAGAGAGAATAATAAGAAAGCAGCTAGCAGGCTTACAATACCTGAAATTATGAAGGGAACAGATGGTCCGAATTTATCCCATAATAGGCCTGTTAAAAAAGATCCAAAAAGGATTGCAAAACCTGACAGCATAGTCAACAAACCAATAGCGGAAGCTCTTTTTTTATCAGGCACAAGATCCGAGACCCAGGCTTTTACCACTCCTTCTGAAAATGCAGCATAGATTCCATAAAATAGAAAGAGGATCCAGATTATTTCTGATCCTGATGTAAGACCAAATCCAAAATATACTCCTGAAAATATTATAAGACCAATAATAAATGCATTCCTTTTTCCAAACTTATCTGAAAAGATTCCTGCCGGGTATGAGGCAACAGCATAAACCAAGTTGTAAAACACATAAACCAGAATTGCCGTTGTAGTGGAATGAGAAATGTCCTTTGATCTTAATATAAGAAAAACATCGCTGCTGTTGACGAGTGAAAAAAGTATAAATATTATGGTCAGAACTTTATAGTTTTTAGGGGATTCTTTCCAGAAAGAGAATGGGGTTATCCTTTCCTTTAGATCTGAATCAACTTTGCTTTTTGTTCCCTTTACATCTTCTTTCTTTTTATCCTTGATTAATAAAGTAACAACAACAGCAGCCAGCGAAGGAATTAATGCAAATAAATATACCGATCTGAAGTTATTGGAATAAATCGATAATAGAAGTAAACCGAATAATGGCCCGAAAACTGCACCAAGAGTATCCATCCCCCTGTGGAATCCGAATATTGCTCCCTTATTATTTTGATCGGAATAACTTGCAAGCAAGGCATCCCGTGGCGCCGTCCTTATTCCCTTACCTGTTCTGTCAGTTATTCTGGATAAAAAAACTATAACTGTGTTGGGGATTAAACCAGGCAATGGTTTAGATAAAGCTGATAAACTGTAACCCGCTATAACAAATATTGCCCGCTTGCCGAGTTTATCTGATAAAAACCCAAAATATCCTTTCAAAATTCCTGCAGTTAATTCAGCAAGTCCTTCAATCAGTCCGATCATTGCCATAGAGGCGCCCAGAATTCCGGATAAAAATATGGGTGTAACCGGATAGAGCATTTCACTTGCCATATCCGTGAAAAGACTAATAAGCCCCAGCAGGATTACCTGCCGGGGAATATTTTTAAGCCTCATCTAATGTGAAACCCACTTTTATTGTCACTTGCCAATGGGCTACTTTTCCATCTTCTATATGACCTCTTGTTTCCAATACTTCAAACCATCGCATGTTGTGGACTGTCTTAGCCGATCTTTCCACAGCATTCTTTATCGCCTGATCTATACTAACAGGTGAAGATCCTGTCAATTCAATGTGCTTGTATACGTGATTACTCATGGAACCTCCTTTATATTATTTCAACATTGTATCGAAAAAAGTATTAATTTTAAGTCAACTATTCAATTTAATCTACACTTAATATGAAACTTAATGAACTAAAGATTGAAATAAAAAAGATAGCTAACCCGCAAAAAGCAATAGATCTTCAGCGCTTTTTCAAGACGGGTCCCGGACAATACGGGGAAGGGGACATTTTTTATGGAATTATGGTTCCTGTGCAAAGATCGTTGGCAATAAAGTATAAGGATCTTTCTTTAGGCGAAATAAAAAAACTTCTCGATTCTCCAATTCATGAAGAAAGACTAATTGCTTTATTAATTCTTGTTGAAAAGTTCAGGAAAGGAGATGATCAAATAAAGGAAGATGTGTTCAATTTCTACCACTCTAACCGCAAAAACATAAATAATTGGGACCTTGTTGATCTCACAGCAGATAGAATTTCGGGAGCGTATCTTTTTGATAAGGATAAATCTCTTTTATTTGAATTGGCAGAATCAAAAGATTTATGGGAAAGACGCATTTCGATAATGTCTACTTTCCATTTTATTAAAAATAACAGTTTTGATGTTGCTCTCTCGATCTCTGAAAAATTGCTAAATGATAAACATGATATTATTCATAAGGCTGTGGGCTGGATGCTAAGAGAAATTGGTAAACGAGACTTAAGAGCCGAGGAAATATTCCTTATGAAACATTATAAAAATATGCCCAGAACAATGCTTCGTTATGCGATTGAAAAATTTCCGGAGACAAAACGACAGGCATATCTAATAGGTAAAATATAAAAATGTCAAGACAGTCAAATGATCCGGGTTTTGGAGAAAAATTCGGGAAGAAGACTAAAAGGTTAATAAATCCGGATGGCTCCTTTAATGTTAAAAGGAAAAATAGAAGCCTTAATCCTAAGGATATATATCATTTTCTTGTTAATCTCAACTGGACAAAATTTCTTCTGATTATTTTGGCAGGTTATCTTATTGTAAACCTAATTTTTGGGGCGGTTTATTATTTTATAGGAATTGAAAATCTAAGGAACGCACACACCGATACTCCTATGAATAATTTTCTAAATGCATTTTTTTTTAGTATTCAAACTTTTACTACAGTTGGTTATGGAGGAATTGTTCCCACTGGTTTTACCGCAAACATGGTTGCTTCTTTTGAAGCCCTTACCGGACTCCTTAGTTTTGCTTTAGCAACCGGTCTTCTCTATGGCAGATTTTCACGCCCTTCAGCCAGGATACTTTTCAGCAGGAATGCTGTTGTGGCTCCCTATAAAGACTTAAAAGGCTTTATGTTCAGAACAGCTAACATGAGGAATAATGACCTTATAGAAGTTGAAGCCAATTTGCTTGCAGTCTTTGTTGACCAGAAAACACATAACAGAAAATATTATAATATGAAGCTTGAAAGAAAATCTGTTTATTTTTTCCCCTTAAGTTGGACAGTAGTCCACCCGATTGATGAAGATTCGCCATTCCATAATAAATCAATCGAAGATTTAAAAGAATTGCAAACCGAGGTACTTGTTCAATTTAAAGCTTTTGATGATACTTTTAGCCAAATTGTCCACACCAGGTATTCTTATACTATGAAGGAAATTGTATGGAATGCTAAATTTAAACCTGCCTTTGAACCTGACGAAAAAGGAGAAATTATTTTCGATCTTGATCGCATTCACGAGTATGAAGTTATCTGATCTCATTCCCTGTACTTAATTATTTATTTTATCGCTTGATATTTTTAACTAATTTATATTTACAATAAATAGTAATTTATTCTTAACATCTAATTAAAATGAATAATGGCTGTAATAAGTAGAAAAATAGTTTTTGCCGAGGATAATGTTAGTATAGCAAAAATTGTCAAAAATAAATTAATCTTCTGAAGGTTTTGAAATTTTTCATTTCCCTAATGGAAAGGGAATTCTGGACGCTGTAATAGAGCATAAACCAGATCTGGTTATACTGGATATAAATATGCCGGGTAAAGATGGACTTACTGTCCTTAAAGAATTAAAAGATAATAAGGAAACAGCAACTGTATCTGTTCTCCTTTTAACTGCAACGAAAGATGAAAATACTGTGATTAAAAGCATTGAACTTGGTGTTTCTGACTATATTACAAAACCCTTTTCGCTGGATGTAATTATGTCAAGAATAAATAAAATAGTAAGGGGAAATTATAATGCTTAAAACCAAAGAAGAGATTGTAAATGATTGGCTTCCAAGGTATACCGGTTCAACGATTGTAGAATTCGGAAAATATATAATACTTGTTAACTTCCAGGAATATGTTAATAGATTTGCAACTAAATTCAACGTTGAAGTTAAAGGATTAAATCGAACGATGCCAAATGCCACTGCCGAAGGGATAACTATTATTAATTTTGGAATGGGAAGCGCTAACGCAGCTACTGTTATGGATCTCCTCTCGGCAGTATCTCCCTCAGCCTGCTTGTTGCTTGGAAAATGTGGTGGATTAAAAAAATTCAATAATCTTGGGGATATGATTCTTCCTATTGCTGCCATAAGAGGGGATGGAACATCAAATGATTATTTTCCCCCGGAAGTTCCTGCTCTCCCCGCATTTAATCTGCAAAAAGCTGTTTCTACTACTATGCGGAATTTCGAACTGGATTATTGGACAGGGACAATTTATACTACTAACCGGCGTGTCTGGGAACATGATGAAGCATTTAAAAATATCTGAAGTCTATAAGATGTATTGGAATTGATATGGAAACAGCTACTATCTTTTCTGTAGGCTTTTATAACAAGATTCCTAGTGGTGCCTTACTCTTAATTTCGGATCAACCTATGACACCGGAGGGTGTCAAAACATCAGCCAGTGATAAAAAAGTTACCGAAGAATTTGCACAGCGCCATCTTGAAATTGGAATTGCAGCCCTCCGTGAGCTTATAAATAATGGGATTACAGTTAAACATCTCAGATTCTAACATATTATTATATGGAAATCAAGGGACTCACAAATGAAGAGGTAAATGAAAGGAAAAGAAAAGGACTTTCCAATAAAACCTCTAAAATAAAATCTAAAACACTCACTGAAATTATTGTCGAGAATCTTTTTTCTGTATTTAATATCATAATATTTCTCGTTGTTTTATTCCTTTTTTATTTCTATCTCCGATCTCACGATAACCGTCTCCTGATGGATTCAATTGGAGTTACTGTTGTAGCGTTCGTTAACACGATACTCGCAATATTTCAGGAAATCCGGGCAAAAAAAGCGCTTGATAAAGTTAGCTTTATGCTGCAAAAGACAACTGTTGTTTTGAGGGATGGAAAAGAATGCTCAATCGATAACAGTGAAATTGTTCTTGACGATGTTATTGTACTCAAAAGGGGCGACCAGGTTATTGCAGATGGCAGAGTTCTTTACTCAATGAAGATTCATGTGGATGAATCTCTAATTACCGGTGAATCACTTCACTTGTTAAAAAAAGAAAATGACAAACTGTTCTCCGGCTCTTTTTGTGTTTTCGGTAATGGATACTATAGGGTTGAAAAAACCGGTGACGATTGTTATGCTGCCATCATAACTAAAATGGCCAAAAAATATAAGTTTAGTTCGTCACCTCTTCAAAATAAAGTCAATCTCATTGTCAAATTCCTGTTCGGTACTGCATTAATCCTTGTCGTTCTTGAATTGTTATTCGGAAGGACAATCAATTATGGCGAAGTACGAATGATAAGGAAAATTGCTTCTATTATTATAGCTCTTATTCCACAGGGGCTTGTTCTTATGATTTCAGTGATTTATGCATATGGGATCCTGAGAATTAGTAAAATTGGAGCTATAATCAACAAATTGAATGCTATCGAATCCTTTTCTAATATTAAAGTCGTTTGCATGGACAAGACGGGAACCATTACCCAGAACAAGCATGCTGTTTGTAACATAAATTTAATACCAGGTAATTATACTCAACAGGTCCTAAAAAAAATACTAACTTCATTCGCTATCAGCACATCCGAACAGAATGAAACTATCCGCGCTGTTGCTCTTATTGATTCTGCGGTTAAAGCAACAATTGTGGATGAACTTCCATTCAGTTCGGAATTAAAATTCAGTGCCGCAAAATTATCAATTCCTGAATATGGAATTCAAGAGAAAACTTTCATTCTTGGAGCGTTTGATATTTTGAGCGCACGTTCAAATAGTTCTGAATTAGAGAACTTATTTAAATTACAAGATCTGTCCGATTTCCGAAATCTGTTATTTGGTCAACTTCCGGATAACACTATTCTTGACAATCTTAAAAATATAAATAACCTTACCGGCATTATCCCTTTGGCAGTGGTTTCTATAAATGATCAGGTTAGGATAGATGCTGCGGCAACTATAAATGAATTCAGGCAAAATGGTGTTGAATTCAAAATATTATCCGGGGATTCATCTGGTTCAATAAGATCTATTTTAAGGGAACTTAATTGGGATGTAAACGAATCTGAAATTATCACTGGTTGTGAATTAGAAAACATTAAAGATGAGGAACTTTACAGTATAGTTAAGAATAAAATTGTATTTGCCCGACTCCTGCCTCAGCAAAAACTAAAAATAATAAAATCTTTGAGAGGGCAAAAAATATATACCGCCATGATCGGTGATGGAGTTAATGATATTCCGGCAATTAAAGAATCTGATATTGGAATTGCCATGGAGGTGGGGAGCAAATCAACTAAGGAAATTGCGGATATCGTTTTATTGAAAAACCGGTTTTCACTACTTCCGGAAATATTTAATGAGGGAAACAGGATTGTTAATACGGCGGATGCTGTCAGCAAACTATTCCTTACAAAAAACTTTATGGTTGTTTTCATTACGCTTTTCTCTTTAATGTTTGCCAGGGAATTCCCTCTTACGCCAACCAGAATATCATTATTTAACATTTTTGCAATTGGTTTGCCTGCCTTTTTATTTACCGCACTCAACAAGAACTGTACTGTTACTAAAAACTTCTTCTCTGAGGTAATATCCTTTGTCCTGGTTTCAGCATTGGTCATTGTGTCATCCGGATATGTCGGGGAACAAATTGCAAAACATTATTTTATTATAAGCAGGAATGATATACAGCTACTCCTGCTTGCAATATTTTTGATGACAACAATATTTAACTTTATAATTATTGTGTCTGGTTCTCCGAAAAAGGAGAAGAAAATATTTTTGCTTTATGCGGTTTTGTTCGCTTTTCTCAATATTTTGCTTGCAACTATACCATTAGACTTAAAACTAATTTATTACTTAAAAATCTTCTACGATGTAGAATATATTGATATCAGATTATGGTATATAATAATTCCTGTTAGTATTGCCGGTTCTGCGGTTCTATGGTATTTTCAGAAACTTCGTCAAAAGCTAATAAAGAAGTCTATTCAATTTTTTTCTTAAAGCATTGATCCGGATTTAATTTTTATCAATTTTATTATCCCTTAATATAATGTGGGATAAACCGGCTTATATTATCAGTTATTAAAGTTGTGTTTTCCCTGATTCCCATTCCACCGGGTTCCTGGTCAATCATCCATGAGCCAATAACGGGATACGAACCTTCGAATTCAGGAACTTCAAATAACTGCTGATAAACCATAAGCTGATTTCCGTAATTCCCGTCATCTGCAATTATTTGTTCCCAATTTCTGCCATTAAATTTATTAATAACTACATTATTTCCCTCACGACCCAATACAGGTTTACTCACATATGAGAGGTTATTATTAACGAAATAATCTTTTTCAGTATAAGAAGGCAGAAGTAAAGGATGGTGTGGAAATAATTCCCATAGAATTACAGACAACATTTTGTTAGATAACAATATCTTCCAGGCAGGCTCTATCCAATAAGGTGAATTAGTATTATCAAATAATCCGGAAGAGAATTTTTCTTCTATAAGCCATTCCCAAGGATATAATTTAAATATATTGTTTATCATTTCATTGTTCATATCAACATAACATTTCTCGTCGTCAATGAAACCAATATCTTCAATATAAAGCAGACCTGTTTTCAACTCTGCTTGTATTGCACAATCGCGAAAGTACTCAACAGTGGTTAGATCCTCAATATTATCTTTTAAACATGAAAAGTGAAGGAACCCCGGTTCTTTTAGATAGGGTCCAATGTCCTTAAACTTTGCTATTAACTTTTCATGCAATGAGTTGAATTGATCGAGTGACGGATCAATATCTTGCAGCCAATACCATTGAACAATAGCGGCTTCAAATAATGAAGTAGGAGTATCGGCGTTATATTCCATCATTTTAATCTGTCCGCCAAAATCTGCCAATTGTGGATTATATCCCAGATCAAATCTGCCGTATATTGCGGGATGTTCTTCATTCCAGGATTTTAGAATAATTTCTTTAACTTTACCAGGTATGCCAAATCGATTAAATAAATCTTTGTCTATAATATGCTGTACTGCTTCAAGACTCATGTCATGTAATGTCTTTGTCCCTTGTTCAATTCTGGCAATTTCTTCTATTGTAAATTCATAAGCTCGTGACTCATCCCAATAAAGATTATTTAAGGAATGGAATGTAAAACCCAGAGCTTCCACTTTTTCCTGCCAGTTTTCTCTTACTGGTAATTTTCTTAAAATCATTAAGCACCTGCTCCAATACCATGAGCACCAAACCCGCCTCTGCTTATTGAATGGCTGCTGAATACCCTGCTTCCTGAAAAACTTTTACCGTTTGCAAATTCCCCCGTACTTCGAGAAAAATATCTTCCGTTATTGTCATACCCCCCATAATAATATGAACGTCGACCGCTATTGGCAATTAACCAATACATAAAGTAAGGGTTCATCCCGCCATTGTTATAAGCATGTACCTGATCCGGATTTTGTGTATCTGTTTGAACAGACCAATCATTATCCGGTTTCTTCTCTTTTTTCTTTTCGCAGCCTCCAAACATTGCAAGCGAAGCGCATAATACAAGATTTACAATGCTGCTTTTTTTCATTTCACTTCCTTTGCGTTGAATGAAATTCCGTAAGGTATAGTAACTGTAGAATCCTTTTCGTTTCCATCTGCATCTTCAACCTTAACCATTTTGCGTCCGGGGGAAGGCAGGGCATACGAAGTATCAATAACCTTAACTAATTGCGAATGAACAAAAATTCTGGTCACCTGGTGGAAGCTTACACTATCTTTGTAATTATGATAGGATAATTGGTTTTCAACTAGATTATCCCTTTGCTGTTCAGGAATCTTTGGTTCTTCCTCACTGCATCCTGCAATAAATCCCGCTACAAGAAGAAATAAGAATATGTCTTTCATATTATCCTTGGTTTTGTGTCTTCTAAAAATCTCATACTTAAGCCTTTAATATAATTATAAAAGTTAAATGTTAAAAAAACAGAATAGTTTAACAAAAACGATTATTATTATAAATTAAAAATAATAACTACATTTAGTAATAAAAATTAAATAGTCTATGCTCATACTCGTTGGATCAAAAAACCCTGTTAAAATTGAATCTGTTAAAGAAGCTTTTCAGAATTATTTTCACGATATTGAAGTTCGGGGGATTGATGTATCTTCTGGTGTCCCCGATCAACCTATAAACAATGATACTTTCTTAGGTGCAAAAAATCGCGCGGATGCACTCTATCAATTAAATAACAACTCTTCCCTTAGTGCTGATTTTATGGTCGGTATAGAGGGTGGAATTATGAAAATATATGACAATTGGTTTTCCCTTGGCTGTATTTGCATAATAAATAAAGATGGAAAATTGTCTTTTGGCACATCATCACATTTCCCCCTACCTGAACAAATTGTCGATGAACTTCTTAAAGGAATAGAGTTAGGGAAGGTGATTGACAACCTTACTAATCAAAGCAATTCTAAACAGAAAAACGGTGCAATTGGTTTCCTGACTAAAAACGTTGTTACCCGAAGAGACCTCTATACCCAGGGAATTATAACAGCCCTCATCCTATTCTTAAACCCCGACCTCTTCAAATAGTAGCAATGGTTAATTAATTGTATTAATCTACAATAAACAACTTAGCACCGGTTATGGTCGAGGAACGGTGAGAGTCATTTCCATCTGCAACATGATAGCTCATTCCGGGAATAAGTAAAAACTTTCTGCCGTCTGACAATTTCGTATAGAGAACCCCTTCAAGACAAAGTATTATATGTCCCTTGCTGCACCAATGATCTGCAGAATACCCGGGCGAATATTCGACCATCCGGACTCTAATGCTCCCAAAATTCTTTGTGCGCCAAATTGCCTTTCCGGTTTCCCCTTTGTGTTCCTCAGGCTCAACATCTCTCCAGTCAATTATGTTAAATGGAATATTTGTAATTTGCATACTAACCTATATTTATTGTTTTAGTGCTTTTATTTTATCTTTTCCCTTAACCAACCCGACCGGTTCGAAATGATACCGTCAACTCCTAACTTTGTCAATCTTATTGCACGTTTGGGATTATCAACAGTCCATATGAACAATCTCAAGCCTGCAGCCTTTATTTTATTTGTATTCTTTTTAGTCAGCCATCTTGAATATGAAAGACTCAGTCCGTCAAGTCTGTTTTTCCTGCAGGACTCTATCATCCTATCTAATCGCAAAGATTTTAGAATCACGCTTTCGCTGTCAAATCTCTTTATTCTGAATACTGAATATTGTGGAAAGGCATTTTTAACAAATGTCATCTTTTTTAATCCAAAGCCGGCAAGAAGAATTTGGAAATGAATGACCTGAGTTTGTCCGAGTAATCTCTTAAGTGGCTCAATTATTTCAGTACCACATTTTATCTCTATCATAACTGTCTTCCCCTTTGGCACTATAGCAAGCACCTCATCCAAAGTGGGAATTGAATCGTCAATGTCTTTTAGTGCCTCAAGCTTATGTGAATTTACAAGGCCATATATACCTGCCGTTCTCCTTGTGTTCCTGTCATGAATTACAACTATACGGTTGTCACTTGTTAAACGGACATCAATTTCAATACCGTCCGCATTGTTTTTCCATGCAAGTTTTATTGCCGCAATTGTGTTTTCAGGAGCATAAAATGACTCACCCCTGTGTGCAAAAATTTTTGTCATAAGTGTTATTTTTAATAATCATAAATATAATATCTTAAAATTAAAATGATAAGGCTATATCATCGAAAACTCTGCCAAATTGATAATGAGTCTTGACAAAAGTTACAAGAATTAATATTATAAGGATATGAATTTAAAGGGTTAATACTGATGGCTGTAAGTTACTGTGAATATGTAAAACGTTTGGATCAGAATGATCTCCATAAAATTTATCATGACAGCGAATATGGCTTCCCTCTTCACGATGACAACTTACTTCTCGAACGTCTCGCTCTTGAAATTAACCAGGCGGGACTAAACTGGTCCATTATCCTGAAAAAGAAAGATAATTTCCGGAAGGCATTCAATAACTTTGAGTTGAATAAGGTTGCTGCTTACAATGAAAAACAAATTGAAAAATTACTATCGGATGCAGGAATAATTAGAAACAGGATGAAGATAAACGCTGTTATCCGAAATGCTGAAAAGATAAAACAGCTTCAGAGGGAATTCGGATCATTTGAAAACTGGCTTAATAATAACCATCCCTTGACTAAAGATGAGTGGGTAAAGCTATTTAAAAAGACTTTCACTTTTACAGGCGGTGAAATAGTAAATGAATTTCTTATGAGCATAGGATATCTTCCGAATGCACATGAACTATCCTGCCCGGTTTACAAAAAAATATTAAAATTAAATCCCGCCTGGCGAATTATAAAAAAGAGCATAAAGATTTAACAATAACATGCTTATATTTTATCTCTTATCAGCACTTTCTCCACAAGTGGTTTCCACAATATATATCCCTTCGCATTCAAATGAAGCCCGTCATAACTCAGCTCTTCTCTGAGGAAACCATTTTTACTTACAAGAGTGTTTACGTCCAGGTATTCAATATTATTATCTTTAGCAAATTGAATTAGCTTTTGATTTAACTCTTCTACCTTGATGTTAGTTTCTTTTGCAGACCTATAACTAAGTGCAACGAACAATGTAGATTGAATTATCGGAATTATATTATGACCCCTTAGTACACTTATTATTTCAATATAATTATCAATTATTTCCTGTACAGCAAAATGTGCATATAAATCGTTAATCCCCCCCTCTACGAAACAAATCCTGGGTTTTAATTTATAGATATAGTTTAATCTGTGAAGATACCCTTGGGTTATATCACCGTCAATTCCCCGGTTTACTATTCCCTTTCTGCCCAGAAGCTCATCCCAATTTAAATTATATGTATGAGAATCTCCCAGCATCACTACATCCGCGCTTGTCGTCTCATACAGATCTTCGTATCCTAATTGTAAGGAATAATTCTGATTCCCAAGATATATATTAGAATTCTGTGCTTTTGATATTTGCCAAATTACTAATGGAGTTAGTATTACAAAAATTGTTATGATAATATAAATATATTTGATTCTGATTTTATTCATAATTGTTTTTTAGTCATTAATTTTTAACTGTACATTTTTAACATTATTATTTTATATTGCAACAAAAATCCGGACATTGTATGGGTGAAGTTGTATTCTGGACAATAATAAGAACCGCTGTCGTAATTCCGGCTCTCTGGTTCCTCAAGGGTTATTTTGATCCCCAGCTCTGGTGGCCTGTCTGCATTATGGGGATTTATGGTATTATTATACATCCTACTCTAATTCACTATAAACTCTTTGAACAGAAAAATAAGGATATCATTGAATCAACTCTATGTTCTTCCTGTAAACACTTCGATAAAACTGCTGTACTTTGTATGAAACATGATAAACATCCTACAATTGACTATCTACCCTGCGAAGGAATCGATTGGGAACCGGTCGGTAAAGAATTCGACACCAATATTCACGAAGAATAATTTCTATAGTTATAAGTTAACTAAATTAAAGAACTTACAGCCTGTAGTTTATCACAAATGGACTTAAATTCTTATCAACAATCTGCAGGTATCCCCCTATTTTAAACCAAAGTCTCTTGTTAGGTGTCTTAATCAATTAAAGTAGGAACTATTCTAATAACTAAACTCTTTTGAACCATGAAAAAATTCGCATCAATATCCGCTTATTTGTTCGGAACTCTTTTTTTGTTTCTGACTTTTTCCGGATGCTCATCGGTACCTGAAATTGCTAGCTCTCCAAATCATAATGACATTACAATCGACGGTAATCAAAAAGACTGGGGAACTTCATTCATTCCGGTTAAGAATGAAAATGTAGCCGTAGCTTTCAGAAATGATGGAGAGAATCTATATGTCTGCTTAATTACTTCCGATAATCAGAAAATAGTAAAAATATTATCTATGGGACTTACAGTTTGGTTATATCCTTCAGATTCGAAAGACGCTATTGGCGTTCAATATCCGGTTAAAAAGACCTTTGAAGAAATGCGTGTTGCAAAAGATGACATTAATATAAATCCCGAAGATGTCAACGGCAGAATTCAACATCTTTTATCAATCCAGAATGAATTGATAATAGTCGATGATAATAATATTGGAATATACAGCTCTTCTCCTGATGCCGACAAAGGTTTTAAAGCAAAAATTGGCTACTCTATGAATCAGTTGGTGTATGAATTGAAAGTTCCTCTTAAAGGTAATAAGGATTTTACACAGGTCGTCTTAAATGCAAAATCGCTTGACAATATAGGTGTTACTTTTGAAACCGGTAAATTCCAGAACAATAAAGTGAGTGATCAGGAGCGGGGGGAATCAGGTGAAGGTGGCGGCGGACGACACGGAGGCGGCGGTATGGGAGGCTCGCATGGAGGAGGAATGGGTAGAGGCGGTAATAGATCCGGAGGCAGCGGAGGAAGAGATAATACTCCTCTTAAATATGAGTTTAAAGTAAAATTAGCAGCTCTCTAAAAGTATTATTCTGATAATCTCTTCACTTTCAGTATTTTTAGCTTTTACAAATAATCGTAATCTCTAATGAAGATATTATCATGCTTAACCTTTAGCTTACTAGTTTTAATGAGCACCAATCTGAATGCTCAACCAAAAGTAATGAATGTCTGGAAAAGTAAAATTCCAGGAGCAATACAATCAGATAGCTTTAAAAATGAAGACACTATTAAAATAGAGAATGGAAAGATCAGAATTGCAAGGGTTTCTAACCCGACAATGACAATCTATTTCCCCCAAAAGAATTCAACGGGTACTGCCGCTGTAATCTGCCCCGGCGGGGGATATATAAGACTTGCTGTTGATAATGAAGGCTCTGAAATTGCCCGATGGTTAAACGATTTTGGTATCACTGCTGTAATTTTGAAATATCGCCTTCCTAACGACACCATTATGGAAAACAAATCAATTGGCCCTCTTCAGGATGTCCAGGAAACTATGCGAATTCTCAGACGTCATGCAAATGAATGGAATCTCAATCCGAATAGGATCGGTGTCTTTGGCTTTTCTGCTGGTGGACACCTCGCAGCAACTCTTTGTACTCATTTTAATGATAAAGTTTATGACTCTGATTCTATTAGTGCCAAACCCGATTTTTCCGTACTCGCATATCCGGTAATAACAATGAATGAAAAATATACTCATCCCGGTTCACAGAAATGCTTGCTTGGAAAAAATCCCGATCCTAAACTTGTAGAGTATTTTTCTAACGAAATCCAGGTTACTAAAGATACACCGCCTGCCTTTATTTTTGCAGCCGAAGATGACAAAACTGTCCCTGTTCAAAATAGTATCGACTATTTTTCCTCCCTTAAAAACCTTAATATTCCCGCAGAACTTCATATTTACCGGAAAGGTGGACATGGATTCGGTCTTGGGAAAAATAAAGGGACTGTTTCTTCGTGGCCTGATACCTGCATTAAATGGCTTAATGATATCGGGATGATTAATTAATCTCATTTTATATTTGTTCCTTTATTCACGAAATTTTTATCCCATAATTCTTAACTTAATTGTTCTAATTATTTTTATATATGAAGATTAAAGACCTTGTAAGAGCATTAAAATACCGCAACTATAAACTTTTCTTCTCAGGACAGTTGATTTCATTGATCGGAACCTGGATGCAGAGTATTGCAATGGGCTGGCTCGTTTACCGGATTACTGATTCTGCTTTTATGTTAGGCCTTGTTGGATTCGCAAGTCAGATACCAACATTCTTCATTTCTCCTTTTGCTGGTGTGTTTCTTGATAGATGGAATAAACATAGAGTAATCGTCATCACACAAACCCTTTCAATGTTGCAGGCGCTCATCCTTGCTGCCCTTGTCCTTTCACAAACTGTCCAAATCTGGGAAATTATTCTCCTAAACATATTTATCGGAATGGTTAATGGATTCGATATCCCTGCTCGACAGGCTTTTGTTATTGAAATGATTGAGGACAGGAATGACCTTAGCAATGCTATTGCTCTTAATTCATCTATGTTTAATGCGGCTCGTTTGGTTGGTCCTTCTATCGCAGGTATCGTTATTGCCTTATTTGGGGAGGGAATTTGTTTTCTGTTAAACGGGGTAAGCTATGTTGCGGTAATTATATCTCTGCTGGCTATGCACATAAACTATGTAAAACATCCATTTAAGGAAAGGCACATACTGTTAGACCTGAAAGCTGGCTTCAACTATTCATGGGGATATGTTCCTATCAGAACTATACTTTTAATGCTTGCTACGTTGAGTTTACTCGGCATGCCTTACACAGTTTTAATGCCGGTATTCGCTCGTGAAATATTAAAAGGAGGTCCACATACTCTTGGCTTCCTTGTCGGTGCAATTGGTGTCGGTGCCCTTTTAGGCGCATTATATCTTGCTTCCAGAAAATCAGTCCTTGGACTCGGTCGCATTATCGCAACTATGGCAATTACTTTTGGTGTCGGACTTATAATATTTTCTTTTTCCAGAAATGTTGCTTTTTCCCTATGCATGCTTCTTGTTACTGGTGTTTCGATGATGGTTGCTATGGCATCATGTAATACAATCCTTCAGACAGTTACTGAAGATCATATGAGAGGACGAGTAATGAGTTATTATACAATGGCATTCATGGGAACTACTCCAATTGGCAGCCTTATTGACGGAAGTCTTGCTAGTAAATTTGGAGCTCCAACAACTGTATTAATCGGGGTGTCTTGTGTATAATTGGCGGACTTGTTTTTGCCACTAGACTGCCCTTGCTAAAAAAACTGATGCGTCCCGTCTACATGCAGAAGGGTATAATTCCAGAAATTGTAGATGGCATCCAATCCGTCGTAAATCTCCGAACTCCACCTGAGAATTAGCTCCCGTCCTCAATTTATTAACCGTCAGTATGTCCGACACAAATACAAATTTGCAATTTCTGTCGCCCTTAAGTCTCTCTTTAATATTCCCTATCATGGATTACGTTACTCCTGTATAAGAAACACATTTCCTTTTAATTAAGGCATATAAATTGCCTCTATTGTTTTTATTAATATTTTTCAAATTGCATGAAAAACGTTTTAATTATAGAGGACGACAAAGAAATATCCGACCTTCTGGAAATTCACCTTAAGGATCTTGAATGTTCTGTAACTAAAACTTTCGACGGAGTAACAGGACTAAAATTTGCACAGTCCGGCACTTTTGATTTTATCGTTCTCGATATTCTTCTTCCGCGTATTGATGGATTGGAAGTCCTTAGAGAAATTAGGAAAGCCGGAATCAATACCCCCATTCTTATGCTTACTTCAAGATCCGAAGAAATTGACAAAATTCTCGGGCTCGAAACTGGTGCGGATGACTATCTTACTAAACCATTTAGTTTAAGAGAATTCATTGCACGGGTTAAAGCAATCTTCCGCCGCGTAGACACTTTTAACCCCGCCCAGGAAAAAGAAAAAAACATTACCGCCGGTAATCTTGTAATAGATGTTGCTGGCAGAAAGGTGATTGTTGATGGTAAACGTATTGAACTGACACCAAAAGAATATGAACTTCTATATTTGCTGGCTTCCAACCCTGGCAAAGTTTTCTCACGTGAAAGATTACTGAATAAAATATGGGGTTACCAGTATGAAGGTTATGAGCACACTGTAAATTCCCATATCAACCGGCTAAGAAGTAAAATCGAAAAGAATGTTTCTGAACCGCAATATATAATCACTAACTGGGGAACAGGGTACAGGTTCAATGAACAGATTATTTAATTCACTCTTTTTTCAAATATCATTTGTATTCCTTTTTATTCTGATCATAATCTCAGCCGTCTATATTTATATATCAGTTAACACAGCCGAAATGTATTTCGAGGAAACCAGACAGAAGCTCGATCTTAATATTGCTTCACATATCGCGGCGGATAATGAATGCTTTAAAGGAGATTCTGTTAATACACAAACGCTGAGAAACGTATTCCATAATGTAATGGTAATAAATCCGAGTATCGAGGTTTACCTGCTTGATACTACTGGAAAAATATTAACCTACTATGCCCCAAATCAGGTGGTTAAATTATCTTCTGTACCACTTGATCCTGTAAAGAAATTTATCGCCTCAGAATCAGAGACTTTTTTAATGGGCACCGACCCGAAGAATCCGGAGAAAATGAAACCCTTCTCTGCTTCCCGCGTAACCGAAAACAATAAATTCAAAGGTTACATTTATGTTATACTGGGCGGACAGGAATATGAAAATGCCGCTCAACTTGTATTTGGAAGTTATATCATCCGACTCGGTGTCAGATCAATGATTATAGCCCTCATAACGGCTGCAATTATAGGCTTCCTTGCTATTGGAATTATTACTTGGAATATTCGCAGGATTGTGAAAGTAATACAGGACTTCCGTAATGGAAATACAACAGCAAGAATTGCTATGACAAATAAAGGGGAACTGAAATTGTTTGCCGATTCTTTTAACGAAATGGCTGATACAATTGTAAATAATATAAATGAAATCAAGACCATGGACGAAAACCGGCGCACTCTTGTCGCTAACGTCTCCCATGATCTTCGTACTCCGCTTTCAATAATAAGAGGCTATGTAGAAACTATTCTATTGAAAGATAGCAGACTATCGTACGATGAAAGGAAAAATTATCTTGAGATAATTATGAAGAGTACCGACCGCCTGCTTAATCTTGTTGAGGAACTTTTTGAATTATCACGACTTGAATCAAAAGAAACGATACCCAACAAAGAAGAATTTTCACTCGGTGAACTTCTACAGGATATCCAGCAAAAAAATACAGTGCCTGCTAACGAAAAGAATATAAACTTATTGCTTGAAGCGGCTGAAGATCTGCCGCGAATAAATGCTGATATTGGAATGATGGAAAAAGTATTTCAAAATCTTATCGATAACGCAATCAAATTTACTCCCTCCGGTGGAGAAGTAAAAATAATATTAAAAAGAAAATATGCCCATAGTCTACTTGCTATTATCTCCGATACTGGAATTGGAATTAAAGAAGAAGATATCCCTAATATATTCGATCGTTATTACCAGGCTAAAAAAATATCCACCGGTAAGAACACCGGGGCAGGTCTTGGTCTTTCTATCGTGAAAAGAATCCTTGAACTGCATAAATTTGAAATCAAAGTTAAAAGCGAACCTTCAAAAGGCTCCTCCTTTTTAATATCTATTCCTGTGAACCCTGCCACACAAATCTAAGAAACCTTATTCGTTATTTTATTGTAATCATTCTGTGATAATTTCGTGATAATCTAATTATAACTTTGCCTCAGAAAATATTTCGGAGGAAATAATGAAAACTAAATTTATTCTAAGCCTGATAGGCTTATTGATGTTCTTTGGATGTTCAAAAAATATGGAGGTTAAAAACGCTATGGCTTCTCCCATAATTGGAAAAGGAATGGATAAAGCGATATTTGGAGGCGGCTGCTTTTGGTGTCTGGATGCGCCCTTTGAAAAACTCGATGGTGTTAAAGATGTAATTTCCGGCTATACCGGCGGAACTGTAAAAAACCCAACATATGAACAGGTCAGTTCTGGAACTACTGGGCATATCGAGGCTGTTGAAGTAATCTTTGACCCAAATATTATTAGTTACTCTGAAATTCTTGATGTTTACTGGAAACAATTTGACCCGACTGACGCGGGTGGTTCTTTCTATGATAGAGGTTCCCAATATACTTCGGCAATATTTTATACCGATGATCTTCAGAAAAAAGTAGCCGAGATTCAAAAGAAAGACTAAATAAATCCGGTATTTTTACTAAACCTATTGTAACTAAAATTGAAAAGTTAACTGAGTTCTATCCTGCAGAAGACTATCATCAGCATTATTATAAGAAAAACCCGGATCATTATTACAGCTACAGGAAAGGCTCGGGAAGAGATAATTTTATTATGGGACTCTGGGGCGATGCCAATATTGAAAAGTATAAAAAAGCCGCTGAGGATAAATCCAAATTAACTGACGCTCAATACAAGGTAACTCAGAAAAATGGAACTGAACAGCCATTCCAAAATGAATTCTGGAATAGCAATAAAGAAGGAATTTATGTGGATGTGGTTTCCGGTGAACCATTGTTTAGTTCTAAAGATAAATTTGATTCTGAATGCGGTTGGCCAAGTTTTAGTAAACCAATTGATCCACGGTATATTGAAAAGAAAGAAGACAACTCCGCAGGAATGCAAAGAGTTGAAACAAGAAGCCGTTTCGGCAATTCTCATCTTGGACATGTCTTTAATGATGGACCAACTCCAACTCATTTAAGATATTGCATAAATTCCGCCTCTTTACGCTTTATCCCAAAAGATGATATGCAAAAAGATGGCTATGCCGAATATCTCTACCTCTTCAAATAACCCCCAGAGTTAAGTTTCTTTCAGGGCTGCCGGCGGGACCATTCCCCGGCAGAACTCCCTTCTCAGAAATTGCCTATCGTCACATTTAATGGAATTTCTTTGTCGCTGCCTATAATCTCATTTTGTTATCCGCGAATAGTGAATACGCAGCTCGCCGATGTGGGTATCCATCCCTTTTCCACCTAAATATTCCTTGAAATTATCCTCGGTTTACCCCTAACTATGAGTTAAGTATGAGATAAAGCGGGAGAAGGTAAGGAGAAGAGGCCGTTTTAGCGTAAAAAGCGTAAAACAGCGTAAAACAGCGTAAAGAAATTTTGAAATAGGTAGGTTATTTGTGAACTGATTTTATACAAGAACGTTAATATTTGATCACTTTTACATTAAATAATCTATAAAATTTATTTCAATATGTCAAGTATTTATATCCTGGATCCCCTAAACTTGGATCCTCTGAACATGCTTGCCATCTCCCTAAGAAATTATTCCTCTGCAAAATTCAAAGTTTATAAAACTTCTTTATCGTCCCAGCAATTTCCTGTATTTGCTCCTTTTTTAACCCCGGCCAGCTTGGAAGATTAATTCCACACCACCCAAGATGCTCCGCCACAGGCAATTTTTGGAACTTCTGAGCAAACATTGGCATCGTATGAACTGGATAAAATGAAGGTCTTGTTTCAATTCCACTTTCCTGCATGTGACTCCGCAAATCCTCTCTTTCCTTTGGAGTGTCAACAAGAATCGAGTACATCCAGTATGAATGAAAAACATTCTTAAGTTCACCATGAGGTTTTACCGGCAGCCCGGCAAGCGCCCTATCATACCATTCCTTCAGTTCTCTTTTCTTTGCAATTTTTTCATCCGCATGCTCAAGCTGCGCCAGTCCTATAGCTGCGCAGATATTCGTCATTCTGTAATTAAAGCCCAGAACGTCATGCCAGTATTGACGGTATTTTGCCAGTCCATGCATTTTTAGATGATATGCACGGTCATATAAAGTCTCATCATTTGTTACCACCATTCCGCCTTCACCGGTAGTTATAGTCTTGTTTCCATAGAAACTAAAAGTAGCAATATCACCAAACGTACCGCAATGTTTATTCTCAAACGAAGAACCAAACGCCTCAGCGCAATCTTCAATTAAAAAAATTCCGTTCTCATCGGCTATTTTTTTCAGTTCATTCATCTCGCATGGATGTCCATAAATATGTACAGCCATTATGGCTTTTGTCTTTGGAGTAATTTTTCTTCTTACATCCTCCGGATCCATCTGCCATGAACTCATAAGTGAATCCACAAAAACGGGTTTCCCTCCTGCAAAAACAATCGTGCTCACAGATGCTATATATGTAAATGATGGGACAATTACTTCATCTCCTTCGCCAATTCCAAGAGTTACCAACGCAAGATGAAGCGCCACAGTACCGTTGCAAACCGCAGTAGAATGTTTTATCCCGATATACTCACTGAACTTCTCCTCAAACAGATTGATATATTTACCGCGGGATGAAATCCATGTAGTATCAAGACAATCGTTTACATATTTTTTCTCATTCCCGTCAAGGGATGGCTGGTAGATTGGAATTCTTACACTCATTTTAATCTCTTTACTTTTTTATTGTTTAACCAAAATTCTTTTACTTTTATTTTCTGTGTATTCCCTTACAAGTTCTGTGATCCTGCCAAGGTCTATCATCTGAATGCATTCAAGATTATAAGGGCAAACTTTCTTCCAGCAAGGGGAACACCCAAGCCCTTCAGGTAAAAGTTTTTCACCTCTATTGTATAATTCTATTTCAGCTGCGCATGATAACCCGAACCACGCAATTACATACTTCCTTAAAGCAATCGCCATATGCATTCCGAAACTATCCCCGGATATTACAATATCGCTTATATCCATAAAACACGCCCCACGACGCAGCCCCAATGTTGTCGGAGTCGAAATTACTTTATGCTTTATCTTCTTATCTATCGCCTTCATGATCTGAGCATTCCTTTCTGTATCCTCGCGGCCTCCCAAAAGTACAATTACTTTATCATCATCTTGTGCAAGTTCGTTTATTAGTCTTACATGCTGTTCAATCGTCATCTTCTTGTTCGGGAACAATGTAGAACATCCGGTATTAAACCCAACATATGTTTTTAATGGATCATATTTAATCTCTTTCTTATACGATTCAACAAAACTCTTTTCTTCTTCATCCAGCTCAAATGAATATTCATCCATTTTATATTCAAGTTCAAAAGCTTCATGCAATATCTCTAGACCGGTGCGTTTGTTATCCCTGAACTTAAGCTGGTCATTTACCCCTAGTATATAGCTGTAAACCGCTCCCTCATTGGCAGGAACAATCTTTCCATCTTCATTTAAAACAAAACCAAGTTTCTTTTTTGCTTTAATTTCATTGGTAAAAGCACAGGCGTAATCTGCCTTGTCCGAATTCATCACATAATCAAATTCAATGTTCCGCAAAATCAATCTGTGTTCATCAGTCCAAATAAATACCCGGTCAATCAATTTATTGTTGTGAAGTATCTTTTGTGCGCTCTCCATTGTCAGCCAACTAATTGTGCTTTCAGGAAACTTCCTTTTAATTGCAGGCAGAACTGCTGTATTGTCAAGTACGGCTCCCAATGCTTCAAGTGAAATAAATAATATTTTAACTCCCATCCTGTTTTCAGGTATATCGTCCTGACAACCATTTTCAAGACATTTCTGGTAGGAGTAACATGGCTTGTACCCTGAAAACTTTTTACACTTCGGTATATTCAATTCTTCCAATTTCATTTTAATTAATTAATGTTTTTATTCCGTCAAAAACCTGCTCTATACTTATTCCGTTCTCGAAGGCACAGGTTTTATTATCCGGACTGCAGTTTTTGTCACAATATTCTTTTGACACTTCAATATTTATCGATCTCTTATTTATTATCCCCCAGTATTGAACACTGTTCATTGGTCTGTGACAATTTATCCCGATGCATTTCCTGTTTAGTGCATCTGCTATATGCAATGGACCGGTTGAGTTGCCTACTACAAGATCAGCTACGGAAATTACTTTGATAAATTCTCGCAGCCCACCAATCTCTTTCGAGATATTTACTATTTTCTTGTTGTCCAATGCCTTTGCGCTTTTAATAAATTTCTCCGACATTTCCATTGCACTCAGTAGAATTTTAATACCGGGTGTTTTTAGTAACATTATCTCTTTGATTAATTCCAGATATTTTTGCTCGCTCCAGTTCGGCGCCGAGCCAAGGCTTCCTGTATGAAGAATTAATTTATAATCTTCTTTCTCTACACCTGCTTTTTTAAGAAACTCAAATGCTTCTTTACTTTCACCATCAGTAACATAAATTTCCGGGTCAATATTTTCTGTCTTAACTCCGATCTTTCTTGCCAGGTCCATGCAGTAATCTGCTTCATGTTTCAGCGGCGAATAATTATTCCTGTCCACACTTCGCATACCCGTGATAACTTCATAAAGTCTGTGACCCTCACAAATACGATTTTTTACTCCTCCGAGAAGCATTTGGTATGATGCTCTGGCAGTCGGGTAAACCATCAGACCATCCGTGAATTTTCCGCTTCTTATTTCCTTTACTACTTTATAGAAATTCTCTTTCGTGAGATCATCCGTAATAATCTTATCAAGATAAGGATTATTCACCAAAATATTTGCAGTATTTGGCTGGGTTAAAGTGGCAATATACGCGTCAGGATATTTCTTCCTCAATTCCCTGATCATGGGTGTAATCATTACAACATCTCCCACGCGGTCTGTCCGTACAATTAAAATCCTTCTTTTCAATGATTTCAGGTTAAAATGAATCCAAAAATAAAAAAATTCGGGCATATTTCCTTATCTCTATTCCTACTTTACAAAGGGGCTTGTTTTTTCTTCCTTCTTTATTCCAATTTTGTCCTTATTTCAGGCATTAAATTATTCGCGTTAAGAAAATTCAGCATAGGCAAAGTTTTGATATGTTTATGGAGTAAATGAGGAAATATGTTTGACCTCTTCAAAGAAAAGCACAGAGGGAAAAATGGTATTATCTCAGTATCAATTGCAAAATGAGAAAATACCGATGGAATCTGTATTTTTAATTAAATAGATATTTCACTATAATATATTCTCTAAAGAGAAATTATTTCACAATTGGAGTTCGAATGATGAAATCTTATATCTTCGTAATAGCTTTATTCCTTTATGCACAAATCCAATTTGCACAAGGTAAGAATGATTCAAAACTTGAAACAGATGAGGTTTTCAATCTCCCGGAAATCGGTGCTCTTATTGTCCAGTATAAAAACACTAATAAGATTCAGTTCGTTGCCCCTGAAAATGCTCGACAGTCAACATATAAAAATATTGATCTCCGTAAAGACGATATAATTTTAACGGTCAACGGACAACCAGTAAAAAGGATTGCCGACATAAAAAATGCCTATAACAAATTGCAAATTGGTCAGGATTTTAAACTGGGGTTTAAAAGAAATAAACAAACTCTTACTGTTGATATAATGAAAGCAGACCCTAAAAGCCTCCCCCCTAAGAAAACTTTTTCTCATTCTGATCAGCACTCAGATAATAAAATTTTTATCAATGGTATAGGCATCCTCATAATCAATGTGAATGATAAACCTATGATCAATAAATTGTTTAAAGAGATAATGAGGAAATAAAAAAAGCCGGACTTAGTGAGGGCGATCTGCTTACGAATATGAATAACCAGTCAATCACTAAATTTAGTCAATTTAAAAGTTTATGGGAATCAGTTAACCTGGGACAGGATGTAAATCTAAGATTCAATAAAACCAAATCTATCTCCTTTAAAAAACAATAGATTCTTATTCTATATGGTGAGCGTTCTGAAATTTTAATTGTTATTGTGTCACTCTAAAACCAGGAAAAAGAATTGTCTTACACACGAATTAAAATCTGCTGTATGTCCTCTCAAGAGGAAGTTCAACTTGCCATAAAATATGGCGCTAATGCACTTGGTTTCGTCTCCGCAATGCCAAGTGGTGCCGGTATCATAGATGAAGCTTTAATTCCTGTCCTGGCGGCCAATGTGCCCCGGGGAATTGATTCCTTTCTACTTACTAGTCTTCTCAAAGCTGACCATATTATCCCCCAGATTAAAAGATGCAGGACAAATACAGTTCAATTGGTCGACAGCGTGGAACACATTGTCTACGAAAGAATCCGTCTGGAACTTCCGGATATTAAAATTGTCCAGGTAATTCATGTTACCGGTGAGAATTCTGTAAAAGAAGCTGTTTCAATTTCCCCCTTTGTTGATAATATTCTTCTTGATTCCGGAAATCCTAACCTGGCTGTTAAAGAATTAGGTGGTACCGGAAGAACTCACGATTGGTCTGTCAGTAAATTGATTTGTGAAAGTGTAAATAAACCCGTCTACCTCGCTGGAGGTCTTAACCCCGATAATGTTGAAGAAGCAATTCATGCCGTTCACCCTTATGGCGTAGATATATGTAGCGGTCTTAGAACAATTGGTCACCTCGACGAAGATAAACTCAGGTCTTTTATTTTCAAAGTTCGGAATATCTAATAATCCTATTTTCTATAATTTTGTCATAAGATGCGAATCCAGAAAAGTATTAATCTCTTTCCATGCTTTTGGAGTTTGTTCCTTGTTATACATTTGTCCGGTGCTATTCATAAAAGCATGCCCTGCGCCCGGATATTCAAATACTTTTATTTTCTTTCCCATGCTTTTTACAGATTTTTCAAATTTACTTACCGCATCAGGTGGAATATTTTTATCCTCTTTCCCGTATATTGCCAAAAGCGGTGCTTTTATCTTCTCAATTGACTTTGAGTCATCTGTTAATTGACCGTAACAGATAACTACCGCTTTTAGATCAGGAATATTTATAGCTGACTGGAGAGAATATGACCCGCCAAAACACCACCCGATGCTTCCTATTTTATCTGAGTTTACTTCAGGTAAAGACTTTAAATAATTAAATGCTGCAACAAGATCTCTTACTCCCCGTTCCTTATCCATCGAACTGACTAACTTCATTGCTTCCTCAGGTTTGGTCGCGATCTTTCCTCTGAAAAGATCAATGCACAACGCTACATATCCTTTCTTTGCAAACATATCCGCATTTCCTTTCACCCAATCATTCAGCCCCCACCATTCATGAACCAATATTATTGCTGGATGCTTACCTTCTCCCGATGGCATTGAAAGATATCCGAGTACCGTGTCTTGATCACTCATATATTTTACTTCCTTAGAATTCTGAGCATTTGTCCAGAATAAAAATGTTGAAACAAAAAGAACAAACATAATTTTCAAGTTCATATTCACCTTCCTCTGATGTTTTAGAAACCCAAAATCACTATTCTTTTTTAATACCAAAGTTATTCAGAACATACCTTAACCTGCATCACCCCAATCGCAACAGGTTAATACTGATAAGTAACTCTAATTTACTCCATTATCCCTCTAACTTTTAATTCTTTAGTAAGTTGTTCATTGTTAACAAACTGAATCGCATCCCATCCCAGGGCTTTTGCTGCTTCTGAATATTCAAATATATCATCAATAAAAATATGTTCTTCAGGTGGACGCCCTGTATATGCTTCCACAGCTTTATAAATTCCCGGTTCCGGTTTTACTGCCTGTACTTCATATGAAAGTACCATTTTATCAAATAACGTAAGAAATTCGTATTTCCCCCATCCGTTCTCATGATGAAGCCAGTTTGTATTGCTCAGTAGAACCATTTTATATTTCTTTCTGAGTTCGGTGTATAATTTTACAAGCCCCTCATTAATCGAGAATATTTGTGAATAGAGGTTTATAAATTCCTCCGTGGTAACCTTGTCATCCAAAACAGGAAGCATTATCTTAAGAAACCCCTCGGGACTGATATCCCCCCTTTCAAATTTCCTATGAATATCATAATTCGCTTTAATGAATTCTATGAATCGGAACCCCAAACCTGGTTCTTTCTCCTCCAGTTTGTTAATTGCTTTATTATAATCAAAAGGAATCAATACATTTCCTAAATCTGTAACAATTACTGAGTATTTCCTGATATCCATCCTGCTCTCTTTTACTTATGTTTAATTAATGGTAAAAATATTCATTTGACCGCCATTAAGGAAATTAATCTACTCCCGAATATGGGAATTTCTCCTAATTTAATGAGTAATTATTGTTTATTTTGTCACAAATAGTCATATTTCAGCCCTAAATCAGCCAATTTGAAGGATTTGGTAAATCCTTCTTTCTTGCTTATTCAAATAATTAATGTTAAGTTTACTGTCTCTAAGTTCGCCCTATAAAGGGCGATTTTTGTTTGTATGAATTCTGTTGAACAAAACATATATAATATCGCAAATGAAACTGTTGAGGAGAATAATTTCTTCATAGTCGATTTTGTACTTCGGGGTAATCCTAATAACAGGATTATCGAGTTATATATTGATAGTGAAAAGAACGTTACTGCAGAAGACCTGGCTGGAATCAGCCGGATTATTAATAGGAAATTTGAGGAACAAAACATTATTGATTCCCAATACCGGCTCGATGTCTCCTCTCCCGGTACTGACAAACCACTGAAATTTCTTAAGCAGTTCCCTAAAAATGTTAATCGCAAATTTGAGGTAAGCTATTCTGCGGATGATAGTACAAAAAAGTTTACCGGTAAGTTAATAAGAGTTGATGATGACATTGTCGTTTTTCAATTCAATCAAAATGAAATTAGTATTAAATTTAATAACATTAAAAAAGCAAAAGTAATTGTTAGTTTTTCCTAAACCGGAGGTCGTTTAATGAATTTCGATATAGTTGAATCCTTTGCCCAAATGGTGCGAGATAAAGGAATTGATAAAGATGTACTCGGCGGCATTCTCGAAGAGATATTTGGTCTGCTTGTACGAAAAAAATATGGCGAAGAAGCCAAATTTGACGTCGTCGTTAACATGGATAGGGGGGATATTGAAATATTCCTTGAAAGAATTGTTGTGGATATAGTTACTGACCCGAACACACAAATTGGTATTGAGGAAATTAACCGGAAAGGAAATGATGATGAACTCGAGGTTGGAGACGATTTTGTTGAAAAAATTGAACTCCCCTCTCTTGGTAGAAGACTCATAACCCTTGCAAAACAAAGTCTCAATCAAAAAATCCGCGAACTTGAAAAAGATATCATCTATAACGAATACAACGAACTTCTTGGTGAAATTGTTGTCGGTGATATTTACCAGATTAGGAAAAATGATATTCTTGTTAACCATAATAAGAACGAACTGCTCTTACCCCGTAATGAACAGATTCCTTATGAAAGGTATAAGAAAGGAGAAACTATCAGGGCTATCGTTAAGGAAGTTAAAAAGGGGAACAGCGGTCCCCTTATAATTATTTCCAGATCCGATAATATGTTCCTTAGAAGATTATTCGAAATTGAAATTCCTGAAATATATGATGGTATTATTGAACTTAAAGCTATTGCCCGTGAACCCGGCGAAAGAGCTAAAGTTGCTGTTGAATCACAGGATAAAAGAATTGATGCAGTCGGAGCTTGCGTCGGTATGAAAGGCGTCAGAATTCACGCTATCGTAAGAGAATTGAATAACGAAAATATTGATGTAATAAATTATTCGGAAGATCCGCTGGTGTTTATTCAGAAAGCACTTGCTCCTGCAAAATTGAAAAAAATCGATATCGATACTCATGCTAAAAAAGCCGTTGTTACTGCTGATAGTGATCAGGTTTCCCTGATTGTCGGTCGCAATGGTGTTAATATCCGCCTTGCTATGAAGCTTACAGGATTTGAAATTGAAATCTTAAGAGAAGAAAAACCGTTCGAAGAATATGAAGAAGATATCGAGCTCATTGATATTAAAGAAGAGCTTGGTGCTGAAATTTATGAACTTCTCATAAACCACCGGTATGATACTGCGATTGAGGTTCTTACTGCAGGTCCAGAAAAATTAAAAGAAATTGAGGGACTTGATGATGAGAAAATAGCACAAATCATAGAAACAATTAAATCGCAGTTCGAAGAGGAAGAGTAGCTAAAATAGGTATTTAATATATGACCGAAGAAACGAAAAGTAAAAAACAAAGAGTTTATAAGTTAGCCTCTGAAATAAATATTTCGGCTGAGCAGCTTGTAGAGTTTTTACTGAAGAAAGGGCATCAGGTAAAAACAATACAATCTATTCTAACCGATGAAATGATTACTGATATAAATAATCATTTTAAAAAGGATATTGAAAAAGCAGAGAAGCATTATAAAAAGATAGCTGAGTTTAATAAGAAACGAGTTGATAAGGTACCCTCTGAAGAAGATGATAAGAAACTGGCTCCAAAACATGAGGAAGCTGAAACCGAAGCTCCTATAATAGAAGTAGAAACTCCCAGCGATGAATCTTTAGTAGAAGCAGAAATTGTTCAGGTAACAAGTTCCGAAACTCCCAACCCTGATTCAGAATTGGAAGTAATATCCGACGAAGAAGTGATTGCCAAATCTGAGGAGGAACACCCGGAATTACCATCAACCGAAGATGTAAAAGAACCTGTTTCTACGGTTGAAGAAGAAAATATAGTTATCCCGGAAGAAAACCTGAGTTTGGTTGATAAAACGGAAGGTAAAGTATTTATTACTCCTAAAAATGCTGAAATTGCTAAAAGAAAAGGTCTTACTGTTATCGGTAAGATGGATTTATCAGAACCAAAGCCTTCTCCACGTGCAATTGATAGATCTAATGTAGCTTCACCCGGATCGAAATCAGATTCTACTTCTACCACCTCCACAGGAACAGGTACTTCAACTATAAAGAAAAAGAAAAAACCAAAGAATAAGAAAAAAGTTGATGAACCCGCGGTTGAAGAAATCCCGGTAGCTAAAAAAAGAAAGAAAGTTAAGAAATTTGAAATTGATGAAAAGGAAGTAAAAGAAGCAATTCGTAAAACGCTCCTTAGTATGGATGATACTGCCGTACTTTCCGGTCGCGCTAACGTCAGAAAAAGAAAAAGAAAAGAACGCGAAGCTGAAGAAGAAAGAAAACAGGAATTAAGAGACATTGAGAATGCTAAAATCCGGGTAACCGAATTTATTGCTGTTAATGAACTTGCAAATCTTATGAATGTTCCCGTTGCGGATGTTATTTCTAAATGTATTGAACTTGGTTTGATGGTCTCAATTAATCAGAGACTTGATGTAGAAACTATAACTTTAGTTGCTGATGAATTTGGCTTTGAAGTAGAATTCCAGAAAGAATATACCTCTGAAGTTCTCGAAGATACTATTGATGAACCTGAATCGTTGAAACCCAGATCTCCGGTTGTTACAATTATGGGACACGTAGATCATGGTAAAACCTCCCTCCTTGATTATATTAGAAGGACTAATGTTGTAGCCGGTGAAGCAGGTGGTATTACTCAACATATTGGTGCATACAAAGTTGATGTCGGTAACGGGAAAACTATCGCTTTCCTTGATACTCCAGGGCATGAAGCATTCACAGCTATGAGAGCCAGAGGAGCGCAGTTAACTGATATCGTGGTTCTTATCGTTGCTGCTGATGATGCAGTTATGCCTCAAACTATTGAAGCTATTAACCACGCCCAGGCAGCCAGAGTGCCAATTGTTATTGCAATAAATAAAATTGATAAACCGGGCGCAAATATTGAAAAGATTAAACAACAACTCGCTGATAGAAATGTTCTTGTTGAAAACTGGGGCGGTAAATATCAGTGTGTTGAAATTTCTGCTAAAACTGGACTGAATATTGATAATCTCCTTGAAGTGATTCTTCTTGAAGCTGACCTTCTCGATCTGAAAGCTAATCCTGACAGAATGGCCAGAGGTGTTGTTATTGAATCTGAACTTGATAAAGGAAGAGGAATCCAATGTACTATACTTGTTCAAAAAGGAACACTTCGCGTTGGCGATCCTTTTGTTGCCGGAGTTTTCTTCGGTAAGGTTCGTGCAATGTTTGATGAAAGAGGAAATAAAGTTTTTGATGCTCCTCCATCAACACCGGTGCAAGTTTTTGGATTTGAAGGTTCTCCTCAGGCGGGTGATACTTTTGTCGTTGTTGATTCTGAAAGAGATGCGCGTGATATTTCCCTTAAAAGACAACAGCTCAAACGTGAACAGGAACAAAAACAGGTTCACCATATTACTCTTGATGAAATTGCTCAGCAGATTAGTATAGGCGGCGTTAAAGAACTCCCGCTTATCGTAAAAGGTGATGTGGATGGTTCTGTAGAAGCATTGTCTGATTCGCTAATGAAGCTTTCAAATGAAGAAGTTATTATCAGGGTTATTCATAAAGGCGTGGGCGGTATTTCGGAAAGTGACGTTCTGCTTGCTGCTGCTTCAAATGCAATTATTATAGGGTTCCATGTAAGACCAAATGTAAATGCCAGGAAACTTGCTGAAAATCAGAATGTTGATATTCGCCTTTATTCTGTCATTTATAATGCAATAAGTGAAGTAAAATCTGCCCTTGAAGGTCTTCTTTCGCCAGTATTATCTGAGGAAACAGTCGCTACTGTTGAAATCAGAGATGTTTTCAAGGTCCCTAAAGTTGGTACTATTGCAGGCTGTTATGTAACTGACGGGAAAATTACAAGGAACAGTAAGGTTAGAATTATTAGAGATGGTATTGATATTTATGAAGGTGAAATTGGTTCCCTGAAAAGATTTAAGGATGATGTTCGTGAAGTAGATGCTGGTTACGAATGTGGATTAAATATTGCAAACTTTAATGATATTAAAGCAGGCGATATTGTTGAAGCTTTCAAAATAATCGAAACCAAGAAAAAACTTATATAATTTTGTCATCCCTTTGTTTACAGGATGACCAAAAAAAATCATCCTCGCGAAAGCGGGGATCTATTCATTGTACATAATTAGAGTAATTTTATAGAGTTAAAATTACTTTGAGACAGCATCTTATTTTTTAAGCAGAGTTAAAGGTTTAATTATGCCTTCGCACAGAATTGATAAAATTGAACACCTGATTAAAGAAGAGATCAGTCTGATTATTTTTATATAAGATGCAGGATCGTGCGTTAAGTCTTCTTAACTATAACTAATGTTAAGGTAAGTCCGGATCTAAAATCAGCTAAAATTTATTTGTCTGTCTTTGAAAAGGAAAAAAGAGCAATTGTCCTTGAGAAAGTAAAAGCTTCTACCGGATATATTAGATCTGAATTAGCCCATAGGGTAAGAATTAAATTTGTTCCTGAACTTAATTTCTATATAGATGATACTATTGATTATGTTGAAAAGATTGAAGGTCTGATAAAAAAGATCCATGAAAATGATGATAAACAAGGAGAAAATTGATTTTTCCGGCCTGAATTTCCACCTTGGTGAGGTAATTCTTGTTGATAAACCTTTCGGATGGTCATCTTTTAAAGTGGTCTACGAGGTTAGGAATTCAATCGGACACCTTAAAATTGGACATGCAGGAACTCTGGATCCTCTGGCTACTGGGCTGCTTATTCTATGCACCGGTAAAAAAACCAAATCTATCTCAGACTTTCAGGACTTGCATAAAACATATACGGGCACTATTACACTTGGTAAAACCACCCCTTCTATGGACCTTGAAACGGAAAGTACAATTGATAAACCCTTCAATCATATATCGGAAGAAGAGATTTATAAGCTTAGGGAACAATTTACAGGTAAAATTATGCAGATTCCACCTATGTATTCTGCAATAAAACAGAATGGTAAAAACCTCTACAAACTTGCAAGAAAAGGAAAAATTGTTGTTAGAGAACCCAGAGAATTAACTGTCCATTCTTTTGAAATCACTAAAATAGATCTACCTAATGTGCATTTCAGGGTGGAATGCTCAAAAGGAACATATATTCGAGTGATTGCTAATGATTTTGGCGAAAAACTTGGATGTGGTGCTGTCCTCGGATCTTTAAGAAGAACAAATATTGGCGAATTCTCCGTTGAAAATGCATTAACTGTTGACGAATTCAAGGAAAGAATAAAAAATATGATTTTAAATTGACCCAAAAATATAGTATATTTATAAAATTTAGAAGGAACTTAAGTTTTTAGTATGCGGATATTTAATGATCTGTCAGAGATTCAAAAGACAGAAAACACAATTTTAACTTTAGGTACCTTTGACGGACTTCATTTGGGGCATAAGAAAATAATTGAGAAGCTTAAGAAAAAAGCACTCTCCCTAAATTGCAGGAATTTTGTTATTACCTTTTCTCCTCATCCCAGAAATGTTATTACCGGCAACAATACAATTAAACTTTTGACCACTGATGAAGAGAAGATTATTTTATTTGAACAATATGGGGTTGAGAACCTTTTGATTGTTAATTTCACTAAGGAATTTTCCCAACTTTCCTCTGAATCTTTCTTTAAGGATTATATTGTTGAAAAAATTGGTTTAAAAGAAATTATTGTTGGCTATGATCACCATTTTGGTAAAGGTAGAAGCGGCGATGTGAATACTTTAAGGAAAATGGGGGTTGAATTCGGATTTGATGTCACTACTGTTGAAGCATATAAAACAAATAATGATCCGGTCAATAGTACTAAAATACGAAAAGCATTAAGCAATGGTGATATTAATACTGCCAATTCTTGTCTCGGTAGAGGTTATTCATTCAGCGGCTTTGTAGTATCTGGAGATAAAAGAGGCAGAAAGCTCGGGTTTCCAACTGCGAATATCAGAGTTGATGGAGAGGATAAACTGCTTCCCGAGCTTGGTATTTATGCTGTTGAATTCTCCTTTGATAAAGAAGTGCATAAAGGACTTTTAAGTATTGGTATACGACCTACTTTTTATAATTCCGGAAATATTGTTCCGGAAGTATATCTCTATAATTTTAACAGAGATATTTATGATAAAAAAGTTACGGTTAAAATTATTGAATGGATTAGAGGTGAAGAAAAATTTCCTTCTGCTGAAGCCCTTATAGAACAAATGCATAAGGATAAATTAAAAGGTCTTGAGATTTTTAAAAAAGCAAGTTAAGTAATTAACCCTGGTAAGTTCTGGGGTTATATTGAATAAATAAATAAAGGAAAAATAAAAATGACCAAAGAAGAAAAACTTGAATTAGTCAAGAAATTTGGCGTAAATGAAAAAGATTCCGGTAAATCTGAAGTTCAGATTGCTCTCATTACAAAAAGATTGAATGACCTTACTGATCATTTTAATGTTCATAAAAAAGATCATCATTCAAGACGCGGACTGATGCAGCTCGTTGGAAAAAGAAGAAGACTCCTTGATTATCTTATGAAAAAAGATATTGAGAGTTACAGAGTAATTATTAAAGAATTGAACATAAGAAAGTAAAAGGATTTTAAATGATAGTCACAAAAGAAATTGAAATTGGCGGTAAGGTTTTATCGTTAGAAACCGGAAGATTTGCTAAACAGGCTAACGGTGCTGTAATGGTAAGGTGCGGAGATACTATGGTACTGGTGACCGCAGTCGCTGCAGAAGAGGCAAAAGAAGACCAGGACTTTTTCCCGCTACAAGTTGAATATAGAGAAAAAATATCTGCTGCCGGTAAATTTCCCGGCGGTTATATTAAAAGAGAAGGTAGACCTTCTGAAAAGGAAATATTAAGCTCACGTTTGATTGATCGTCCTATCAGACCGTTATTCCCTGAAAATTTTAAAAATGAAACACAGATAATTGCTTTTGTTCTTTCATTTGATGGAGAAAATGATGCCGATGTTCTCGCGGCAGTCGGTGCTTCTGCTGCATTGCATATTTCTTCTATTCCTTTTGATGGTCCTATAGGTGAAGTGAGAATAGGTAGAATTAATGGAGAATTTATTTGCAACCCGACACAATAAGCAAGTTGCTGAAAGCGATATCGAACTTGTTGTTGCCGGTACTGCAGATTCTATTATGATGGTTGAAGGTGAATCAAAAGAAATCAGCGAGGATGATCTTCTAAATGCGCTAAAGTTTGCACAAATGGAATTAAAGAAGATTGTTCATCTTCAGGAAGAATTAGAGACTAGAAGCTGGAAAACCCAAATGGGTCGTTGCTGAAAAAGTTATCGATGAAGCTCTTCTCAAAGATGTTAACGAACTCTCTTTTTCACAACTTAAAGATTTGGTTTACTCAATTCTTGCAAAAGAAGAACGAAGCGCAAAAAACAAAGAACTTGTTGTATCAGTTAAGAATTCTCTCGCTGAAAAATATCCCGAACAGGAAAAAGTAATTGGCAGCATAATCCATGACATTGAAAAAGATCTTATGCGCAAACGAATTCTTGAAGATGGAATCAGACTTGACGGGCGAAATACAACCCAGATTAGAAATATTACTGTTGTACTCGGTGTTCTTCCTCGAACTCATGGTTCTGCCCTTTTCACAAGAGGTGAAACTCAAAGCCTAACTTCCATTACTCTGGGGACAAAGAATGATGAACAGAATATAGAAGGCCTTGTTGAAGAATATAGCAAAAAATTCATGCTTCATTACAACTTCCCTCCCTTCAGTGTTGGTGAGGTTGGTAGAATGACTGGTGTTGGTCGCAGAGAAATCGGACATGGTAATCTTGCTGAAAGGTCTTTAAAAGTAATGATCCAGGATACGGATTTCCCCTACACTGTAAGAGTTACTTCTGAAATTCTTGAATCCAATGGCTCATCTTCTATGGCTACTGTTTGTGCTGGTTCGCTTGCTTTGATGGACGGCGGTGTTCCTTTAAAAAAACCCGTTTCCGGAATAGCTATGGGATTGGTTAAAGAAGGTGATCAATTTGCAATTCTTTCAGATATCCTTGGCAACGAAGATCATCTGGGAGATATGGATTTTAAGGTTGCAGGAACTAAGGATGGTATAACAGCTTTCCAGATGGATATTAAGATACAAGGGATCTCATTTGAAATCATGGATAAAGCATTAAGGCAAGCCAAAGAAGGGAGATTTCACATCCTTGGGATTATGAATCAGGCAATTGCCGAACCAAGGGAAAATCTTTCGCAATATGCTCCAAGATTGCTGACTATTAAAGTCGAGCAGGATCAGATTGGTATGATAATCGGTCCTGGAGGAAAAGTTATTCAGGGTATGCAGAGAGAATTCGGCGTTGATATAAATATTGAAGACGACGGAACTGTTAGTATTGCATCCCCCAATAAAGATAGTGCTATGCGCTGCAAAGAGCGTATCAAGGCAATGACTGCAAACCCGGAAGTCGGGGAAATATATGATGGTAAAATCACCAAGATTATGGATTTTGGTGCATTTGTCGAAATCCTCCCTGGTAAGGAAGGTCTTCTTCATATTTCACAGATAGATAATAAACGGGTTAACAAGGTAACCGATTATTTCAAGGAAGGAGATAAGGTTACTGTGAAACTAATTAAGATTGAGAATGGGAAATTCTCGCTTAGCCGGAAGGATGCTATGGCTGCTGAAACGCAGGAAGCTCCTAAAGCAGAATAATAGTCTATACTGATTATTATATTTTATTTAATGCCGGAGTATCGTGTTTTACACTTCTCCGGCGATTTTACGAGTTTAAATGATTAATCAATTTATCTCAATTGCGGAATTATGTATGTTTTTTCTGTTACCGGTGAACTATATTCACTATGATAACAGGAATACCGCATTGCCTTCCTCCTATATTCCACAATCAGGTATAATGCTATTTAACTTTTTTATTATGAAATATTTTATTTCATCACACGAGTTTGTTCTTTATGACAAAAGAAATTATTATAAATTCTTCCACTTCGCAGACACGCGTCGCTATCACGGAAGATGGGTATTTAGCCGACTTTTTTGTTGACTATCCTGAAAACAGGAGAATGGTTGGGGATGTATATCTTGGCAAGATTGCAAGAGTTTTGCCAGGTATTAAAGCTGCCTTTATTGATATCGGAATGAAACATGATGCTTTTCTTCATTTCTCCGATATAGGTGAAAACACTCAACAGCTTCAGGATATGCTTGGCGACGAAGATTCGGATGTAGATGATGACGAAGATGAAGATTCCACACAACATCCTCCAAGGGAGGAACATCGTCAACCGTCAATCCCTAAACTTGCTAAAGGGCAAGATATCCTTATCCAGATTACCAAAGAACCGGTAAATAACAAAGGGGTCCGCGTCAGCTCTGCTATATCACTTCCCGGAAGGTTCTGTGTCCTTCTGCCTTTTGACGGTAAGATCGGAGTTTCTAAAAAAATCTCAGACTTCAGGGAACGCAGAAGATTAAGAACTATTGCTCGAAGTATCCTTCCCAAAAATTATGGCCTAATTATAAGGACTGTTGCACGTAACCAAACAGAAGAATCTTTGCGCGATGATCTACAAAACCTCATGAAAACATGGCAGGAAATTGAATCTACAGTAAAGACTGAAAAACCTCCTGCATTAATCTACCAGGATCTCAATACTACTTCAAGTGTTATCAGGGATCTTTTTACTCCGGATATTTCAAAAGTATTTATAGATTCCAAAAAACTCTTTAAACAGATTAAAAATTATGTAACATTGGTTCAACCGCAGCTAGCCGATAAAATTGAAAATTATAAATCTAATACCTCTATCTTTGATGCATTTAAGATAGAGGAACAAATAAAAACCCTTATGGGGAGGAAAGTTCCTCTTCCTAGCGGCGGCTATCTGATAATTGAACATACCGAAGCTATGGTGGTTATCGATGTCAATAGTGGAAGGTATGCAAAAAGCAAAGATCAGGAAGTTAATTCCTTGAAAACTGATCTTGAAGCGGCTCGTGAAATTTCCAGGCAGATGAGATTAAGGGACATCGGTGGTATAATCGTCATCGACTTTATAGATCTTGAAGAAGACAAGAATCGCAAGAAAATTTACGACGAACTTAAAAAAGAATTTAGAAAAGACCGTGCGAAAGTATCTGTGCTGCCTATGTCCGATTTTGGATTAGTTCAAATAACAAGACAAAGAATCAGACAAAATATCATGCAGGCAATGAAAGAAGTGTGCCCTTACTGTCTGGGTACTGGTCTTCTCACCAAACATTCCCATGTACTTTATGATCTTGAAGAATTGATCAAAAAGGTAAAACAAAAATCCAAATATAGATCCTTGATAATCAAATGTCATCCTGTAATAGCTCAGAAATTCAGAGAGGGTGGCATAAAAATGCTTACAAAATTACAATTAAAACTTTTAATGAAACTTTCACTTGTTGAGGATGAATCAATTCCTTTAAATGAAATTAAATTGTTCTCAAAGAAGACTCAGCAGGACATAACTGAAGAATTCAAATAATTAAACAAGAGAATATTATAATGAAGAAAACAACACTATATCCTATTCATGAAAAATTAGGGGCAAAGATTGTAGAATTTGCCGGATATCTTATGCCAATTCAATACACGTCTATAATTGCTGAACACAAGGCTGTACGCGATTCTGTAGGCGTATTCGATGTATCACATATGGGAGAAGTTTTTGTTTCTGGCGAAAAAGCTCAGGAATTTGTTCAATACATTACTGTAAATGATGTTTGTAAACTTTATCCGGGAAGAGTTCAGTATTCTGCTATGCTATATAAGGATGGCGGAATAGTCGATGACCTTCTGGTATACAAATTTGCAGATGATATGTTCTTACTCGTTATAAACGCATCCAATATTGAAAAAGATTTCAATTGGATGAATGAGAATAATAAGTTTGGTGTTACTCTGGAAAATAAAAGCAATGAATACAGTCTTTTGGCTGTTCAGGGTCCAAATTCAAATAAAACACTTCAGAAAATATGCAATAAAGAAATAAATTTAGAATATTATCATTTCTTTGAGGCTAAGGTTGCTGGTGTTGATATGATTCTTGCAAGAACAGGTTATACTGGTGAACTTGGTTATGAACTTTATTTTAAGGGTGATGAGAAAACAGGTGAACAAATCTGGAATAAAATATTTGAGGCAGGGAAAGAATTTAATATACAACCCGTAGGACTTGCAGCTCGAGATTCGCTAAGACTTGAAATGGGATTTATGTTATATGGTAATGATATTGATCAGACAACTAATCCCTTGGAAGCTGGACTCGGATGGATTACCAAGATAAACAAAGGTGATTTCATCGGTAAGGATGTTCTCTTGAAAGCAAAATCTAATGGATTAAAAAGGAAGCTCGTCGGATTGATAGGAAATGATAAATCTTTTCCACGACATGGCTATGAATTAGCTGCTAAGGGTAAAAAAATTGGCGATATAACCAGTGGAACAGTAAGTCCTGTTCTTGAAAAACCTATTGCAATGGGATATGTTGATATAAACGAATCAACTGATGGTAATGAAATCAACATTATAATCAGAGGTAAAGAAGTTCCTGTAAAAATTGTAAAAACTCCGTTTATTAAGAAATAAGAATTGTCTATATGAAAGCAAATGTACTTTTAACTCCTGCAAATGCAGATGAACTCTCGTTTTCAGGAAAAACTACTGTTGTTATTGATGTTCTGAGAGCAACAACCACTATTATTAATGCTCTTAATAATGGAGCTAAAGAAATAATACCCGTTGCTTCTGTAGAGTTTGCCGTAAAAGTATCGGGAGGGATGTTTGGAGGATTAACTCTTTTAGCTGGAGAAAGAAATACAAAAAAAATCGAGGGATTTGCCATGGGTAATTCTCCTCAGGAATTTACACCTGAAAATGTAAGCGGTAAATCCATTATACTTTTTACTACAAATGGTACTAAAGCTCTTGTAAAAGCCAAATTCTCAAAAAATCTATATGCTGCTTCTTTTTCAAATCTCAATGCTATCGCAGATCATCTGGTTTCACTGAATCAGGATATCGAAATACTTTGTGCAGGAAGGAATAATTCATTATCTCTGGAAGATTCTATTTGTGCCGGAAAAATGATAACAGAGATTATTAAATTAAAAGAAGGCGTGGAACTTACCGATACATCTAAAACATGTATTATTCTTAGCAAATCTTCGGGTAGAAATTTATTAAAAATGCTTATGGAAACTGAGCATGGAAAATTATTAATGGAAAATGGTTTTGAGGATGATATTAAATTCTGCAGCAAAATTAATAATATTAGTTCAATACCATCTTTTAACGGGAATGTTATTAAATTACTTGTAAAAGAATAGAATAATTACTAAATGGCTCTGAAAAAGAAACCTGTACAAAAGAATGTAAAACCTATTGAGTACGAAAAGTATTTTACTATCTCTGTTGAAAAAAAGAAAAAAATACTTGGCATATTTCTTATGGTCTTTTCATTTCTGGTATTCCTATGTTTGATATCCTACTCAGCTTTTGACAAAGCACAGTTGAATTACAGATGGGATGATGTCCTGAAAGTATTCAATTCAGATAATAGCATTACTTTAAATACCAGAAACTTGTTGGGAATATCAGGGGCATATGTGTCCGATTTCTTTTTCAACAGTGTAACAGGCTTTTCATCGATAGTCTTTCCTGTTGTTTTGTTTATGTGGGGACTCCGGTTCTTTAAGAGATTTAATTTCAGAATACTTATTCACCTTTCTAATTTTTTACTCGTCAGTGCCCTGATCTTCTCAACATTTTTTGGCGTGTTAAGAGTTAATTACAAAACCTTTTCTAATGTGAAGGAATTGTCCGGGTCCGTTGGAGAATATCTCGGAGCGGTTTTAGGTAGACTATTGGGTGGCGTCGGAAGTATAAGTCTGCTAATGGCTATGATGATTGCTTTACTTATTTTCGCTTTTGATATTAAAATAGAAAACATATTCATTTTCATTTCTAACCTATTTAACAGATCTGTTGATAAAATTAAGAGTGAATATGAAGAAAGTAGAACAGACCAAAAATTAGAATCAAATCTCGACAAAATTATATCCCTCCGGGATGAAAAGAAAAAAAAGAAATTGCTTCTGCCTGAAGAGGAATTAACTGCAAAAGATCTCCTGAAAAAAGAAGAAGAAGAAACAAAGATAAGAATAGTCAGGAAAATTGATGACTCTGCAAAGGGAGAACAAAAAGATAATTTAAAAGGTAAGGGTAAAAAGGAGAAAACAGAAAAACAAGATAAGTCGGAAACGGGGGAATTGCCTGAAGAATTTCCAGGTGAATCAGAGAAATCAATTGACCGGGCAAGAGAAGCTACTTTTCCGAACCAATGGGAGGAGATAATTAAATATACCAAACCAAGTCTTGATTTGCTAGAACCTGCTCCTGTAGAAAATTACAAGGTAGCCGAAGAAGAATTAAAACGTAATGCCGAATTGCTCAAAGAAAAATTAAAACTATTTGATATTACAATTGAGGATATTACTGTTACACCTGGTCCTGTTGTCACTTTATATGAGATTGTTCCTGCCCCAGGGGTTAAAATAAGCCGTATTGTGGGTCTTGAAAACGATATCGCTTTGGCACTGGCAGCCAGGGGAATAAGAATTATTGCACCAATTCCAGGTAAAAGCGCAATTGGAGTTGAGATTCCAAATGCAGTTGCTACTATGGTAAATGCACGTTCGGTATTAAGCAAAATTCATGAATCCAAATATGAATTACCACTTGCCCTTGGAGTTCAGATAAATGGAGATATATATTATACTGATTTGGCGAAAATGCCTCACATGCTGGTTGCTGGATCCACTGGAGCTGGTAAATCAGTTGGTATAAATATGATAATTGCAAGTCTACTTTATTGCAAAGACCCAAAAGACGTTAAGTTGATTTTGTTTGATCCAAAGAAAATTGAACTATCCTTTTATAATAAACTCAGAAAACATTACCTTGCCGTTTCACCTGATCTTGATGAAGAAATTATTACCAATCCGCAAAACGCAGTTCTTCTCCTGAAATCTGTAGAATATGAAATGGAGAAAAGATATGACAAACTTGCTAAAGCTGGTGTAAGAAATATAGTAGATTATAATTCGAAAATTGCTGACCCGGTTAAGAAACCGAAAGATACTGACGAAATGGTTCACCATCATCTTCCTTATATTGTTGTTATTATTGATGAATTGGCTGATCTAATGATTACAGCCGGAAAAGAAATTGAAGAACCTATCGCCAGACTTGCTCAGTTAGCACGCGCTGTAGGAATTCATCTCGTACTCGCAACTCAAAGACCATCAGTTAATGTTATTACTGGTGTCATTAAGGCTAACTTCAGCGCAAGACTTGCTTATCAGGTTGCTACAAAGATCGACTCAAGAACTATTCTTGACATGAATGGTGCTGAGCAGCTTCTGGGTAAAGGCGATCTATTGTTCCTTCCTACTGGTTCTCCAAAACCAACTCGTATTCAGAATGCTTTCATTTCAACTGATGAAGTTGAAAGAATAACTGATTATATCGCATTGCAGCCAGGTTATTCTAAACCATATTTCCTTCCCTCTTTGTATGATAAGAAAAAAGAATCTGCTGGAGGATTGCTTGGAGAAATGGATCCTATGTTTGAAGATGCAGCAAGAGTAATTGTAAGACATCAGCAGGGATCTGTCTCTCTCCTGCAGAGGAGACTTAAGTTGGGATATTCGCGTGCTGCAAGAATTGTTGATCAACTTGAAGAAGCTGGTATTGTCGGCCCAAACGATGGAAGTAAAGCACGCACGGTAATTGTTGAGAATGATGAACAACTTGAAACAATTCTGCGAAATCTTTAATTAGATAACGTCTTTATAATAATTTGTGTTATGCCTAATATGAATAATTTGATTAAAAATATTATCCTGCTTTTGGTTCTTGTTATACCCATAACTGCCCAGGACAATAGTAAAGGTTTGCTTTCAATTGTTCAAAGGAAATATAATTCTTTAAATAATTTTACGGCAGATTTCAAACAATTTCTAAATGAAAAATCTAATGTTGCTGGAAAAATTCAATACTCTAAAGGGAATAAATTAAGACTGGAATTAAGAAACTCAACAATCATTTCAGATGGTATTACACTTTGGAATTATAATAAATCTCAGAAAAAAGTAGTTATTACTAGAGTTTCCTCTGACGATCCATCCTATTTCTCACTTGATAAATTTATATTTGACTATCCATCAAAATCTGTTGTAAGTATAGAAAATGAAGATGGGCAGGTATTGCTTGTCCTTGTACCTCGAAAGGAAAGTAACCTTGATTTTAAGAAAGCAAGAATATGGCTAAACCCGGATAACCGTATAGCAAGAATTATAGTAGAGAATCTATCGGGTGCCAATATGGATTTTCAATTATCCAATTATAAACTTAATCAGAGTCTTCCTGACTCAAAGTTCACTTTTTCTCCTCCGGAAGGAACCAACATTATTGACCTCAGGAAATAATAAAAGAAAAGAAAATTTTAGGAGAGCGCTTAATATTGTTCTCTCATTATTTTTGAGTATAATATTTTTATACTTTGCGTTTCGCAATAGCGACCTCGGTAAAGTTTTTCATTATGTGTCTAATCCTTCCTATTATTGGATTCTTATTTTTATTGTTATAACCTTATTTGCTCATTATCTCAGAGCATTAAGATGGAAAGTAATGCTTAATACCGTCAAAAAAGATGTCTCAATTAAAAATCTTTTTGGTGCTTTGATGATAGGGTACGGAGTAAATTGTGTACTACCAAGGGTTGGTGAAATTTCTCGTGCTGTTCTAATCGGGAAATGGGAAGGTCTATCACGTTCATCAATGCTGGGGACAGTAATTGTCGAGCGGATAATTGATCTTTTGTTTTTTGGTTTAACCATCGTTATTTCAGTTTGGATGTCTGCCGACATATTTAGAAATTTCCCCTGGCTCAGATCAACACTTTATATCTCCTTTGTTGCTTTAACTTTAGGAATAATATTCCTATATCTAACAATAAAATTAAAGGAAAGATTTTACAACATCATTATTCGGGTTTTGTCCAGGTTTTCGCTGGGGCTAGCGAGTAAGTCCGCTTATGTTTTCGAAATGCTTACTCAAGGTTTTGGAAGCCTCAAAGGCACAAAAAATTACATACAAACTATCTTGTTAAGTATTGCCATTATGCTTCTTTATGCTTTCAATTCTTATATAGGATTTTTTACTATTGGGATGCAGAATATTAAACCTGTGACTTTTGAAATGGGCTGGATAGTTATGGCAATTAGTTCAATAGGTGTTGCTATTCCAACACCTGGTGGCACCGGGTCATATCACATCCTTGCTACCTCAACTCTTGTGTTATTGTTTGGTTTTAACCAGGAGGTTAGTCTGGCCTACGCGTTTTTAACTCATATCATTAATTATTTTTTAATTATTTTAATTTCCATTATAATGTTTATTTTGTTGAATAATAAACACCTTAAATTAAGAAAAATTATCAAAGCGGATCTGGATGAATAATGAAAAAAACTTTTAGTTGCTTACTTCTATTGTTTATTAGTAATATTGCCCTGCCTCAGATTTCTGTTAGAGGGGGGATGGGAATAAATCTTATAAGTATCCCTTCTCTCAAAGATTATCTTAATGATGGCCATTTTGCCCCTCCTGATAATCAAATAGGAAGTTTTGCAACTGCTGTTATCTTTTCAGGTGAAGTTGATGTAAGAGAAGCAGAAAATTATGAAATAGGGATTGAACTTGCCTACCTGTATAACTCCTATACTTTCACATACAATGGTCAATATAATATGACTTACGGTATTCTGATGCCTACAATTACAAATTATTATGTTATTGAAGGTCTAGGATATAATTTTAAATTCGGAGGAGGTTTAGGTATAAGGTTTACCGATGTTAATGTTACAAATCTACCCTTTAATAGCACATATAAATCAATCGGTTTTGGAATTTTACTTAGAGCCATGGGTAATACAGCTTTAAGCACTAATTTTTTTGCCAATATTACTGGCGATATCAGGTATGATATTAATGGCACACCTAAAAACAACGGTATTTCTTTATACAATACCAGTGTACAAAAGGATGTTAATTTTAATTCCTTTTCTTTGGGTCTCACACTTGGAATAACTTATATTTTTTAGGAGGATATATTGAATATTATTGAGGCAATAGTTCTGGGGCTGATTCAGGGTATAACTGAATTTCTACCAATAAGTAGTACAGGACATTTAACGCTCGCGGGTAAACTTCTTAATCTAATTGACCCTGCAAACCCGGAACATTGGACAGCTTTCATCGCTGTTATTCAACTCGGAACTTTATTGGCAGTACTTCTCTATTTTCTTAAAGATATAATAAACATCATTAAATCGTTCTTTTCTGAAAATCTTACTAAAAGAAAAAAGTTTTCGGAACAGAGTCAGGACTCACGTCTCGGCTGGTTAATAATTGTTGGTACTATACCTGTCGTAATTATCGGTTTGGGATTTAAGAAAATTATAGAGGGTAACCTTACTAAAGATTTGTGGGTTATTTCAATAAGTTTAATAGTTCTTGCCATCATACTTGCTATAGCAGAAAAAACGGCTAAATTCAAAAAAGAGATTAAGGATATAACAATAATAGATGCTTTGATCATTGGTATTGCACAATGCTTTGCCCTTATACCTGGCTCTTCAAGATCAGGCACTACAATTACCGGTGGTTTGTTCTTGGGACTTACCAGGGAATCTGCCGCACGTTTCTCTTTCCTCTTAAGTATGCCCGCTGTTTTTGCCAGCGGACTTCTTGAAATTAAAGAAAGCATTAAATTTGTACACGCTGATATGGCCGTAAATATGGTTGTAGCTACAGTTGTTGCTGCAATCAGCGGGTATCTTGCGATCGATTTGCTTCTAAAGTTTTTAAAAAAGAACTCTACTTTTATTTTTATCTATTACAGGATTGCATTAGGGATTATTATCCTTACACTTTTATATTCTAATTATATTCAACCATAGGAGGTAAAATGAAAAACATAACAATCTTAATACTGCTTCTGTCTATACTCGTTGGAGTAAATGCGCAAAATAAGAAAGGAACTACTACAGCTAAAAAAGATAAAAAAACAATTGCCGTTATTAAAACAAATATGGGCGATGTTGAAATCGATCTAACCGCCAAAGAAACTCCTAAAACAGTAGATAACTTTGTTCAACTCGCAAAGAAAGGATATTATAAAGGCATTATTTTTCATAGAGTCATAGCAAATTTCATGATCCAGGGAGGAGATCCAACCGGAACAGGACGTGGTGGTGAGAGCGCTTGGGGTAGTAAATTTGAAGATGAAATAGTTCCGTCACTAATTTTTGATAAGCCGGGTATATTGGCAATGGCTAATGCAGGTCCTGGAACTAATGGTAGTCAGTTTTTTATAACACTTGCACCAACTCCCTGGCTGAATGGACACCACACTATTTTCGGAAAAGTAATTAAAGGTATGGATGTGGTTAATGCTATTGGAAAAGTTAAAACATCTAAACCAGGCGACAAACCAGTCAAAGATGTTGTCATGAAAGATGTTGTTATTGAATACAGGTAAAGAGAAAGGTTAGAATCTAAAATGGAACTGACAGGATTGAATACATTTGCCCGCCTTTTTAGTGATTGAACCGAAAAGCTATTAGATTTAAAAGGATTACTCTTGCAAATTGAAGAACAAATATAAATAAGGAAAAAAATGACAGACAGTTTAATAAATGCTAATAAAAAAACAATAGCGACTATAAAAACAAACATGGGAAAGTTTGAAATTGAACTTTTCCCGGAAGAAGCGCCCAAAACAGTTGAAAATTTCACCGGGCTGGCAAAAAATAATTACTACAAAGGTGTGATTTTTCATAGAGTTATTGATCGCTTTATGATTCAGGGAGGTGATCCATCCGGTACTGGACGTGGTGGCAAAAGCCTTTGGGGAGGCAACTTTAATGATGAATTCACTCCAAAACTTAGGTTTGATAAAGAAGGACTGCTTGCTATGGCAAATGCGGGTCCCGGTACTAACGGAAGTCAGTTTTTTATTACTTTGGCTGCTACTGCTTGGCTCAATGATCATCATACAATATTCGGCCAGGTAATCTCGGGAATGGATGTCGTTAAGGCAATTGGCAAAACAAAAGCGGTTAACGATAAACCAGTTAAAGATGTAGTAATGGAAGAAATAATAATCGAAGAAAAATAATTTACCTTGGCAAAGAGTAAAGAACATATCCCTTCAATACTGGAAGCTTACAAGTCTTTCTCTAAAGATAAGTTTCTTCCAGTTTATTTTTTTTTTGGCGTCGATTCGTTCAGTATTAATGAAGCAGTTAGGAAATTATCTAGGTCAATAAATCCACTAATAGGCTCTGATTTTGATAAGGAAATATTTTATGGTGATGATATAAATCTGCCTCAACTATTAAGTACGGCATCATCTTTCCCATTTGGTTTAGGGAGGAAGTTTTTACTGATAAAAGAATTTGAAAAAATAAAAGATAAAAAATCTCTTAGTTCTTATGCAAATAACCCTCCAGAATTTACTACAATTACATTTATACATAATGGGGTTATACAAAATTCGGATTCCGAACCATACAAAACATTGATCACTAATGGTTATATATTCGAGGCTAAAGAGTTGAAAGGTGAAAATCTGACCGATTGGCTTGTTGAATTAGCTAAGAATATGGGAAAAGAATTATCAAGAGATAATGCACATTTGTTAATGGAAATATCGGGTGCTAACAGGGCGTTGCTTGAAGATCAGTTAGAAAAAATATTTATATTTTTAGGACAAAAAAAAGAGATTGATTTTTCTTCCATAATTGCTCTTTCTACTGATCTTAAAGAATTTACCATCTTTGACCTACAGGAAGCTCTTGGTAAAAAGAACAAAGTGCAATCTGCTAAAATTCTTTATAATCTTCTCGATCACGTTGTGGAACCGGTCTTCATCATTGCCATGCTTACAAAATATTTTACAGGGCTATCCCGTATCAATGAAATGAAAGAAAAAATACCTGATTCACAAGCTGCAAGGATTGTCGGTACACACCCGTTTTATTATAAAAATTATGTTTCAGCTCGGCAAAATTATTCAGATAATGACATTTATCGGGCATTAAATGAATTATTATATACTGATATTCAACTAAAAACAACCTCCTCTGACCCCAAAACCCTTTTTACAGCACTAATTACAGAAGTTCTTAAATAATTATTTTATATTATTTTATGGATAAACTAGGGTAACACCCCTTTTTTTTAATATTATGACTATTTTAACGCAATTAGTTTGAAACAATTCAATATAATTAAAGTATAACAAGGAAATTTTGACTGATAAAAACCTCAGCGATTTTACTGATGAAGAACTGATTCTTGAATTTCAGCAGAATAATACGATTAAGGCATATGAATTATTGGTGCAAAGATATAAGAATCCTCTTATTAATTATGTTTACAGGTTTTTAGGAGATTATGAAGCTTGTGTCGATATTGTTCAGGAAACCATGATCAAAGTTTACAGGAATAAAGATTCCTATAAATCAATTGCAAAGTTCTCTACTTGGATTTACACTATTGCAGGTAACCTTGCTAGAACAGAGTATCAGAGACGCAAAAGAAGGAATGTTTTTTCTATCAATTCGATGAAAGAAGATGATGAAACATTTGATATTCCGGATGAAAGTATGCGCCCTGATATTATTACGGACAGTGGAATCAAAAATGAAATTATACAAAAAGCTCTTCTTAAGGTTTCTGATGCTTACCGTGAAATGGTAATATTAAGGGATATTCAGGAATTATCTTACGAAGAGATTTCTGAGGTAACTGGTATAGCTGTGGGAACAGTAAAATCAAGAATTAATAGGGGAAGAGCTCAATTACAGAAAATGTTGAAGGATATTTATAAGGAATGACTAAATGCTAATACCGGATGACGATGAAATTCGCTTCAAAAGTATAATAAATCTGCTAAAACACACCCCAAAAGTTTATGCTCCTCCGGGATTTGAAGCAGCCTTGATGAGAAGAATCAACTCCAACAATTATAACGTTGTTGAGAAAATCAGTTGGTGGGAAAATATTCTCTTGCCTGCAAGGATTATCCCTTCAATTGGAGCACTTGTTGCTGTTATATTCTTTTTTGTAATTAATATCAACTCTTCCGAACCGGAGAATCCTTTCCTTATTACTCCTAAAATAAGAGAAAAATTAAATTCAGATAATAATATTCAAATTCAAGACATTTCAAAGCAAAACCCTAACTTAAATGAAGCTTCATTAAATCAATCATTTGCGATAAATAAGGAGGGATTAAATTTCCTCCAAATCCGGTTAACGAACGCTGATAGAATAAGAATTAACAATTTGAAATCACAAATCAGGGAATATTTTAAGGAAAACCTTACAAAAGATAGATGAAATAGGCATTTCGAGCGCATTTGCAGCGCAATTCCTTTATTTAATCAAACCTTAATAATGAGATCAATACCCGTAATACGACAGAAAGACAACTGTTCGGATTGGTATTTTGCATATTTTCCCATAGAATTAAATTTAGATATTCCAATTTATCACAATACTCATACTTTTTTATTTGGTAAATATGACAGTAATAATTATATTTAAAGTTACTTAATATAAAAAACTTAGACAGGTTCATAACATGAAAAAAGGCATTCACCCGGAGTATAGACCGGTAGTTTTTCACGATGTTTCAAGCGAATTTTCGATTCTGACACGTTCAACAATAAAAACTAGCGAGACCATTCAATGGACTGATGGAAACACTTACCCCTTAGTCAAACTTGAAATTTCCAGCGGCTCTCACCCATTCTTTACAGGCAAGCAAAAACTTATGGATACTGCAGGTAGGGTAGAGAAATTCAATAAGAAATATGCAAAAAAATAACAAACTATTTGTTATTCAGAAAAAGTTAAAAGCCGGTATACCGGCTTTTTTTTTATTCCCCCTATAATAGTGATTAAAACGGTAAATTATAACTTTCGTCCATAGAATAACAACTCTTTTATCATCAGGATTCTTTCCTAAAAAAGCATTAAATTACTATCTTAAATAAAATATAGAATCAAGATGCAGCTTTGTATATTTGAAGATAATCAAGTTACCTCCCTGGAACCCCTGATTTTTACAAGAGGGGTTTTTGATCTGATTTGCGGAAGTTCCTCACTTAAAGAAAAAATACTGCGAGTTTATCCAGGTATTCGTTATTCGTTGTATTGCCGGGATTACATAGTTCCAATTATTAAAGACAAATATCCGGGAACCAGTATAAATCAAATTGAAGATGATGATTGCCTTTTTATAAATTCCAGGATTATTGCCGATAAAAACCTTGCCTCTATTATTCCATTGAAGGATTCTGATAAGCTCTATTTAAAAGATGATATGGTTGTTGCTGCTCGTTTATCAGGAAGTAATTTAAAGGAATTTAAAAATCATTTAACACACCTCCCTGATCTTGCGTCATTCCCCTCAATCCGAAAAGAAAAAGTTGAAGTCAGAACAATTAAATTTATGTGGGATATTATCAGGGAACATAACACTGAATTAATCTCTGATCTTGATATTATTGGGGAATATAATTCTTCCAGTCGCGAATATAATGGCGTACATTTTATTAATAAAGAAAAAATATTCATTGGACAAAACACTGTGATTAAACCAGGAGTTGTATTAGATGCTTCGAATGGTGCTATATATATAGGTAACAATAGTTCAATTTATCCCAACTCCGTTATAATAGGCCCGGTTTATATTGGCAACAACTCAATAATAAAAAGTCTGGCAAAAATTTATGAGAATGTTACTATCGGTGATGTTTGTAAAGTGGGCGGTGAAGTCGAAGACTCTATTATAATGTCATATTCAAATAAACAACATGAAGGATTTATTGGTCATGCATACCTTGGTAGCTGGATAAATTTAGGTGCCGATACCAACTGCTCTGATTTAAGGAATAATTATGGATTTGTTAAGTCTTATGTTCACGGGGAATTAGTTAATACCAGAACACAGTTTCTCGGACTTATTATGGGAGACCATTCAAAATCAGGAATAAATACTATGTTTAACACTGGTACTGTAGTGGGTGTGTCGTGTAACATTTATGGATCTGGTTTTCCAGACAAATATCTTCCATCATTTACCTGGGGAGGTAAGGATGATCTTCAAACCTATGATATTGAAAAATGCCTTGATACTGCCAAAGTTGTAATGGCAAGAAGAAAAATTGAATTCACTAAAAAAGATGAGATTCTTTTAAGGAAAATATTCGATATTACAAATAAAGATCGACTGAAAATAGGATTAACAGCATAATTATGACTCAAATTATTGAACATACGGTCAAAGATTTATATCAGGGGGTTAGGGGTCTTGCCGTTAAAGTCCTTAACCGCGTGGAACGCAGCGATTCCTATCTTGATAAACTCCTCGATTATGAAATGCGCAATTCTGAACTTAGCGGACAGGATAAGGCCCTTCTTTTTGAAATAGTTCATGGTGTTGTTCGGTGGATGGGAAGACTTGACTGGATTCTAAATGGTTTTTACAAGGGACAGTTCTCCAAAGCTATTCCTAATCTGAAAAATGGTCTGCGTGTCGCATTATATCAAATACTGTTTCTTGATAAAGTACCAGACCATGCAGCTGTAAATGAAGCTGTAGAATTTGTTAAAAGACTGCAAGGCCAGAAACCAGCCGATCTTACAAACGCTATTCTCAGAAATATTATACGAACTAAAAACTCTATCCGCTACCCTGATCCTAAAGAAGACCTTGTAGGTTATCTTAGTGCTTTTTATTCTCATCCTTCATGGATGGTTAAACGTTGGCTTAACCGGTTCGGTCAGGAAGCAGTCGAAAAACTTCTTAACACAAATAATGAAAAACCATACCTCACTTTGAAAATAAATTCACTTAAAGTTTCTCCCGAAGAATTTGGCCGTTTACTTAACAACGTTAATTTAAAATATACTCAGGGGAAATATATTCCGGAATTCTTTAAATTGCACAATCTTACAAATATTACTTCATGGGAATATTTCACCGAAGGCTATTTTTATATACAGGATGAAAGTGCTGGTATTGCCTGCCGGCTTCTTGATCCCCGGCCTGGAATGAAAGTGCTGGATATGTGTGCTGCTCCCGGTGGTAAAACTTTGTATATAGCTTCACTTTTAAATGATGAAGGGGAAGTGGTAGCTATCGACCGGTATGAAAGTCGTATCGATATTATGAATCGTAATATCGAAAGGATGAATTTTAAATGCATAAAGCCTGTTGTTGCTGATGCCCTGGAATTTCAGGATAAAGGGTTCGACAGAGTCCTTGCTGATGTACCATGTTCAGGTTCCGGTACACTTTCAAAAAAACCGGATATAAAATGGAAACGGGCTTTGCTAGATCTCCATAATGTTAGTCGTATCCAGTACCAGCTCCTTTGTAAAGCTGCCGAACTGGTTAAGCCGGGAGGTATTGTTGTATATAGTACCTGTTCTATAGAACCCGAAGAAAACTTTGTAATTGTAAAAAAGTTCATTGATGAACATGCAGATTTTATTTTGATAAATGCTGGTGAGACTTTTCCAGCCTCAATTGTTGATATGAATGGCTGTACACAAACCCTTCCGCATGTGCATTTAACCGATGGGGCATTTGCTGCAAAACTTATGAGAAAAGAATATGTATGATAAATTATCTCAGGAACTAAAAGATGCAAGACTTCGTTCAGGAATTAGCCTTCAACAACTTGCCAATAAAACAAGAATTGATTTAAAGTTTCTTGAATCAATGGAAGATGGTAACTTTTCTTTCTTGCCAGATCTCTATGTTAAATCATTCCTTAAAGAATATGTTAGATTTGTCGGACTTGATGATAACCTGATTCTCAAAAAATATGAAGCTGCTAAACAAGGAAAAGAATATGTTGAGCCTACCCCTGAAACCTTTACTGATAAAATTAAAGAAATTAAAGAGCTTAGAGCGGAGAGTGAAGTCCCTAAGCATCCTAAACCAATTATTACCTATTCGGTTCCCCCGTTCGAAGAGAAGAATCCCTCGGTCCTGGAAACCTTAAATAAAAGAAATATAATTATACTTGGTTCTGCAGCCGGCATTCTTATAGTTTTCTTCTTGGTTTATTTCCTTTTTGTAAGGAAAAGTCCTGACATAGTAGTTGATGAAAAACCAGTAGAGGAACTTATTCAGGAAAGTAAGCAGCGCTATATTGAGGATGAACCCAAGAAAACAGGAGAAGATTTAAATAACAAACCAGCTACTACTTCTGATAGTCTGCATCTGCTCATTTCTGCCACAGATACCTGCTGGGTTCAGGTCGTTTTTGACTCAACAAAACAAGATGATTTCAGACTATATCCTCATTCTTCAAGAGTCATATCAGCCGCCAATAACTTCAAAATTAGAATCGGTAATTCGTATAAAGTTAACCTTCAACTTAATAGTAAACCCCTTAACTTTGACCCAAAATCTAAAGTCACAGCCTTTTGGGTTGATGCAAATGGACTTAAATTTTTAGAATCCACTTCTAAATTAAAAAAACAATAAAATGTTGAACGCTGCTCAAAAAAAAATTGAAGAACTGAAACAGAGCATAAATGATTACGATTACAAGTACTATGTACTTGCCGATCCTGTTATCTCTGATGAAGAATATGACCGAATGGTTAAGGAACTTGAAAAACTTGAGTCCGAACATCCGGAGTTAGTTACAGCAGATTCACCCACACAGAGAGTGGGAAAAGATCTAACTAAGGATTTTAATCCGGTTAGTCATAAAATACCGATGCTTTCACTTTCCAATACTTATAATGAAGAAGATCTTTTTGATTTTGACAGACGTGTTAAAGAAGCTCTGCCTACCGCTGAGAAAGTTGAGTATGTAGTTGAACTTAAAATTGATGGAGCATCTGTAAGTATTAAATATCTTAATGGTTTTCTTCAAACTGCCGCCACACGAGGCGACGGATATATTGGTGAAGAGATTACTGCAAATGTTAAAACAATTAAATCTGTTCCCCTTAAACTAAAGAAATTATCCTGGAATAAAAATCCTTTGGACGATATTGAGATCCGGGGCGAGATATTTATGAAAACAAATGATTTTCTTAATATTAATATAGAAAGGGAAAAAGCAAGTGAAAAACTTTTTGCTAATCCTCGTAACTCGGCTGCCGGAACATTAAAAATGCAGGATCCACGAATTGTCGCCAAAAGAAAACTTAGTATGTTTGCCTATACACTTATAAGTTCTACAATAGAATTCAATTCGCAGTACGAAAACTTACAGATTTTAAAAGAAATTGGATGTAATGTTAACCCGGAAACAAAAATATGTAAAACAATTGAGGATGCGCTTGATGTCTGCCATCAGTTGGAATTAAAACGTGAGTCTCTTCCCTATGAAATTGACGGCGCTGTCATTAAAGTCAATTCATTAAGGCAACAGAAGTTACTTGGTAATATTGCTAAATCACCCCGATGGGCTGTTGCGTATAAGTTTAAAGCACGACAGGCGTTTACAATTCTTAAGAATATCACATGGCAGGTGGGAAGAATTGGAACTGTTACACCAGTTGCAGAACTTGAACCCGTCTTTTTGTCTGGTTCAACTATTAGCCGCGCAACTCTTCATAACTATGATGAAATTCAACGTAAGGATATACGTATTGGCGATAAAGTAATTATTGAAAAAGGTGGTGATGTCATTCCTAAGGTTGTGTCCATTGTTGAAGCTGATAGACCTGCAGGAATTAAACCTGTCAATCCTCCGTCAAAATGCCCTATCTGCAATTCCACCCTATTCAAACCTGAAAACGAAGTCGCTTTTTATTGTGAAAATTCTGAATGCCCCGCACAGATAAGAGGAAGAATTGAACATTTTGCAGCGCGGGGTGCTATGGACATTGAAGGGCTTGGTGAAGCGCTCATAAATATCTTTGTTGAAAAAGGTTTACTTAATACGTATGATGATATCTATAGCCTTAAAGATCATAAAGAGGAACTGATTAAAATAGAACGGTTGGGGAAAAAAAGTATAGATAACCTGCTCGGTGCTGTAGAAAAAAGTAAGAATCAACCTTTCTCGAAAGTATTGTTCGCTCTTGGCATAAGGTATGTTGGCACTGGAGCAGCAAAAAAACTTGCAGGTCATTTTAATTCCATTGATGATCTTATCAAAAGCTTCAGAAGGAGGAAATTACAGAAATCCATGAAATCGGTGAAAGTATAAGCAAAAGTGTGAAAACTTTCTTCTCGAAAAAAGAAAATCTTGAAATTATTAAGAAACTAAAAGCTGATGGGCTTATTTTTACTGCAGAAACTAAAAATCTAAATTCTGGTTACTTGCTAGGAAAATCCTTTGTCCTTACTGGAACTCTTTCAACTTTTTCACGTGAAGATGTGGGTGAGAGGATAACCGGGTTAGGCGGAAAGATAACCTCCTCTGTAAGTAAAAAGACAAATTTTGTCGTTGCAGGTGAAAACCCGGGTTCCAAACTTGAAAAAGCCAAATCACTTGGAATTAAAATATTAAATGAGAACGAATTTATAGAACTACTAAAGAAAACAACAAATGATTGATACTGTAAGAAAAAAAATTGCCGAGATATTGGTAAATAGATCTATTAAGGAAATAAAATCTGATTCTAGCTCCTTCTCTAATTTTTATAAAAAAATATTCAACATTCTTGTGTTGATGCCTGAAGATGAAGCCGAATTTCATCAATCCTTTCCTGTGCTAAAATATTTGGAGGAATCAAAAAAAAATGCCTATGTTTTTACTCATGATTTTCGCGTAAGTCTGATTCCCACAAAATACCGACCCCATGTCATTGAACATACGATTGGTGAAACAAATCGGTTGAATCTCGCTACCCATAAACTCCTTGATAAACTTAAACAGCAAAATTTCCAGGCGGTAATTGATCTGAATATCAAGGACAATATATTCTTCAGCCATATTATCTCTTCAATTGATGTTCCTTTCAGAATTGGGTTCAAAAAAAACAATTCAGATAAATATTATAATATTCAAATTAATTCTGAAGATGACAAACCGGAAATATCTTATAAAAATTTAGTAAATTGCCTTCATATGTTTTAGGGAAACAGTATGAATTTTGAAACAAAGCAAATTAATGATATTACTATCTTTAAGTTGAATGAAAAAAGACTTGATACTAACATTTCTGGTCTTGTTAAAGGTGAGTTTACTATGCTTCTTAAAGTTGAAGGAGTTAATAAACTTATTGTTGACCTCAGTGATGTTGAAACATGTGATAGCTCTGGTTTAAGCGCCATCCTTGTTGCTAACAGAATCATACATTCTACCGGAGGAAACATGCGTTTAGCAGCTCCATCGGATAAAGTATCTTCCCTTATTAAAATTACTCAACTAGACCGGGTATTACCGGTTTGCCTTACGGTGAATCAAGCCCTTGAAGAACTAAACAGGAAGTGACCTCACAGAATTAAATAATTTAAATATGAATGTTGAAGAAAAACTAAAAAAACTAAAACTTATTGTTTTTGATCTTGATGGTACTCTTCTTTCCGATGAGGGAGTTATTGGTGATAAGTCAAAATCTATAATAAAGGAGCTCAAAAAACTTGATGTTACCTTTTCTTTTGCTACAGGAAGACTTCATTCCGCTATTATTGGAATTGCCGAAGAACTTTTGGTTAAGGCGCCTCTTATATCCTTAGATGGCTCATTAATAAAAAGTTATCCTGAAAATAAAGTGCTTTATGAATATTCCTTGAAAAGAAAACACGTTCTAAAAGCAATTTCATTTGCCGAGAAATGTTTTCTGAACATCGCATTGTGTCATGGCGATGCAATCTATTATACCGAACACAACTCCCTAATCCCGAGGTTAATGGATAAGTTCGGTGCTCGGTACGAAGAGATTAAAGATTATAATGGATATATTGAAAATACTCTTGAAATTGTATTCGCCGGTGATAACAAAGATATTATTAAATATATTCAGGGGAGAATGGATGTACCCTATGTTTTTGGAGTTAACACTTCTTTTTTCAAATCGCATAGAAACACCGGTATTTATTATCTTGAAATCAGGAGGAAAGGAGCGAACAAAAAAACTGGTTTCCTACATCTGTTAAAATATTTCAAACTTAAAGTTGAGCAAACTGCTGTTGTAGGTGACTGGTATAATGATATAGCCTTGTTTCAAACCAATGCTCTAAAAGTAGCTTTGTCTAATGCGGTTCCGGAAATTAAAAAATTTGCCGATATTAAACTGAGCAAAAATAATAACGAGGATGGCGCCGGCGAATTTCTCGAAATGGTTCTTAATGCAAAAGTTGGAATAAATGTCCGCTCTTGATGAACTTAAATCAAGAAATAATATTAAACTTAAATTCCTTCTTGGTTTATTTACTGGCATCTTTATCGTGTTTATGTTTCCCAAAGGTGAGTCTATTGAATCGGATGTACCTGTAGGTTCAATCTGGATTCATGATGATCTTATCGCTTCATTCAGTTTCCCAGTCTTTAAAGATCCTATTGTCTACAAAAAAGAATTAAATGAAGCCGCTGCATCAGTTTTACCTGTCTTTGTTAAACAGAACGATATAACGTCCTTAATAAATGATTCTCTCAATGCATACAATTTATTCGTGATTAATACACTCGCCAAATTTTCAAAGACAAACTCGTTTAATAACCCCACTTTCCTTAGTGACTCATCCTTTAATGAATTACTGTCTTTAATAAATCATGGCCCTAATGGCAAAAAATCTAAGTTAGGTCTAAAAGAATTTTTCAATTTTGCACATAGCACAATTAATAATTCTTACTCCGGCGGAATCTTAAGCACTCACTCTGATAACCAACATTTTGATAAAATTGCTGTAAGAACAGGTACTATTGATAAAATTGAATCGGTTGCTCATTTTCTTCCAATTGATAAGGTTAAAAATAACATCAATGAAGTCGTACATATGAAATCCTTTCCTAGAGGATATGAAATTGCATTATTAGAGTATATTGACCATTTCATATTCCCCAATATGATATATGAACCCAAGCTTACACAGGAAGAAATACATCAGACTCAGGCTAACGTTTCAAGGTATACCGGAATTATTAATGAAAATGAAAGAATAATTGGCAAACATGATCGGGTCACTAAAGATAATTACTTAAAAATTCAGTCTTATAAAAAAGCTAAAGGCGAGAAGATTGGGGATGAAGGCTTATTCCTTCAGTCAATAGGTAAATTTCTTCATATATCATTTCTGCTGACTATTTTTGTAATTTATTTGTACCTATTCCGGAAAAAAATATTTTATGACAATGGTAAACTACTTATTCTTGTGAGTAACCTCTTGTTCCTTGCATTTATTACATTTTTAACCAACTTGCTCAATCTGACCGTCCCGATCTATTTTTTCATTTTCATTCCCGCCGCTTCAATGCTAATGACAATTATCTTTGATTCAAGGGTTGGCTTTTATACTACAATAATTTTCTCGCTCGTTACGGGAGCCCTTAGAGGTAATGATTATTCTTTTGTTGCAATGAATATTTTCGCAGGAGCCTTGTCGGTTTATACTGTTAGAGATATTAAAAACAGGTCTCAAATATTCACTTCTTTTTTCTACATATTTCTAGGTTATATAATTGCCATTTTTGCTTTCGGTCTTGAACAGTTTGCTTCTCCTCAAAACCTGCTTATCGAAATTTCTTTTGCTGCTTCAAACGCACTTATTAGCCCTGTACTCACTTATGGCCTTCTTATATTCTTTGAAAGAATTTTCAATATAACTACTGATCTTACTCTACTGGAACTTTCTAACTTCGACAACCCTTTGCTGAAGGAACTTGCAAGGAGAGCTCCCGGAACCTTTAATCATTCAATGACAGTGGGCACAATGGCTGAAACCGCAGCTGAAAAGATCGGTGCAAATCCTTTATTGGCAAGAGTCGGAGCTTATTTCCATGATATTGGTAAAACAATTACACCTCAAAATTTTGTTGAGAACCAGCTAAATAATCAAAATATACATGAAAACCTTACTCCTGAAGAAAGCGTTAACCTAATTGTAAGACATGTCTACGAAGGAATTGAACTTGGTAAGGAAAATAAATTACCGGATGAGATTATAGACTTTATTCCAATGCACCATGGCACTAATATTATCTCCTTTTTCTACGATAAAGCTATAAAATTATATGGTGTTGAAAATGTAAAACCGGATTCATTTCGTTATCCAGGTCCGAAACCAAATTCCAGAGAAACAGCTATAACTATGCTTGCCGATAGTTGTGAATCTGCTGTGAGATCGATAGATGAACCCAATATAACAAAAGTGGCTAATGTTATCGAGAATATTATCCGGGACAGAATTGGCTCTGGACAGCTTAGTGATTCTCCCATAACTTTCGGTGATATATCCAAAATTAAGGAAGCTTTTATTAGTATTCTGATTGGACAACATCATAAAAGGATAAAGTATCCAAAACAGGAGGAGATTGAACAAGGAACTACAGGAGCTGATTTAAAATAATGAACATTTTCTTAAGAGAATATCTTGGTGTTCTTAAGCTCGAAAAAAATCTATCTGAGAATACTATTTTGTCTTATAAGATTGACCTTTCAGCTTTTATATTATTTTTGAATGACGAATTTAAAATAAATGATCCTGAAGAAATTACACATTCCCATTTGGTTTCTTTCTTTACTCTTCTTAATAATATGGGACTTACAGGGAGTTCGGCTGCTCGCTATTTTTCTTCCCTCAGAGGGTTTTTTCATTTTCTTATTCAGAATAGTTATATTACTAAGAATCCTATAGATAAAATTGATTCACCTAAACTTAAAAAAAATCTACCCGAGGTTTTAACAATTCCCGAAATGGAGAGTGTTTTATCTAAGCCGGATTCTAATCAAACACTGGGCCTAAGAGATAAAGCTCTTCTTGAAGTTATGTATGCTTGTGGTTTGCGAGTCTCCGAACTCATTAGCCTTAAAGCCTCCGATCTTTTCCTGAAAGAAGAAATCATAAGGGTCATTGGGAAAGGATCAAAAGAAAGACTTGTTCCAATAGGCAGCAGCGCTATCCACTGGGTAAATGAATATTTAGTTAAAAGCCGTCCTGTTCTGGCTAAAAAAATGAAAAGCGAAAATTATATTTTCCTAAATATCAGAGGAACTAAACTCTCAAGAATGGGTATATGGAAAATCACTGACAAATATTTTAAAGAAGCTGAAATAAAAAAGTGCGCACACCCTCATACTTTCCGTCATTCTTTTGCAACCCATCTTGTTGAAGGAGGTGCTGACCTCAGAGCTGTCCAGGAGATGCTAGGTCATGCAGATATTTCAACGACTCAGATTTATACTCATATTGATAGGGACTATATTAAACAAGTCCACAAAGATTTTCATCCAAGAGGATAATCTTTAAAATGATTATAAATATATTTTCAATGTTTCCGAAATTAAAGTGTCAAAATGAAAACTTACTTAAGAATATTAGAATACGTTAAGCCATATTGGAAACACCTGGCCTTGTCGATTGTGTTTACAATTCTATTTGCAATATTCAGCGCTGTTTCTGTTTATCTTACTATCCCACTTCTCGATACTCTTTTCCAGGAATCCAATAAGAGCGAGATTATTCATCAATCCTCTGCTATAGATAAAACTATTGCAATTTTTCCGGATTGGGTTATTAACCTAAAGGATGATGTTGTAATTGCATTTAACAATTTTGTGTTTGCAGGCGATAAAATTCATGCGCTTTTTAATATCTGTATTCTTGTATTTTTCTCATTTCTACTCAAAAACATATTCGGTTATTTGCAAGCGTATTTCCTGGCTTTAACTGAATTTGCCAGTATGAAGGATCTGCGGGATGTGGTTTACCAGCATCTTCACCAGCTTCCTATGAGCTACTTTAAGCAGGAACGCGTTGGTAATTTAATATCACGATTAACAAATGATGTTACTGCTGTCCAAGCCAGTATCAGCGCTACATTCCTTAATCTTATCAGGGAACCACTTACAATATTAATGTTTCTCGGTATTGCTTTAAGTATAAGCTGGCGCTTATTACTTCTTTCATTTTTAGTTCTTCCTGTTACTATGGTTATAATAACATGGATCGGTTTCATCCTGCGAAGGTATAGCACATCTATTCAGGCTAAAATGGCTGACATAACAAGCATTTTGCAGGAAACAATTTCGGGAGTTAAAATTGTTAAGGCTTTCGGAATGGAAAAGTATGAAAACAAAAAATTTATGGATGAAACACATAATTTCCTTAAACTTATTCTTAAAGTAGCAAGAATAAGGAATGCATCATCTCCAATTACAGAAATCTTGAGTGTTATAGTTGGTGTAATTATAATCTATTATGGTGGTATTCTTGTTCTTCACGATAAAACTTTAACAGCCAGTGAATTTATAGGGTTCCTTTTTGCAATTTTCCAGCTAATGCCCCCTATCAAGGAGCTAAGTAGTGTAAACAATAGGATTCAGGAATCCAGTGCCGCTGCCGACCGTATATTTGAAATCCTTGATACACAGCCTGCTATAAGAAATATTGATAATCCTATTAAGCTGGATAGATTCAGTAATTCAATTGAATTCAGAAACGTTTCTTTTCATTATGAAGATTCTGAAGATTTGGTCCTTGACAACCTTTCTTTCAAAGTAAATAAGGGAGAAATACTTGCGTTTGTTGGTCCGAGTGGTGGAGGAAAATCTACTCTTGTTGACCTTATCCCTAGATTCTATGATCCGTCCTCCGGGACGATATTCCTTGATAATATGGATATAAAGCATTTTAGAATTGAGGATCTTCGTAGCCAAATGGGTATTGTTACTCAGGAAACTTTTCTGTTCAATGAATCTATTAAAAGAAATATCGCCTATGGCTTATCTGAATTCCCCTTTGATAAAATTGTTGAAGCTGCCAAAACCGCTAATGCTCATAACTTTATTATGGAAATGCCACAGGGATATGAAACAATTATAGGGGAACGCGGAGTGAAAATATCCGGTGGACAACGTCAGCGTTTATCTATAGCACGAGCTTTATTAAAGAATCCGGAAATCATGATATTTGATGAAGCAACCTCCGCACTCGATAATGAGTCTGAACTCCTTGTGCAAGAGGCTATCGAAAGACTCATGGTTAACAGAACTACATTTGTTATTGCTCATCGATTAAGCACCATAAGGAATGCAAATAGTATAATTGTCCTGGATAGGGGTAAAGTCGTTCAATATGGCACACATGATGAATTAATCAAGAATGAAAAAGGTCTTTACAGTAAATTTTATGAAATGCAGTTTAGGGATTAATTAACAATATGATCCGGATTTTATTTATATATCATAATGGTTAACTTTATCTTTATTAAAATCATTAAAATGGGTTATTAATGTCTTCGAGATATAATCTGAAGTTACCTTATTTTTTAATTGTTGCCACAGCCTTCAGTTTTGGTGTTTCATTATTCTTGCTTCAGGTTTTTGCATATATAGTTGCTTTCCTCTGGCTTTTCGAGTATAACAAAGAAAAGAAAAAATCATTCGATTTGCTAACTGTTGCGGTTATTTCTTTCGGAATAGTTCGACTGATTACAGCATATTTTTCGGAATACCCTAAGGCTACTTCCGAAATCTATTTAAAGGAATTATTGTTCTACTTGTTTTTCTTCTCGGCAAATTTCTATTTAAAACTATTCTCTTCGGAAATGAGATCAGATTTGATCCGTTTCTTTTTATTAGCTGCTATTATTACAGCCTTAACTGGTATCGTTTCATTTAATCTGAGCCTTGTAGCTCGGGCGCAATCTTTTTCTTCAGGATATACAGTGTACTCATCGTATCTATTGGCTTTACTGCCATTTTTAATATTTTATCCTACGGGTAATGAAAAAAAAATAATTCAATACCTAAGAATTGCAGGACTTATTATAGTTATTGTAGGACTTATAACATCTCTTGGTAGAACAAGTATTGCAATCGCTGCTTTGTTTTTTATTACAGGGTTGGTTTTTAAGAAGTTCAGATTAAAAGATGTCCTGATTATCGTTTTTTCATCTGCGCTATTAACCCTTCTTTCATTCCATAATAATTCAACTGAGTTGAATCAGAGGGTTGGAAATCCTTTGGGATATTCAGACCGTGATATTTTATATAAAGGGGCGAGGGAAATATTATTTAATCATCCAATACTTGGATATGGTCCGCACACATTCAAGAATACATTTCCTTTATTCAATGAAGTAGTAGATAAAGGCATTGGTGGATGGCACAATGAGTTCCTTCAGATTTATTTCGATTCCGGTGTTATAGGCCTTCTTTCATTTCTTTTTTTAATTTCAGTAATCTATTATTTTGGAATAAAACTGTTAAAAAATATTGATAGTAGAGACATAATTTTAGGTCTTTTGCTTTCAGTAACTAGTTTTATTGTCTCCGCTTTTACGTCAGGATTTATAACTAATTCAACATTGTCAATTGTTTTTGTATTAATAGTTACTATTCTAAATTCATATAATTCGGTACCATCTAAAATAACTCAAACTATATGAGTAGATCTTAAGTTTATCGTATAAATATTCTATCTAAATGATTATCAATTTTCGGAGTCTTCTTAATGGATATTGTTGCTAATAACAAAATATATGAAATCACAAATAATCTTTCTTCAGAACTAGATTATTCTAAAAGCGAAATAGCGGTAATCCTGGCTGCAGGTCATGGAAAAAGAATTAAGTCCCATACCTCTAAGATGCTGCATAAAATCTGGGGTGTCCCTACTGTCGAAAGAGTATTTGATGCATGTCGTAATGGCATAAAGGATATTAATTTTATAGTTGTGGTTGGTATTAAAGCCACCGATGTTATTGAAGTACTGGGTAAAAGACTATGCACAAATTATGCTTATCAGGAGTTTCAGAATGGAACCGGACATGCCGTGCAGATTGCTCTTGAAAAAATAGATGACAAAAGATTCGACGGAATTGTTTTCGTTCTACCAGGGGATATGGGACTGATTAACAAAGAAACTATTATTCAGTTCCGTAAAGATTTTATTTCATCAGGAAGCGATATGATGGTTCTTACAGGAATTTATACGGGCGACCCGATAGAAAATTCCTATGGACGGATTGTTAGAGTTAAAAAGCTTGATGAAAATGGAAATGCTTCCGGTAAAGACATGGATAAGGTGATTGAAATATTGGAATTCAAGGATATACTCGCACTTCCTGATGATAAACCTTATAAAGTAAATTTTAATGGCAAAACATATTCTTTCTCTAGGAATGAACTCATTGAGAATAATGAATTCAATTCCGGTGTGTACGCCTTTAAATATAAAAAGCTTAGGAGCACTATTAATCAACTTTCAGGTAATAATGCTCAGGGTGAAATTTATATAACTGACTTAATTTCCTTGTTTAATAAAAACAAAATGATTGTCATGGCTGTAAGCCCAAGTGAACAGCACGTAGTAATGGGATTTAATAATAAATCAGTGCTTAAGGAGATGGAAGTTGTTGCTCGTAATCAGCATTACAATAGACTTAAGGATATTATTCGGATCGATGATCCAGATGATTTCTTTATTCATGAAACAGTTATAGACCAGATAATTGAATTGGATAAAAAAGGTGCTCCTCTGGATATTTCAATTGGAAAAGGTGTTTATATTGGTAAAGGTGCCAGGTTAAATTATAATATAGAATTCAAACAGAATGTTGTGGTTGAAGGTGAAGTACATTTTGATCAGAATGTCATTATCTGGCAGAATGTTAATATCACTACCTTTCCCGACCAAATTATGAAAATAGGTCTAGGGGTCGAGGTCCTGCAAGGTGATATTATTAAAGGGAACATTGAAATCGGGGAAGGTTCAAGAATTGAATCTACTGTGAGGCTCACAGGTAGTAATGAATTTCCCCTTCGCATTGGCAAAAATGTTCTAATTAAAGGTACAAGTTATATTTTTGGTTCTGTTATTGAAGATGGTGTTCATATTGAGCATAGTGTTATAATAAGGAAAAAAATCGAACGACATATTAAGAAGAATGGTGTTGTGCAGTCTGTTAGATTTTTTATTCCTAAACCGGAAGGTATAGATTCAATTGAGGAATTATAATAACATTTGATAAGATTCTACTAAAACTAAAACTGCCTCTTTTAACAGAGGCAGCTCAATATAAACTCTAATTCTTAATTCTCTATTTTTTCTCAGCGGCAGGAACCACAGTTCCAAGCTTATTCACATGTCGTGTTAGTGAAGCTTTTTTCCTTGAGGCATTATTCTTTGGAATTTTGCCTTTTACTGCACTACGGTCTAACAAAGCAACAGCTTCTTTGTAAAGTTTTTCTGCTTCGGCTTTATCGGTTGTTGCAATTACTTTTTTAATAGAAGACTTAATTCTTGATTCGGACATTTGATTTATAATTCTTCTTCTCTCACTGGTACGTGTTCTTTTCTTAGCCGATTTATGATTAGCCATTAATTAATAACCTTTTATAACAAATAATAAAAATTGACTCTAAATATAGGAATTATAGGATTTGATGTCAACAACTTCTTTATTAAATTTGACACTCTGATATATATGAATAATGCTTAAAATTAACGAAATATACTATTCTGTCCAGGGAGAAAGCACAAAAGCTGGGCTTCCTTGTGTGTTTATACGCATGACTTACTGCAATCTTAGATGTACTTATTGCGACACAGAATATGCATTTTATGAAGGAATTGACCTAAGTATTGATGAAATTTTCAACAAAGTTAACGGATATAACTGTAAGCTTGTTGAATTAACTGGCGGAGAACCACTGCTTCAGCAAGAATCCCTTATGCTAATGAGAAAATTGGCCGATTCAGGATTTCAAGTTCTACTTGAAACAGGCGGCAGCCTTCCTGTGAAAAATATTGATAAAAGAGTAAAAATAATAATGGACCTTAAAACTCCATCAAGCGGTATGATGAAGAAAAATCTATATGATAATATTAGTTTTCTTAAGAATTCGGATGAGGTAAAGTTCGTTTTGGGAAACAGGGAAGATTACGTTTGGGCTAAAGAAATTCTTTCGAGGTATGAGCTTGACAAAAAATGTGAAATTCTTTTTTCAGTAATATTTGGTAAACTTCAACCTATCGAACTTGTCAATTGGATATTAGAAGATAATTTAAATGTTAGGTTTCAACTTCAGATGCATAAATTCATCTGGAAACCTGATGAACGAGGAGTATAATGAAAATAGCTAAAGAGTTCTCCTGGGAAATGGGACATCGCCTACCCGAACATTTCGGTAAATGTAAAAATATTCACGGTCATTCTTATAAAATGATTGTCGAACTGGATGGGGAAGTTGACAAGAATGGTATGGTACTCGATTACTTTGACTTTAAAAACATTATAAATCCTATAGTAGAGGAACTCGACCACGCTTTTCTGGTTTATCATGAGGACAAAGTTGTGATAGATTTCCTTAATAAACTGAATTCAAAGAAAGTAGTCGCGGACTTTCAATCAACTGTGGAAAATATTTGTTACTATTTTCTTAACAGAATAAAAGATTCGAACCTTCCTCCTAATATTAAATCTATAAAAGTCAGGATTTGTGAAACTCCCGATGATTATGCCGAAGAAATTATTGAGTTGAATAAATAGTATGCTTAATAAATTCAACAACCCCCGCGGTAATTACAAAAAAAGCAATTCAATCTCCCCAAGATTTAAAATGTACATCGAATACGAGGGAACCCGGTATAGTGGCTGGCAGAAACAACAGAACGCCAAAACTATTCAAGGGACATTGATTAATGCCGCAGTGGAAATATTCAAAACTAACGATGTCGATATTCAAGGGTCCGGCAGAACCGACAGCGGGGTTCACGCCCTTTGTCAAATTGCCCATCTTGAAGTTAAATCTATGCTCGCACCCGAAATAATCAAATTGAAATTTAATGACTTACTTCCTCATGATGTAAATATACTTGAGGTGCAAAAAATCCATTCCACATTCCATGCAAGGCATGATGCCGCCTCAAGAAGTTACCTTTATCAAATATCAAGAAGAAGAACTGCTCTCGGCAAAAACTATGTCTGGTGGATTAAGGACAATCTCAATTTCGATTTAATGAAACAAGCCTCTGTTAACTTTAAAGGAATGCACGATTATATCTCCTTTTCCGATGATGATAGAGACGAAAAATCTACTAAGGTTATGGTTGATAATATTGAATTGAAAGAGGATGGTAATTTGATTTTAATCCGTATAACTGCGTCCCATTTCTTGTGGAAAATGGTAAGAAGAATGATTGGGCTTCTTGTGGAAATAGGCAGAGGCAAACAAACTGAAAAAGATCTTTTGTTATACTTGAATACAAATGACAATACTCCAGCTAAATTTACTGCACCTCCTTCCGGTCTGTTCCTTGAATCAGTTGTATATAAAAACGAAATAAATTCCCGGGATCTTTCTCCGGTAATATCGATAATTTGATTGCAATTATAGGAACACCTAATCTATCATAATATTACACTGGTTATTAGCCAAATCTGGTAAAATCTTACCTCTTAAACTCCGATAGCTGAATTTTAAGAAATGTCTAATATCAATCGAATAGAAGACTTTTATATCTCGTGTTTAAAGGTAATATTTTTGCTTCGGAGAATTGATTTTCCTTTTATATATTTACCAATTACTTAATAATTATTGGAGTGTTGTATGAGAAGTTCCCTTTTCCTTCTAGCCTTTTTAGCAATTATTACTCTTGCTGCCTGCCAGAAGAAGGAAGAAAATAAGGTACAAGATGCAAATGTTCCTCCTGGGACACGTGTTGTGAAAGTTGAAGACAGACTTGATGCAGCCGATTATACTTATCTGCAGGTAAGCGATAAAGATAATAATAAATTCTGGATTGCAGTTACCAAAATGGAAGCTGCCAAAGGTGACCTCCTCTACTTCACTAAAAGTATGGAGATGAAGAATTTTCATAGTAAGACTCTTAACAGAGATTTTGAATCAGTGCTTTTTGTTGAAGATGCAGTTAAAACTCCACATAATATGAATGCCCCTCAATCAACTTCTAAAATAGATCCGCAGACTGCTCATTCTCAGATTATGTCTACCCCAAAAGCTAACGTAAAGATTGAACATCTTAAAGATGGAAAAACTGTCGAACAAGTTTATAATGAAATGGTTAAACTTAATGGTAAAACAATTAAAATTAGAGGCGAAGTCGTTAAATATAATCCCGAAATTATGAATAGAAACTGGATACATATTCAGGACGGCACTGGCTCCGGTAATACTTTTGACCTTATGGTTACAAGTAAAGATCAAACACAAGTCGGTCAGATTATCATTGTTGAAGGAAAAGTTGTTACTAACAAAGATTTCGGAGCTGGATATACTTATAAGGTTATGCTCGAAGATGCGAAGATTAACATAGAAAAAGGTACTTAACAGTATTCCACCCAATTACCTTCACCTGGAAAATCCTGCCCCGGTTATTCGGGGCTGGGATTCATACTGTGTGTTTCCTTCATGAAAATATTCAAAGACTAAAATCTAAAACTGTGATGTGTGTTTCCCCATTATAATAACAACAATTTATCTTGTTGGAATGTCTGATTATATCCTCCTTTTTAATTATATTTAAGGTTGAAAAAGGTAGGTATTAAACTCCTTTGAAAAATCACTAACTAAAAGCAGGACTGATTGGTACTTAGATTATTAAAACTCATAGGCAGAAAATTATCGGGAAAGCCCTCTCCAAAGAAAGATTCAACCTCAAAGACAAAAGAAACAGAAAAGAAAAAAGCTCCAGGTAATAAAAAAGAAGGCAATGTCGAACCACGCAGAGATGGTGTTAGTCCAAACTATAAAGGATCAAATCCGCGAGTACCCGCCGTAAAATATTCTTCGGGAAAATATAAACAGAAAGATACACCTCAGAATACCAAACCTGAAAACAAAAGTTCCCAGGCTGTAAAGCAAAATCAACCAGCCAAACAAAATCAATCTGAAAAAATCCAACAGTCTGATAAACCATACCATACTAAACAATTTCAGACACCAAAGGCTGCTTCAGTTCCTAAAGAAACAAAACCTGTAATACCCTGGGACCCTAAAGTATTTATAGTTCCTGAGGTTGAAGGTAAAAAAAGATTCCATGATTTTGATCTCCCTCAGGAAGTTATGCATGCAATCTTCGATCTCAACTTTAAGTATTGCACTCCTATCCAAATGGAAATTCTTGCTAAAGCCCTTGAAGGAAAAGACGCAATCGGTCAGGCTCAAACTGGCACGGGCAAAACAGCAGCATTCCTGATTACTTCAATGACAAGAATTATCAGGCATAAAGCCACTGAAGATGCTAAACCCGGATCACCGCGTGTACTTGTTCTTGCCCCCACTAGAGAACTTGCTATGCAAATATCTAAAGACGCACAACTTCTTTCAAAATATCTTAATTTAAATATTGTTACTGTCTTTGGAGGAATGGATTATAATAAACAACGTAATAAACTCCTTAAACCTATTGACCTTTTGATCGGTACTCCTGGCCGCATTATCGATTTTCTTAATAAAAAGGAACTACATTTCAATAAGGTTGATACTTTGATCCTTGATGAAGCTGACCGTATGCTTGATATGGGATTTATTCCGGATGTGAAAAAAATTATTCGTGCTTGCCCTCCTAAGGATGCCAGGCAGACCCTTTTCTTCAGTGCTACTATAAATACCGATGTGAGAAACCTTGCTGCTAGCTGGACTACAGATTCATTCTCTGTTAGTGTCGAACCTGAAGAAATGATTGTAAAAGGTATCGAACAAATTGTTTATATAGTTACCTCAAAAGAAAAATACTCACTTCTTTATAATATTTTAATGAAAGAGAAAGCCGGTAAGGTCCTCGTGTTCGTTAACAGAAGGGATGAAACTAGAGATCTCGGTAGAAAACTTTATAGGAATGGCATCGACTGTGAAATTCTTTCCGGTGAAGTTGACCAGAGAAAAAGAATTAAAGTATTGGATAACTTTAAATCGGATACCTGTAAAGTTCTTATTGCTACAGATGTTGCCGGCAGAGGAATTCATGTTGATAATATTTCCCATGTAATTAATTATTCCCTACCCGGTGATCCCGAAGATTATATCCATAGGATCGGAAGAACCGCAAGAGCGGGTGCTACAGGCATATCGATAAGTTTCGCTACTGAGGATGATTCATTCGTTATTCCTGCAATTGAAGATCTGATAGGCGCAACCCTGCCATCAACTTATCCTCCGGATGAGTTGCTCGTAAAATCTCCGCCATATGAAAGGGAAGCTAAGAAAATTGATGCCCCCAGAGATCAATATCCGCGCCCCCGTCGCAGATATCCTGATAATAACAGAAAATAGTTTTGACCTGCTAATTCCATCCTGATGTTTCAGGATGGTCTTCTTTATCCTGCCCATTCTTCCATGAAAGGCTTTTTAAATGGAAACCTCACCTTTGGTGTCTCAACAAAATATCTGATCGGGGTTGGATTTACAAATTATTGAATGACATTTCTGATTTGTTTTCTTAAATTTGAGCTTCACCTTAACTGAGGATCTTCATGTCAGGAAAAATAATTGTAGCATTATTTATAATCCTTTCTACTTCAAACCTTTTCCCACAAATGGATAGTTTGTTTCAACCAGCAGATTATGTCAATCCTTTTGTCGGTACTCAGGGGGACGGGAACACCTACCCCGGAGCTTCGGCACCTTTTGGAATGTTGCAGTTCAGCCCTGATACTGATATGGAGCTTTGGGAAGCTGCTGCAGGATATAAAGCAACTGACAGCTCCATAATGGGTTTCAGTCTTACCCATCTTAACGGAACTGGAATTCCTGACTTCGGTGACTTTCTGTTTACACCGGTTGTTGGTACCCCCAAACTTATTCCCGGCTCTAAAGCTAATCCCGATTCCGGTTACCGTTCTATCTATTCTCATACAGATGAAAAATCTGCTCCCGGTTATTATCAGGTGCGTCTCCTCAGATATAATGTTAATGTTGAACTAACTGCGGCAGATAGATCAGGAATGATGAAATTGACCTTCCCTAAATCTGATAGCTCATTTATTCTAACAGATCTATCCCATGTGCTCCGTTGGAATGTTGTGTGGTCAGATGTCCGTGTAGAAAATGATTCAACAATAACAGGTTCCCATATTGTAAACGGGTGGGGGAAAGAAAGACATCTTTTCTTTGCAGCAAGGTATTCCCGCCCTTTCGTTGATTATATAATTATGAATGATGGAAAACCGGTAATCTATAATGGCTATCGTTTTAGAAGCAGTTCCGAATCATGGGGGAAAAATATTCAGTTCCTTGCAAAATATAAAACAACTGAAAAAGAAATAATATTTGTTAAGATTGGAATTTCATCGATTAGTGCTGAGAACGCTATGATGAATCTTGATGCCGAAATCCCTGGATGGAACTTTAGCGATATCGCTTCTAATACTCATGAAAAATGGAATGATGAATTATGTAAAATCCGGATCGATGGAACTATTGAACAAAAAAGAACTTTTTATACTGCTATGTATCATGCATTCCTTGCCCCTAATGTTTACGAAGATGTAAACAGGGAGTATCGTGGTTTTGATCAGAATACTCATTTAGCAAATGGATTTACCAACTATGCTGTCTTTTCACTCTGGGATACTTATAGGGCTGAGCATCCTTTATTTACTTTAATTCAGGCTGATCGTAATGCCGATATGATAAATTCTATGCTTGCTCATTATGACCAGAGTGTTGAACATCTTCTTCCTGTCTGGGCCCTACCGCAGAACGAAACCTGGTGCATGATAGGTTATCACGCCGTTCCCGTAATCGTTGATGCTTTTATGAAAGGATTAAAGGGCTTCGACTATAGTCGTGCCTATGATGCTATTAAAACAACTGCCATGAATCCCCATTATGATAATGCAATGACTTTCGCAAACCTTGGCTGGGTTCCTTTCGATAAGGAAAATGAATCTGTCTCCAAAACTCTTGAATATGCCTATGATGATTATTGTATTTCACAAATGGCAAAATCTCTTGGGAAAACAGAGGACTTTAATTATTTCCATAAAAGATCTATGAATTATAAAAATATCTTTGACCATTCATATAATCTTATGCGTGGCAGGGATTCAAAAGGGAATTGGCGTACCCCATTCGATCCTCATTTATATCAACAGGGTGGTGATATTACCGAAGGTACAAGCTGGCAATATTCATGGTATGTCCCACAGGATGTAAATGGTTTGATTAAGTTGATGGGAGGCAATACGCCTTTTTCTCAGAAATTAGATTCTCTTTTTATAGTACAGACAAGCGATAGCACAAGCGGTGTGGATGATATTCATGGAATAATTGGCGAGTACTGGCATGGGAATGAACCTAGCCATCATATTGTTTTCCTCTATGATTATGCGGGTCAGCCTTGGAAAACACAGCAGCGAGTACACCAGATAATGAAAACCCAATACGGCAACCTGCCAAATTCATTATGCGGCAATGATGACTGCGGTCAGATGTCTGCATGGTATATTTTTAATGCTCTTGGCTTTTATCCTGTTTGCCCTGGCAGTAATTATTATGCAATAGGAAGCCCATGTGTCCCGAAAGCTGTTGTACGTTTGTCTAATGGGAAAATATTTACAATGACTGCAGAAAATCTTTCTGATGAAAATATTTATATACAGTCAATGAGTATAAATGGTGTAGATTGGAATTCTCCCTTTATTAACCATAAAATCATAAATGAAGGTGGAAATATAACATTCAGAATGGGTCCTGCTCCAAATACAAGTTGGGGCATAAATTCAAAAGTCCCTGAATAAAACGATTTGTCCACATTATAAAATCCTCCAAGGGGATTTAATCGGTATTTTAGCGAGAGAACATAAGGAGAAGAGCCTGTTTTAGCGTAAAACAGCGTAGACTAGCGTAAAACAGCGTAGAATTAATTTAAAATAGGTAGGGGTTTGGGTTAAACCATTTTATTTTGTAAACCGTCAAAAAAGTTAATATTTTTAAAAGTTATAATATAAATCTACTACATTTTAAAACTATTTACCACATTTGCTTTTAATTAGGTGACCGATGAATTATAAAAAATATCAAAACATTATTGCTGCTTCTATAGCTCTGATTACTGGAGTTGTTTTTGCCATGACTGTCCAGCCATCCGTTTCATTCTGGGACTGCGGTGAATGCTCTGCTGCTGCTGTTTGGATGCAGGTTGCCCATCCCCCGGGTGCCCCCTTCTTTAATCTGATAGGAAGATTTTTTGCCATGCTGCCAACAGCTCAAAATATTGGACTCAGAGAAAATCTCCTGTCTGTTTTTGATAGCGCAATTTCAGCAATGCTCCTATTTCTGATCATCGTAAAGTTGATTGAAAATTATCGCGGCAGGGAATATAAAAGTACTGGTGATGCCCTTGTAACTTATCTCTCATGTGCAATCGGTGCGCTTGCTTTTTCTTTCAGCCATTCTTTCTGGTTTAATGGAACTGAAACTGAGATTTATGCAACAAATACTCTTGTGTTCATTGCAATTCTCTATTTCGCATTGTTGTGGAATGAAAAAGCAGATAATAAGGATAACCTGAAATATATTTTTATGATCGCTTACCTGATGGGGCTGTCAAGCACTCTGCGTATGTATGGAATTCTTGCTATTATCCCAATCATGATGATCATTATGGTCAGAAAATTTGTTGATGATGAAGATGAATATAGAAAGTCAACTTATATTTTCCTTGCACATGCTGGAATTCTTATAATCATCGCTTTTATGTTGTGGGCAAATGAAACCAGAACTACCGCTCCAAGTCCAGACGAATACAAAGCATTCGATACTAAATTCCTTGTAACTCTCCTTGTTGCAAGCATAGTCATTATGGGCATTTACAGAAAGAAAGTATTTAACAGAAATTCAATTTATATCGCTATCATATTTGGTGTAGCCATAAAATACATCATCTATCCGGGTGTTGTGAAAATGATACCTCAGCTTTTACAGGTATTAGCAGGTGATAGTATTTCAACTGCTATTCTTCTTGTTGCCGCTATTGTGGGAGTTTTATGTTTTGCAATCTACTGGGGATTGAAGAATAAAAAAACTTATGTCTACATAGCCGCTATGTGTGTTATGCTTATTTTTGTCGGCTACACTTCTTATACAACCATTATTATCAGAGCCAACCAGGATCCCCCGATGAATGAAAATTCTCCCAAGAATTTTACTTCCCTGATCTCCTATCTGAACAGAGATCAATATGGTGACTGGCCTACCTTCGAAAGAAGATTCTCTCCCGAACCTCATCAGCAGGGAATATATACCAATTACGCAAGCGACCTAGATTTCTTCTGGCGCTACCAGATGAACCACATGATGACAAGATACCTCCTCTGGCAATATGGCGGAAGGGAATCCTGGAACCAGGATGCAGCAGTTAATATGTGGCCGCTTAACTCTATCGGTAATGTAATTGGTAAACCATTTAATCTTCAATTTGCCGGTGATCCAAAAGATTCATTCTATGGCATTCCGTTCTTTATCGGAATTATAGGAATATTCTTTCATTTCCGGCGAGACTGGAAAATGGCAACTACCTGGATGTTCCTCTTTGTGTTCTGCTCTTTCTTATTCGCGTTCTATCAGAACCAGCAGGAACCACAACCGAGAGAAAGAGATAAATTCCTTGCCTCTATCGGGCTTGTTTATGCAGTTTGGATTGCTGTAGGTGTTAGGGAACTAATCGAACTCGCACGCAAGAAATTAAACAAGGAATCAGTTGTTAACGGATTTACCTTTGCAATCCTTGCTGCTGGCATTTTGCTTTATACCAGGCCGCATGCTACAGGCTAATTATAATAGCCATGACAGATCCAAAAACTGGATGCCATGGGATTTTGCCTATGACCTTCTGCAAAGTTGTGCACCAAATGCAATTCTCTTTACAAATGGTGATAACGATACATTTCCACTTTGGTATCTTCAGGATGTTGAGGGAATCCGAAGGGATGTTAGGATTGCAAACCTAAGTCTTATAAATACTCCCTGGTATATAATGCAGCTAAAACATCAGCAGCCATGGGGTGCAAATAAAGTACCAATCAATTTAACAGATGATGATATTACCAAACCACCAAATGGTATTGAACAACAGCAATTTAAAGCATCTACGTTTTCATTGCCTGTTCCTCCTGAAGTATTTAAAGAATTTGGTTCAACGGATACTTCTCTGATTCATGCTGGGGCTCTTACCTATACTATGAATCCTACTCTTAATTATGGTAATGTTACTGCCATAAGAGTGCAGGATATTATGGTGAAAGATATCGTTGAAGCTAATAAATGGAAATATCCTGTTTACTTTGCTCTTACTTGTTCAAATGATTGTTTTGATGGACTCGATAATTACCTTAGACTTGAAGGGCTTGCATACCGTCTCGTTCCTGAAAAGAAAAAGGCAAGTCAGGATTTTCTTAATGAACCCGTTATGAGACAGCAGCTTCTGAACCCTGATCCCGGGTACAGCAAAAGTTACAGTCCAAGATTTAAGTTTAGAGGAATAAATGATGCATCCATCGCCTTCGACGATAATCAGGACAGGCTTCTCCAGAACTATAGAATGGCATTTGCTCGTCTTGCTTCTTATTACCTCCAGCAAAATCAAAAATCCAACGCTGTGGAAATACTTGACAAAATGGATCAACTTATGCCTTATACTATCAGAAAAATGGATTATAGGATTCTATATGACGTGAGCAAAATGTATTTTGCTGCTGGTGCAGTTGATAAATTTGATAAAATGGCAAAAGAAATTGAAATATCCGCTCTTGCTTCTATTAAAGATAATCCTTCTGAATTAAGTTCGTATTATAACCCTTACGAAATACTGCTTGATGTGTATGATAAAACCAAACAGTATGATAAAGCAATAGATATTTTACGCAGTCTTCAAAACTATTATCCAAATGATCCTGGTTTGAAGCAGCAAATTGATATGTATAAAGCAAAAATGGGTTCTAAATAATATTCGGGGCTGTCTGGAACAATTTCCCGACAGCCTTCTGTTTCCTCTTCCAATTCCTTCTTGAATTTATTCTTTATTTATCACTGGTAAAAGAAACTATTTCCTTTACTTACCGTCTAAAAGTTAATATTTTAAACTTATATTATTGTTCTGCTATGTCATACTGTCCTATTATGCAAATATCTTTAATTTTGAGTGACTCATGAATTATAAAAAATATCAGAATATTATTGCTGCTTCTATAGCTCTGATTACTGGAGTTGTTTTTGCCATGACTGTCCAGCCATCCGTTTCCTTTTGGGATTGTGGCGAATGCTCTGCTGCGGCTGTTTGGATGCAGGTTGCCCATCCACCGGGTGCCCCCTTCTTTAACCTGATCGGAAGATTTTTTGCTATGCTGCCAACAGCTCAAAATATTGGACTCAGAGAAAACCTCCTGTCTGTTTTTGATAGTGCAATTTCAGCAATGCTCCTATTTCTTATCATCGTAAAGTTGATTGAAAATTATCGTGGCAGGGAATATAAAAGTACAGGTGATGCACTTGTTACTTATCTTTCATGTGCAATCGGTGCGCTTGCTTTTTCTTTCAGTCACTCTTTCTGGTTTAATGGAACTGAAACTGAGATATATGCAACAAATACTCTTGTGTTCATTGCAATTCTCTATTTCGCATTGTTGTGGAATGAAAAAGCAGACAATAAGGATAACCTGAAATATATTTTTATGATCGCTTACCTGATGGGGCTGTCAAGTACTCTGCGTATGTATGGAATTCTTGCAATCATTCCCATAATGATGATTATTGTTGTCAGGAAATTTGTTGACAATGAAAGCGATTATAAAAAATCAATCTATATTTTCCTTGCCCATGCTGGAATTCTTATTTTAATTGCTTTTATGCTGTGGGCAAATGAAACCAGAACTAGCGCTCCAAGTCCAGATGAATACAAAGCATTCGATACTAAATTCCTTGTAACTCTCCTTGTTGCAAGCATAGTCATTATGGGCATTTACAGAAAGAAAGTATTTAACAGAAATTCAATTTATATCGCCATAATATTCGGTGTAGCAATAAAATACATCATCTATCCGGGTGTTGTGAAAATGATACCTCAGCTTTTACAGGTATTAGCAGGTGATAGTATTTCAACTGCTATTCTTCTTATAACTTTAATTGTAGCATTGTTAAGTTATGCTATCTACTGGGGATTGAAGAATAAAAAAACTTATGTCTACATAGCCGCTATGTGCGTTATGCTTATTTTTGTCGGCTACACTTCTTATACAACCATAATTATCAGAGCCAACCAGGATCCCCCGATGAATGAGAATTCTCCCAAGAATTTTACTTCCCTGATCTCCTATCTGAACAGAGATCAATATGGTGATTGGCCTACATTCCAAAGAAGGTATAGCACTCTTCCTAATCAGCAGGGCGTTTATACAAACTATTCAAACGACCTAGATTTCTTCTGGCGCTACCAGATGAACCATATGATGACAAGATACCTTCTCTGGCAATATGGCGGAAGGGAATCCTGGAACCAGGATGCAGCAGTTAATATGTGGCCGCTTAACTCTATCGGTAATGTAATTGGTAAACCATTTAATCTTCAATTTGCCGGTGATCCAAAAGATTCATTCTATGGCATTCCGTTCTTTATCGGAATTATAGGAATATTCTTTCATTTCCGGCGAGACTGGAAAATGGCAACTACCTGGATGTTCCTCTTTGTGTTCTGCTCTTTCTTATTCGCGTTCTATCAGAACCAGCAGGAACCACAACCGAGAGAAAGAGATAAATTCCTTGCCTCTATCGGGCTTGTTTATGCAGTTTGGATTGCTGTAGGTGTTAGGGAACTAATCGAACTCGCACGCAAGAAATTAAACAAGGAATCAGTTGTTAACGGATTTACCTTTGCAATCCTTGCTGCTGCAGTTCTCTTTATACCAGGCCGCATGCTACAGGCAAATTATAATAGTCACGACAGATCCAAAAACTGGATGCCATGGGATTTTGCCTATGACCTTCTGCAAAGTTGTGCACCAAATGCAATTCTCTTTACAAATGGTGATAACGATACATTTCCACTTTGGTATCTTCAGGATGTTGAGGGAATCCGAAGGGATGTTAGGATTGCAAACCTAAGTCTTATAAATACTCCCTGGTATATAATGCAGCTAAAACATCAGCAGCCATGGGGTGCAAACAAAGTTCCAATTAATATCTCTGATGAGGAAATTACCAAACCACCAAATGGTATTGAACCACAGCAATTTAAAGCTTCAACTTTTTCATTGCCTATTCCACTTGAAGTATTTAAAGAATTTGGTTCAACGGATACTTCATTAATTAATGCTGGAAAACTAACCTATAATATGACCCCCACAATTGATTATGGTAATATTACTGCGATCAGAGTGCAGGATATTATGGTTAAAGATATCGTTGAAGCTAATAATTGGAAATATCCTGTTTACTTTGCTCTCACTTGTTCAAATGATTGCTTCGATGGACTTGATAATTACCTAAGACTTGAAGGTCTGGCATACCGACTCGTCCCGGAAAAGAAAAAAGATAACCTAACGATGGTTAATGAACCTTTAATGCGACAGCAGCTTCTGAATCCAGATCCCGGGTACAGCAAAAGTTATAGTCCAAGATTCAAATTTAGAGGATTAAATGATGCATCCATCGCCTTCGATGATAACCAGGACAGATTGCTGCAAAGTTACAGAATGTCCTTTGCCACTTGGCATCTTATTATCTTTCGCAAAACCAGAAAACAAAAAGCATGGAAATCCTTGACAAGATGGAGCAGCTTATGCCTTTCAATGTAAGAAATATGGACTACAGTATTTCTTACAACATTAGCAAAATGTATTATGCTGCTGGAGATTTGAATAAGTTTAATAAATTTGCAAAGGAAGCCGAAAGAGTAGCACTGGAGTTAGTCAAAGATAATCCTCCTTCTGATTTAAATTCCTATTATAACCCGTATCGTATTCTTCTTGATCTTTATGAAAAATCTAAAGAATTTGATAAAGCAATCGACGTTATTCGCCTTCTGCAAAAATTCGAACCTAACGATCCGGGTCTGAACCGCCAGATCGAATTTTATAAATCTCAAATGGGTTCTAAATAATACGGGGCTGTCGGGAACCACTTCCCGACAGCATTTACTGCAAAGTCTAACATTTAAAATAAGAAAGCCGCCCAATGGGACGGCTTTTTACATATCAGCAATCTATTACTAACCTAAATATGCCTTCAGGTTTTTACTCCTCGAAGCATGTCTCAATCTTCTTAATGCGGTTTCCTTTATTTGTCTTACTCTTTCTCTGGTAAGATTAAGTCTGTCACCTATTTCCTCAAGTGTTGCGGAATGCTCTTTGTTCAGACCAAAATAAAGTTTAATTACTTTTGCTTCTCTCTCGCTTAATGTGGCAAGCGCTCTTTCAATTTCCATTTTAAGAGATTCATCCATTAATGTATAATCAGGTGAAGGTTGTTTTTCGTCTGACAGAACATCAAGAAGACTGTTTTTGTTTTCATCATTTCCGGGCCCGAACGGGGCATCCATCGATACGTGTCTTCCTGCTATTTGCAGAGTATATGCAACTTCATCAACATTCATATCAAGTTCGGTTGCAAGTTCCTGGGCACTTGGCGTTCTTTCATATTCCTGCTCAAGATCCCTGTATACTTTTCCCATCTTATTGAGCGCACCTACACGGTTAAGTGGTAAACGTACCATTCTTGATTGTTCAGCAATCGCTTGCATGATAGACTGCCTTATCCACCATACTGCATAAGATATAAACTTGAATCCACGGGTTTCGTCAAAACGCTTGCCCGCTTTAATTAATCCTAAATTACCTTCATTAATTAAATCGCCTAATGATAATCCCTGATTTTGGAACTGCTTTGCAACGCTGACAACGAATCTTAAGTTCGCTCTCACCAAAGTTTCCAAAGCCCTTTGGTCGTTAGTTTTAATCCTCTTTGCTAATTCAATCTCCTGATCGGGTGTAAGTAAATCTACTTTTCCAATTTCATGAAGATACTGATCTAAAGATTGACTTTCCCGGTTGGTGAATTGCTTAGTTATTTTCAATTATACACTCCTTACAAGTTATTTAAATTTCGGTAACCCTTAAACTCTATAAGAATAAAAACCGGCCGGGATATAGTCCGGCTATATAAGTTTGGCAAATTACGGAATTATTTGATACAAAAGAAGTTAAATTTTTATAATGTTTATCATTTCCATAACGCTACCAATCCATTACTCCAAAACTTCTGTCTCAATTAATGAGTTCTATAGTCCCTTTTACAGGAATTTTGATAGAATATGTCCTGTGATCCTTATTTACAAGTTCATTATCACGTAACCAGGGGTTGTAAATCTTCAGAATCTTGTAATTTATTCCATTTTTTATAGCAAAATCAGCCAGATTTTCAATTTTCCCTGATATTTCAATAGTGTTACTTTTTAATGGTAAATATTCTTCACTTTCCTTAATAAAATAACCATATTTTTCAGGATTCTTAAGAATTTCTTTGATAGCTATTACACGTGCCATATAACGGGAAGTTTCCTCATTAAGCAATAAATTATAATAATTATTCGCTTTTTGCCTCTCAAGTTGCCTTTCAACACCATTTATACCCATGTTATATGAAGCTGCTGCCAAAGTCCAGTTTTTAAATAAACTATAGGCATCTTTTAAATAACTACAAGCCGCTTCAGTTGATTTTTCCACATTATATCGTTCATCAACCTCGCTGTTTATTTCAAGCTGGTATTTCTTACCAATATCTTCCATGATTTGCCAGAAACCGGTTGCACCTGCCTGGGAAATAGCGTTATACAGCCCACTTTCAATAACTGCCACATACTTGAAATCATCCGGAATATTATTTCGCTTAAGAATTGGCTCAATAACCGGGAACCATCTTGTGGCTCGCTTAATTGCCAGGATTGTAAATGAATTCAAATACGTGTTAACTATAAACTCACGTTCAACTCTTTCGAATACATCAAAACTTTCTTTTGGCACCCTCTCTCCTGCAAAATCAAGATTCACAGGTATTGGGGGAGAAAATATTCTCTGAAAATCATGCCGTTCCTGTGCCGCCACATTCTTCTCCTCTACAAAGTAAACGTTTGTGAATATAAAGAATAAGCCTAGGGCAATGGCTAAACCCGTTAACAGGTAAATATATTTTTGCTTCAATTTTCCGTTGATGGCAGGTAGATTTTTCATAGTAAGTTCCGAAATTGGTTAATACTATATAAGAAAAAGAAAATAAATGTGAAAGACTATTTTATTTTCAATCAGGATGTAAGTAAGTTTTAAATTAAGAAATATTTTATTGTTTGAGACTCATTGGATAAGAGTATAAGAAAAATAATAATTGTGCTGGTTTTTATTGTGCTGATGCCCGCACTTTTCTTTGCGGTATATGAAATAAATTCTCTCACATCGAACGAACAGATTATTGAACGTATATACAATAATCAGGTCGAATCCATCCTTTTTTCGGTTAACCAGTTTTCTGAAGATATCTTAAATAGCTGGCGGTCTCATCTTAAAACAATTTGGGAAAATAAGAACCGCAAGCAGATTAAAACTGATATAAATAAATTCATGCATCAGAATAATTCTGTAAGCTTTATTTTCTTGGGCGACAAAACTGGTAGTAATTCTCTTTTTGCTTTATCCGATTCGTCAGAAAATAAAATTACTCAGCCCATATATGAATTATTCTCAAAAAACAAAAATAAAATTGATCGGCTCTTTGGATATGCTGGTGAAGGATATTTTAAGATTGAGCCGTTACCCCTTGATTATAAAGGTATGTCGGTAGTTGTCTTTATCGTTGAAACAACTGATGGACAGAAATTAGTTGGGCTTGGTATGGACCCGCTACAGTTTATAAAGCAAGTCCTACCGCCTAAGATCCGTTCTGTAAGTCAGGATGAATTTATTATTTCTGTGTTCGGGAAAATCATAAGACAGAATATTTATTCTTCTGAACCGGTCGATTTAGCAAATATACAAAATGAACGCCCGCTTTGGCTCTTCCCCGATTATCTCCTTGGCATTGCACTTAAGGGAGGCACAATTCAATCTCTTGTTAAAAGTAGGGCTGAAACTAATTTGGTACTATTGCTCCTGCTTATTGTTATTCTACTTGTAGGAGTATGGATAATTTTCAGGAATGTAAAAAAAGAAGTGGCCCTTGCAAAAATAAAATCGGATTTCGTTTCAAATGTCTCGCATGAATTAAGAACCCCCCTTGCACTAATAACTATGTTTGCCGAAACCCTTGAAATGGGACGTGTAAAAACAGAAGAGAAGAAGAAAGAATATTATACTATAATTAGTAATGAAGCTAACCGGCTCAGTAAAATAGTTAACCGTATACTTAATTTCTCCCAGGCTGAAGCCGGTAAACGAAAATATAACTTTGCCAAAGTGCAGCTTAACGAAATTGTTGAAAGCGTTTTTGGTACGTATGGTTTTCATCTGCAGAACAAGGGATTTAAGTTCGTTTCTCAGCCCGATGATTCTATTCCCACCATTTATGCAGATAAAGAAGCTGTTTCCGAAGCTATAATAAATCTTATTGATAACGCAGTTAAATACAGCCAGGACAAAAAGGAAGTGGAACTTTCTACAGGTATGATTGGCGAGTTGGTGTTTATTAAAGTAAAAGATCATGGTATGGGTATTTCTGAAAAAGATCAGAAACGTATCTTCGATAAATTTTACCGGGTGGCCGGAGATAATATTCATAACACTAAAGGCACAGGGCTCGGCCTTTCTCTTGTTAAGCAGATTATGGAAGCTCATAAAGGTGAAATCACTCTGCATAGCACTCCCGATAAGGGAAGTAGCTTCATATTAAAATTTAAACAATACGAGTAACTGAGGTAAATTGTGAGCAAAATACTTATAGTTGAAGATGAACCCAGCATGAGAATGGGACTGACCGATAACCTTGAATTTGAAGGATATGAAGTCGATTCCGCTGAAGACGGACAGGAAGGGCTTGATAAAATTCTGAATAATAATTATTCGCTTGTCATTCTTGATGTCATGATGCCCAAAATGTCTGGCTTTGACGTGTGCCGTAATGTTAGGAAGAAAGGAATTAACACTCCTATAATATTGTTAACTGCTAAGGGTGAAGAAATTGATAAGGTGCTTGGTCTTGAACTCGGTGCGGATGATTATGTCACAAAACCTTTCAGCCTGCGTGAACTCCTGGCACGTATAAAAGCAATTCTACGGCGGGGTGAAGATTCAAATAATGGAAAAGAGTCTGGTGGATTAGTTTCTATTGGAAGGCTAGATGTAAATTTCTCAGCATATACTGCATTTGAAGATGGCACTCCCGTTCAATTGTCCCATAAGGAATTTGAGATCCTCCACTTCCTTTGGAAAAAAAAGAACGGAACTGTCAGCCGTGACGATCTTCTGAATGAAGTGTGGGGCTATGATGAATCTCCTACCACAAGAACTGTGGATAATTTCATTCTGCGACTTCGTCAGAAAACCGAAAAGGATTTTAACCACCCTCAGATAATAATAACCGTACACGGTATTGGTTACAAACTTTTAATATAATTCAATCCTTCCCCTGAATATCCCTCATCGTATATTTCATGTTAGATGAGTATCGTCTCTTGTTCTCATCCGGTGTTAATATAAAGTGTTGTGACAATTTGTTACAATCTCTTGACATCCGGGTGACAACACTGACAATTCGCAGCCGTAATTTTAATATAGAAACTTTGATTATTTATTTCTTAATTAAAATTAACGGAGATCAAAATGAAACGGAACATGTACTTAACAGCGGCAGTTTTATTGTCGGCTATGTTAACAACCGGCTCTCTTGCTTATGCAAAGTCAAACTCATCCAGCCCTGATATGAAAGGGAAAAGTGCTATCGAAAACCTGAAGAACGGAATAAAATCTGACAATACAGGATTAAAGAAAAGTTCAATATACTTTGCCGGTCATTACAGGGTTTCAGAAACTGTACCAACCCTTACAGAAACAGTAAAAAACGAAAATGAACCTTCTACCAGAATCCTCATAGCCCTTGTTCTTTACAGAATAGGAGACGAGAAAGGTATAAAACTTGTTAAAGAAATGGCAGCCTATGACAGGAATCCCGAGGTAAGAAGAATGTGTACCTGCATCTATAATGCATATAAAACCGGAAATTCCGATGAATTAGCATTAACAGGTATAGAATAACTGTATGATCACAAAAATTAATTTAATTAAAAACCTGAAATAAGAAGACCTAATAAATAAATTAAAAAATATAATGATGAAATATAAATTTACTTCTATCATATTTATTCTCACTGTTTTATTGGGTCTTCTTGTTCCGGGCTGTAAATTAAAATCAGGTCCGGCAACCAAACCCATTGGCTCCTCTATACAAAATATCCTAAATGCACCATGTGAGTTCTCCATTATTACAACTCTCTGATCCCCCTATTATTCATTACTAAAAACCTGTCTTTATTAAATAAAAACTCTTGTCATTAGAAGTATAGAGAAGAATTTACTCCGTTATAGCCCAGGCATTAATGCCTGGGATTAAATAATATCATAATAAATAATAAGAGGATTCATCCTTTCCCGCCGATTCATATCTGGGGTGTCGGGGACCATTCCCCGACACCATTATTTGTTTTGTCATTAGGAGAAAAGCGACTTCCTTGTCCCTGTGACAATTTGTTACAATTTCATTACATCCGGGTGACAACGCTGATATTCCAATCCTGTATTTTTTATATAGAAACTTTGATTATTTATTTCTTAATTAAATTATACGGAGATCAAAATGAAACGCAACATGAAACTAACAGCAGCCGTTTTAATGTCGGCTTTATTAGCATCTGGCTCTCTTGCTTATGCAAAATCAAATTCTGGCGATCAAAATTTGAAAAGCAAATATGCAATCGAAAACCTAAAGAATGGTATAAAATCCGATAACCCGGGATTAAGGAAAAGTGCCATATATTTTGCAGGTTATTATATGCTTTCTGAAACAGTGCCTACTCTTATCGAAACAGTTAAAAATGAAACTGAACCCGCTACTAGAATCCTTATAGCTCTCGTTCTTTATAGAATAGGCGACGAAAAAGGAATAAATCTTGTAAAAAATATGGCAGCCAAAGATAATGATACTGAAGTTAGAAGAATGTGCTATTGTATCTATAATGCCTACGAAACCGGAAATTCTGAGGGATTAGCATCTTTAACTGGTGTAGAATAACATTTATGACAAAGCATTTTAAACTTTCAACCATAAACTCTTGGAATTAGAAGACCCGATAAATAAATTGGACGCATGATTATGAAAAATTATTTTATATTTATCATCTTGGTCCCGGTCATTTTATTTGGTCTTCTTTTTTCAGCTTGTCATATTAAAACCCGATCAAATGAAAACGATGTTTTTATTACAAAAGTTGAGCTAAAAGGTCAATGGAAATTTTCTATTGGCGACGATCTTAAATGGGCTAAACCGGAATATAATGATGAGACCTGGGAGAATATAAAAGTCCCGTCTCCCTGGGAAAATGAGGGATTCAATGGTTATGATGGTTTTGCCTGGTATAGAAAGCATTTCAAAGTTTCTGAAGATATAAAAGAAAAAAGTATTTATTTCTCTCTCGGCACTATCGATGATGCCGACGAAGTTTATGTTAATGGTAATTTAATAGGTCTATCCGGTTCTTTTCCTCCAGATTTCAAATCCGAATATGCAGTACCAAGAATGTACCCTTGCCCGGTTCAATTCCTTAATATTGATAAAGATAATTTAATTGCTGTCCGGGTCTATGACGATCAGCTTGAAGGCGGTATTACAAGTGGCGATATTGCAATTAAAGTAATGGATGTACCAACGCCCGAAATAAACCTTGAAGGTATCTGGAAATTCACTATCGGTGATTCCATTGTTTATAAGGAAAGTAAATTCTCTGATAAAGAATGGAAAAATCTATATGTCCCGGGTTATTGGGAAAACCAGGGCTTCAATGATTATGACGGTTTTGCGTGGTATAGAAAAACTTTTATATTCCCTGCCGAACTTCAAAATAAAAAACTTCTCTTCCTCGGTGGAAAAATTGATGACCTCGACCAGGTCTATATAAACGGAGTTTTTATCGGCTCGACTGGAAATATGGGAAAAGAAATCGGAAGCGGTCTCAGAACTAAACCCGTATTCGATCAGGAATATCGCAAATTAAGAGCTTACCCTATACCAGACTCTGTCTTAATTCCCGGGAAAATCAATACTGTGGCTGTTCGCGTCTATGATGGATTCCTGAATGGCGGAATGTATCAGGGTCCCGTTGGTATTATTCCTGAAGAAAAATATACCAAGTTCTGGCTCGAACATAAAAATCTTTTAGGCGCCAAATAATTAAAGACTAATCATTCCCACTCACCTCATCCATTAATGATTTGTTTGCAACCCCCATATATCCTATTTTTCACACCGTATTTTTTAACTAAGGAATAGTAAATGAAATTCATAATTGCACTATTAATTGCGTTCTCTTTTTCAGTTTTCTGTCAATCAAATGACACCCTTACAACACAAAGTGGATTAAAATATATCATACTTAATAAAGGAACCGGTGTGCACGCTGATTCTAATAAATCCGTTGAAGTTCATTATATCGGCTCTCTTACTGATGGAAAAATATTTGATAGTTCACGCGATAGAGGCGAACCTATTGATTTTATCCTTGGAACAGGACAAGTTATTAGGGGATGGGATGAAGGAATTTCCCTTATGAAAGTTGGCGACAGATATAAATTGATTATTCCTTCAGATCTTGCTTACGGTGAAAAAGGCGCCGGCGGTGTAATTCCTCCAAATGCAACACTTGTTTTTGATGTTGAACTTTTAAGTGTTAGCGCTCCCAAAATTGCAATCTCAGAAACCCTCCTTGAATATGTTATTACAGATAGTATTCAAGCAGCCGTAAATAAATATCATGAATTGAAAAAAGATCATGCGGATGAATATAATTTTAAAGAAAATCAGCTTAATATGCTCGGATATCAACTTCTGCAGGCTGGAAGAACTGACCAGGCCATTGCATTTCTTAAATTGAACGCAGAATCTTATCCTCAATCAGCAAATGTTTATGATAGTCTCGGTGAAGCATTTATGGTAAAAGGCGATAAAGAAGAAGCTAAAAAATATTTTGAAAAATCTATTAAAATTAACCCCTCAAATAAAAACGCTATAGAAAGTCTCAAAAAATTAACAGAAACTAAATAGTTCCGTATTTCCGACTTAATTATGATATCATCTCCGCGAACAGCATGCCCCGACTCGTCGGGGCGGGGGATTCCCTTAATCTATGATAACCGATCATTTTTATCGCTTAAAAACTACTTTGCTTGAATTTCCTATATCTAATATTTTTCTGGAAGGATAATTACTGGAGTATAGTATGAGAATAGTATGAGTATAGTAAATGCAATATTAATTATTACTAACATATTATTATATAAGAAGTTATGACCCAACCCCCTAAAAATCAGGCGCTTAATAGTGATCGATGTCACGTTTATGCGTCATGCAATGAAACAAGAATCTCTTCCTTTTTTAATTTTTTATAGTTCTTTCTGTATTTTCTGCTTACTGCTTACTGCTTACTGCTTACTTTCCGTATTCCCGGCCTTAAATTATTTGCGTTAAGAAAATTCAGCGTCGGATAAATTTAGATAAGTGTGTGAAGTAGATGAGGAAATATGTTTGAGCCCGCCTCAGGCGGGCGAGTTTATTTCCGCCAGTAGATTTTACAAATTGTCCAAACGGAGCGCTGAATTTTTAGCAAATAATTTACAGCCGAAGTTCTTTTCGTTCTTTTCTTCAAAGAAAAGAACAGAAAGAGAAGTTTAGCAAATAATTTACAGCCGATGTTTCTTTTGCAACTTTTCTTGCGTCAAGAAAAGTAGGTTAATATTCTTTACTTTGAAGAAAAAAGAAGTAAGGAGAAAAAAACTTTCTCCTTACTTCAAAATGAAATCAAAAGTAGATTAAAGAATCTAATCCGCTTTTGTCTTAAACCCCTTCATCATCCACCCCTTCGCAAGGAATAACCCTATGGGGCTCAATATTGCTATAAATCCATAAATCAGCCACATCGTTTCTGTATTCATTTCTGACGGCAATTTCCCTGCAGGTGCGTAATGCATCAGGAACCATCCGGAATAAAGACTCGTAACAATTTTTGTGAGGAACCAGGGGAACTGACCTATTCCCATATAAATTCCCGTCATTCCTTTGGGTGCTATTTCAGCTACCCACTGTAGAAACCGCGGCTGCCACATGGCTTCACCGATTGTCATAATTATAAGATATGCAAAAACTGTTGTTATGCTTGGCCCTAATGCAAGTATAAACGTAGGTGATGCCATTACAAATGTTCCTATGATCATCATTTTATAGGCATTCCTCTCCATTGTAAGTGCGGCTACCATTGGTGTTAACACAAAAATTAAAATAGGATTAATGTTCGAGAAGAAATCGAAATAAGTATGAACAGGTCCAGTAAATGCACGTGCAAAATATAAAGGAAGCGTTAACCAATTATGCGCGAATAAAGTTTGTACAGGAATTAATATTAAAATAAAATAAAAAAACCTGGGGTCTGTAATAATCAAAATTCCAAACAGAAATAATGCCGGCAGCCATAAATAAAACCAGTTAATATTAAAAATATACTGCAATACCTGATTTGAAAATTGCATTTCTTTAAAGAATAATTCCTTTAGAATTGTTGCAACAAGCAAAACCCCTAAAACAATACAACCTATAATGGCTTCTTTTTTCTTTTCTTTAATCTTTTGACCCAGTGTATCTAAGAATACCTTTAAACCATTGTCATCTTTATTTTTTGAAATAATAGATACCGTGGAATCCTTGATCGCTTTTTTTGTTAATATTGTAATTATTACTCCAATACCCACAATCGTTAAAGCTACATAAACCCAGAAAACACCGATAATTCCATATCCCATTTTTTCTCTTACAAGAGGCGAAATTATGGCCGGTAGAAATCCGCCCAGGTTCATCAAAGCATAAAGCATTGCATATCCCATCGCCGATGTTTTTTCTGTGGTGAATTGTTTTACTGCAGCATAACAGGCGGGCTGATACATTCCGTATCCAATTACTATTCCTAAAATTCCTCCCATTGCCATTAAATGTGTAGAAGACCACATACCCCGTGTTCCAAAGAATCCCGGCGCCATGGTTAAAAGAATCCTTCCTATCAACATAAAAATCAAAGACCAAATAAGTGACTTTCTGATCCCGATTATATCAACAGCGGCTCCTAAAAACAACATGCTTAATGTTATGCCTGCCGTCAGGACTCCAACCATATGACCCGCATCTATATCATTCAGCCCCACAAAATCATTGAAATAAATAACAAGTAATCCAACTACTCCAAAGTATGTCAACCCCTCTAAAAGATAAGAGATATTAATACCCCATAAAGCTCTGGATGCCTTAAAAAGATCTTTGAATGGTTGAGTAACCTCGCGATAGGTTTGTTTTAGAATTCCCTCTTTTTCAACTGGAGCGGTCGTAACTTCCTCAATAGCCATGGAGCACCTTATTTATTTTATTTTGCTCCTTAACATAATTCAATATTGGCTAAAATTAAACAGAATTCTTTATTAGGTTTGAATTTTTAATAAGGTCCAGAAATTCAATCTCTAAATCACTTCCCTTGTTCTTTGCATACCAGGAATGAAGTTTTTCAATAAAATATTTTTTCTCGAATCCCTCTGCCTTCAATTTATTCACCAATTGCTGCGCTGCTTTGGGTCGGGAACCCCAGCGGAATAATTCATTGCCTTCTTCATCAAAAGAAATTAATTTTGGTATACTCCTCGCTCCATTTGTCAGATACATATCCATAATTTCAGGATTTGAGTCCCTTAAAATGATTTTAAGATCAATATGTTTACTTATCGAAGCAATTTTTGCAATATAAGGAAGATTTTGCGCTGAGTCCCCGCACCAATTTTCAGTAATAATCATCCATGTTTGATTCTCGTCTATTTTCGAAACTTCTTTCACGATATCCATGCCCGGAATGTAACTTTTATCTATGCGTAACATTCTGTGCATGTTTAATTTTTTAGTTTCAAAAACAACCCTTTCTTCCTGGAGTAACTCTTCCGGAACTGTTTTTTTAATTTCCTCAGATGTCATCTCCAGATATGCCATATAATCAATTCCCAATTTGGCTACCTGTTCCATTATCTTTTCTGTTCTCATCAATATTCTCTATTTAAGTGAATTCTGTACAATTAGATACATAATCTTAAACAAAGATTCAAGTTTTAGGTTTCAAGGAGATTCAACTACTTTACTATTTAACTTTAATCACACTATTCTGAAGATAAATCCAAATCCTTGGTCGCTGTTGTGGTTTGCCCGGTTGCAACATCTTTCAGATTAATTACAATTGTATATTTCCCGGGTTTGTAAGTGGCATCAAGATTAAACTGCGAGTCAAGAATTATATCCGGAAGTTTCTCCTTCTCTATCTTATCTTCGGTTTTATTTACAAGCCCCTTCACTGTTTCTCCTCCCGGTTTTATTATATCAATACTGTACGAGAGGGAAGTTTTGAATTTGTCGTTAATGGTTTCTTGATTGAACCCCTTAACTTTAGTTGAAATATTTACTTCCCAGGCGGAATCTAAATTAAAAGCATAAGTCGTGTTGATTGTTGCTTCCAGTTTCAGTTTCTCTTTTTTACTGCATGAGCAGATAAATGTCATCAATACTATTAATAACCCGGGAAGTAAATATTTCATAATAACCTCTGTATGTTTTATCCGTTCTTTTTCTGGAACTCTTTCATGAATTCAGCTAAGTCCGCGCAGCCCTTCTTCGGGAATGCGTTATAAATAGATGCTCTTAAGCCGCCCACAGATCTGTGACCTTTCAATCCGTTAAAGTCAGCCGCGGTTGCTTCAGCAATAAACTTCTTTTCAAGATCTTCACTTGGAAGTCTGAATGTAAGGTTCATTAATGAACGGCTGTCTTTATCAGCATGTCCTTTATAATAACCGCCGCTGTTATCAATCGCGTTGTATATAAAATCTGCTTTCTCAACATTGGTCTTGTACATTGCATCAAGTCCCCCGTTCTTAAGAAGCCATTTCGATACAAGCTGTATTATATATATGCCGAAAACAGAAGGTGTATTGTAAAGTGATTCGTTCTCAACATGAACTTTATAATTCAGCATGGTATGCAGACTGTCTGAACTTCTCTCAAGCATGTCTTTGCGGATTATTACTAATGTTACGCCTGAAGGACCAATGTTCTTCTGCGCGCCTGCATATATTAATGCATATTTATTTATATCAAGCTTTCGGGAAAGTATATCCGAAGAAGCATCGCAAACAAGAGGAACATTTCCAACTTCCGGTTCGCTGCTCCATTCTGTACCGAATATTGTGTTATTCGAAGTATAATGCACGTATGAAGCGTCCGGGTCCAATTTTAGCTCTGACTGTTTTGGAATTCTTTTGAAGTTTTCTGCTTCAGTTGATGCCGCTGCATTTACAACGCCCACTCTCTTTGCTTCTTTCTGTGCTTTCTTTGACCATGCACCTGTCAAAATATAATCCGCCTTATTTTTTGGAGGCATTAAATTTAATGGCACCATTGAGAATTGAAGACTTGCGCCCCCCTGTAAATATAATATTTCATAATCTGCACTTATTCCAAGCAAAGTTCTTAAATTCTGATTAGCCTCTGCATGTATTGCGTCAAATGTCTTTGAACGGTGGCTTATTTCAAGCACTGACATTCCCACTCCTGGAAGTGAAAATAAATTTTCCTGTGCCTCTTTTAAAACTTCTTCCGGTATTACTGCCGGTCCTGCACTGAAGTTATAAATTCTTTCTTTCATATTTTACCTTCTTATATTTATTATGTGTTTCTAAAAATCTCATTAGCTTCTCAATTAACCTTCGAGGTTTTCATCAACCTCGAAGGTTTAGAAAGGGACCCTTCCTCAAATCAAATGCACTAACAATCCGTCCCTGAGTTTTGGTTCAAACCATGTCGATTTCGGCGGCATTATTTCTCCTGCGTCCGAAATGTTCATCAAATCATCAACAGCCACGGGATATAATGAGAAAGCAACCGCGGCTTTCCCGCTGTTAACTAATTTCTCAAGTTCTTTTGTGCCCCTGATACCGCCCACAAAATCAATCCTTTTATTTGTACGAGGATCATCAATTCCAAGAACCGGGTTAAGCAGGAAATCCTGCAATACACTTACATCCAGTGTATCAGCTACTGATTTGGAAAGTTTTATCCCCGCAAGCACAGAATCTTTTGGCTTCAATAAATACCATTGTCCGTCAAGATACATTCCGTAACTTCTTTTGGCTGCCGGCTCTTTTACATCGGTTTTTTCAACTGTAAATTTCTCACCTATACTCTTAAGAAATTCATCTCTTGACAAACCATTAAGGTCATGAACAGTTCTGTTATAAGGAAGTATCTTAAGTTGTTCCGCGGGAAAAAGTACAGCTATAAAATAATTATACTCTTCATCTCCGGTATGATTTGGATTCGCTTCCATTTTAACTTTACGTGATCTTCCTGCACTGGCAGCACGGTGGTGACCATCTGCTATGTAAAGATTCTTAACCTTAGCAATTTCTTTTACAATAATATCATTGTACTCATCAGGAAGAATCCATATTGTATGACTAATATCATCTGCTGATGAAAAATCATAAACCGGAGTAGTTCCATTCATTGTTTTTTTGATTACTTCATTTATGTCCTTTACACCGCGATAAGTAAGGAATACTACACCCGTTTGAGCTTCAGTGGTTATGATATGATTTGTTCTGTCGTCTTCTTTATCCTTGCGTGTTTTCTCATGTTTCAATATTACATTGTTATCATAGTCATCAACAGAAAAAGTGGCGCAGATTCCTACTTGAGGTCTTCCGTTCATTACAAGTTTATAAAGATAGAAATGAGGTTTCTCGTCCATCTGAAGAGGAGCTTCCATTTTCAGCTTCTCTAAATTTTCTTTTGCTTTCGCGTATACTTCAGGCGAATAAGCATTTACACTGTTATCAAAATCAATTTCTGATCTGGTAATTCTTAAAAAAGATAATTGGTTTCCATCCGCAAACTCCTTTGCTTCTTCTCTGTTTACTACATCATAGGGAACACTTGAAACAACCGGAGCAGTTTTAGTTAAAGGTCTTAATGCTCTGAAAGGTCTGATTACTGCCATTCCTACAAACTCCTGAAATAATATTTAAAATCTACAGTTACTAAAATCCATAAAATATGGACAATTTTCCACGTAATTAAAAACTTTCTTTAATATTTTTTCCTGTTTGCCATTTCCGTTCCACCGGTTCTACATTACTCCACCAATCCACCATTCCATCAATCCATTCCTCCAACAATCCATTTATTCTCCTTATTTATTGATAATAAATTGAAATAAAATTAAACTATCTGTATTTTGTATTCTGTATTTGGCAGGTTGGGTTTGTTATTGTTTGGACGCATTTAATTCAGGGTTTCGATAATGAATGACGACTACAAATACGTTCTTTCTAAAAAGGGACACCTGCTAAGCATAATTGCCATCGCCAGCATTATTGTTATCCTCAGCGCCTCTCTCTACTATTCTTTTGAAATTAAAAAATATTCGGGATTTAATTCCAGAGAAATAAACTTTATTTTCTTTATTGCCCTCCTGATAATATTGTTTATAACATGGCTCGGCGGTGTCTACCAATTCCGCCAAAGAAATATCTACAGGACATTGTTCCTTAAAGAAAAAGAGTTAAACATTTCTGAGAATTTAATCCACCAAAGTGAAGCCAGATTAAAAAAAGCAGAACTAATCTCCAAAACAGGAAATTGGGAACTTCATCTCGATAACGGGATGGTTACTGCCTCCGATGGTGCAGCCCGGATTTATGGGGTGATATCAAATGAATTATCTTTAACTGAAATTAAAAAATTTACACTGCCTGAATACAGACCGATCCTTGACCGTGCTATGCAGGATCTCATTGAAAATAATATTCCCTATGATGTGGAATTTAAAATCAGGAACCTTGGTACAGGCAAAATTCGCGATATTCATTCAATGGCAGAATATGACAGAGAAAAAAAAGTTCTGTTTGGGGTATTTCAGGATATTACTGAAACCATTCGTGCTAAAGATGAATTGGTCAGGGCTAAAGAAAAGGCAGAGGAAATGAACAGATTGAAAACTAATTTCCTTTCCAATATGAGCCATGAACTTAGAACTCCTATGATAGGTATTCTCGGTTATTCAGAAATGCTTAGAAATGAACTTGAAGACCCTGAACTAAAAAAAATGGCGGACTCTATCCATACCGGCGGCAAAAGACTCCTAAATACCCTGAATCTTGTTCTTGATCTTGCCCGCATTGAATCAAACAGAGAATTAATTAATATGGAAAGGATTAACATCTATGAATTGATTTGTGAAATCCTCACCACTTTTGAAATGGCTGCTCAAAATAAAAATCTCTATCTTAATTACGATTGCCCCGATAAAAATGTCTATGCATTTTTAGATAAAAGAATTTTTAGTCAGGTTATGAATAATCTTGTGAATAATGCCCTGAAATTTACTCCTGAAGGGGGAATCACTATAAATAGCTATGTAGAAGTTATTGATGATATTCCAAGATGCATTATTAAAGTCGTAGATACTGGTATCGGTATTAGCAAAGTTGATCAGAATATTATTTTTGAAGAATTTAGACAGGCAAGTGAAGGAATGGGACGTTCTTTTGAAGGAACCGGGCTTGGCTTAACTATTACAAAAAGATCCGTTGAATTAATGCATGGGACTATAAATGTTGAAAGTACTCCCGGTAAAGGGACAACGTTTTTTATCATCTTCCCCATCCCCTGATAACCCTGTCCATAGAGCAATTTCTGTAGGGAGGATCTGTGACCCTCCCGATAAACGCCGGAGGCGTTTACCCTTATTTGTTTTGTCATCCCCTTCCGCATGTGTTTACTCCCTACATGTCGGGATAATCAGGGATCCCCTAAACATGAAATTTAATTTCTTACCTTTTCAGTATTGGGAAGAATCCGGTTAGCTCCTGAATTTCATTAATAATAAAGTCAGCTTTCTGAAGATATTCCCTCCCCAATGTTGATTCCACAGCCACGCAAATCATTCCGGCGTTGTGTGCAGATTCTACTCCCAGGGGTGCATTCTCTATTACTACACATTCTGACACTTCAATTCCCAAAGTTCTTTGCGCTGTAAGATATGGTTCCGGACTTGGCTTAGCACGCGAAACATCATCTCCGCTTATTATAAAATCAAATAATTTCTGATGTTCAGAGTCTACAGATTTCTCCATATTCCTTCTGGCGCATGCAGTTACAAGAGCAGTACGGTATCCCCGACTTCTCAACTCTTCTATTGTTTCGAATGCGTATGGGTAATATGATATTTTCGCTATCTGACGGAAAAGGCTCCGTTTATCTTCTATAAATTTATTGTGCTCTTCAACCGGAAGATTTATATTAAACTGTTTCAGCAACTTAGGAAGTATTTCGAATGAATTCATTCCTTCGGTTAGTAATATACTCTCTTCAGTTACACTCCCTCCTATTTTTTGAAACATTTGATCCCATGCCAAATAATGGTAATGCAGTGAATCTGAAATTACTCCATCCAGGTCAAATAATATCGCCTTAATCATACGTTTTCTAAAATTATTGAATCAACAAATATATTAAATTTACCCGTCATTCTGATCTGTTCCGACCTCCCATCCCTTTTCTTCTAATTTTTTTCTTTTCTGTGTATTCATAATTTATTTCCCATCTGATTCATACAAATTGATCCTATGCTTGCAGTTTTCTATTATTTTAATTGGAGTCTTATCAGTCTGAGTTGAAAACCTGTTTCAATTCTTGCCTTTTGAGTAAAAGGCGGCGATTTTATTTCGCCATGCAACCAGACCAAAGCTTTATTGTAGGTTTTCATAACTAAAATATGTCATTTCTGACATAAAATCAACAATCTATTAATGGAATAATCCTGCTCCATTGGCTCTTTTTCAATCCTCGGACTTCTTTGACTATTTATTTAACAGACTCCAAAACATTTTCTTTCTCTTCTTCAACTTCCCCCAATTCAAATTCATGCGCATAATAATCAGAAAAACTTAACGGCTTTCCTAACTCGTCAACCGGTATTATTTCAAAATAAACTATTCCCTTTTTATACCCCGCCACCAATTGCTTTATCTCTTCCTCAAATAAAAAATCTATTTCAAGTACCACTTTAGTTAAGCATAAACCTAGATCTTTCCTGACAGCGAACATTTGGAAATATTTCATTTCAGGATTAACCGGCTCATACACGCACACAACATTTACAGCAACAAACTTCCTTATTAATTTATCTATTTCTTCATACTTGTCCATTTCTGTTTTTATGCTAATCCCGCTGCTGGTAAATTCTATTGCGCTTACTGGGGATTCAAATCCATGGTCCGGAACTATCTTGTTTATTGTCGTAGGTCTGTTTCTCTCAAAAAGCTTTGCGTTTAACTTTTGTATTTTATGATATGCTGCCTTTGCTTTAACATCCGCTTCTTTCCATATTAAATAAAGTTCCGGAACAGATCTTACAATTGAGCCGAACTCTGACATTACCTTCATCCGCTCCCTTATCGCCTTTGAAGCATCACTCTCACTTTTATGGAAATCCTGACATGCCTTGTACATAAACGATTGTCCATACCGGATTTTATAAACAATGTCACCACATTTTCCGGTCGGTAATCCTACCACTATGCCTTTTACCCTTGCCATAGAAATTTCTCCGCATTTAACGTTGAAATATTAAATAATATTTCAGAAAAAATCAACAATTCTCCCCAAAATAGCTTATTACCCGGTTCATACACTCGTCTTGCAAGGTGTTTAAAAGAGCCACTTGTGAGCCAGATATGAGCCATTTGTGAGCCAGTTCGAGTTGGATTTTCTTTACTTTAGGTGGGTCTTTATGCGCTTGAAATTATGTGTTGTCATACTTTTCTGCCAGTTTGTCTTATGTTCTGCCAATATGACAAACATTAATCAGATTCTGTTTCAATTTTTACAGTTAATGTCTATCTGCTGGACATTCAACTGTTATGACTACAACTAACATGCCAAACCAAAGTGAACATTTTGATACTGAAAGTCTTATCCTCCCACCCCTGGATTTCCCCAAAATGAGAATTCCAGCCTCTCATGGGTTTCCTGATAGTGAGAAATAATGTAATTTTTGAATCTATTAGTTTAGGTAATTCTAAAGAATCCCCTTCACCGCAACCCTACCGGCATATCCTCAGAATGAGGGGGTGTTTCATCCTCCTTCCAGACATTTTCATATAAAATTCTTAATGCCACATAAGATGCCAGTAAGAAAATTTTGATTTGCGGGTTAAGGACTTGTTCTAATGCCCATCCTGATGTACTGCTCACATGAAACCAATTGTAACCCCTTTCGGCATTCATTACGCCATCACTGAAAATTGCATAAAGTACTAAATCTCCATAACCCCGGATTGCCTTACCTAAGAGTTTATTTTCATCCGTCAGATAAATGTCCAGGGGAATTGAAGCCGTTATCATTGTGGATAAGGCAGAATAAGTATGCCATTTACTATTTATATGTGGAACGGTCTTAGACAAATTATTATCTAATCGATACGCTTCTGATATTCCATGAAGACTTCCCGCTAAAACACTTAACGGAATATCAGAATATTCAAGTTGAGCAAAACTTTTAAATGATATTATCAACACTATAAAGAATATTTTCAAATGTAATCTAATGGTCCTCTTTCTTCAGTTTGGATTCGCATTCAGACAATATTTGTGCCATTTGGAAAACAAGTAAACTTAGAAATATTTTGCCAAGTTATAAAAATTCTGTACAATAATTGAATAATTAATTTCAAAATTAAAACAACTTTGTTTTACATTTGAAGTAAACCTTTTTTGTTAAATAAAACACAAATTATTAATAGAACTTATGAAACCTAACCTGTACATAATCAAACTCTTTATTATCAGTATAATAGTATTTGTTTTCACATCCTGTTCTTCTGTTCCAATGAATCTGCAAACTGCTAAAATGCAGGTGCAGAATTATTACGAGTCAGGTAGATATTCAAATGACCTGAAAGAAATAATTGTCTCCGCTGAAGATGAAATAAATAATGTTAAACCGGACAATAAATCAGTAGTTGTATTTGATGTAGATGAAACTGCTCTTTCAAATTATGAAGCCGTTAAAAGTGTTCATTTCGGATATGTTGAATCATTGTGGAATGATTGGATAAATGAAGCTAAAGCTCCGGCAATTCCGGAAGTTAAATCGCTTTATGATTTTGTTGTTTCTAAACACATAAAAGTAATTTTCATTACCGGAAGAGACAGCTCACAATATGAGGTTACATATAAAAATCTAAAGACCGCAGGATATTCCATCTTTGATACTTTGATTCTGAAAAACAATTCTTTGCATATTACAACAGGTAAATTCAAATCCGGAAAAAGAAAGGAACTAACCATCAAAGGTTATGATATCATTGCTTCCGTTGGTGACCAGTCGAGCGATTTTGAAGGATCTTATTACGGCATCAAAATCAAACTCCCAAACTACCTCTATTTAATAAAATAGTTAAAATTTAGTTATATTTGTAAGAATTTATCATTTCCTGCCTTATTCCTCCATAATAAAGGGGGTAAGGACGTTTTTTAACCTTCGAGGTTTTCATGAACCTCGAAGGTTTTGAATTTGTTTTTCTTTAATCAATGTTTTTCCAATACGAGAATTGTAATGTCCGATATTCCAAATAACGAAATTCCTAAAGCCTATAATCCAAACGCTGTTGAAGATAAATGGTACAAGTACTGGCTTGATAACAAACTTTTTCATTCAGAGGTCGATCATTCAAAAAAACCATTATACGATAGTAATTCCGCCGCCTAATGTGACAGGTCATCCTTCACATGGGACATATTCTGAATAATACTCTGCAGGATATTTTTATCCGCACTAAAAAAATGCAGGGCTTTAATGCTTGCTGGGTACCCGGTACTGACCATGCCTCAATTGCTACTGAAACAAAAGTAACAAAATTGCTTAAAGAACAAAATATTGATAAGTATGAAATTGGCAGCGAGAAGTTTATCAAACACTGCTGGGAATGGACTGAAAAGTACGGCGGAATTATTTATAAGCAACTTAAGAAAAATTGGTGTCAGCTGCGATTGGGATAGAGAAAGATTTACTATGGACGATGACTATTACAAAAAAGTAATTGAAACTTTCGTTCAGCTTTACAGGGAATATAGGATCTACCGCGGCTACAGAATGGTTAACTGGGACCCTGCCTCTAAATCTGCTATTTCCGATGAAGAGGTTATATTTAAAACAGTCAACGGTAAACTCTGGTATATTAAATATCCGGTAATGGATTCTAACGATTTTATAGTTGTGGCTACTACACGCCCTGAAACAATGCTTGGTGATACAGGCATTGCAGTTAATCCAAATGATGAAAGATATAAAAAATATATTGGTAAAAAAGTCTTACTCCCTATAGTGGAAAGAGAAATTCCCATATTTGCTGATGAGTATGTCTCATTGGATTTTGGTACAGGTGCTGTAAAAGTTACTCCCGCACATGATGTTAATGATTATGAAATGGGAAAAAGGCATAACCTTGAAATAATAAATATCTTCAACGAAGATGCCTCTACAAATCATAATGTCCCCGAAGAATTCCGTGGACTCGATCGTTATGAAGTAAGAAAAAAAGTTATAGCCCGGCTTGAAGAATTTGGCTACCTTACTAAAACAGAAGACTACCAGAATAAGGTCGGTTATTCTGAACGTGGTGGTGTTCCTATTGAACCTTATCTTTCCGTACAATGGTTCATGAAAATGGATGACTTCGCTGTTGAATCATTAAAAGTTGTCAATGAAGGTAAAATTAAGTTTTACCCTGAACATTGGGTTAAAACTTATGACCACTGGATAAGTAATTTAAAGGATTGGTGCATATCACGGCAATTATGGTGGGGACACCGGATCCCGGTTTGGTATCATAAAACTACTAATGAAATCTATTGCGAAGTTCATCCACCGGTTGATATTGAAAACTGGAGACAGGACGAAGATGTCCTTGATACCTGGTCTTCAAGTTGGCTTTGGGCTTATGAGGTTTTCAGAACCGAAGAAGAACAAAAATATTATTATCCTACCGATACCCTGGTAACAGCGCCTGATATTATTTTCTTCTGGGTCGCACGCATGATTATGGCTGGTCTTCATTTCAAAAAAGATATCCCCTTTAAAAATGTTTATTTCACTAGCGTCCTTAGAGATCTTCAGGGAAGAAAAATGAGCAAGTCTCTTGGTAACTCTCCTGACCCGCTTAATGTCGTTGCTGAATATGGCGCAGATGCACTAAGATTCACAATGATTTATCTGGCTCCTCTTGGACAGGATGTTCTTTTTAGTGAGGACAAATGTGAAATCGGTAGAAACTTTGCTAACAAGATTTGGAATGCCGGTCGCTTCCTTCTTATGAATGCACAAACTATTAAGGTTGATAAGAAACTCGCCGGTAAACATATAGATTTTTCAGATCATTGGATTGAGTCTCGTTTCAATCAGACTTTGAAAGAATTAAATAAAGCCATGGAACACTTCGAGGTCAATAATGCCTCTAAACTTATTTATAGCTATGTCTGGAATGATTTCTGCGACTGGTTTATTGAGTTTTCTAAAAACAGGTTCTATGCTAAAGATGAAGAAATAAAAGCTGCAGCGTTAACCAGAGCGCTCATCTATTTTGAAAACCTCCTTAAAATAGTTCATCCGTTTATGCCGTTCATTACGGAAGAGTTATGGCATTTAATTGATTTAAGAAAAGAAGGTGAAAGTATTCTAATCTCAAAGTATCCCGAAGTAGATGAGAATAAAATTAACCCGTCAGCCGAAAGGGAAATGGAGTTTGTGCAAAATATCATTACAGCAATTAGGAATATCCGAGGTGAAATGAATATACCCCCTTCAAAAGCTCTCAATGTATTCATTAAAACCACTGAGGTTAGACCCCACCAGGTTGAATATATTAAGAAGCTTGCCCGTGTTGAAAATCTTACTGCTGATCCTGAACTTGTAAAACCGAAAGCAAGCGCTTCAGCCGTTATTAAAGACTGCGAAATCTTTATTCCGCTTGAAGGGCTTATTGATCTCAATATCGAACGGGCTCGTTTGAGAAAAGAAATAGAAAGATTTGAAGGTTCTCTTATAGCAATAAACAAAAAACTTTCTAATGAAAAGTTTGTTCAGAATGCCGCTCCCGAAGTGGTGGCTAAAGAAAGAAGTAAAAAAGAAGAATGGATTTCCAATCTTAATAAATTAAATGAAATATTAATTAACTTGAGTTAAATTGGAGGTTATATGAATTATACTAAAATATCTGAATTCTTAAACGATTTTGATTATGAATCTGGTGCAACTTTAAAAATGTTAAAGTACCTTTCAGATGAATCTCTTAATCAAAAAGTGACTGAAAAAGGCAGGTCTTTAGGACGGCTCGCCTGGCATATTACTGGTTCATTCGGTGAAATGGGAACCGCGGCGGGTATTACGGGTCTATATAATGTTGATGATAAAATTGTTCCTTCTGAGGCTAAAGTTATAATGGATGAATTTGTAAAAGCTGTCAACTCTTTTAAAAATGCACTGTCAATACAATGGAATGATAATGCCTTAAAAGATGAAATAAATATGTACGGACAAACCTGGACAAAAGGGCAAACTCTCTCAGTTTTACTCGTCCACCAAATGCACCATCGTGGTCAAATGACCGTACTTATGAGACAAGCCGGGTTAAAAGTTCCCGGCGTTTATGGACCTGCTTTCGAAGAATGGTCTGCAATTGGAATGTCTCCACAAGAATAATATGTTTCACTATGAACACAAATCAAAACCGCTGCTTGATAGACCCGCATATTTAGGCAGACTGGTCAAACATTTTCTTTTCGCTTGTGGGATCATTATTGGTGCGCTTGCGATAGGAGTATTAGGATATCATTGCTTAGAGAATTTACCCTGGATCGATTCACTCCTTAATGCTTCTATGATATTAGGTGGAATGGGTCCGGTTGATCCGGTTAAATCATTTGGCGGTAAATTGTTTGCTTCATTGTATGCGTTATTTTCAGGAATTATATTTCTTGTCGCCGTTGGTGTAATTATAGCACCTGTATTTCACAGATTGATCCATAAATTCCACCTCTCAGATGACAACCTGAAATAATATCCTTATTTTTCCTTTTGACAAACCCGCAAATGCTTGTTATTCCCGCAAAAGCGGGAATCTATTCCTTATATCTCCTTATTTCTTTTTAATTCTAATTTTTAATTGTTCTTCCTTATTTCCGGCCTTAAATTATTTGCGTCAAGAAAATTCAGCGTCGGCTAAATATAAGAAAATGTTTTGGAGTAGATGAGGAAATATGTCTGAGCTCCGACTTCTAAGTCGGAGCGAGTTTATTTCCGCCAGTTGAATTTACAAATTGTACAAACGAAGCGCTGAATTTTTTAGCAAATGATTTACACCCGATATTTCTTTTGTTACTTTTCTTTGTGTCAAAGAAAAGTAAGGAAGAACTTCAAAGAAAAGCACACTTAGTAAAATTCATAAAGCGGTAATATTCCTATATTACCGCTTTAATAAAAACACTCCGAATAACCTGTTTCTGTCAGTCCAAAATTTATCTATATAAAAAGACTCTTTGATTATTTCCCTCAGCATCTCAATGCTATATTTATATGAATATTCTGTTAATATATGCTCACCTTTGTCAATGTTAATTGTTTCCCCGTTCAAATGAACACTCTGTTTCATTTCACTAACAAGATGCATTTCCATCCTTGACTCTGCTTGGTTAAAGAATGCAAGGTGACTAAAATTACTCTCAATAAAATCGGCTCCTGTTTCCTTATTTACATTTGAAAGTATGTTTAGATTAAATTCAGCAGTAACTCCTTCTTTATCATTATATGCATTTTCAATAATATCATAATCTTTAATAAGGTCTACACCTAAAAGAAATATTCCTTTATTCCCGCATAATTTACCGGCATGGTTAATTAGTTTTTTAGCATCTAAATGAGTTAAATTTCCCAATGTTGAACCGGGAAAATAAAATGTTGTACTGCTGTAGTTTTCTCTTACTTCAGGAAGCGTAAATGGTTTTGTAAAGTCTGAACATAAAGGATAAATTGGCAAACATCTGAATTCACTTCTCAATAGTTCATAGGAATTAAACAAATATTCCTGTGAAATATCAACAGGGATACCGGTGGCCGTGCTGTCTATTATCGTACCAAACAGTTCTAAATAAGCAACGCAACCCTGGCCTCACAAGGAGAATTCATATGAAACGGTACGAAGGTAAGAAAGTGGTAATTATCGGCGGCACGAGCGGCATGGGGCTCGCCACGGCGAAGATGCTCCTTGATGGGGGTGCGCGTGTTCTGGTGACGGGTCGCTCGAAGGAGGGCTTGGAATCGGCGAAGAAAGAGCTTGGAAAAGACGCCATCGTGGTTTCGAGCGACGCGCGGTCGTTGACGGACATCGACGCCCTGGCCATTCGGGTGATGGCCGAATTCGACACCGGCACCTTCGACCTGCTCTTCGTCAACGCCGGGTTCAGTATTCCAACGCCTCTCGAGCGCGTGACCGAAGCTATCTACGACGAGATGTTCAACCTGAACGCCAAAGGGCCGTTTTTCGCGGCCCAGAAGCTCGCACCACTCATAAGCCGGGGAGCTTCCGTCGTCCTCACGACCTCGATCGCCAACGCCAAGGGAATGCCCGGCCAAGCCGCATACGGAGGCGCCAAGGCTGCGCTGCGATCATTCGCCCGGGGGCTTGCTGCTGAGCTTCTTCCTCGGGAAATTCGCGTCAACGCAGTGACGCCGGGTCCCATCGACACGCCAATCCTCGGCAAAGCGTTTCCCGCTGATGCAGCCGCTCAGATGAGGGAGAAAATCCCTGGTATGGTCCCGATGAAGCGGTGGGGAACGTCAGACGAAATCGCGAAGGCCGTCCTCTTCCTTGCGTTCGACGCGACCTTCACGACCGGCGCTGAACTTCCGGTGGATGGGGGCTCGTCCAAGACTCTAAGGCCTGGACGTCCAGGAGGGTGCTGGCATCGAGGATGGTCCTCAATGACTCGCATACCAGTGCGCACTTGATGCGATACAAAAGGCAGCGGCGCCGGCTCGGTCGTCGCCACTGCGCTCTGACTAAGAGGAAACATTGTGATCGGCGCGACCTTCACGACCGGCGCGGAACTCCCACGGTAAGAGGAAGGGAAACAAGATGAATAACTTGGTAGTGAGCTGTTTGGCGGTCGCTTATCTCTCAGCGAACGTGTACGCGATCGTGAAGATGCAGGTGTTTTGAGTTAGCCCGTTCGCGCAAGAATCTCCTACTCTACGGCGTTCCCTTCCTATTGTGGGGCTCTGTCATCCTGTTGGGATGTTGGCTGATGGAGATCATGCGCCGAGTCGATGAATGGGCCGCCTGACCAGACGTTCCCAACTGATCGGGTGCAGTCATTGAGACTGGATTGGTCCTCATAGAACGCGCTTTAGTTCATTTGAAAGGGCTGCAGGCAGTCAGGGGGAAAGTGCAGAAAGGGGAACCTCTTCTGCCGCGCAGCCGGTGTTGAGTGCCCGCCGCGATGTCTGTCTCACGGGATTCTTCTTGACTTGTCGCAATTAGTGAGCAGCGAAGTGATTCTGGCTTTTGGATTTCAGAAGGCGTGTCAGCGTCAAACGGTCCGTTTTTGAGGAACAGGGCCAGTAGCCCATGCCTGTTCGGTGTAGCGCAGCCCACGGAGGAAACAATGAACGCGATGAAGCAGATTGTGGTAGCAGTAAGTTTAGTTGTCATGTCTTTGGTGGCACCGGTAGCGAAAGCGCAGCAGGGCGTCGAGAAGCCTGCTCCAGCAACGTTGGTTGCTCCGGCCGAGGCGCTGAATTCGCTACTGAGCATAACCGAGAGCCAGATGCTAACTCTGGTGAAGGCATTCCC
>CAWAZD010000014.1:0-250381 GCA_963786395.1 uncultured Ignavibacteriales bacterium | reverse complement strand
AGGAATGGAGAAGTCTGGCAGAGTTATTTGAATAATATATGGCAGTAGGAAATTTGACATAGATTAAAAGCTTTAATTCAGGTGTTTTTAAGGCGAATTGTATCAATTGGCGATTAATTTGATACAGTTTAACTTCCAATTATCTCAAGATAATACATCACCTGGATCATTCTTAATTCGGAGTTAAGCATGTTTGGAAAGATTTTTCGGTTCATTATTCTGCTGATTTTAATAAGCGCCTCCTATGCATATTCACAGGCGGTCGTAATAAACGAAATTGTCAGTTCTAACAGTTATACTATCGCCGATGAAAACGGCGAGTATCCCGACTGGCTCGAAATCTATAATCCGGGTTCTTCGGTTGTTACTCTTACGGGTTTCGGTTTATCAGATGATCCTGCAAATCCCCTGAAATGGGTCTTCCCTTCCGGCTCAATTCAGCCGCATAAGTTTTTAGTTGTCTTCTGCTCGGGCTATAACAGAACTTCAGACTTCACCCATCTCCATACAAGTTTCAAAATAAGCGCTTCTGGTGAAACTTTATCTCTCAGCGATGCCGCCGGAAATTTAATTGATCAGGTTATTGCCCCGGCTCTTCCTCCCGATGTTTCTACAGGAAGACAACCGGACGGCAGCAGCTCCTGGTTTTATTTTTCTTCAACAACTCCCGGTACAACAAATAATACTACCGGCTATACAGGTATAACTGATCCACCGCAGTTTTCTTCGGCAGGCGGATTTTTTTCGGGCGGTGTAACTATATCTTTAAGCGAATCAACTCCCGGAGCCGTTATAAAATATTCATTGAACGGATCGGAACCTACTATGAGTTCGGCTTCTTATGCTTCCCCTCTAAATATAAATTCAACAATGGTACTTAGGGCTAAGGCATTTAAAACAGGTTTTATAAACAGCAGCATTACTACAAATACTTATTTTATAAATGAAAATCATAATCTGCCGGTATTTTCCATTAGCACAGATTCAGCAAATTTCTTTGACTGGAATACGGGCATTTATGTCCTGGGTCCCAATGCCAAAAAGGTTGAACCGTATTACGGCGCCAATTACTGGCAGGACTGGGAAAAACCAATCCACATTGAATTATTTGAACCGGATGGAAAACAGGGATTCAGCATCGACGCGGGCGTTCAGATTGCGGGAGGATGGTCAAGAATAAATCCCGAGAAATCACTTGCCGTTTTTGCCAGAGGGAAATACGGATATAATGAAATTGCGTATAAACTTTTTCCTGATCTCCCCTGCTCAAGCTACCAGTCGTTTATGTTAAGGAACGGCGGGCAGGATAATGAAGGAACAATGATGCGCGATGAAATGGAACAGACAGTTTTAAAGAAAACCGGACTTGATGTTCAGGATTACCGCCCGGCAATTGTTTTTCTTAACGGGCAGTACTGGGGCATCCATAATTTAAGAGAAAAGGAATCGGAACATTACCTTGCACAGCATCATGGAGTTGATCCGGATAATCTTGACCGGCTTGAAGTGGACGGCACTGTTCTGCAGGGGGATAATATAAATTACAATAATCTGTACAATTATATTTCATCCAATGATATGAGCATGCAGGCAAATTATGATTATGTAAAAACCCAGATGGATGTTGATAATTTTATAAGCTATATGGTCTCGGAAATTTATATTGATAATACCGACTGGCCCGGAAGCAATATAAAATTCTGGCGCGAAAGAATTCCCACAGGTAAATGGAACTGGATGGTTTATGATACCGATTATGGTTTCGGTCTTGATCCCGCGCAGGGATATACGCACGACAACCTTGCGGCGGCTACTGCTACGAACGGTCCCGACTGGCCTAATCCCCCATGGTCAACTTTACTGCTGAGAAGATTATTATTGAATCCGCAATTCAAAACAGATTTTATAAACAAGTTCGCCGATTATGTTAATACAATTTTTGATCCGGCTAAAGTGGTGAATACAATTAATACTATTAAAGCAGCCATTGCTCCTGAAATGCCCCGGCATATTGCCAAATGGGGAGGAAATATTACCGACTGGAATAACAACGTAGATTATTTAAATACTTTCGCGGTAAACAGACCTCAGTACGCAAGACAGCATTTTATAAATAAATTCAGTCTGGCGGGAACTGTTAATTTTACTATTAACGTTTCATCGCAGTCAGGCGGAAAGGTTCAGATAAACACAGTTAAGTTAGATGAATATCCGTTCAGCGGAGTGTATTTCAAAAACATACCTGTAAAACTAACAGCCGAGGCATCAAACGGTTATTCTTTTACCGGATGGACGGGCAGCATCACTGCATCCAGTACAGAGATAAATATTACTCCTTCAACAGATATAAATTTAACCGCGAATTTTGTACAGGACGGAAGCGCAATGGTTTCCCCGGTTATCTTTACTGAGATAAATTATAATGCTTCGTCAACTTCCAAATCGGATGACTGGGTGGAAATTTATAATCGGAGCACACAGCCGGTAGATATATCGGGATACAATTTCAAAGATGATGATAACGCGCATAATTTTATATTTCCGGCGGGCACTGTAATGCAGCCGAACAGCTACTTAGTGCTTTGCCAGACGGCTTCAAAGTTTACCGCTATATTTCCGGGAGTAACAAATTATATAGGAAGTTTTTCATTCGGCTTAAGCAGCGTAAGTGAACAGGTAAGATTATTCGATACTGATATGCAGATTGTAGACTCAGTTGCTTTTACTGGAACACTTCCATGGGACACTCTTGCAAACGGCAAGGGTCCAACATTGTCATTGAAAAATCCTTTTATGGATAATACAATCCCCGGAAACTGGAGCGCATCTTCGGGGCACGGTACTCCGGGCAGACAGAATAACAATTATATTTCGCGCGGAGATGTTGATTCGAATGGTTTTGTGCAGGCGTATGACGCTTCAATTATTCTGCAGGAAGTTGTGGGACTTATACCTCAGTTTGACCCTGCCGGTCCTGCTTTCTGGAGCGCTGATGTAAACCAGGACGGAATGGTAGGAGCGTTTGACGCATCCTGGATTTTATCAAATGTTATTTATAATAAATTCCCTGACGGAACTCTGCCTAAAAGACTGCAGGCTTCGGGTTCACTTAAATTCGGAAATCTGAATTGTGATAACGGAGCCGGGACAATTTCTATCCCGGTTAATTTAAATGAGCCGCAGAATGTATTATCTGTTTACGCGGAATTAAACATAAGCGATAAAGATTTTGAATTACTGAGCGTGGAAGGGCGAAAAGGACTGGGGGTGCAGTCAGTTTATAATTACAGCGGGAATAAACTTAAGATCGCTCTCTCAGGTTTAGCACCGTTTGAAAGCGGAAATATTGTTACAATAAAAATCCGAATAAAAGATAAGAATGCGGAGTCAAATATTTCAGGGAGCTGTTCTTTAAATGACTACCTAAATTCTGATTTGGGAACATTGGCGGTTAACAGCGTTCCCGCGGAATTCAAAATGAGCCAGAATTATCCCAATCCTTTTAATCCTTCAACAAAAATAATGTATCAGCTTCCGGGCAAAGGACATGTTCAGCTTGAGATATATAACGCGTTGGGGAAAAGAGTTAAGACGCTGGTAAGCAGAGAGGAGGAGGGAGGATTTTATACGGTTGACTGGAATGGTAAAAACGATAACGGATATAATTTACCATCGGGAATTTATATATACCGTATAACTTCAGGGAGTTTTGTTTCGGTAAAGAAAATGACACTGATAAAGTAAAAAAAGGAAAGAGGTTTTATATGAATAGTCTGCCGTATCCTTCAAAGAGTGTTTTGCTGTTAATGTTTCTGCTGCTGCTTGTTTTATGCGGCAGTCTGAAGGCGCAGGTTTCTGTTAATCTTCCTGTAGTAAATACAGTAACGATAGGCGGCGAGGAATATTATCCGGTTACAACGGGTGATTTAACGGGAAAGAATGTAACTGCTTTTCAGTTCAGTTTATATTATAACAAAAACATTATTAAGATAACCGACGCGACAACAGCGGGACTGAGAACTTCAGGAAACCAGGTGTTCTTTTATGCGGATACTGCCAACGGCGTTATAAATATTGCCTGGGCAAGCGCTCTTCCCCTTTCGGGTTCAGGCAGTATTGTAAATATTAAAATAAAATATTTAACTACGGGGTTCAGCAGCATTACAAGCGTTAATCCTACTAATTCCAAAAACACTTTTATATTTAACAACGGAACTCCTGCTGCTGTTGTTACGGACGGAAGTGTAAATATAACTGGACAGACATATTCGATTTCAGGAAGAGTAATTTATGATAACGCCGCGGGAAATCAGATAGCGAATGTTAATGTTGCTATCACAGGACCTAATGGTTTTCAGGCATCGTCAATGACAAATGTTTCGGGGAATTATTCTTTTACTAATCTATCGCCGGGGAATTATACGTTGTCGTTTTCAAAGACAGGTGATGTTGCGGGAGTTAACGCGACTGACGCATTGATGATGGCAAGAAGATTTGTAATGGGGATTGATTTAGACGCATTTCAGCTTTTAGCGGCTGATGTGAACAACGATAATGCTATTAACAGTACCGACGCTTTAATGACTCTGCGTAGATTTACCGGACTGACAACAACTTTTAGCAAACCGGACTGGATATTTTTGCCGGCGGGTAGTGCGTTGACGGTTCAGGATCAAAACATTGTTAATAATGTAACAGGTATTGTTTGCGGAGACGCGGATAGGTCGTGGAAGCCGTGAGGAAATGGAGGAATGGAAAGGAAATGGAAGAATGGATTGTTGGATTGTTGGAATGATGGAGTATCCAATAAAGGCGTTGTTATTTATTAAGATTATGACCATACAGCATTATTTATTTTAATGCCATAAATGGCATAAGTATTTTTTACTTGATTCCTTTTACCCAGTCCTGAAGGACTGGGCTAATTTTAATAATTGTTATAGTTCATTAGCCCAGGCATTTATGCCTGGGATTATAAGCTAATAATAATTGTGATTTTAGGGGATTTATCCCCTTACAAGGTTCCGGATTGATTGTGGTGGTCATTAGCATTGTTGGAATGATGGAGGAAGGAGAAAGGAAATGGAGGAATGGAAAGGAAATGGAGGAATGGAAAGGAAATGGAGGAATGGAAAGGAAATGGAGGAAATAAGGATTGTTGGATTGTTGGAATGATGGAGTATCCAATAAAGGCGTTGTCTTTATTTATTAAGATTATAACCATACAGCATTATTTATTTTAATGCCATAAATGGCATAAGTATTTTTTACTTGATTCCTTTACCCAGTCCTGAAGGACTGGGCTAATTTTAATAATTGTTATAGTTCATTAGCCCAGGCATTTATGCCTGGGATTATAAGCTAATAATAATTGTGATTTTAGGGGATTTATCCCCTTACAAGGTTCCGGATTGATTGTGGTGGTCATTAGCATTGTTGGAATGATGGAGGAAGGGAAAGGAAATGGAGGAATGGAAAGGAAATGGAGGAATGGATTGTTGGATTTTGGAATGATGGAGTATCCAATAAAGGCGTTGTTATTTATTAAGATTATAACCATACAGCATTATTTATTTTAATGCCATAAATGGCATAAGTATTTTTTACTTGATTCCTTTTACCCAGTCCTGAAGGACTGGGCTAATTTTAATAATTGTTATAGTTCATTAGCCCAGGCATAAATGCCTGGGCTATAACTGAGAATTTTGTTAAGTTTCGAACAGTGCCGATTATCATTAAACAATTAAAAGATAATTAAAATGAAATTATTAATTTTTGCACTGATAGTTTTTTTCTCCCTTCCTGCTCAATCCCAGAATGCCGGCTCCTATGATGGATTAATCGCATACTATAATTTTAATAAGCAGCTTCTTAATTCTGCCGGAACAGGTTATAATGGTAAAGCAAGTGAAACTGTTTATACTAAAGATCGTTTCGGGGTTGAAGATCATGCGGTGTCAATAAATTCCAAAAGAATTATTGAATGTAAAGATCTTAATATAGGTCCAGATGTTTTCGGAGATATTACAATTTCTTTGTGGGTTAAACCGGTAAAGTCAAAATACATGTGTATAGTTACAAATGACAAATCCGGTTTCGGACGCGCTATAATGGTTGATTACAGAGGCGGCGGCTGGGGGTATTCTGTCTTTGCAGGTTCCGGCAGAGTACTTGGTCATGTTCCAGTTAATGCGAATGTCTGGACTCTTCTTGTCGCGACGTATAGCCGTGATTTACAAATCGTAACTCTTCGTGTTAAGAATTCGCAAACCGATACTCTCTTAACCGGTAAAGGAGTGGTGCCGGCAGGTTTAAAAAGTACTTATTTTGGCGGTGATCCAAACCGTTTTGATATGCCGTATGAAGGTGATATGGATGATATCAGAATTTATAAAAGAGTTTTGAATGAAACGGAAATTGCCGGACTATATGATTTGAAAAAAGAACAGATAGCTGAACCACAAAATCCCGATCGCCCTAAAGATGTTAAAATTATTAAGGGAGGCGTTGAGGCAAAATTTAATCCCGGAAGAGATAAAGAAGGACAGGTAATATCAACACAAATTCCTGTTCCAAATAAAGATGTTAAGTCTGATAAAGGAATTGTTGATCCTAATACGGGAAAGCAAAAAGATAAAGACGAACAAGTCACGCCAACGCCTTAGTGATGATAAAGTTGATAAAGGAAACGTTGACAGCGATGATCCAGAAAAAAAACCGCCGGTAGATACTTATAGGCCGTCTAAGATTGACCGCACGGGTCATTCAAAAGAAAAAACTAATGAAAAGGTTCTAACTGATTTTATTGAAATAGGTTTTGCAGGAATTGATTCGTGTAAAAATATGGATGCGGAAATAAGCAGACTGGGGAAAAGCGCTACGATAAATAATTTGAAACAGGTTCAGCAAAAAATTCAGGCAATTCAGAAAAAGCAGGATGTTCTTGGGGCTGAAACTATTAAAAAAATGAATGCTGCTTTAAAAAAGGAACCTTTGTATATTCAATTCGACATCACCGACAGTGAACAGTATTATGATATTGAGTCTATAACAGTCAAGGAAGCACAATACCAGGGCTCATGCCGGCTCAATATTCTTTGTGAAATGGCTTTTCAGTCTGCAAGGAAGATGGTACAAGTTAATGTTCTTGGCGAATTAAAGAATGTTGAATTTGCACAGCGTGACGTTACATGCTCCAGTATTGATAAAAATGGAAATGCATTTACTAAAAGTACACTAATACTTAACCAGGTAACAATTAAGGCAGGGAAAATGATATTTGGAATGCCTCTGGAGGAATTGTCAAAAACCCGGAAATTAGTTTTTGAGAAGTCATGGTGGAGCGGGATGTGAAAGGAGTAAGGAAATGGAGGAATGGATTATTGGAATGATGGAAGAAGGAGTAAGGAGAAAGGAGAAAATAGGAAGAGGAGAAGGAAAGAAAAGTAAGGAGAAAGTAGTAGGGAGTAGGGAGAAAAGGAATAAGGAAAAACAACCCCCCTCCCAAAGGGCGACCCTCCAACAATTGTTTATAAAATGCAGATTCTTCTCCCGACAAGTCGGGATCAGAATGACAAATGGGCCTTTTGAGACAGCCTCATGACAAGCGAGTTTATCTGTATACTATCTTTCTGATAGTGTCATATTTCAGATAGCTATATTCGTCAAGAATGTTAAAGATAGCCACAATAGCTCTTACTTTGTTTTGTTTTAATTGTTTATATTTTTTGCGGATAAGGTAATTACGTATGCCGGTTTCAGATAAATATCCCGAATAATAAAGCAGGTCAAAGATTTCATCACTTATGAGATCGCGTATTGGATTTTCTACTTTTGCTGGAAACCTTTTCATGTTCAGTTCCTTTTGTTGTTTCTATGTTTAGCTAAAACAAAAGGTATCAAATTACATAAGCATGCTCCGTTTTTAATGAAGTATTGAATATGCGTCTATAAGAATAGACTCTACTGAAATATTATAGCGTTAATGTAAAATAAATAATTATAAATTAAAAGGTAAAAGTAAAAAGAAAGTGGAGATATTTTAGGAGAACGGCGGCACCGCATTGGTTTGATATTGCTGTGTCAGACCAGGTTCCATCCGCAATATATTTTCCTTTAATATAATGATTTGAAAAACTCCATAGGTACGGAGATAACACTGAAGGATGATGAAGTCTGTATCCCCATCCGTTATATCTTTCAATCTGATACAGCATTCCTTCTATTGTCCAATCATTCCATTGATTTATTTTCCTTAATGTCAAAGCATCAGAGGCGCTCTCATCCCATGTAAATGGAGGCGTTCCAGCTAATGGTCGTCCTGCAGGTACTCTTATTGTCCTTCCGCTTAAGGGATCACCATTGTGAAGATGTCTTTTAAAGTTCATCGATGATTCCATGTTGTGTATTACTCCAATGAACTGCCAGGGGATGTTGAGCTGCTCAGCTACTGCCTCATACCTGGTTTTATTTGCAAGCAGCCGGTTTGTTATGCCGCCTACTATGGGGGCCTTTGAGGGATTGATTACACAGGAAGCGTAAAGTGTATGGTATTCGTTTTTTAGACTATCGTTAAGTTTTAAGATCATTTTTAACCTCAGGTATGAAATGGTGGAAAAATGGATTATTGGATTGATGGATCATTGGAACAACCCTAAGAAGTTGAGAAAAAACATGAGACACGGAGACCACAGAGAAACACAGAGAAAATTTATTCTTCCATTCTTCCAGTGTTCCAGTAAACCATTACTCCATTCATCCATTGTTCCAGTAATCCATTACTCCACTCCTCCATTGTTCCAGTAATCCATTCCTCCATTGTTGCTGGTTTTTACCCATCCCCAAATACTGTTTTGATTAATCCAAGACCCTTGCCAGATTTCCTTTCTTCTTCCAGCTTCCTGTCCTGATCCAGTCGTTTCTGTCTTTCCAGTTCATTTTTCTTTTTGAGATCTGAACGTTCTCTTCGTTTTTCACATACCGTCTCTACATACGCCAGCTTTTTCCTGTCGTACTTCACTGCTTCTGTAAATGCGGTTTCTACTTCACTTAAACCGAATTTTTCAATATAGACCGAAGCTATCCTTACTTCTTCAGGATTTGGCTTTTGTTTATTCCATAAACGAATAAATAAAAGCTCCGCCTGCATCTGAACAGCACTGCAGTTATAGTCGGGTTGAGCTTCCGAAGGCTGGAGTAATGGATTATTGGATTGATGGATTGATGAGGGAACTGAAGGTTGGAGTAATGGATTATTGGATTCATGGAATAATGAGGGAATTGAAATCTATAATAATTGGATTATTGTATTATGGAAGAAAGAGGTACAGAAGATTGGGATTCCGAAGAAATAAATTCATTGGCTGCGGCGGCATGCCCGCCAAAGGCGGGTTCGCGCGTGCGCGTGCGTTCTTCTTTTTCTTCTTCTGCTTCTGCTTTTTCTTTTTCTTCTTCTTTTTCTTCTTGCGATACCCCTTCCATAGGGTATACGCAACCACTAAGAGCACCAGGATCTCGAAGATCCGCAGAAGAATTGCAACCACTGAGTGCACTAAGATCACTAAGTTCCGTGGAAGAAATGTTTCCATGACAAGGATAAAGTGTTTCGATCAGCGATTTGTCCTTTACTTCCTTCAATTCCTTTTCAACACAAGCTCTGATCTTTGGAGATTCCATTGGATTATATTTCCGCCAATTCAATATGGCTATCTCTTTTGTCCTGTTGTTGTAAATTATTTTACCGTAGTCCCAGAACCTCTTCAGAAGTTTCTCAGCTGTCTCCTGGTTGTAACCGGTTTCCATTATTATTACCTGCATCGGCAATTGGTAAATACCACACTGCTTTGTCTTGCTGTTTGTAAGCAGATATAAATAAAAATATTTTTCTTCAGGAGTCAATTGAAGAACAAAATCATCCTGCCAGAATGCGGTTTGAACTTGCCTGTATACTGCCATTTTTTTCCTTCTTAGTGTTCTTAGTGTCCTTAGTGGTTAAACCCCATCAATATTACTCCCGCCTCCCCCTTTTGGGGGTTGCCAGAACCACCTGGCGGGATGATCCTCTTTCCTTATCACCATTACTCAATTCCCAGCATTTCCTGCTTTAACCAGAACCTATTCGCCCAATTTCTGTCGGTCCCTGCCCCCTTTAACAACATATCTTCCTTCCCCCATGCATGCGAAAGAAAAATTCCTGAAGTCTAAGAAATAATATTTAATCCCCCCCGCTCCCGTAAACCCAAGTTCATCTCATACCCTATCCCGCCCGATATCCCGAACCTCCTTTTGGGATATACTTCGGGAAGCTTCAATTGCTCATCGAGTGTTATTTCAGCCTCAGGATCAACAGGGATCCTGCTTTCTAATGTCACCTCTCTTTTGCCAAACCCGTCTTCCTTAACAAACTTCGCCTCAAACAATCCCTTACCGAATAAACTCTTCAGGGAGTCCTTCCATGCCCGATTAACGGACTCAACAATTGAATCCACATTATATGACCTCCCGGGGATAATTCTGTATTCAACTGCCCTTGTTTTAATTGTATCATGTATTCTTACAACCCCTCCCGGTTTATAGAAAACATAATCGCTGCCGGAGGTGCACTGTTTGATAGTCCACCCGGTAATGAACCCCGCTGCCAGGCTTGCCGCCAATAACACACCGAAGACTAAATTATTATTTTTCATTTATTCTTTCCTTCTCAGTGAGGTTAAATTAGCCCAGTCCTTTAGGGCTGGGTAAATGGAAAAATTAAAAATACTTATGCCATTTATGGCATTAAACGAATCAATATATTATTGTCAGTAATACCGTTTCCGGGCTGCCAGGGACCATTCCCCGGCAGCATTATTTCCTCTCTCCAATCCTCCATCAATCCACTATTCCACCAATCCATCCTCATCTAACTTTTAACTTTTTTCCCTTCCATTCTTCCAACAATCCATCAATCCATCAATCCAACTATCCATTCCTCCTTTCCCGCATCCGCCGTTCTTCCTTTTACCTTTTTCCTTTTTCCTTTCTTAAATCATCTCCGAGTATTGTGCTACTTCCCCTCCATCATCCCGGGTAACAAGATGAAAATGAAATTCCTTTTTGCCGTATGACTGCATCTCCTGCTGTTCATCCCTGTTCATAACAAAACAAAATAACTGCGGTTCATTCAGTTTTAATTCCTCCGGAGGCCATGAAAGTATTGACGCTACCTTTGTCTCCGGAACAGTATCATTTACAGGTTCCTTAAAAACAATTATCCCCACTGCCTGTATAAACTTTTCAGTCTCTTCGGTTATCCCGCTCTTTTCTCCGGGTGCGTCTGCCTCAACAAAGATGTGGTTAATTCCTATTGTCACCTTCCCGTTTACTGGAAATCCATGCCCGGGCATAATTGAACCGGATTGATTGAAATCATTCCCGGTCATCTGTCTGTAAATACTCTTGAATATTTTTGTGAAGACTCCATTCTTCGTTTTGAATTCCATCTTCCAGATATCCTGCAGCTCAGGGACTGAATTAATTGCTGATGCTATTTTGCCGGTCGTTCCAAATTTTATTGCATGCCTCAATTTCGCCGGATCGGTTATCGCTTTCCTCTTGCCAGGCGCCTTCGAGACGTAAGTTTTTCCGTTCATTACTTTGAACACTAAGTTCCCAATTTTCCCAGATAGGTTTCCTAAACTGCTTGTTAAAAGTGCCATTTCCTTACTCCTTTAGTTTTTTATAAATTATCCTCTATCTCACGGACACCCCTATACATATAATTACCAAAAAACCCCGTTTTTTACCGCGGCTTCCAAAAACATTCGTTTTTAAGCCAAATTCACACTTTTTTAAGCTGATTTTTTTGCTTCATTTTGATCCACCATTTGTCTCATTCTGCCCTGGTTCTCTGTTTTGCTCTCCTTTTTCCTTTTCTTTCCGGGGTGTCGGGGACCATTCCCCGACACCATTACTCCTTTCATTTTTAACTTTTAACTTTTCCCCTTTTCCCTTTCCTACGCCTTAAAGCCTGCTATAGGCCTACTAAAAACTAAATTCCAACTTCAGACTTGCACTAATGATTAAGTCACCCTTAGGAATTTGTTCTCGATTAATACATGAAAGACTATGTGCCTGTTAGGCATTTACTATGTCCCAAGGCCTGATCGACTATGCATTTACTATGTCCCACGGCCTGAATGAGGCAACACTCCATTTATTAAATTAGCCCAGTCCTTTAGAACCTTTGTGAAAATCTCCAATTGTCATTCCCCCGGAAGCGGGAATCCATGCAGCTTTTTTTCCCGGCTGCCGGGGACCACTCCCTGGCAGCATTATTTCCTCTTTCCATTACTCCATTACTCCGTCAATCCATTACTCCATTCCCCTCTTCCACCAATCCTTTTCTTTCTCCGTGGTTCTCTGTGGTCTCCGTGGTTTTTCCTTATTTCCTCATTTCAAAAAAAATCCCGCCGGGCTTTTGCACCCGGAGGGATCACTTTATTACTGAACTATCTCACCTGAATCTTTCTCTTTGCTTCACTAGTTCTTAAACTGCTCCGTATAATGAACAGGAACTCCTAAAGCAGTCTGAGTAAGAAATGTAAGAAATACTTTCTTGTCCGTGTACGCTGAATACTGTGTAATGTCCGCTCCGCCGAACTCAAAGTTCACGCTGATTGGTGTGTCATTGTCCAGCGACTGCAGCCCGGTCTTTACTGTCAGAATTTTATACTCAGGATCTGCTGGATTCGTCGGGGTCCTCATAATAATTACCCCAACTCCTACTAGGAATTTTTCAACGTTAGGATCAATTCCCGAATTATTTCCTAACTCATCCGCGCTTATTGTCATTCCCTTCTGGGTTAGTGTTATTGCTGCGTTTGATATTGGAATTCCATGATCCGGTACTACCTGAACTGTTCCCAACTCGTCAATTGTACCTATCGTTACATGATTCCTTTTGAACATCTCTGTGTATTTCGTCCCTTTGTTTGTTCCAGGCTTCGGCCATAAGTCCTTTAATGAACCCGCTTTGTATAACCCTCCCGCAACATTGCCCGCTAATTTGAACTTCGCTCTTATTGCAGCTACTTTCTCATTTACCGGGCCTGGATTTGTTTTCTTTATCGGGCGTTGAGCTATAATATTCCTTTCACCTTTTATCCTGAATACTAAATGCCCTACGGCTCCCGATGCGTCACCTAATGTTTGGCGTTTTAATTGGCCTCCCATAATTAACTCCTTTCTTTTTTGTTATTTCCCCCGATGCAGTCTCTCCGCATCGGTTTTGGGTTACCTCCTTTTTGTCGTCACAAAAAGTCTTTAACCTCCGGGCTTTCCTTAAGGTTACCCCTATACATATAATTACCAAAAACTCCCGTTTTTTACCGCGGACAGCCTCGGCCAAGGCCTGAAACGGTAAAAAATGGACAAAAATGGTAATTATATGTAGAGGCTAACTTTTTTTTATGAGGTATAAAATGAAAAATATTTTCGCTACCCTGTCCCTGCTCGTCCAGGGAATTGGTTCTATTTTCGACTTCGCCGGCTTCCTCCAGGAAGATAACTTGCATGAAAAACATGACGCGTCAGCTATCAAAAAGGATTGGCGGAAACTTAAATCCGACTATTCCGATTCTATGAAATTAATTTCAGGAGGTAAAAATGGATTCGAAAAACGATAACCCGTATCCCCCTGATCGTGAGAATGTCTTTCCTAAAGTCCCACTTAAGAATGAGCCTGTCACGACTCGTCGGGAGGGAACCGCTTCAGGCGGAACGGGTGTTTTCTCTGTTTTTCCGGATGAAAGTCTTCCTTCCCCGGAACAGCTAAAAGATTATGAAGCCGTACTGCCCGGTCTCGCTCAGCGGCTTATTGTTCAGGCTGAAAATCAAACAGCCCATAGAATCGAAATGGAGAAAAAACTAGTCTCCTCCGGAATCAGGAAGTCTACCCTTGGTTTAATTTTCGGCTTCCTCACCGGTGCTATCGGAATCGGCGGTGGGTTTTATCTTACTGCACTCGGCTTTAATGTTATCGGTATTGTATTCTCATCCGCTACCCTGGTTTCGATTGTTACCTCTTTCATCTATGGAAGCCAATCCAAAAAGAATGGTATAAAAAAGTACCCTGAATCTGTACATTAAATAATTGCAGCTCTTTCTGGATTTATTACTTAGCAAAAGAAAAATATTTTTAAGTCGTTAAATAATTGGGACTATAATTGTGAAAAAACAAATTGTTAAATCGGTTATTTTTCAATCTCAGTCTTCCGCTAAGCGGAATGTCCTTGTCAATTTTCTTGTCAATACAAGTAATAATATTAAGTGGCTTAAATTTGCCACAACTAAATTGAATGTGCTGTCAAGATTGGGCCTTACTGGATGCCTCGAAGCTCAGGATTATGTCTCTGAAGCTAAAGTTATGATCCTTGAAATTGTTTCTGTCATAAATGCTTACACTCCTGACCCTCGTTTCACAATAACTGTAAACGGAAAAACCTTTGTTATGGTGTCGGCTCAGCTTTCTAATTATGTTTGCCTTCTCATAAAATGGCAGATTTCCCGTTTTTTCAGAAATGAACAAAAAACCATTCCTCTTCCACATTGGGATGAAGATGAAGAAGGTGAAATGCCCGCTGATGATGAAATTCTTCTTTGCAGAAAAAATCTCCAAAGCGAATATGTCGTCCCGTTCAATGATCCTTTCGATGATAATTTATTGTCAGAAGAATTTATTGAAGAGTTTTGCAAATCTCTGGAAAAATCAGAACCTTTGCTCGGTGCCGTTCTGGCTGAACGATTAAAAGGTATCCCCAACCGGCTTATAGCCCGTAAATATAAAATTTCAGTTCGTCAGGTTGAGATCATTCGCAAAACCCTGAAACGCCGTCTCTCCTATTCCAAAATTTCCCGGTCAAATCCTGATTGATTAAATTTTCAATCCGATTTCTGGGGTGTCGGGGACCATGAGTCTGTCCGAGAACCTCCTATATAATAATTCAAATAATGAGTTATTATGTGGACGATACCTTTGAGGACTTATTTTTTCATTATTTGATGATGAAAAAAATAAGCCTGCAAGTTATATTGCTTGTAGGCTTAAATATTTGGATAATTTCTTAATGTTGTAAGCAGTACAAAGTAAATTTAACTCACATTCTGCCTTATCCACTCCACGAAGTAAGAACTGTCTGAACAACATTATTCTTTTTAGATGTGCAAAGACTGGTTCTATTACCATTCTTCTCTTGTATTTTATTCTTCCTTCCATGGATAATAGTTTAGTGCGCATCTCTGCCTTAAACTTATCATTTTCATAAATCTGTATCTGTCTTGATTTTGCTTCCGGTTTGCTGATGCATTTTCTTCTAAATGCACAATCCTGACAAGCATGGCCTATATATATTCTGAACTTTACTCCGTTTCTAGAGTTTTTCCCTTTAAATTTCATCACCTGTTGATTTGGACAGGTATAGGTATCATCTGATTGATTATAGGTAAATTTTCTTCTGTCAAATTCTCCAATAGTTTCGTTATCCTTTTCATCTGTTTCTTTATTTAGCATACAATCAGGGACATACGCATCTATTTCATTCTCTTCAATGTACAGATATGTTTTCCCACTTTCATAACCTGCATCGGCTAATACTTCCTTTGGTTTCTCTCCTGTATTTTTGACTATTTCTTCATATACCGGAATAAAATTTTTATGGTCATTTTCATGATTGCTAATTTTACAGGCTGTTATTATCTGATTATCACAATCAATGGCTGCCTGCGCATTATAACAGATGTCTGTTCCCCTATTGTTTATAAGCATTATCCTGGATTCCGGATCTGTTAGGCTTACCCTTTTAAGATCATTTTCTTCCAGATGTTTCTTCGCTTGTTTTATTTTCTCTAATAGTTTTTCATTTCCGGATAACTCCTCAGGAAGTTCATCTCCTCTTTTGTCTTTTCCGTATCTCTGATCTTCTTCTTTGTCTATGCTTTCTGCGCTCTCAATGATTTGCTTTATGTTATTTTCTACTCTGCGTTCTAATTTTAGAAGGTCTTTTTTATCTAACATCTTTTTTCTGGAAGAATTCGCTTCTATCTTTGTTCCATCTATAGCTATTTGTCCTAACTTAGCCAGGCCCATCTGCCTGCATATTTGAAGCACCTGTTTGAAATATCCCTTAAGGTATTCTTTTTTGTTTAACCTGAAATCACTTATTGTTCTGAAGTCTGGCTTTTGCTGGGCTGATAGATACATGAAGAATATATCGCTTTCTAACTTCTCGGCTATTTTTCTTGAACTCCGTACCCCAACTAAATATCCATAAAGTAATATCTTTACTAACATCATCGGATGGTAGCCCGGTTGACCTTCTTCGCTATAGCTGGCATATAAATCCTTAAGATCTAATTGCTCTACTATCTTATCGACTGCCCTTACAACATGATTTTCAGGGACCAATTCCTCTATACTTTGAGGAAGAAGTGTTGTTTGATGCTGTTCGTAGGAACGAAATTTCATTTCTATTATCCAGGTTTTTCTCCTACAAATATATTAATTATTTTTCGTTTTTATCCTAGTTCTCGGACAGACTCCCATTCCCCGACACCATTATAGCTTAGACATTTATTTTCATTAGCCCAGGCATTTATGCCTGGGTGAAAATCTAAATTGTCATTCCCGCGAAGGCGGGAATCCATAAAATCATTTGAAATTAAAGAAATTTCAAATATGAAATTCTTAACCAGATGATAAATTCAGAATATTCACACAGCCCTCTTTATGCCTGGGTGAAAATCTGCAAAAATTGTCATTCCCGCGAAGGCGGGAATCCATAAAATCATTTGAAATTAAAGAAATTTCAAATATGAAATTCTTAACCAGATGATAAATTCAGAATATTCACACAGCCTCTTTATGCCTGGGTGCATCGAATAGATCAGAAAATCAAATTTAAAAGAACGTGTATAATCCGTTTCAGGATAGTTACACTGCCGGATTCATTGGCATTATCTGTTGAGTCAATTTTTATCTCTTTTCTATTCGCGGGTATGCCGCTTTTTAACGAGGCTTCGTTTTTTATCAGTATGTAATTGTCGGTTTTATCATGTTCAATCAGGAATATTTTATAATCTTTCATTGTACATATAATCTCAACCAACAATTGTATTGTGAGATATTCTGATTTCTCTTTGCCTTTGATTTCAACCAGGTGCAGAGGTGATATTTTTACTAATTCTTTTTCCAATTTAAACAGATCACCGTAATCAAACCATGGAAGCAGCACAGAGAAATAAAACATATACCTGGAGATTTCTAATTTTACTTTGTCCACTTCATTGTCAAAATATTTTCGGGATACATCCGGGCTGCCGGTCAATTCTCCGCCGTTCGATAATGCATATTCATTTGAATAGTTCAGATGATGTTTTAATATGAATGTGTCGGTTTCATTTAACTGCAGTTCTTCAAATATGAAGTACCCGAGAGCTTCAAACAGCTTGTACCTGTTATGGGATGGATCGTAGAATTTCAGAACTTTGTTTTTATTGTATCCGAGCTGCGATAAAAATTCACAGCATGTTTTGAAATTCTCATCAGATCTATCACCGCATGTGAAAATGTAGGCATAAACTTTCAGAGAATTATATATGTTCTCGAATTTTTCAAACACATCCGGCGGAATAAATGTATCGGGATCCAAAGTGCAGCCGGATGCTTTTTCAAAGCAGTTGTGAAATTCAGCCGTTGTCCATGATGTAAATTTAGGTGATAATATGCCGCGCCATTCTGCGGGAATTGAATGCAGCGACTTATTAAGGAATGTATCCAGTAATCTGATGTGCAGGCTTGTGATGCCGATAGGAAAGTAACCGGTGGAATTTTGAGCGTTATCCATTGCAGGACTCCATTATAGTTTATTTATCGGGCAAAGATTTTTTATCGATGTACTTTAAATTGTAATTGAAGTCCTGAACTGATACCTCTAAATTATTTTCACTTTAAACCTAAAAGGTTTTTCATTTAAATGAATCAGTACAACTACCAGGTTTTTCAGACTATTTTGAAGTGAAATGTGAAAGTTGTTCTAAAAAGTGGCGTTTTTTGACTGGTTTTATCCTGGAAAGTGCGGGTTTTCATAGAAAGTACGGTACAATGTACAGCAAATTATCTTCGTTTTTTGCTCGTTTTCGCATAATGGTTAAAAAAACCTGGTAGTTGTACCAGGTTTTCGGAATTTTCCTTTGCAAAATAGAATTAAGAGATGTTTTTTTGACCTAATCCTCTTTTCATCCTTTTGGTCGATTGACTAACTGTTAGTTAGCATTTAAATTATAGAGTAAATGATAAATACATTTTTAATTGATTTGTCTCAAAATAACAAAAGGATTGCAAAATGAAGCTACTTCTATCTTTTTCGCTGATGCTTTTCATCATTGCTCAATTTACTTTGGCACAGGAACAGGTTCAATCACGAAAACCAAATTCTATGTCAAATGTTATCAGTGTTACCGTTGACGGTGGAATAACGTTAGCGTATACTGATTATAGTACCAGTAAGATAAATTATATGTGGAAAGGCTCGCTGGGATATTTTTTCCCTTCTTCAAGTACGGGAAATTTTGGAGTAAGAGGATTTGGAGAAACGGGATTTATTTCCGGTAGAGGTGCTCCTGCAGTGTCCGGAAATCCGACAAATGAATTTACAACTAATGTAAATATGATCGGCGGTGAAATAATGTATACTATTTCTATTGATGATAAAATATATCCTTTTCTTGCCCTTGGTGCTTCCAATCTTTGGGTATATCCTAAGGATGGCAACAAGCATAATTTACCGAACTATCAGGCAGGAAATTATGTGAGTCATATGTTAGCCTATAATGGCGACCTGGGTGTAAGATTTATTGTATCGCGGAGTATAAGTATAGATTTAACCGGATCAGTAATAATCGGGACCAAAGATTTTATGGATGATATTATAACCGGTTCCAACAATGATATGTTTTATACTTTGACTGCGGGTGTATCATATTTCTTTGGAAGAGACAGAGATTCGGATGGTGACGGAGTTCCTGATTCCAGAGACAAATGTCCCGATACTCCAAAAGGAGTTCAGGTAGATGATTTTGGCTGTCCTCTTGATTCAGATAATGATGGTGTTCCTGATTATCTTGATAAATGTCCTAATACACCAGTTGGCGTAAAAGTAGATGCTAATGGCTGCCCTCTTGATTCAGATGGTGACGGGGTTCCTGATTATCTTGATAAATGTGCTAATACTCCTGCCGGAGTAGCGGTTGACGTTAACGGATGTCCTCTTGATTCTGACGGCGACGGTGTTCCTGATTATCTTGACAAATGTCCAAACACTCCAGCCGGTGTTCAGGTGGATGCTGATGGATGTCCAATTAAGAAAGAAGTAAAGACAGTTATAATTAAAGAACCCGCTGAAGTGGAATCATTAGTACTTAGCGGAGACACAAATTTTGAATTTAATAAATCAAACCTTCTCCCCAACGCTTATCCTGTTCTTGAAGGTCTGGTTGGAACCATGAAGAAACATCATAATTATAAATGGGAGATCGGCGGTTATACAGATGGAATTGGTTCTGTCAGTTATAATAAAAGGTTATCGAAACAAAGAGCTCAATCAGTAGTTGACTACCTTGTTAGTAAAGGAATTAACGAAAATAGTCTGGTAATAGTCGGTTATGGTAAAGCGAATCCTATTGCTACAAATGAGACTAATGAAGGAAGAGCGATGAACAGAAGAGTTGAGATAAAAGTTATTTCAAAAGATTTCAAATAAACCTTCTTAGCTGATTTGCAGTGTTAACAGAAGCGGCATTACCTGTGCCGCTTTTGTTATTTTAAACAGGATAGCTGGAAGAAAGGTAAAAGGTAAAAGGTAAAAGGAAAAAGTTAGAGGAGGATGGAATGGATTTTGGAATAATGGATAGATGGAAGAATGGATTGTTGGATTGGTGGATTGGTGGAGGAATGGAGCTCTACATAAAGGTGTTGCCTTTATTTATTAAGATTATGCCACCCAGCATTATTAATTTTAATGCCATGAATGGCATAAGTATTTTTTACGTGATTCCATTTACCCAGTCCTGAAGGACTGGGCTAATTTTAATAATAGTTATAGTTCATTAGCCCAGGCATTTATGCCTGGGAATATGGGCTAAAAATAATTGTGATTTTAGGGGATTTATCCCCTTATAATTTTCCGGATCGATTGTGATGGTTATTAGCTTAAGAAGATATTTTAAAGGATGTCATTGTTAATGAGCCGCCGACAGCCGAGTCGTTAAATAAACCCACTTCTTCTTTTTCTTCCTTTAATGCTAAAGCATACAGCATAGGCAGATAATGTTCCGGAGTTGGTATTGCAAGTTTAAATGCTTCGCCCTGTTTGTCATAATTTATCAGCGGATTATAGTCGCCGCTTAAAATTAATTCCTTCATTCTGTCATTTGCTTCTATTGCCCAGTCGTAACCGAACCCTGCTTTATCTAATTTATCCCATGCTACCATTCTGAGATTGTGCACAATGTTTCCGCTGCCGACAATCAGAATACCTTTATTCCTGAGCCGCGATAATTCTTTACCAAGGTTATAATGATATTGAGCCGGCTGATAATAATCCAGACTCATTTGAACCACCGGCACATCAGCATGCGGATATAAATGTTTCACCACGCTCCAGCATCCGTGGTCCAGTCCCCATTTTTCATCTGATCTTACTTCAGCATTCTTTACAGTTTCCTGAACTTCTTTAGCAAGTTCGGGACTTCCGGGAGCGGGATACTGAACGTTAAATAATTCCTGGGGAAACCCTCCGAAATCATGGATGGTGCGGGGCTGTTCCATAACGGTTACGTATGTACCGCGGGTTTCCCAATGCGCCGATATGCAAAGAATGGCATTCGGTTTTGGTATTGAATTTCCTGCGTCTATCCACCCGTGCACAAATTCATTATCTTCAAGGGCGTTCATGGGGCTGCCGTGTCCTAAGAACAGGACAGGCATCTTTTCAGAATTTGGAAAGGATGAGGAGATCTTATTTAAATCATTAAGTTTCATTTTTGTGCACACACGAATTTATGTTAGGGTTAAACAAAAGAACTATCGGCTGTAAAATTATTCTGCTAAAAATGTAAATAGCACGTCGCTGCTCGGGACAAACTCGCTACGCTCGAACAGCGTCCCTCACTGCCGCTCCGCTTCACTTAATTTTTTTAACGCAAATAATTTAAGGCCGGAAATAAGGACACAATTAATATCTCGACCTCAAAGAGTTTTCTTAACAGTAAAACAATCTAATTAGTAGATTGTTTTACAAATTGGAGGTCTCCGGAGATTTTTACTTCTTCGCCTACTAGTACGCCGCCGGTTTCTAAGGCTGCGTTCCAATTTAACCCCCAGTCCTTACGGTTGATCTTGCCGTTTAAAGCAAAACCGGCTTTCTCATTGCCCCAGGGATCTTTGTTAACTCCGCCGAATTCAACGTCAAATGTAACTTCTTTACTAACGCCCTTCATTGTGAAGTTTCCGGTTAATTTGAATGTTTCATCGTCAATTTTTTTAAGAGTTTCACCTTTGAATGAAAGCTCTTTATATTTTTCCACATCAAAGAAGTCTGCGCCTTTTAAGTGTGCATCCCTGTCGTTGCTGTTTGTGAATATTGATGATGCATCTAAAGTAAAGCTGATTGAATCCGCAAGAAAATCATTACCGATCGATTTTACTTCGCCTTTAAAGTTTTTGAATTCACCTTTTACGTTTGTTATCATAAGGTGTTTTACCTTGAATGAGATTTCACTGTGTGCGGGGTCTATAGCCCATTTTGTGTTTTCCATTTTTTACTCCATTATTTTATTTATTATTTGTTAAAATCTTTAGTGATAACATACGCCGAAAAAAGTATCGGGTGGTATCAGTATTCGGTAGAAGTGTTGTGTTTTTAGGAAATGAGCTTGCTCATCTTTTCGCGGAATTCGGTAGGCGTGATGCCTGTTTTTTTCTTAAATACGCTGGTAAAGTAGGCATTTTCGTTATATCCAAGTTCAAAACCTATTTCGGCTACCGATTTATCCGAATGAATCAACAGGTTCCTGGCTTCGATAAGTTTTCTTGCTTCAATTATTTCAGAAACACTCTTATTGATGACATTTTTACAAACAAGATTAAGATTCCTTGCAGACATGAATAATTTTTCGGCATAAAAATCAACGCCCTCTGAGCGTCTGAAATTATCCTCGAGTATTTTAAGAAAGTTTTTAAATGTAGTGCTTTGGGATTTCGGAACAACTTCATCTACGGCAGAATGTTTTTCGTGTTCCGCTTCTATCATTGTGAATATTGTCTTTAACAGATCATGCACAACGGAAAGTTTTGGCTTTGTCTGTTCCATTTCAAATGACATCATTTCGCAGAGCATTACTAAATGACGGAAACCCGGGTCATTTTTCATCATAATGTTCGCATGGTCATGATAATATGAATAGAGCCGGAAACTTGTTTCAGGAAGGAAATCAGAATTAAACCGTATCTGCCAGAGGCTTAATTTGCCTTTATATACAAGCGGCTTTACTCTATGCAATTTTCCCTTTGTAACAAAACTAATATATGGAGCTTTAACGGTGGACTCTTTAAAATCGATGAAATGTTCAAGCTGACCTTCGATGCCAATAAGCAGTTCTTCAAAATCGTGCATGTGTGGTTCATTAATTGAAGCTGCAATCTTCTTAGCATCGGGAATGCCAAGTTTGTTTATTTTAAACAGATCATTCATTATCGAAAGGTAAGTATTTTCCCTGTATTTTTCATATACAGGGGAAATATTTAGTTTTTTTGCAATTAATTTCCTCTGTGCTTTTCTCTCTGTTCTTTTCTTTGAAGAAAAGAACGAAAAGAACATCGGCTGTAAATGATTTGCCTTTCTCACCCTACTTTTCTTGACGCAAGAAAAGTAGCAAAAGAACATCGGCTGTAAATCATTTGCTATAAATTCAGTTGTGTTTCGTTGCTCGGGACGAACTCGCTACGCTCGAACAGCGTCCCTCACTGCCACTCAACTCCACTGAATTTATTTAACGCAAATGATTTAAGGCCGGGAAATACGGCAAAACATATCGAAGGAATGACAGTAAAAGTTTTTTATTAAAAACCTCAAATGATGTTTCATATTTACATTATCTATAATCTTTATATTTATCATCATCTTTAGGTTTCTCTTTTGCGCCTGCCTGTGTTTGATTCATGGGGTTTACATCAGAGTTGTATGTATGGGCTTTTATTTTCCATAAACCATCCGGGAGTTTCTGCCAGACGGTAAGAAATTTTCCATGATCTGTAATCTTTTCTTTCATTTTAGCCGGAGTTAGTGTTATATCATAAGTGCCTATGGCAATTGCCATATCGCCGTTGCCAAATACATCAGTAGTTGTTGTAGTAAGATTAGAAATTTTCATTGTCCCCATATTTTTCATACTCTGCTGTTCAATTTCACTCTTGCCTTTCATCATAGGTGAATAACTGGGGAGTGAAAACGCATCCTCAGTATAAAAATCAGAATATGTGTTTTGATCACCTGCAACTATTGCCTTATCCCATTTGTCGTACAGATCCTGCAATGTTTTCTTGTCAGGGGGAGTGTTTGTTTGAGCGGATAAGTTTGAGGCAACAGTAATTAATAAGACAAATAAGCAACACCTAATCATAGTATTCATAATATCTCCATGTATTTGTTCCAAAATTTCCCCGCAGAATATTAGACTTTTGGATTTATATAATCGTCCTTCTTATCACAATATTTGTCAAAAATAAAATTTCAGTATAATTAAAACTGATACTAATTATTTTCATTGACAGATTCCGGCTTGCGATCAAAATGCATCAGGAATAATAAAAAAAGGCTGTCAAATCAGACAGCCTTAGGAGCTAACGGTTAAGTCATACTACTATTTATCACCATCATTATCTTTGTTTTTACCGTTGTCCATGTCTTTATCTTTATCGTACATCGGTTTCTCCTTTGCACCTGCCTGAGTCTGACTCATTGGCGGCATATCGGTATTGAACGTATCCACTTTTATTTTCCATGCGCCATCCGGTTGTTTTTGCCAAACGGTGAGATATTTACCATGATCCTTAATAGGTTCAGTCATTTTGGCTGGAATCAATGAAATATCATATGTGCCTATTTCAATTCTAACATCTCCCACACCATAGACATCTGTCGTAGTGGAATTGAGGCTTAAATATTTTGTCTGTTCCAGATCTTTCTTATTACCTTCACGTATTTCATCTTTCCCCCTCATGATTGGCGCATAACTCGGGAGCGATACAGCATCATCAACATAAAAATCTACAAGTGCATTTACATCTCCCGCAACCAGTGCTTTGTTCCATTTGTCATTCAGCGATTGAAATGTCTGCTTATCCCCGGGCATACTGGATTGGGCAAACATGTTTGCTGCAGCGGCAATTATTAAAACCAAACAAACTCTTATCATATATTTCATAGGTATCTCCATATAATTATTATAAAATTGATCATGTTTTAATCTATGGATTTAAAGGAATTTTAATGTTGTAATAGTCACAGTGGATTTCTATTTAGGGCATTGCGGGAGGAGGGATTGTTTTTTACCCTTTTCTATGTTCTTTTCTTTGAAGCTATCCTCCCTCCTTTTCTTGGCGCAAGAAAAGTAGCAAAAGAACATCGGCTGCAAATCATTTGCTATAAATTCAGTTGCGTTTCGATCCAATAATCCAATACTGCTAATGACCGCCACAATCAATCCGGAACCTTGTAAGGGGATAAATCCCCTAAAATCACATTTATTATTAGCTTATAATCCCAGGCATAAATGCCTGGGCTAATGAACTATAACAATTATTAAAATTAGCCCAGTCCTTCAGGACTGGGTAAAAGAATCATGTAAAAATACTTATGCCATTTATGGCATTTTAATAAATAATGCTGTGTGGTCATAATCTTAATAAATAAAGGCAACGCCTTTATTGGTTACTCCATTTCTACATTACATTGTGTTGTCCGGTTTGTATATCAGCATTACGTTTCCTGAATTGAATGCCTGTGTGCTTACCAGTTTCAATTTGTATCGTTCATTCAACCCCTGAAATAAAGGTTTGCCTTTTCCTAATATTACCGGATTAATTAATATCCTGAATTCATCTACAAGATTATTTTTCATCAATGATACTGTCAGATCGGAACTACCGAAAATAACAATTGCCTTCCCGGGCTGTTTCTTAAGTTTCAGGATCTCATCATCAACATTCTGCCTGATCAGTTTTGTGTTGTTCCATTCGACCGACTTCAATGTTTTTGAAACAACAATCTTATTTAAACTATTCATATATCCGGCTACAACCGGATCATCCTTTAACGCATCAACCGAAGGCCAGTAATCTGCCATCAATTGATATGTTACACGACCGAAAATAAGTGTATCAACATTATTCAATACATCTTTGGCGAAATTATTAAATTCGTCATCCACATTATGCCAGTCGATTTCTTTATCGGGTCCTTCAAAATAACCGTCAAGAGTTGTCAACATCTGAAAAATTACTTTTCTCATAGACATTTCCTTATATATAAATTCGTGAGTTAATAATTTCAATCTTATTTGTGTGAACCTTTCCGTAAGGAATCCACACTCCATATACCTGAGCCATGTGCAGAGATGAATAAAAACACGAAACAGTATATCACGGCAAGTTCACCCATATTTACGATAGGCAATAACGCCCGGTGGGCATGCCCTGAAAAGTAGGCATAAGCCATTTCTCCCGACGCTACGAATGCAGCGCAGGGTATCCAAAGACCAATACAGATCAGAATTCCGCCAATGAATTCAACTGTTCCGCCAATTGCTACTATATAAAATGGTAGTACTATTCCCGGCGGCAGCGGAGGATAGTTAAAAAACTTCTGTGAACCATGCCAAAGAAACAGAAATCCCATCACAATCCGGAAGATGGCGTATATCTGTGGTTCATATTTTTTTAGCATTCTATGCTCCTATATTTTTTAATGAAAGTAGATGCTTTAATTCAATTTTATTTCTGCTCAATTACGCTGAGTATATTTCCTGCCGGGTCTTTAAACCAGGCAATAGTTAAGCCCTGATCCCTAAAAATACCTTTGGAATCAGTTTTGATATATTCATCATTATATATCTCGCAGTGAATATCATTTCTATTTAATTCATTGACGACTGATTCTAAATTTTTCACATAGAAATTCAATACAGTATAAGTTGCCGGTTCATGATTTGGCTTGGAATAAATCATTACTTCATTCCCTGCCCCGAATTTCAAATTAAGAACTCCAGGCATTTTGCCTTCGTATACTTCAATTCCGAGTTTGCCGCTGTAAAATCCTCTTGCCTTCTGTATATCATTAACGGAAAAACTGGTGAACACTTTATTATTTCTAAACATAGTTAGTCTCACTATTTGTTTTCGAAAAAGATAATATTTGGTGAAATAAAATGGTGTGCGTTTCAAGTCTAACAAAACGGACTTTCTGTGAGGTTGATTGTGACGAAAGAAGTGGAAGAGTAATGGATAGGTGGATTATTGGAATAATGGATTGATGAAGTACCCTAAAGTGAACAACGGCAAACAAACCATGGGATCCCCGCTTTCGCGGGGATGACAGTCAAACAGAAAGATACTCATTATGCAAGAGTGGGGACAATAGCAGCATTGGATTGGTGGAATATTGGAATGTCTATCTTAATCTTTCATTGTAATAAAGTGCTGCAGCTCCAAGGATTGCGGACTGTTCAATCTCCGAAACTTCAATTTTTAGATTCTCTATAGATTTTGGATATCCAAATGTCTCTAATGACTTCCATGTCTGCTTTTCGAAAAATCTGAACGATTTACTGACAGATCCGCCTAATACAATAATCCGGGGATCAATTGAATAAACAATAACTTTAATTAATTCACCCACATGACTGCCGAATTCAGAAAATATTGTGAGCGCCTTAGATTCGCCTGCTTCTGCACGATTATAAAGTTCCCTACCGCCTGTTTGATATTTCCATTCAAAGAACTGACCGCTGCAATATGCTTCGTAGGTTTTATCTTTATACGGCAGCATACCGAACTCCCCCGCTCCGCAGTTTGTACCGGAATAAAGTTTATTATTGATAATTAAGCCAGCACCAACACCTGTTCCCAAAATTAATCCAGCACAGTTTTCATAATTCCTGGCTATACCGAAATATTTTTCTCCTGCGGCAAAACAATTGGCATCATTATTCACATAGACCGGGAGTTTATATTTTTCTTCAAGTAATTCTTTCAGATGCACTTCTTTCCAGGAAGGGATATTCTGAACTTCATAAACAATTCCCCTTACCGGATCAACAACACTCGGTACTCCAATACCTATTCCGGAAATTGCCTCGCCTTTGAATTTGTCGATCAATGTATAAATGCAGTTCAGAACGGACTGTTCATCATTAGTATTACTCAATGGCATAGCTTCGATGCGGGTAACTTTACCATTATGAATAATTCCTACACGGACATTTGTCCCGCCAAGATCTATTCCAAGGATGTGCATTTAATCAGCTCACTTAAATTTGTTAAAGTTTTCCTTTCGGTCATCCAATCCAACAATCCATTCATCCATTATTCCATTACTTCTGTATTCCGGGCTTTCTTCTTTTTAGTAGAAATTGTTTCATTATTGATAATGGGTTTTGCCCATATGCCTATGCTGAATATATAGCCCAGGGTAATATAAATCAGGCACATGCTCACTCTTAATCCAAACATATCTCCGAGCCATCCTATAAATATTTGTATCAGCGCACCGCCAATAATGGCTGTACACAAAATTCCCGCGAATGAACCATGATGACTTTCAAGAGAGTTTAAAGCGAGAGAAAAGACAATAGACCACATTACAGAAAGCGAAAATCCTACCATCGGAAATGTAAGCAGTGCAATATTGCCCGGACCAAATAACGAGAGCGTTAAGAATAATACCGCGGAGATAACCGCTCCTATCAGCACTTTCCTGCTATCGAACAGTTTCAGTAAAAGTAATCCTATCAAACATCCTATTGACATCATTCCCCAGAACCAACCCACGGTGGATGCCCCAACTGTCAGAGTATCATATCCATGGTAAGTATTCAGAAATTTGGACAACCAGTATGATACACCCTGCTCGGTTCCTACGTAAGCGAATATTCCGATAAAATAAAGGATAACAGTTTTTTGTCTGAATAATGTTTTATGCAATTCCCATGAACCTGCCTTTTCGTCTTCTTTTCTTTCAACTTCAGGGAATCGTGAAAGCGCGATCAATAAAATCATTGCAAGACAAATAATCGCGAATACCCAGTAAAGGGAAATCCACGGAAGGCTATCAGGAATTATTTTAGAAAAAATATTCTTTACTACATTATCCTGCCCCACAGGCGCGGCAAGACTTGTAACTAAATATGTCAAAAACATTGGAGCAACAAAAGATGCACCGCCGAATATTAATTGTGCAAGTACTGAATTGAATGCAAAGTTTTCTTCACCGCCTGCAACTCTGAGCAATGGATTTATGGCTACCTGAAGCATAGCCATACCGCATCCCATTAAAAACAATGAAACCAGGAACATTAAATAATGCGGAAAAAGAGAGAACAGAAAAGCGCCCAGGAAAGCAATAAGAAATGCCGCTACCATTATCTTTTTCTCTTTATATTTTTCTACAAGCATTCCCGAAGGTATTGACATTACACCGTAGGCAATAAAAAACGCGAATGGCAGTAGCGAAACCAGAGTAAGGCTTAGATGAAAACTATTTATTACATCAGGATTCAGAGCCCCTAGTATATTTGTTATAAATGAGATTACAAGAAACACGACATATATAAGTGCAACAATAAAATAATTACGTTTCATGATTTTATATTCCATCCTCTTGCTTTAAGCACGGGTTTTTCAATGTTTTTTTCGTTACCTGTGAAATATCCCCTGACAATTCTTTTTTCTCCCGGCAGCAGCGAGAAATAATTATCGTCCCAATATACGGGAACTATTAAGCTGCCGTCCTCCGCGTTCTTCAGTATAAGTTCAACCTGCAGAGCCAATTCTTTTGAGGGATTTTTCAATTCAACTGTTATTAACTGCCGGTCGCCGGATTTATTGAATTTCTTTGTTACGTCTAAATTAACGACGGGAAGTTTATTTAGCAATTTCATATCGGCGTATTGAGATTCAGGAGTTACAAACCAAAGTGACTTACTGAAATCGGGCACGTCTTCTTTAGAAGACAAGCAATAAAAATTATTACTGACCAGATTATTCTTCTTATCATAAAGTTTTAAATCAACATAATACGCCGCACTCAGTCCTGCAATATTTCCGAGATCTGCTGCCTTATAAACTCCATCCGGTTCAAGTTCAAATATTTCCTTGCGGGAATATTTTTCGCTCAGGTCAAAATTAAGTACACGTACTTCTGATTTAAATTCTTCTTTATGCCGTGAATTGTTTACAGCATAAACGGAATGATTGCCATAATTATATAAGATATGCATTGGTTCATTCGCTTTCCGGGCTCCATACATAGCGGCAGTCGGCACTAAGTAATAATCAAATAACTGCCACCATAGTTTTGGCCACGCAGCATTAAACATCCACTGAATAATTCCTGTGGTGTTAAATTTTCTTAGTTGGAATGCTTCGAACATAGCACGCATCCCTTCATAATTTAGAAACTGGGACTTTGCGCTAAAATCTTCAAGACTCTCTGCTGCACCCAATCTATTATTCATCACTTCAGTATAACGGTTTAAGTTTGAAAACTCACCGCCTCCGCAATGATAATTCCAGATACTGTCGATTGGCCAGAGGTGGTTTGCGGGAATAAACTTCTTTATGTCCTCTAAAACCGGAATCTGCACACCCGGTCCCGTTTCAGTATTAAATCCAAAAGCTCCGCCCTGCAGAGTATCCAGGTACCAATAAACAGGAGGCACATAATCGTAAGGACCATTCATCTTAACGCCTGTTTTACCTGTCAGAGTTGAAGCCTTGCCGGTTGCCGATGAAAGACAGGGTCTGGTAGAATCGCATTCTGATAATATCTTAAGATATTCTGCTTCAAGATCGGGCTTCGGATGTTTATCGCTTCCATAAAGCCAGAGAAAAATTGAGGGGTGTCTTCTCAGCCATTTGATCTGATCCTTCCAGGATTGAGTAATTAGTTTAAAATCTTCCGCTGAATTTACGGCTCCATAATCATCAACTTTCTTACCTACATATTCCTCCCATTCCCATTGACAACTCCAGCCTGCCATTATTAGAATACCGTATTTATCGCACAAGTTATAAAGGTCATGGCTGCTGCCCCAGAATCCCTCAAGTCTAATTGTATTCAGATTCGATTGCACGGCATATTTAATCTGTGTTTCAATATTTTCATAAGTATTATTTAGAAGCAGGTCGTCAACCCAGCCGCCACCGCGAATGAGGATCTTCTTTCCATTAAGTTTATATCCGCGGTGACCCTGCTCGTTGAAATAGTCAGACACTTCCCTTATTCCGAAAATTGATTCACTTTCATCCGATACTTCATTATTAACATGGAAGGATAAATTAAGTTTATATGTTTCCTGGCTGCCCAGATCATGTGTCCACCAGACCCGCGGATTGATAATATTCAACCGGTTATGATCCTTAGAATTGAAACTAATTAAACGGGTTTGACGAGGATCTAATTTAACCTGCTGTGAAAATTTAATTGATTCAATCTCCCCTTCAAGTATTCCGGATATCTCCCTGCTGCTGTTATTTTCTATTTCCGCGGAAATAGTAAGAGCGGCTTTCTTAAAATCTTTCAGATCGAGTTTGCTTACAACATAGGGATGGTTGATTGAAACCTCACCTGTTAGCTTGACATAAACCTCTCTCCAGATTCCCATGTTTTTGTCGGGTGGTACGGGATTCCAGTCAACAAAACCGATCGTAAGATCTCCCGGCACAGGCGGAAATATTTCAACGGCTAACACATTTGGTTTCCCGAAATCAGCATACTGTGAAATATCAATCTCGAACTGTCTGAATACACCTTCTATTGAATCATGACCCGCTATTTTTTTACCGTTAAACCAGATATCCGCGGAATAGTTAATGCCGTCAAAACAGAGTTTTGCATTATTCAACCCTTTCAGTTTTGGAATAATAAATTCCTTTCTGTACCACCATGATTTTTTGAACTGATCTTTGGGAATTTGGTTTAAGTTGTTGCCAGAGAAAATATCTTTATATACATTATTCTTTACCAGAGCGCCTAAAACCGTTGCAGGAACAGCGGTTTCATACCACCCGTTAGTTTTAAATTCAGGGCAGGAAATAAGATCTCCGGGAGCCGGAACTTTTTCACTTGATTGTAAAAACCATGATTTATTCAACTTAAAACTATAGGGGAATTTTTCTTTGCCAAAAGTAAAGCAGCATATAGAACAGAGCAGGAAAGAAATCAGGAATCTTATCATTACTATTCCGTTTATGTGCTTCAATTATAACAAGTTTCCGCTGTTGAATCAACTAATGATCCAAATAGAGCCTGGAATGATAAGGGGATAAATCCCCTAAACGCACATTTATTTTTAGTCATTAACCCCAGGCATAAAATGCCTGGGCTAATGAACTATAACAATTATTAAATTAGCCCAGTCCTTCAGGACTGGGTAAATGGAATAAAATTAAAATACTTATGGCATTAAAATAAATAATCCTCTGCTCCATACCTTCAACTACTTGTTCACGGCGCCCAGCGCTCTTTCAGGATACCTTGTACCATGAGCAAATCCTTTAGGTACCAACACATTTATTTTATCAAGGTCATCTTTCGAGAGGACTATATCCGGTGCTTTGGAGTTCTCTTCAAGATATTTTAATTTCTTTGTTCCGGGAATAGGCACAATAAAATCGCGCTGAGCCAATACCCATGCGAGTGCAAGTTGGGCGGCTGTACAATTTTTATCCTTTGCAATAGCTTCAATCTTTTTAACATATTCCAGATTGTACTTTAAGTTTTCTTCTGAGAATCGCGGATGAGTTTTATTCCGGTAATCGTCTTCAGGGAAATCATTAGTGCTTTTAAATCTCCCTGTAAGGAATCCTCTTCCCATCGGCGAATAAGCCACAAATGTAATTTTCAATTCCTTACATGTGTCCAGAATTTCTTCTTCGGGGTCGCGCGACCATAATGAATATTCTGTTTGCAGTGCGCTGATCTTATGAACTTTAGCTGCCTTCCTGATTGAAACCGGGGCTGCTTCCGACAAACCCAAATACCGGACTTTACCTTCTTTAACGAGTTCCGCCATTGCGCCGACTGTTTCTTCAATCGGGGTATTGGGATCAACCCTGTGTTGATAATATAGATCGATGACATCGATTCCCAATAGTTTAAGACTTTTCTCGCACTGTGCTTTTAAATATTCCGGTTTTCCGCTAACCCCCTGCCAGCTTCCGTCGCTACCGCGGACATTTCCGAACTTAGTGGCGATAATATATTTATCTCTTCTGCCTTTTATTGCTTTACCAATGAGCTCTTCATTTTTCCCATTTCCATAAACGTCTGCGGTATCAAGGAAATTTATCCCGAGTTCGGCAGCACGATGAATTACTTTTATAGATTCTTCGTCATCCCTGCCTCCATAAAAATCTGACATTCCCATGCAGCCCAATCCGAGAGCCGATACTTCAAGTTCATTTCCAATCATTCGTTTTTTCATATGTGGTTCTCCGTTAAAAAATGTAAATTTAAGGAATTCCTATTTCAGATGCATAAGCGTATGTTTTAACGCAAAAATAACTCGTTGGAGTTTAACCAGCAATTTTTCAGACAGATTCAGTTATATTTGTTCAGATCAAATTTTATAACATTAGTCAACTACATTTAGTTCTAAATAATTATTAAGGCAATATGTTTAATCGAGTTAAAACAACGGAAATTATGTCAGTAAAATGTTCAAATTATTTCCTTCTACTAGTGATAACATTTATAATAATCCTGTTGCCACAAAATAATACAGCCGCGTCTAAGAATCCCGAAGAGAATTTTAATCCGGTTGAAACAGTTATTCTTTGGAATGTATCCGCTGAGGGAGCGGATTCAATAGACCAGCTTTCATTTTTTAATGCACTGGGAAGCATAGGGTTTCCAGCAGCAAAAATTAAAATAGATGATCTGCAAAAAACGATGCTGAATAAAAATATGCTCATAGTCCTGCCCCAATCTGTGGCATCTTTCATTAGTGATAAAGACGCGGGAAAAATTCTACGAGCTGTCTCTGATGGTGCAAGAATAATAACTGATTGCAGCAGCAAACTTACCCGGCAGTTGAATATTAATTTTTACGCTCCTTCTTCTGTAAAGTATGTCCGGAACATAGTTGTAAATGCGCCGATGCTCTGTTGGGCAGACGCTCCTTCAATTCCCACGATAATAATTTCAAACCTTAATTCAATCCGGGTCTTATATTCTGATTCAATCAGCGGGAATGCAATCGGAATAATAAAACCTTCGGGACAAGGAAAAGTACTCATTCTATCTGCTGCTTTTGATCCTATTTCAGGCGCAGGGTATTCAAGGTTCCCTAACCTCATGAATGAAATTATCACCGAACTGCAGTGCAAACCATTGTTTCAACGTCATGGTATTGATGCCTATTTCGATCCCGGATACAGGTGGGATTTTCCAATTAATAAACTTGTAACAATGTGGAAGAAATGGGGAATCAGGGCTATTCATGCTGCAGTGTGGGATATGTATACTACACCTGCTTACAATTTTAAACTATTGGTAAGTGAAGCTCACAAACAGGGAATTCTTATTTACGCCTGGCTCGAATGGCCATATGTAGGTACTAATTTCTGGAATAAACATCCTGAGTGGAGAGAGAAAAACGCACTGCTTCAGGATGCACAACTAGATTTCCTATCTCTTATGGATCTTCAGAACCCTGCATGCATGAAAAAGGCAATGAATGATTTAATAAGTTTATTAAAGGATGATTGGGATGGAGTTGATATAGCTGAGTTTTCAATTACCGGTGGTGTAGCAGAGGCTCTTGAGGGTCCTGATCAGCCAAAGTATTTTACCGGGTTTAATAATGAAACGCGGAAAGAGTTTAAATCGCTATATGGTTTTGATCAGATAGATCTATTCAATGAATCGTCACTGCATTACTGGAAAAAAGATTCTGTTGGTTTAGATCAATTCTACAAATACAGGGTGCAGGTAAACAACCGGCTGCTAAGACAAATTGTTAATTCACTTGATTCTGTTAGAACTAAAGATAAGAGGGATTGGGAATTAATGTTTACCGTTTTGGATAATTCCCTACATCCTGAATTTGATCAGCTTTTAGGATTCGATCTTCCAAATACTTTGAAACTTGCGAAGGAATTCCATGCGGCATTGCAGGTTGAAGATCCCGCGAGTGAATGGAGCCGCCCTCCTTCACGTTATGAACAGCTAGCAAAATATTACGCGGGAATTGTGGGAGATATACCATTCGCTATTGATATAAATTTTGTCCCTATTCATCCGGAGGGGCAGTCTGGATTTCCTTCAGAACAGCCCACTGGAACTGAGCTTTTCCAGCAGTTTCATGCTGCCGATAATAACTGTGGTCGTGTTTGCTTTTATGCGGAGTCTTCTGTTTATCCTTACGATTGGGATGTGCTGCCTTATGCAATGGGCAGCATTGCGTCTATTAATATTGATAAGAACCTGTGGCACATTAAAACACCACGAACAATTATTGTACAGAACCCTTCAATTCAGGCCAAATTATTTTTAGATGGCAAGCCATGGCCCTGTTTTGATGCTAACAGAATATTAATACCCAGAGGAAAACACATTTTATCCTTTCGTAAAAATTCTGACGAAGCCGGAAATGCAGACACCAGTTTTCTCCGGGTTACAGGAATTACCGATGAATTAATTAACGGAAGGCAATTGGAAAAAGGGATTGAACTTGTTTATCAATCTCATGCCAGGTGTCTAATTACTTTGAACCGCTTACCGAATAATATGAGGGTTGATGGAGTTCCTGTTGTGTTAACATCGTTGAAAGTGAAGGATGGTTGTATAATCTTTGCCCCTTCCGGCAGCCATACACTTCAATTAGTGTTAAATTAAACATTGGTTGCAATACAAATCACACATTCCTCTTTTCTTAATTTTAATATTTAACTTTTATTGATTACCTTAATATGTAATTATTACCCAGACGGAAACTATGCCAAAAGATGATTCATTTTCCAAAGAAGAACCAAAAGAGAGTGAAAAATTCTACCGGTTATTATTTGATGAGGCACCAGTTGGATACCATAGATTGGACAAAGACGGTAGAATTGTCAATATCAATAACACTGAACTCAGAATATTAGGATATTCAACTGATGAGATGATAGGCAAATACGTCTGGACTTTTCTTGTTAATGAAGACGTTTCTAAAAAAGCAGTTTTAGCAAAACTATCCGGGGCACTACCCCCCGGGAGAAATTTTGAACGTTTATACCGGAAAAAAGACGGATCAACTCTTCTTGTTCTTGTAGATGACAAAATTCTTTATGATAATGATGGAAACATTACAGGACTTCTAACTGCTTTCCAGGACATAACTGAACGGAATACGGCAGAGGAAGAAATTCTTAGGCTTTACAGAGCGATTGAATCTTCCGGTGAAGTTATTTTCATGACAGACAAAAACGGTTTAATAACTTATATCAATCCCACTTTTACGAAAATATATGGCTTTACTCAGGAGGAGGTTGTTGGTGTTACAACACCCCGAATTTTGAAAAGCAATAAAATGACAAGTGAAGATTATGATCTTTTATGGAAAACTATTTTAAATGGAAATGTGGCTTCGCGGCAACTAATCAATAAGACAAAGGACGGACGTTTTGTTGAAATGGATGGTTCGGTTAATGCTGTATTTGACAGGAGGGGTAATATTACCGGTTTTTTGGCAATTCAAAGAGATGTAACTGAAAAGAACCAGGCTGAACTACAGCTTAAAAAGTATGCTGAAGAACTAAATGCCTCCAACACAGCAAAGGATAAGCTGTTTTCAATCCTTGCACATGATTTAAGGGGAGCGTTTAATGTTATGCTGGGATATTCTGAGTTCCTATATGATGATTTTGATGATTTATCATTAAATGAGATTAAGAAATATACGAACAGCATATACGATACAACAAAAAACACTTTTAAATTATTCGACACCCTTCTTGATTGGGCAAAAATGCAGATGGGCAGGACTTTATTTAACCCGGTTCAATTTAATATCTGTGAAACAACTACTGAATTAATATACCTGAATGCACCGAATGCGCAAGGTAAGAACATCAAGCTTAGCTGCCAATGTAATTGTTTTCCCGGGAAAGCTGAACCGGGAGTAATTCCTGTCTGCCTTGTATATGCAGATGAAAACATGATCCGCACGGTTTTAAGGAACCTCTTGTCCAATGCGATTAAATTTTCAAACAAGGAGGGAAGCATAAATTTTGAAATCAATTCAAAGAAAGATTTTGTTGAAATAAAAGTGTCTGATTCGGGTGTAGGAATATCAGAAGAAGATCTGTTGAAGTTATTTAAAATTGATTCTAATTTTACCACTCCCGGCACAGCAAACGAAAAAGGCACCGGGCTTGGTTTACATCTTTGCAAAGAGTTCGTAGAAAAATGCGGAGGCAAAATACGCGTAGAAAGTGTTTTGGGTAATGGAACATCTTTTTATTTTACAGTTCCCAAAAATAAACCGGAATAATTTAAATCAGGAGTTTAATATGACCAGTGAATCAGGTCCGTTAAATAATGAACAAACTAAAAAGGGAAGAAACGGCTAGTCAAATAATTTTACCATTCTGTCTGACTTTCAAATTTGAGAGATTACTCTCATTCAGCTGAAATCTCTCAATAAGAATTTTCAATTCTTCGGTCATGCTTCTAAGGTTTTCAGCTTCACGTGCTATTTGTTGGGTTCCTTTTGCGCTTTCATTTATTACATTATTTATTGTTTCAATATTCTTGCTGATTTGTTCTGCATTTATTGACTGCTGTTCGCTGGAAATAGCCACCTGATTTATTTCATTTGAAGCTATATTTGTGGAATCAAGTATTGTATTGAGAGAGGATTGCACTTCTTCAGTAATTTTTCGTCCTTCATCAACTGAAGCTTTTGCTTCTTGCATAGAGATATCGGCATTTCTAGTCTCTTCCTGAATGGCACTTATAGTCTTTGAAATTTCCTTTGTGGCTTTTGTAGTTCTTTCAGCAAGTTTCCTTACTTCATCAGCAACTACCGCAAAACCCCTTCCCTGTTCACCCGCACGTGCAGCTTCAATTGCTGCATTTAATGCAAGAAGATTAGTCTGATCGGCGATATCATTAATTACTTGAGTTATTTCTCCTATCTGCCCGGTTTTGTTGGAAAGTGTGCTCATTATATTTGCAGCATTGTTCGCGGCTTCATTAAATCTTAAGCATTCCTTTAAGGGAAATTTCTGCTTTTTTACTTCCATCTTCTGCAAGCTGTTTTGTCTTTTTGGAAACTTCAGAAGCAGTGGAAGCATTACGGGAATTCTCAATTATAGTTTTTGTCATTTCCTCAATTGCAGAAGCAACTTCATTTGTCTGCTCGCCCTGCTCTGCTGCACCTGCTGCCATTTGTTCAGTACTTGCTGAGATCTGGTCACCTGCATTAGAAACAGACCTTATTGATTCACTAACCTGTGATATTGTATTAAATAATGATTCGCCCACTTGATTAATAGAATTTTTTAATAATTTATGCTCTCCGCTGTACTCACCTTTCATTCTTGCGTTAAGTTTTCCATGGGCTAGATTTTCAAGTATTTTTAATCCTTCAGTTACTGGTAAAAGCAGAGCATCAATAATCTTATTAATTCCCTTTAATATGTCTTTATATTCGCCATCAAATATTGCAAAGTCTGCCCGTTTAGATAACTCTCCTTCTATAGCAGATTTGGTAAGGCTTCCAATTTCCGAGGAGAGATTTCTAATTGTATCAGTCATAGTATTAAATGCAAATGCCAATTCATCAAACTCAGAAGCCGGAGTAACTTTTTCAAATCTGCCGGAGGCAATATTTTTTGCAGCTGAGATTTTCTCAAGCTGTGCTGATTTAATTGTATTCAACATCTCCAAAAGTTGACCGAATTCATCCTTTGAGTCAACCACAATTTCCGTATTGTACTGACCTTTGGAATGCTCAGCCATTAGGGTCTTAATTTTTTCAATAGGTTTTGTGAGTGAGGGTGCTACCTTCACAAATGTAATTATTATTATTACCGCTGATCCTATGAGTCCCCAAAACAAGAAAGTTTTAGATGTATTGGCAGATTCAGATATTTTTACATCAAGAGTTTTAGCGGTTTGCACGAAATATTTATCTAATAGGGTTGATTTGGTTTCAATCTGAGCAGCCATTTCTTCTCCCGAAGAAGTAGTAATTACAGCAGCCATCTCATAATCTTTAATAACTCCTGCACTTATAATTGCGTCGCATACAATATTCTTATATGTTGACCAGATTTTTTTCATTTCTTCAAGGTTCGATTTAAGTTCAGGATTGAATGTTTTCTTTGATAAAGAATTGAAAATCTGATCAATACTATTTTTTTCTGCAGTCACAAATTGAATATTCTTGTTTATTTCGTCACCGAATGCGGGTATTGAGAATTTTAATAACGTGAACTGCAGACGTTTTATTCGACTAAATAAGTTATGGATTTGATTAGAAGGTTCTATATAGTTCTTGAATAGATCATTTTTCCCCTTCTCCATGCTGGATGTTTGGATAAAACTATTGACCGCAATTAAAGCAGAAATAAAGACTATAATTGAAAATATCGTCTGTATTTTCCTAACAAATTTAATATTCTTCAAATTTAACATTACTTTCTTCTATAAATTAATTATTTCATCTTGAACATGATTGGAATTGTGAGCTTTGTTTTAACATTTACTCCCTTCATTTTACCAGGAGTAAATTTTACCTTTTTTATAGCATTGACAGCGGCTTCATCGCAACCCCCGCCTATGCCCTTAACAATTTTAGCATCATCAACAATCCCTTTTTCATTTATATATGTAAGGACATAAACTTTTCCCTCAGTATGCGTCTGCATTGCCGTTGCAGGATACACAATGAATTTAATTATACCTCCCATACCCCCGATTGGTGAAGGCGACTCCTCGGCTGCAACCGTATAATCTTCATCACCAGGTAAGGCACTAAATGCCGCACCAGTGAATAATAAAGCAAAAAATAAAGTAACCAATTTCATTATATGTCTCCAATTTAAATTCCTCTATATTCCAGAAGAAAATTTTTTAATTATTATCGAATATTCCTTTAGATTATTTAGAGGCAGATGATTTTTAGTTACTTTAATTTTTTTTAACCTTCAAAAAAATTCAGCAGAAATGTTTAAGCTTGGCCAGCTGTTCTGTTGGTTTCATTTTTGCCCATTCTTTTGTAGATACCTCGTAAGCAAAAAGAAGAACTATCTCTTTTTCCTCCTTCTTGTCAATTATTGCAGTAATATTGTGGGCTAATTTTGAAAATTGTGATAAGAAGAAGAACTCAGTTATTAAATTTCTTGATTGATTGTCCGGATTATATCCTTTTTCTTTCTCATGAAGAGTTTTTATAAAATCAATTGAATATTGCTCCTTCCAGCTTTCAGATTCGTTTTCCCCGAAATATGCGGATGCATAAACAGAAATAGTTTTTTCAAGGTACAATCTTAATTTAATCTTCTGAAGTTCTGTTATTTTGATAACATCTGCTGTATTAAGCAATGTATGAATATAAAATTGCAGAAATTCTGTATAGATAAATTTATCTAATTTAATTTCTTCAATATCTTTAAATGAAAGGATTCTTTTTTTAACTATTTCTGAACAATACGTTGCAACGTTGATGAGAGACAAGGATACATTTTTTAATATCTGTTCCTGTTTTTTTGTTTGTACATTAGTATGGATATTTAAAATATATTTATTCACAAGTTACTATCGTTACTATTTCACAAAAGTTTAAATGGTATATCTATGAAATTAGTTAATCGTAACAGTGCGAAGCGAAATAAATTATCTCCTATGATGAGACAAATTCTGCCTGTGAATTGGAAGCGTCCGGTAACATACATTATCATTGAGGATAGGATTATATTTAACCAATTAAAAGAGAATTAAATGAAAGTTGGAATAATTGGTAATGGGTTAGTCGGTTCTACGGCAGCGTATGCTATTTTATTATTGAAAGCCGCTAATGAAATTGTAATGATAGATAAAGATAAGAAAAGGTCGGTTGCTGAAGCTGCAGATATACAGCATGCATTACCTTTCGTTGCAGCAAGCGATGTTTACAGCGGAGGTTATGAAGATCTCGAGGCATGCAAAGTAATTATACATGCAGCAGGAGTAAGTCAGAAACCGGGCGAGACTCGTTTAATGCTTCTTGAAAGAAACGCTTCAATTCTGAGGGAAGTAATAACAAATGCAATTAGGTTTGCCCCCAATGCTATTTTTATTATAGCAACAAACCCAGTGGATATAATTACGCATTTATCAGTGGGGATCGTTTCAGAATTAGGCATACCGAGTGAAAGAATTATCGGCACAGGAACCACACTAGACACGGCAAGGTTTCGAGCTTTACTGGGTAGGCATCTTGGTGTGGACCCTCATCATGTGCATGGCTACGTCGCGGGTGAACATGGAGATTCAGAGGTGCTAATCTGGTCAAACATCGATGTGGGAGGTATTGCTCTAAAGGATTTTATTAAATTCAGAAATGTTGAGTTCAACGCAGCCATAAAGAATGAAATTGAAAACAGTGTCCGGAATGCGGCTTATAAAATAATTGAGGGTAAGGGTTCGACATATTATGGAATCGGGGCTGCACTTGCCAGGTTAGTGGAAATAATCGGGCGTGACAATAGGGCTATTCTTACCATTAGTACCAGGGTTAAAGAAATTGTTGGGGTAAAAGATGTTACCTTGTCTCTTCCACATCTTATTGGAGGTGATGGAGATCTTGGTGTTCTTCCTTTGAAACTAATTGAAGAGGAAAAAAATTTACTTGAAAAGAGTGCAAGGATTATCAGGAATAAATTAGATGAATATGAAAAGAGTTAGATATTTTAAAAGCAGAAAAGTCCTGGCTAAGGGCTTCCAGTAACCAGGACTATTGCTATACCGCGCTCAATTCAGTATAGATCTGCTCCCACCTGCCTTATCTCGCCTGCCCTTTGCATAATTATGGAGGCTTGATTAGCTGATTGATACAATTCAAACATAACAAAAAAGCAAATACAAGAAATCAGTACAATTACCAAATCTTAATAGGATTTAGTAATAAAACAGATTTTATTTTGTCAAATTAAAGGTTTTTGATTCTGAATTTTGGACTCTCCAAATCGGCAGTACTGCGTTTTCAGAGTGTTTTCCACTTTGAGCCCTGGTATAATTATCATTATTTATAGTGGTAATAGTTGGAAATTTTTGATGGTTAGTTAAAAAACACAAGTATGATTACCGGTATTTTATAATAATTGTAAAATACCCTCAAAAATTTTTCCAATTATTTTTAAGCCACTGTATGGTATGCAGTTGAGTTCTGTATATGCCGGGAAGATTTTTCCTAATAATTCTCTCCAGTTTCAGCCCATCACATAAATCTGTAAGATTGTTTCTGTCAGCAAAATAATTAATAATATATAAGACCTCGGGTCCCTGGTTCCTATAAAATAGTGTCAGATCCGGCTCGCCGGATATTCTGGGATCATTTTCCGGAACAGGTTTCCATTCATATAAATATGCTAAATCAGAACTACTGAGTATATTCATTAGGTTGTCTATTAATAAAATTCAATCAAAAGCAGGATAAATGGTAAGGAATTATATGCGCCCTAATTTGAACTTTGAGCTGTTTTCGGCATTATAAAATATAAAATAAAGACAGAATACAATCTCTATTGCAGTAATAAAAATGAAGTAATATACACCTACGCCAAAGCTATAAATTAATGCAGAACATTTTAATAATATGGTAAATTCGTATAACAGAATAATAGGATAATAAATATTTATCTTGTTTGTAATGAAGAGATCATTAAGAAAGATGGAAAATAAATGATAAACAATAATCAGGTGAAGAAGTATTAGCGGGAATGTCATAGAATACGGTTGGAGAAGATAGTAAGTTAAGAATAAAATTACAGAACACAGGAGTATCCATCTGAGGTTCAACTTCTTGCTATAATACAATATTGATATGGACTGGAGGAAATAAAAAAACATATATGATGAATTCCATTGAATTTGTATAAATCTGGTTGCAATAAATGCAAGCGGGTCTGTAATCGCAAGGATTAGGAAATAATAAAAGAGGCCTCCTTTATACTGCTTTAAAGGAGGCAGCAGCCATAAAAGCATTTGAAAAAACAAAACAAAACTTGCTATTTGCTTCATAAATTAATTAGTAACAAAATGGCGGACAGATTCCCCCCATTTCCAGAGTACTGTTTCCATTTGTTATAGTTATAATATTATTATTTCTTAATTCTATTCTGGTAGTTAATTCATTACCTGAAGATATTGTTTTGGTTACCATAGAATTGCTGAAATACCTGAATACATCATCCGGATTTACTGTAGCCGTCTCCGGATATAGTGGTCTGCGTTTCGAATCAAGAACAATAAGGTTATTGTTATATATTCTGAACATAACATAACTATCCTGATTAATTAAGAATTTATTAAGAAAGCTTGTCTGAATTTGTACAGCAGTAATGACTGTCCCATATAAATTATCAGCTTCTTGTTTTGAATACATTTTCCCTACTATACCCTGTGCGTAGGAAAAAGAGAAAGAAACTATAGCAGAAAAAAAGATCCAAATGACTTTACCCATGACCAGTTTCCCAAATTGTTCAGGGGTAATCTATAGTTCCCTCCAGATAAATAAATCAGTATAATTACCAATCTTTTTTGTCAGAATACAGGAGTATTTTCTGTTTTCCCTAGAAATTATCCGGTAGTTATACTAGATTTTTCTTCCGCCAGTATACTTTGACGAATATATAATAAATTCCGAAAGTGTCTTCAAACCAAGTTTTTTCATTGCATTAGATCTATGAAAATCAACCGTCCTTTTACTGATTTTCATTTTTTCGGCTATTTCTGTACTCGAAAGACCTTGTCCTACATAAAGAACAATTTTTACTTCAGTTTTAGTAAGCTCATCATCGGGTTCAACATTTATATGAAGATTACTAAAATCATACCTGGTGATAATTTCCTTTAATTTATCTCCATCATATAAAGGCCCGAAATAGTTTTTACCATTATAAACACTTCTAATAGCGTAAATGAGTTCCCCTTTTACTATGTTTTTTTCGATAAGTCCGTTTCCTCCTACCTTTAAAGTATAATAAACGTACTGGTCATCAAAAAACATTGAAAGGAAAAGAACTTTAGCCCGGGGGTAAGATTTCTTAAGAATCTTAACGGCATCTGTGCCTGACAGGACTGGCATTGAAATATCAATTAAGAGGACATCAGGTTTAAGCATGTCATATTTAATTAGCATCTCCTCACCATTCTCGGCTTCGCCAACCACATAAATATCAGGTTCATCCTTCAAAAGACTTGAAATCCCGCTTCTGAAAAGAGCATGATCATCACATAATAAAATTCGAATATTATTTTCTTCCATATTAATTCTTTAATGGTAATTCAAATATAATTAAAGTTCCAGCCTGACCTTCAGACTCTATTATCATTTTCCCTTTAAGATTTTTAATTCTTTCACTCATATTGAGTAATCCGAATCCCTTTGACTTGAAGGCTTCCTCGGTATCAAATCCAACTCCATTATCAGAGATCAATATTTTCAAATTGTTATTTGCATAAATAAATTGGATATGATATTCTGTAGCGAAAGAGTGTTTCAGGATATTACTTAACGATTCCTGAATAATTCTATAAAGATATAGCTCCCTCTTAATTTCCAGTCTTTCAGGAACACCTGAACAATCAACTGATCCTTTAATACTAAAATTAAGGGACATTCTATCAGATAGACTGCAGACCGCGGCAAAGATTCCAAGGTCATCAAGAGCCCGGGGTCTTAGGTCATACATAATTTCCCTTAGGTCCTTAATTGCGGTATCCATTGTTGATAAAACCAAGGATACATTTTCCCGGAATTTATTAAAATCGGAAGTGGCGTCTTTTAATTTAAGATTTACAAGCAGCAGGTTCTGCCCTATGCTGTCATGAAGCTCCATGCCAATTCTTTGTTTTTCAGCTTCAAGTTGGTCGTGCAGGTAAAATGAAAGAGAACGATATTTCTGTTCAGACTCAAGGAGCTTTTTTTCATACTCATATCGTTCTGTCAAATCCAGGAAATAAATCTGCGCCAACCCAAGTGAACTGATCCCATAGAAAAATATTGTATAGTGTCTATTGTTTATGATGGTTTCCCAGCAAATACTTGAATTGTTCAATATTTCCTTTTTTATATCAAACGTAATTTTATTAATTATGTGAGACAAATGCATTTTGTCTTCAGGAAGCAGGCGAAAGGCTTTTTGAGCCGATAAATTAGCCTGAACAATACTTCCTGTTGAATCAGTTCTTAAAACCGGGTTAGGATCTGATTCAGTAAAAGCAGAAACTATTTGCAAAGTCCCTTTTTCAAGTTTACTTTTTTCAGATTCCAGGTTTTTTGTTATAAGTCTCAAACCTTCTTTTTCAAATTCATAATTCAATTTTCTTGGAATAAGAATTTGCCGGTAGATAATAATTATGAGAAACAAGATAAGAATTGCAAAGAGGAGAGCATAAAAGGCCGGGTTACCCAGATTGGTAACTAATGTCAAATAGTGGTCAAGTTCTTTATCCATTTAGACACAAACCTTAATTATTTTAAAATAATCCTAAACCGAATGAATAATTGACATTTAAATTTTATGAAAATTAATGTAAAAAGAAAGAGTGGAGAAAAAAAAAGAATGTTTTTTTATAGAATTTTGCGTGTGAATTTTACTCTTTATCTGACTGCTTTAACAATTCTCTGATTTCTAACCCCAGGTTTTCATAATCTGTATTGGTTATACCTCGACTGATGGGGTGTGGAATTATTGCATATAAAACTCCATCCTTAACTTTAATGGAATATTTTTTGTTTTCATCAGATTTTAAATCCAAACCAATTATTTCTTTCCAAAATTTCATATATATAGGGGTAGTGCTATAAAAAACAACTACCCTTGGTTTATAAATTTTAATTTTATCACGGATACGTTCAATCCTAACCGGCGCCATTTCCCTTACAAGGTCTTTGCGGTTGTTAAGAAACTTTAGACTTGTTTTACCTTCATATATCCAATCCGAAATACTAACATTCGGTAAGGGAAAGAATTCAATTAAGGAATTATCCCCATCCTTTCTGCCCAGCTGGTGTTTCTGAAATTCTCTTATCTCTTCTATATCTTTGATTTCGTGGTCGATATATAATAGCAACCTAATTAATTTATTCCATGTTTTTTGAATAATTACCGGATTATCAAAGAAATATTTTTTCATCTCAGGCGAGCTATTCTCTTCAGTAACCCCTTCAAGAATGTCACAAAATTCTTTACTTCCTTTTTCTTTCCATTCTGCAATATCCTTATACACTTTTTCAAATTGATCGGCTCCGCCCTCTTCCATACCGATTAACCAGTATTTAGCCATCCTATTGCCGTAACCCAGGAAAGATTTAATATATGTATCTATCAGGACTCTATCTATTTCAATCAGTCCCATATCATAACTCCTTTTATATTCATAATTTTCATTATCTGGAATCTTGACCCCGAATCATAATGAAAATTAAACTTAATTAAATATAAAATCAATCAATTCCATACTTATTTTCCCTTCATAAAATCACATTAAAATGTGATTGTTGCTTTTATCTTTAAAGTTTATGTTTATTTTATAGTTATAATTTTTAAGGGACAAAATGAATAAGATTAAAGTTGTTCTATTCGGCGCTACTGGAATGGTAGGTGAGGGAGTTCTTATAAAAGCACTCGGGCATAACAGTGTTGAATCGGTGCTTGTAATAGGAAGAAGAACATGTGAAATGAATCATCCAAAACTTAAAGAAATTGTATACAATGATTTTTATAATTTCAATCCAATTAAGAATGAACTTTCTAGTTATGATGCTTGTTTTTTTTGCCTCGGAGTTTCATCATTAGGGATGAATGAAAAGGATTATACACAAATTACTTATAATCTGACAATGCATGCAGCCAAAACTCTTTCTAATTTGAACAAAGAGATGACCTTCTGTTATGTTTCAGGACAGGGTACTGATAGTAGCGAAAAAGGGCGTCTTATGTGGGCTAGAGTGAAAGGCAAAACAGAAAATGATCTCATAAAACTACCATTTAAAGCCGTTTACAATTTCAGACCAGGATTCATTAAGCCGGTAAATGGTCAGAAACATGCTTTTAAGGCAGCTAAAGTTGCAGCAATATTTTATCCGATAATGAAAACCTTAATTCCAAAATTTGTATGTAAACTCGATGACCTTGGGTTAGCAATGATAAGCGTATCGAAAACAGGATTTGGCAAGAATATTCTTGAGAATATTGATATTGCCGATGTTTCTTTCAAAGAAGAAGCTTCAAATTGATTTGTTTTACAATGTGTTGATTGCCGTTACTCACAGAGTGCTCATATTTGTATAGATTTAATATTTGAGAGTATAGGTAGATTATATGTTTAACAATATACAATCAGTAATTTATTCCTGCGTGTTTTTAATTGCATCCTTGTTTTTATTTGATGCACCCTTAATATATTCACAATTTGAAGGTGTTTCAATTCATGGTGATATCCTTTCCTTCAACATTCCTAATGGATTTGGCACAAATTACTTTCACCCCGGAAATTTTCTTGTCGGATTACAGTATAATTTCCCAATAAATAAAGAATTTGAATTAAATACCGGTTTTGACTTTATTTATACTGAAGCAACCGGGCTTCTTAACAATGAAATAAAAGAAGTTGAGGTTTTTATTCCGTCGGCTTTCGGCGGTTTTCTTTTTAGATTTGATAATTGGGGCTTTTTTGGTAAAGCTGGTTACGCTCCAGCGGGATCAATCAATCAACGCGGAAGTCAAGGTTGGGTTTCTACTATCCCAGGGTTTGATATATATCCGATTCAGGTTGGTGTGAAATTTAATGTTACCAACGACTTAGATTTGACAACTACTGTAGGACATTATATTGGAAAATCTATTAAAATAAATAACAATCAAATTACTTTAAATACTATGAATATAGGACTTAGTTATAATTTGTTCGGATCACATGCTGAGACTCCGATTGTGGACAACAATTATAAACAGATGTACAATGAGGTAGTGACCGAAAACGATAAACTTGAAAAACAGAATTCTTCACTTGTAAATCAAATTTCCGAAATATTAGGCAGGTTAAATAAGCCTGGGGAGGTGGCAGATTCTGTAGTGCAGGAACAAAGGATTAAATTAATTTCTCTTGATTCAATAAATTCAGTATATAACCTGCATATTGGTCATCCTCTAAATATCGCAACTTTTGTGAATAGAAATAGAATAAGTGAAGACGGCAAACTAATTTTAGGAGAGTATAACTCAATTGCCTCAACTTTTAGGGATTTTCCATACGGTATCTGGCTATTCTGCTATGTTCCAGACACGAATGTTTTTTTAACAAGTGTAGAAGAATTCCCAAGAATTGAATTTAAAAGAGCCCCCGGGTTCAGAAGACTTTGTTAATCGATATTGATGTAATCAAAACCGAAACCAATAACCACATAAAACTTCAAATACAATAAATGGAGGAAATATCTTTAAGTACCTGGGTCCTGATTCGGATGTATTCTCATTTACCTTAATTGGAAAGGATAAAAATTTAATAAAAGGTTCTGTTTTTTCTGAGGTTGTAGCCGATGATAAATCCTTGATAAACTATGTACTTATGTTGGTCTCTGGTCGAGAGGGCATCAACATCGAGGATATGGTTCTTCAGGAATCTGAGCAGATAATAAAAGATATGTTTGTAAAGGGTGAATACCAAACATTTGCAAATAAAAATCACGTCAATCCAAATGATGTTAGAAAAATACTGCCAATGGTTATCAATCTATTGAACAAACAATTAATTTCATTTACAATAGCGCTTATAATGAAACCTGAAAACGGCAAAAGGGATGTTTATATCGGGCAAGATGGACCGGGTAAATGTTATAAAATTAATTCAAATGAAGTTACGAGGCTTGAACCAGAGGTTAAAGAAAAAAAGGAAATTTCGGTTGAGAGGCTTAAAAAAGAAGATGCATTTCTTGTGTGTTCGTGTGAAGTTGCGGAATCACTAGAGAATAAATTACTACAGCAGGCATTAGGGGTATTCAGGGAACCGGAGGAATTATGCAAAAAAATAATCTTTACTTCATATAATAAGGTAGGAATAGGAAATTTTTCGGCCGCGGTATTTATTGAAAGAGATAAACCCATGCGGGGATGGAAAAGAAATTATTTAAAAAGAGGGCTCATTTTTACCGCGATTTTATTGATTCTTGCAGCCGCCTGGATAGTTATAAATAATTCTGTGTTTAAACCAAAAGTACCTGATTTCGATAAAATGAAAGAAGGATCAGCCTTAAAAGTTACTCCTCCAATAATTATTAACCAAGCTCCGCATAAGGTTATTGTATCTGATATTCCTCATAAAACAGAGCAGAATCCCAGAACAATACGTGAAAAGAAAACAGTTAACAACAAAAATGTGGCTTTTATGTTGAATGGTTCAGTTATTATGATAACTAATTGGAGTTCAGTAGGGAAAGAAATTAAGTATATTAGTTGGACTTCAAATCAAAGGAATAAAAACAGAATTTACAAATATCCGGATTATACTAGGATACCCGGATCTATTTCGGTAACATTTAAGGACCATACCACACGGGTTTTCAATGTAAAATAATTGTAGAAATAGACTTTTAAATTATAAATGCTGGGTTCGGGAGGTCTGACATCTTCGAACTTTTTTGTAACTTAGCAGGAGCATTTTTTAATAAGGGTAAAATTATGGAATGCAAAATTGCCGATGCGATAAAATTAAAAGGATATCCTGTTGGTGTATTATTATCGGATATAAAGCCTGTAGAGGGAATTCAATTTAAAGAGAATATCTGGGGATGTGTTGCATCTATGATGTCAGCTTCAGCTTCAAAAGGGAAGACAGCTTTCTTTGACAGAAAAACTTATGGATGTGTTGGGGGAGGAGTTGGATTAGGATTTGGAAATACTTATGAGGGATTTCCAATTGAATATTTATTATCGACCGGTCAAAAGGAATCTGTTGATGGTTCCAGAAAAACCAGGAAATTAGAAAAGGGGGAACATTTTATTAAAACCCCCGAGTTTGCCCTTAAATTTGTGGAATGTTTGCCCATGAGAAATGTAAAAGAGAAATATGTGATATTTAAACCCTTATATTTATTTCTGGAAAATGAAAAACCACACTGTATAATATTTTTCGTTAACCCTGACCAGCTTTCAGCTCTTGTAGTGCTTGCAAATTATGGCAGAATTAATAATGATAATGTCATTGCGCCATGGTGTGCTGCATGCCAATCGGTATTATTTTCATATGAAGAAAGTGAGAAAGAAATTCCACGTGCTATAATAGGTTACTTTGATCTTGCTGCCAGGAAACATGTAGATAAAAACATTTTATCGTTTACCATCCCATTCAAAATGTTTCTTGAGATGGAAGGAAATTTGAAGGGAAGTTTTCTTGAGATGGAGGAATGGCAGAATTTAAGGTCCCGTTAGTTTATACTATCCCGGGTTTAACATTTCTCTATCTTATCCGTTTCTAAGAGAAACCGCCTTAAGTTCTTGAATTAGCTAAACTTATATGAAAATATTTCGATAATGAATAAAACTTCTTGGCATTATTATTTTTAATTATATTTATTAATAGAGGACATGACTACATTAAATATTTTATTTGCCTTAATTTTATGTTTACAGACTTCTATTTTAATAATTATTTTTAAAAGAGAAAGTCAATTAATCCTTCTGATGAGGCAATCAAAAGCAACCGACGGTTAAGACCTCTTATCGATAAAAATGTTGATGGTATTATTCTGTATAATCGAGACGGAATAATTTTAGAATGGAATAGATCGATCGAAAAAATAACCGGATTCAGACGGGACGAGATCATTGGGGAAAATATTTTCCATGTCTTTAAGCAATTATTAAAAATTAATCAGTCCGGTGAACTTGTAGTAGATGATTTTACTTTGGATTTAATAAATGATGATCCTCAGAAGGGTCCCTCCCAATACGAAATACCAATAAAAGATAAAAATGGAGCATCTAAGAATATTGAATTGTATATAATTCCCGGTAAATCTGATGAAGAAACGATATTTGTCAATATAATCCGTGATATTACAGAAAAGAAAAAAGAGCTTAAGGAATCATTTTTCTATCTACAGTATATAATTGATTCGATAAAGACAACTATAATAACTGTTGATAAGGATTTTAATGTTACTCATGAAAATAAAGCTTCTGCCAAATTCATGAATGGGAATAGTTCTCAAAGTGATTATCTGTTTACCAAATATCCCAAACTTGGTTTTATAAAAGATTGTTTTGATAAATGCACAGACTGCAATCAGATCATTAATGACACAAGGATGGTAATAAATGAGACAGGCGAAACTGTTTATTATGCAATTTCTGCTTTCCCTTTAAGCGATAATATAAGACCCGGGAAGGTAGTTATGATTGATGATATAAGCGAACGAATAAAGATGGAAGAAGTGATGATACAATCCGAAAAGATGATGAGTGTTGCAGGATTAGCCGCTGGTATGGCCCATGAAATTAATAATCCCCTTGGAACAATCTCACAAGGTTGCCAAAATATTATAAGAAGAACATCAATTTCTTTACCCAGGAACATAGAAGCTGCAAATAAACTGGGTATCTCTCCAGAAATTATCAACAGTTATTTTAAGTCTAGAGAAATATTTGAAATAATAGATTCAATACAACAAGCATCTCAAAAAGCCTCTGAGATCATAAAAAACATGTTACAATTTAGCAGACGGTCTGAATCTAAGAAGGTATTATATAACCCGGAAAAACTGCTTAATGAATCCCTGGACCTGGTATATAACGATTATAACCTGAGGAAAAATTTTGATATAAGAAGTATTGAGATTATAAAAGAAATTGCTCATGCTGTTCCGGATATAAAGGTTACAGTTACTGAGATTCAACAAGTTCTATTCAACATAATCCAGAATGCAGTCCATGCATTAAAAGATGAACTAAATCCTACAGAAAAGCCTTTTATAATCCTGCGTTTAAGGTATACTTTTAGCGAATTAATCTATGAAATTGAGGATAATGGTCCCGGAATTCTTGATGTTCATAAAAACAGAATATTTGAACCATTTTTTTCAACAAAAGAAGTTGGAAAGGGAACAGGTCTTGGGCTATCCGTTGCGTTTATGATCATTAAGAATAATCATAAGGGAAACATTTCTGTTGAATCTACACCCGGTAAGGGATCTAAGTTTATAATTAAGTTACCCGCATATGGAATTTGATGGATAATAAAAGACTGCTAATAATTGATGATGATGAGTCAATAAGATTTAATATGAAACTTTATCTTGAAGATGAAGGTTTTGAATGTTTTGATGTTCGGGACGCTGAATCAGCCTTAAGACTTCTCACTCACGAGGGTTTTTCTTTATCAATTGTCGACATACGTTTGCCTGGAGTAAATGGAGAAGAGTATATTAAGAGATCAAATACTCTGAATCCAAGGATGAAATATTTAATTCACACTGGAAATACTCAATATATTTTACCTAATGATCTTATCAAATTAGGTATAAACCCTAAAGAGGTTTTTTATAAACCTTTGACAAGTTTTGATATAATTGTAAATAGAATAAGACAACTTTTATAAGTAATTGATATAAAAATGGAAGACGAAGAATATTATTCACTATCGGGACAAAAAATTTTAATCATTGATGATGATGAAGATCTGGCAAAAAGTATAAAATTTTTTTTTGAAGATCATGACTGTACTGTTAGTACTGCAGCAAATGGAGAAGAGGGACTGGGCATCTTTCTTAATGAGGGAGCAGATGTGGTACTGGTGGATTTAAATATGCCTAAGATATCTGGTTATGAAGTAATTTCTTTTTTAGCAAAGAATTTTCCACTTACCCCTATTATATCGGTTTCGGGTGTTGGAAAAATTAAAGAAGCTATGAAAGCTATAAAACTGGGCGCATGGGATTTCATCACAAAACCGATAATGAATTTTGAAGAACTTGAGTTTTCGGTTCTGCAGGCATTTGAAAAAGCATTTCTCCTTAAAGGAAACAATAATTACAAAAATAACCTGGAAGTGATGGTAGCTGAAAAGACCAAGGAACTTGATTTAAAATCAAAACAACTTGAAAGACTAGTTTTCAACTATAAGATTGCTAAAGAAAAAGCGGAAGCATCGGATAAGCTTAAGTCAGAATTTCTCGGCCAGGTATCACATGAAATACGAACACCACTAAATGCTATTCTAAGTTTTACAAATCTAATTAAGGATAGCATAAATGAAGGCACCCCGCAGGATTTCAATGAATATTTTGATGTTATTAATCGTGCAGGGAACAGGCTAATCAGAACAATTGAGTTAATCCTTAATCTTTCAGATGTGAATGCAAACTCGTATAGCTACAATATTGAAAACTTTGATCTTGTTGATATAATAAAGGAAATAAATATAACGCTCAGATTCAAATACAAAAATAAAAACCTCGCATTTAACTTATTGACTGAGACTGACCGTACCGAAGTAAATCTGGACAAATTTTCTGTTTATCAGGCTTTATCCAACCTGATTGAAAATGCATACAAATACACAAATGAGGGTGAAATTTCAGTAAAATTATTTGAAAAAGATGGGAATCAAGTTTTGGAAATATCAGATACCGGCATAGGTATATCGGAACAATTTTTACCAAGATTATTTGATCCATTCAGTCAGGAGGACCATGGATTTACAAGAAAGTATGAGGGCAACGGTTTAGGACTAACACTTGTTAAAAGATATTGTGAATTAAATGGTATAGGGATGGTTGTTAATAGTCAAAAAAACAAGGGAACAACATTCTTGTTGTCCTTTGAAAAAACCAACAGGAATGATATGAGAGACCAGGGGGAATATATTGAAAACAGCAATACTAAAGGGCTCGATTTTTCAGAGAGTCGGATTTAGTTTAAGACTTATTAATTATCAGTTTAGTTAATAATTCAAAATCTTCACGTGAAGTTACTTTAAAATTAAAAACTGATCCTACAACTATATTTAATTTTTCGTGGAGTCTTCGGACAAGCATTGATTCATCAGTGCCATAATATTTATCTTTATATGCTTTAACAAATGCTTTTTTTAATATAGTAAAGTTAAATAACTGGGGTGTCTGAACATAAAAAACCTGTTCCCTATCGAGGTATTTATCGACAATAGTGTTACCTCGGATCAATGTATCTTTGGCTTTAATACAAACTATGGCATTCCCTTTTTTCTTCGCGGTTATTATTGCATGCAATAAAACTTTATTTGGCAAAAGGGGTCGTGCTGCATCATGAACGAGGACAATATCATTTGATGAAGCGTTAAGGGAATTTAGGGCATTATTTACCGAGTCCTGTCTTTTATTGCCCCCTTCAACAATGCGATTGAATTTAGTCAAAGAATATTTCTTCTTTATTTTTTTCAGAAGATCAAAATAATAAGGATCGGCTGAGACAGTTATATCATCAACCGATCTGTTATTCTGAAAAACCTCCAAAGTGTAAGCAATAAGTTCCTTCCCGTTTATTTTAAGATATTGCTTAGGAAGAGTGAAACCACTTCTTAAACCTTTCCCTCCAGCTGGAATTATAGCATAAATGCTCATACAATCAACATTGCGTCGCCGTAACTGAGAAATCGATAATTCTCTTTGAGTGCTTTTTTATAAGCTTTCATTACAAATTCGGTACCTGCAAGAGCACACACAAGCATTAAAAGTGTTGATTCCGGTGAATGGAAATTAGTAATAAGCCTTTTAGTAATCTTAAAATCATAAGGAGGATAAATAAATTTATCTGTCCATCCGCGAGTAGGTTTAACATATCCGTCAGCGGTAACACTTGTTTCAAGAGCACGGCATGCGCTAGTTCCAACCACAAACACATTTTTCTTAGCAGAAATAGATTTGTTTATTTTTTCGGCTGAATCCGAGCTAATTTCATAATATTCAGAATCCATCTTATGTTTAGTAAGATCTTCAACTTCGACAGGACGAAAAGTACCGAGCCCTATATGAAGGATAACAGGAACAATCTCGATTCCTTTTTTTTCAATCTTTTGAAGCAGTTTCTGGGAAAAGTGCAGACCGGCAGTTGGAGCCGCTACAGCTCCGTCAACCTTAGCATAGACAGTCTGGTAGTTTTCCCTGTCTGATGGTTCCGGTTCTCTTTTAATGTATGGAGGAAGCGGAGTAAGTCCGATTTTTTCGACAGCTTTGAATACGTTTCCGGGCTGGTTAAATCTTACAGTCCTTCCTCGAGAAGTGGTATTGTCAATTACTTCGCACCATAATTTATCGTTAAAATAAATTTTATTTCCAATCCTTACTTTTCTAGCTGGATCGACAATAACATCCCAAATACATTCTTCCGAATTCAATTCGCGCAACAGAAAGACTTCAATTTTCGCATTTGTCTTTTCTTTTTTTCCATACAATCTTGCCTGGAACACTCTTGTTTCATTGACAACAAGAACGTCCCCCTTTTCCATATAATCGCATACATCTGTAAAGACCTTATTTTCAACTTCCTGAGACTCACGGTTAAGAACCATAAGTCTGGCTTTTTCCCTAGGGGAAGCGGGATATTTAGCAATAGATGTCTTTGATAAATTATACTTGAAGTCTGATAATTTCATTCTTCATTTCCTCATTTTTTTATAAAATTAGGGAAAGGACGAATCCTTTCCCTTTAAATAATTATTTCTTTTTAGCAGCTAATTTTTTAGCACCTGCTTTTTTTACCGGCTTTGCTTGCATTTCTTTAACTACAGCCCTAGCTGCGGCAAGTCTTGCAATTGGAACCCTGAAAGGAGAACAGCTGACATAATTTAATCCGGTTCTGTGGCAGAATTCAACCGAAGAAGGTTCTCCTCCATGTTCACCACAGATTCCGACTTTAAGATCAGGTCTTGTTGAACGGCCTTTTTCAACTGCCATTTTAACCAATTGACCCACACCGCTCTGATCAAGAACTTCAAAAGGATCGTTTGGTAAAATTTCATCCTTCACATATAAAGGAAGGAATTTACCAGCATCATCTCTTGAAAGACCAAAAGTAGTTTGTGTCAAATCATTTGTACCGAAACTGAAGAACTCAGCACTTTTAGCTATTTGATCAGCCATTAAACATGCTCTTGGAAGTTCGATCATCGTTCCAACTAGGTAAGGAATTTTCTTCCCTTTTTCTTTAAAGACTTCGTCAGCAACACGTCTTACTATTGATTCCTGCATTTTGAATTCTTTGAGATCTCCTACTAGCGGTATCATAATTTCAGGTTTAACTTTAATACCTTCAGCAACAGCATCTAATGCAGCTTCAAATACGGCGCGAGCCTGCATTTCAGTAATTTCCGGATAGAGAATACCAAGGCGACAGCCTCTGAATCCAAGCATAGGGTTAAACTCATGAAGGCTATTTATCTTTTCATTAAGTTTAACTTCAGAAATACCAAGAACATTTGCTAATTCTTTTATGTCTTTTTCGGTATTAGGCAGAAATTCATGCAAAGGAGGATCTAGTGTCCTGATAGTAGCAGGTAATCCTTTCATAGCCTTGAATATTCCGAAAAAGTCAGATCGCTGTAATGGAAGAAGATCCTTAAGAGCGGCTTTTCTTTCTTCGACAGTATCTGAAACAATCATTTTTCTTACAGCTAAAATTCTGTTTTCACCAAAGAACATATGTTCTGTGCGGCAAAGTCCAATACCTTCAGCCCCGAAAGCTATTGCATTTGAAGCCTGATCTGGCTGGTCTGCATTAGTTCTGATATTTAGTCTTCTTAATTTATCAGCCCAGTTCATTAAGCTTTCATAGGTCTGGTAAATTGGAGAATTTTTCCCATCAAGAGTTTTAGTGATAAGTACCTGTATAACTTCTGAAGGTTTGGTTGAGATTTTACCTTCAATAACTTCACCGGTAGTTCCGTCGATAGAAATATAATCACCTTCTTTGACAACGAAATCTTTTCCTTCAACCTGAACAGTTCTTTCCTGATAGTTAATTTTTAAAGTACCACATCCTGCAACACAAACTTTTCCCATCTGGCGCGCAACAAGCGCAGCATGTGAAGTCATACCACCTCTAGCAGTAAGTATACCCTCGGCAGCATTCATTCCCTTAATATCTTCCGGAGAAGTTTCTATTCTTACAAGAATAATCGGGTCACCTGAAGCAGCCATCTTCTCAGCATCTTCAGCACTCAAAGCAACTTTACCGCATGCCGCACCCGGTCCAGCGTTGAGACCTTTCGCCATAAGTCTTCCGGCATCAATAGCTTTTTTCTTTTCGTCCAGGTCAAATATCGGGCGGAGAAGCTGGTTAAGCTGGTTAGGATCAATACGTAATAAAGCTTCTTCTTTTTCTATCAATCTTTCTTTAACCATATCCACAGCCATTTTAATAGCTGCGAATCCGGTTCTTTTACCTACACGGCATTGAAGCATCCATAATTTGCCCTGTTGAATTGTAAACTCGACATCCAGCATATCCTTATAATGTCTCTCGAGGATCTTGCGATAATTGTCCAGTTCTTTATAAAGTTTTGGAGCGTCTTTCTCAAGTTCTGAAATAGGATGCGGAGTACGGATACCAGCAACTACATCTTCACCCTGAGCATTGAATAGATATTCACCGTAGAATAAATTTGCACCTGAGGCCGGATCACGAGTAAAGGCAACACCGGTGCCAGAATCTTCACCCATGTTTCCGAATACCATTGACTGAACGTTAACAGCAGTTCCCCATTCGGCAGGTATATCGTTTAATTTTCTATAGATAATGGCTCTATCATTCATCCATGATCCAAAAACAGCACCGATAGCTCCCCAGAGTTGTTCCATTGGATTATCAGGGAAATTGAATCCGGTTTTCTCTTTAATTGCAGCTTTAAATTCAGAAACTAATTCGCACAAATGATCTGCGGTTAATTCAGTATCTAATTTAAAACCATTATCATGTTTTTTCTTTTCAAGGATTTCCTCAAATGGATCGGGGTCATGTTTGTCAACCGGTTTAAGACCAAGAACAACATCTCCATACATCTGCACAAATCTCCTGTAAGAATCATATGCAAAGCGGGGATTATTTGTTTTTTTGATAAGGCCCTGAACGGTAGTGTCGTTTAGACCAAGATTAAGTATAGTATCCATCATGCCGGGCATTGAAGCTCTGGCACCGGAACGAACCGAAAGAAGAAGAGGATTTGTATTATCCCCGAATTTAGCTCCCATTATAGCTTCAACTTTTTTAAGAGAGGCGGCGACGGTATCTTTTAGTTCTTTTGGATATTTTTTCTTATTATCATAATAATAAGTACACAGTTCAGTAGTGATAGTGAAACCAGCGGGTACGGGTAGACCAATGTTTACCATTTCTGCAAGATTGGCACCTTTACCTCCAAGGAGGGCTTTCATTTCAGATTTTCCCTCGGCTTTTTGGCCTCCAAAGAAATACACGTATTTAGGCATTATTTTACTCCAATTTTAAATTTATCATATATTTTAATTATTTTGTGTTGAGCGGGCTCATTGGTTTAAATTTATTTTATCAATAATAAATTTATTAAATGAATCATGATCGCTCATTTCTATTTTGATTTTAAGATAAAAAATATCTATATCATCAAACTCTTTTGAAAACCCCACCAGCTTTACTGCATCCTTTTGAGTAGTAATAACTGAGTGTGAGTTTGTATTATAAAATTTCTTTCTGATTGATTGAATTTCTTTATTTGAATAATTTTTATGGTCTCTGAAAACAATCCTATTTTCAGTATTGACACCGTTCTGATTAAGAACATTCAGTAACGATAAGGGATTTGCAATTCCAGACACCACAAGACTTTTCTGACCAACAAACTCTTTTAATGGATGATCTATTTTTCTTTTAATATCAACAAAACACATAGCCTTATAGTGAGCTAAAAATTTCTTTTTTCCTTCAAAAAATCCTTCAAGGTCAGCTGGAATATTTTCTTCTGATGAGAACTTCCTATTAATAATTACTACATCAGCTCTCTTAATTGAATTCAGGGGTTCCCGTAAATTTCCAGTTGGGATCAGATTTTTAACCAGAAAATTTCTGCTTAATAGAAATTTTTGTTCAATAACCAACAAATTTATGTCCCTATAAATCCAACGATGCTGATATGCGTCATCAAGAACAATAACTTTAACCCCGGTTTCTTTAATGAACCTGCGCGCTCCTGATACCCGATTTTCAGAAACTGCGCCCGGGATACTGCATTCGGTTACGGTTTGGTATATCTCATCACCACACTTATCAACAGAGGAAAAAATAGTCTTCCCATCTGAAACGAGTATGTAACCTTTAGAATTCCTGCCATATCCACGGCTTAGAACGCCAACTTTAAGCCCTTGTTCTTTAATAAGTTCCAGCAGATATATCACCAGTGGAGTTTTTCCAGATCCCCCGATGGTAAGATTACCCACAGAAATTACTACGGCATCAACCTTTTTATCCTTAAATAAACCTTTATCGAACATCCAGTTTCTTACTGCAATTGTAGCAGCGTAAAAAGGCAGAAAAGGAAATAGTATTATTTTTAAAAAGTTAATCACTTTACATTTCCAAAATTATCTGCTTCCAGACTGAGTTGATTTAAAACCTTTTCACCTTGATGGATTAAAGCTGAAGTTTCATCAAATGACAATCTGGAATTTATATAAATTGGTTCAGAATAAACTACTTTTACGTCAGAAAAAAACTTCGGGATCTCAAAATTATCCCAGCTTTTAAGAATGCGCTTTTTCCTGTATCCGACTGCAAGAAAGACGAGCGGTACATTACTTTTTTTTGCAGTAATAACAGCACCCGCTTTCATTTTATGTGCAGGGCCTCTAGGACCATCGGGTGTAAGGACTACACATTCTCCATTCCTTGCACAATCCACCATAATGCCTAAGGCTAAATCACCACCCTTACTGCTTGAACCCCGAATAACATTATACTTCCAATGTTTCAATATTCTTGCTAGGAGTTCACCATCTTTGCTTTTACTAATCAATGCGGTAAAATTTTTACCTCTGTGCAGGAACCAGCTAAAAAGCATCTGACCATGCCAGAAGGCTAGAACATAATTCCGATTATTCCTTTCAAGATCATCAATCACCTCTTTATTACTAAATAGTAATTTTCATACTTTTGCACAAGAGGTCAACAGCATGAGAAAGAACAAAATATCCTATTACTCTGAGAAAATCCTGTCTTAATTTTCTAAGATTCATTTAATGCACTACAGATTATTTGCGCTGCCTTATGTGAGGCACCGGTGCTGCCTAATTTACTTCTCAGCAGTAATAAATTCTTTTTAACAGAAGAATACAGGTTATCATCCGACAATATTTTCCTGCACTCAGTATAAATATTCTGAGCACTTGCCTTATTCTGAATTAACTCAGGTACAATTTTTTCACCTGCAATAATATTAGCCATTCCGATAGTATCAAGTTTTATAAGATTCCGGCTGATCTGATAAGTAAGAAAGCTTGTTTTATACACTATCACCATTGGAAGGTTAAAGAGTGCTGATTCAAGGGTTGAGGTGCCGGATTTGATGATGCCTATTTTTGCAAGATTCATAAGGTCATAGTTATGACCCTTAATAACTGTAAACTTTATTTTGCTTTCATAACTTGTTATTATATCAGAATCAATATTATCAGAGCAGGCAACTATTGTCTGCAAATTAAATTCACTCATTAACTTCCCGGCTGCCTTAACAGCTTCCGGAAAAATTCTTCTTATTTCATTTTTCCTGCTTCCGGGAAGGATTAATAATATTTCTTTAGACTGATCTAAATTAAATTTATTAAAAAACTCTGGCCGCGATAACAAGTTAAAATCATTTATTCTATCTAGAAGAGGATGACCAACATAATCGACAGCTACATTATTTTTACTATAGAATTCCTTTTCAAACGGAAGAACTACTATCATTTTATTAACAAGTGATCTGATCTTCTCAATCCTGCCGGCTCCCCATGCCCAAATTTGTGGAGAGATATAATAATAAATATTAACACCCAACTTCTTCAATTTCTTTGCTATACTCAGATTGAATCCGGGATAATCAATCAGAACTGCATTCTTAATATCTTTTTCTTTTACGAGCCGAATAATTTCCCGCTGCACTTTTTTAATAAAAGGCAGATGTCTAATAACTTCTGCAAAGCCAAGAAATGCAAGCCGGTCTATAGGATACAGAATTTCCATACCAGCATTTTTCATTTTCATTCCGCCTATTCCATAAACATGAATAGTGGGATCAGTTTTAATAAGTTCAGTAATCAATGCTGAACCATGCAGATCTCCCGAAGCTTCACCCGCAATAATCAATATGTTTTTATTACCGGCACTCATTATTTAAAATCTTCTCCAATACCAAATAATAATTAGGGTAAATATTATAAAACCAAATGACTGCAGAGTTCTTATTTCAGAAACAAAGCCTTCCTTCCATGAAAAATCCGGGCGTTCAATTTTGGAAATTTTATATGCAGTTACTCTCGGGAAGAACCGGGGAACATTTTCAGTATAATCCTGATATTGTTTACCGAAAGTTTTACGCAGATACCCTTCCTCTTCAGTAACTATCAAATGATATTGTATAGAGAAAAAGAGTAATCCAATTATTTGCAGATACGGAAAGAGCGCGAAAGACATAATACCAATACCTGTGTACATTAATATCTTTCCGACATAGAGCGGGTTCCTCACATGTCCAAAAGGGCCATCAACGATAAGAAAAGTGCCGCCAACTCCGCCGGTAGATCTTGTTTCACTGCCTGCCCAGCTAACGCCCCAAAGTCTTATAAATTCTCCAATAACCGATATCGCAAAACCTGAAATAAGACTCCAGATATTAGAATTATTATAGAGCAGCATTATCAATACAAAGGGTAATGGTGTATAGCTGCGATATTTGAAAAAGGTTTTTGATAATTTCATTAAAATATTTTTCCTTTAATAATCATTCCGTTATGTATGCCTCTCTTCTTTTAAATTGGCCTGGTTTCTTTTTTTTACGTTTTTCTTTTTCATTATTACATCCAGTTTAACAATTACATCTTCAAGAGTGTTATAAGGGAAAAATGTTATGTTTTCTGATTCACAATATTTAAGAAGTCCCTTCTTTGCGAAAATAAAATCACAATATAATGCAGGATCTTTATCTGAATTTCCATCACCCACATAAACAGTAAAATCATCTTCGCTGCTATTATTAATGATATGATTTCTTTTATTATTTGCCGAAGTCCGGCAATTTAGATCATTGTATGGAAACACGGGAGTCAGTTTATTTCTGTCTGATATTCTGAGGTGATTTGAAAAATACTTCAAATGGCTGAGATTTTCTCTTTTGAGAATCCTGTCGATGTAGTAATCAAATCCATCACTAAGAATGAAGATTTCAACATTATTAGCTTCGCTGAATTTCACAAAATTATGGAAGCCGGAATCAACATCGATACTGTCAATAAAAGAGTTCAACGAATTTAGATTCGCATAAGTTATCGTTTTACACATTTCAATCCAGCTTTGTTTAGCTGTAATCTTGTCACTAAGGAGATCTTTAATAATAAGGTCGATTTTTACCTTGTCACCGAATTCACGGAAAATAGACTCGCCTACATCTGTCTGAGTAATCGTTCCATCGAAATCAACAAATACTTTGAATTCATTATTTATCATTTAGTAAGCACCATTTTTCTAACATCAACATAATCCTCTGATTGTAACCTATAAAAATAGACACCTGGGGGAAGTGTCTTCCCGGAGAAAGAAATTTTGTTTTCACCCTTGGGATAATTTTGTCCATCAATTTCCTTAATTAATTCAATATGGCTATTAAAGAATTCTATTTTAACCCATGCAGGTTCGGATAAGTAAAACACAATAGTAGTTTCTTCCGAGAAGGGGTTGGGTGAATTCTGTCCAAGAGAAATCTTATTTTTTGATTCAAAAAATTCAACTTTGGCAACATCCGAAGGTTGAATATTGCCCAAATTGTCTTTCTGAATTATTCTGTAAAAATGAGTTCCAACTTCAGTAGGATGATCATAAAAAACATAGTACCTGGCATTACTAATAGACTCTGGTTTAATATTCTTAACGACGACCCATTGAGATGTTCCGTTTTCTGTCTGGACAGTTCGTTCTATGTCATAATTGGTGCCGTTGGACTCATTAGCAGAATACCACGATACTTTAACAGAGTCACCATTCAGAATCGCACTAAGTCCAATAATCTGAGAGATATAAGTGCCCGTATTAAATATCTTCTGAGCATAAATTTCCTCTTTGGAGTCACGAATTTCCCTAAAAATAGCAATCGTGCCTCCACGTAAATCAGACACAACAGACAAATAGCTTTTCTCAGTATTATTATGGCTGCCAACAGCAATTCCAAGAGAATCCCAAAGGCGTTTACCAGAGCTGCTAATTCTTTGAGCATAAATATTCGCCCGGACAGATTCCTGTCTTCTATCAATCCAAAAAACTATAGCACCACCTTTACCATCGCTCAAAAGTTTTTGACCAAACTGGTCTTTAGGAATTTTAATTGCTGGAACATCTTCTTTCCACTTCGGAGTTCCCCTTTGATTAAATTTCTGAATATAAATATCCTTATCATTTTTTAGATCACAAGTCCAGCTTAAAATAATAGTAGAATCCGCAGTTAAAACCTGGGGATTTGTTTTGTTTCCTTTTTTAGTAGAAGCAATTCTGCCTCCGGCGCCCCAAAGAGTTTTTCCGGAGGATGAGATAAGCTGATGATAAATTTCCTTTTCTGATTTTTGAATCTGCCATGCAACGTAAATCGATGAGAAATCGGTTTTCTGTACAGAGTAGCTTAGTACAGTCTGGTTAGGATTGGAAATCGTTAAAGGTTTTTTCCCCCAGACATCTTTGCCGGTTGAATCAATATGCGATGTAAAGAGGATGGTATGGTTGTTTTGATTTTCCAACCAGAACACATAGGCACCGCCTGCATTATCAGCGATAATTGAAGTCGAGCTTTTTCTTCCGGGTGAATTGAAGACTGTAATGCCGGTTATATCATCCTTTAATTCACCATTTGCCTTTATTTTCTGAAAAACAATCCTATAGTCAGAACCAAATTCATTTACCTTTGCAACGTATGATAAATAGACGTCACCTAAATCATCTGAACAAACAGAATAATCATTTACATCTGGATAATTGGGGCTAACCTGCACGCCCTCATTAGGCCAAAGAAGGTTACCATTACTATAAACTCGTTGTGCAAACAAGTTGCCGGATTTACTTCTTGTGAAATCTTTCCACAAAATGACAGCATTATTAGGAAGGTTAGATGAAACAACCGGTTGAACTTTGTTGCCGTTTAATTCTGAAACCTTTTTCCCGTCAGCGCGGAATGAAACTTTTCCGTTGGCATCCATATGAACAAAATAAATATCATTCTGGAATCCACTTTTATTATCCTCCCAAAAAATAAAAGCTCCGCCTTTTAAATCCTCTACAGATGAAATATTTATGGGTTTAGAGGCGCCGATAACAATCTTTGTATTTAAAGCCGGATTATTGACCCACTGCGAATAAAGGGGAGATGAATTTACGATAAAACCAAATATAAAAAGGAATCTATAAATGAATTTAGATTTATTGAAAGATTTAATTGACAAAGTTAAAGTCCTCATTAAATCTTACGCTTACTAATTTTGAGACACCTTCTTCCTGCATAGTAACTCCATAGAGAGTGTCAGCAGCTTCCATAGTTCTTTTGTTATGAGTTACAACGATAAACTGAGTGTCGGTACTAAAATCCTTAATGATTTTACAAAACCGGTCAATATTTGCATCGTCAAGAGGAGCATCAATTTCATCAAGAATACAGAATGGACTTGGTTTCACAAGATAAATAGAGAACAGCAAAGCAATAGCCGTCAGAGTTTTTTCGCCACCAGAGAGCAGCTCAATTGATGTTGGACGTTTGCCTTTAGGTTTGGCTACAATTTCAATTTTAGCTTCAAGTGGATCCGCGTTTTCTTCAAGTTTCAAATCTGCTTCATCGCCCGGATTAAACAATCCCCTGAATATCCTGATAAAATGACCCTTTATTTTTTCAAATGTTTCTATAAAAAGAGTCTGAGCAGTTATATTTATTTCCTCTATGGTTTTAACTATATCCTTTTCAGATTCAATTAAATCATTTCGCTGTTTGTTAAGGAAATCGAGCCTCTCCTTTTCCTCTTCATACTCAGAATAGGCAAGAAGGTTGATAGGTCCAAGGTTCCTTACCTGTTGTTTAAGTGAATGCACTTCTTCTGTTCGCTGAGTAAAATCAAAAGCATCTAGATCATCAAATTCTTTAAACTCGAGAGTAAGGGAATAGTTTTCTTTAATATTCTCAAGAAGATTTTTAATCATCAAGTTAAGTTCGTTGAGCTTGATTTCAGCGTGGTGAATGTTTTCTGAAACAGATTCTCTTTCTTTTCTAAGGGAATTTAATTTAGATTCTTTCACGGATATTACATCTTTGATGGTTTTGAATTCTGAATCTATCCCGACTTCCTCCTGAAGTAACAATTTTTTTGTTTCACCGAGTTCTTCCATCTCAATAAGTTTTTCTTCGAGCATAGATTTAAGAGATTCAGATTCTTCAACAGCTGAAGTAATATCAATTTCTCTTTTAGCAACTGTTTTCTTTATTGATTCTACTGAATCTTCCGCCCTTTTAACTGCATTTTCAGAATTTCTCAGATCACCATTAAACCGTTCCAATTCAAGATTAATTTTATTAAGCCCTGAGGTTATCAGAGAGAATTCCGTTTCAGAATTTTTTAAGTCTGTTTCAAACTCTCTGCTTTCAGCATCAGCGGCGGCTTTTTCTTCTTTATGCAGAGAAAGCAATTCCTCGAGTTTAGTTTTTTCATTATCAAGACGGTTGTATTCGGAGGCTAATTCCTGAATCTCGGTTCTTGCCTTTTCAATTTCATCAACAGATTTTTGTTTTTCAAATTCAAATTGTGCTATCTGTTTTTCAATATTAGCAAGATCATTTACAAGGAGTCTTCCTTTTTCAGAAAGGACTTTAAGATCAATATTGTTAATTCTAATTTCAGTTTCTTCAATTTGCTTATGAAGAAGATAGAGAGCTTTTTCCCTGTCAGGGAATTCATTTTTAAAGTTTTCCAGGAGTTGTTTTCTTCCGAACAGAGAATCATCCAATCTTGGAGCTGATCCGCCTTCAATTACACCAGACTGATCAAGGTAGTCGCCATTCAAAGTAACATATTTAAAATTATCATATTGAATAGAAAGGCGGAAAGCGGAATCGAGATTATCAACAAGAACAGTTTTAGCTAATATTTTATCGAAAAAAGGTTTCCATTTCCCATCTGTTTGAATAAAATCTTTTGCAAATCCAAGATAGCCGGATTCTTTAGTCATAGATTTTATTCTTTTTTTAAGGAGGTAAGCCTGCAATTTCTGAAGAATATTATTCTTTTTTACAGACTGATTAGTAGTAATGTAAAATGAAGCCTTGCCTATTTCATTATTTTTCAGATAATCAATTCCGTTTTTAAGATCCTCTAGTGATTCAACCAGAATATTGTTCAGGTTGTTTTTCAGTGAAGCTTCAATTGCAAACCTGTACTCTTCTGAAGAATTACCGATGTGGGCAAGAAGGGTTTTTTCTCCTTTAGACCAGGTATTATTTTCCAGCAATGCTTTTGCACCCTTAGATACACCTTCAAGGTTATCAATAAGGTTCTGAATAAATGTGATTTTATCATGCAAACCACTTAGGACAGATCTTTCTTCAAGCTCATTTTCCTTAAGAGAGTTCAATTTCTTTTCAAGCTCTTCCCTTTCCTTCTGCTTATTTGTATAAAAGTTTTCGGCTTCAATTAATTTCTTTTCGGTTTCTGATTTATCCTGGTTTAATTCTTCAATATAGCCGACGGTTTTAGCAATATTTCCCGTCAATGATTGAATTTTTTCATTTAACTTACTTATGAAATTGTTCCTAGAAACTAAAGCTTTTTCAACATTAGAGAATTCATTTTCTTTGGCAGTAATCTCTTTAAACTTTTCAAGAAGCATTTCGGAATGGAGTTTAAGAGCAGTTCTTTTTTCTTCAAGAGAAATTTTAAATTGAGTTACCTTATCTTCGGATAATTTTTTTTCGGATTGTCTTGAAACAATCTTATTCATTGTTTCTGAAATGGACTCCCTGTTTTCCACAATCAGATCTTCAGTCTCAATGAGTGAAACTTTAAGTTCCTCAAGCTCCTGTTTAAACCTGTGGATATTCCTTTCGAGAGAATTTTGTCTTTCTTCGCTCACCGAAATAATGTTTTGGGAATTATAGATCTTTTCAGTCTGAAGGGTTATTTCACTCCGCTTAGTTTTAAGTTTAGATTCGATTTCGTTTAGTTGTTCTTTAACTTCTTTAACTTCATCTTCAATCCTTGCAAGTTCAGACTCTAAAGATAATTTAATTTGAAAATCAGATTCTTTACTACTTTTAAATTCTGTTTTCTGTTTATTAAAACTGGCATATTCCCTTTCGGCGAGGTCAATTTCAAGTTCACGTAGAACAGAAGAAATCTTATTATATTTATCGGCTTTTTTTGCCTGACGTTCGAGAGAATTTACTTTCTTGTCAACTTCAGTAACTATATCATTAACGCGGTTAAGATCGGACTTTACCTCATCAAGTTTTTTAAGAGCGAGTCTGCGGCGCAGTTTATATTTATTAACACCTGCAGCCTCTTCAAACATAGTTCTTCTTTCTTCTGCTTTATTGCTAAGGATAGTTTCAACCATTTTAAGTTCAATAACCGAGTAGGCATTAGCGCCTATTCCGGTATCCATAAACAGGTTAGTAATATCCTTGAGCCGGCAGATATTTTTATTAAGAAGATATTCACTTTCTCCGGAACGGAAAATTCTGCGTGTTATAGTGACTTCAGAGTACTCAGTAGGAAGAATACCCTTATTATTTTCAATTGTAAGGGAGACCTCAGCCATTCCCATTGGTTTTTTTTGCGCGGTACCGTTGAAAATAACATTTTCCATCTTATCGCTTCGAAGCGCACTGCTACGCTGTTCGCCAAGACACCATCTAATTGCATCAACAATATTTGTTTTACCACAGCCGTTCGGACCAACAATAGATGTTACGCCCTGGTTAAACTGCACATTTGTTTTTTGAGCAAAAGATTTGAATCCTAATATTTCAAGCTTCGAAAGATACAATTACAAGACCTAAATTATATTGAACAATTTGAATGTAACCTGAAGGTATTCTAATACCGAATTACTCATTTCATAATAAAAAACCACACTACTGATTATAAGAGCAATCAGAAGCAAGCTGTAGAAATACACGCTTCCCGCATTTACATCAAAAATAACATAGATGCCCTTCATCAGACGGTAAAAAACCCAGATTGTAAATATTACAAGTGCAATAAAAATATAAGTGTTAGCCACATCAGCAGAAAGAACCCTGTATAGAATTATTCCAAGGGGTATTAAAAGAACTAGCGGAAGGAACGACCACATAACCGTAAAATATGCACTGGAAAAATAGACCCTGTTTCTAACAAAGAATGAGATTGCTTTAACGATAAATGAAAGCAGAACAAGAAATACAAATGATGCAATCGAGAGCCAGAGAATAGACATAACAGGATGCCACGCAAGATAATTTACCATCTTAATCAAGCCACGGCTGCCGAATGCAAGAATTGTTCTTTCAAAGAAAAGATTTTCTCTGAAGTAATAAAGAAGGTTACTTATAAGCAGACCGGATACAGCAGACACAAGTATTCCAAGAATATTTGTCTGTAAAACCGATATTAATCTTTGATCACGAACATCGGCAAAAAAGTTATACGGTCTTAACAAAGCCCGGGAAGAATCTTCACGAAATTTCCTGCCGGAATTTACAAGACCGCCAAGAAAAATTGCCATCGCAATTCCGAACAAAATAAATATCATTGGGGAATCATCTTTTTTACTACCAATAGGAATAGTGACCTTCTCCGAATTATGAAGTTTGGCAGTGATAACTTTAAGGGCTAGACGTGGGTCGTTCCTGTCTTCACCAAACAGACCTATATGAAACACATTATCACGGTTATAACCGGCAATCAGAGAGGAAAATTCCCCCTGATAATCGAACATAGTATTGAGGAAATAACCAGCCAATGGGTTTGAATTAAGATTATCAATCAATTCATCAAAATATTCTGCCTGAGCTTCAAAAGTAAATTTATTAACATATCCATCAGAGTTGCCTGAATTGACAATGTAAGTAGCTTCACTAACAAATACATGCCCTGTACCCAGATTGGTTTTAAGATTTTGAATTTCAGAGAAAATCTGTCCCGGCAGAGTATTTATAAATTCTATTCCATACAGGTCAACGTAATCAAGTTTGGAAATATTATATTGAGCGAATGAAGCGTAAGTAAGAGCATTTACTTGTTTCTTAACCGCAGCCGAAAGAAGGTTAAGTAAATTCATTTGCGTTTCAACACCTGGAATGTAAGAACTACCAAGTCCTACAGCAGCTATAACGGAATATTGTTTATATGCTTTAAGGAAGTTGATCAGATAATTTTCACTTCTTTGAATAAAATTGGGATCGGCAGAAAGTTTACCAGGAATCAAATTTATGGGTAATTCGACAAAAGCAAGAAGACCATATTTTTCGCACAAAGCGAGATAGTACGGATGGGGTACGATTTTCGAAAATCTAACGCTGTTAAAACCAGCTTCTTTAATTATTTTAATGTCCCTGTCCATAAACTCATACGAAAGCATACACCCGAATTCTGCATTTGAAGGAATATATGTTACTCCTTCCATAACAAAATTATTTCCGTTTAATAAAAGCGACTCTTTAGTCGGGACGAGAGAATAAACGGCAAGCTTTCTATCGACACGATCAACAAGATTTCCGTTGCGATATAAAGAAAAAGACACGTTGTAGGACTGTGGAGAAGCGGGGGACCAGATTACAGGATTAGATAATTCAAAATTCTGATTGACGATTTTTTCTTTATTACGGTTAAGATTAAAAGATTGTTCAGGTGCAGAAAATATGCTGCCGGTTGGTGTCTGAAAATTTATTTTAAGCGTTAGATCATTATTTCCTGCAGAAGAATCGCGCGATGTGAAATCTTTATTATCAATTTTTGAAGAAAGAACGAATTTTACTCTGTCGGATTTAGGATCATATTTATAAGATATTTCAGGATCGATAATGGAGACATTTGGTAAAAGCTGCAAACAAACATCAGAGAAAATGCCCCCGCAATTCCTTGGTTCAAGAAAGCCCTGTTTAACCGGAATAGTATTTTCTGCGTCCGGCTTAAATGTCAATTTAACAGATAATAAATTACTTTTGGCTGTGTAGATAATATCTTTTGGCAGATCGACATGAAACGGGAAGGTCCCGCCTGTGTGCCGGTAGATTATAACACTATTAACAGAGATATCGGCGGAATAATTCAAGCCCAGGAAACATATTCTGAATTTATGATTAGTAAGCTGATCTTTTGAAAGTGGGAACCATTTTTCAAAGATAAGAGAACCATCTCCCTGAAAAACAGATGGTATATTAATAGTTACTTTTTTCTGATCCTTATCATTTGCAGCAAATACCTGCCATTTCCCATCTAGTGGGATAACACTTCTTGATTCAGAAACATCCAGAAGACTATTTGCGGCATTACTGAATTTATAACCCGGCAGTTCCTTGAAAATAATCTGGGAATAGGAAAAAGAAGGTAGTATTGTTGAAAAAAGAATTAAAATGTAGAGAAAAAGTCCGGGATAACCCATTCGCTAAACTATCCTATTTATTATAGACGGAAAGACGTAAATATACGTATAAACGGGGGGGAAATCAATGTAAATCTTCTAATCTAAAAGCTTTTGAACCGCATAAAAACGACAAAATCAGGGGGTGAGCTCTAAAAAGTCCCCGACACCCCCGAAAACGAATTTTGGTTAGACATGGATTAAGGGGATCCCGCTTTCGCGGGGATGACAAAATATTCATGGGATGACAATGAATCGGGCGGGTTGGGAGACCCGCCCCAACAAAAAAGGAAACGACAACTTAGGCATAAATGCCCAGGTTAAAAATTAAGCGGCTGTAATAATACCGATAAATGAGTCTGCTTTTAAGCAAGCACCACCAACGAGGGCTCCGTCAATATCCTTTCTGGATAGGAGATCTTTGGCATTATCGGGTTTAACGCTGCCGCCATACTGTATTATAATATTTTCGGAGACAGATTCGCCATATTTTGATTTAACAAGACTCCGGATAAACTCATGTACTTCCTGAGCCTGTTCAGGAGAAGCTGTTTTTCCCGTGCCTATAGCCCAGACCGGTTCATAAGCAATAATTATTTTGGACATATCTTCGGCAGAAATGTCATTTAAACCTGCGACAACCTGTCTTTCAATGACTTTTTCAGTAATAGAGGCTTCCCTTTCCTCAAGCAGCTCACCAACGCAAAATATTGGTTTTAAGCCGGAAAGGAGGGCTTTTTTAAGTTTTTTGTTAATAACCTGGTCAGATTCGCCGAAAATAGTTCTTCTTTCAGAGTGTCCTAAAATTACATATTCGCATCCAACACTTTTAAGCATTTCGGCTGAAATTTCACCGGTGAAAGCACCGGAGGATTCAAAATACATGTTTTGAGCGCCAAGTTTTAACTTAGTATCCTTAATCAGAGAATATGCTTCGGATAAAGAAGTAAACGGAGGGCAAACAATAACATCACAATTAAGTGTTTCACCCGATAAGCCGGAGGTCAATTTTGTAATAAGATTTTGGGTTTCCTTTAAATCGTTATTCATTTTCCAGTTACCGGCAATTACTTTTCTTCTCATATTTCCTCTTATATAAATAGAATAATATTATATATCAAATTTAACATATTACTTAGCCAATAAAAATCTTACCTCCTTTTTCCTTCAAAGTAAAAGGGGATTTTTCTATATTAGTAAAGTTTAAATATTCAAAAAACCAGATAATAGAGTAAATGTCAAAGAAAATTGCGATAGTAGCATTAAGTGGAGGAATGGACAGCTGCGTTACAGCTGCAATTGCCGGTCAGGAATATGAACTGGCATTATTCCACTCAAATTATGGGCAAAGAACGGAGAAAAGAGAGTTAAAATCCTTCATGGATATTGCAGATTATTACAAAGTTGACAACAGACTGGTTATCGATTTTTCACATTTGGCAAAGATCGGGGGTTCCTCATTAACCGATAAAAATATCAGGGTAAAAGAAGCAAACCTAAAAAGCGAAACAATACCGGATTCATACGTACCCTTCAGGAATGCAAATATTCTTGCAGCATGTATGAGCTGGGGAGAAGTTATTAAGGCAGACGCGATATTTGTCGGTGCAGTATATGAAGATTCTTCCGGTTATCCGGACTGCCGTCCGGAGTTCTTTTCAGCATTTGAAAAAATGGCAGACCTTGGAACAAAACCGGAAACTAAAGTTAAAATAGTTACTCCAATAATTAATTTTTCCAAAAAGGAAATTGTGTTAAAAGGAAAAGAGCTGAATGCACCGCTACATTTAACCTGGTCATGTTACCAGGAAGAAGAAGAGGCATGCGGAGTTTGTGACAGTTGTGCATTAAGATTAAGAGGATTCCAACAGGCGGGAATTGAGGATCCGATAAAATATAAATCAAGACCACTCTATAAATAAAGGAAAAAGATGAACGATAAAATCAAAATAATTGAAGTGTTTGAAAACGCTTACCCCGGAAGAGAATATGTTGTAACACATAAAGCACCGGAATTTACTTCGTTGTGCCCGAAGACGGGTCAGCCTGATTTCGCAACCATGATTGTTGAATATATTCCGGATAAATTATGTATTGAACTTAAATCACTTAAACTCTATTTCCATTCATTCAGGAATGATGGTATTTATTTTGAAAGTGTAACCAACAAGATACTGGACGACCTTGTAGAAGCCTGCGAACCAAGATATATGAGAATAACAGCTGAATTTAATACCCGCGGCGGGATATCTTCTACTGTTGAAGCTGAATATGAGAAAGAAGGATTTGAGGGCGGAATTTTAAATTAACCATAGTAATATAAAATGCCTCTTACTTCAAACAGAAAAAAAGATTTCCTGAAAAAGAGGAACCAACTGTTCCTTGATTATGAAAAAAATGTTGAATCAATTGATTTCAGCATGTTATACAGTCTTCTGGTTGAAGATCAGATTAGGTTATTAACTAACGATAAGAAACCGGGCTTTGCAATAGCATCAGCAGGAAGTTTCAGCCGAAGGGAACTTGCGCCTTTTTCAGATATTGATATAATATTTATAACTGATTCTGTAACTGGATTTGAAAAAGAAATTTCAGAATTGGTTACATCTCTTTGGGACAATGGAATAGAGGTTTCTCATACGGTTCGGGATTTCGGGGATATTTCAAAGTATTTAAAAGAAGATCTTCATACCTTCACACAATTTTTTGAAACAAGGTTAATCTTAGGTTCAGAAAAAATATATAACAATTGGAATGAGCTTCTGCTTGCTTCATTAACAGAAGAAGTGCAAAAGAATCTGTTATATGATTTTGTAAACGACATTGAAGAAAGGTATGAAAAATATGGTCATTCACCTAAAACACTTGAGCCGAATGTAAAATTATCAGCCGGCGGACTTAGGGATTTCCAGGCAATTGAGTGGATGTATGTTCTTAAGAATAAAGAACTATTAAATAAACAGAACGAAATAGTGCAATCGGAAGCATTTGTTGAGATGATGCTTGAGAAAGATTACTCAACCCCTTCCGAATGCAGGAAGTTATTCAATAGTTATAAACTACTTTTAATAGTAAGGAACCTGCTGCATCTTCAATCAGGACAAAAGATTGACCGTTTTGAATTTGTCCTTCAACAGAAGGTAGCTCATTTATTCTATAACAAGAAAGATGCAATTGCGTTGTTCATGAAAGATTATTTTGAAGCGGCGAATATTATATACAGATTTAATAAATCTATCGTAAAGAAATTCCTTGAGGAAATTTCCAACCCGGTGCCTGAAGTTCTGGCAATTGAATTGGACGAGGATTTTGTTCTTAAGGGTAAAAAGCTTTCATTAAATTCTAACAGAGAACTGAAACTTTCTGATATATTGAGGGCATTCTATTACCGGGGATCTAACAACGCACCTTTTGATGACAAATTAAGATCCATTGCAATTGATACGGTAGATAAAGAAGACGAGATGCGGGTTAACAATACCGAATCGTCTGTGTTTTTCAGGGAAATCCTGCGGCTTCCAAGAAATGTGGGTCAAACGCTTTCGGCTATGAACGAATTAGGAGTACTGGGAGCATTCATGCCTGAGTTTAAAGACCTTAATGGATTCCTGCAGCATGGTGTTTATCATCAATATACAGCAGACGAACATACGCTTACATCAATAGCTAACGCGGAGAAACTCGAAAAGGATAATACTAATCTCGGAAAAATATTCAAAGGATTGAAAGACAGGGAGATTTTATTTCTTGCTTTGCTTTTCCACGATATTGCAAAGCCGATAAATATATCCGGACATGAAATTATTGGTGCAGAGATGGCATCATCAATTATGTTCAGGCTCGGGTACAGCGAAGAAGAAGTTGAAAAAGTATCTTTCCTAGTAAGGAGCCACTTGTTAATGGAGCAGGTTGCATTCAGAAGAAACCTTGCCGATCCGGAAACTCTTAATAATTTTACTTCGCATTTCAACTCATTACATGATCTTGATCTTTTATATTTAGTAACCTATGCTGACCTGTCAGCGGTTAATCCTGCTATATGGACATCGTGGAAGAGCGATCTGTTATCTGAGCTATATCGTAAAACAAGCGCGATGTTAAATGAACAGATAAGCGGAGAGGACCTTTTAATCTCAAGTACATATGTAATTCCCAATAAAATCAGCAGGCATTCGCCATCAATTTCGGAATTGAATGTAAGGGAACACATTGAGTCTATTAACGATATTGCCTATACACATCATTTTACCGATGAAGAAATAGCGCGGCATATTGAAGAAATCCAGAAGGGTGTAACAGTTTCAACACTATTCAAAGAGTTAAATGATTTTACAAACATTACGGTAATTACAAAAGATTTCCCTTCTCTCCTTTCGAAAATTTGCGGTGTACTTTCAATTAATGATGCCAACATACATGACGCAAAAATATTTACACGCAAGGACGGGATAGTAATAGATTCATTTAATGTGTCTGATTTCAGGACGGGTAGGAAAATTGAGCCGGAACGGTATTCGAAAATAGATGAAGATCTGAATTCGGTTGTTACCGGTCTGCTTCAGTTGAACCAGGAATTTACCAAGATGAAGAATAAGTGGTGGAGGATTGAAAGTAAATTCTTTAAGAGAACAGGAAAAATAAAAATAGCTTTTGAGAACCACGAGAAATACACAATAATAGATGTGTTTTCTCCTGATAGATTAGGATTCTTATATCAGGTTACCAGCAAAATGAATGAACTTGGACTATCAATTTATTTTGCGAAAATATCCACAACGGGTGATGACATAGTTGACTCATTTTACGTACTGGAACGGAGCGGGAAAAAAGTATCGACTTATGACTATGAGTTGATAAAAACAGAATTGACCGACACTATAACACAATTATTATAAAAGGGTATTAAATTGAACTTCATGGAAAAGGAACAGCCGATAGGTGTATTTGATTCTGGAATCGGTGGATTAACAGTAGTTAAGAGGATAGCTTCTTTTCTACCGGAGGAGAATATTGTTTATTTCGGCGACACAGCGCGAGTTCCTTACGGATCTAAATCAAATGACACAGTAATTGAATATGGTTTACAAGACGCAAAGTTCTTAATGCATAAAAATGTGAAGGCACTTGTAGTAGCTTGTAATACTGTATCATCAGTTGCCCTGCAGAATCTTAAAAACATTTATAATGTGCCGATAATCGGAATGATTGAACCAGGGGCAAAAATGGCTTGTCTTGAAACAAAGAACAAGAGAGTTGGAGTAATAGGAACCAGGGCTACAGTAAGTAACCAGGCATATTCAAATGCAATTAAAAAACTAGACCCGGCAATAAAAGTTTTTGAAAAGGCTTGTCCATTATTTGTCCCCCTTGCCGAGGAAGGATGGATAAAGCATAAGGCAACTTTTGAGATTGCTGAAGAATATTTAAAAGACCTGAAGAAAGTTGAAATTGACACACTTGTACTTGGATGTACCCATTATCCAATTCTAGCGGAAGTAATTCAGGAGATTTTAGGTTCTGGTGTAAAATTAATTGATTCAGGAATAGCAGCAGCGGAGTCTGTAAAGGTAGAGCTTGACAGATTTGATCTTCATACGAATAATTTTGCTATGGGGAATCTTTCTTTTTATGTGAGTGACATTCCGATGAAGTTTAAGGAAGTAGCAGAACTGTTTCTCGGAAAACCGATTACAGATGTACAAAAAGTGGAATTAGAAACTCTGGCATTATAACCCCCTTAATACTATTGTCATCCCCGCGATAGCGGGGATCCCCTTAATTCTATGAAATCTATCCTTTTAATTTCTGTTTATTGTCCTTAATCACGCATATCACATTTGAGATTATTAGAAATAATTAAATTGGTACATAAACAATATAATTTCACATAAAAAGGAATTCATTATGCCAATAAGAAAAGCCAATGCAACATGGAAGGGGAATCTCAAAGAAGGTTTCGGATCTATCAACTCAGAATCCGGAGCTCTTACGAACACTGCTTATAATTTTGTGTCCCGTTTTGAAAATGGAATTCAAACCAACCCTGAAGAATTATTAGGCGCTGCCCATTCAGCCTGCTATTCTATGGCTCTAGCCGCTTCATTATCCGGTGCCGGTTTTAAGGTCAATTCCATTTTTACCGAAGATAAAGTTCACATTGAAAAACTTGAACAGGGATTTACTGTAACTAAAATTGAATTAAACACTTTAGCCGATGTTCCCGGTATTGATAACGAAGCTTTTCAGAAATATGCCGTCGAGACAAAAGCAAATTGCCCTATTGCTAGAGCCCTGAACGTTAAAGAAATCGTTCTAACTGCCAAATTAAAGCAATAGAGATATTTTAACCTCGGAGCTCTGCATTTGCAGGGATGGCAAGAGGAAAAACAACCCCCTTTATCCCCCTTTAATAAGGGGGAATAGCATATATATTTTTATCAACTATTCCCAGGCATAAAGAGGCTGTGTGAATATTCTGAATTTATCATCTGGTTAAGAATTTCATATTTGAAATTTCTTTAATTTCAAATGATTTTATGGATTCCCGCCTTCGCGGGAATGACAATTTTAGATTTTCACACAGGCTCTAAATGCCTGGTCTATAAATGGTATTTCTTCTTGAGAAATGACTTGAGTTTATCGGGTTCGGGAAGTTTATCTGTCTTCATCAGATGATTTATTTCTGCCATCTCCTTATCACGGTAATTTCCCACGGCTGCCGAAATTTTATGATTACTTACGTAATAGGCAATAAAACTCATATCATCAACAGAAACATTTCCATCATAGATAATCTCATCCCAGCCATTACTATGACCGACATAAACAAGATTTAATTGTCCCTGCTTTGACCAGAAGAAAGGTATTTCTTCATAAGGAACTTTTAACCCAAGGATATTTTGTGCAGCGATTCTGCCCTGCTGCAGTGCAGTTCTCCAATGTTCTATTCTTGTAATTTTTCCGGTAACCGGATAAGGAAATGAAGCGATATCACCCGCAGCAAAAACAGAATCTTTTACTTCGAGATAAGTATCTGTTTTGAGACTTCCATCTTTTTCCAATGGTATATCTTTTATAAAACTTGTAGCTGGGCTGACTCCGATTCCAATTACGACAAGGTCTGTTTTTAATTCAGTTCCGTTTTCAAGGATTATTTTATCTACAGAGCCATTACCCTGAAACGATGACGGTTTGGAACCGGTTAAAAATTCAATACCTCCCTGTTTTTGGACAGCTAAAATAAGATTACCAATCTCATTACCAAAAACTTTTTCAAACGGAATTTCCTGAGGAAATATTACAGTTACAGGAAGGTTGGTTCTGGATTTAAGACTAAAGGCTGATTCCAATCCAATAAAGCTGCCGCCAATTACAGTTATATTTTTTGCTGACTTAGCAGCCTCTATAATTTTATTGCAATCATCATAACTTCTTAAATAAAAAATATTTTTAAGCTTACTCCCGGGAATATTTAATTTATTTGGTATGCCGCCGGAAGCTATAAGAAGTTTATCATAATTTATTATATCACCATCTTTAAGAAACAACTCACGGCGAAAAGTATCAAGTTCAATAACTTCTTTATTAAACAGAAATTCAATTTCATTCCTTTTATAGAAATCATTAGATCTCAGAGGCATCCATTCCGGTTTTCCATTACCATCAAGAAAATCTTTACTGAGATTAGGGCGGTCGTATGGTGTACGATTTTCTGCGGTAATAATTTCAATTATTCCTTTAAATCCTTTCTCCCTAAGTGTAATAGCAGCAGTACAACCAGCAGCTCCCCCACCTACGATAACAAACTTCCTGTTATCTGCCGGACCGGTGTTATGATTAACGATTGAGGGACTTTCAATCTGTTCCGGTATTTTTACAATAACATCCTTTCCTTTCACAAACACTTCATAAATTGGTAACGGATCGAAGGCGGGAGGTTCTTTAAGGTTTCCATTTTTAATATTAAAACAGGATTGGTGCCAGGGGCATACTATTGTTTCACCATCAAGAAAACCTTCTTCAAGCGGACCGCCATAATGAGTACACACTACACTTGTAGCGTAATATTTGTCGTCTATACGATAAAGGAGAATTTTATTCCCTTTTAATTCAAAAGATTTCATTCCTCCGTTACTCAAAAGATCTACTTTGCCAACCGTAAACTCATTTTGACCCATAAATTTAACCTCGTTTTTATTGAACAATTAAAATATTACTGAGTAATGCAGGCAATTATTTTTTTACAAAAGGCTGGCAGATCATGGGGATTGCGTGAAGTAATTATTCTTCCATCCTGCACCACTTCCTGATCAACCCATTCGGCACCCGCATTAACCATATCGTCTTTAATTGAGGGGAAACTTGTTATTCTTTTGCCTCTTATAATACCAGCCGATGCAAGCATCCAGGGGGCGTGACAAATAGCCGCGATCCATTTATTGTATCTATTCATTTCGCGGACAAATTGAATCATTTCCGGTGAACGTCTCATAAAGTCAGGGGCAAATCCGCCCGGTATTATTAAAGCATTAAATTCATCGGGGCTTACTCCCATGATAGAAAGATCCGATTTAACCTCAAGACCATTTTTACCTTTATAGATATCTACCTTGGGTGCAATTATTACAACTTCTGCATTTTCTTCTTTCATACGTATATATGGATACCAGAATTCAAGATCTTCGTATTGTTTTTCCACAAAGAATGCCATTTTTTTACCTTTTAAACTCATAATGCCTCACTCGTTTTGTTTAATTAAAAGTAGTTATTGGTATATGAAAAAAGGTTGAGGGATATCAAACTATTAAAATTTCTTAATCGGAAATTAAGGGTTGTTTAATCTATTGAGACTAAGTTCTACATGTATGAATTAAACATTAATTAACAAAAATTGGAAAGGAAAAAATAATGAAAATACGTGTTTTAGCTGCCGCTGTTTTAGCCGCATTCATTTTAAGTGTTTCGTTTAACACTTTTGCTCAAACCGACACAAAAACTGTGGATAAAAAAGTTCAGACTACAGATAAGAAAGCTTCCAAGATAGATAAGAATATGAAGATGAAAAAAACCGAGAATACAGATAAGACTATGGCAGCGCCAAAAACAAAAAAAATGGTAAAGCCTAATTTAAAGACAAGTAAAACGGTAAGCAAGAAAGTAAAAACACCTAAAACAGATGATGCTGCGCCCACAAAATAATAAATAATATAGATTTAACTTACATAGGAGAGTTTAACAAACTCTCCTTTTTTTTTATTAAATTATGGAAATGAGAATATTAGTCATAGAGGATGAAAAGAAAGTAGCCACCTTTATTAAAAAAGGGTTGGAAGAAGAATTTTATGCTGTTGATGTAGCTTTTAACGGCAAAGAGGGCTATGAATTGGCATCAACAGAAGAATATGATTTAATAGTGCTTGATGTTATGCTTCCTTATATGGATGGGTTTACAATTACGAAGGAATTAAGAAAAAAAGAAATACTCACACCAATTCTACTTTTAACAGTAAAAGAAACTATTCAGGACAAAGTAACAGGATTAGATTCGGGAGCCGATGACTATTTAACAAAGCCCTTTGCATTTGAAGAACTTCTTGCCAGGATCCGGGCATTATTAAGGAGAAAGGAACAGATAAAAACTACTTCACTGAAAGCCGGGGATCTTATACTTGATTTACAAAGTCATAGAGTCACAATTGATGAAAAGGAAATTATTTTAACACCAAAGGAATATTCAATTCTCGAATACCTGATGCGTAATAAGAACAGAGTAATTTCCAGAACAAAGTTAGTTGAACATGTTTATGATTATCATTTCGATACTGAAACCAATATAATAGATGTTTATATAAACAAACTTCGGGCAAAGGTCGATCTGGACTCAGACAAACCGCTTATCCAGACGGTAAGAGGCGCGGGCTACATGATAAAAGATGAATAAGCATGTTTGATTATGCGGCAAAAAATAAAACTCTTCGTTAATACTACCAGATTCAAAACTACAATCTGGTATTCTCTTATATTTTTCCTGCTTGAAATTCTTCTGGGTACATTGATTTATTACCAGCTATATAATACTTTAATCAGTAACCTGGATGTATCCCTTACAAAACAGGCAACCGCTATTATGAGAATTGTATCAGAGAAGCATGTTAATTTTGACGAGTTTATGCCGGATTCACTTTACGCGGCACCTGAGGATCTGGTATGGGATGTGATTTTTGATGAGGTTGCATTCGATAGACGAAATAATTTTATTCAGATAAGTTATAATCAGAAATTAATATTCAAGTCGGCAAGTTTATACGAACGCAGGTTATCGTTTCCCGATAAGACCGGTGAATATAATATTTTTGATTTTCAGGATTCAACATTATCGCCAAAACCAATCAGAGCAGTTCAATTAAACCATAATAATTACAAAATCGCTGTCGCATTCCCGAAAGAGCATATAGCTGAAACGCTTTCCAGTGTTGCCGAATCATATAAAATTCTTGCTCCTTTATTTCTTATTATTTCAATTATCGGCGGGGCTCTTATTTCTCAGAAATCATTATCCAGGATAGATGGAATAATAAAGAAAACAGAGGAAATAACCGCGCAAAATCTGAATGAACAAATAGACGGTGGGGAATTTAATGATGAATACGGACGACTTGTAAGAAAAATGAATGAGATGATTCAAAGAATAAAAGTATCCATCGACTATATGAATCAATTTTCAATTTCAGCTGCGCATGAACTTAAGACGCCGCTGACTATCCTGCGCGGGGAAACAGAGTTAGCATTAAAATCAAAAAAAACACCTGAACAATATATTGAGGTGCTTAAGAGCAGTTATGAGGAAACGTTACGGCTTGTAAAGATTGTAGATAATCTTTTTTTCATATCAAAAACTGATCACAGCCTTATAAGTTTGAAAAAGACTGAAGTAAATCTTGATGATTTTCTTGATCATCTTGTACAGAATTTCCGCATACTGGGAGAAGAAAAAGAAATAGAACTTAAATTAGAATCAAAAACAAATTGTTATGTTCTTATCGATCATGAATTAATGATTCAGGCGTTCTCAAACCTGATTGATAATGCTATTAAATATGGCGAGGAAAACCAGCCGGTAAATATTATATCTGAGATACTTAATGACAATAAAGTTAAGGTAACAATTATTAATAAAAGGGGCGGGGATTCCCCCGGACTCGATGCCGAGAATATTTGATAGATTCTATCGTGTAGAAAATTCCCGGAACAGAAAGACTGGAGGAGTAGGATTAGGGTTATCTGTAGTTAAAGCAATTTGCGATTGGCATTATGCGGAAATTAAAGTTGAATCACATCCTGAAAAAGAAACAAAGTTTTCCGTCTCGCTGGATATAGTATAATATCTTATTCACCCTTGAAGGCACACCCTGACGAAGGTAATTTTTCGCAGAAATGACGCTGAATCATGGATTTGTCAGACAAATCGAAGCATTTTAGGGGGAAAAACCGAATATTTTGCGATTAATTGACCTAAAAATAAAACAAATTCTTAAGGTTTTGAGGAAAATTCTTCCTAATTTTGATACTGTAATTAATATTTAAAGTGAGAAGAAACCATACAGCCCTCCGAATCAGTTCCATATCAAGGCAAGTACAAACAAATTAGGGAGATACAACATAAATGTTTTTTTCTTCTCGGGTTAAATAATTAATAGTTGAATTTATAAAATAAAAATTAAAATGAGGTCTATATGTCCGAGTATGTTAATAAATTGTTAGCGCGTGTAAAGGCACAGAATCCAAGTGAACCTGAATTCCACCAGGCAGTTCAGGAAGTTGTTGAATCACTTGATATCGTTTTGGAACGTCATCCGGAATACAGAACAGCAAAAATACTTGAAAGAATGGTTGAGCCGGAAAGGATGATAACATTCCGTGTACCATGGATGGATGATCAGGGAGAAATTCAGATAAACCGCGGTTACAGAATTGAAATGAACAGCGCAATTGGTCCATACAAAGGTGGTTTAAGATTTCACCCTTCAGTAACTCCGGGTATATTAAAATTTCTTAGCATTTGAACAAGTATTCAAAAATAGTCTTACCACACTTCCTATGGGCGGCGGCAAAGGTGGATCTGATTTTGATCCTAAAGGAAAAAGCGATAATGAAGTAATGAGATTCTGCCAGAGTTTCATGACAGAATTATTCCGCCATATCGGCCCTAACACTGATGTTCCGGCTGGCGATATCGGAGTTGGCGGAAGAGAGATAGGATTTTTATTCGGTCAGTATAAAAGATTAAAAAATGAATTTACAGGCGTATTAACCGGCAAAGGTTTAAACTGGGGCGGTTCGCTTATTCGTCCCGAAGCTACCGGTTATGGCGCTGTTTATTTTGCACAGGAAATGTTAAAAACAAAAGGACAGGATTTTGCAGGTAAAGTTGTAGCTGTATCAGGATTTGGTAACGTAGCATGGGGTGCCGTTCAGAAAATAGATCAGCTTGGCGGCAAAGTTGTAACATTGTCAGGTCCTGACGGATTTGTTTATGACAAAGACGGAATAAAGGGAGACAAAATTGAATACATGCTTCAGATGAGAGCAAGCGCAAAAGACAGCGTAAAAGATTATGCTGATAAATTCAAAGTTGAATTCCACGCAGGCAAACGTGCATGGGGCGTAAAGGTTGATGTTGCTATGCCATGCGCAACTCAGAATGAAATATTTGAAGAAGACGCTAAAGAACTTGTGAAGAACGGATGTATCTGCGTATGCGAAGGTGCAAACATGCCTACAACAATACAGGCATATAAAGTATTCAGAGAAAATGGAATTCTATTCTCACCTGGTAAAGCATCAAATGCAGGTGGAGTTGCAACTTCAGGATTGGAAATGTCGCAGAACAGTATGCGTCTGCCATGGGGCAAAGAAGAAGTTGACCACCGCTTACATGAAATTATGAAGAAGATTCATGATACATGTATTGAAACAGCCGAAAGGTTTGGTACTCCGGGTAATTATGTAGATGGAGCAAACATCGCCGGATTCCTCAAAGTTGCGGATGCAATGCTGGATCAGGGATTAGTATAATCTTAAATTTATTTAAAAGAATCTGCATTTAATAAATTCAAAATGACAATTCATTAAAGGCAGCCTCCTGAAAAGAAGCTGCCTTTTTCATAAAACCACTCACTTCAAAACAATCATCTTTCGTGACTGTGTGAAATTCGTTCCGGCTTTCAGTGTGTAGAAATAAACACCGGAATATAAATTTGACGCGTCAAAATTAACTTCGTGAGTTCCTTCTGAGAATTCTCCTTCCGCTATAACCGCAACCTCCTTGCCGATTACATTATAAAGTTTAAGACTTACAAATGATTTTTCCGGAAGACTAAATTTGATTTTGGTTGAAGGATTAAAGGGGTTGGGATAATTTTGTTCGAGTGAAAATTGAGCCGGAACTAATCCAGGATCAGAAACTGAAGTAGCTATTCCCGACAGATTAACATCATCCAGAAGAAAATATGTTCCCACATGTACTGTTGGTGTATTATCGCTTCCGATTAAAGTAAATTGAAGTACGGCTGTGTCGGGAATATCCGACGTGATATAAAATAAATTAATATTAAATGCTGTCCATGTAGAAGCGGCAGGTAACATTGCTGTACCCGAAGCAACAATAGAACGGGATTTTTCCAGGAGGACTATTGCCTCAAGTTGATCGCCCGAAACGGCGTTTAATTGATACCATCCGGAAGCAACAGCATATCTCTGGGAAATTGGAACTCCTAATCCCGTGGAACCTGACTGAATTAGCGGGCCCAGCGTATTTCCCAAATAACTTATTACATCCCCTCTTGCGGAATACGACCCTGAATGAGCCGTTGAAGATTGAGAAATGGTAATAATTATTGGAGGCGCATTTGAAGTAATCCAGCTATTGGGACTTCCGTTAGTCCAGGTTTCAAATCCTCCGTTGGGAACTGATTGCGGCTTCAAGTCTGATAAGTAAAAAAATGTGACTATAATTAGCAGTAGTATTTTTTTCATATAACTTCCTTTGTAAATAAATAAAATCTGTTCATTACCATAAAATCAATAAACGGAAATAATGACTTCCCTTACTTAAAAAGAATTATAATGGAAATAATAAAAACTTCATTAAATCCACATCACACTTATTCAAATTAAATTCTATGCTGATAAACGTTGTCCTACAATCCAATCAGAAATTTTGTAGGGGCGCGGTCTCCCGACCCGCCCGATAAATGCCGAAGGCATTTACCTATAAGCGATACTAACTTCGTTAATTTTATAATGATCCTCGATCTTGTCATTAGGAGCGAAGCGAAGAATCAGCATTTCTTAAACATTCAATGCGATTCTTCAGTAAATGTGTAGTCTCTCAGGCCTTGGCGCCTAACAAAAGCCTAGTCGCTCAGGCCTTGGGACATAGTAATTAGCTAACAGTTCAGGCCCCGGGAGTTAGCAAAAGTGTAATCTCTGCCGCCGGTTTGATGTTTTTAGTCGGCCTTAAGGAGGCCTTAAGGCATAACAGCCAAATAGGGGGGTTCTTTACTTTAAAGGAAAAATTTGGAATGTTAAGGTTAATCTTCTTAAAGAATTATTAAAAGACATGGATAAACTCAGCCAGCTCAAAATTGAAAGTGCAGTAGTAAACAAGTATAATAATTTCCAGAAACTTATGCGGCATAAGATAAGGGAAATTCTGCTTGTATCAAGTTTATACGACAACTATCTTTTTGAAGAGGATGGAAGATTATACGAGCTGATACGTGAAGAATACCAGGCTTTAAATTTAAGCCAGGCACCGGAAATTACTCATGTAACAATGGGAGAAGAAGCTCTTGAACTTTTTGATGATGTTCCGTTTGACCTGATAATAACAACTTTGCATATTGAAGATATGCATGTGGTTAAGTTTGCTAATAAAATTAAAGAGAAAGGGATCAACACACCGATAATTCTGCTCGCCTACGATAACAAGGAAAGAAAGGAATTACAAAGTTTTTACGACACTTCCATTTTTGACAAAGTATTTATCTGGCAGGGCGACTACCGGTTACTTATTGCAATTACGAAATATGCCGAAGACAAAATGAACGCGGAGAACGACATATTAAAAGTCGGTGTCCAGGCAATTATTCTTGTAGAAGATAACATTAAATTTTATTCGTCCTATCTGCCGATTATTTACACGGAGATATTTAAACAGTCGCAGAGATTATTATCCGAGGGTGTAAATATCACGCATAAATTTTTGCGTATGCGTGCACGACCAAAAATACTTTTGTGCACCACATATGAAGAAGCGTGGAGTTATTATGAAAAATATCAGGATTCAATACTTGGAATAATTACAGATAATAATTTTAAGAAAGGCGGTGAGAGAGATCCTGAAGCCGGATTGAAATTTGCGCTTGCTGTTAAAAAAGAACATAAGGATATCCCTATACTGCTGCAGTCAAGCACAACCGAATATGAAAAAGCCGCTCATGACATAGGGGCATCATTCATACAGAAAAACTCACCCCGCTTGCTGCATGAGCTGCGGGAATTTATTTTAGACCGTTTCGGATTCGGTGATTTTGTTTTTTATAATATGCAGGGTCAGATTGTTGGCAGGGCAAACAATTTAAAATCATTAGAAGAACAGCTTCACATAGTACCGGATGAAAGTATTTTTTATCATTCAGAAAGGAATCATTTTTCTAACTGGCTAAAGGCAAGAACGGAATTCTGGTTAGCTTATAGACTAAGACCTCGAAAAGTATCAGATTTTAAATCCATTTCGGAGTTAAGGAAAGAGCTGATCGATTCACTTAAAATTTATCAGCAGATAAGACAGCAAGGTGTAATTACTGATTTTAACAAGGAAATATTTGACGCCAATAACAGTTTTGCGCGCATAGGTGGCGGTTCATTAGGCGGCAAGGCACGGGGTCTTGGATTTATTAATAAGTTAATAAATGATTATAACATAAGGGATATGTTTGACGATGTCGCTATAACAGTACCCTCGGCTGTTGTAATAGCAACAGATGTATATGACCATTTCCTTGAAGTAAATCATCTGGAAAATTTTGCGTTAAATGAAACTGATGACAAATTAATAATTAAAAAATTCCTTGAGGCACAGTATTTCCCCTTAGATATATTGAAAAAGCTCCGGGATTTTCTTGAGATAATAAAAGAACCTCTTGCAGTAAGATCATCCAGTTTATTAGAGGACTCACAATTCCAGCCGTTTGCCGGTGTATATGAAACATACATGCTGCCCAATAACAACAGCGAAATTGAAATACGGCTGCAGGAATTATTAGAATGCATCAGGTGCGTTTACGCGTCTACTTTTTTTAAGTCGGCTAAGGATTACATGAAAATGACCGCATACCGGCTTGAAGAAGAAAAGATGGGAGTTATAATCCAGCGCCTTGTAGGCGCACCGCATGATGAAAGATTTTACCCTGATTTTTCGGGCGTTGCAAAATCATTTAATTTTTACCCGGTGCCTCCGCAGAAATCAACAGACGGTATTGCACTTGCGGCATTAGGATTAGGAAAGACAGTTGTAGACGGAGGCAACTGTGTTCGGTTCTGTCCAAAATACCCGAAGCATTTGCTGCAATTCTTTTCAACAAAAGAGACAATTAAAAATGCGCAGCAGTTTTTCTATGCGTTGAATTTAAATGGTAGATTGAAACATACATCTGATGATAACCCTGAAGAACTGGTTGTAAAGTACGAACTTATAGTTTCAGAAAAGGACCAGACATTAAATTATGTGGGGTCAACTTATTCGGCTGAAAATGATTCCGTATATGACGGTACTTCAAGAAAGGGGAACCGCGTAGTTACATTCGCTCCGATATTAAAGCACAATTTATTTCCTCTCGCGGAAATTCTTGATGTCCTACTTGAGTTGGGTTCATGGGGGATGGGGGTATCTGTAGAAATTGAATTCGCGGTAAATATGAAAGTCCAGCCGGGCAAGCCTAAGGAATTCGCAATGCTGCAGATGCGTCCTCTGGTAATAAGCCGTGAAATAGAAGAGCTTGAAGTAGATAATTTTGAAAAAGAAGATCTCATTTGTCAAAGTACGCAGGTACTGGGCAACGGAGCGATCACCGATATTTATGATATTGTAATGGTAGACATACAGACTTTTGACCGCGGGAAGAGCCGCGATGTTGCTATGGAAGTAAGCAAACTTAATTCGGAATTGTTGGAACAGAAAAGACCATATATACTTATTGGTGTAGGGCGTTGGGGAAGTTTAGATCATTGGCTGGGGATACCCGTTACATGGGACCAGATATCGGGTGCGAGTGTAATAGTTGAATCCGGATTTAAGGATTTTAATGTTACACCCTCTCAGGGTAGTCATTTCTTTCAGAATATTACTTCATTTAAAGTAGGATACTTTACAGTAAACGAATATGAACATCTTGGGTTTATTAATTGGGATTGGTTAAACGCAATGCCGGCTGTGAAAGTGTTAAATTTCACAAAACATATCAGGTTTAACCAGCCAATAAATGTAAGAATAAACGGACACCAGAATAAGGGAATAATCCTGAAACCGGGCAAATGAAAAACTGGAGTAATGGATTGTTGGAGTAATGGATTGATGGAATAAGACTGGGCTAATTTAATTGTTGTTTTATGGTTTAGTAGCCCAGGCATTTATGCCTGGGATTATTGGAAAAATTATTGCGATTCCAGGGGATTCATCCCCTTACAATTCCTTTTTACTTTTTCATTTTTACTTTTAACTTTTTCTTTTTCCGGGGTACTTCCTTAAAACCGCCTTAATACTTCTTTAGTACTTCAGGGGTACGGCGATTGTACTTCAAAGGTACGGCAACGGTACTTCAAACATACGGCTTTGGTACGGCAATGGTACTTCAGACATACGACAAAATGATCAGCTGAGGGAGTGTATATAATTCTGTGTAAATGGTAAAAAATCAGATGGCTATTAACCTTGATTTATTTATTAACTTACATTTACAACAGGAGTATTTATTATGGACTTAGATGACGAGGTTTTTGAACAGTTAAAGAAGGATTTGAGTAAAGCAAAATCCTATAAAGACCTCATGGGACAGAACGGAGCAATCAAGAAAATCATTAAAGCATCTCTTGAGTTAATGCTTGAAACAGAGATGAATGAACATCTTGGGTATCAGAAACATGACCCCTCAGGAAATAATTCTGGTAATAGCAGGAATGGTAAAACCAGCAAATACATTATGACAGACCAGGGGGAGATCCAAGTAGATACACCTCGTGACCGCAAGGGAGCCTTTGAACCTGTTGTTGTAAAGAAACATGAACGTAGGTTAGGAGAGCTTGAAGATAAAATTATTTCCATGTATGCCAAGGGTATGACTACCCGGGATATTGAATCCCATTTGGAAGATATCTACGGAATAAACACATCAGCTTCATTAATATCCCGCATAACTGATCAGATAACCGTAATGGCAACTGAATGGCAGAACCGTCCTTTAGAGCCAGTCTACACGGTAGTTTATTTGGATGCAGTCCACTTTAAAGTAAGGGATGAGACAACTAGGAGGGTGACCTCTAAAGCAGCTTATACATGCCTTGGCGTTGATTTACATGGGTATAAGGAACTATTGGGTTTATGGATCGGAGAGGCTGAGGGATCAACATTTTGGCTTACAGTTTTAACCGAACTAAGAAACCGCGGCATCAAGCAAATTTTAATTGCATGTATCGATGGATTAAAAGGTTTTCCAGATGCTATCCAGACCGTATTTCCGGAAACTGAAATACAACTTTGTATTATCCACCAACTCAGAAACACTTTGAAGTATGTTGTTCTAAAGGATCGAAAAACTGTAGCCCGAGATCTAAAAACTGTTTATAAAGCTCCTACAGAAGAGGCAGCTTTATTTGCTCTTGAGCAGGTAGAGAAAACATGGTCAAAGAAATATAATCTGGGCTTGAAATCCTGGAGAGCGAATTGGTCTAATCTGTCGCCATTTTTTAAGTATCCGGAAGAGTTAAGGAAAATAATATACACAACTAATGCTGTGGAATCTCTTCACCGTCAGTTTAGAAAAGTTACTAAAACCAAAAGCATTTTCCCACATAATGAGGCTCTGAAAAAATCTCTATTTTTGGCTTATAGGGATTTAGAGAAAAACTGGTCTCAGCCACTTAAAAACTGGCCTTTGCTTTTAGGACACTTATCAATTATGTTTGAAAAACAACTGATGTCTGGTTTGTTCTTTATTCCAATAATCCATCAATCCATCAATCCAACGGGGATCCTGGGTTTGTTCCTTATTCCACTTATCCAACAATCCATCAATCCATTTTTCCCTTGTGATAAATGGCAAAATGTTCCATTAGTGGAATACAGATTTTCATTTTTCAAACTTATAATATTTATCACATTCAAAAAGGATGAAGAAAATGAGTACCAAAGATTTAACCTATACCATTTTGGTAGACCAATCTCCCGAAGAAGCATTCAATGCCATCAATAATGTTCGAGGCTGGTGGACAGGAGATATTACAGGCAGCACCGACAAACTCAATGAGGAATTTATATATCGTTACAAAGATTTCCATTATTCCAAACATAAAATAACTGAACTTATTCCCGGCAAAAAAGTTGTTTGGCTTATAACCGACAGCTCACTTGAATTTCTTAAAGACAAAAAAGAATGGAATGGCACAAAAGTTATTTTCGACATCGCTAAAAAGGGAGATAAAACCGAAGTCCGTTTCACCCATGTGGGTTTAGTACCAGAAATTGAATGCTACGACAAATGCTCAAATGCATGGGGATCCTTTATTACTGGTAGTCTTAAGAACTTGATTAATGCCGGAGAAAAAGTAAAGCAATAATATAATAATTCTTTTGGATTCCATTTACTCCCCAGCCCTAAAGGGCTGGGCTAATTTAATTATTATAGTTCAGTAGCCCAGGCATTTATGCCTGGGATTATTGGAAAAAACTTTTGCGATTCCAGGGGATTCATCCCCTTACAATTCCAGTAGTGTTGTTTTTCCTTCATCCATTATTCCATCAATCCATTACCCCATCAATTATTACTCCAATTCTTCTAATATGTACTCATTCTACTTTTACCTTTTACCTTTTTTCTGGCTATTATGATTCCAATCGGTTATTTTTATTAAGGTAAATTAGTGTTGAAGAAAATGCTGTCGGGGAATGGTCCCCTACAGCCCGGAAAATATGGAGATCAATAAAAATAGTTTCAACTTCTCTGATGTCTGGAATAATTCAGCAGACGGGATAAGAATAACTGATTCCGAGGGGATAATCGTTGGTGTAAATCCAGCCTTCTGCAGCCTGTTCGATAAATCGGAAGACGAGCTTATAAACCAGCCGTTCCACATACTTTATCATCCAAACATACAATCGGAAATTTATAAAGAATACCGGGATGATTTCTTTAACCATGAAATAAAAACTTACCTTGAAAGAAAAGCCATACTCTGGAACGGCAGAAAAGTATGGTTCGGATATTCAAACTCCACAATTAAGAGTGATCAAAATAAAACTTTAGTCCTTTCGATAGTCAGGGATATCTCTGAAAAAAAAGAAAGCGAACTGGAAATAACAAAAAGCGAAAGACAATACAGAAATCTTTTTAACAGTACAAGTGACGCGATGTTTGTCTGCTACCTGAACTACGGCAAGACATTAAGTAATTTTGCAGAGGTCAATGAAAAAGCGCTGCAGGTATTGGGTTATACCGAAGAAGAAGTGCTGAGATTAAATCCCCTGCAGGTAATATTTGATAACAAGGAAGAAGAGATATTAAAGTTTATTGACAGATTAAATTCAGGGCAGAGTTATATTTTAAATGTCTCCCTGGCAGATAAGAAGAAACGTAAAATACCGGCTGAAATAAATTCAAGGCTATTTGATTTTAATGAGAGACCCGCTATTCTATTTATATCAAGGGATATAGTGGAGAGGCGGATTTTTGAAGAGAAGATTAGACAGAGAACGGAACAATTAAGGAACCTCGCATCCAGACTGCAGTCTGTCCGGGAAGAAGAACGAAAAACTATTGCCCGCGAAATACATGATGAACTCGGACAGATGTTAACAGTGCTAAAGATCCAGATTAGTTTACTTGCTAATAAAGTAAACAGCAGTGATCTGATAAAATCAAAATTTGAATCGGTTGAAAAACTGATTGATACTTCAATTGAATCAGTACAGAAGATTTCATCCAAACTGCGCCCCGGACTGCTTGACGAGCTGGGACTTATTCCCGCAATTGAATGGCAGGCACAGGACTTTATGGAAAAAACCGGGATTGAATGCGAGTGCATCCTTCCAAAAGAAGAAATTAATTTTGACCAGGATAAATCAACAGCGTTATTCAGAATATTCCAGGAGTCTATAATAAACACTGCACGACATGCAAACGCAACCAAAATTCTGATACAGCTTAAAGAGGAAAGAGATACCCTTATTCTTGAAATTAAAGATAACGGAAAAGGAATTACTCTGAGCCAGGTAAATGATCCCAAATCATTGGGACTGCTTGGAATGAAAGAAAGAGCAATTATATTTGGCGGATCAGTTGAAATAAAAAGTTCTATGAATGACGGCACTACAGTTAGAGCAATAATCCCATTGGAATAGCCCAGGCATTTATGCCTGGGACTATAGGAAAAAACTAATTGTAAATTTAGGGGATTCATCCCCTTACAATTAAATTGTTTTATTAATGCCATAAATGGCATAGTTATTTATTACTTTATTCCATTTACCCAGTCCTGAAGGACTGGGCTAGAATTCTGCAAATTGGAGCAATATTATGATAAAAATATTAATGGCAGACGACCACGCAATTGTAAGAGAGGGGTTAAAACAAATCCTTGCGGAAGAACCCGATATGAAAGTAACCGGCGAAGCCGGCAATGCAGTGGAGCTTTTTGAACTTCTGAAAAAAGATGAGTGGAATGCTGTTGTGCTTGATATAAATATGCCCGGCAAAAGCGGCCTTGAAGCACTAAAGGATCTTAAGAAAGAATATCCGGATTTGCCGGTATTAATATTAAGCATGTATAGTGAAGAACAGTACGGAATAAGAGCGTTGAAAGCAGGCGCATCCGGGTACCTGAAAAAAGCAAGTGCGCCTGAAGAACTTGTAACCGCATTAAGAACAATAATAAAAGGGAAAAAATATATAAGTCACTCGTTAGCGGAAAATCTTGCTGATAATATTAATCAGCAGGATGGACGTCCTGAGAAATTATCAGACCGTGAGTATGAGATACTATGTAAAATTGCTTCGGGAAATTCTGCTGAGGATATAGCATCGGAACTTTGCATCAGCGTGCATACAGTTTATTCTTACAGAACCCGGATACTCGAAAAACTAAACCTAAAAACAAACGTTGAACTAACACAATATGCCATTCAAAACAAGCTGATTGAGCTGTAGTAATTTTTACTACACAAAAATCAGTAATACTATTGTTTCTTTCCTCCGTAATCAATTCTAACTTCCTTTTAACAATAAATTCTACTGCAATGATTAATTTCTCTAGCAAAATATTTAATTTAGGGAAGTCTACAATTATTATTTCTAAATTAAACATAGGGGCTTCCAAATGAAGATATTGTTACTGATGCTGATAATTCCCTTTATTGTTTCAGCTCAGCAGGGAAAATGGTATGACGAAATGGAACTGAACGGGTTTGTATCAACATCATATTCTTATAATTTCAACAATCCTATTTCGCATCAAAACCAATTCCGGGTATTTGATTTTACCGATAATTCATTCAAAATTGATGTGGCTGAACTTGTTTTTCAGAAACCCGTTACAAAAACCGGGGATGCAGGCTTCAGGATTGATCTTACTTCAGGCTCTTCAATTCCGCAGGTAGTAACCTCAACCGGCAATTATAGCGATATAGACATTCACCAGGTTTATTTAAGCTACATAGCAAAGATCGGGAACGGTCTTAAGATTGATGCGGGGAAATTTATTACGCATCTGGGGTATGAAGTAATTGAGGGATATGACGGATATAATGATAATGTATCAAGATCCTTTTTATTTGGATATGCAATCCCCTACACACATACCGGTGTAAAAATATCCTACCCATTCTCCAAACAAATAAATGCGATGCTGTTAGTTACAAACGGATGGGATAATTCTATTGATAACAACAAATCGAAATCCATCGGGGCTCAGCTTTCATATATGCCGACTGACCAAATTACATTTATTGGCAATTTTCTCGGGGGACCCGAACAGGATAATAATAATTCCAGAAACAGGTTTGTTTTTGATTTCACCGGGCTGATAAAATTAACAGACTGGATTTCAATCGGAGGCTATGGCGTATACGGAATGGAACAAAGAACAGCAGCCAACGGAGCTGACGCAAAATGGTACGGGACTGCGGGATACCTGCGATTATATCTGACCGATGATTTTAGTTTTGCTGTCAGAGGCGAATCTTTTAATGACTGGAGCGGAACACGAACCAGACTTCCACAAAGATTAGATGAAATTACAATTACGCCTGAGTATAAAATAAATAAAAATGTAATCGTCCGGGGAGATTTGAGGTATGATCAATCGGATCTAAGAGTATTTCAAAAAGAAAATCAATTTACAAATCAGCAGTTAACAGTTTCCTTAAACATGTTATTCATTCTATAATTAATTATCTAACAATTATTATGAGGTTAATATGTCCCAGTACGTAAAAGATCTAATGGCAGATGTTAAGGCAAAAAATCCTGCCGAGCCGGAATTCCACCAGGCGGTTGAAGAAGTAGCAGCTTCTTTATCATTAGTATTAGACCGTCATCCGGAATACAGAGCTGCAAAAGTTCTTGAAAGAATAATTGAACCTGAAAGAGTTTTAATGTTCAGAGTTCCCTGGGTAGATGATCAGGGCGAGGTTCATATAAACAGAGGATTCAGAATTGAGATGAACAGCGCGATTGGTCCTTACAAAGGCGGACTCCGTTTTCATCCATCAGTAAACCTTGGCATATTAAAATTCTTAGCATTTGAACAGGTATTCAAAAACAGTTTAACAACACTGCCTATGGGCGGCGGAAAGGGCGGATCTGATTTTGATCCTAAAGGGAAAAAGCGATCTTAAGATAATGCGTTTCTGCCAGGCATTCATGAGTGAATTATTCAGACATATCGGCGCGGATACAGACGTACCTGCGGGAGACATCGGAGTAGGCGGAAGAGAGATTGGATATTTATTCGGTCAATACAAGAAACTTAAAAATGAATTCACCGGAGTGTTAACAGGTAAGGGCTTGAACTGGGGCGGATCACTTATACGTCCTGAAGCAACAGGATACGGCTCAACATATTTTGCCGCGGAAATGTTAAGCACAAAAGGAACTACACTTGAAGGCAAGAGATGTCTTGTATCCGGCAGCGGTAATGTTGCTCAATATACAATTGAAAAAATTACACAGCTTGGCGGTAAAGTATTAACAGTATCGGATTCCAATGGTTACATATATGATGAAAAAGGAATCGATGCTGCCAAATTAGCATTCCTGATGGAACTGAAGAATGTAAGAAGAGGAAGAATTAAAGAATATGCTGATAAATATGATTCGGCAGTTTACTTCCCTGTTGACGCAAAACTTGATTACAATCCTCTTTGGAACCACAAGGCAGACTGCGCATTCCCGAGTGCAACGCAGAATGAAATAAATGGAAAAGACGCACAGAACCTTGTAAAGAATGGAGTTATCAGTGTAAGCGAAGGCGCCAACATGCCGACAACACTTGAAGGCGTATGTGTATTTCTTGATGCGAAAATATTATATGGACCCGGCAAAGCAGCTAATGCAGGCGGCGTAGCAGTATCCGGTTTGGAAATGGCACAGAACAGCATGAGACTGCCGTGGTCAAAAGAAGAAGTCGACAATCGTCTTCGTATGATTATGAAAAGCATTCATACTACCTGCGTAACGATGGCAGACAGATTTGGCACCCCCGGCAACTACGTAAACGGTGCAAACATAGGCGGTTTCCTGAAAGTAGCAGACGCCATGATAGACCAGGGTGTTGTGTAAAAGTACCGTTTATTGGTTAGTAAAAATCCCCCTGAATAAGGGGGATTTTTTTTGAAATTATCCTGGATTACAATATCACTTCAAGCTTCAAGGCTCTACTTACCTTAAGAAAAGTTATTATATTACAATTCTCGCCCCGTTCAATTTTAGAGAGTTGCTGTTGAGTAATGTTAGCCATTTGGGCCAATTGTACTTGAGTAAGGCCAAGTTTCTCTCTCTGTTTGGCAATTTTAACTGCAATGGCAATTAATTCTCGTTCATAATTAAATCCATCCGCAAATTTCTTATCTTTTAATTTTTCATTGAGATGATCGCGAAAGTTTTTCACCAACTTATTATTCTTCATCTTATGCTCCATCTATTTTTTTCATCCTTAATATTCTAAATATTAACTGTGCTTAATTTTGTATAAAATATTATGCTGGCTTTATAGCATTTCTTTAATGGCATATAGCCTATATTAAATCTTCCTCTTTAATTCGTCCGAGAAACTCATTTTTAAGGGCTATTGCCCTTTCAATTTCTGTATCTGGAACTTTATTACTATGTTTTACAAACGCATGAGTAAGAATTATATTTTTCTTATAACAAAAAAAATAAAGCACTCTAATTTCATCACCAGAAAGCTTGATTCTTAACTCATGAATACCGTCTCGGAGAATATCTGCGTATGGACGAGGCAGGTATGGCCCCTCAATCTCAAGTTGTTCCAAAAATCCAAATATCTTTTGTTGATTCTTTGCATTTCTGGAGTTAATAAACTTTTCCACCGGACATTCTCCACTCTCAGTTTTATAATAACTAACAGTCCATTTACTCATTCATTCTTCACCTTTTTTATTGGTTAATAATTCATTGAGCGCAATCAAAGAAAATTTTGTCCTTCGTTTCAAATTTACGTCATTAATGATGTAAAAGCAAACGATATAATATCCGTATTTGAATATTCCATCTAAACCTTCGAGGTTCATGAAAACCTCGAAGGTAAATAAAACTTCTCAATTTATCTTGGAATATAGTTCTCTTCCAAATCCGGTTCCTTCGTCGGTTTTGATTTTGATATTACTTCAACTTTGGTTTTTAATTTTCTGCCTTTTTGGAAATAGACATACGACACCGCGAGTATTCCTAAAAATATAAGAGGCGAGACTGCAACCGAAACAGGATCACCGCTTGACAGATGAGCTATGAAAGCAGAGATAAATGTTATCGCAAATCCGATGTATGCAAATTCTTTCAGCCTGTAAGGCGTAAATGTTAAAAGGAGTGCAATTGCGCCCAGGACTTTGGCTATACCAAGTTCTATTCTGAAATATGAGGGAAAACCAAGATGAACAAAACCCCCTATTGTCTTCGCATTTGTGAAATAGCTGAATGCCGCAAAGAGCATCATTACGCTTACTATTCCGGTTGTTGTCCAATATACTATTTTATTCTTTTTCATTTTATTTACCTTTATTTATAATTATTGATTGTCATATTTATGTATCTATATATTTAGATACTTCGATATATGAGAGCAAAAAAAACTATTTCTTTTTAATTGAATCGGAAATCATTGAACGAAATACTTCCAATGCTTTTTCATTCACAGAAACAATAACATGCCTGCCGTCTTTTACAGTATTTAAAAGTCCTGCATCAACTAGAATTTTAAGATGGTGCGATACTGTAGGCTGCGAAAGTTCTGCTACTTTTTCCGCATCGCCGCAGGAGATGCTTCCTTTAGCAGCTATCTCTTTCAATATCCTGATTCGTGTTTTATCTGAAAGCGCTTTGGCAATTTTTACAATATTATCTTCTTCGTTCTTCATATTCATATATTGAAATGTATCTATATATTGGTAAAGTTACTGTGACAGGAAACATTATAAAAGATTTCATGAATCTCATAAATCTAATTTATTACGAAAAGATAAACTGTTTTATTCCATGTATAAATGGAATGTTCCGGATAATACCCGAAAGCAGAATCGATGATTTTCCAAAGATTTTTCAGTATATTGCAAAGAAAAAAGGTTAAGAGTATGACCTCTATAATCATCTCAGGCAAAGATAAAAAAGATGTGGAAGCAATTGCGCTAATTGCTAAAAAAATCGGTGTTAATGTCCACCATATTGATATTGACCAAACAGAAGACCTTATGATGGGCGCTGTTATGAAAAAATCGAAAACGAATAAAAAAGTAAGCAGAAATGTAGTAATGCAAAATCTTTTACAGATAAAATGAATGTACTATTTGACCGTTCCTTTTATAGAAGTATAAAAGGAATAAATGATATGAAAATAAAAAAAAGAATTGCAAAATTTATCATATAACCTCCCTATCCACCCTGGCTTGGTAATAGAAAATTTCATAAGTCTCATAAATCTAATTTATTACGAAAAGATAAACAGTTTTATTCCAGGTATAAATGGAATGTTCCGGATAATTTAGAATATGTATGGCCAGCGAAGAAACACTAACCTGAAAGCACAATTCACTTATACTTTGTCCATCTCTGATCCTTCTGTCGGCGATACTATTCCAGGTTTTCCAAATCGGCTAAATCCTGATGCCTTCCGGAAGCTTTTTTATTCTTTTTCAGACTTTCTAAATCGATAAAACAAACACTTATCCCTTCAATATCCACTTCAATTTTTTTGTTGTAGCATTCATCGAATGTCAACCCGCTTACTGCTGTCATAAGGTCAATTCTATTAGGCGGATACCCTAATTGTATAACTGTTTCAGGAGTATTCAAATCTTCAACTGTTATTCCGGGACCAGAAAAGCCGAACTCATTTAAAGTTTTTAGGATACTTTCCGCATTTGATTTTTCCATAAGTATCCACAAATCAATATCCTTTGTATATCGGGGATAGCCATGAAATGCTAGAGCATATCCTCCAACAACAAGATATTTAACTTTGTTTTTGTTTAATAATTCTAAAAACTCTTTGAAATCCTTGCTTATTATCATAGCGCCAGCTGTTATATTCTTGTCTGATTTCTTCTAAAGTAAGTAAGCGCTTTTCAAAAGGCTGGTTCTGCCAATATTTGAAGTCACTCTTGTTTGAATGTCCCTTTAATATGTTAACTACTTTTTCAACCATAATTGGTTATCATAATTCCTTTTATAAGCATTGAAAATACAAGTTTAATATTACTTTTTCAAATATATACAAATCTATTCCAAATGAACCCGAAATAATTTCTTTACAGCTTGACAACAAACTTATTCAAGTGCTTTTAGAATTAATGATTCCATTACTTTATAACCTGCTATTGTAGGATGCACCCCGTCATCGGTATATTTTTTATCCAAACCTTTTCTTTCATCAACCATTGCCGAATAATAATCTACATATACAATATTATTCTCCTGACAATACGATTTAATCATACTGTTCAGCCTTACAACTTTTTCAGCCGGCTGTCTTTGATATTGTGAAAAAAATCGGCGGAGAAATTGAATCTGTGTTTTTAAATAATTGCTAATGTAAAGTATTGTGGAATATGATAAAGAACAATTTTAAATTATTTGGGAAATAATAATATCACCTAAAACAATCAATTGGTTGCCACACCAAAAGCGGCCTAATTATTTATTCAATCAATAAAGAGCAAGCAGCATATACTCTTATCGGATAAAGACTCCGGTTTCTCAATATATTTTTTTTTAATATCGAATAAATATGTTCTTATAAAAAGATAAAACTTCACTAACAATAAGAGGGATACTATGAAAAAGATCTACGTTTCGATGCTGTTTGTTTTTATTGCAACTTCCCTGTTTGCGCAAATTCCCCAAACGCTTTCATACGAGGGACTTTTAACAGATGCAGCAGGGTTCCCTAAACCTGATGGAGATTATTTTGTCACCTTTGCTTTATACACACAAAACTCCGGTGGAACCTCCATCTGGAGTGAAGGGAAACATGTTAGTGTAATAAAGGGGCTTTTTTCAACTCGTCTTGGTGACGTAACACCATTTGGTTCGGGTGTTAAATTTGATACTCAATACTTTCTTGGAATTGCAGTAGGATCCGGTGCAGAACTTACTCCACGCGTTCCACTTAATTCCGCTCCTTACAGTTTTACATCGATGAACTCAAATTCAGCTAATGATGTTATTGGTGGAAAAGTAGTTAAAAGTCTTAACGGACTAAAGGATAATGTAACATTACAGGGAAGCGGCGGTACTACAGTAACTTCAACCGGGAACACTATTACAGTTTCCAGCTCTTCCACAGGGGGAACGGGTATTCAGAGTCTTCTGAATACTGATAACAATTTGAGTATCCAAAATCCTGCCGGTCCAACTACGACTGTAAATTTTAACCTACCTCTTTTTCTTAATGGAGCTGTAAATTATCCAAATCTTCTACTTGGAGCAATAACTTCTGGCACCGGCGCAGCAATTATTGGGCAAAGTGTATCTGGCATTGGAACTGCAGGAGTTATAAATGGATCTACCGGGACTGGCTTTGGTTATGGGGTGTATGGTGGTTCGAGTATCCCATCCGGTTACGGGGTTTATGGAGAAAATACGGCAACCTCTGGTGAAGTAGTGGGTATTTATGGAACAACTCGATCTTCCATCGGAATCGGTGTATGGGGACAAGGGGGTTTCGGTGGTATTCAAGGGATAGCAACTAATGCTTCGGGTGGTTTTGGGGTGCAAGGCGCAAATACGTCAACCACTGGAATCGGATATGGTGTCGAGGGAATTACAAAAACTCCAAATGGTTCCGGTTTAGTTGGTATAGGTCCATCTGGTGTTACTGCCCAGGGCAGTACTTATGGAATTGTAGCTTCTGGAAATACTGCCGGGATAATTGCTTACAATTCCGGGGCTGCAGGTATGTTTTTTGGAGAAGTAGATATTAACGGAAATCTAAATACTTCAGGTGTTAAACATTTCAAAATAGATCATCCACTGGACCCTGAAAACAAATTTCTGGTTCATTCCAGTATTGAAAGTCCGGACGTAATGAATATTTATAATGGAAATATCACTACTGATGCAAATGGATACGCCACAGTTAATTTGCCATCATACTTTGAAGCATTAAATATCAATTACAAATATCAGCTCACAGTAATCGATCAATTCGCCCAGGCAATAATAGGAAAGAAGATTCAGAATAATTCATTTATAATCAGAACCGACAAACCCAATGTGGAAGTTTCATGGCAGGTTACAGGTATAAGGAATGATCCTTATATGAAAGCTAACCCTGTAGTTGTCGAATTGGAAAAGAATGCTCAGGAGAAAGGGAAATATTATTTCCCGGAATTATATGGCCAGAATGCAAGCAAAGCTCTATTTGATTATAAGTCTTTAATGCCTGATAATAAGATAGAGATAAAAAATTCTCCTGAATCAATAAATCAGTCAAAAATTAAAGACCTATTAAATTCTCTCCCCTTGAAACCGGAATCTAAAAAGTAAAAGAGGCACAAAATGAAAAAGATAAATATTTTACTTATACCGTTAGCCGGGATTTTATTTTGTTCATATGTTTTTCCCCAACACAATTACATTAAATGGTCGATATTTGAATCCGGTAATGATATTTCCGGTGCCACGCATACAAAGGTGGTTTCCTCCATTGGTGAAACTTTCATTGGATCATCAGGTAATGGTAATACCGGGATACTGTTTGGATTTTTAACCTTCAGTCATGCACATATAAAAGGTCTGTTGAAAGAAGCCGTTACCGGTACTGTCCCCGATTCCTGGAACCTTGAACAGAATTACCCTAATCCGTTTAATCCTTCAACATCAATCAGATATGCAATACCAAATAGTGAACATGTAACTCTTACAATTTATGATATAACTGGAAAAGAAATAACTAAACTTGTAGATCAGGATGTTCAGGCAGGAACGTATGAAGTGCTGTGGAACGCGCAGGGAGCAGCAAGCGGCATTTATTTCTACCGGATAAAGACTCAGACATTTGAAAAGATAAATAAAATGATTCTTCTGAAATAATTGTTATTTACTAAATTATATACATCGGCCGTTGTGTAAAACTAACGGCCATTTTTTACCCGGAATTGTAACAGTGTATTAATTCCTTCAATTTCCTTTGCACTTGCATTATTTAATTATTATCTTTTTAGAACTATTCTTGTTTTATGTTGTCGTATTAAATAATACAGTATCTGTCCTCAAAGATTTCTACATAATTATTTTGGGTGTTGTTATGAGAACTAAAATACTTCTCCTGTCAGCTTTTTTCTTTATTACTATAAATTGTAATCTGTTTCCCCAGATGGACGCTGGTATTGCGAAAAATCTGGAGAAATTATCTAAATTAAATGGGAAGAAAGATTATCTCGAGGCATTAAAAATATGTCTTGATATAATTTCTGTTAATCCCGGACAGCATCAGGCAAATGCGGTAATTAAATCAATAGTCTGCCAGGAGTACCCCAATCTTATAAAGAACAATGAAGGACTATTGAATTTTTATTTCGACAGGCTTGCCGATCTTTACAATCCGCCTTTAGTTGAATATACTATGTGGTGCTTTCACAAGAAACAATTTGACAAACTAGAACCGGCGGTCAATAAATTCTCCACCAAAGATGTTAAAATAAATTCTCTTGATTTAGCAAAACTGGATCCTTACATCCATGAACCGGAATTTCCCAAAATATTCAAATTGCTGCAGCCTTTTATCTTTATTCAGGATTTGGGAACTTTGAAAGACCCCTCGGTTGTTTATCAGTTAGCAAAAAATTATCAGGTTAGTGATGTTACTTTTGTTTTTAATATTCTTGAGAAGAATAAAATAAAGATCAATTCCCAGGAATTAATTAAACTGGAACCCTATATCAATGATTCTGAGTTTCCGGTATTGTTCAAAGCTATGAAACCATTCATAACCCCCTCCTCTCCTGATGAATTAAAAGATCTCTCAACAATTTATGCTTTGGCAAAGGTAAGCTATGCCGGAAATGATACTATTAGTTCCCAGGTATATTTAAATAAAATAAATGAACTGGTGGATCCAAACGATAGCAAAGTGAACTCACTATTTTATTTTGGATTTAGCAGTCTGTCAAGAGCTCAACTTGAAAAAGCCCGGGCTTTATTTGATAAAGTATTTATTTATGCCTCTGAAAAAGAAGGTGAATATATCAAAGGAGAAATGAAATGGTGGGGGGAAAGAGGATTTAAGCAAAAAGAAATTGCAAAATTGACTTCAATTTCTTTTGATGGTATTCCACCAAAAGAAATAACAAAAGCTGAAATTAAAGATCTGGATATAAAGCAGGAAATTATTGCCAAACCTCCGGTAAAAAATATTAGTAATTCCATAAGACTTCTGCGCCCTTCAAGCATGAAAAAAGAAAACCTTATGGCGTTTAATAATTCCTATATTATTGCCGGGTATTTGATTGAGGATGGCTCTGTTTTTATAAAAATCAATAATAATATAGTTCCTGTTAATCAGGGATTTTTTATAGATACTATTGCTCTGTCACAAGGAACAAATTTTGTTAATATTGAAACTATTGATATTGCCCGGGGCATATCGGATACTACATTTAAAATTGAAAATATAAAAGTTGATGCGAACCCCGTTGTTTATTTAACTTCACCTGATATCAGAACATCAAATAAAATTACCGCGAAATCTGATTCAATTGAAGTCAAAGGTATAATAGTTACTGACTATCCTCTTAATTATTTTCTTATAAATAATCAGGTCGGTACATCAGCCAATAACAATTTTTCAAAGTACATTCATTTGAAACCGGGAAATAATCCGGTTAAAATATCGGTTACTGATAAAATGAATAATACCAGTCAGATTTCATTTGATGTTGATTATCCTGCTGATAAGTCCGGACCTGTTATTACTATCCTTGAACCAACTGTATCACGAGGTATTAAGATTGTTCATAAATCTGATCTGATTAAAATTCGTGGAATTGCCCGGGATGAAAACGGTATTTCGGAAGTCAGAATAAATAATCTGAGTGCGCGCCTTACCCCCTCCGGCGAATTTGATCTTGATGTGATCCTGAAACCGGGTGATAATCAGATTATTGTTGCGGCGATAGATAAAAGTAACAACGCTTCCCTTGATACTTTTACTATCACAAGTAAACTTGATGTTTCTATTGCGGCGGGTAAATATTATGCCTTAATTGTGGGTATAAATTCATATGCCGGATACTGGCCTCAATTAAAAAATGCAGTTAATGATGCCGCGGAAATTGCAAAGGTATTAAAGTCAGATTATAAATTTGATGACTTTTCTGTTCTTCTTGATAAAGATGCTACACGAAGAAATATAATGCAGAAGCTGGATTGGTTTGTAAAAAACGTAAAAAGTGAAGATAACCTTTTAATCTTTTATTCCGGTCATGGTCAGTTTAATAAAGATCTTAATAGGGGCTATTGGGTCCCCTCCGATGCAACTTCTAATTCAACTTCCGATTTTATCTCCAATTCTGAAATAAAAGATTATCTGGGAGGCATACCATCTAAACATACACTCCTGATCACAGACGCGTGTTTTGCGGGAGATATTTTCCGTGGCACTATGACAGAATCAATCCCCTTTGACCCTAATAATATGGATCGTTACTATAAAGAAGTTTATCGTAAACCATCAAGAGTGGCATTAACTTCAGGTGGACTCGAAGAAGTTATGGACGGAGGAAAGGATGGACATTCAATATTTTCGTATTATTTGCTAAAAGCGCTGAAAGAAAACACATTTAAATATTACGATGCTAACCAGCTATTTAATGAATTCAAGATTGCGGTTGCAAATAATTCGAATCAGACACCCCAGCTTCAGGCTATTCGCGATACAAGAGATGAGGGTGGTCAATTCATCTTCATAAAAAAAGAAAAGTAAGCCGGACATAGCGGATTTATTTATATTACCCGTAATTATGCAAGAATAAAATAATCTGATATATCAAGTTGATCATTGGAATATGATTTCAATCATTTGATACCATCTCCTGTAATAATATTATAATAAATAATAATTATTTAAGGAGTCCTGCCATGTTCAAAAGATTAAATTACCTCATATTAATTCTTTTTTGTTTCATCCTATCTTCACCTGTATTACTAAAAGCACAGGATGTAACAAAAGTAGACCCTGCACATTATAAGATTGTTCTCGATAACGAAAAAGTCAGGGTTATTGATCATTCGAATATTCCGGGTGAGAAAACCGGAATGCACTCACATCCCGATTATCTTATTTATGTGTTTGAAGGAGGAAAATCCAAAGCTACTTCTCCGGATGGAAAAACCAAAACTACTGTATTCAAGAAAGGAGAGACTCTTTGGCTGGATGCAACTACTCATACCACAGAGAATATTGGGAAAACCAAAATTCATATGCTGCTTATTGAATTAAAAAAATAAAACCTTTTGCGCGTGAGACTGCTTTTGACACTGCCTAAAAATAGTTTTTAGGCAGCCGATTTAAAACGAAATATATACCGTCTGCTGTTAGAGATACTGCTGTATCCGGATTTACCCTAAGCAATTCCTTTTCATTTAAATCTTTAATAACCTCTTTGACCACTTCAGCAATATGACTCTGATCTTTACTGTCAAGGTTTGCAAATACTGCTTCCTGATCTTGTTCGGAATCAAATTCATAAAACTGTTTTTTAACTGCAAGTGCAATCGCCGCGTTTATTAATTGATCTTCAGTTTTTGGCGATGTATTTATAAGAGCTTTATATATAAGATTTTTTGTGTGCTTCTTTGGCCATTTCATAACAGAACCTTTAATTTAATTTATTTATCAAGCCATTAGGTCTAATTTCGTTAAAATATTATTAAAATACTGGTGTGTACATCCCCATCCCCATTTTCATGCATAAGCCGTTACGTGCATGGGGATGAATCCCCTTATTATTTAGGAAAACACTCGTTAAACAAGCCATAATAACCGTTATATTTCGAGTACGTTTCATTTTATTGCAACACCATGATTTATTGATAAAATTCCTATTCATATTAATAAACCTTCACTCGTATATAGATCAAAGGAATAATCATTTAAGCGAATTTTATGTTTTCCTAATAAGAATTGTTTTTGCACAATTTCTTTATCGTCAATAATGATGTTTGATATGCTTCCCATATCATAAATCCAGACGTCATTGGGATAATTTACAATTACACAACTTCTTCGACTAACCGAATTATTATCTATATAATAATCATTATCCTTATTTCTACCTATTGTTATTATAGGTTTATTAAATTCCCTCTTCCGGCCCTTTATATCTTGAATGACAATTGTATTTATGGATAAATATTTGTGAAACCGATAATCCTGATATAATAGTTTGTTATGGGGACCGTCAGTGTTAATAAGAAAGTTATTCAAATCCCTCATTATATTAAGATTTGTTTCAATAAAATGTCTTGACTTAACTTTTTGCGCTGCATAGCTAGATAGTTCCAGATATTCATCCTCGATTAAGTATTTCATCAGTAACCAATTGTTCCAAAAACAGTCCTGCTTTGCTTCGGGCATAATCGCTTCTAAAACCTCCAGAGCTGTATCAAATCTTTCCATTTTATAGAAACATTCAACAAGAAGATTATAGGCTTCCCAATCGGTTGGATTGAGCTGGAGATGGTTTTGAAGGAGAGAAATCGCTAATGAATAATCCCGGGTATACAATATGAATTTCGGCAAGTTCCTTTTTGGTTGTTACACCCGGATTGATTTTAATTGCCCGGTCTAAATACATTTTTGCTTTATCAAGTCTATGTATTTTTAGATAATACTTTCCCGCAGACATTAAACCTAATGCAGAATCAATATGGCTTTCTAATCCTTGCTCAATGTAAGTAATTGATTTATGCCAGTTCTTTTTAAGTAAATATTTGTTTGCTATTTCAAAGGTACCGTCAATTTTTATACGTTCTTTATTGATAATAAATGGAACACTTTTGGATAATAAAGCTTGTTTAAATTCAATAGCAGTTTGAAATCTTAATTCCGGAATTGGGTGAGTTGAATTTAAAATAATTGCCTGCAACCATTGCGGTAAAGTAGTTGGTATAAAAGTATGACTAAATTTATATGCAAGCATTGCTTGTCCATCTAACCGATGGAAAGGATTGAAACCATTAATCATTTCTAAAAGTGTGATTCCAAGTGCATATATATCGACGCGGGGATCCCTACTAGAATCATATTGAGCAGAATAAACTTCTGGGGCTAAATATATTGGCGTCCCGCTATGAGTATTGGCGATTCCAAAATCCGAAACCTTTATATTATCATCTGAGTCAATTAGAATATTTCTAGGTTTTATATCTCTGTGTATGATATTATTTTTATGAATAAAAATAAACACATCGCAAATATCTATGGCAATTTTTACTGCTTCATCAACAGACAACTTGTTTTTTGATTCAATCAGGTCATCAAGATTACCACCCTTGCAATATTCCATAACCAGGTGAAGGATCTTATTGTTAAAAAAATGATGATAAAATGTAACAATCGATTTATGGTTTAGGGAAGCAAGAAACTCGATCTCTCGTACTAAATCCTCTTGATTTAAATTTTCTTTTTCCAGAAGGGCCTTTATAGCAACATTTCTTTTTGCTAGTTTGTCTTCAGCAAGGTATACTATACCAAACCCACCAAGACCGAGTCGCTTGAGAATTTTATACTTTTTGTCTAGTATATCACCAATGTTCATAGGCAAACCAGTTGACCTTATTTCTGCTTTCAACTAAAAGAATAATATTGGTTAAAACGCCTTAAATTTTTCGCCCAAATAGTGTTTCAGGTTCCATTTTTTTGTTGTATCTAATGATCGTTCAAGGCAAATGAACTTCTTTTCAATATTCTTTTTAAAATATTCAACTCTTTCCATATCTATTGAAATATCAAGACAGATCAATGTTTCTTTTTCGCCATCAGTTGATAAAAACATTTCGTTCTTCTTAAGTTCGGGCTGTTTTTTCAATTTTGTAATTCAAGGTGAAGCCATTCTTTAACAGAATTTCAGTTATTAATTCATCATGATTGAAGGGGGTCACTAATTGTGCTTCTTTATCCTTAATATATTGTTTAAGGGTTACTATATTTTCTTCTGCTGAGCTTTCGGTATTCTGAGCCCATTCTACTCTGGGGAAATTTGATTTGACAAGTTTAAATACCTTAAAGCCAAGCCCTTTAATAGAATTCTGTTTGTTTTCGTTTGTAAATAAATCGGGATGCTGCTTTTTCTTGTTCATCAATAAGCTTTTCCACAAAACGTTTGTTCCGTTCAATAGTGATGTCACTGATTTTTTTGTAACAAGCTATGTATGCCTCACTTTTGGGGTCTATTGTTTCGGCTATCTGAGTAAGTATAAATCTTAACCTTCTTCCATTCTGCTGGTTTAGTTCACATTTTGCTTGACCTGTTGAGCCAGAACCAGCAAAAAAATCAAGAATTAAATCATTATCCTCACAAACTTGATCAATTTAATTCTTCAATTAAAGCAGAAGGCTTTGGAAAGTCAAAAACTTTTGCACCAAATAACTCTTCAATTTCTTGGGTGCCATTTCTTGTATAAATATTTTCCCCAATAATAGAAGTAAACCCAGCATAACTATCTAATAATTCATTTGAGAACATTTTCCTTCTTGGTCTTCCATAACATATCGCTTGGCTAAAGAATTCTGTCTTCCTCTATCAAATCGATTCATTGTGTTTTTATCATATCTCCACCCCATCTCTGCTTTCCTGTAATTAATGCCGTTTGGGGATTGATTAAATCGTAATGACAATTCGGTCTTAAATTTTCAGGAAGAATACCAACCATATTTCCGCTTGTCCAATCTCCTCTCGGATCATTATCTGGATTTGAATATTGTTCGGTTTTTCTTTCACTGCCTTTTAGTGCTTTTGATTCATTATTCTTTGAATAACAAATCACATATTCATGATCGATTGATGCGCCTGTTGTATTTCTATTGTCTTTATTTTGTCTTGATTTCCAGACAAATATTGAAACAAAATTATCCTCGCCAAAAACCTCATCCATTAATTTCCTCAAGTTGGTAACTTCGGTATCATCAATGGAGACAAAAATTACTCCTTCAGTTTTGAGCAAAGCTCTAGCAATTAGTAAACGACTATATATCATATCTAACCAATTGCTGTGAAATCTTCCATCTGTTTCAGTATTGGTATCAATCTTAACACCGTTTTCTGTCACACCAGTTTGTTCCCAATAAGGCTTCTTATCTTCAGAATAGTTATCGCTGTAAACAAAATCATTTCCAATGTTATATGGAGGATCTATATATATACACTTCACTTTTTCACGATAACTATTGGAGAGTAATTTCAATACTTCTAAATTCTCTCCTTCTATAATGAGGTTTTCAGCTTTCTGAAGGGTTAACACTTCTATTTTCGTCATAGATCAAGGTAGCATTTGTCGGAGTGAATGCATTTCGTTTTGCCTGGCTTTTACCAAACCATCTAAACTCATAACGTTCTGTTTCTGTAATGCTTTCTGGATCAATTAACTTTTTCAGTTCATCAATGTTTATGGCTACCTTCGTTTGTAAACAAATCAGGAAACAGGCTTTTCAGAGCTATCTCAAACGCTCTTTATTCCAATCATTGCTCAATGGCATAAAATCATTAAGGATTTTCCATAGTCTTATTTATCCTGCTATTGCGTTAATTGTTTTATCCGCTTCTGTTTTAAAGTAACCGTATTCTTTAACAGGTGCCTTGTAATGAACTTCCACACCTAAAGGTCAAAGTGCTTCATAGCGCAACGAATTTTATACACTTCACTTTCGGTCAGCGCTTTCTTGTCGTTGATATCGTTTGTTCCTTTTGTTTCAATCACGAAATAAAACTCAGCTTTCAGCTACCGCTTTTCAGGCTCTTTCGTTTCATCACCAAGCCGAAATCAGGTTCATAATCGCCTATGGGAGTTTTAATCTTGTACCATGCCGGTAGTTTTAAAAAACATACCACTTTCGGATCATCATCCGTCGGTATCTGCAAAATAAGAGTTCTATATCACTATCAATCAGCATCTTATCAAATACACCTCTATTTGGCGTATCAACATAAACGCATTTCAGAAACATTTTTAATAAAATCGTTAAAACTCAAAAGGAAAACTATCACCAGTTAAATGATAATCTAAACCTCTAAGCATTTCGTCTAATTCGATATTACGAATAATAGCAGTCGATTCGTAAATATATCTAGGTGGATTTTTTATAATTGAACGAAATTAGTAATGAGCTAACAATCTTAAAAAGTGTCGTATAGCTTATCCCAGTGTTTTCACTTAGTTCTTCAACTAAATCCAATGGAGAAAATCTAGCTTTTTGCATTCTGTTTCAGTACCGCCAAATATATCCTGTCTGACTTCCTCAGTAATCTAATCAATATGACTACTGCTTCAATTCTATTATATAATCAGGCATTACTAATGAGTTGATCCACTCGGAAGAAGTATTAATCAAACTATCTTCATTAAAGCGATTATATAATCCGTTTTTCTAGCTAACGATTTCCAAAATCGTCTAAAGCTTCATCTATATTTTCGGAGGCATTCCGTTTGAAACTCACTTCATTCTGCGGCTTCCCTTTGTGTGTATGTGTCATACCGGCACCATGCTTTGGTATTGCCGTAAACAGCTTTAATTTCTTCCTGATACTGAGTTACAAATGTTTCGTAAGTTTTCATTAGGAATCACAGTTAATTGATTGATGCGGTCAGTATCTTCAACGTTTAGCACATCATATATACGCTTTGACCATTCTGATTAACGCATATTCGCAAACCCCTGCCTATTTCCTGTCGCTTTTTAATATCTGAATATGAAAGTTTGAGAGTGGCAATCTTAAAAACGTTAGGATTGTCCCAACCAACTCCCAAAGCTGAATGAGAAAAAATAAACTGTACAGAGTTATCGAATAGATAGTAATTCTTCTTTCTTTTGCAAGATCAATTCGTAAATTTCTTTTTGCTCATTGATTCATCCTTCACTATCCGTAAATTCCCCTTTGCCTGTTTGAGCAAAGTAATAACCCTTGTACATCCTGAATCTGTTGAGGAGTCGGAACTTTTCCCTTTGTTGTATTCCGGATAGATAGCTTTATATTTCTCAATGAAAAGTTTTTTAATTACTGGGTTCTTCACCCATGTAATTTGAAACTCTGTCAATGAAAACCAAACTTAAGACATTTAATTCCGTGTTTTCACTAGCTTTAGCGGATTTTGTAAAATGACGGTGCATAAGCCATTCTAATTGTAAAGCCCATATGTTTTCAATATTTCCTGAGGCTTGTTTTTCAACCAATTCAGCACCATTGGAGAACTTTACCCTCCATTTTCCTGTCCCTCAGGTTTTTATTTATTTGCTCAATCTTATAATTCAGATAACTTGAATTGTTTGTTTTCTCTCCTAAGATTATCTCCAACTTTTAACCATTTCAGTTATTTTCAAAGACAAACTTTCCGCTTTTAGTCTCCATGCTTTTAGTTTTACCTTAGGATCACCTTTACCGTTTTGGGCTTCAGTTAATTCGATTTTAATGGTTGCTTCATCATTCTTTTCAGTAACTGTCAAGCACTTCAATTTTTTTAACAAATCCTTGTTTGTAGCTATCGTAGGGGGTTAAACGATATATAAGATTTTTAACAACTTTATGAGTTGCGGAATAACGAATTTTAATGAGCGGTTTGAGTTTAGCTAATTTGCATCTAACAGAATTGGGCGTATCCATCCCTTCCTGCGGTTCATCCATTAAAATTATGGGATTAGTTTTTCCAATAGCATCTATAAACGGAATATTTGCAAACAAATCTTCTCGCTGTGCCTGATTCAAGATTTTATCTTCAGAATTGAATGAAGCCAGAGTCATAATCATTATCTAGGGGTGCTGTTCTTCGATGAAGTTTGTTACCTTGCTTAACTTCTTACTTTCATATTCAAAATAATTAGGTTGAAACCCGTATATACTATCAAGCTGTTTTTCAAATGATTTCAGAGTTCCTAACACTCCTTGCCGAATTGCAACTGAAGGAACAAGAATGATAAACTTTGTAAAGCCATAATGTTTGTATAATTCGTAAATGGTTTTTAGATAAACAAGTGTTTTACCTGTTCCGGTTTCCATTTCAATGCAAAGATCTTTGTCTGGAGAAGGTTTGGCAATATTTTCTTCAATGCCGTTTTCTTCATATATGGCCTTTATTTTTGCAGAATATTCGGCTAAAGTTAGTTTGCAAATGTTTGAACGAATACCCTCGAAACAGGCGTTATCAAAAGTATTTTTCTCAACTCCTTCAAACACCTTTACAACTGCTTCAATTGCAGTATCCTGATATTTTAAAATCTTCGAGTTTTAGTTCTATCATATTATGGTTTGTTTTCTGTTAGTAGTATTACTTAACTGCCACAAGTTTGTCTTCCCAACCAAAACAACCTTTTTAAGTGTTGTATTACAAAAAATTTTAGATCCCACACAATTTGCGCAATAATTAAACAAATTACCTTTCAAATTATAAAAAGCATTTGATTAAGTCTAACATTTTTTTAATGATCATTTCAGGATACTTTCATAACCCCCGCAGGATCTTTTCAGGACTCTGCAAGACCTTTTTCAGGACTCCACAAGACCTATTTATAATCTTTTTTTAATCACTTGGGCTGAATCTTAGCACAATGGCGGGACAATGTTGGGGACTAAGACGGCCTTAAGATGGCAAAGCCGATCCTTCGCGAAATGAAGATTGACAAAATATTTCAAGGGATGTGTTAGATAAGGGGATCCCAGCTTTCGCGGGGATGACAGGCTTTGGTAAAGATTATAAAATGATTGAGAGTGTTATTACAATTCTGCTGTCTACATCCCCATCCCCATTTTCATGCATAAGCCGGTACGTGCATGAAAACAGGGGTAAGGATGTATAATAAGTCAGAGGGGCAACTTTTTTTTGCTCTCAAAAATGATCAAAACCCGCCTCTTAATTTCTGAAATCTACCCCCTGCAATTAACACAGAACTAAGACGGAAACAAGACGGAACTGACACAGAACCAGGTTAAAAGCACATTTAAAATCTATTCGAAAGGTAATTGTGTGAACTATTCAGGGATCCCCGCTTTCGCAGGGATGACAAAACATTCAGGGTTTTCCCTCATTGCGGGATGAGGGTGAACGCCTCCGGCGTTTATCGGGCGGACACGGAGATCAGCCCCTACAAATAGGGGTTAACAATTTAGAGTATATACAATTAAGGGGATCCCCGCTTTCGCGGGGATGATGACAAGTCAGCACAGGGATGACAATTACTCAAACCCCAATTTTATGTGCTATTTAACTATTTTTAATGTTGAAGATATTTTAAATATGAACAATTTTTCAAGGAGTATGAAAGTGATTAAAAAAATATTAGGTAACTCTGATTTAGAAATAACTACCGTCGGTTTTGGCGCCTGGGCAATTGGCGGAGCCGGCTGGGAATTCGGATGGGGTCACCAGGAGGATAACGAATCCGTTAATGCAATCTCACGCGCGCTTGACATGGGAGTTAATTGGATAGATACTGCCCGCATATATGGACTGGGTCATTCCGAAGATGTAGTTGCAAAAGCCCTTAAGGGATACAGTGGTAACAAACCTTATATCTTTACAAAATGTTCGATGATCTGGGATAATGAAAAAAATATTACCCTTTCACACGACCCTGATTCAATCCGCAAAGAATGTGAAAGCAGTTTGAAAAGATTGAACATAGACGCTATTGATCTATACCAGATTCACTGGCCTCCCAAAAATAATAATGATAAAATTGAACCCGCATGGGAGATGATGGCTAAATTAAAAGAGGAAGGTAAAGTTAAATTTATCGGAGTTTGCAATTTTAATGTTGAACAAATAAAACGTGCTCAGAAAATTGCTCCGGTTACATCATTGCAGCCCCCTTACAATTTAATAAACAGATCTTATGAACCCGAGATCCTTCCATACTGTGAAAAGAACAATATTGGCGTAATTGTATATTCCCCTATGAGCTCAGGTTTGTTAACCGGTTCTTTCTCAAAAGAAAGGGCTGCAAATCTTTCTCAGGATGACTGGCGCAGTAAAAGTGCGAACTTCCTTGAACCCAAATTATCTAAGAATCTTGAACTCGCTGAAACTCTTAAAACTATTGGCAAAAAATATAATAGAAGTGCGGGTGAAATTGCAATAGCATGGACACTAAAAAACCCCGCAGTTACTGCATCCATTGTTGGCGCAAGAAATGCCACCCAGGTAGACGGCGTTATGAAAGCTGCAGAGGTTATATTATCTGCTCAGGACATTTCTGAACTCGAAAGCATGAAATAACCCTTATAACACATTTATTATTTATTTTAATCCCAGGCATAAAGAGCCTGTGTGAAAATCTAAAATTGTCATTCCCGCGAAGGCGGGAATCCATAAAATCATTTGAAATTAAAGAAATTTCAAATATGAAATTCTTAACCAGATGATAAATTCAGAATATTCACACAGCCTCTAAATGCCTGGGCTAATGAATAATAACAATAATTAAATTAGCCCAGCCCTTCAGGGCTGGGTAATATATAAAGTAAAAATTTACTGTGCCATTTATGGCATTAAATTGTAAAGGGGATAGTGAGGTTCACTGACACCCCGGAAAAAACAATTTGGGTAGACATGAGATAAAGGGATCCCCGATTAACTGCGGTCGGGGATGACAAAACATTTCAGGGGATTCCCGCTTTCGCGGGAATGACAATTCTGAGCAGGGATGAGAAGTCAGGGAATAATTGTCCTTTACTTTGAGTAAAAAATTTGAAAAGTTACAGGATGTTATTTAAATAATAAACCATGAAATCCAATTTTGATGACATAAAGAATGATTTTGACGCACTGTGGGTGGAACACGGTTATGGTAACCGGTTCCAGGGTTTCCAAAACCTCATGCGCCTCAGAGTGCGAGACATCCTCCTCGTGTCAAGTCTGTACGATTTGTATTTGTTTGAAGAGGATGGACGCCTATACGAACTTATCAGAAATGAATACCAGGGTTTAAATTTAAGTCATTCACCCGAACTGACAAGGGTAAGCAGCGGAAGCGAGGCAATAGCGCTTGCTAAAGAAGAGCATCGTTTTGATCTTATTATTACCACTCTTCATATAGAAGATATGCCCCCGGTTGTATTCGCGAAGATGATCCGGGAATCCGGACTGAATATTCCCATAGTCCTGCTGGCTCATGACAATAAAGAATTGAACCTCCTGCTTGCAAGCAAAGACCATAATGTATTTGATAAAATATTTATCTGGCAAGGCGACTTCAGAATAATAATCGCGATAGTAAAATATTTTGAGGATCTCCTGAATGTAGACCACGATACAAGAATGGTGGGAGTTCAAACCGTAATAGTAATTGAAGACAACATAAGATATTATTCCTCGTTCCTGCCAATAATCTATACAGAGATTCTAAACCAATCGCAGAGGTTAATTTCAGAAGGAATAAATCTATCTCATAAATTCCTCAGGATGCGCGCAAGACCCAAAATACTTTTATGTCTGAATTATGAAGAGGCATGGGATTATTATACGCGCTACAAAGAATTTATATTAGGAATTATTTCCGATATTGATTTTCCACATAAAGGAATAAATGACCCGCAGGCAGGTATTAAGTTTGCCAAAGAAGTTAAAAAGGAACATAGCGATATCCCTATTTTACTTCTTTCAAATGTTGAGGAAAACAGCAGAAAGGCTGCCGATATAAATGTGTCATTCATTATGAAGGAATCCCCTACCCTGTTGAATGAATTGCGGTTGTTCATGAACTATTATTTCAGTTTCGGTGATTTTGTTTTCAGAACACCCGAGGGAATGGAAGTCGGTAGGGCTGCGGATCTAAGAACTCTTGAGGAACAGCTTGCGGTAGTGCCGGACGAAAGCATAAGATATCATGCGGAAAAAAATCATTTCTCCAACTGGCTTAAGGCAAGAACAGAATTCTGGCTTGCTCACCAGTTACGTCCAAGAAAAGTATCAGATTATAAATCTGTTGAAGGATTACGAAAGGACTTGATATATTCACTTAACGGGTACAGGCATTTAAGACAGCGCGGATTAATTACTGATTTTGTAAAGGAGACCTTCGATCCAACATCAAGCTTTGCCAGGATAGGCGGCGGTTCATTGGGCGGTAAAGCCCGCGGTTTGGGTTTTGTGAATACATTAATTAATAATTACAATGTCGGCGATAAGTTTGAAGATATTCAGATCAAAGTCCCCCCCGCTGTAGTTGTTGGCACTGATGTGTTTGACCAGTTTATAGATGAAAATAATCTGAGGAAGTTCGCGTTAAACTGCAATGATGATGAAGAGATTACAAGAAGGTTCCTTGACGCTGAAAAATTTCCTGAAGATGTTTTAGGCGAACTTGCAGCGTTTCTTGATATAATTCACTCTCCTTTGGCTGTCAGGTCTTCCAGTCTTTTGGAAGATTCACAATACCATCCCTTTGCCGGCGTTTACCAGACATACATGCTGCCAAATAATCATCATAATAAACTTATCAGGTTAGGGCAGCTTCTTAATACAATTAAAAGAGTATTCGCTTCAACATTTTATCAGAACACTAAGAACTATATAAAAATAACTTCTTATCGTCTTGAAGAAGAAAAGATGGCTGTTATAATTCAGAAGATGGTGGGCTTCCATCATGATAACAGATTTTATCCTGACTTTTCGGGTGTAGCCAAATCGTATAATTTTTATCCTCATCCACCGCAAAAACAGGAGGACGGAATTGTATCAGTAGCATTGGGGTTGGGTAAAACAGTTGTTGACGGCGGCAATACTGTGCGCTTCTGTCCAAAATATCCCACTGACCTTATACAGTTTTATTCAGTTGAGGAATCATTAGATACCAGTCAGAGAAATTTTTACGCGTTAATGCTGGATGGTGATGCCGACTTTGGTTATGTTACGCATGATATGTTAGTACAGCAATTTGATTTAACTACGGCTGAGTCAGATGGAACTCTATCGCCGGTTGGCTCAACTTATATTCATGATAACTACGCAATCTATGATGGTTTATCAAGGAACGGATTACGCGTAGTTACTTTCGGTCCTATTTTAAGAAATAAATTATTCCCGCTTCCTGAAATCCTAGACCTGCTTCTTGATATGGGAACATGGGGAATGGGAACGCCCGTTGAGATTGAGTTCGCGGTTAATCTTCAGACTGAACCCGGCGCTCCAAAGGAATTCGGATTACTGCAGATGAGACCCCTTGTTGTTAACAGGGAACTTGAAGAACTGAATATTGAGGATTATAAAGAAGAAGATATTATCTGCCAGAGCCAGCAGGTTTTAGGAAACGGAATAATTAAAGACATCTATGATATTGTCCTTGTTGACTATCATTTGTTTGAAAGATCAAAGAGCAGAGATGTGGCAAAGGAAGTGGGATTATTCAATAATAAACTAATGGCGGAAAAAAGACCGTACCTGCTTATTGGTGTTGGAAGGTGGGGTTCTCTTGATCCCTGGTTAGGTATACCCGTTAACTGGGAAATGATAGCCGGCGCCAAAGCAATAATTGAAACCGGGTTTAAAGAAATGGCTGTAGCGCCCTCCCAGGGCTCGCATTTCTTCCAGAATATTACTTCTTTTATGGTAGGTTATTTTACAATAAATCCGCAGAACGACCTTGGATATATTAACTGGAACTGGCTGCTTAAACAAACGCCGGTTGAATCGATGACATTGACAAAGCATTTACAATTTTCGAAACCAGTCATAATTAAAATGAACGGACAGAAGAATAAAGGTGTAATTTTAAAGCCGGAGATAACTTGAGTCCAAAAGAACCGGAAAGAATAAAGATATTTGACACATGCCCTCATTGCGGGCACAAGCTAAGCCCGTGGCAGCAGGTGTTACTGGGAGTTGACCGTGCGTTAACCTGCCGGAACTGCTGGTACAGGATACTTTTAGATGTGTACGATAAAGAACAACCAACTATAAAAGATTCAGATATAGGAAAAAATGATTGATGGAATCATATAATTCATTCAGAGTCGCGCAGCAGCAGATTCTTGAAGCCGCGAAAATTCTTAACCTTGATGAAGCTACTATTGAACTTTTAATTTGGCCTCAGAGAGAGATTAAATTTACCATCCCGGTAAAACTTGACAACGGGAAAGTGAAAATTTTTCATGCTTACAGGATTCAATACAATACAGCCAGAGGTCCTGCCAAAGGAGGTATTAGATTCCATCCTGATGAAACTGTTGATACGATAAGAGCTTTAGCCGGATGGATGACATGGAAAACCGCAGTAGTAGATATTCCGCTTGGCGGCGGTAAAGGTGGAGTAGTGTGTAATCCAAAATCAATGTCTGAGAGAGAACTGGAAAATTTATCGAGAGGATATATCCGGGGTATATCGCAGTTTATAGGAGTTAATTCAGATATTCCGGCGCCTGATGTTTACACGAACCCGCAAACAATGGCATGGATGATGGATGAATATGAAACCATTATTCATATGCACCAGCCCGGAGTGTTTACCGATAAACCTCAGCAGATCGGAGGAACGGAAGGAAGAAGAGACGCCACCGCAAGAGGAGGCGTAATTACTGTAAAGGAAGCATGTAAATTACTTGGAGTTGATCCGCTTGGTAAATTCGCAATTCAGGGATTCGGAAACGCGGGTCAGCGTGCCGCCCTGCTTCATCATGAACTGCTTGGCGGAGGTAAATTAATTGCCGTAAGTGATTCCCGGGGTGCTATTTTCAATGCCGCCGGATTTGATTCGAAGGAATTAGTGCAGCATAAACTGAAAACGGGAAGTGTAATAAATTTTCCGGGATCTAAATCCATTTCACACGATAATATTCTTGAACTTGATGTAAATATATTGTATCCTGCGGCTCTTGAAAATGCAATTTCAGGAGCAAATGCCGATAACATAAAGGCACGGATTGTATGTGAACTAGCAAACGGTCCTACTACTCCCGATGCGGATATTATTTTAAGCAAAAAGGGTATTCATGTTATACCCGATATACTGGCAAGCGCCGGTGGAGTAACTGTGTCTTATTTCGAAATGGTACAGGATAAATATTCATATTTCTGGGAAGAAGACGTTGTGCATAAAAGACTTGATCAGAAATTAACAAAAGCATATCACCGCGTTCATGAGGCAGTCAAGGAAAAGAAAGTCCATCCAAGACTGGCGGCAATGGTAGTGGGTGTTGCAAAAGTAGCAGAGGCATGTAAATTACGCGGATGGGTATGAAAAAAATATATTTAGCTCTAATTACAATTTTCATTGTACTTCAATTTATTTCCTGTAAAGATGTTCCGCCTGTTGTTCCCGGGTTAACGAAAAGCGAAGTTGCCTTATATACGAGCCCTGATAGCGCTACAATTTATTTTAATAACCAGCTCGCAGGAAATGTAACCCCTTTTATAGTTTCCGATCTTGAACCGGGGTTTTATAAATTTGATTTGAAGCGGCAGAATTATCTTGATACTACGATAAACTATCTGCTCAAACGAAATGTTGAGGATTCGATTTATGTTGAACTCAGAGAAGATCCTAAATACTGGTGGAAAATCTATACGCCACATAACAGTACTTTACCCAATACCAACCTGACAAAAATAAGGGTGGATAAATCTGACATTAAATGGATTGGTACTACAAACAATGGTCTAATAAAATTTGACGGCAGTTCTTTTACCGTTTATAATAATTCAAACTCGGGCTTACCCGGCAATACGATTAATGATATATATATAGACAATAATGCAATCTGGGTAGGAACAGATCATGGATTCGCCAGATTTGATGGCTCCGGCTGGAAGGTATATAATTCTGCAAATTCACAAATAGAAGATGAAAATATTACCGCGCTTACTATTGATCATAATAATAATGTGTGGGCTGGAACCGCCTCTGGATTATTAAGGTTTGATGGTGTCTCGTTTAAGTCATACAACAAGTTAAATTCAGGACTTTCTTCCGATAATATTTCAGCTCTTGCTGTAGACGCGAATAATGCTTTATGGGTTGGTACGTGGGGAGCAGGAATAATCAAATATGAAAACTTTATCTGGACAGTATATTCGAGTTTTAATTCCGGGCTTTCTGATGACTACATCAGTTCAATTAAATTTGATAATACTGGAATGTTATATGTAGGTACAGGAAGTCCGCTTATAGGTGATAATGGAACGGGCGGTCTAAGTTACTTTAAAGATTCAAAGTGGTCTAATATTAATAGATATAATTCAGGTTTCCCGGGAAGTTTAGTAACTGATTTTGCTTTTGATAATAAGAATGCCGTCTGGGTAACATCAGAATCAGGACTTGCAAAATATTTTAATAGAGGATGGAGAATTTATACAACTATCAATTCGGGATTGCCCGATAATTCACTGATATCAGTTTCAATTGACCGCGACCAGAATAAATGGTGTACAGGTACCGGAGTTTCAGAATATATCGGTGGTAAATAACATTATCATTGACATTCCCCTATTTATTTTGTCATTCCCGCGAAAGCGGGAATCCATTTCTTAATTTATAATCTCAAAAATGATTTGCTGGGGCGTCAGGAACCATTTCCTGAAGCCATTCGTCAGAACTTATTTTGTCATCCCCATCCTGCCGCTTGTAATTCTGATTAATTAAATTCCCCCTTATAAAAGAGGGTCGCCCTTTGGGCGGGGGGTTGTTGTTCTTGTCATTAATTTATAATTAAACTATCCAGCCTGCCAATAAATAACCCTATGCCGTCCCCTTTTACATTCCATATAACCTGAGAACCCGTCTGTCCAAAAATTGCATCAGATACCTGGTTAAGGTTTTGGCTTTTGAAAAAATCAAGGAATGGATGATCATAAATAAAAACTCGTGGAATAAGATTTGTATTCTCAAGGTTAATGAGTTTTGAAGGAATATTTGAGGTAGTACAGTTTACAACACCTGTTTGATTTTTACCGGTGACCGTACCAAATGTCGTGCTTTCATTCCCCGCAATTCCGTTGACATTATCGTACAATACCCAGGTTGCGCAATACACTTCATCAGCAATCGGATAAACTCTGCCCTGAAGGAAATTTATTTTGCCGCTGTCCGTAGTCTGAGCTTTAAGTGCAAAATGAGTTATATTTCCGGGAACTGGAACTGTTGTTTCAGCAGTAATAGAAAGGTTTTGCCACGATGCAAGTAATGTATATTTCTGACCTCTTACAATCTGAAGAGTATCGTTTTTATATAAACCATTATGTGTGTGGCTAAGCGGGTATACTTTATCATTCCAAATAATAGCGGCTGCAGCATCCGGAAGATCAGTAAATGAATGATCTATTTTTACTGAAACAGGCATCGATCTTCCTATATAAATATCGTGGACAGAATTTCCTTCTGAAATAATACCCCTGATAACAAGTTTTGGAATGTAGGGTATGTCCTGTTCTTCTGAAGGCTGCTCACATGAGTAAAACAAAAACAGGGGCAGCAGATATAATATGTATTTGATTTTCTTCATTATAATGTAATATTTATACCCAGTGTGGGCAGGAACGGATAAAGCGTAAATTGTCTTAATACCGGTACTTTATCACCTGTTACAGGATCGATTTTATAACCAATATATTTTGTAAAAGCATTATACCTGTTATAAGCATTGTAAATATCAAGCGAGAGCTTTATTTGATTGTCATTCCAATGGGTACTGTAATTGAATGACAGATCTAGTTTATGGAAAGGCGGTAAACGGAATTGGTCTCTTCCCGAATAATCGTAATAAGAACTACTGGTAGCGGGAAAAGGCAATGCGGGGTTAAGAAATGAATATTGATTAACCGGTAAAGCAAATGCTTCTCCCGTACTGTACGTCCAGGTAGCGCTCGCGTTAAAACTACTGCTCACTTCATAATTAAGAACTAATGATATATCATGTCGTTTATCATAGCGGGGATAATATTCATTGCCGCCATTAAGTTCAGGAAAATATCTTCTTGTCCATGCAATGGTATATCCTAACCAGCCGGTTAAGTCTCCTATTTTTTTATTCAGGAAAAGTTCGGTTCCATAGGCGTAACCCACACCCTCGGTAAACTGATCTTCCAGGTTACTATTATAACTGAAATCCGCATTGTCCTTGTATTCATAAATATGTTTTAAATCCTTATAGTAGCCTTCAAGTGAGAAGAGAAATGATCTGTCCGGTGATAGGACTTCCATTCCAAGGGATCCCTGTACAGAACGTGAAGGCACAATATTGCCCGAGGATGGATACCACAGATCGGTAGGTAAATAAATATCATTCCTGGTAAGCATATGCAGGGTCTGATGAGCAATCGCGAATGCGGCTCTTATAGTCAACCGGTCAAGTGGAAAATACGTCAGTGATAATCTCGGTTCAAAAGCAAAGAATTTACCCTGTTGGAAATAGAAGAATCTTCCGCCTATGTTACTTTTGAGATTATCATAGATTTGATAATCATCCTGAAAATAAATTGAACCTTCCATGGTTGTCAGATCTTTACCATAGAAAGGTTTATATGAAAATTCGGGTATATAAAAATCGCTTGTAGTAGTAGAGAATAAATGGAAAGTAATTTCCGCACCGGTCTTAAAAGAATGTTTCTCTGCCGCAAAGAACTGCATTTCTCTTTTAAGTAAAATATCATTTATTACTGAAGAGGTAAAAAAATCAAGAGGATTATTTCCCGGCATTTTATCTTTGATAAGAGTAGAGAAACTATAATTAGTATACATTATTGAAGTATTCGTAAAAAGTGATCCTGCGCCAATATTTGTCCAATTCAAATTAATAGTGGCATTAGACCATGAGATTCCATAGCCGATATCTTTATTACTCGGGGCATCACTGATAGCATCACTGCTTACAAAAGCGCTGATAAAGAGTTTATCGTTTTTTGAAGGAGAGTAAGTAATCTTACCATTTAAATCATAGAAGCCATAGCGTGGTATATTGTCAAGGTTATGGATCAACGGAAGTATTTTATCAAGGAACATTTTTCTTCCGGATAAAATAAAGGAAGCATTAGTATCCAGCGGTCCTTCAATTGTTACCCTGGAACTGATTGTGTTTAACCCCAAAGTAGCACTAAATTTTTCTTTAGATCCTTCTCTCATTGTAATATCAAGAACGCTTGAGAGTCTTCCCCCGAATTCGGCAGGGAATGCACCTTTAATGAGTGTAATATTATTAACAGCATCCGCATTAAACGTGGATGCAAAACCCCCGAGATGAGATGGGTTATAAACATTTACTCCATCAATTAATGTAAGATTTTGGTCGGCAGATCCGCCTCTTACATAAAGACCGGTAGAAATTTCAGTTGCTGCAGTAACACCGGGAATAAGCTGTAAAGCCTTAAAAATATCTGCTTCCCCGCCAAATGATGGTAACCTTTTGACAGTCTCCGGATCAACTTCAATTGATCCTACTGTTTTATTAAAGTCATTTGTTTTTTTATCAGTAACCACTATTTCATTCAGAGAGAGAGTCTTTTTTCCAAGAGTGAAATCTATCCTTTGAGAATTACCGGGTATTTTAATTTTAGTGATTTTAGTTTCATAACCAATGCTTGAAACAAAGAAGTAATAGGTTCCCACGGGGAAGTCCGGAATAGAGTAGTAACCATATTTGTTCGTAGAAGCCCCCCTTACTACAGTGCCCGTTTTAATACTATCCCTGTAAACAGATATGTTCGCTCCTATAAGCGGTTCTGCTGAACCGGTTTCAGAAACAACTCCTGATAAATTATATTTTTTCACTTGAGCAAAAGACAGGTCAAAGCAAGAAAATATTATTAAAATCAGTACTAACTTAAATGTAAGCCTTCGCATTGAAATGATGTTCACTCTATATCCTTAATCAGGAATTAATTCAGGTAAAAATAGGCAAAACATTATTTAGTAGAAAGAAGAGTTTTAATAATTAATTATATATTTTAATTGTACAGATTAAATCAGAGTCGACATTGAAGTTAATGCATATATTATTACTTGCTTCTTTCTTTCTTATTTCCACAAATATTTATGGACAATTTAAAATTAGGGCGCAGGGTTCAGCTGCTATACCCACAGGATATGCCGAGGATATCGTTTCGGTTGGATTCGGGGGCAGCTTTAATCTTAGTTACGCATTTAACAGCAGTTTTGAAGTCAGCTTTACATCCGGTTATTATAATTTTGGTTATAAAGAAAACCTGCCCGATTATACTTTTTCTTTTTCGACAATACCGGTTTTAATTGGAATACGTTATAATTTTCTGGATTATAATTTTATTCCCTATATAGGTCTTGAGGCAGGCGGATATATTTCAAAATTCAACCTTGCAATTGACTATGGATATTTTGGAATATCTAATGTGACCACGTATGACAAGAGCTGGGGAATATCTCCTGAGGCAGGGTTCAAAATTAGATCTGACCCCTGAATTGGATCTTGACGTAAATGCAAAATATAACCGGATAAACACAAAATATATAACCAGAGCCTATGTGTTTATTCAATCAGGCTTTGCTTACAAATTTTAATTGCGATTCTTTTACCAATAGCTAAATGTTTTATAATGAAATTGATAACCTATATACATAAAATAATAATTATAATATTTCTTCTGGCAGCAATAAATAATTACGGACAGCAGAATTGGAAATGGATAAACCCATCACCGCAAGGAAACTCTATAAATGATATCTCCGTAATTGACGGCGATAATGCTATTGGCGTGGGCGATAATGGATTATTCATAAAATCAACTGATGCCGGATTAAGCTGGTCAGTCTTAACTTCCGGATATCCAAATACCCTTTTGACTTCTTTTTTCATAGATAAGCTAAATGGCTGGGCAGCCGGTGAAAATGGAATAATTCTTAGGACAATTGACGGCGGTTTAACTTTTACCAGACAGGATACTGGAGGAGTAACCTACAATATAAATTCAATATTCTTTACATCTATTAATATTGGTTATGCCGTTAGCTCTAATGGTGTTTTACTTAAAACTACAAACGGGGGTATTCTCTGGTCTTCAACTTTAATAAATGCACAGTTCTCCTTTTCAAAGATCTATTTTTTTGATCCCAATACAGGCTGGTTGACCGGATCGCAAGGCATTATAAAAAAGACTACTGACGGCGGGGCTACCTGGTCTGATGAGAACAGCGGAGTAAACAGTATCCTTTCTTCAATAAGTTTCACAGACCAGAATTATGGCTGGATCTGCGGTCAAAACGGGCAGATACTTAAAACAACAGATGGCGGAAGTAATTGGAGCGTAATTAAAACTGCTACATATAAATGGATTTTATCAATAAGTTTTATTGATCATAACACAGGATTTGCTGCCGGAAAAAATGGAGTTATATTAAGAACAAATGATGGCGGTACAAACTGGGATATAGAAGAACAGGATACAACATTTACATTTAACAGCGTGAAGTTTTTAACAACCGGAACTGGTTGGCTTGCCGGTAGTTCAGGGTTTCTTGCCAGAAGCACTGACGCGGGAACAAACTGGGAGTTCCAGTCATCCGGTAACAGGGCAAACTTAAATTCTATTTATTTTGCCAGTCCTCTTTACGGATTTATTGTGGGGGATCAGGGTACATTTCTCATTACTTCAGACGGTGGAACCACTTGGCAAAAAAAAGATTTAAACACAACAGCTGCGCTGAATGATGTTATATTTTTTTCAAATTACAGCAGCTCGATGTTATGGGTAGCGGGTGACGGGGCGAGACTATTTTTCTCAATTGATCTTGGTATTACCTGGGCATTACAAAATATAAAGGATGTTCCATCTGTCAATTACAAAAGAATAGTCAGGAACGGATATAGTTTGTTTGCCGCAGGTAATGGGGGCATTGTTGTGGAAATGGGTATGACTAAGCCATTTGTCAGAAATTCTATTTGTAGGTTTGATGGGGACAATCTCAGGGATATTTGTTTTCCTAATGCGCAGCATTTAATCGCACCGGGAGAGAATGGGAAAGTTTTAACAGCATGGATGCGGGGCGGTCAGGGCGCATCATTTCAATTTTCAGAGATGTCAATTCCTGATGTCAGCAATATTAACCGGGTTTGTTTTGTTGGCAACTATTTGTGGATGACAGGATTATATGGGGTTTTACTTAAATCCACTAATATGGGCGGAGCATGGAATAAAAGCCTGGTAGATATAACTGAAGGTAATGATGTTCAATTCCTTGATACTTTAAATGGTTATTTATGCGGATCAAATGGTACATTTCTCAAATCAACAGACGGTGGAACCAGTTGGAATAAACTTTTGACACATACAACAAATTCATTGTCAAAAATGCTTTTCACAGACGCTAAAACAGGATGGATTATTGGCGCAAACGGTTTAATTATGAAAACGGAAACCGGAGGGGGGGCTTCAGTTAGCGGGATTAACGATGCTTCAAATAATTCTCCGGCATCTTTTTCGCTTTCTCAGAACTTCCCGAATCCTTTTAACCCGGAGACAAACATAAATTATTCTATCTCTGAAAGAAGCAAAGTGTCAATAAAAATATTTAATATTCTTGGAAAAGAAATCTCCACATTAGTTAATGAGAACAAAGACCCGGGAAATTATAATATTAAAATTAACATGGATGATCAGCCAAGCGGAATTTATTTTTACAGAATACAGGCAGGGGATTTCTCACAAACAAGGAAGATGATCCTTTTAAAATAGTTTTGTTCTAATCAAAGAGATACTTTATGTCTATTATATATGATTTCGTAATAATAGGAGGAGGGATTGTAGGTGTTGCCACCGGGATGTCTCTTCAGAAAAATAAAAAGCTAAAAGTTTTAGTAATAGAATCTGAGAATAAATTAGCTTTTCATCAGACGGGGAACAACAGTGGAGTAATTCATTCGGGTCTATACTATAAGCCAGGTTCTTTAAAGGCTAGAAATTGCATTGAGGGCAGGGAGCTTCTGTACAAATTTTGCGAAGAGAATGAAATTCCATTTGATCGCTGCGGTAAAATTGTTCTTGCCGTTAATGATTATGAAGTTCCTATTCTCCATGAACTTGAAAAGCGCGGAAGGGAGAACGGTTTAAAAGGAATAAACAGAATATCAGCAGAAGAGATAATAGAATTTGAGCCGCATGCGAGAGGAATATTGGGGCTGCATGTAGCCGAAACAGGCATTGTTAATTACACAACTGTAACGGAAAAATATGCTGAAATTATTAAAGAAAACGGTGGAGAAATAAAAACATCAACAAGGTTTACTAACCTGAAAAAGAAGAACGGTGAACTGATAATAGAAACAAATAAGGATGAAATAAAATCACGGGTTCTTATAAACTGTGCAGGTCTTCAGTCAGACAGAGTTGCAATAAAATGCGGCATAAAACCAAATCTTAAAATTGTCCCCTTCCGTGGAGAATATTATAATCTTATTAAAGAGAAAGAAAACCTTGTTAAGAATTTAATTTACCCGGTACCAGATCCTCAATTCCCTTTTCTGGGAGTTCATTTTACTCGCAGAATAACCGGTGGTACTGAGGCAGGTCCGAATGCTGTATTATCGTTTAAGAGAGAAGGTTATAAAAAGAGTGATTTCTCATTTGCGGATATTATGGATATGGTTACATTCGGAGGTTTCTGGCGAATGGCTGCCAAACACTACAGAATGGGGATAAAGGAGTTTTATAGGTCATACAATAAACATGAATTTGTAAATGCGCTTAAAAAACTGGTTCCTGAAATAAACAGTAAAGATATTTTTCCGGGAGGGGCTGGTGTCCGTGCTCAGGCACTTGAAGCAGACGGTAGATTGGTTGATGACTTCAGAATAATTGAGGCAGAAAATATGGTCCATGTATTAAACTCACCTTCTCCTGCCGCTACCGCTTCAATCAGTATTGGGAAAACTATAGCTCAGATTGCTGAGAAAAGATTTTATGAATCTGTCAGATAATTGATATTTGGTTCTATTTGGTTTAAATTTTGCTACCCTATATCACTTTTAATGGAATTATGATTGTAATAGGTTTAACTTAGGAGAGAAAAATTATTTTATTTTCTATTGAACCAAATAATAAAAAAGCCGTCTTGCAACGGCTTAAAAAGAGAAACTTTAATTCATGTGAGCGCGGGTGGTTTCGAACCACCGACCCTCTGCTTAAAAGGCAGATGCTCTACCCCTGAGCTACGCGCCCCCAAATATAAGAACTTCAAATATATAGAAAAGGTTATTTTATTCCAAATGAAACTTCCCCTACCACACTAAATAACACTTATAATTATGGCGAAAAACGCAAAAATATTAGTCTGTGATGATGATGAAACCCTCTGTTATCTCTTAAAAGAACAATTAATTGAAGAAGGGTTTACCGTTGATACAGTGTATGACGGAAGCCTTGCTATTGAATCTATAAAAAGCAAGAACTATGATCTTCTTCTTCTTGACCTGACAATGAAAATTGTAAATGGAGAAGAGGTATTAAAATTCGTTTCAGAATATAATTCCTCTATCCAGGTAATAATACTTACAGCGCAGTCTGAGGTAAGAAAGGCTGTGGATTGCATAAGGAACGGAGCTTATGATTTTATTAATAAGCCCTATAATTTTGATGAGCTGCTGATTACAATTAACAGGGCTTTGGAACATAAGGATCTTTTAGTAAAGACCACAATACTTTCAAACCAGGTAAACAAAAAATTATCGAGTAGAATAATCGGGAACAGTCCCGGACTGCAAAAAGCAATTAACCTGGCTAATAAATCGGCTTCTTCAGAATCAAATATTCTTATAGAGGGAGAGACCGGAACAGGCAAGGAACTTTTTGCTGAGTATATTCACAAATATTCTACAAGGTGCGACAAACCTTTTGTTATAATCAATTGTGCCTCACTACCCGATCAGCTTATTGAAAGTGAATTGTTTGGACATGAGAAAGGTGCATTTACTGATGCTAAAAACACAAAACAGGGTTTGGTAGAAATAGCCCACGGCGGGACTTTATTTCTTGATGAGATAGGAGAATTAAGTCTATCTCTTCAGCCTAAGCTGTTAAGGTTCCTGGAAAACGGTGAATATAGAAGAATAGGTGGAGTAACGACTCTTACTTCCAATATAAGGGTAATCAGTGCTACAAACCGGAATCTTCTTGAAGAAACGGACAATAAAAAATTCAGGCGAGATTTGTTATTCAGGCTTAATGTAATAACATTAACAATCCCTCCGCTTCGTGAAAGAAAGGAAGATATACTGGTATTATCAAATCATTTCCTTGAATCAAAATCCCCAATACGGTCGCCCAAGAAAATCACTGCTCATGCCGAGGATGCACTATTAAAATATAATTATCCCGGAAATATCAGAGAGCTTGAGCATATAATTGAAAGGGCTCTTATTTTTGCCGAAGGTGATTTAATTCATTATGATGATCTGAATATACCCAGGTCTTCATCTATTATTGAACTTCTTCCATCTGTTCCTGAAGAAAATGAAAATGACACTAAAATTATGAGTATTGATGAAGTTGAAAAATTACATATTGCAAGAGCGCTTAAATACTTTCGCTGGGATAGGGCGCAGACGGCAAGCCAGCTTGGTATAAGCCAAAAGACTTTATATACCAAAATTAAAAAGTATTCAATAAAACAAGATTAATATTTAATGGCAGATAATTTTTTGTTAAACTCTACAATTAAATATTTTGAGACCGTAAATGAAGGTATTGCTTTAACAGACAAAGAATACAAGATTGTCTGGTATAACAAAAAATTTAAAGAAATCTTCGGCTTAAAAAAATTAAAGGGGACTTCGGTTATAAAGTTAATTGAAACATTATCACCTGTAAAATTTAACGGAAAACTTCCTAATACTATAACATTCCCTTCAAAAAATTCAAATATCAGGATAATTCCCATAGGGGGGGAAAAGAAGGCAAATAGTAACTATTTAATAAAAGTTGAACCAACTGAAAGAAAATTTGCCGAAGGATATGATGAAGATCTTCTTCAAAAGAACCTGCTTTTTCAATCCGAACTTAAGCATATACTTTCTATTTTATTAAAAGAAAAGTCCTTAAAGGTAATTTCAGAAGAACTGCTTGTCAGGTGTTTAAATATTAGCGGCGGGAATTTTGGATTAGTTATTCTTCACAATGAGACAAACAAATATTCTTTCCATTATCATGATCCTGAAAACCTGCTTGTTAACCGAAAGGAAATAGAAAAAGAATTAAACTCAAACTTTCCCTTTTTAAATAAATGGTTTTCGGTTAATAAGAAATCACTTGTTGCCTTAAACATTAGTGACAATATTGGTTTAAATCTTGTTCGCGTTTTTCAATCACAGACACTTGTATTAACTCCATGTTTATTTGACAATAAACTTCTTGCCACAATTGTTATAGGCAAACAAACAGATGGTTTTTCCCCTCTTGAAATTAATCATGTTGAACAATTTGCTGCTATTCTTTCTTTCTCGATTAGCAGCATTCTGACCAATGAACTGAATGTTGCTCTTGAAAACAGACTATTGCAGGCTCAGAAACTGGAGACTATCGGCAAACTTTCAAGCGGCATGGCTCATGATTTCAACAATCTCTTGTCAAGTATTTTCGGCAGTATCAATCTTTTAAAGAAACGTGTGGAGCCGAAAGAAGATATAACGCGCCTGCTCGACAATATAGAAAGCTGCTCAATTCGTGCAAAGGACCTGACCAAAGGCTTATTATCTTTTGGAAAGCCAACACAAAAGAGGAAGGAACTGATAAAGCCAAATGATCTTTTAAATGAGATTTCAAAAGTTATTATTCAGACATTTCCCAAGAGAATTAACCTGGTAACAAATCTCTCTGATTCATTATATGATATTCTGGGGTCAGGTACAGAGATATACCAGGTGCTGCTTAATTTATGTGTTAATGCCAAGGAGGCAATTGAAAATAAGGGAACGATAACTCTTACAGCAAATAACATTACAATTGATGATATGAATTTGATTCAATTCCCTTTTCTTAAAATGGGCAACTATATCCATTTTCAGGTTAAGGATTCCGGTACCGGTATTAAGGAAGAGAATCTTTTAAGGATTTTTGATCCTTATTTTTCAACAAAGATAAAAGATACCGGATCAGGTCTCGGGCTTTATGTAACATACGGAATTATAAAGGCACACGAGGGGCACATTGAAGTATCAAGCGTAGAAAACGAAAGCACAACATTTGATGTGTTTTTTCCGGCATATGAACCAATGGCTGTAGTAAAAACAGCTCCTGAAAATAAAATAATTCTGTTAGCCGATGATGAAATTATGCTGAGGGATTTGCTTGCAGAACTCTTAGAATCAAACGGATTTAATGTAATAAAAGTTTCATCCGGTTTGGAGGTTCTTAAATTATTAACTGAGGAATTAAAAGTTGACCTGATAATTATGGATTTTAATATGCCGGAGATGAACGGAATTGAATGTATTGAAAAGGTAAGAGGGTTAAATTTTCATATGCCTATAATATTATCTACGGGTAGTATAAGCATTGATACAAAAATTGACATTCATAAGATAGGGGTAAATAGTATTCTTCTGAAACCCTATGAATTCGACACTATGCTATCTACTATTCAGAAACTACTCTGAGGGCTCTTCATTTTCCTTTGGGACATCCACCATTTTGATATTTTTAATATAATCTGAGAATACCGGCTGTTTAATTGAATTAAGCTGGTTAAGGACATCAGTAATTTCTTTTATTGCGATATCAATATAAGCTAGTCTTTTAAGGATAGCTTCACGCGAAACTTCATTTTTAGCCAACTCCCTTTTTATGGCTGCTGAAGAAAGATTCATAAGTGTAAGCGGCTGCTTTATCTTATGGTTAGTGGTAACCACAGTGGCAGAAAATGTGTTTCGTTTTTCGGCTTCAATTAGAAGCTGATGAGCTTCGCTTAATTTTAAAGCAGAGTGAATCCGGGCAAGAAGCTCAATTCTGTTAAATGGTTTTTTAACATAATCGAATGCCCCCGCCTCAAGTCCTTCTTTTGTGTCTTCGGCACCTGATTTAGCTGTTACAAGAATAATCGGAATATGGGCTGATTTGGGGTCGTTTACCAGGGTTCTGCAAACTTCTATGCCGGTAATATCAGGCATCATCACGTCGAGAAGAATAAGATCGGGCAAATTGTTGATAGCCTTTTCTATTCCGGTCTTGCCGTCATATGCCGTGATAACTTCATACCCCTCGTGTTCAAGTCTATCCTGGAGTAAAAAAACGTTTTCAGGTAAATCATCTATAACTAAAATTTTTGACATATTAATTTGTTTTTAAGTTTGATAGTGCTTTTTTTATTTTAAATGACAGTACACTTGAATTAATAGGTTTAGGGATATAATCGTCAAAACCGTTTTTCAGAATCACTTCTTTATCGTCAAGCATTGCCCTGGCAGTTACTGCGAATACAGGTATGTTTATCCATCGCGGATGCATTTTAATATTCGCTATCGTTTGAAAACCGTCCATTTCAGGCATCATAATATCGAGCAGGATGATATCGGGTGTTATTTTTTCCAGCATTGAAAGACATTCCCTACCTCCCTTTACAAGGTATGTTTTGCAATTACAAGATTCAAGAATTTCATTTATCGTAAACAGAGTATCCGGATCATCATCCACTACAAGGATTTCACCAATCACAGTTTTTTGTTTTTTTGTGAGATTATTATTTTCAGAAGGGGTATCTGGTTCTTCAATTTCAATTATGTTTTTTTCAGGGGCGGACCATACTTCGTTCATTTTAATTCGGTCTCTGACAACTTTCAGAACATCCAGCGGATGACCTTTCGATTTTGTTGTAATTTTTTCTACAATATTATTCAATAAGATTTTTTCTTCATAAGAGATGTCCTTATTATTGCATAATATTACCGGTATATGCTTTGTTTCCTTATTGGCTTTCAATTTATATGTAAGAGTAATTCCATCTGCTTTGGGCATAACAAGATTAATAATAGCCAGATCAGGTTGAGTTTCTATGATCCTGTTATATGCTAGGTTGCTATCACGTATGAAATCTATTCTTGTTTTTTTATTACGAAAATCATTCGTCAGTTTTTCATATTCAGATTCGTCCGAATCCACAAAAGCGATTTTATCAATTCTTTTTTTAATGATACCTTCAATTTTTGAAACAGAAGATAACAGAAGATCAGGCACAAAAGGTTTAATAAAATAATCATATGCACCCAGACTGTAACCGAGATTTTTATCTCCCATTATAGATATAAGAATTATCGGGATTTCTTTTGTTGATTCACTAATTTTTAATTCTCTTAAAATGTCCCAGCCGTTTTTCCCCGGAAGCATTATATCAAGGACTATTATTCCGGGTTGATGATTTTTTGCTTTTTCAAGGCTTTCGGTACCATCCACTGCAAACAGAACATTATTACCACGTGAGGATAAATATTGACCTATAGTATTTCTTACTTCCTCATCATTCTCAATCACTAAAATGGGATCTATTTTGTTTTCAACCGTTTCAATAATTATTTCGGGTGTTTTAATTATGGATTCCGATCTATTAACAAAATTAAGTGGAACTGAGAAAATAAAGGTTGAGCCTTTTCCATGTTCACTTTTAACACTGATTGAACCTTCGAGCAGGTCAGCGATTTTTTTACAAATAGTCAAGCCTAACCCGGTTCCACTGTATTTTTTTGTAATAGAACCATCAACCTGACGGAATTCATCAAAAATAACTTTCTGATCTTCTTCTGAAATACCGATGCCGGTATCAATTATTTTGAAAACAAGTTTTTTGTCTTCCTCTGATAATATTTCAAGTTCGATAGAACCTGTAGCTGTAAATTTAACAGCATTACCCAGCAGATTTATCAAAACCTGTGTAACCTTTCCTCTGTCGGTATTTGTAATGATAGAAGTATCGATATTTCTGAATACCCTGAAATCAATTTTTTTATTTATTAATAACGGACTGATAGAATATTCAACTTCCTTGATAAGATCTTCAAGCAGGACATTTTCATTATGGATTTCCATTTTACCCGCTTCAATTTTAGAAAGATCAAGGATATCGTTAATAAGATTCATAAGCCGTTTAGCGCTTTTAAGAACGACTTCAATCCGTTCCCTGTTTTTTCCTTTAATAATATCTTCCTCAAGCATCAATTCAGTGAGCCCTAGAATAGAATTCATTGGAGTGCGCAGCTCATGAGACATACTAGCCAGGAACTGAGATTTAAGTTTTGTGGATTCAACTGCCTTTTCTTTTTGGATTTCAAGTTCATCTGCTTTTTCTTTCAATTTCTTATGAAGATCCACAAGAGTTTCATTTTGTTTCCTTATCTGAATATTTTGTTTCTGGTAATCCTCATTAAGTTGTTTTAACTCAGTCACAAGTTTTTCAAGCTGAACAAAAGCAATAGCATTTGTCAGCCCTATAGCCAGTTGTTCCTGTACGTTTGAAATATATTCTTTAGCTTCAATTCCCGGCTTATCAGTACCACTTAACTCAAGGATGCCAATTACTTTAGAATTATAAATAATAGGAAACAGCATCAGATACCGAAGTTCAATTTTTATCGATCCGGTTGTTAACAAGGGGGGGTTCTCATCAAACTTTAATTCCACCATTTCTTTTTTTCTGATCACCGACTCAAAGAAATCGTAATTATCGGGAGTCTGTTCTTTAGCAATGCCGTATGATCCCGCTATTTTAATACCATCCTCCCCGATAATATATAATGCACCGATTATGAATCCGCAAGTATTTATAATTTTTCCTAAAGCCGCATCAGATATTTCTTTTAAAGAAGGATTCTGATTGAGCATGGTCATAAATTCGGAATATTCGTTTTTTGATTTCTGATTCTTTTCAAGCTCGGTAACCATAATGTTAAAAGCGTTGGCGAGTTCACCTAATTCATCCTTGCTTTTAATAATGATTTTTTCGTGGAAGTTTCCATCTTTAATAATTTCGGTAGCTTTACTTAGATCGGAAATTTGTTTTCTAATCCTGTCGGTAAACAAAAATGTAAGTATAAGAGAAATCAAAATACCGGAGAAACCAATAATTAACATGATTTGTTTAAGGCTTGACCTCAGATCAGCGGCTTCATTTAACGGTGTGAAAACCAGGAAAGAAATATTATTGTTCAACTCTTCAACAGTTGATGAGGGGGTACAGATTGTTACAAGGATATCTGTAACTTCGGCTTTTTGAGAGAAAACCCTGAAATTCTTTTTTGTGTCTAGATTTTTAAATGCTGTATTCAGAGCAAATAGGATATTGCTGATTTTGTGATTCATTGGACATCAGTGGAATGGTCTTTTCCCAAACTAGAGCTAAATCGGCACCTATCCTTTTAGAAAAATCATTGAGCAATTGAGAGTCAATTATCCTGCCATAATAATAATAGTGCCGTCTTTGTTTTTATATGTTTTTATGACCGCATAGGGATTAAAACCAATAAAATCTTCAATTGTAAAAGTTTTATCCGGTATATATACATTTTCCTTAAATGCTTTATTCATAATTTTATTTGATGTGTTGGTCTGAAGAATAAAATCAATGTTTTTTTCAATCAATTGAGGAGATGAGAATATTTTTCTTTAATTCCATTTTTAAGCATGTATAAAAAGTCCTCTTCGGTATTATCAATGCTTTGCCGATAGGCATAAATAAAATCATTGGTTGAATTAAGGAGATATTTTGAATGCTGCGAGGTAAGAACGCTATACATTATAGAATAAAAAGCAAACGCCGCACTCCCTAAAACCAGAAAAACAATAGCGAAATTAATAACCAGGATCCTAAAGGTAATTTTCATATTTAAATATCTTTTTGCAGAACCTTCCTGATCGTGATTAGCAATTCGTCAAAATCATACGGCTTGCTAATAAAATCGCTGGCACCCATTCTTGCTGATTCGATAGCGCTTTTTACGTCAGCATAGGCGGTAAGGACGATAACCTTTACTTTAATTTTTTTCTCTTTTATTTCCTTAAGAACTCAAAGCCATCTTTACCAGGCATCTTTAAGTCAAGCAAAATTAAATCCACATGTCTTTTGTCTAAAGAAAGGAAAGGCATCATCACCATTATTAACAAAATCGACATCATAGCCGACTTCGAATAATTCTTCTTTAAGAACAGTGCAGAGATTAAAATCATCATCAACGATTAAAATTGATTCCATTTCATTCCCTAATTATCTTTAGTTGGTGTTTGTGGTGATTCATTGAAATCATTGAATTGATAAATTTTTAATTTTTTACGATTTTTCTTTAACTCCTCCTTAACGGGATTTGTCGAACGGGTCCGCAAGTCTTTCCTTCAATGTAGGTAATAATTCAGCTTTAATTGAAATAACAAGTTCTTTTTTAGTAGTTATGATATCGTCACTTCCGAAAATATATCTTAGACCAAAAACCCACCACGGGAGGTCTTTAAGAAAGGGAACACCATTTCTGATTTTTGTCTCATCATTTTCATAATAGTCCACCAATAATAGTTTCTTCACCATTCAAGTAGAATTACCTGTGAAGTAGCCGAAGTTTTTCTAACTTCCGTTGTAGTTGGATCTGGAGTAAAAGAACTTCTTTCAACAGTCAAATTAAGAAGTATATAATCTACCCCGTCTTCTTTATAAATATATGGAGTTACCTCAATAATTGCGCCAGTAGAGAAGAAACTTTCAATTACATTTCCGGCAAAGTCTTTTTGTTTTATAGAGAAATCCGTACCAACCTGAATTCTACCTTTTACTCTGTCCCTGTGTAGTAATATTGGGGCTTGCAATTATTTCGCCAATATTTTGTGTTTCAAAAAATCGAAATATTGCCGAAGCATCGCCGAATAATCCACCGATGTTAAAACTTGAGTATTAGCATTTAATTGCCACCCCTGGGTTGGAGTAGTAGTCGTGGTAGTTGTTGTTGGAAGACGGGTTGCCTCCTGTACCACCGATACTGAAATCATTTTTTGAAAGTAATAAGTTTCCAGTCTACTCCTGCCTGTTTTTCCGTATTTAAATCCGCTTCAAAGAAAACAGCAGAAATTTTAACTTCACGGGAATCAACAGAAGCATAAGTTGATTCTGTTTTATTTGAGCAACTGCTTCATTTTTTCGTTTAATTACAATTACATCTTCCTTTTCCTCAAAATCAACCCCTTCATCTGAACCAAAGCTACGAGAGCTTTATCATAGGGAACATTAGTAAGTTCAATGCCAATAGGTTCAGATATTTGAATAGTTGAAACAATTTTTTTGCCTTTTGCTTTTTCGCTTACTTTACTAAGTAATTCGATAGCTCTATCAAAAGAAAGAGAAGCAGACAAAGAAACAATCTGATCCTTTGGAATATTTCCCTGTATCTGACGTTCCAGATAATTCTGCGGGAAAGTATATGTTCCCATTATAATTAAAATTGCAAAAAATATTTTAATATTCATTTTCAGACTCACTAATTTTTCTTATTTACTTCCTTATCTAATCCGAGCTCTACTTTTTCAATTATTCCGCCCTTATTTAGAATAAAACCAACAATATTATGTTCGTAATCTATTTTGGTAAGATAACCCAGATAAACCTGTTCGCCTTCCCATAATAAATATGTATTCCCTCTTGTGTCCGCCAGGAAAGCCCCTTCCGGAATAAGGGCGAGGAGTTTAGCGCCCTGAACATCAAGGAGATCATCTACATTAGGTGGAATAGAAGTACGGATTAATGGGAAAAACGCATCATATTTTAGTCCGGTTGAAAGATTATTTTCAACAAAAGGGAAGGTGCAAATCTGTTATCAGATGAAAAATAAACTGCCACATTACCTGTAAAATTAACAACGAAACTTGGTACACCTTCTTTAGTAGTGGTGATCTGATTTGTAAGAGTAAGAACTTTTATTTTCTTAAGCTCTTTACTTTGTTCAATTGAATAAATCATTTTATAAACGTCATTGTATGGTCCATTACCGGTAATCTTATATTCATAATAAGCAAATTCCTTGTCTTTTTTCTGGTCAATGAATTCAACATCGATCTGGGTATTTGGGGAAAATCCGGCACTAATTTGATTAATAAAATTATAAAACTTTATAGAAGACAGGTTTTGGGGGATATTAAACTTACGGGAGGATAATATTGAGTCAAGAGAAGCTGCTCTTTTTTCCAGGGCTTTCAGTTGAATATTTAACTGATCCGTATCATAATTTATGGATTCCAGATTTCTCAAGTTTAAGTCTTTTTTCGTTTATTTTTCCGCGCTGAAATACAAATATATAAACTCCTCCTGCAACAAGGAGAAAGACTAAAATGCCTACAAGACCAAGAGTATTTCTTAATTTTCTATTCATTGCGTGTCTTTATAATATCCGCTAATACCAAAAACAATATTAAATCTGAAAGTATTTTTTTCCAGAATGGCTTCATAATGAACACTTTTTAATTGGGCATCTTCAAGAAAATAAGCAAAATCAGTCAATACATATTTATTGAGTGAGTAACCTTCAAGGGCAACCATATCGGTTTCGTCTTTTGTAAGTTTAGTTAACCATATAGTCTGTTTTTGCTGGAAAAATGATGAGATTTTTGAAGTTACTACCGACCAAACACCTGAACCTGCAGATGCGGAGTCAAGGATTGCCTGAGTCTGATCAAAATTATTTATTTTGTTATTGATATCAGTAATTCTGGAGATTGTTTGCTGATGCTGCCTCTGAAGAACAGTTTTTTCCGCTATCCGGGTATCGAGCCGTCCAATCTCCTTTTGATTTTTAAGTACCGAATATGTGATGGCAAGAGTAACGAGAAAAAGGAATGGAAACATTAAATATCCATGCCAGGCGAATTGGAATACTTTCTGGTCTTCCTTAACATATTTAGGAAGCAGGTTTATTCCTTTGTGAAGTTGTCAATGTCATCGAAATAATCATTTGCGACAGCGATAGGCACGCTGTAAGATGAAAAAATTTCTTTTGTTTTATCATCAAGAACGGAAAGATCCAGGTCATCAAACTCAAGCCTGGAAACATTTGCCTCCGGAAACGTACCATAAAAAGAAAGAATAAGGTTTTCGCTGTCATCTTCACCGCAGACTATAATATTATCCAGGGATGATATCCCTCCATTTTCCATTTCAAGCAAAATTTTGGAGAAGTAAACGTCATAGGTATGAAGATTAAGCGTTCCAATATCAAGAGTTGAACCGATATGTTTGAGTTTACGGCCCTGTAGGAATATCAGTTTACTGTATTCCTTTCCAATATAAACTATAAGTGAGTTATCATCAGGGAAAGAATTTTTTCCTTTTGGCAATATAATAGGCCAAGTGATATTTCGGCACTTTTAACAGCGGGGATTTTATAATATCTTTTACCATTATAACGGGCAAGAGCATTTATCATTTTAATGCAATGTACTTCGCCGCTGAGAAATACGGAAAGGATTGATTTATCTGCTAATTCTATATATCCGAGATTCTCTTTATTAATAGTAACATTTTTAGTTTCCTGAATGTCAGAAATAATTTCCTGAGTTAGTTTAGATCCTTTACCAATTTTAGACCCTTCAAAAATATGATAATAAATCGAGGGTTCGGTTAATGCCGGGACAAATAAACTATTATTCAGGTTGATCCCTTTCAGAGCAGAAACTATAATCCCCTGGCTGGCAGTTGCTGACCGCGGAATCTCTCTTATTCAACTTATCAAGTTCTAAATCTTCGCCATCAATATTTAAACTTGAAAACCTTCTTCAATTTCAAGTGAGGGTTGGATGGTATCGAAAGAAGCTGTGCGGAGTACCTTAATAATCTCCTTTTCCTTAACAACGACAGCTATTTTAGTGTCGGTTCCTTCACAATATAATACAAATAAGCGGTTTCAATTAGATGCCGTTAATATTTGTTGAATTCTGGTTTTATTATTTGAATACGCTATTGCCGTATCCAGGGTAATTTTCTTACTAAGGTATAAACTTTAAGTCCTGTTCCATTGTTATCATTCCCTGCTGTGCACCTCTGATTAATCATCATATAAATTTCACTTGTATTATTATTTTTAATAGCAGCTTTTACATTATGAGTTACAATCAAAACTTCTTTTGCCAGCACACGTTTGCCGTCCAAACTCGGAACAATTTTTGAGATACTATAGATATAAGACATCTGCAAGTCTATTCCGGACTCTTTCCTGTTCGTTTGGATTTACTTCTGCGATAATTCGATCAATTGATTCAACTGCCGAAGAAGTATGAAGTGTAGAAAATACTTTATGACCTGTATCTGTTACTTCCAGGGCTGCCATGATAGTTTCAGGATCTCTCATTTCACCTATTACAATTATGTCCGGGTCTTGTCTAAGAGATTGAATTACACCTTCTTTAAAGGATCAGAACATCACGTACCGACTTCTCTGTGTTTTATAATTGCTATGTTGGATTTATGAACATATTCAATCGGGGAAGCAATAATAACTATATGTGACAGGGATCGATTTTTTATGGTAAATCAATCATTGCATCAAATGTGGTTGATTTACCGGAACCAGTGATACCGGTTATTAAGGATAAACCGAATTTTATATATGTGTGAGTCATTGTTTTTATTACATTCGGATGGAATTCGAGCGATTCGAGAGGTCGGATTGTGCTTGATTGCTCGCATATTAAGGAAAGAGTATCAAGATCAAAATATGCATCAGCTCTGAATCTGACATTAATCATTTTTTTCATATAGGAAAGTATAACTAAAATCAAGATTTCTGTGTTCTAAAAGAAATTTTCTCTGATTATAATTCATTAAAGTTACAATTAAAACAGAAGACTTCATCTTCCGTGAATTGAGGAAAATCCATTACACGTTCTTTTTTACCATAAATTCTTAGCCAGATATATCCCTTATTACCATATCCGCCGATTTCAATATCTGAAGCCTCGCGTTCAATCATAATGGTTAAAAGTAATTTATCAGATAAGATTCTTAAGTTTTTTGTTCATTCGGTGTTTCAATTTCTAATATTTTCCAAGATATAGTTTACACGTTCAGGCCCGATATAGGAAGCCGGAATTGTAACTAACAAAACATTAAAATGATTTTTTTGTATATCCACGTTATCATTAAATATTTACATTGATTATATTATGCGTATTAAGACAGAACTATTTTAGTAACATTAATTGATTATAATATACAAAAATATTTATTAATTATTCTTCCGATTGTTGCGCCGATACTTCCTGAATTGAAGTAAGCCCCTAGCTTAACTTTTTCAAAACCGGATTCTCTCAAACTTTAGTTCCGTCTTTCTTGCCTGTATCCGGATGGTTTCTTCATCTACATCTTCGCCTGCATTGACAATAATCTGTCTTAGTTCTTTGGTAAAATAAAGAGCTTCATGAACTGCCATTCTTCCTTTAAATCCTGTTCATTACATTTATCACAAGACCTGGTTCATAAATATTATACTTTCTCCATTCTGCAATATTTAATCGCCGCTGCCATAATATGATCATCGTGACTTTGTACTTTCTTTTTACAGTATTGGGCATAAGTCTTCTTATAAGTCTTTGAGCAACTATAATATTTATCGCATAAGCAATCAGGAATGGTTCAATTCCCATTTTGATAAAGTCGGGCTACTGCACTTGGCGCATCGTTTGTGTGAAGGGTAGAAAAAGTAAGATGTCCCGTATTTGCAAGTTTAATTGCAATTTCGGCCGTTTCCTTATCTCTCATTTCACCTACAAGAACAATATCCGGGTCATGACGAAGAATTGACCTGATTGCCTGTTCAAAATTCATTTTGTAGCCAATTTTTAACTGTCTCGCACCTTCAATAACATATTCAACAGGATCTTCCACAGTAAGAACATTTTCAGTGGGATTGATAACCTGATATAGAGCAGCAACAAGAGTTGTGCTTTTACCGCTTCCTGTTGGACCGGTTAAAATCACCATTCCTTGCGGTTGATTTATCGCTTTAACAAAGGCATGTTTTGGCATAATCCGGCCAAACCCAAGTTTATCCAAGATCTTTGATTACTTTTCTGTCATCAAGAATTCTTATTACAATGCTTTCAAATTTATTTTTAAGTTCAGTTCCGACCATAGGAATACCGAAACACGAAATCTATAATATGACTGTCTATTTCTCTTTGGATAAATCCATCCTGCGCTTTTTCCCTTTCAAATCTGTCCATACCTTTGGAGCGGTCTTTTACTACAGCCATAACGGCTTCCGGAAGTGTGTCTCCTGAATATGCCAAGACCTGAAGTTTACCATCTATTCGCAAAATGAATTTCAGTTTTATTTCCTGATTTGGGGAGAAGATGAATATCACTTGCCCCTTTACGAACACCTTCAACCAATGCACCTTCAACTAAATTCACTAACGCACTTTTATTTATTTCGGCATCGAGTTCCTCTTCATCGATTGACTAGTTTCTTCTTGAGTCTACAGTAATTTCCTCATCCGCTTCCTCCATCTTTAAGGTAAATTCATTTTCAGGAGGAGCAAGTAATCTGGATTAATTTTTCATAATCTTTTTTTCTTATATAGATTACTTCATATTTCTTTAGCATTCAGAGTCCATATGCAATTTTGCGAATATTTCTGTCGGTTGGATCAATGGCAGCCAGGATAAGTTTGTCTTTAATTTTTCATCATACATGAAGGGGATAATTTTATGTTCAAGAAGCATTTGAGATCTTAATATCTGTCCTTGGCACCGTTTATCATTTGTTTTATTTGGAATCACGTCTCATGGGGCAGGAATTCTTCCGGATGAATATCTAATTCCTTAAAAGCATATAAGAATTGCAACTTCCCTGAAGATAGTATCATGATCATAATTGAAATCCTGAACTAATATCTGAGCAAGATTTCTTTTCATTTTGTTTTATCATTATCTTTGATTTTAAGCGCCTTTTCAAGCATTGACGGATCGATTATTCCTTTTTTAAAAAGTAAATAACCAATTTTATCCGTCATTTCAAGTTTGGATCTATCATCTTAATAGTTCTCTCATATTTTAACATTGTTATAAGTTCCCGGAGTTTTAGGACTTATAGTAGCAGTTTCAGCTGAAACCAATGTAAGTCATAATCATGACAATCATTATAATCATTGCAATAAAAACCTGGATCAATTCAATTATATTTTTAAGTCTGTAATACAGTTTCACTTTCATAATAATTGGCAAGTTGAAGAGCAGTATTTTTGATTGTTCCGGTTTCTTCACCGGAATGAAGTCTTGAAAGTGCAGTTTCTGTGAAATACTCCGCTGGCTGTGAAATGCTTCCGTAATTCCAACTACCTTTTTTAATCATCAATGGAATAGCTATATTTTTTATTCTGTCTTCAAAATATTTATTATCCGGTGGCCTCTGCTGCAATTCTGATCGGTTCAATGCTTTCTGCCGAACCGCTATAAAGTGTATAAAAAACACGGCAATAATACTTCAATCAAAGTTTTATGAATTAGTGAACCAATAATAGGGATTTTCAGATATATACTTGTCAAAAAGATATCCACCTCTTTTTGTTTTGGCTAAACCGCCATAAGAATGATTCCGGGCGGAATAATAAAACAAAAGCAACAAGTATTTATATTTTATTAAGAAAGTCACTTATTTTAAGAGTAGAATGCAGTCATTGGCGGAAGCTCAATTCCAAATTTCACAAAGAGTTTTGCGGTTTCGGGAAAAATATACCCCACATAAAAAAGGACCGCAAGAAATAAAACAAAAATAGTTACCGCCGGAGTTATAAGTGCGCTTCTTAAACTCTTTTTAAATTCCTGATTGTCTTTCAAGAAATTTTGCAGTAGCTTTATATATTTCCGTCATATTACCGCTTTTGGACGCAAGGCCAAGCATATATGCTGTAAATTTTCCAAAGACGGATTGATATTTTAAAAAAGTAGTTTCACTATCAGCGCCTTTTTTAAGCTCATTATTTATTTCTCTAAGGGTTTCTTTTAGAGTTTTATTCTTAGTATCATTTATCAGAAGTGTAAGTATTTCACTGTAGGATAATTTTTGTTCTAATAATTCCGCACTGATCTTTACAAATGTTACAATTTCAGTTTGAGGTGGTTTGGATTGAAAATCAAGTAATTTTTTATTAACGTGTAATACTTCGTAGCCAAGTCTGGATAGGGCATCCTCAACTTCTTTTTTATTGTATGCTTTTTGTTCACCGGCGAGAGGTTTTTCTTTTCCTTTTCTTGCTCTGTAAAGAAAGGTAATTTTTTTTTCAATATTTCTGATTTTGAGCTGATTTTTTTCCGCAAGGCGGACAATTTTCTTTTTCCCCTCACTATACGAAACAGCAGTCAAAGAACCATTAATTGATTGTCCCGTTAATTTTTCAGCAGTAAATCTGAGTTCTACCATAAGTTCCTTTAAAAAGAATAGGCTGATAAAATATAAGCATTTTATCAGCCCTATAAAAACTTCTAGAAAAAATCCTAAGATTAAGGATTAGTCTGCACAATCGCTATAGTAGTCGGAGAGACTGTTGCCGTTGCTTTAATTGGATTACCATCTTTACCTTTTTCATTACCAGTACCAACTATAGAAACTGACTGTGCTGAAACTGTTGCAGCATAAGTTCCGTTTGGTGTAGTATCGGTCTTTGTAGGAATTGTCCATCCTGTGAAAGCATTTCCACCACCACCCATTGATGTTGGTTTTCTATAATATTGCTGAGCCATAGCTCCAAGGTTATTAAGATCTGCAACTACGCCATCTTTGTTTGCAGAAACAGCATTTGCTGTGAATAAATTAATACCGACTACTACAGCGATACCAACCACGATAACGCCGAGAACGATGAGAAGAAGTTGTTGTTGACCCATGAATTACTCCTGAAATTGATTTTGTTTAGTTAATTATTAGTGTTTTATATGTATCTTGATAAACTGAAAATTGTACTTTTACTGAATCTGTACCGTTAGTTACATCATTTCCCGTGCCGATTATAACTACACTATCTTTGAATATAGTAGCCATATAGTTTCCGGCAGCGGTTGTAACAATACTTTGAGGAATCGACCATCCATAAAACGAATTACCTCCTCCTCCAAAACCAACCGGTTTTTTATAATAACTAAGTGCATCTGTAGCTATATTTCCCCCCTCATTGATCAATAAATCACGTTTGGAATCCACAGCTTTTTGCCTAAAAAGTGTAATTGCAAATATTACTGCTATACCAACAATTATCATCGCCAAAACTACTAAAAGCAATTGTTGTTGGCCCACTTTTTTCCTCTAACTGTATTAATTAACAAATATTTAGGGCTTATTTATATAAGAAATGTGCCATCACAATTTATAATTAATTCCAAATATCGATCTTTTTTATGTGGTAGGAACCACGCTGTCGGTAATAATTACGAGTAATTATTACCTTGAATCCGTAATTATTACCTCTAGTTTGGCTGGCGTCCTCCTAATTCATAGGAATTTTGGTTTAAATAACAAATTGGAAGATGTTTTTTGAACTATCAACTTAAAGTATATTATATACGGGGGTGCAATATTTTATTTTCTAAAGATATTATTTAAATAGTTTTTTAAGATAATTATCGATATATAAGTTTACGTTCTCTGGATTCTCAATGGCTGTCATATGACCAGCATTTTTTATTAAATAAAACTCTGCATGTTTAATCTTTCCCGCCATCTTCTTCATTAGGTGAGGTGGAGAAAAATTATCATCTTCACCGCAAAGCAAAAGCGTGGGGAGGTTAATATGAGAAAGATATGCTGATGTATCAGTTCTTCCGGCCATGGCAAGTAGACATCCTTTTAGACCTCTTGGAACAGATTTTAACGACCTATCAAGAATTTCTAGATATTCCTTTCCCAGGCGTTTAATTGAATTGTCGCCAAAACACTCCGGAACAAATGCTTCGCAAAATTCCCGGCTTCCCCTTCCTTTTATAAACCTGACCCCGGCAGCGCGTTTAAGTTTTGCAGCATCGTTATCGGCTTCTGATTTTGTATCGCAAATAATAAGACCTTTAAAAATATTTTCTTTTTTTTCAACAGCTCTCAGGGCAATATATCCACCTAAAGAAAGTCCGCATATAACGGGTTTCTCAATTCTGGTTTCCAATATTACATTGAACAGGTCATCCACAAGATCTTCCATCGTAAACAATCCATCGCCGGCTGAAGATCGTCCAAGTCCTCTGATATCATAAGATATGCAGGTATAGTCACTCTTAAAATAGTTGATTTGATGTTTCCACATGTGATGATCAAACGGAAAACCATGAATAAATACTATTGACTTGTTCGGCACATTTGAATGTTTAATTATTTTTTGCATATTTCCGGTTACCTGAATATTTATTTTTTTTATTATTAAAATATAGGATATAAATATGAAAATTAAACTTACTCTTTTGATATGCATATTATCACTCAGCGAAATTTTCTGTCAGCAAAAGGACACATTATTGTATAATTGGGTCCCTGATGCGGCAATTGGTTTGAACATTAACCAGATTGCATTAAGCAACTGGACATCCGGTGGAGATAACGCTATATCCTGGACTCTTACGGGAAATATTGGGTTAAAAAACGTTACCAAAGAATGGGGTTTCATTAATAATCTGAGTCTTGCATATGGCAGGACAAAATTAGGCGGAAGCGATTTTAGAACGAATGATAATACATTTTATTTTGAATCAATTCTATTCAAGAAAATTAAATGGGCTGTAGATCCTTTTGTAAGTGTGTCAGCCAGAACTGCATTAACCCGCGGTTATGATTATAAAGTTACACCACCTTCTCCTTCGGCAGATTTTTGGGATCCGGGTTATCTTACTCAAAGCACCGGGTTTGTTTATAACCGGGTACAAGGATTTACCACCCGGCTTGGCATAGCATTGCAGGAAGTTTTCACTAATAAATTTGACACATTATATAACAAAGATCCCGAAACAAGTGAAATTAAAAAAGTAATAGTTGATACCGGTTTGGAATCTGTTACAACTGCAGAATATTCTTTTGCAGAAAATCTTTTATACAAAGGAAATCTCAGATTGTTCACAAGATTCAAAAGTCTTGACGTGTGGGATGTAAGATGGGAAAACGCAATAGTAGCTAAAATAAATAATTTCCTGAATGTAAATGTTACTTATCTCTTCTTATATGAGAAAGCTCAATCACCAACAGCACAGATGAAAGAATCCCTTCAATTGGGGTTCTTATTTAGATTATTATAATTCTGTACTAGTGTAATAACTTTATAACCTTCGAGGTTTATCAGACAACATTTGCCGATTCCTCGAAGGTTATAAATAATTTTAGCCAAGCGGTTCAAGATCATTGGTTTCTTCTGTCGTGCCATTGCCATTGGAATCATCTTCGGGAACTACTTTTGCAATATCGGCAATGGAATCAGCCTCACTTAAACGGATAACTCTTACACCCTGGGTTACTCTTCCCATTACGCGGATATCTTTTACACTCTGTCTGATTACCATACCCTGGGTTGAAATAATCACAAGTTCATCACCATCAACGACTTCCATCATAGCAATCAACTTTCCGGATTTCTCACTTGTTTTAACAGTATAAACTCCTTTGCCGCCACGTTTTGTTATGCGGTAATCATTTATATCGGAACGTTTGCCAAAACCTTTTTCAGTGACAACAAGAATAGTATCGTTTCTTTTTATAACAAGAAGACCTACCACTCTATCTCCTTTTCCGAGATTTATTCCGCGAACACCTGTGGAAGTTCTTCCCATATCGCGGACATCATTTTCATGAAATCTAATAGCGATACCGTCTCTTGTTCCAATAACTATATCGTTGCTTCCATCAGTCATTTTAACAGAAATAAGTTTATCACCCGGGACAATATTGATTGCGTTTATCCCGCCTTTTCTAACATTACCATAAGCCGAAAGTACTGTTTTTTTGATGGTACCCTTTTCTGTTACCATAATAAGATAACTATCATCTTTAAATTCCTTTACTGATACAAAGGCGGCAATCTTTTCATCCTTATCTTTTTCGATCAGGTTTATGATTGATCTTCCTCGTGTAGCCCTGCCGCCTTCAGGCAGTTCATGTACTTTGAGCCAGTAGGCTTTTCCCTGGTCAGTAAAGAACATTATATAATGATGGGTTGATGCAATGAACATATGTTCAATAAAATCGTCATCTTTTGTTCCTGCGCCTGTAACGCCTTTTCCGCCGCGACCCTGTTTACGGTAACCACTTACGGGGAATCTTTTAATAAATCCGTTATGAGATATAGTAACAACTACATCTTCTTCTGCAATAATATCTTCAAGAGAAAATTCTTCATAGTTATAGACAATCTCGGTTCTTCTTTCATCGCCATACTTTCTCTAATAGCAATGAGTTCATCTTTAATAATAGAATATCTTCTTTCTTCTGAGGTAAGAATACCTTTTAGTTTTTCTATGAGTTTAATTACTTCGCGGTATTCATCTTCAATTTTCTTTCTTTCAAGTCCGGTTAATCTCTGAAGGCGCATATCAAGAATTGCTTTTGCCTGAATCTCGCTAAGTTTAAAGCGTTTCATAAGATTATTTTTAGCAGTTTCAGCATCCCTGGATTTTTTAATTGTCTCAATAACCGCATCTATATTATCGAGGGCAATGATGTAACCTTCTAAAATATGGGCTCGTCTTTCAGCAGCATCGAGTTCGTACTTAGTTCTTTTTATAAGAACATTCATACGGTGTTCGATAAAATGCTGCATACATTCTTTTAAGGTAAGAACTTTAGGAGTTCCGTTAACAAGAGCCAGCATAATAACGCCAAAGGTTGTCTGCATGGCGGTATGCTTGAACAACTGATTAAGAATAACAGCCGGCTGACCGTCTCTCTTTAATTCAATAACAACTCTTAAACCATCGCGATCTGATTCATCTCTGATATTGGATATATCAGTCAGGGTGCCTTCTCTAACAAGATCGGCAATCTTTTCAATTAGATTAGCTTTGTTAACCTGGTATGGAAGTTCGGTGATGATAATATTTTCCCTGCCATTTTTAAGAGTTTCAATATTTGCTTTGGCTCTGATAACAATTCTTCCGCGTCCGGTGGTGAAGGCATCTTTAACTCCTTCATAGCCATAAATTATTCCGCCAGTCGGGAAATCCGGAGCGGTAATATATTTCATCAACTTTTCGACAGTAATTCCGGCTTGTTTATCAAGGCGATTAATCCGTTAACAACTTCAGTTAAATTATGAGGAGGAATATTTGTAGCCATACCAACAGCAATACCGCTGGATCCATTAACTAACAAATTGGGAAGGTAAGATGGAAGAACTGTCGGTTCCTGAAGTGAGTCATCAAAGTTTGAAGTAAAAGCAACAGTATTTTTATCAAGATCGCGAAGCATTTCATCTGCAATTCTTGCAAGACGGGCTTCAGTATAACGCATGGCAGCAGCAGAATCACCATCTACTGATCCAAAGTTTCCCTGACCGTCAATAAGAGGGTAACGCAAAGAAAAATCCTGAACCATTCTAACCATTGTATCATAAACTGCAGTATCGCCATGTGGATGGTATTTACCCAAGAACCTCACCCACGATTCTGGCAGATTTTTTATAGGGTTTATTGAATGTCATACCTAGTTCACTCATTCCGAACAGGACTCTCCTGTGAACAGGTTTTAAACCGTCCCTTACATCCGGAAATGCGCGGGCAACGATGACTGACATTGAGTAATCGATGTAAGAGGATTTCATTTCCTCTTCAAGCGATACTGGAACTATTTTTTCAAATATTGTAGCCATAAAAATCTATTATTTAATATTAATTTAATAAAGTTATAATAAAACTATATATCCAGGTTACGGACATATTTGGCGTTCTTCTCAATAAATGCCCTTCTGGGCTCGACGGCATCACCCATAAGAGTTTCAAATATTTTATCTGCAGCGGCGGCACTTTCAACATTTACTTGAAGAACAGTTCTAGTTTCAGGATTCATTGTAGTTTCCCAGAGCTGCTCTGGATTCATTTCTCCAAATCCTTTGTATCTGGAGATAACAATACCTTTTGGCATTCCATCTTCGGTAGTACCGGTTTCGTCATCTTCTTTGCCATTAGGTCTGTAACGTTTCAGAATTTCATCTCTTTCTTTTTCATCAAAAGCATAATATTCTTCCTTCCCTTTTTTAATTTTATATAACGGCGGTTGGGCAATATATACTTTACCGGAGGTGATAAGATCATTCATATATCGATAAAAAAATGTGAGCAGGAGAGTTCTGATATGACTCCCGTCCACATCGGCATCAGTCATTAATATTATTTTACCATATCGCGATTTATTATGGTCAAAGTCTGGTCCGAAGCCTGCGCCTATAGCAGAAATCATTGCTTTAATTTCATTATTTTCGAGAATTTTATTTAGCTTTGCTTTTTCCACATTAAGGATTTTACCTCTTAAAGGAAGTATGGCCTGGAATCTTCTATCTCTTCCCTGTTTTGCTGAACCACCCGCTGAATCTCCTTCAACAATGTACATTTCACAATGCTCAGGGTCTGTAATTGAGCAATCAGCAAGTTTACCAGGAAGGTTCATAGTATCAAGTGCGTTTTTTCTTCTGGTAAGGTCACTGGCTTTTCTGGCTGCTTCTCGTGCTTCCGCAGCTCTCAGACATTTTTCAATTATTTTTTTCCGACGGTGGGGTTTTCTTCAAGATACTCAGACAATTTTTCATTAACTAGTGTTTCTACAGCAGATTTAGTTTCGCTGTTTCCAAGTTTAGTTTTAGTCTGTCCCTCAAACTGAGGTTCGGCTACCTTACACGGAAATAACAGCCGTTAAACCTTCTCTGAAATCATCTCCTGTTAACTGAATTTTACCCTCTTTTAATAAGGCCGTTTTTATAGGCATAATTATTAAACGTTCTGGTTAATCCGGATTTAAATCCAACAAGATGCGTACCGCCTTCGGTAGTATTAATGTTATTAACATATGAAAAAATGTTTTCAGAATAAGAAGCGTTATACTGGAATGCAACTTCCACTGGCGTGCCGTCTTTTTCCCCTTCAATATAAACTGTTTTATGAAGTGCTTCCCTGATTCTCATCGAGATATTTCACAAACTCCATCAGACCACCTTTAAAATGGAAGGTAATATCTTCACCGTCCCTTTCATCAATAATCCTTAGGCTAATATTTTTATTCAGATAGGCAAGTTCTCTTACTCTTTCAGCGACAGTATCAAATTTAAATTTTGTAACCTTGAATATTTCTGGGTCAGGCGCAAAGGTTATTCTGGTTCCATTTTCATTTTTTTTAGTTTTACCGATCTCTTTTACCGGTTTTACTGGAATGCCTCTTCGATATTCCTGATAATAAATAATTCCATCTCTTCTAATCTCAACTTTCAGCCATTCGGAAAGGGCGTTAACAACAGAGACGCCTACACCGTGAAGACCACCGGATACTTTATAAGTGTTTTTATCAAATTTACCGCCAGCATGCAGCATAGTCATAACAACTTCAAGAGCGGATCTTTTTTCCTCGGGATGCATGTCAACCGGAATTCCGCGGCCGTTGTCATCTATAGTAACTGTTTCATCTTTATGAATTGTAACTATAATACTATCTGCATAACCTGCGAGAGCTTCATCGATACTATTATCGACAACCTCGTTTATCAGATGGTGCAGACCTCTTGGACCAACATCACCGATATACATTGCCGGTCTTTTTCTGACCGCTTCAAGACCTTTAAGTACATTTATATTTTTTGCACTATAGTCATTTACTGCATTCTCATTAGCCATATACTTCTGAACCAATTATCTATTTTATGAAAATTTTACATGTTTAATTCTTTCTTCACCGAAGAAGGAATTGATTTTATCGATGATAACAGACTCTCTGAATTTAAGTTCACTTCGCCAAACAGAGTTTTCGACTTTAAGAAAGAGTGTTTTCCTTTCAACTTTTGATACCCTTGCTATCTTTTTGAGATCAGGAAATAGTTCATTAAAACTATCAAGTACCTCGATATCATTCATTGTGTTTCTGAATCCCTTTAAACCGGGCTCGTTCTTAATAATATCGGATAACTTTAAAAACCCTTTATCCATTGACGACGGCTCCTTGGTAAAGGTTTATGTAATTGTCCTGACTATCCTTCTTCATAAAGGCAAGATTTGTTAAGTCTGTAACTGTAATAAATGCCTGCCCGAGATCTTTTAAATACTCGCTTATTTTCATAGATCTTTTGGTATCCAATTCACCAAAAATGTCGTCAAGAAGAAATATGGGAACTACACCCATTACATTTTTTAAGTAAAAAAACTCTGCAAACCTGAGAACAACCTGAAAAGTTTTATGTTGTCCTTGTGAACCATAAGTTTTAAGACTAAGATTATTTATTTCAAAAACAAACTCATCCCTATGTGGTCCGACAAGATTTGCTGCACGTTTTAATTCTTCGTTTCTTTTTAAATCAAGAAGCCGGATAAATTCATTTTTAATTTCAGTGCCATCAAAGTTATCCAGATACGAGTATCTAAGTCCTGGCACTTCGTCTTCACCAAGAATTACTTTATAAGAGTCAGCAATAAAATCTAAAAAACCAGATACGAAACTAAGCCGGTAATTAATAATTGAAATACCGGTTTCTATAAGTTTTTCTGTCCATGCATCGAGTTCATGAATAAGCTCACTGCTTCTTTCCTCTTTCAACCGGAAGAGAAGCGAAGAGCGCTGCCTTAAGGTCTTGTTATAGTCGAGCAGTGTTTTCAAATAATTTTCATTTGACTGTGAAATAACAGAGTCGATAAATTTTCTTCTTTCAGCCGGAGAACCCTGGGTAATCGAATGGTCAGAAGGAGTTAAAACCACAACCGGGAACTTACCTATTACATCAGCAGAACGCGAAATAAGTTTACTATCTTTCAAGTAATACTTTTTATTCTCAGTAACAGAAAAATATATTCTGACTTTACTTTCAGAGAGGTCATTGAAGATGCCGTGCAGTTCAAAATCGGGTTCAGAAAACCTGACCGCTTCCATATCCGTTTTTGAGTTGTTGCTTTTCGTAGTGCACAGGTAATAAATAGCTTCAAGAACTGTGGTCTTTCCCTGTCCATTACCTCCGATTATAAAATTAAGCTTATCAGAAAATTTCAAAAATGTATCTTGATGGCTTCTAAAATCTTTTAAATTAATAGAAGATAAAATCATTTAATTGTTCAGGCGTACCGGCATAAGCAATAACATTAAATCTTCATTTTCAGATACAATAGTAGGTTCAACAATACATGCTTTTGTAGGTGAATGAAGTTTAAAAATCATTTCATCACTATTAATATGGGAAAGAATCTCACTAACATAGGCAGTATTAAAACCTATATCCATAGGTTCACCGCTATACTCGCAAAATATATTTTCAGTTGCGTTAGATCCGTGATCGATATCTTCAGCTGAAACTTCGAGAGTATTTTTACCGATCGCAAATTTTACCTGTTTAGAGTTTGATGCTGAGAAAAGCAGCATTCTTTTTATGGTTGAATGTAGATCATCCCGTTTGACCTTGAGTAAGTTCTCGTTTTCAAGCGGAATAACACTTGAATAAGCGGGATATTTTTCTCCGATTAGTCTTGATATAAATTCAATGTCGTCGATATGAAAAGAGGCATTAGTTTTACTGAAACTTATACTTACATCTGAATCTGTCAAAAGTTTTGAAAGTACCGTTATAGCTCTTTCCGGAACAATGTATTGCTCGTCAGAATTAGTTTTAATAGTTTTATATATATACTTTACCAACCGGTGTCCATCAGTAGTAACAAATTTCAGTCCTTCCTGTGTGAATTCAAATAAGGTACCGGTCATAGCAGGTCTCATATCTTCCTTACTCATTGCAAAAGAAGTTTGATCAATAGCTCTTTTAAGATCAGAGCCATTTATTGAAATTTCTTTTTCCTTGATTACAGAAGGAATGGCTGGAAATTCTTCGGGTGAAGAATAACTTAAATTATATAAACCGTTATCTGTTTTAATTGATAATTTTTGTTTTTCTTCAACAATAAAATGAACCATGGTATCGGGTAATGACCGGATAATATCATATAAAAGACGGGCAGGAATTACCATCTTTACATTTTTATCTGCATTTACATTCAGTGAAGATCTCAGGGCAATTTCAAGATCAGTAGCGCTTACAGTTAGAAGTCCATCCTTAATTTCAAACAAAAAGTTTTCGAGGACAGGCATAGGAGTACGTGAAGGTACTGCAGGTATAATTCTGGATAAAAGCTTTTCAATTACCCTACTATTGAGTTTAAATTCCATTAAAAATTCTCCTTCTGAATTCTCTAAATTTACGAAATTTTTATCGGAATCTCAAGGAAAAATAAAACAGTAAAACCCTATAACCAGGTCTGAAAGACCATTATTTAACAACATTAAATCAAGGTTATCAGGGACCGGTTGTGCTGGTCTGAGAATCACTTGATGAAATGGTGGCAAATACGGAATAAGTTCCATTTAAAAGAGTACTTGAATAAACAACGGCTATTTTAGTACCGGCATTTATAGTCAGGGTTCCTTTGTAATCCCCTTGAAGAGTTGGAGGAGTCAGTGCACCTGGAGGAGCAAGTGCCGTAGTTGAATAATTATATATTCCTTTTGGAATTTCCGTAATACTTGCAGAGGATCCTGAAATTACAGTAACAACAGATCCCCGAAAGTTAAAAACTATTGTTCCGCCGGATATGTTTTTGATATTAATGGCGTTGTTTACTTTTCCGGAACAACCGGATAAAAACAAAAACAATACAATTAACGAAATTGAAAGAGGAATTTTATATCGCATTACAGCCTCTAAATACTTTATACCAAATTAAATCAAAGAAAATTAATAATCAATAAACAGTTTGTACACATTATTATTAATATTAGGTATATATGTATATAAAATATAATTTATAATAAGTATGTTAATATGTTGATATGTGCAATTTAACTTAATTATAACTAAAAAACAGAGGATTTATTTTTAATTAATGTTAATAATTTCCTGATAACATTGTTGTTATCACCATAGTGTTAAGAAGTCTATGTTTATACACAAGTAAAACCTATGTTTTTAACAAGTTGTGCACTTCAAAACGTGTTGGTTTTATTATTAGAATTAAAATATAAGGTAGTAAGTAAAATGAGTATTATGAACTGCTGAGTTCAATCTGAGTTCGCAGAGTATCAATCATATCCTTTAAAGAAGTATCTGTCATCTTTGCTTCCTCAATAGATGTGCAGGAATGTATAACTGTTGAATGGTCTCTTCCACCGAAATTCAGTCCAATAGTTTTCAAAGAACTTTTAGTTAATTCTTTGGAAAGATACATGGCTATCTGGCGTGCAAGAACAACTTCCTTTTTTCTGGTTTTATCTCTTATTTTATTCTCATCAACTTTAAGATAATTGCAGACTGTTTTAGTGATTGTTTCAATAGTAATATTTATTTTTCTATCCGTGGCAATCTCTTTAACTGTTTTTTTAGCTAACTCAAGGTTTATTTCCTTCGAATTCAGAGAAGCATTAGCAAGAAGTTTTATCAAACATCCTTCAAGTTCCCTGATATTAGAAACAATATTGGTTGCAATATATTCAAGTATATCATGTGAAATATCCATACCATAGTCTTCGGCTTTCTTTTTTAGAATTGCTGTCCTAGTTTCAAGATCAGGCGGTTGAATATCAGCGGTTAAACCCCATTGAAACCTGGAAATAAGTCTATCATCAAGACCCTTAAGATCTTTTGGAGGTTTATCACTTGAGAGAATAATTTGCTTTCTTGATTGATGAAGTATGTTAAATATCTGGAAAAATAAATCCTGGGTTTTTTCTTTTCCAATTAGGAACTGAATGTCATCCAAAATGAGAACATCCATATTTCTATAGAAATTAGAGAATTCGTTGACTTTATTTGATTGAATAGCTTCAACAAATTCGACAGTAAAGATATCTGAAGAAAGATAGATTACTTTTTTTTGTGGAAAATTCTCGAGAATCTTATTGCCAATAGCCTGAATCAGATGAGTTTTACCAAGGCCGACACCCCCATAGATAAAGAAAGGATTAAATGAAGTGCCACCGGGATTATCACTAATAGCACCAGCCGCAGCACGAGCCAACTGATTGCCCTCTCCCTTAATAAATTTTTCGAAAGTATAGCGAGGATTGAGATATGTTTCGAATTCTGGTTTTGGCTTCTGAGAGGTAATTGTCGTAACCGGTGCTTTACTTTCAATTTTACCCAAAGAAGAACTATTCAAAATTTCTTTTTCTTCGGAAATAATGTAGGCAAGTTTAGCTTCCGGGCCGAGAACTTCATGAATTGTTCTTGGAGATTAAAGTATTAAAATGCTCATCTATCCATTCCCAGAAAAACTGACTTGGAAGCTGAACCTTTAAAATAGAATCCACAATTTCCAGGGGTTTTATGGGCAAGAACCATGTATTATAAGTCATTTGGGTCACATTTTCTTTGATAACCCTGAGGCATTCCTTCCAGACAAAAGATGAGTCGTTAGAATAGGTTTTATTCACAGTAGAAATAGTTTCTATAAGATAATTATCCACAATTAAAACAAGGGAAAAATTTGAAATTAGTACAAAACGAACGAAATTAAATTAACAGCTTAAAACTATAAACAACTTATCAACATTAAATAAACGCCGCTAACTCGCTATAAAAAACCAACTTAGCTAAGTTAATATTAGTACAAGACACATTTACAAACAAAAACCACCGGCTGTCGTATAAAAAATCGATTGTGAAACATTTTCACAGACCAAAGTTATCCACATTTTATAAACAGACAAATTGTGCGGTGAACCGTGTGAAAAAATAGGTAGTAAAGGACGACTCCGCAAATTAATTCTTCAACTTTAGCAAAATATAATTGTAGGAAATAATAAATATTTAATATATAGAGGAAAATAGAGTCTTGTTATTTATATTTAAGGTTACTATTTTTGAAATCTTTTTGTAATTAGGAGTTATAATGAAACGGACTTTTCAGCCAAGCAACAGAAAAAGAAAGAATAAGCATGGTTTTCGAGAAAGGATGGCAACAAAAAATGGCCGCAAGGTATTGTCCAGAAGAAGGGCAAAGGGCAGAAAAAAATTAACTGTCAGTGATGAGTTATAAGTCGTGTGAAAAAGTATGGTCTTTCTGCGGCAGAGAAATTAAAAAGCAAGAAAGATTTCGAAGAACTTTTTCAAAAAGGCAACACATTAATTTCCTCAAACAAAAAAATTAAGGTTGTTTATTTAATAGACAAGTATTCCACGGAACACGGAATAAGAGTTGCTGTTGCTGTCGGTAAAAAAACCGGAAAAGCATTCTGGAGAAACAGAGTAAAAAGACTACTAAGAGAATCTATCAGATTAAATAAAGAAATACTAATTAGATTTACTGAAGAAAACAGCTGTATTATCAGGATTATATTTTCTCCTTGTTTTCTGAATATGAGGAATAATAGAAAAATATATTTAAAAGATATTAAGCCGGACGTTATACAAATAATGTCCAGGATAAGCAGTGATATATAAAAAATGTGGAAAACTGCTGTTTTCATTATCAGGATATATCAGAAAACAATATCGCCACTATTTCCGCCGTCTTGCAGATTTTATCCTACCTGTTCTGAATATGCTATCCAGGCACTAACAAAATATGGAATTATCAAGGGTACTATAAAATCTGTCTGGCGAATACTGAGATGTAATCCGTTCAATAAAGGCGGATTTGATCCTATAAATTAATGGATAAATAAATGGACAGACAAACCACTATAGCATTTGTAATAATAGGTTTAATTTTTATAATATGGTTGTATTTCAATACTCCTGAACCGGTTAAACAAACTCCGCAGAAACAGGATACATCGACAGTACAAAAAGAGACTAAAATAACGCCTCCAATCACGAACACTGAACCCGTTCCGGTTCAGACTGAACTATCCGATAGTGTTAAGTTTGGAAAATTTTTCTCAAATACCAGGAAGCCAGAGAAAATCATAACCATTGAAAATGATAATTTCCTTATTGAATTTTCTACAAAGGGGGGCGATTTAAGAAAAGCCTACCTTAAGAAATTTAATAACTGGTATTCTATAAAAGATACTAGTTCAGATATTTACAAAACAAAAGTTCAGCTTATCAACTTTTCCAGAGGTGGTACCTATGATCTTTCCTTTATAACCTCTGACGGAAAAGCAATAAACACTTCCACTCTTGATTTTTCAACTGATGCATTACAATCACACTATAAGGTAACTGGATCCGATAGCCTTTCTGTCAATTTCAAACTAACTGTTTCCAATGGAAAGTACATTAATAAAAAATTCACATTCTACGGAAATAAATATAACATTGGAAGCGATATTGAATTAGCAGGAATGAACTCCTTAATCAGTAATAATTCATATGATCTCGTCTGGTCAAACGGCATACGGTTTGTTGAATTAAATTCAGTAGACGAAGGAAATCAATCAAATGCCAGTTTATATTACGGTGACGAACATGTTATTGTAAAAGCTCCGGATGATGGTAAAAAAATAGAAAAGGAGTATAACGGAAAAGTAGAATGGGTAGCAGTAAGAGATAAGTATTTTACTGCGATTATAACTCCCCGGGATCCAAATGGTGTAGACGGTGCTTATTTTCAGGGGACAGGATATCATACTGATAATAGCGGAATTAGGGAATTCTATAATGTTCGCTTAACAGTACCATTCAAAAATACTCAACTTGAAACGAAATCATTTAATCTATACTTGGGCCCGGTTGATTACGATATATTAAAGGGCTATAATGCCCACATGGAAAAAATAGTTGAATTTGGAAGCTTCTTCGGATTGAAATTTATAATAAGACCAATTGCTGAGTATGTTCTCCTTCCACTGTTTAATTTTCTTCATACATTTATACCGAATTATGGATTTGTAATAATTCTTTTCTCACTAATCATAAAATTTGTTTTATATCCGCTGACTAAAACCAGTCTTCAGTCAATGAAAAAAATGCAGATGCTGGCACCAAAAATAGCTGAGCTTAAGGAAAAATATAAAGATGATCAAGCAAAGGTTCAGAAAGAAACTATGAATCTTTATCGTGTCTATGGAATTAATCCGGCGGGCGGGTGTTTGCCACTGATATTACAAATGCCGATATTCATAGCAATGTGGGGATTATTCCAGGTATCAGTTGAACTGCGGCAGCAGCCGTTTATGTTTTGGATACATGACCTTTCACGACCAGATATAGTAATGGTCTTGCCTTTTAAATTACCTATTTTTGGCATTGATCAAATAAGCGGTCTGGCTATTCTAATGGGAATTACACAGTTCATACAAACCAAAATGACCACAAAGGATCCTAGTCAGATGGCAATGGTTTATGTTATGCCTGTAATGTTTACTCTTATGTTTATGAGTTTACCTTCCGGATTGAATCTTTATTATTTTATGTTCAATCTTTTCTCAATAGTTCAGCAATATTATGTTAATCAAAAACATGCTGGAATGGAACTAGTTCCCGTTCAGAACCCCAAAAAGTCTAAAGGCTTCATGCAAAAAATTATGGAAGCGGCTGAAAAGAACTCAAGCTCACAAACGAAAAGAAAAAGATAACTTTAATACTTTGAGGCTGAACGAAAATGTTCGGCCTCTTTTTTTATTAAATGAAAATTAAAATCAAAATATTCCTTTCATTACTGATTTTTGCTTCCCTAAGTTATACCCAGACAAAGATAGTTCTATCCTTAAATTATAAAACCAGACAACTTCCATTCAATTTAACAGAAAAAGTCATATCCGAAAAGCCGGTTATTTCACTGGCTTTAAGCGGCGGCGGGTCAAGAGGTTTTGCACAAATAGGTGTACTGAAAGCATTTGAAGAAAACGGGATTCAGATCGATGATATAGTTGGAACAAGTATGGGAAGTGTAGTGGGAGGACTCTACGCATCAGGATATTCCGCAGAAGAATTGGATTCGATTATATGTAACACAGACTGGGATAACCTATTATCACTCGACCGGGAAACCAACCGCAGAGAATTATTTATTGACCAGAAAGTAACGGAAGACAAAGCGATTTTTTCATTACGCATGAAGGGTTTGACTCCAATAATCCCCAACTCAATTTATAGCGGTGAAAAAATGGCTAACTACCTTAATCTTCTAACTATTCAGTCCCCTATTCACACATTTGATGGTTTCGATAAACTAAAATATAATTTTAGCGCAGTATGTACAGACCTTGTGACCGGTAACCCTGTTATTTTAAAATCAGGCTCGCTGAGCCAGGCAATGAGAGCAAGTTCTAGTGTATCATTCCTTCTACCACCTGTAAATATGGGATCATTGATTTTAGTAGACGGAGGTTTAGTTGCAAATATTCCCGCAGAGATAGCTTCAAAACAAAGCGATTTTACAATTTCTGTAAACACTACCAGCGATTTACATTCTTCAGAGGAACTTCAATACCCATGGCTTATAGCTGACCAGATAGTAAGCATTCCCATGAAAATTTTGAATGAAGAACAGCTGAAAGATGCAAATTTTATAATAACTCCTAAATTGACAAAAGCATCAAATGATTTTAAGAATCTTGATTCTTTAATAAATGTCGGTTACCAAACAACCCTCCCGTTGATAAAGAATTTAAAGGAAAAGATCGACTCGCTGTACTTTAAAAAATTCAAGGTAAAGGAATTCTATATTAAAAATGTTATTTCTGTAACCGCCTTTTCAGATTATGAACGACAGATTCTGCAGAAATATTCTTTAAAAGATTCCGTTTCAAACTATGAAGTACTCAATGATATGAGTAAAATCTTTAATACGGGAGATTTTAGTGATATTAAAACTGATATAACATTGAATAAAGATTATTCTATGATTAAATTCATAAAGATTTATAATCCTCACGTCAACAATTTAAAATTTTCGGGAATAAACTTTATAATCAAAGAAAAAGTAGATTCTATTTTTGAACCTTTGAAAAACAACCCATACAACCCAAGGAAACTTTCTGAAGCTATATTTGAGATTTTAAAGATTTATCGTAAAGAAGGATTTTCACTGGCAGAACTGGATACAACCTGGTTTGACGAAAAGCTAGGTGTGGTAAATATTAAATTTGATGAAGGCATTATATCAGATATCAGAATTGAAGGTAATGTGAATACTGAACCAAGTGTTATCACAAGGGAATTTCCATTAAGAAAGGGCGAGTATTTCTTATATAATGATGTGGCTCGCGGGTTAACGAATCTTAGAAGTACTAATCTTTTTGAAGATATAGTTCTTACAGTAAAAAAAGAAGATAATAAAAATATAGTAATGCTTAAAGTTGTAGAAAAGGTTTCGAGCCTTATTCGTTTTGGATTCAGAATTGACGATGAGAGAAAAGCACAAATCAGTATGGATTTAAGGGAAGAGAATTTATTCGGAACAGCAACCGAAATAGGATTCCTTATATCAGGCGGTACAAGAAATCTCGCTTATATTCTGGAGCATAAAGCAAACAGAATATTTGATACCTACCTGACATATAAAATAAATGCATATTACAAATTTGATGATGATTATGATTATATGGACGATCAATCCAATTCAGATAAAGAATTTTCCAGATCAATTGCCGGAGAATACAGGCAGACATTTTACGGCGTATCAATTTCATTAGGTTCACAGGTTCAACGTTTTGGAAATCTGATTTTCACAGGTAAATACGAATTTCAGGAACTAAAAAACATCCAAAACCAGCCATTCAGTCCGTTTAAGATTAAACTAGTAAGTCTTAAAATCAGTTCGACCATTGACACACAAGACAAGTATCCATATCCCGGGAAAGGCATATATTTTTATGGCTCATATGAAACCGCCCAGACTATACTTGGGGGAGAAGTCGGATATTTAAATGCCGGATTTGATTATAAAAGTTACTTTACGTTTAAAAATGAACACACAATATCTCCCAGGATTATGATGGGATTTGGGGACAAAACAATGCCAGTTACCGATCTTTATTCGCTTGGTGGTCAAAACTCATTTTTCGGCATGAGAGAAAATGAATACAGAGGCAGACAGATTTTTTTAGCGTCTCTTGAATACAGATATAAATTTCCCTTCACTATATTTTTTGATGCATATTTTAAATTCAGATATGATCTTGGTTCAGTTTGGGAATTTCAGGATCAGATAAGATTCAAAGACTTACGGCATGGGATGGGTACATCGTTATCTTTTGACACCCCTATTGGTCCGGCTGACTTTTCAATTGGAAAGAGTTTCTTGTTCAAGAAAAATCTACCAGGAAATCCATTAAGCTGGGGTGAATTGTTTTTTTATTTTTCAATTGGATATTATTTTTAATTTCCCCCGTTCGTTCCTGGACTGTCAATTTCTGAAAACCGATTCAATATCATTGTTTATATTATTTAAACAGATGAAGAAATTAGTTTTTCATAAAGCGACATATATTTAGTTGCCGAAATATCCCAGGAATATTCATTTTTCATCCCATTTAATTGAATTAAATGCCAGGTTTCTTTAGATTGGAAAGCATTGACCGCACGTTTAACAGTAAGAGATAGCGCATAAGCGGAGTAATCATAAAAAGAAAATCCGTTTCCATTTTCATTGCCGGAACTTCTTAATTCGTCCCAGTCATGAACAGTATCCGCAAGCCCTCCTGTCTTACGTACGACTGGAACAGTGCCATATTTAAGGCTGTATATCTGATTAAGCCCGCAAGGTTCATAATGAGAAGGCATAAGGAAGATGTCGGCTCCGGCTTCAACAAGATGGGAAAGTTCTTCATTGAATCCAATAAACGAAGCAACTTTCCTGGGGTAATAATCAGTAATAGATTTAAATAACAATTCATAATTTGATTCACCGCTGCCAAGAATTACCCATTGAGCATTCAGCAACATAAGATCAGGGACTGCTTCAGCAAAAATATCAAAACCTTTTTGTTTGGCAAACCTCGATACTATTCCAATCAATGGAATATCGGGATAAAAATTCAGATTGAATTGTTTAAGGAGATATTTCTTGTCCTTTAATTTTCCGGAAAGATCATTACGGGAATATTTAAAGGGGATATGCTTGTCTGTTTCGGGATTCCATAATGAATAGTCTACGCCGTTCAATATTCCATAGAGAGAATCTTTTCTGAATAAAAGAACCCTGTCGAGCCCTGAACCAAATTCCGGGGTAAGAATTTCGTTGGCATATGTCTTACTAACTGTAGTTATTATATCTGAGAACCATAGACCGGTTTTGAGGAAGGAGAAGTTTTCACCACTGACAACCGGACCTTCCCGAAAAAAATATTCCTGATTTAGACCTGCTTTAATAAGTGTGTGATAGGAAAATTTTCCCTGGTAGCCGATATTATGAATAGTAAAGAGAGTTTTGGTTTTTGCAAAAAGCGGGTGATGTTTATAGCTATCCTTTACATACAATGGTATCAAACCTGACTGCCAATCGTTGCAATGAATAACATCAGGTTCCCAGTTTATCTTAATGAGAAATTCCATTATTCCCTTAGAAAATAGAATAAATCGCTCATCCTCATCCGGATCATTTGTGTAAACACCCGGCCTATCGAAATAATAAGGACAATCTATAAAATTTACCTCAACATCTGAATCAGGAAGAATGGTTTGATAAAGGTTAACAAAGTGTGATTTTCTGTCAACAATTATTTCTAACTGTCCCAAATCGCTGCGCTGAATCAAATTGAAAACCTTTCGATCAATGGAGGAATACAGAGGCAGAAATACTTTTATTTCACAACCAAGTTTATTGAGCACTTTTGGAAGGTAACCTGAAACATCAGCAAGCCCACCGGTTTTAACGAAAGGGACTGCCTCGGACGCTATAAAAGCTATTTTCATACAAATCGAGGTAATTGTGTTAAATGTTTCTAAATAATACCGGATTATTATATAATTAAAAAATAATTATAGCAAAAACTTCTATTCAAATTAATAATTATAGGTTAGAAGTATTTTGATTATTTTTACAATGTAAAAATAAAGGTAAAATAATGGCTAAAACAATTCTTTTAGTTTTAATCGGCAAAAGAAAGGAAACTGCCGTAAAGGTCCAACAAGTGTTAACTGCCTGGGGTTGCATTATTAAAACCCGTCTCGGTATACATGATGGGATAATGGATAACTGTTCAGACGAAGGACTTCTCATATTAGAACTTTATGGCACAGATGAACAAAAAGAAGAACTTGCAAGAAAAATAGCGGTACTTCCTGGTGTCTCTTCAAAACTTGTAAATTTAAATCTTTAACTTTTATGTCCCCTAATGTTTAAGCGGGAACGCGACATTGAGAAGATATTTATTCCTATGTTTTGAAGGGAATTAATTCTAATTTTTATCTCTAAATATTTTAGTTTATTTAATATTGCGCAATAATCTATAAAAGACGGGATTTTATGAAAAAAAATGATTCATCCTTTGATACAAAATGTGTTCATTCAGGTGTTGGGGAATATGAATTCGGGGCGGTAGTTCCTCCCATTTACCAAACATCAACATTCAAATTTAAATCAGCTCATCATGGAGCTATGTTATTTGCGGGGGAAGAAAAGGGATATATATATACAAGGATGGCTAATCCAACAGTTGAAGCACTTGAAAATAGTATTGCTGAACTTGAGGGCGGTCATAAAGGTCTGGGGTGTGCAAGTGGAATGGCAGCTATTAATACAGTCTTCACCGCTCTTGTTTCGCACGGAGATCATGTTGTTTGTTCGACTGCTGTATATGGACCGACAACAACCCTATTAAATACAATATTTAAGAGATTCGGTGTTGAAAGTACCTACGTAGATACATCAGATATTGATGCCGTAAGAAGAGCCATAAAACCAAACACTAAAGTCATTTATGTTGAAAGTCCTGGTAATCCTACACTATCAATTTCAGATATAAGGGCAATATCAGATCTGGCAAAAGAAAATAAAGCCGTAACCGTAGTAGATAATACCTTTATGAGCCCTGCTCTTCAGCGTCCACTTGAGTTAGGAGCGGATGTGGTTTTACACAGCCTTACAAAATTCCTGAACGGACATGCAGATGTAGTGGGTGGGATTATTGTAGTAAAAGATGAAGAGAGATATATAAGTTTCAGAAAAGTGTTAAATCAATTAGGTGGAGTAATAGATCCATTTAATTCTTTTCTTGTTCATAGAGGAATCAAGACATTAAGTCTCCGCATGCAGAGGCATTGTGAGAATGCACAGTTAATAGCTGAATATCTTGAAAAACATCCGCTTATTAAAAGTGTAATATATCCGGGATTGAAAAGCCATCCACAATATGAATTGGGATTAAAACAGCATAAAGGACATGGCGGAATGATAACCTTTGAATTAGAAGGGGGGTTTGATGCCGGGCAGATTCTGATGAATTCTGTAAAGCTAAGCCAGCTTGCAGTAAGTCTTGGCGGAGTGGAAACATTAATTCAACATCCTGCAAGTATGACCCACTTTTCAATGGGAAAAGAAGCCCGTGCAATGGCTGGCATAACCGAAGGACTGGTTAGATTTTCAGTTGGTATTGAAAGTGTAAATGATATAATCGAAGATATAGAACAAGCACTTAACATGGTGGATGAAGCAAAATTGGCTGTTGTTGAACCCTAATAATTTAATTGTTCTTATAAAAAGAGCTCTTCATAAGTAATGAAGAGCTCTTTTATATGGGTATAATTTAAAACACATCTTATTTACATAAAAATGTTTTATTTTAAATAGGTTTGGTAATATTATAGGAAAGAAAAAGTTTAAATTGTTTAGCATCGTATTTATCTTTCTCTTTTTATAATAATATTCTAAAACTATCTGTTGTTTTGTCTGAAAATTATTAATTTAAGCAGTGTAATAATTTAAAATAAGGAAACTTTTATGAAACATATGCTTTTTACTTTTTTGTTAGCTTCATTAGTTTTAGTCCTAAGTACAACATCTTACTCTCAGTATGAGGTTGGTAAAAACACCGGAAGTCTAAGTGTTGGTTTTGGCGGCGGTGGATTGACAGGTACAGGAGCAATACCGATATCAGCAGAATATAATTTTTGGAATTATGAAAAAAATATTCAAGCTGGCGGTTTTGTTGCATATTCTTCAACAAGCGAAAGTTTCTATTATGGTAAATGGACATATACGTATATAATTATTGCTGCACAAGGCAATTGGCATTTCATGCCAGGAGATAAATTAGATCCGTTTGCGGGGATATCATTAGGGTATAATATCGGTTCTTCTTCGGTTTCTTATAACGGACCAGGTTATAATTTTGGTTCGGCCTCGGTTGGAGGAGTCTTTTTAAGTGCCCAGGCAGGACTTAACTATTGGTTCAGCCCCAAATGGGCTGCTCAGATAAGAGTTGGTTATTTCCCTTATGCTTCTGTTGGTGTTACGGCTAGTTTATAATCGATAATCCGTGGTTTTTCCGTCTGGCTTCATTTAAAGTCAGACGGAACTTTTTTTTCAATCCCATCATTTCTTCCTTATTACACACCCTTTTTATATTTTTGAATACCAAATATCACAGGATAATTATGAAATTTCAAAGAAACGCAGGAATTTTGTTACACCCAACTTCACTTCCGGGGAAATTCGGAATTGGAGATTTAGGATATGAAGCATACAATTTTGTTAATTTCCTTGAATCCGCCGGACAAAAATTATGGCAGGTATTCCCTCTGGGTCCGACAGGTTACGGCGACTCTCCATACCAATGTTTTTCAGCATTTGCCGGAAATCTGTTTTTGCTTAGTCCGGAAAAATTAAGAGACTATGGATTTCTATCCGATGAAGATATAAGCAACCCACCAGCATTTGATCCTGTTAAAATAGATTACGGTGAAGTCATAGATTATAAAAATTCTCTGAATATAAAATCTTATGAGAATTTTAAGAAGGATAAAATGGGTTTGGAAAAAGAGTATTTGCTCTTTATTAAAGATAACAAAGATTGGTTAGACGACTTCTCTTTGTTTATGGCAGCAAAGAACTATCATGAAGGTATAGAGTGGACAAAATGGGATAAAGGCCTTGTTTTACGAAAACCTAAAGCGATGAAGGAATGGAAGAGAGAAATTATCAGACCAGATAAATTATTATAACTTTGTTCAGTTTATATTCGAGAAACAATGGAATGAGTTAAAAGGTTACGCAAACAAAAAAGGAATAAAAATAATTGGGGATATTCCAATATTTGTGGCGTTTGATAGTTCAGATGTTTGGTCACAGAAAGAATATTATTCTGTTAATAAAGAAGGTAAATTATTATTTGTCGCAGGAGTTCCCCCGGATTACTTTAGTGAAACCGGACAGTTATGGGGCAATCCTTTGTTCAATTGGAAGGAGATGGAAAAAGATGATTTTCTCTGGTGGAGAAGAAGAATCTCAAAACTCCTGGGGCTTGTTGATATAATAAGGATTGACCATTTCCGTGGATTTGATGCATACTGGGAAATAAAGGGAGATGCAGAGAATGCAATTAAAGGCCGGTGGGTTAAAGGACCCGGGACAAAGTTATTCAGCATAATTGAGAAATATCTGGGCAAACTTCCAATCATGGCTGAAGATCTTGGGGTAATTACCAAGTCGGTTGCAGATTTAAGAGATAAATTTGAATTTCCGGGTATGAAAATATTACAGTTTGCGTTTGGTACTGATATGGAAACTAAATTCCTGCCACATAATATTCCGTTTAATTCTGTTGTATATACCGGGTCTCATGATAATGATACAACCCGTGGTTATTTCGAAAAAGAAAGAAATAATGGAAGGGATATTTATTCCCATATGCAGAAATATCTGAATTATTATGGAGAAGATTTTACTTTTGAATTGATCAGGGCTGCTTACAGGTCCTCTGCAGATACTGTTGTGATTCCAATGCAGGATATATTAAACCTGAATGGTGATGCAAGAATGAATTTTCCCGGAACCCTGGGAGGAAATTGGTCATGGAGATTTAAATGGGAACAGGTACCCTGGGAGCTTCAAAACCATTATAAAGATCTTACGGTCTTATATGAAAGACCTCCTAAGAAAAAAGAAGAGTATATAACTCTTAAAGTTGAAGAAGCATAATATCTAAAATTGTCATCCCCTTCCTCATTAGCCCAGGCATTCATGCCTGGGAATATTTAATACTATATTAATAAAAAGGGGATTCATCCCCTTCCCCAAATCCCATTAATGATCTGAATTACAAATTAAAGATTAAATCAAATCACAGAAGGGGCTCCAATCAGGGGCGCTAATTCTGCAGGAGATAGTTTTACCTGCATATCCACGCATGCCGGAACTAATATAAATCTCCTCAAAAAGTTGAGCAGTTTCATCAATAAAAGTGGGGAATTTCTTTTTCATTCCTACAGGCGAGCATCCACCACGAATATAACCGGTAAGACTCAACAGATCTTTTACTTTTATTAACTCGATCTTCTTATTCCCGGAGACTAAAGCTGCTTTTTTTAAATTCAGTTCTTCGGTTGTTGGAATGCAGAACACAAGAGGTCCCGTTTTATCACCTTCCGCGACAAGAGTCTTAAATACAGATTCCGCCTCCACTCCAATTTTATGTGCAACTGTAGTTCCACTTAAATCAGCTTCGTCAACATCATAAGTATGGAGGGAATAATTTATGTTATGGGAATCCAGTATTCTTACAGCATTAGTTTTAGCCATTACTTAAGTAACTTTTTTAGTCTTTCAATTTCATCTCTTAGGGCAGCTGCTCTTTCAAACTCAAGATCTTTAGCTGCCAGATGCATTTGTTCGGTTAGTTGTTCGATGAGGTCATTCTTCTGATCATTATTCATATATTTCAAAACCGGTTCTGCTACCTTTGCAAAAGAAAAATCCTGTTGTTCTTCTTTTCTGCGCACATCGGCAATGGAAGTTGAAGACATGATTTCTTCGACACTTTTGAATATAGTCAGAGGGGTGATGTTATTATCTATATTATATTGTGTCTGAATTATCCGTCTTCTGTTCGTTTCCTCAATTGTTTTCCGCATTGACTCAGTAATTTTATCTGCATACATAACAACAATGCCATTAACATTTCGGGCAGTTCTTCCCGCTGTCTGCATAAGTGAGCGTTCACTTCTCAGGAAACCTTCTTTGTCGGCATCGATTATTGCAACAAGGGAAACCTCGGGAAGATCCAAACCCTCTCTTAACAGGTTAACTCCTACCAGAACATCAAAGTCACCAAGCCGAAGATCTCTAAGGATCTCAACTCTTTCGAGTGCATCGATGTCGCTATGAATATATCTGACTCTGATTCCAATTTTATCAAGGTAATCGCTAAGGTCTTCTGCCATCTTTTTGGTCAGAGTAGTAACAAGAACTCTTTCATTACAGACTGCACGTTTTCTTATTTCAGCGATAAGGTCATCGATCTGACCCTTGATCGGGCGTACCTGGATAGGAGGATCGAGAAGCCCCGTTGGACGAATTATTTGTTCAACAATAACACCGCCCGATTTTTCAAGTTCATAATCAGAAGGGGTGGCACTAATAAAAATAGTTTGACCAAGCATGGAAAGGGTTTCTTCAAATTTCATTGGTCTGTTATCAAGAGCCGAAGGAAGCCGGAAACCGTATTGCACAAGGGTTTCCTTTCTTGACCTGTCGCCGTTATACATTCCACGTAATTGAGGAATTGTAACATGTGATTCATCGATAATAGTGAGGAAGTCTTTTGGGAAATAGTCTAATAGATTATAGGATCTTGTTCCGGAAGCTCTGCCATCCATGAAACGGGAGTAGTTTTCAATGCCGGAACAATAGCCAATTTCTTTCATCATTTCAATGTCGAAACGGGTTCTTTGTTCAAGCCGCTGTGCCTCGAGATATTTTTCGTTAGTACGGAAATATTTAAGCCTGTCTTCTAATTCAATTTCTATATCATGAATTGCCCTTTGGATCTGATCGCGGCTGGTGACGAAATATTTTGCGGGATAAACAGCTGTAGAATCAACTTCGCGTAAGGTTTCTCCGGTCAGGGAACCAATTATGGATAATTTTTCAATTTCATTATCCCAGAATTCAACCCTAATAGCCTCTTCATATTGATAGGCGGGAATAATTTCTACAACATCACCCCTTGCTCTGAAAGTACCCCGGGTAAATTCACTATCATTTCGCACATAATGAATATCAATGAGGTCACGAAGTAACTTTTTCTTTTCAACTTTGCCTCCCTTTTTGAGGAACATTACCTGATTAGCATATTCCTGGGGGGCACCAATACCATAAATGCAGCTAACACTTGCTATTATTATAGTGTCCGGTCTCCCCTCGATCAAGGCAGTAGTAGCTTTTAATCTTAGACGGTCAATTTCCTCATTTACGGAGAAATCCTTCTCGATAAAGGTGTCACTGGAAACAACATAAGCCTCCGGCTGATAGTAATCATAATAGCTTATAAAGAATTCTACATTATTTTTGGGGAAGTAAGATTTAAATTCCGAATAGAGCTGCGCGGCAAGGGTTTTATTGTGTGATATAATCAGGGTCGGTCTATTCAATTCCTGAATCACGTTGGAAATAGTAAATGTTTTACCCGAGCCCGTCACTCCAAGGAGGGTTTGAAATTGGTCGCCACGTTTAATCCCCTCCACTAATTGTTTAATTGCCTCCGGCTGATCGCCCGATGGTTTATATGTTGAAACGAGTTCAAATTTGTTCATAAAGGTTTAACCTCTATATGGATAGAAATGATCCATATAGAAAAAAATAACTTATTATATAGATAGATTAGAAAACAAATTTAGTAATTTATTCAAAGTAATTAAAGGAGCTATGGCATAATGAACAGATTCTATACAGTAACAGGTGGAATATTTGGATTTATAGGAGTAGGATTAGGCGCATTTGGGGCACACGGATTAAAAGGGACTTTATCCCCCGAAATGATGGAAATATTCAGAACCGGGGTGCTGTATCAATTAATCCATACCGTTGTAATTACTGCTATTGCGATAAATGGGAAGAAGTTTGATACTGCATGTCTTTTCTTTGCGGCTGGGGTAATCTTATTTTCATTTTCGCTTTATCTTTATGCCATTACCGGAATCAAGACTATTGCCATGGTAACTCCCTTGGGTGGATTAAGTTTTCTTATTGGATGGAGCCTGGTAATTATAATAGCGATTAGGGAAAAGAGGGGAAAGGGAGTAATGGAATAGTGGGTTGATGGAGTAAGAAACTGAGAATTAGATCTAATGACTTTTCGGCATCCACTGCCGCTATGGTTTGCCAGAGGTTTAGTACTTCTTTATAGCTGGTTTACACTAGTTTTAGCGTGCTTTAGCGTTCGAAAGCGTGCTTTAGCGTGCAGAATACCACCATCGGGGGGGTAAGAAGTCATGAACTTATTATTTAACAACCCGGAGTTTGAAGTATACCTCTTCCGGGGAGAAGATCCCAGCAAAGAAACGTTCGTACAGTACAGGTTCAATATTTACAACAAAGTCCATCCACTTGAGGGCTTTGAAGTGGGAAGTAATGAATTTTTTCTCAAGGATTTCAAATTGAGCTTTCCCCTCATAATTTGTCCGGTGGTTAAGTTTCCATTTCTCATAGAATTTTAATTTCCGGTTTCCTATATATTCATAGTTATCGAATGTTCTTATAGAAAATGGAATTTTATGGTCGGGTTCCCCAAAATATTTGGTATTAAGGAAAAAGGGGGCGTACACTATAATAATGGAGTTTGGTTTGGCGATACGGTAGAGTTCGGTTACGGTTTTATGGAAACTATCGAGGTGTTCTAAAATATGCGAACAGAATATTTCGTCGAAAGTATCAGGCTCAAAAGGATATGGAAAAGAATTTATATCATGAATCTTGTTTCCTCCATAATCAACGATGTCAAGATTAATGTATCCCGGTTTGAGGTCCTTCCCGCATCCTAAATTTAGTTTCATGAATTCCAAATATGATGAAAAGTTAAAGGCAAAATAGGGAGTAAAACATAAAAAGGAAAGATAAAATAAGAACCGCTAGTGAAATACTCATGAAAAACTCGTAAAATGCTCGTAAAGTACCCTAAACGGCTTAATCTCCCCATGGTAAACCGCTGGTGAACCGCTCTAGAAAAGCTGCGGAAATACTCTAGAGCAAAACAGTATCCAGAATTGTTTGGTTTAAAATAAAGAAGCTGTCCTTTTAAGGGGACAGCTTCAAATTGATAGGATTCTATAATCTTAATCGAGAGAGATTACGGGAAAGTTAACGCCTTTTAGTGAAATTTGGTCAACTTTAACCTTTATAACTCCTTTATCTGTCAATCCTAAAGCACTAGCCGATGCTTTAGATAGGTCCAGTTCTCTGCCTCTTATATACGGCCCCCGGTCATTGATCCTTACAATAACGGACTTGTTGTTGTGAGGATTAGTGACACGTAAAAGAGTACCGAACCTCAATTGTTTGTGGGCTGCTGTAAAAGCCATCTGGTTATAGAACTCTCCATTAGCGGTCAAACGGCCATGGAAATGAGGACCATACCAGGATGCAGTCATTTCTCCCTTATCAATATAATTGATGACAGAAGCACTTACAGCGGCATCTTCAACATTTGTCGTAGTTATCTCTTTAACTACGCTTACAACCTTACTCTCTTCATTATTAGACACTAGTGTGAATCCTACCAACGAAATCATAACCAAAATTATTAAGGTTTTAGTTATTGAATTCAACATTCACCTCTTTCGTTGTTTTTATTTATTCACGTGGTCAAGTTATACCCTTGGGAAAGGAGAATCAACCATCCCGGACATATTGAAAGGTCATTGGGGTATGCCCCAACCATTCGACTATTTTGGGGTTTCGGTCGAAAACCACCCTTTACCAATTACTTTTGTTTGTTACAGAGAAATATTTTATATATAGTACTTATAAAGTAAAGTTTAAGAGATGGAGTTGATGTTTTGAGAAATCTTCTTCACTCAGTGTCGCCAATTATGACAATCTTTTAATGGGATCCTCCGACATACAGGACCGGGCTCTGAATCTCCGGATAAATCGGACAGCCGCCCGTTAAGTAAGATCAAGAAATTATAACTGGAGTATTTAATGAGCCGGTTCAACAAATTTTCTCTCCTTTTCATTTCAATTATTCTTCCTTTTATTATAGGGAGCTCAAACCCGGTTAACCCCGAGGACAATTTTACTTTAACTAATTATACTACCTTCCCGCCGGGAAGCGACGTTACTGTTAATCTTTATTCTTATTCCAATAGGGACCCGAAACCACCTGAATTTAGTTTTACTCTTCTAAGAATTGTTGATCCAATTAAATTTTATACTGAGCTAAATTCATCATATAGTTTTGATATTATTGGGAAGGGCAGGAATATTTTGCTAAGCTATACTGAGAAGGTAATGGAATGGAAAAGTGTAGTAACCAGTACTAATTCCTATGGAAAAGGAAATGTGCCAATTGGAAAGATCAATGAACCCGGGATCTATATTGTACAGGCAATGAAGAATGGTCTTGTTGGCTATTGTGCTATTGCAGTTACGGATAAATCCATAGTTTTTAAGAATTCCTCAGATCAAATTTTAGCGTTTCTTACCGATGTAAGGACGAGTGAATTCATTAAAGAGGTTAAATTTACTTTAGTCTATAATAAAAAGACGCAAAGTTCATTCACCGACAAAGAGGGGGTTGTTTTATTCAAAACCTTGGGGAGTAAGAATCCGGATTTTGATAACCGCCCCTTATTAGCTGCCCAATCGGGCAAAGAAATAATTATCAGCAATCCCTATTTATATTTCGGCAACGCCAGGGAAATATCGGCATATGTTTATACAAATCAACCAATATATAGACCGGGTCAGGAGGTTTATTTCAAAGGCATATTCAGAGAAGAAAACGGGAATGAATTCAAAAACTTGGCAGGTACAGAGTTTACCGTTTCCGTTAAGTCACCGAAAAATAAGGAAGTCTATTCCGGAGTGTTGAAGACTGATGATCTTGGTTCTTTAAACTCGAAAATTCAATCTGGATGAAGAAGCTGACCTGGGGAGTTATTCAATAGTTCTTTCAAAAGGTGAGAATAATTATTACGGATCATTCGAAGTGCAGGAATATAAAAAGCCGGAGTTTATGGTAAAGGTTGACCTGCCAAAATCCAATTATTCAAATAAAGACATAATTCAGGGGAAGATTAAAGCAGACTATTATTTTGGTTCACCCGTTACAAACGGAACAGTGGCAATAAAAATTTATAAGAAGAATTATTGGAGACCATGGTGGTATTGGTCAGATTTTTCCTGGTTTTACAGAAGTTATGATAAGATAGGGCCCATCAACTATAGGGAGTTGCAGTTTGTAAAACAACTGGACGGCGTTCTAAATGGCAAAGGGGAATATGAGTTTTCCTATCAGGTGACCGAGGAAAACCTGTTCGATTATATATATGTGTTTTCCGCAGAGATAACGGATGCTTCAAGAAATACAGTTGCCGGTAGTTCAGAAGTAACTATAACGCGTGGAAGTTTTTCATTGTTTACTTCACCGGATAAATATTTTACCGAAACCGGTAAGCCGGTTATTCTTAAAATTAATGCCGCCGATTTCAATGATAAACCGATAGCGACTGATTATAAGGTTACTATTACCTATCCTGTAGATCCAAATAATGGACAAAATAGAATTGGTACACATTCAGTTGATTCTCTTTGGGGAAGGACAGATATTTCGGGTAAATCACTGGTTACATTTTTCCCAAGGAATCTGGTTTCCGGATATTATAATTACACTGTAACCGCAAAAGATGAAAAGGGAAGGGTAATTATAGCTCAAAGTTCCTTTTATTACGGCGAACCCTCTTATTATCAGAACAGGGGGGAAGGGTTAGAAATAATTACCGACAAGGATGCATATGAAAAAGGGGATAGTATAACCGCATATATATTTTTTCCGACTGCAAATACTGAAATGCTGCTGACGTATGAATCCCGCGAAATATTTTATTATAAGAAAATCATAGCAAAAGGAAACAGTATTGTCATTAAAGAAAAGCTTGATGAAAGGTTTGCGCCGAGTTTCAACATAAGCGTTGTGTTTATAAAGGAAGGGAAATTCTATAGTAACTCAAAACAAGTGGGTGTTTTGTCTAAGGATAAATTCCTGAACATTTCAATACTTCCGGATAAAAATCAATATAAGCCGGGTGACAATGCATCCTACAAATTATTGGTGAAAGATTATAACGGGAATCCTGTTAGAAATACGGAACTTTCATTTGGTGTAGTAGATGAAAGTATTTATGCTATTAAAGAGGATCAAACCCCGGATATCAAATCATTCTTTTATGCACCGAGGTATTCATATATACCTGTATCCAATTCTTATTTTTATTCACAGTCATATGGAACGAGCCGTCCTGTTATGATGTTTGACAAAATAACAGATTCCGGATTAATGGAAAAGAAGGGAAATGGCAGGTTATATGGAAAAATTATTAACAAGGAGAATAAAAGAGTTCCCGGGATCAGATTAATATTGAACAGTGACAATAATTATTATGTTACCGAAGCTGATACTTCTGGAAATTATGAGTTCCCCAAAATCAAACCGGGTCAGTATGTTCTTTATTATGTTAATTCTCAGAATACGATAACCTATATTGAAAAGATTCAAATCGAAAAAGAGAAAAAACTTGACGCATCGGTAGATTATCCGATAGAAATTTTACGGCAGAATCTGAATCAGGTAAGACCTGGAAGATCCGATGAGATAATTATGCAAACTGCTGTAAAATCAGACCTTAAGCTGGAAGCATCAACTGCCGGTGGAATCAATGTGGGTTATAAGGAAGCAGTAGTCCGCTCAAATTTTGCGGATGCAGCTTACTGGATTCCGGATGTTAGAACGAATGATGATGGTTTAGCTTATGTGAATTTCAAAATGCCCGATAACCTTACCACCTGGCGGGCATCAGTAAAGGGTATAAATTTAACCACTTGTGTCGGACAGGAAGTTAATAAAACTATTACCCGGAAAGACTTATTAATAAGAATGGAAACTCCCCGATTCTTCAGGGAAGGTGATGAAATTACAATATCAACAATTGTCCATAATTATTTGAATGAAAGTAAAAAAACAAAGATTACTTTTAATGCTGAAAATCTGACACTTTTAAGTTCGAACATTAATACCCCCGGCTATTCATCAAAATTATATAATGAGAAAGACGGACTTTATGAACTTACTGTTGATAAGAATACAGAGTTAAGGATTGACTGGGTGGTTAAAGTTGATATCCCCTCCGGAGAAACTAAGCTGATTGCAAAAGCACTTACTAACAGTGAGTCGGATGCTGTTGAATTGAAGGTTCCGATCATCCCCAAAGGAATTAAGGAGATAAAATCTGTAACCGCACAGTTATCTGACCAGCACGAGGAGAATCTGAAATTCAACATTCCGAATGATGTTGATCTCAGAAGTTCAAAGTTTTCATTTGTTGTTACTCCATCATTAGCCGGGACTATGTTAAAAGCCCTGGATGAACTTGCGGGTTATCCATATGGCTGTGTTGAACAAACTATGAGCCGGTTCCTGCCTACAATTATAGCCGCAAATACTTTCAGGGATTTGAAAGTTCCGCTAAAATCAAAAACCATATCTGAACTTCCTGATATGGTGGATGCAGGGTTAAAGAGACTTTATAATTTCCAGCACCAGGATGGTGGATGGGGATGGTGGATGAATGACAATACTCACCCCTATATGACAGCATATGTAATTTACGGAATGAACCTTACTCAACTGGCAGGATATAATATAGATAAAGAGATTTATACTAAAGGCGTTGAGAATCTGTATACGCAATTAAACAATACCCAGGATTTAGATCAGACAACATTAGCCTTTATGATTTATGCACTTTCTTGTTCACCTGATCAGAAATACTACTCATTTATTTTTGACAAAATAAGGGGTATGGATTCCGGAAAGTTAAACTCATATGCGCTTTCGTTGAATATTATTTCGCTGATGAATATAAAAGCAAATTCACTTGCGGGTGATTTAGCGAATAGACTTGTAAAGGCGGCAACAATAAACGGAAACATGGTGTTCTGGTCCGGAAAGGAATGGCATTATAACTGGCAGGATGATAATGTTCAAACAACTTCTTTTGCCGTCAAAGCATTAATTAAGGCGGGAGTGCAGCCGGAGCTTGTTTCAAAAGCTGTAAACTGGCTTATGCTGCAGAAAGAAGGATATTCATGGCGATCAACTCAGCAGACAGCAGCTGTAATTTTTGCTTTGACTGATTATTTTAAAATGACTAATGAATTGAATCCGGATTATTCTTACTCGATTTACCTTAATGATAAAAAAGTTGACTCAAAAACTGTGGGCGTTGTTGATGTATATTCACAACCGGCAGAGGTTACAATTGAGGGATTTAAAGTGAATACGCTCGTTAAAGGAGAAAATAGAATAAGGATTGTAAAGGAAGGAACCGGAAGATTATACTTTTCCGGAGTGAATTTATATTATACTCAAAATGAGAATATCTCAGATGCAGGCACAAGTTTCACTGTGAGACGCGAATATTATTATCTGAAACCGGAACAGAGAGACGGAAGAATTATTTATACTAAGAATGCTATTGATGGGGATTTGAAATCAGGTGATGAAATATTAGTGAAGACTTTTGTTGATACCAAAGCTGATAACCTGCAATATTTTATCTTAGAAGATATGCTTCCTTCCGGGTTTGAAACAATCAAGGATGAAAATAAATATGAGATCGAAGGTGAGAATGATTATCGAATTCATCCTGTTGGTATCAGGCAGGGATTTTTGCCATGGCGCTGGTTCTATGCGGATAAGGAATACAGGGATCAGAAAGTTTCTTATTTTGTAACTAATGTAAACAGGAATATGGAATTCTCATATTTAATGAGAGCACAAATACCCGGCAAAGTAACTGTTTCGCCGGCGTTGGGTTACCTGATGTATTATCCTGAAGTAAACGGGAACAGCGGATGGAAGGAATTAAAAGTAAACGATAAATAATATATTGAGTCTCAAATGTCATCCCTGCGAAAGCAGGGATCCCCTTAATCCAAGTCTAACCGAAATTTGTTTATTTTGAAATAGCCCAGGCATTTAGAGCCTGTGTGAAAACCTCCAATTGTCATTCCCGCTAAGGCGGGAATCCACTAAATCATTTGAATTTAGAGAAATTTCAGACATGAAATCCCCTTACTACTCCATCTTCATATCACGTGTCATAAGATCCGTAGTTGCTTTAACGGGATCTTTTTCTTCAAAGAGTATATTATAAACTTCGAATGTTATTGGAGTTTCGACATCATATTTTTTAGCAAGCTGAGAAGCCGAGCGGCTGGTTTCAATACCTTCGGCTACCATATCCATTGATTTGAGCACCTGTTTTAATTTTTTCCCTCCACCAATTTGCTCACCCACATATCTGTTACGGCTATGACGGCTCATGCATGTTACAATTAAATCACCCATCCCGGAAAGCCCGGCAAAAGTTTCAGGCAATGCGCCCATGGCAATGCCAAGACGCGATATTTCCGCTATCCCTCTTGTCATAATTGCGGCTTTAGTATTATCACCAAATTTGGCACCATCAATAATTCCGGCCCCAATAGCGATAACGTTTTTAAATGCACCGCCAAGTTCAACTCCAAGGATATCTATAGAAGAGTAAACTCTGAAGTAGGATGTAATAAATGCGGACTGAATAAATTTAGAAGTATCTTTATTTTTGGATGCGGCAACAACAGCAGTGGGGATTCGTCTGCTAACTTCCTCTGCATGACTTGGGCCGGATAATATTCCAAGCTGATCTTCGCTCAAAGAAGGCATTACACTTCTTAAGCATTTGGGACATAGTAAAAGTTGTATTGGTCTCAATCCCTTTTGCAACATTAACCATTATAGTATTTTTAATATCCGATACCGGAATCTCTTCAATTACATGTCTTAAAAATTGAGAGGGTACAGCCAGTACAATCATATTCTGATTGAATGAAGCTAATTTAATATCATGAGTAATAATAATTTCAGACGGTATCTTGATCCCGGGAAGATAAAGTTTATTCTCCCTTGATTTATTCAGCGTTTTAGCATAGCTGTTTTTATATTCCCAAAGGGTTACGTTATGACCATTGTAATGGAGTAAAACAGCAAGAGTAGTTCCCCAGCCTCCGGCTCCAAGGACAGATATTTTCATTTAAATAACTGTGGTTGTTTTCTTCTTGGAAAAACTGATCCTTGATTCGCTGCCGTTTAATAACCTGACTACATTTTTCCTGTGGGTATATATAACAAGCAGGCTGACCATAATAACAAATGGGAGTAAAGTATTATAGCCCTGGACGTCGACATGAAAAACATTTTCCCTAACAATGAGAGTCAGAGGGACAGAGATAGCTGCGATAATTGAACCGAGTGAAACATATCTGGAAAGTGTTACTACGATAATAAATATTCCAACAGCAACAAGCATATCTACTGTAATAATCATCAAAAGCATGCCAAGGGCTGTTGCAATTCCTTTGCCTCCTCTGAAACCTGCGAATACAGTCCATATATGACCAATTACTGCAGCTATTCCAGCGATAATCTGAACAAGTGTAAAATCATCAAAAGGAGTGGCATTCTCAAAAGGTACAGCACCCTGATGAAGTCTTGCAACTACGATAACAGCAAGTACTCCCTTTAATGCGTCCAGAAGGATAACTAAAACTCCATGTTTCCAACCAAGCACTCTCATTACGTTTGTGCCGCCGGCATTACCACTTCCGTAATTACGGATATCGATTCCCTTATAGAGTTTACTAACAATAATACTTGTGGGTATGGAACCAACCAGATAAGAGAGAATTATGATAACACCAAGAATAAACATAGAATTCCTAATTATAGAATAACTAACATAAAAATCTTACACTAAATATGCAATGTAATTAAATGACAACAGGTTATTAATATCACCAATAATAAATTAAGAAAGAATCAATTACCCTGAAATAAACCGATAATATTTCCATCAATATCTTTAATAAGTGCATAATGACCCATAGCCGGGATTATAGTTTTACCGCGAAATATTTCTCCACCAAGTTTCTTTTGCCTTATTTAAATAATCCTCAATACCATTAATTCTCAGATGAAAAATGGTTGTATCTCCGGTAGAGATGTTATCAGCTTTTCTCAATCCTACCGTGAAACCTTTATGAGTATTGTATAGATGGTATCCTCTTCCAAAAGGACGAAAATCCCAGCCGAAGAGTTTGTTGTAAAAGTCAGCAGATCTTTCTGTATCTTTTACGGGTATTTCAACATGCGCAATAAACTCAGTAGCCATATATTCTCCAAAAATAAAATTATCTTTTCAGTTTAATAGTATAATAATTTTTCACATAAGAGGCTGTGTAAAAAGGAACAATTAGTTTTAATAGTACTTTTAATAAAAGTACTGCCGGGGATCATCCCCGGCAGCTCATAAAAAAACGCAATAGATTCCAGAAAGCCAGTGCTAATTAATATTAACCGTATTGCTTTTAGCAGAAAACTTTCCTTTTGAATCAGATATTCTGATTTGAATATTTCCTCTGTCTCCTGTGATTCCTTTCCACAAATAATTGTTTACTTTTTTATAAGTACTAAAAATATTATCGGCAATAAGGTTCCATCGTTTAGTATTATCGCTCCAGTATTCAATTTTAACAGAGGTTATCTTATTATCGCCGGTCCATGAGATATTCATATTTGAACCAACGGCATCTGAAGAATATTCGCTGACGGATTAATATATTCTAATTCCTTGTTTTATATGGAGTAAGAAATAAGAATCACTCATATCTGTAATAGTAGGATCGCTTGAATCATAGATTCTAATACGTGCCAGAGTAGAGGGCTGGCTAAATGGCAGTATCCAATATATGCTCCTGTTGAATGATAATTGCTTACAACAGGATTCCATGTATTACCGTTATCGTCAGTGTATTCAATATTTACATTAGCAACATCCAGCAGAAGTCCATGTTATAGTGTAATCCTGCAAATAAATTCGCCGCCATTAGGGAACACCCATCTAAGGAGTTTAGAATTAGGATGGATTGAGAAATAGCCATCGGAAATATCAGACGGTGTGCCCGCTTAGTATTACTAACTCTGATTTGACAGAGATCAGATCTGAAGCTGGTATTCGGGATATTCCAATTATACAAACCATTACTTGGCGTGCTAGCAATTATGGTATTCCAAACCGCTCCGCCATCTATTGTATACTCCAGTTTCACAGAGTCAATATTAGTTGATACCCATCTGATTTCATTAGTGGTACCGACAAGCCAGTTTTCCCCTCCATTAGGCGAAGTCACCGTAACAGTTCTAACCGGTTGAGGAGAAACTGTAAAGACGCCATTGCTATAAGCCATAGGCGATCCAGTTAATGCCTCACTGATTCTGACCCTGTATTGATTTGTAGGGATAGAGAAACTAGATACAAAAAGCCCGTTGCTTGGAGTATTATCAACAAGACTATGCCAGTCAGTATTAAGAAGTCCATTATTGGTAGTATATTCAATTTTAACATTTTGGATTCCCGTAGATGTCCATCTAATATTTACCGGATCACCTGCCACATATACATCACCGGCAGCCGGAGCTGTAACTGCGATTGTGGAAACGGGTTTAATAGTGAAAACATTGCCGCTTACATCTGATGAGCTGCCATCAGTAGCATCAGAAATTCTGACTTTACATAGAGTGGAATTTATATCTGGAATTGACCAGGTGTAAGAACCTGAACCGGAAACACTCGCCACTATTAAATTCCAGTCAATTCCATTATTAGATGTAAATTCAATTTTAACAGCATTAACCGAAGTTGCCGTCCACGTAATATTATGACTTGTTCCCACATCCCAGGTCTCTCCACCGACCGGTGAAAGAAGTGTCAGAGTTTTAACAATCTGATTAGTAATTACAAAATTTTTGGAGATAGCAAAAGGTACACCCTGGTCTGCATCACTTATCTTTATACGACAAAGAGAGGAGTTTAAAGATGGAATGGGATTCCAGTCATATGAACCATTATTAGGCGTACTTGCTATAATTGTGGACCATGTAGACCCATCATTAGTTGTAAATTCTATTTTAATATTTGCTATAGTCTGAGTGAAATACGGAGAACCTTTAAGATATTTTTGAATTTGGTTTCCACCTGGTTTTATTTTACTCAATGAGTTCCAGCGGATCGTTTGCTTTGACCCCGATATCCAGGTCTCCCCGCCGCCCGGAGTTATTACATTAAGAGGCGGTTGTGGCGGTATTGAAAAAACCGAATCGCTGACTGCAGATGGTGTACCATCAGCAGCATCTGAAATTCTTATCCTTGCAAGATTCGAAGGAATATTAGGGATAGGATTCCATTGGTAAAATCCTGTACCCGGCGTGCTTTTAATAATTGTTGTCCAGCTATTTCCATTATCTATAGTATATTCAATTTTTACAGAATCAATCAAAGAGTTGTACCAGATAATTGTTTGGCTTGAATTTCCGAACCAGCTTTCACCGCCATTGGGGCTGATTACCTTTATTTGTTGAGAAGTTGAAGCTCCTGTGGCATTAACAAAAAAGGAGCCGCTGCTAATACCGGTTGCCTGATTATCATCTGTCGTGATTCTGATTATTCCCTTGAGAGGTTACCATATTCGGAATCGGTGAACCAAACATATGTTCCATTATTTAGATACATTATCAGCGATTCGACACCCAGTTAGCCCCATAATCAGTTGAATATTCGATCTTCATCCTTGATGTTGATTACTTGTCCATTGTATGGTAAAATGAAGAGCCCACCTTCAGAGTATCTCCGTTTTTAGGAGAGGTAACAACAACTGACACTGATCCGTTAGGATTGTCCGGATTAGAGGAAACTGTAGTTTCAGCTGACTTACAATTTTGAAGAATGATTGAGAGTAAAAAGGTGAAAAGTATTCCCACTATTACGTTTACTGATTTTCGGCTGGACATAGCTATGATCCAATATAAAATTAATAACTTATTAAAAGAAAATTATACCCATGTTATTTGATTGTCAAGCAAATAATGGTATTTAATAATGTTATATAAGAATAATTTTATCTAAATATTATCAGGGAATACCTTAAATTCATGTGAATTGAACAGAAATATAAATGCCCGGCGGAGGGCAGCCGGGCAAATCATCCATTAAAGTGGGGTAAAAATTTAATGGACTTGTCTGAAAAAATAGATAAAAAAATATTGATTGGTAAAGGATATTCGCTAAGCGGTCAAAAAAGAGGGTTAAAGCTAACAATATTCGCTTGCATCTAATAAAATTCGGTTCCTTATTCCCGGCATTAAATTATTTGCGTTAAGAAAATTCAGCATAGGATAAATTTTGGTAAACTTATGGAGTAGATGAGGAAATATGTCTGAGCTCCGACTTCTAAGTCGGAGCGAGTTTATTTCCGCCAGTATGAATTTACAAATTGTATAAACGGAGTGCTGAATTTTTAGCAAATGATTTACAGCCAATATTTCTTTTGTTACTTTTCTTTGCAAAGAAAAGTAAGGTGTCATCTTAGTTTAATATGCAAATCTTTTAAGCTGCTCTATCCGTAACTAACGATGGAGAATCGTCCATTAGAGAAACTGCGCTTGCAGTTTTTGGAAATGCAATTACTTCGCGAATTGAATTTTCACCAGCAAAGATCATAGCCAATCTGTCAAATCCAAATGCTACACCGCCATGAGGAGGCGCGCCATATTTAAAATGCATTCATCAGAAAGCCGAATTTGTATTCAGCTTCTTCATCTGTTATGCCGAGAGCCTTAAACATTTTAGCCTGCAGGTCAGCATTATGAATCCTGATACTTCCACCGGCAATCTCACTTCCATTAAGCACTAGGTCATATGCTTTAGCTTTAACTTTACCGGGATCGGATTCCATGAATGGTACATCTTCAAGCCGCGGTGATGTAAATGGATGGTGCATTGCGTAATATCGTTTTGGTTTCCTCGTCCCATTCAAAGAGTGGGAAATCTGTAACCCAGAGTAGTTTTGGATCAGCGTCTTTTTTAATTAAATCAAGTCGCTTTAGCCATTTCCATGCGCAGTAGAGCCCATGATGTTCAATGCTTTTAATTTTGGACCCGAAATAATAAATAATAAGTCGCCCGGTTTAGCATTAAGTTTTGAAATAATATTAGACTTTTCTTCATCATCTTAAGAACTTCGCTATCGGGGCTTCAAGTTCATTATCTTTAACACGCATCCATATGAGCCCGCCGGCTCCAAGTTTTTTAACAAAGTCAGTAAGTACATCCAGCTGGTTTCTTGTATACTCACCGCAGCCGGGTGCGAGTAGTCCTGTAATAATTCCGGTTCCTTTAACCTGATCCTGGAATACTTTAAATGAAGTATTTGCAAAAACATCATTAAGAGTTACCATTTCAAGACTGCATCTAAGGTCGGGCTTATCGCTGCCATATCTCTCCATTGCTTCGTCGAAAGTTAACCGGGGAAGAGGCAGTGATAGTTCCTTTTTCCAGACTTCCTTGTAATACAACTTCATCAGACCTTCGACAATTTCAAATATATTTTCCTGTTCAACAAAAGACATCTCGACATCTATCTGAGTAAATTCAAGCTGGCGGTCTGCTCGGAGGTCTTCATCACGGAAACATTTAACGATCTGGAAATAACGATCTATACCCGAGACCATTAAAATTTGTTTGTATTGTTGAGGTGATTGCGGAAGTGCAAAGAATTTTCCTTTATGAACTCTGCTTGGTACAAGAAAATCGCGGGCACCTTCAGGTGTACTTTTCATTAATACAGGAGTTTCAACTTCAATAAAATTATTCTTATCAAAATATTCTCTTGCAAGTATCGCCATCTTATGACGAAGTATAAGGTTCTTCTGAATCTTTGGTCTGCGGAGATCGAGATACCGGTATTTTAATCTTGTATCCTCACTTACTTCTACGTCATCCTTTATCGGGAAAGGAGGAGTTTTAGCTTCGATTAAGAATAACAAGTTTATCTACCATAACATCAACCAGACCTGTTTCAAGTTCTGCGTTTTCGGTTCCGGCAGGTCTTTTTCTCACCGTTCCTTCAACTGAAATAACGAATTCACTGCGGAGATCTTTTCCCTCTTGATGAACTGAGGAATTATATGTCGGTTCAAAAACAATCTGAGTAATTCCATAACGGTCTCTCATTTCAATGAATATAATACCGCCAAGGTCGCGTCTCGTATCGACCCATCCGTTTAACACCACTTTCTCACCGATGTTCTTTTCTCTTAACTCTCCGCAATTATGCGTTCTTTGTCTGAATAACATTTACTTTCAAGCGTTTTGTTTATAAAAAAATAAGAAAATTAAGATACTCATTTATAGGAAAAATTGAAAGTAGAATAGCATTATATATCTTCTTTTTGTAATTTCGTTCCTCTGATAATAAAAGAAGTTTAAAATGAATGTAATAGAAGTAATAAAGAAGAAAAGGGATAAGATTGAATTGTCCCGTGAAGAAATAAATTTTATAGTTTCGGCTTTTACGAAAAATAAAATCCCTGATTACCAGTTCTCTGCTTTTTTAATGGCGGCGTTTATAAATGGTATGACTGTCAACGAAACAGCTTGTTTGACAGAAGCTATGTTATACAGCGGAAAGGTTATTGATTTATCCGCTATTAAAGGTGTCAAGGTTGATAAACATTCTACCGGCGGAATAGGCGATAAAACATCTTTAATAATAGCTCCTATTGCGGCTGCCGCTGGTGTGCCCGTACCTATGATTTCCGGAAGAGGTCTTGGACATACCGGAGGTACTCTCGATAAACTTGAATCTATTCCCGGATTTAGAACGGACCTTTCATTATCAGAATATAAAAATGCAGTTAAGAAATGTGGTGTCGTTTTGATTGGACAAACTAAAGAGATTGCCCCTGCTGACAAGGTGATCTATTCGCTGCGTGATGTTACCGGTACGGTTGAATCTATCCCTCTCATTACCGCAAGCATAATGAGCAAGAAACTCGCAGAAGGTATTGATGGACTGGTGCTTGATATTAAAACAGGCAGCGGTGCTTTCATGAAGAGTATGAAGGATGCAGAGATTCTTGCTAATTCATTAATCAACACAGCCAAGGCTTTTAAAAAGAAGTGATTGGATTTATTACCGATATGAATCAACCGCTCGGAAATTACATCGGTAACTGGTTTGAAGTTTATGAATCTGTACTTGTCTTGAAAGGTGAAGCGAAAGGCGACCTTTATGAATTATGCCTTTCTCTCGCCGGCGCAATGATTTATCTCGGCAAGAAAGCTTCTTCAATTGAAGAAGGCATTGAAATCTCAAAGGAAATGATTAACAGCGGGAAAGCATATAATAAATTTGTGGATCTTGTAAAGATTCAATATGGAAAGATCGATGTAATTGAGAATCCGGGTAAATATCCGAAGTCTAAATTTTCAGAAACAGTTTATTGTAAAGGTGGATTCTTAAGCAGCGTTAATAATTTGGAAATTGGTATGGCCGCTCTTGAACTTGGAGCCGGCAGAATGACTAAAGAAGATGTCATTGATCATAAGGCAGGAATTATTTTCAGGAAGAAAATCGGTGATGCCTGTAAGAGGGGGGATGTAATTGCAGAATTATATTCTGACTCAAAATCTAAGCTTGCCGCTGGCAAGGAAAGATTGCTAAAGGCGGTTGAATTTTCTAATAAGAAAGTTAAGGGACCTAAACTGATTAAGAAGATAATCCGGTAATCATTATGTGACGGATGTCATCGCAATATTAATTCTTCAAAAAACCGTGGCAAAAAACGGGTGTTTTTGGTATTAATAAATAGAGGGGTACTTTTTTTTCGGCTGTTTGGCTGAAAAATTGGTAAAATTTACCGACCGCCCGATTTTTATCTTCCTAATTCAATCCCCCACCCAACACCTTACTAACGGCTAAGCAACGACTAAGTAACGCCTTTTCCTTCTGCCCACTTTCTAACTTTCAACATATTTCTTTCAGAATATTATTACGCCCTAATAGCCGTATTAACAAAATTCGGTTAGGTCATAAAAATACCTGTTTCGAAATGAAGTTTCACAGTCAATTCAAAACAGGTATCTTACTATTATGATAGAGTCAGATTATTTTTTGTCTTTGTTATCCTTGTTGCCTTTACCATTTCCGTTATTACCCTTATTGCCTTTGTTCTGACCAAAGTGGTTTCCGTTGTCATGCTTCTGCTGCTGTATATATGTATTATGCTGAGGATGATTTTTATTCACAAAATATTTAGACTCATGGCTGTCACGGATGGGCTGCTGATCGCGCTGACCTCTGAATGATGAATATTGATTTCTATAATTGTCATGATTTCTCCAGGGATTACGATCATTAATTACTACTTTGTGAGAATTATAGAGATCATAGTTACGATAACGTGCAGGCATGTTTGAACTGTAAATCCAGCGCCCGTTTTCATTATAATAATAACGATGAGATGGAACATTATAATAAACCTCAATATCCGGCATATAATAATTCTCTACATAATCATAACCGGTTGGTCCCCAAACTGGTTGGCTGCCAAGATTTAAATTGGCATTGATATGTATCTGTGCATATGAGGTACCCGAAAACCCCCATAACATTAGTACTGTAGCTGCTAAAAAAATATAACGCATAATATTTATCCTTTATTTTATTGAGCTGTTTCATCTATGATAAACTCATGAAAAAACAGTGCATATTAAAAAAATTGTTTCTTAAATTTATGCTTGAATAATACAAAGTAATTTAAGTTTGGACAATAGTGCAAAGGGATGAAAAAGGAACTACTCCTTTTGAGAGAGCATAATAAAAGTCCCTGTAACTGCATGTTCCAGGGACTTCGGTTGTTTAATTAAAGGTCTAACTATTTTATAATCTTAAAGACGATTCGTCTGTTCATTCTTCTTCCTTCATCCGTGTTATTATCTGCAACAGGATTGTTCTTTCCATAACCAACTACTGTAAGTCTGGTTTCACTTATCCCTTTTGAAACAAGATAAGTCTTTACCGTTTGAGCTCTTTCTACTGAAAGAGTCTGGTTATATGCATCAGTACCAACGTAATCAGTATATCCTTCAATCTCTACATTTATCTCCGGCTTGTCATTCAACAACTTAACTGATTGGTCAAGTACTGGATATGACTCCGGTAAAAGATCCGATTTATCAAACGCGAAATTTACTCCTATTAAAACCAATCTGTCATTTGAAACTGCTACGATATATTTATCTACAACAACTTCTTTAATAACTTCTTTTGGTATATGCTTAACTATCATTTCTTCAATTCTGTTATAGTCAGTCAGGTCGGGACATACTTTTTCACTTAAACCTTTACAAGGTTCACACATTTTAGATGGTTCGCCTTTATCAAAAAAGTAATTTACTCCGGCGCTAAGAACCATATATGCATCTCTGCCATTCAACTCAGCGGGACTAATTGTTCCGTCAAGTTCTGAATTGTTTGTAACATGATAACCAAATTCACCGGTAACACTCCAGTCACGGTATATCTTGAACTCAACGCCGGCGCCTACATTTAATTGAGATCCAAACCTGCTGTCATCCGGCAAAAGTGTCTGTCCGTTTTTAATGTGTTTCCAATTGCCGCCAACTCCAGCAAACAGATATGGCGATACAGGCGCGCATGGAACAAAATAATACATCAAATCAAGATCACCGGTTAATAAACCTGTCGTTTGCAAAACAGGATTAAGAAATGCATCATTCCATTGTCCTTCCAAATGAGAATATCCGGCTTTAAATCTTATTCCAACATTCTCAGAAAAATTTCTCTGGAGTGATAAGTGAAACCCGTAATCGGAATTTAAGGAGGTTATGTTTACCGAACTATATCTGGGAAAATCAAATCCAAAACCGGCTTCCCAGCTATTGGTTGTTATTTGTGCCTGAGATACTCCTACCCCTATGGTTAATAGCGCTGCAAGCATGATTATAAAAATTTTCATTTTAGATACCTTTTATATTATTTTAAAAAACTTATTTATTGTTAAATTATATTTATTATTTTGCTGACGGCACATTCACAATGGTGTTCACTAAAGTAACCGAAGCATGGAGACTTAAAGCTCTGCCGTTCAGCACTGTTAATATAACATTGCCTGCAGTAGAGAAACTGACTCCCGAGTAGGAGATTATTGTCCCTACCATTGTTCCGCCGCCTGCACCATTAATTGTTGCTGCACTGCCAACCTGCCAGAATACATTTTTAGCTTGTGCGCCATTTACCAGAATAATACTTCTGGCTTGTCCTGCCAGACCAACTGTAAGTGACTTTGCCATCTGGAAAATAAATACCGCATTAGGATTATTCTTGGCATCAAGTGTAAGGTCGCCTGAAGTTATACCAAATGTTCCCAGGGCTGCCGTGTAAGTACCCGGGGCTAATACTAAATTGCCTAATTCACCTGCACCCGGATCAGTACCACCGGGAAGACCTGCTAAGTAATTAAACGCTGTTGTTGCATCTGCAAGTGCCTGTTGAGCTATAGTAAATTTTTCGGCGGTTCCTGGAGCTGGTGGAGCACAGTTTATTACTCCGGTCACCAGTCCTGCATTAAGTGGCGTTTCTGTAAATACATTTCCGTCCCCATCGTGGAATCCTGTTACTAATGTAGATGCAGCAGTTGTTCCTATATCGCCATTAACTACTGTAAAAATTCCCTGATTCGTCAAACCAGCACTTCCACCAAAACCTCCAAATGTAGCTGCGCCTCCAAGAGGTACTATAGGACCTGTAACAAAGTTCGCTGCTAATTTTCTGTTTACTGTTAGTGTAAACTGATAGTTTGCATTTGTCGATATTATAATTCCGTTTTCTGTCCAATTGATAAATGAATATCCTGCATTTGGTGTTGCAGTTACTGTTACTAAGGTGCCGGAATTATATGTACCGCCTCCGGTTGTATTTCCGCCAATCGCCGGAATGGATGATAACGATATTGTATTCGTTACTATGGTCTTAAAAGTCCAAACATAGTTACTGGCTATTGCATTACCCGTAATATCCTTTGCCCCGGTTGTTATTGTGGCTGTATAATCTGTGTTTGACATTAGATCCCTTGAAGGTGTGTATGCCGCAATATTACCAGATAAACTTATGGAGCCGGCAACAAATGTTGACCCCTGCATCAATGTAAATGTTGCTGTTGTAATTGTTGAGTTATCCATTGTCTTACTAAAAGTTGCTTTGACTACCTTGTTAAAAACAACATTAGTTTCACCATTTATTGGATCAGTAGATAATACTGTTGGTATTGTAATTACAGGAGCTAATCCCGTTGTAAATGTCCATATATAATTATTTGCAATTGCATTGCCTGCAAGATCTTTTGCGCCGGTTGTAATCGTGGCTGTATATAATGTGTTTGCCAGAAGATTGATTGCCGGTGTAAAAGTGGCAACTACTCCGGTATAGGAAACAAATCCCTGTACAGATGTTGAACCATGCGCTAATGTGAATGTTGCAGACGTAATAGTAGTAGCGTCCATAGTTTTACTAAAAGTCGCTGCAACTTTTTGGCTTAAAACAACTCCTGTTGCTAAATTATTTGGGTCTGTTGAACTTACTGTCGGTGCAGTGACAATTGTTGTTGAACCTGTAGTAAAAGTCCAGACATAATTGTTTACCATGGCATTTCCTGTAAGATCCTTTACTCCGTTTGTAATTGTAACCGTATAAACAGTACCTGGCGCAAGATTGGCTGATGGGGCTAAAATTGCTGTTGTACCGGAATAGGATATAAATGATGGAACAGGTGTTGTGCCTTGAGTTAATTCAAATGTCGTTGCTTGAATAGTCGAAGCATCCATTGTCTTAGTAAAAGTTGCGGCTATTTTTTGGTTTATTCCCACATTTGTTGCCGCATTTATTGGATCTGTTAAACTTACCTCTGGTGGTGTTACAACAACATCTGAGCCTGTTGTAAAGCCCCAAACATATTTATCTAAAAGAGGATTGCCATCAGGATCTTTGGCTCCAGTTGTTATCGAGACAGTGTATGTTGTATTTGCTTCCAGGTTGTTTGTTGGTGAAAAAATTGCGGTTATACCGGAATAAGACACAAAACCTGAGATTGGTGTTGTACCAATCATTAAAGTAAATGTCGATTCTGTAATGGTCGATGCATCCATCGCCTTACTGAATGTTGCTGCAATTTTCTGGTTCAATGCCACAGCCGTTGATGAATTTAAAGGATCTGTCAGACTAACCTGGGGTGAGTTGATAATCGGGGGCGTTACAATCCCTAATCTGTCGCTGCAGCCATTGATAATCAAGAAAAGCAGCAATGGCAGTAACAACATTTCAAAATTATGTTTCATTCTATTCATTATGAGCTCCTACAAAAAAATTATTCTTATTTATTAACTGAGAACAAGCTACTTAAAGGTTGGTGGTAAGTAAATCGTCCAAAGGGATGAAAAAAGGACTAAGTCTGATTAATGATCAAATATTAGATGTTATAAGTATTAACGAAATGACATATATGTAAGGAGTGCCCCTGTTTGAACTTTTATTTTGCGTATTAAAAACCCCAAAGCAGCCAGCTCTTTTTTGCTTTCTCCATGAGTAATTTAAATTCTAAAGAACCATTTTTCAGATTAACAAACGTTGAATCAAAATTTTGCGCGAAACTGCTTTGCGCACCAATTACAAGGCTGTTTAATCCTGTCAACCCTTGTTTTAAATTAACTATCGAAGAGTCAAAATTTTGTGCCACTGTTTGATCCATGAATAATCTTCCGATTGTTCCTTTTCCGGATTGAATGTTGTTTGTAATCTTAGATAAATCTTTAGTGATATTGGATGTGTTGTCTATTGTTGTTTTTAACGATACCAGAATATCATCCATATTTATTGGCTGTATTGTGCTTATTATATCATTATCTTCGATTACCTTCTTACCCCCGGTTCCGGGACTGATAATTAATATTTTATTTCCCATTAGTCCATCAGAACCTATCCTGGCTACTGCGTCTTTCTTTATAAACTTCCGTGTGCTTTCACTTATTAGAATGTCTACTCTAACCGAACTGTCACTTACTATACTGATTCCATCTATTGTACCCACATTAATTCCGGAGAACCGCACGTTCCCTCCGGCCTGTAGTCCCCCAACATCATTAAATACTCCGCTTAAATGAAATGACTTTCTGAATAATTGTTGTCTTTCTCCTATAAAATATATCGCCAAAATGAATGCGGCGATTCCCAGGGTAACAAATATTCCTAATCGTATTTTTTTACTAATTTCTTTTTTCATTAAATCTACTCTTTTATTTTGTGCCTGATTTATTCAAAAAATGAATGAACCCATTCATCATGCGAATTCTCAAGCTCGTTATATGAACCTTCTGCTGCGCATATCCCATCTCTGAGTAATATTATTCTATCGGCAGTCATGCTGGCACATTTAATATCGTGTGTTATTATAATGGATGTTGTGTTATACTTTTTTTGTACATTCAGAATAAGTTGGCTGATTTCTTTTGAAGTTATAGGATCCAATCCGGTTGTCGGTTCATCATAAAGCATTATCTCCGGTCTTAATATTAAAGTGCGCGCTAAACCTAACCTCTTGCACATACCGCCGGAAAGCTCTGATGGCGTCTTATCAATTGATTCTTCCAATCCTACGTTTTGCAATGCTTCGGTTACAATAAAGTTTAGTTTCTCTTTTGGTATTGTTTTTAATTGTCGCCTTAACGGAAATTCAAGATTCTCCCTGACGGTCATTGAATCATAAAGAGCACTGCTTTGAAAGAGAAAACCAATCCTTTTGTGCATTTCAGTTAATTCATCTTCTTTTAGATCTTTTATGTCTTGTCCAAATAATGCAAGCGTTCCATTGTCAGACTCTAAAAGTCCAACAATTAGTTTTATGAGAACTGATTTACCGGTTCCGGATTTACCAAGTATAACTACATTTTCTCCTTTGTTAATAACAAGATTTATATCTATCAATACAGTGTTGCCCTCGAAAGCTTTCGAAATATGTTTCATCTCAACAACAATAGTATTGTTTTTCTTACTATCGTTTTCATCTATAATATGGGAGGCACTATCAATCATTTATTCATTACGATTTAATTTTGAAATAAACTTGTTATCTGAACAGCGATCATGTCAATTATAAAAACCATTAAAGATGCAAAAACAACTGCTGAGTTAGCCGCTTTCCCGACTCCTTCAGTTCCCTTGGTTGAGGTATATCCTTTATAACTTCCTATGATCCCTACTGCAAAGCCGAAGAAAAATGTTTTAATGACTGCCGGAATAACATCATTAAATTCAAGACCCTGAACAATTTGTGAAAAAAAGAGTGAGGTGGTAACTCTGCCTTTTAAATTAATCGCCACAAATGATCCGAATAAACCCACAGCGTCCGCAAGAATCACTAAAACAGGAAGCATTAAAGTTGAAGATAGAACTCTTGTCACCACAAGAAATTTAAATGGATTTGTATTTGAGACCTGCATTGCATCAATTTGCTCCGTTACATTCATCGATGCCAGTTCTGCTCCAATTCCCGACCCCACCTTTCCAGCAAAGATTAATGCAGTTATAGCCGGACCTATTTCTCTTATTAATGAAACCGCTACCATAGCCGGCAGCCAGGATTCTGCTCCAAATTTTGCTAATGTTGGTCTTGACTGAATAGTAAGAACTAGACCAATTATAAAACCGGTAATTCCCACTAAAGGAAGTGATTTGTATCCGATCAGAAAGGATTGTTTCATCAATTCATTAAACTCATATGGTGGTTTAACTATTTCTTTGAAAAATCGTAGAGTGAATGTTGTTATCGAGGATACTTCAACAAAAAATTTACTCAATAATGATGATGAAAAACTATTTGTCTTGTCTTCCGGTATAATATCGGCTTTTTCGCTTCCCGCATTATGTTCATTATTTATTTGCATTATTAATAATTATCCTTAAAAGAAAATCTCATAACATTGTTTAATATTTAATTCTTTTTCAAAGCTAATGTGCGGTTAATTAGAATATAAAATCAATCGACCGAAAGGATGAAAAAAGAACTACATTATTGAATGATGTCATTTCGAAATGAATTGGAAATAAATCAAAGCAACTGCCGCTGCACTCATTAATATCAGGGTTATAAAGCCAAGAATATTTGACCATTTCTTGTTGGTAAATTTTCCCATTACCTTTTTGTTGTTGCAAATGTGCAAAATTATCGCAATCATTACCGGTGCGGTTAAACCATACAATACGGCGGTATATATTAGTGCCTGTATCGGACTTATCTTGAGAAAATCCAACGATAAACCAACAATTAGTGAAATAATTAGTGTTATGTAAAATCCTTTGGCTTCATGGAATTTTTTATCCAGTCCTTCTTTCCAGTTAAATGTCTCGGCTAAAATGTAAGAGAGGGAGCCAGCTAAAACCGGGATCGCTAAAAATCCTGTTCCAATTACTCCTATTGTGAAAAGTAAATATGTAAGTTTACCTGTCAATGGCTCCAATGCTTTTGCCGCCTGACCTACAGTATCAATTTGCCTGATTCCAGCCTTATATAATACGGCCCCGGTTGTTAGAATTATGAAAAACATTACAAGGTTTGAAAACAACATCCCAAAGTCGATGTCCATTTTCATGTTATTTAATATTCGTTTGTTGACTAATATTACTTTCCTGCTGTGTGTAACATCTTCTGCTTCCATTGTCGCCTGCCAAAAAAACAAGTAAGGTGAAATGGTTGTTCCAAGAATTGCAACAAGTATTTCAAAAAAAGCCTTATTAAAATGAATAGTTGGGATAAAAGTACTTTTCATGACTTCTATCCAATTCGCTTTTACCAGGAAGGGCACAATTATATACAATAATAAAGTAAGGCAAAGCCATTTTAAGATATATGATAGTTTTTGATATGGATATCTGATAATAAAAAAAATCAGCAGTCCAGTAAAAATGATACTGAAAGCAAAAGTTGGTATTACCGGCACAAGTAAATTAGCCACAGCTCCCATACTCTGGATGTCCGCCCCTATATTTAGAGTAATAGCCGGAAAACTAAATACCGCCATCAGATATAAAATACTTTTAGGGTATTTCTTTTTTAAAGTAGATGTTAATCCTTCCTTAGTTACCATTCCGATACGGGCGCACATTTCCTGTATAGCCGCCATAAGAGGAAATGTAATTATAGCTGTCCAAAGAGTCCCGAAACCAAATCCGGCACCTGCTTGTGAATATGTTGCTATTCCTGAAGGGTCATCATCACTTGCTCCGGTAATTAGTCCAGGGCCGAGTATACTCCAGAATCTTTTAATTCTTGCCGAAAATATTGCACTTCTTTTCATACTACACTAACTATTGCTAAAACTCCTGATAGAATTATCAGAACACCCGCTATTCTGTTTACCCATCTAAGTCCAATCATGTCCAGCTTCTTTCTGAAAAATGTAACGCCTGAACTAAGGGACAAGAACCACAAACATGAACCGATAAATACACCCGCAACAAGTGAAGTTGCTGAAAAATAACTAAGCCCGTTCCCCAGACCAAGTCCGGCAAACACAGCAATAAAAGCAAAAATGGTTAAAGGATTTGTGAGTGTTAAAAATACAGTCGTAAGATATGACCTTAAAATTCCATTATTATTTTCTGGAATATTTGGGTTAGCAGGAAGTGCGCGGAATGTTCTTAAACCAAGGAATAGAAGAAGTCCCCCGCCAATTAGTCTTATCCAAATTCGTTCACTGTTAAGAGTATTTGAAATAACTGTGAGTCCAAATGCAGCAACACAGCCGTAAAGCAGATCTGCGGTAGCAGCTCCAAGTCCTATAATTAAACCGCGTATTCGACCTTCTGTAAGTGTTTTCCGGATACACATAATTCCAATAGGTCCTATGGGTACCGCCATTGCAAAACCAATAATTATCCCTTTAAGAAAAACTGTTAGTTCCATTCATGTATTTAAATTTTAATAAATCTGATTTTTATGCTGCCGTTAAACTTTGTCTTTATTACAATTTTGAGATTATTTTTCGCAATTCTTCTTTAGTTTTGCCAAGCTTTGCCTGTAACCTGCCCAATAATTCTTCTTCCTTTCCTTTCTGAAGAAGTAAATCATCATCTGTCAGATTGGCATATTGTTGTTTAAGTTTACCGGCTGTTTCATTCCAGTTTCCTTTTAGAATTAGCGCATTCATTTGATGCTTCCTTTATTAATTTAAAAGATAAATATTATGTTAATTTGGTTTTAATCACTGTGAATGATATGCAGAAATAAAGAATTGTTCAATCGTACAAAAGGATGAAAAAAGGACTACTTTTTTAGGGCTAAGTTGTCCGGCTGGATATTTTATATCTGAGGGAACCCGACTACATCAGCAATACCGTTGCGAAGTCCAAACCATATAAACTGAAAAAAATAATCATCAGGATTCCGGTTATATTTTGTCATTCCTATCTTCATTTTGCCATTTTTGTCTGGCTTGTTTGACCCCCGAATAATAAACATTTTACCTATAATTGAAGAGATCCTGTCAAAAAATCCATTTTCACTTCCGGTTTTTTTGTTAAGTAATGCTATGGATAGATCGCCATATGCCAGGTATAAATTTCCGTTTGAATTCCCTTGTCTAACATTAATATTAAATTCCGCTGATTTAATGTTCCCTGATTTAATCCGATGATGTTCTCCGGGTTCAATGAATGAATTTAATTTGTTCGCCTCCATTGAACTAAGTGAGCCGGAATATATTAAAGAAAAATCCTTTTCGTTTATTGGCATTTCCATAAACAATTTCATTTTGCCGCAGTTCATAAATAGTCCTTCACCTATGATGGTAACTGTATTAGGCTTGATTGTATGATTTACTATATTCCTTACAGAAACATTTACCTTATTAAATGAAATATAGCCTGGTTTTTCGTTAGCAACATACCTCTCACTATATTTCAAATATCCATTTATGATTTTCAAACTGTCTATTTTAATTGTTTCTTTTATGGAAGATAAAAATTCGTTTGGCATCTGTGGGTTAGATGAATTATTATCATACGGTTTATCCATATTCACCAGAATATCAGTAAATACTTCATGCAGAGAAATTCCCCGGGCAGAATAGATATTCCCCTGAATCATTTGCAAACAATCCATTCCTGTTATATTAATATGAGAAATGTCTGCACGAAATCTGGTTTGCCTGTATTTACTTTTTGCAAAGAAATTTTCTTCGTCAACTAATGAATAGTATTTAATTGAATCCACTACCAGTTCAGAATCGGGAACTGAAACGTGGAGTTTTTCTAAATGTATCTGGTTCTGAGATAGACGAAAAGTGATTGTAGCATTTTGAACATCTAACCTTAAATTTATTGTATTATTAACCGTAAAGCCTCTTTGCCAGAGTACTCTCATCCAGTTTATTCCGCTTATTGAGATCAACCCTGAACGGCAATCATATTCCGGGGATTTCATAGTCAGTGAATCACAATCTAAAGTGTTCTTCCAAACGCTGTAATGCAGGTTGCCAATTTGTAATGAATCTCCGGGATATGATTCTGAAAAAGTTTTCGAAATTCTGTCTTTCAAAAAGGCGTTTACAAAAGGATCAGGAAATAACAGGATTACAACTGTAACAAATATTACTATAGCGCCAATACTTAAGCTTGCATATTTTAATATGTTCAACAGATAGATTTTTCGCTCGTAGTTCAAAGCACCCGTCTTCCCCTGATAACTCTGAGTAAAACCATCACAATTGCGATGACAAGGAGAATGTGAATAAAACCTCCCATAGTGTAAGATGTCACGAATCCAAGTAACCATAAGATTATTAAAACTACAGCAATGGTATACAACATGGTATGATTCCTTTTAAATTAATCATTGATAACGTATTCTTTTCCAGAATGTTCATTTGTTTAATATATATACATATGCAGCTTAAAACTATCAGGCGAAAGGATGAAAAAGGAACTACTGATTAGAAGAGAAATTTATTGGCTTTACTTACTATTCGTGAAATACATCCATAGAAGTTTTATAAGATTCTGAGAGGTAAACGTGTTTTGCAATTTGCACTCGTTTAGAGATGGCTAATTTTTCAAGTATATTATGAACGTGGCTCTTTACAGTAAAAAGGGAGAGATTAAGTTTCTCTGCAATTTCTTTGTTAGTTGCACTATCTGCTATCAAATCAATAACCTGCCGCTCTCTTTTTGTCATAATAACTGCTTCTACAATTTCTGCGGGCTTGGTTTCAATTATTGAGTTATCCGCAATTTGTGTAAAAAGTGAACTGGTTAATTGTTCTGGTAAAATCATGGCACCCATAAAAACGGAACGGATTGTTTTTATAAATTCGGTTAGGTTTGCTTCTTTAAGAATGAAACCCGAAACGCCCGCCTGTACAAATTCATAAAAGTCTGACTGCTTAGGTAATAGATCCATTACTACTAATTTTATTTCAGGGAAATTCTTCTTTGATTGTTTTACATTTTGCAGTCTGTTCTGATTGATTTCCCCGAAATCAAGAAGAACCATATTTGGTTTATGTTTTTCTATCAAGTCTAAAATATCTTCACCGTTACTAATAGAATAGACAACCTGCATATCGGTTTGTTTCTTTAACATCGATTCAATTCCTTCACGCAGCAGTCTGTTATCTTCTATTAGAAGAATCCTGATTTTCTTCAATGAGTTTCCTCTAATTTGGTTATTAATTTGTTTCTCCTGTATATCAAATTAAGATCTTTTTCTCATTTCTTTTTGCCGATACTTTTATGTTTACGTCACCCTTTCTGCTCTGAGCCATCTTAGCCTTGTCCTGAACAAATGTTTCATTCCTTGCTTTTTCTATGCCGATAACTTTGAGAGCATCTGATTCTACACCTTCAAACTCAGCTTTCATTAATGCAATTTGAGCCTCTAATGCTTCACGCTTTCTCTCTAATCCAAATTGTTTTCGTACTATTTCCTGCTGACGCATTAGTTGTTCTGCCTGGTCTTTCGATTCTTGCGACAAACGTGCTGAACCTGTCAATACACCTTCGGGTCCAACATAAACATCAAGTAACTCTATACCGTCATTTGTCAATTTAAATTCACGAATTTGATTTGAGTGTTCCATACCGCGGGATTTAAGTACATACAATCCCCTGTTTCGTTCGCCGCCAATTTCAATATCTCGCAGTAGAAGCCAGGTATCTATCAGTGATGAAACATAAACATCTGAAATCTCCATATTCTCCCCGGCAGCCGTTAGGCTTGTGAAAAATGCTGTACATCGCTTCATCTTTAAAAAATCAACAAGTCTCAATAACATTGTTTTAACTTCTGTTTGGTTATTTCCCATTACAAATGCATTTATTGGGTCAAGAATTACAACATAAGGTTTAAATTTGTTAATTAATTTAATACTTGTGGTTAGATGAGTTTCTAATCCATAAAGAGTTGGTCGCGTTGCATGGAACTGTAGCAGCCCTTTTCTCAACCAGGGTTCTAAATTAATTCCAATTGAACACATGTTACGAATTAGTTGACTTGGTGATTCCTCAAAAGTAAAATAAAGAACCCTCTCATTTCTCTTGCATGCCGCTTCAACAAATTGTGCAGCCATGCTCGTTTTACCTGTACCCGCTGTACCTGAAACAAGTACTGTGCTGCCTCTAAAATATCCTTTTCCCGAAAGCATTGTGTCAAGGCGGGGTATCCCCGTGGAAATTCTCTCGTCCGATGAATAATAATTCAAACCAAGAGATGTAACAGGCATAACCGAAAAACCATCTTCATCAATCAGAAATGGATATTCGTTTGTGCCATGTGTTGAGCCCCGGTATTTTACAATTCTTAGTCGGCGTATTGATGACTGGTCATTTACGCGATGATCCAGTAAAATTACGCAATCAGATACGTACTCTTCCAAACCCTGACGTGTTAAAGATCCATCGCCACGTTCTGCTGTAATTATTGTTGTTATTCCTTTTCTTTTTAGCCACCTCAATAAGCGTTGTAATTCCGCCCTTAGATATAAATGGATTTGGTAATCCTGAAAAAAGTGTTTCAATGGTGTCAAGTACAACACGCTTTGCGCCAATATCCTCAATAGCTGAATGAATTCTGATAAACAATCCTTCCAGATCATATTCACCGGTTTGTTCTATTTCAGCCCTTTCAATATGAATATGCTCAAGATGAATCTTTTTATGTTTTACAAGATTATCAAGATCAAACCCCAGTGAAGCAACGTTTGCGGTTAGCTCCTGCTCTGTTTCTTCAAAGGATATAAAAACACCCGGTTCATTATATTGAGTTGCTCCGCGGACAATAAATTCCATAGCAAAGAGTGTCTTACCGCAGCCCGCGCCACCGCAGACAAGTGTCGGTCTGCCTTTTGGTAAACCCCCTCCGGTTATTTCATCTAATCCCTGAATACTCGTAGGAGTTTTGGGTAAAACTTTACGTTGAACCTGAGCTTCTTTTTTCTTTGCCATGATTTCTTTCCGTACTTTTTTTGTCAATAAAATAATCTTACTAAGCATTATTACAATTAATCATATAGGTATAAGGATCCATATGCTTAAAATGAAATATTAATATCTTAATTACTCTGCTTCGTAAATTATTGAATTGTGACTAACACAAACAATAGTCCATAAGGATGAAAAGTGGACTACTCTTTTCCCCCAAATGAGTCAATTCCCCTGATTTTCATTCTATTGCTATAGGCAGTTTAACCGTAATAGCTGACCGCTATTTTAATAATATCATTTTCTTTGTGGAAATATTACTACCTGCAGTTAGTCTATATAGATAAATTCCGCTCGGCAGGTTATCCGCGTTAAAGGTTACTGAATATTGTCCGGGATTTTGATAGGAATCTACGATTGTTTTAATTTCTTCTCCCAGAACATTGAATACCTTTAACTCAACCCTTTCCGAACTCTGAATTTTATATTTTATGGTTGTAACCGGATTGAAAGGATTGGGAAAGTTCTGGGATAATTGAAAATCCCCTGGAATATTATTCTCTTTAGCGATGTCAGTTGTTATGGTTATGCTGGTTTCCTGTAGAAAATGATAAAGATAAAGATGTCCAAAATTAACGTACCAGATGTTTGGATGATTGCTTATGTGGGAAAGGTGATTCTGAAAATATGGACTATTAATATCAGGATAAATAACCTGTGGATGCCACATAATATGATAAATACCACCTTGAGTTACTACCGAATCAAATTTCCCATTCAAAGATAAAATAGATGTATCCCCGCCGCCCCAACTTGGCGCACCAATCTCAACCCCGGCATTGGTTACACCAAAATGTTGAACGTTTTTATTCCAGTCACTGAAAGTATCAAAAGGAATATCTTTATTTCCAACGGGATATAACCGGGCAACTAAATAACTTCTAAATTGCATCATGGAATCAATTTCGTTGTTAAACGAACCGAATGGCGCAATCCATGTGTAAACATATTCCTTGGTGGAACCCAATGAAAAAAGTGGCGGCAGAGTAAGATGGCTTAAAATATCATCGTATGATCCGACAATCTCTCCGGTGTAATCCTCATATGGAGTAGGGGGATGGGAGCGGCTGTGAGAAGCAGCTTCTATATATCCGTCATTAAGCTGCTGCTGAAGAATTGACCATGTTGAACCGGAACTGTTTCCTGCGTTAGTAATAACACCCACAGTTACATATAGATGATAAGATCGAAAAGTATTCAGTAGTGTACTAAAACGATTATCCTGAACAACCCAATCAGACCAATCATCGCAGGTTACAGTTACTGCCGCATCCCGGTTATCATAGTATTTACTTATTCCCTGATAATTAATATTAACGGGATTCCCGGTCGAATCAGTTATTTGAATATAAAGAGTGTCGCTAAATGCTGAAAACGGAACCGATATATATGCAATTCCTTTATTGTAGTCAAAACGGGCGGCTTCAATTGCATTAAATAAATCATTAGATGTTTTTCCCTGAATTTCAGACCATCTGTCATTAACTGCAAATTTCCGCCATGCAATTAAACCCGTTAATGAATTCGGGATTTCTATTTGATAAGTCATAGGATATGAACATCCATATTTGTAATGAATATCGTGATCAATTTTCAAAACAATGGCATTTGAACTTGATGCTGCAACTATTGAATTATTCTGGGAGAAGACAAAGTTGGAAAGTATGAGGATAATAATTAGAAATGTACCGTAACGATTAATCATAATTTGTTTATCTGATAATGGAAAGAAATCATTTTATTTATTGTCATTAAATATAACTAAAACATAGCCCTTTACAGTAGAATGGGTTTCGTTTTTTAGTAGATTGTGGTAATTAATTGTGTGGTTTGGTTATAAAAAAAAGAAGCGGCTATTCAAAAGCCGCTTCTTAAATTAGGAACTATTAGTTAAATAATTCTATTGGCTATCTTTAGACAATATTTTTATTTCAACTCTTCTGTTCATAGATCTACCTTCATTTGTTTCATTTGTTGCAACCGGATTCTCTTTACCATAACCTACTATTGTCAGGTTATTTCTGTCAATACCCTTGCCAACAAGATAATCTACAACTGCTTGAGCTCTTTGTTTTGATAACTTTTTATTGTAATTAACAGAGCCTATCCCGTCAGTATAACCACCGATTTCCCATTTGTATTTAGGATGTTTATTCATTGTACCTACAAGACCATCAAGTACTGGATATGCATTGGGGAGAAGTTTTGACTTATTAAATTCAAAGTTTGTATCTCCGCTAAGTATCAATGATTCTATTTCTTTAGGTTGTGTAATAACAACTGTATCACGTTCTTTTTTAATTGGACAACCATCAGCGTCTACCTGGACACCAGTTGGAGTGTTTGGACATTTGTCAAGATAATCCGGAACACCGTCGCCATCAGAATCAAGCGGGCAGCCATTAACATCAACTGCAACACCGGCAGGTGTGTTCGCACATTTATCAAGATAATCAGGAACGCCATCACCGTCAGCATCAAGAGGACAGCCATTAACATCAACCTTTACCCCGGCAGGAGTGTTAGGACATTTATCAAGATAATCCGGTACACCATCATTATCAGAATCAAGCGGGCAGCCGTTGTCATCTACTTTTACACCCATCGGGGTTCCCGGACATGCATCTCTGGAATCCGGAACACCATCACCGTCAGAATCTTTATCTCTTCCAAAATAATATGAAAAACCTATCGTTGCAGTGTAAAAATAATCATTGGCTGAACCGGATTTTACATCATCAAGATAATCTTTGGTGCCAAGTACTACTCCGGCGGCTAAATTAACGCTCATGTTTTTCGACACCTGAAATCTAAAACCACCATCTCCGGTATAAGCTAACATATGGTTAGAATATGCTCCGGCTGTATAACCAGGTAATTTATTTCCATTTCCATCCTTGGGATAAAACCATAGGTTTGCCATTCCTACAGAAACCCAGGGATACACAGCACCACCAATATTTTGAGTGTAAATTAATCCACCTCCGTACAAATCAGTTTTTGTGTGAAATTCATTTGTCGGATTTCCGAAGTTTGAATAGGGGTTTGTGCCACCAATAAATCCTGACTGTCCAAATATTCTAACTCCTAAATTTCCATTACCCGATGAAGGGAAATAATATTCCAGTGAAAATTTACCGGTATATTGATATTTGTTCGTCGGATAATCGGTCATTCCTAAAGTTGCTCCGCCTTCAACAGTTACTCCAAACACGTTTGACATTGCGTTTCGTTTTGGCGTACGCTCCACTTCCTGAGCAAAATTGATTTTAGTTAAGCTGAAAAGCATCAGCAAAACGATTGTAAATAATTTCATTTTCTATTCCTTTTTTATTGTTTATAATATTTGTTTAACAGTTATCTTTTATTCAAAGTAATATCGTGCGCCTATTGAAGCGTCAAGAGCAAACCCCGATGAAGGAGTTAGTTCAAACGAAGGAGCTAGTTCCAGGAAAATATCAATTGGAGTTGCACGGGGCAGCCATGCTATTCCCAAAACCCCACGAACAGCTAATGAACCCTCATTCCCGGATCCACCATTAAATCGTCCACCTATGCCATAATAGATTGGGAAACGTTCTGATGACCTTATAGCATCAAATGAATGCCAGAGATAATCCATATGAAAATGTATCCGGCTGCCGGTATTATGCCCGTTATCAAATGCTGACCAACCAAGACCAAAATCCAAAGCATTCGTTTGAGTGGTCCATAATTTTGCACTAATTCCTGTGGGCTCACCCACCATTACACCCAGTCCAAAGCGGCGTTCCTGTGCAATGGAATTATTAAATGCTATTAGTAAAAAAAGTGCAGTAACTAAATAATAAAAACGATTCATGTACAGATTCCTTATTTTGTATAATTATATGTTTATGGTTGATTTTGTGAGTACAGAATAATATGCGTACCGGTAACCTTCAAAAAGTAATAATCTGATTTTTTTCATAGATTAAGGTAGCCGTAGGCGGGGGAGGATTCAATAGACCAAAGGGATGAAAAAAGGACTAATCCTCAATTATTGTTTTTAGAAGTATTATTAATATTAAATACTTTAATTTCAACCCAATGCTCCTGATGATCATCAACTAATGGAATAATATTGTCAGGGTTTTTAACCCCATCGACTGTTACACCTGAACCGTCATTTTCATTTTGAAGCTGAATAATTGAAATGTTATAATTAGTTTCTCTATACCTGTAATGCACTTTATAGGATTCCCATTCAATTGGCAGGCATGGTGTAAAAAATAGTTTATCCACCTCAAGCCTCATTCCAAGAAGTGATTCTGTTATTAGTTGATACATCCAGCTTGCAGATCCAGTGTACCATGTCCACCCGCCCCGCCCTGTATGAGGCGAAAGTGCATAAACATCAGCCGCAACCACATATGGTTCCACTTTATAAGTAAGTATTTTTTCCGGAGAATTCCCATGATTTACAGGATTAATTATTTTTAGTAATTCCCATGCATGTTGACTATTGCCTAATGCTGCAAATGCCATAGCAGCCCAAATAGCCGCATGTGTATACTGTCCACCATTTTCTCTTACTCCCGGAACATAACCTTTAATGTAACCCGGATTTAATTCGGATTTATCAAATGGCGGGTCTAATAGTTGAATCAAAGACTCTTTTCTATGGACAAGATATTTTTCAAGCGAATCCATTGCTTTATTTATTCGCGTATTTATCGCCCACACCCGAAAGTACTGACCAGCTTTGGGAAATGGAATCTATTTTACATTCCTGATTAATTTCGGACCCAAGCGGTGTACCATCATCAAAGTAAGCTCTTCGATACCAATTGCCATCCCACCCATTCTTTTCAATATTCCTTCTTAATATGCTGGCTTCCTCCTGGAATTGATTCGCCCTAACTTTGTCCTCTTGTATGTTTGCAATTTTTATAAATTGAATAAGTACTTTATATAAGAAAGAATCCCAGCCATATACTTTCTCCCTTCCCTTCTTTGCCAACCATATTCATTCCATCATTCCAATCGCCTGTTCCAATTAAAGGTAAACCATGTGTTCCAAATCTTAGGGCATGTAAAATCGCCCGCACACAATGCTCATACATGGTTCCTGATTCTTCTGATCTGCCTGGAAGATCATAATAAGAATCGTCCTCTGCATTTACCGGGCGTCCTTCCAAAAACCGAATTGATTCATTTAGTATTCCGGTATCACCTGTACTAAGAACATATCGGCTCATAACCAATGGAAGCCAAAGGTAATCATCCGAACAATGAGTCCTCACTCCTCTGCCTGACGGCGGATGCCACCAATGCTGAACATCTCCTTCTATGAATTGGCGGCTTCCACAAAGTAGCAGATGTTTTCGGATAAGTCCCGGTTCAGTATGAATCAACGACATTGAATCTTGTAACTGATCCCGAAATCCATAAGCTCCTCCTGATTGGTAATATCCGCTTCTTGCCCATATGCGGCAGGCTAAAGTTTGATACAAAAGCCAACCGTTCGCCATAACATTTAAAGAGGGGTCAGGTGTTTCAACCTGAACTGCACCAAGCGTGTGCTTCCAATATTGCCATACTGAATCTAATGCGGTTTTTGCTGCCGTTACTCCAGTATATAGTTGAACCATTTTTTTAACTTCGCTTTTGCTGTTACCTGTTCCTATTTTAAATATTATTTCCCGTTCTTGTCCATCTTCAAGTTCAAATGGAACCTGGATAGCTGTACAAGGATCCAAACCGGCTCCTGTTCTGCCGGAAAGATGTAAGCGTGACATAGCTGCCGGTTTTTGAAGCGTCCCATTTCTTCCCAGGAATTCTGTCCGGTCGCAGGTAATTGAATGAATTTCATCATCAGTGTGAAAGAAAGTAATTCTGTTTGAAAATTCGGGGTTATAAGAATTTCTTGCATAGATTGCTCCATTGCCGGAATCTTTTTCAGTAACAATATGCATTGCCGATTTCGAACGCAAATCTCCAAGAACAAGTTCAATATATCCTGTAGCTGAAAGATGCTGTTTTTTACCTGATTCATTTCGCACTTTTAGTACTGAAAATCTGATTGAAGCATCCATCGCTACATATATCCATAATTCTGTTCGAATCCCTCCCTCATTATGCTCATATACAGCTATAACCAAATCCATGACGACTAACATAACTTCCAATTCCTCTGGAAGGAAGTGGTGTGGGTGACCAAAAATATCCCGTCTCCTCATTACGCATATAAAATGCTTCTCCGCTTGAATCACTTACAGGATCATTATTCCACGGTGTAATCCGGAACTCATGCGCATTTTCACTCCAGGTATAATTAGGGCCGCTCTCTGTAACGATAGTTCCGAAGTTTGGATTTGCAATAACATTTACCCACGGAGCGGGAGTTATATGTTTGTCTGTAGTAGTAATTATATATTCATGACCATCCTGTGTAAACCCTCCAAATCCATTGAAGAAAAGAAGGTCATCCCGTTGAAATAAAGGATCATCATGCTTAGGGGAATGATATGTTCGGATTCTTTCTAAACGACGGACTGGCAATTCAGCTATAGAACGGTGATTTGCTTGTGCTTCTAAAGTTCCTTGCTTATCTGAAATGATTACTCTTGAAACTGTTTGAATAAGAATTCGGTCTTCATCTGAAATCTGGTCTGCCTGACGTACAAAGATCCCACCGGGACGATCAATATTATTTGCTTCTATACCTGAAGCAATCAATCTCATTATTTGTTCCTGAAGTTGCTGCCTGTAACCTGCATGATCCTCATTCCAGATAACAAGATCAACTACAAGCCCCTTTAAACGCCAGTAGGCATGTGCCTGTACAATCTGACGAACTATTTCAATATTGGCCGAGTCTTCGATTCGGAGCAGCACGATTGGTAAATCACCAGAAATTGAATATCCCCACAAGCCGGATTGTCCTCTTCGGTTTTTCATAATAATACCCGGATCTGCTCGAAGATATGAATTTGAATAAATGACGGAATTAGCTAATCGGCTGTAAAGTTGGGCGTCTGCTTCTGTAGCATTTATTTGTCGAAGCGCAACCTGGTTATGTGTCCAGGCAAGTTCAAAAACCCGATTAGCAAGCCGCCGGTCCTGATATTTATCAATAAGTTTAATGGCTATATCCCGGTTTTCTCCAATTCCGGTTATCATATCTATTGTTATCAGTTTCTTCAGGTTCAATTGTTAAGTGATATTTAATTGCAACTATGGGGTCCAGTACTGATCCCTGACTATTAGAAAGCGCACCAGAATCTTTTACTCCGATTGGTGAATTTATTGTCTGTCCCCGTCCAATGAATTTCATACGGTTAGTCTCAAATGAAATCTCTCCGGTATTTGTCCTGCGGACAACCATCATGTGAAACATCCATAAGGTTGGGTCTTCAGGTGAGCGGGGTCTTCGGGTGCATAATATTGCTTCCCGCTCTTTAAGTATTTCGGTTTGAACAAATAAATTACTAAATGCCGGATGCAGATCGTCCTGAATTGAAGGTGCTAATACAACTTCCGCAAAGCTGGTTATATCAATCACCTTGCTTGCTCGTGAACTATTCCTCAAATGAATCCGGCGCAATTCTATATCATCTTCAGGTGAAACAACAATCTCGGTATGCAAATCAAAATTCTGATCCTTACGACGGAATTCAGCATGTCCTTCAGAGAATATTGCCTCATAATTTTTTGAACGCTTAAGAGTTGGCTGGTATGAATTTGACCATAATTCACCACTCGTCGCATCATGGATATAACAAAATGTTCCCCAGTTATCGCACGTACTGTCTTCGCGCCATCGTGTCACCGCAATATCTTTCCATTTACTATATCCACCGCCGGCACTTGTAACCATAACACTGTATCTGCCATTTGATAATAATTGTACCTCGGGTATCGCTATATCAGGGTTGGTTATTTTTCGAACAGGCAACTCAGAATTTCCACCACCTGAAAAAGTTTCCGACGATCCCGATGAATGGGTATAGAATAATGTCGTCTTTGGAATTCTTTCCTGCAGAAGCAGCATAGTAGATTCAAATAATGGATCAGATTCAAATCTTTTTTGCATTGGTTGATCCAGAATCAGATAAGCTAATGAGAGAAGATTCATTCCCTGATGATGTGCCATGAAAGTTTTAACAATAACAGCCGACTGATCTCTTGGAAGTCGTGAACTTGTATAATCTACGGACTCAAAGAATCCAAATTTACCTAAAAGTCCTTTAGAGTCAAGCAGCTGAAGATTATTACACGCAGCTTCCGGCTCAACCATTAATGCAAGTACTGAAGCATATGGCGCAATAACCAGGTCTTCTGAAAGTCCGCGTTTAAGCCCTAATCCCGGCACTCCGAATGCACGGTATTGATAATTAAGATTTACGTCTACTGTGTTATAGCATGATTCGGAAATTCCCCATGGAACACCCCGCTGTATTCCATATTCAATTTGTCTTTTCACGGCGGCTTTATAAGTCTGGTCAAGTAATGTGTTCTCGTAAGTAGGCATTATCAGAAGCGGCATTAGATATTCAAACATTGAACCACTCCATGAAAGCAGAATTGGTTTACCACCAACAGTTGTAAGAAGTCTTCCCAGGGCAAACCAACTTTCCTGCGGCAAATGTCCCTGGGCGATTGCGACAAAAGTGCTAAGTCTTGCTTCTGATGCAAGAAGATCATAATAGCTTGAATCTTTACGCTTTTCCTCTACACTATATCCAATGGACAATAGATGCCTGGTTTTGTCATATAGAAAACTATAATCCATTTCTGAGAATTCGCTTGATTGTCTTACAAGCTGCTTGATTGACCCGATCTTTTCATTGGCACGTTTTTTTGATTCATTGATCAACAGTTGAAGATTATTCACATACTCTTTATTCCCGTTGTTTAATTCCGTGAGTTCTTTAAAGGGTGATGCTTTTATATCGGTATTTGCCAACTCACGGAGAGTTGGTATTTTATCAGAACCGGTAGGGAGATCGAGACTATTTGTAACAGTCAGTTTAATCCATGGCGCGAGAAATTCCAACTCGTTTAGGGATGTCAAACACTGTTGGGATAGAGCATTCGCCCACCAGGAAACCTGATTATCAATTTCTGATTTATAATTTAATGCCGCATTTGATGTGGAGGTTACTAGTTTGTTTAATATTAACCATACCGCTGACAGAGAAACAGGCGGAAACTTTATTGCGGTTTCGAGGTCATTCTTTATTTGTTCTAAAATAGCATGAATATCACTTGCCGCATAATCGGTGAGAATTCTTAAAGTGTCGCTGATTCCTTCAAAAAATTGTGGTTCAAATATTTTTTTATCCGGTATCGAAAGAATTCCCTGACGAAGTATAAGCAGGTGTGCTGCAAGATTCCCACTGTCAACCGAGGATATATATATAGGTCTGAGCGGCAGTAAAGTGAGTGTATCATACCAATTAAAGAAATGTCCCTGGTATCTTTCTAATTTTTCCATTGTTTGGAAAGTATTTGAGGTACGATCAATAAGTTGCCCCGCGGTTATAAAACCAAAATCAAATGCGGACAAATTAGCAAGCAGCGCCATGCCTATGTTTGTTGGTGAAGTGCGGTGTGCAATCGAGCCTAAAGGTTCTTCCTGATAATTATCGGGTGGTAACCAGTTGTCTTTTTCGCTTACAAAAGTTTCAAAGAAGGACCATGTCTTTCGTGTAAGATTACGTAGAAATAATTTCTGCGAAATCGATAATATTGATTTACGCTTTATTAGTGGTAAACTGATCCACCACGTTATGGCGGGTGCGCCAACCCATAGAAGAATTATTGGTAAAATAATTATAGGTATCGCCTGTTTTGAAACCACGAAATATATTATCACACAAAAAGTTGTAAAAGGTGAAATCCACATCGTCCTGTAAGATCCTTTAAGAGTATTGAGACTTTTGCGAATATTAACATTGAACGGGTTCCACTCAAGAAGTTTTTTATGTGAAATCAGCATCCTCCATAGGGTGCGTAAAATAGCGTCCTGACTAAAAAATGCTTCATAAGGGAGCGTTGTAATTGTAAAGGCAGCTTCAATGAAATAGTCCCGGGTTGAAAGCATTGAGGCTGCAAGATGCTGACGCCAAAACAAATCTATCGGTTTCTTAAAAAAATCAAATATGGATATAATAATTGAGGGTATAAGTATAATTCCCGTTGCTGACAAAATCCAAAATAATGGGTCTTTCATTATAATCCATCCAAAAAGGAATAGGGCTGTCATTGACAGAGGAATTAAACTGCGGCGAAGGTTATCGAAGATTTTCCACCGGGACAAAAGGGATAGCGGATTTTTTTTCAACCCTCCATTCAGACTGGGAACAAAAGGCAATAGCCAAAACATAATTTGCCAGTCACCACGGATCCAACGATGCCTTCTGTTTACATCCATATTATATCGGGTTGGATATTCTTCAAATAATTGAACATCACTTAGCAATCCAGCCCGTGCATGACAACCCTCGATAAGATCATGACTTAAAATCAGGTTCTCCGGGAAACGTCCGCTTATGGCTTGTATGAAAACATCCACATCATAAATTCCCTTTCCAATGAATGACCCCTCACCAAATACATCCTGATATACATCAGAAATAGTTCGCGTATATGGATCAATTCCGGGTTGACTTCCATATAGTCTGGCAAATCGTGAACGATTAGTACCAGGAAGACTAACTGCTACTCTTGGTTGCAAAATTGTATACCCTTCACATACACGTTGTTTCTTTGCATTGTAACGTGCACGATTTAAAGGATGAGATATAGCCCCAACTAACTGGCGTGCTGAGTCGCGCGGTAGTTGAGTATCTGTATCGAGTGTAATAACATACTTAACAACTGACAAAACATCAGTCTTTCCAACGATAACTGAGAATCGGTTTTTTGAACCCCCTCGCAGCAAGGAATTCAATTCCTCAAGTTTTCCTCTTTTGCGTTCATAACCCATCCATAATTTTTCTTTAGGATTCCATTGTCTGGGACGGTGAAAGAGGAAGAAGGTGTCGCTATTTAAACCATTATATTTTTCATTTAATTCTTCAATTTTTTTGCACGCAAGTTGAACAAGTTGTTCATCTCCAGGAAGTGTCTCTGAAAATGAATCTTTAAAATCAGTTAGAAGCCCAAAGTGCAGATTGTTATCCTTGTTTGCAAGATACCTTACTTCCAGAGACTCTGTCAATTCTATTATGTTTTGATGACTTGTTATAATGGTTGGAATGACGACAAGAGTCCTTAATTCCGGAGGTATTCCTTCTGAAAAATCCATTCTTGGTAAAGGTTCCGGTCTTGCCATCACCGTTGAAAGCCAGTTTACGAGTGTAACTGCCAATTGACTTGTACATAACAAAAAAAGAATTCCTGAAGCTACAAGCTGCCAACCCTGTAGCCCTTTCTCACTAGCCTTTGATAATAAGATTGTTGATAAGATCAAAGTTGTTATTATTATTGGAATTATATAAATCAACAAAGGAAACCGGCAGCTCATTTTTCTGAGATTAACCGAAATTGAAAATTTTACTTTTGAAATGTTCTCCAGTTGATTCAATCCTTTATCTATGAGGTAATAACCCACATGCGTAGATCTATCTCCGATCCCTTGAATTATAGCACTTTCCTGTGTTAGAGATATTGCCCTCTGTGCAATATCCTCTTCAGACTGTGGGCTTCTTTTAGCAATCTTCTCAATTACATGCCGGTAATTATCCCTGGTAACAAAATCCATTTTACTATAAATTCCACCGGGGTCTTTATGAAGTATCTGTTCAACAATACTCATCATTTCAACAAACTGCTTCCAGTTTGTTGATTCAAGAAATCTGAGACTTCCAATGCTGTTACTGATTGAAACCTGATCACCGGCTTGTTGTTGGATACCCGACTGAACTAATTTTTCAATTGTTTGACCCGACTCAGATAATCTTTGTTCAATCCACTTTAGTGGTGATATAAGAACCTGACTTAATCCCTGAAGTCTTCGTGTAAATTCTGAAACGAATGAACTCGTCATTGGAGGGTCAGATCGCGCCATATCTGCAATTATCAATATCAGACTTTTGGGATCTTTTTCAACAACCTCTGTCATTTTGTCTGCCCATGAATTTGCAAGGTCCCTGTCTATTCTTCCGGCAGCCACTCTTACAGCAACACGTCTTAGGTTTTCTATTAGCGCCAGACGCAGCATGGTTGGGATTGCCCACAACTCACCAATTTTTAAAGTTGTTATAGTTTGATAGGCAGTTACAAAGCGGCTAAGATTTTCCGGGTCAACCCGTCCATCTCCATGTGAAATTACTTCCTGGGCAATATCATAAACTCTCGGCAAACCTTTTGAGGGACCATTTTGCAGTCTTGGTAATTCTTTTATATATCCTTTGGGTAAATGTCTTTTGCCTGTTCGGATCTGTTCTTCTATTAAATAAAAATTATCGAGCAGCCATTCACCGGCAGGTGTTATTTGTTGGTCTTCTTTAACCGTTTCAGTTAATAAATTGTGGACCTCAAGTAAAAATATTTCATTCTCCGCTAACCTGGCAAGCAGGTGCTGGTCCGGAATTCGGGAGGTTCCTAATGTATGTCTGTTGGCTAGTACTTTGCCATGCTGTTCCATCTGATCTGCGCTGAATAACTCTGAACGCAAAGGAGGTTCCCCGGCAGCAAATTGTTTATTAAGAAAACTATCGCTAAGCTGAACTTTCAGTTTGAACAACGTTTGATTTATTTTCGGATTGATGACCTTCATCGTATTCCATTTGAAATAATATAAAGATTTACTTTGCTTCCGGGTTTAATCTGATTACAAATAATATTATTCCACATAATGTTTAATAAAACAAATATTAATAACCGGATTTATACTACAAAAATTGTATTGGTAAGTATATCCCCCAAAAGGATGAAAAAGGGACTAATTCTATTTTTTAGCCGAATTTATCCAATATCCGCAGATATTTTATGAAAAGTATGATAAATTGTAAAAAGATTTGCCCTAGAAAAAAGATGTGGCATAAAGTACAAAAACCAAAAAAACATTACTATTTGTTTAATTTGCCAACCACACTGAGAACTGTAAATTGTGCAATAATATAATTGTACTGTTTTGAAATACTTGTGTAAACTGCCTGAAGGTAGTTTATACTTGTCAATTGTTTATCATTTCAAAAGGATCATTTTCTTAATCGATGAAAAATTATGTCCGGCTGAATTGCCCACAGCAGTTAACTTATAAAAATATACACCGGAAGTAATGTTTTTATTATTAGAATTAAAATCTACAGAATATGATCCTGCGGATTGTTCTGCATTAACAAGTTGGCTAACTCTCTTACCAATCACATTCAATATTTCCAGGGTGACCCTGGAATCAACCGGTAGATTGTATTTTATTTTAGTTGAAGGATTGAACGGGTTCGGGAAATTCTGCGCGAGAAAAAACTGACCAGGGATTTTCACACCATCTGCTCCTATGCTGTTTATAAGGGGCGGAGCAGTTATAGCATCTGCATCTAAAGTAATTGCGGATTGTGCCAGAGCTCTGCCGAGAAGAGACGCACCTGTGCTCATAACTATCTTGGTCTTACATAAAATTATTCCTTTCATAGCAACAGTGGTTCCAAGTTCAACCTGCCCGGCAACCTGCCAGAATATGTTAGATGCAAGAGCTCCTCCACTTAAAATAACGTTTGCACCGCTGGTCAACACAAGATCCTGAGCTATCTGAAAAATCCAGATATCGGTTGCAGAACCCGAAATAGTAACACCAGCAGATGATACCTGAACGCCGGATGACCAATTATAAAGACCCGGGGTCAGCGTTTTTCCGGTAAGGTTACCAAGATAAAGTTCAGAATAATCGGGTAATAGTCTTCCGGCAGCGTTTGTATATGCTGTTTCCATATCACCAATTGCAGTAGTCATTTTTGTGGGGCTTGGTGTAGTATAATCAGCAGCGTATACTTTTCCGGTGATTAAAGAAGATGTTGAAAATGTATTGGAAGCATCCATGATTAGTCCAAAACCGGTTATGGAAGTAGCTGTACTTGGACTGACGCCAATATCTCCGGTAATATGAGTTGTCCCTGTGGTAGAAATTCCTGTCTTAGCAATTAACACGAAATCGCCTGAGGTTGCAAGATTAACCCGTGCAGGTGAAGATTGAGATAATGTTATCGTAGGCATAATAAATGTGGCTATCAATATAATTCCGAAGAAGAATATCAATGTGTTCAAAATACGCAATGTAAATGTATTTGTGTTTTTCATGATTCCTTAAAAATGATGGTGAAGAGTAGACTTAGGAACTATTGAAATCTTCAATAAATTCATAATGAATCAACTTCTTTGTTTATTTAGTTTTTATTATTTACTTGATAATAAGATAGCTGGAATTTAGGAGGGCAGATATAGTACAAAGGGATGAAAAAAGGACTATGTCAAAAGCGGGTCAGCCAAATGAATATTCATTGTTTGCAATTGTTTTCTCACTTTTATAATCACTAAAACGAAGATTAACTGTTACCGCGTTTTTGATCTGAAGATTGTTGTCAAAACGCGATCCTGATAGTTAATGGATAAACAGATGACATTTCTATTGGTGAGTTTGTAGATTCATGCTGATCTACTACCCAGGTGGCAATAAAATAACCAAAAGCGGCTCCAAGGAAATCATCTGATGTCCAGTGCTGGTCCTGATAAACACGGGACGCAAATGTCATCACAGCCGGAACATAAGCCAATATTTTTAACCATGTCGGCTTGGCGTTCCTTGATAGAACAGTGGATATAACAAATGCAGCAGTTGAATGTCCGCCGGGCATTGAATGATAATCCTGATTTAATATTGAAGAGAAAGGGTGAAATGTGAACTGATCTTCATTGAGATAGGGGCGTGCCCTTCCAATTGCCAGTTTTAATATATAATTTATTACACCCGCATAAATAGAAGCCTGACCGATTTCGTAAGCAATTTTCCTGGTTGTAATGTCATTCGTTATAAGTGAGTGTATTGCGAATCCTCCGAATAAAACAACTGGTGAATAAAGTTCACCCCACACTCTACCGAATTCAACAGGAAAGCTATGATAATAATTCTGATTATTTTTCAGGACAATATCACGAATAGGTTTATCTGCAGTTTCCATTATTATAAAAGTGCTGGCACCAATTATTCCTATTTTAAGAAAATCGCCGCCGTTCCATTTACCCGGCGATTTTATGAAACTCCATGTTTCCTTTCCGAACTGGGAGAAATTATATTTTAATCCGGTTGCTGAATCCTGTATTGCCGGGCTTTGCGCGAACAGGGAACTTCCGCATATAATGGTTAGAAGTACGGTTATATATATATTCTTTACGTTGGTGTACATATTATTTTTTTACCTGTTGTGTAAGAAGTCTGCCAAATAAATAGTCACAAAGATTTTCTGCTCAGTATGCACCTGATGAGTTGGAGAAAAATCTCGTAAATATCTGTCCTCGTAATAAATTTTATGCTCAAATCCGATTCCGATATTTTTAAATACCTGAAATTCAATTCTGGGTTTGATAATACCTATTAAATTATCTCCGGAAAAACCCACATAGGTATGAATCCAGTAATAATAACTTAATAATGTAAAGCTGAAAATTCCACTTACGTTTAATGTGAGATCACATTTAAATTGAGCTCCTCCGCCAAAATTATAATCCCTTATCTGAGAAGTATCCGGCCCTTTTTCAGTTGAGTTACCGGCGAATGGAATAAAAGCCAAATTTACATTTGTAAAAAGATTAGTTCCCTTACTGATGTTAAATTTTGTAATCGCGCCGCCTCCGAATGCCATAGTACCTAACTCAAAAACTTTGTTATCCCAATAATCGAAATGTTGAAAGAATCCTGCAAGAACTTCACCATTCCCGATTTTAGTGTTAGTTCCTGTTAATATACCATATCCGATTATATTATCCACTACTTTTCTGCCTTGCCCGATATTTAAATCTGTCCGCAGTTGAAAATAATCGTAAGGTTTTCGGCTTCTTTTCTCGAAAGGATTTCCATAATCAAAATCTGCGTTTCAAAACAATCCACTTGTTCCTGAGCCAAAAGCTTTCTCGTTATTGACAACAAGCGCTCCTGCCGAAAGTACAATATCGAGCGGTTCTTTTTGATACACTTCTTCTGTATTATGATTGAACAATTTACCGGACAACAACCTTGTTAAAGTTCTGCCGGGACTTAATAAGAAGGCAAGAGATTCTCTGCCAACTCTTTCTAATCCCGAAGTTCTTTCATCAATAACATTTGAACCTAATCTATATAGTACTTCACCGCCGAATATGCCGCCAAGAGTTGTAATGATAAGATCTTCCCGTTCCGGTTTTCCTTCGGGTCCGCCATTCTCACCAAAGAGTTTCCACATATATGCGCCGCCAAAAACAAAGAGTGATGACTCCCAGTAATCATATCCGTTCGCACGGGCTATATTAAAATAACTTGCCCCCGTATATGGGTGCAGAAAAAAATTATTCCCAAACCTGTCCTCATCCCATTTCCATCCATCGCCCCATGGAAATCCTGAGTGAATAACTGTCCGGTTCCACGAATTGAACCCCACGACAGGAAAATCATAATGAAGAAGATAATTATCAACTAAGTTTAATAAAGTATTTTGTAGAACAACCTTAAAAATTGGCTGCCAAACGGGAGCTTGTTTGTTATATAGCGGATCATCATTAAGCAACCCGCGATAAACGTTATAAAGGTGCGCAGTGGAATCCTTGACTAAAATTTTCTTAGAATTGGTGTCCGGCTCAACAACATTTGCTTTAATATTGCTATCGTTAACATTATTCTTAATTTTATTTGTATCTAAAATTTCCTTCTTCAGCCTGGACAATGAATCTGTTGCAACCGGGGCAGTTTTATTCTGAGCCTGCTGTAATTCAGAAGTGAGTAATAAAAGAACTAAGAAGTAAATAATCTTCATTTGATTTCTCTCTGGCTCTAATAAAGATCGAGCCGGTTAATGAATTAAATAAAAGGTGTCATTTAAGACATCCTTTAAATGGGTATTAGTTTTTATTTAAACTAGTTCTACATTATAAAGAGGATAAATGGATCGTTCAATAGATCAAAGGGATGAAAAAGGAACTATACCCTTTGGCAGGTTAAAGAGGTCATTTGTGTGTTGTAAGGGGGATTATTGTTTTCTCATTTCTTTTAATTCAAATTCAATAGTGCCATAGCCGAGGATATCACGAATAGCACCCATGATTCCGCCTCCTTCAATTATTATTTTAGCTTTTATTAACCCGATTCCTTCGGCATACCATTCAGTTACACGGTTTCTTCCATTTGAGGAGCTTTCGATTACTGATTCCATTTTAATCGCTTCGAAAGTTCCGGCTTTAGTAATGACTGATTCTTTACAGAGAGCTTTTCCCTTAAGGGTCAAATTGCTTGTATCGCCATCAGAATATTCTTTCCCTTTCCATTCCCATGTCATACCGGGTGATAAGGGAAGAGGAAAACGCAGCAGAGGTTTATTATAGGTAATGGTACTTTCTTTTTTAATAAATAGAAATATTTTAAAGTATTGATAGGTCTCAAGTGAATAAACACCATCATCTTTAATTTTCATTGTCTGTTTATATTTGAATTTATCGGCTTCACTGGAACTGATAGTAAACTCACCATCCTGAATATATTTTGTAAAGCTGTCGCCGAATGAAGATTGGTACACAAGAGTTATGCCCGTATTAACAGGCAGGTATGCAGTTGTAACTAATGAAGTTTTTTTGTCAAGAGTAGCACCGCACAATACTGTCAAAATTACAATAAGAGGAACGATATATATTTTTTTCATGTTTGTTGTAGTATCTTAGTCAAATTACAGGACTATGATCTACAACATAAAGATATTATGAAATCAATGTCAGGTCAATAATCCATACGGATGAAAAAGGGACTAATCCTTTAAGATGGATAAATAATTAAAATCCCACAACATCGCCAATTCCGCTTCTTAGGGCAAACCAAATAAACTGGAGAAAATAATCATCAGGTTTTCTTGTATAATCAATCTTACCGATTTTAAAATTACCATTACTATCCGGCTGATTTGATTTCTTTGTTACAAATAATTTGCCAATGAAAGAGACGATTTTGTCCAGAAGTCCTTTTTCACTCTTTGAGTTTTTATTGATGACTACAACGGATAGATCTTTATAGATAAGCCCCACAGTACCCGTTGCTTTTCCGGAATCAACAGTTATATTATAATTTGCTGCTTCAAGGATACCGGATTTAACCCGATGATTTTCAGCAGTTTCAAGGAAAGAATTTAGTTTTGTTACATCTATTGTATTTAAGGATCCTGAATATTGCAGTGAAAAGTCTCTTGAATAGAGAGGCAATGACATTTTTAGCTTCATCAGGGATGAATTCAAAAACAATCCCTCCGCTTGTACTACTGCTGGTTTTGGATGTACAGCATGGTTAACTATTCCCGAGATAGTGATATTTGAATTACTAAAAGTAATGATGCCCGGTTTCTCGCCTTTAATAAACTGTTCACGATATTTTAGCTGACCATTTTTTAAAATCAAACTATCAATTCGAACATTCAATTTTAATGATGACAGAATTTCGTTTGGCATTTGGGGTTTTGGAGAAGATTCATCATATGGTTTATCTTTATTTATCAGTATATCCAAAAACATTTTATGCATCTTAATTGTTTTCGCAGAAAAGTTAGTCCCCTGAAGCAGCTTTAGATAGTCCAATCCTGAAATTTTAATATCAGGTATAGTGAAACGAAATTTAGTTCGTCTAAACTGACTTTTAGAGAAGAAGCGTTCATCATCATAGGGAGAATAAAACTTTATAGAGTCTGCAGACATAATGGAATCGGGTACAGAAATGTGCAGCATTGAAAAACGAAGCTCATAAGGAGAGTGGTGAAAAATAACGTTTGCTTCTTTTAAATCAATGACAGAATGTTCAAAAGCGTTAGGGATAGGATCTTTATTAAGAAGTATTTTCATCCAGGCAATCCCATCGACAGAAAATGAAACGATATGAAATTCATTTGCTGAAGTATCACTTTTGATAACTATAGTATCGCAGCTTAATCTATTCTCCCAAACATAATAATGCATCTCACCAAGCCGGATTGTATAATCCGGGTTAGCTTTAGTAAAAGATTTAGCAATCAGTTTTTTAGCAAATGTATTGATAAAGGGTTCCGGGAATAAAATGAATATCAACACACAAAAGAGAATAACAGTAATAATTATCAAACTGCCATACTTAAGGAATTTAAACAGAGAAAATTTACCCAAATCGAAACGCTCGTTATTTTACAATACCCGTCGTCCCTGAATTACTCTTACAAAGATCATAATTATCGCAACCACAAGAAGAATATGGATAAATCCGCCCATTGTATATGAAGAGACTAATCCAAGCAGCCACAATACCAATAAAACAACAGCTATAGTGTAAAGCATAAAACACTCCTTTATTTTTTAATGTATTTAAAAGCTCAAACCTAAATCGATTTTACCGGAAATATAGTTGTTGATAATAAAACAGATTTATGTTTATAGCACATCATTTGGGGATGGTGATGGAAAGTGGGGAGCGGATAATGTAAAAATCATAAGGAATACTTAATATAAATAATTATATTTATTGTTGAATTTTGATTTGAGGACAACATGTTATTCATTATCTCTATCGTAGCCGCAATTATTGCCTCCCTGGTTTATTTCAGCGCAAAAAAAAGATTTAATAAATCGGAAGCAACATTTGCTTTTGTGGGTCTAGTAATTGCCGCCATAATTGCGATAATGCAATTCTGGACAATCATTCCTGCGGGTCACGTTGGTGTGGTTGATTTCCTGGGAAATGTAAGTGATAACACTTTAAAGCCGGGGGTTAATCTTGTTAATCCAATGGCAACAGTAGTAAAGTTTGATGCAAGAACGCAGGAAATAAAGGAAACAATGAATGTTCCTTCGAAAGAAGGATTAACCGTTACGGTTGAAATCAGTCTGTTGTTTAGTTTGAGCTTTGATAACGCGAACAGGATTTATAAAACAGTCGGAGAGAATTACGTTGAGAAAATACTAATTCCCCAATTCCGTTCGGTGGTGAGGGGAGTAACAGCAAGTTATGATGCAAGAGCATTATATACAGTTGAAAGGGAAGCGGTTTCTAAACAAATTGAAGATGAGCTTTCAAATCTTGTAAAACAAAGAGGCATAACATTAGAGGCTGCTCCGCTAAGACAGATTATACTTCCTGCGGGACTTACCGCATCTATTGAGGAAAAATTAAAAGCCGACCAGGAAAGTCAGAGAATGCAGTTTGTACTTCAGAAAGAAGCACAGGAAGCTGATAGGAAAAGAATAGAAGCAAAGGGTATTGCTGATTTCCAGGATATAGTATCAAAGGGAATTACAGACCAATTACTCAAGTGGAAGGGGATAGAGGCAACAGAAAAATTATCTGCATCTCCAAATTCCAAGATTGTAATTATCGGATCGGGAAAGAGCGGACTGCCGATTATTTTAGGAGCGGATGGTAAGTAATCACTTTTTGTCTATCGTTGCTATTCCGCCTCCCGATATGTCCGCAATACTGAATGTCATTCCCGCGTAGGCGGGAATCCATTATAGCTTTATTATTACTGAAATTTCACATTAACTATTTCCACTCTATAATATAATTATTGTACAGTGACCGCACCAAGCCATTTCTTCAATTAAATTATTCGTGTATTAAATATTTTTGCATTTAGTTTTTCTTTTTTTCGTAAATTAGTGTTGTGTTTATCTAGTAAAAGAAGAATGGGCTTCTAATTTATTTAAAAGGTTTACGCAAATGCAATTTTACTCCAGTTTATTTCTCTCTTTGGTTTTTACATATCTCAATACTTGTTAATATATTATTTCGGATAAGCTTAAAAGTTATCTGTGAATAATATAATATCAACTTATTGGGATTAAAATGCATCGGTTCGATATAAAAAAATGTTTACACATGTCAGGTTTATTGGGATTGAAGAAAAAGACTTCAATATTATTATTAATAACAATCCTACTCATCATACCATCAGGCTGCAAAAAAGCTCCAACAGAACCAGGTAAAGATAATCCTCCTCCCGGAAGAAGAGATTATACATGGACTGTTGATACGCTTACTAAATCCCTATGCGCGTATGGTATGTTCCTATTTTCGAATGTGGGGCACATCCAGCTACAGGATGTATGGTGTATTGGGGTAGATGGTTATATAGATAAAGAATGTATCTTGCATTATGATGGTTCAACATGGAAAAAACTTTTCCTATTCAGGATCAAGATATTGATCCACGAGCTATATTCGGATTTACAGACAGATGATTTTTGGGTTGGTGGAGGTACAGATGGGTCCATTTTTAGGTACTATTAATGGGACAATTTAGTCAATATACGGTGAATACTAAAATAGACAGTTATTCGTTAACATTTGTTGTTCAAAGTATGGGCAAATAGTTCTTCAAATGATATTTATGCTGTTGGAGTTGCCAATAATAACAACGAATGAAAGAATACTACGCTATAATTATGCATTATGATGGGAGAATCATGGAATTATAGTTATTAAGCCTGAAATAACGGGGCAATTTCATTGATATAAAAAGTAGGAATAAATGATAGCCCAAATTATTACTTAATTTATTTGAGTGAGGATTTAGATTCAACAAGTATTTATGAATTTGACGGGATATTCATTAAATAGGAACTATAATCAACTAGATATCGATTACAACATTGTTGGAATGTTTTCAGTTAATAATAATATGTATTTCGGTTTTAATCAAAAACTTTTAAAGTATGAATACAAGAAAAATAGATTTAATACTCTCAAAGATTTTAATGGTGCAAATATCCAAACGATGTCACAAATCAAAGGTAGAAGTGAAAATGATATTTTCATAAACATGAATGATGGAATCGGGCATTATCAATGGAAGTGATATACAAACTGTATTTAAACTTGACAGTAATGTTCTATTTGAAGATGCAGTATTATTTGAGAATGATGTTTTTTTTTTATGTCCTGATCCAGCTAGACGTAATTTCATAATTGTACATGGGCAGTTGAAATGACAGGAGGCTAAAGCTATTTAAATAAAAAGGAGGTAATGCGCGAACATTACCCCTTACAGTTACTGCTCAAGACCAAACGATTAATTCAATTGATTATAGGTTTCAACACTGGTCAGATGGAAATACTACAAATCCAAGAACATTTTATCCAACAGATAACAGCACAATTACTGCTATTTTCCAGGGATTTCCCAACATAGATAACATGCAAGTTGTGGGTAATCCAGGACTTCCAAATGTTAAACCAAAATTAACCTGGCATGATAATGCCAACTCAAATGTATATTATAAAATATACAGACAATTCAAAGTAGGAGGCACTTGGGGTGACTGGGTTTACGCCAGAGATGTTCAGAAAGGTGTTGGCTCTTATATTGAACAAAGTTATCTTCAAATTCAAGGGACGGATTATAATCTTGGATTAAAAGTGGATGCATATTATTCAACAGAGGCAACGTCGCGTCAAGGAGGTTGGGCTCTATTTGCAGCAGCTGAGACTTTTAAGCAGAATTTTGCAAATAAACAGACTTCTGAAATTACGGAATACAAACTTTATGATAATTTCCCGAATCCATTTAACCCTTCAACGGAAATATCTTACCAACTTCCAAATGATGGAAATGTGAAGTTAAAAGTATATAATATGATGGGACAGGAAGTAATGACTCTTGTTAATGGATTCAAGGAGAAAGGAATGTATAGTGTTTCATTTAATGCCGGCAATCTGCCAAGCGGTATATATATCTATAAGATTGAATCAGGAAACTATGTTCAGATTAAAAAGATGATATTAACAAAATGACCTTTTTACAATAAAATAATGCTGCCGGGGAATGGTCCCCGGCAGCCCGGATCGAATTTCAGTTAGACATGGATTAAGGGGATCCCCGCTTTCGCGGGGATGACAAATTATTTAGAGGTTGATATTTTAAGAAATCGGATTCCCGCCTCCGCGGGAATGAAAATTCGAGAAGGAAAACCTCGAAGGTTAATCTTGAAGATCGTTAGTAAAGAGTTTGATGATCTGGCGGGAGAATGTAATCAGGAATGCAAATATCTTTTCAGGGGTTTCAAATTTATTTTCAATTACTAATTTCAGAACATCTTTCTGCTGGCTGAATTTAATTGTGTCTTTGTATTGCTCGAGTATAAAGCGCATCATTGCAGTGAACTTCATTGTATAGTAATCTTCTTTTTCTCCCTTCGGCAGAATTATAAAAATACTTTTCCTCTGAATTATAATCCTTTCGAATAATGCCCTGGAAGAATAATATCTCAGAGTAGCTGAGGATATCAGTCGATGGACAATTATGGGTAACGGTCCATAACGATCAATCATTTCATCTCTTAGTTCCTCGATTTCAGAAATATCTTTGATTGAATAAAGAGAAGTATAGAAATTAAGGCGGTCCATCTGTTCAGGCATATATTCCTGCGGAATGCCGATATCAAAAAATGTATCAATAGTAGGTTCGGTTCTTTGTTCAGTTTTGGGAAGTTCTTTGAAGATATCTTTAAATTCCTGATACTTTAATTCTTCGACTGTTTCATTTATCATTTTAACATAAAGGTCGAATCCCACATCATTTATAAATCCGGTTTGTTCTGTTCCAAGGAGATTGCCGGCGCCGCGGATTTCAAGGTCACGCATTGAAAGACTGAATCCGGCGCCCACATCAGTAAACTCTTCAATAGCCTGGAGCCGTCTTAAGGCTTTTTTTGAAATTCCACTTAGAGAGGGGACTATGAAATATGAATACGCCTGTTTGTTGGAACGTCCTACACGACCCCGTAACTGGTGCAGTTCCGCGAGCCCGAACCGGTCGGCTCTGTTTACGATTATAGTATTTACATTTGGAATATCAATTCCTGATTCAATGATTTTTGTAGAAAGGAGAACATCATATTTCCTATTAAGGAAACCATGAATTACATCTTCAAGCTGAGCAGGTTTCATCTGACCATGAGCGATACCGACTTTTATGTCGGGTAAATATTTATGAAGATAACCCGCAAGTTTATCAATCGACTGTACGCGGTCATGTACAAAATAAACCTGCCCGCCCCTTTTCAATTCATTAAGAATCCATTCTTTAATTTTAAATACATCAAAGGTAGCCACGGTAGTATAGATCGGCTGACGGTTTGGAGGGGGAGTAGCAATTATAGAAAGATCTCTTGCGCCAAGGAGTGAGAGATTTAATGTTCTTGGAATCGGAGTGGCGGTTAATGTTAACGTATCAACATTAGCTTTAACAGCACGGAGTTTTTCTTTTGCCATGACTCCGAAGCGGTGTTCTTCATCTATAATAAGAATACCGAGGTTTGGAAATTTAATATCTTTCGATAGCAGGCGGTGAGTTCCGATTAGTATATCGACTCTTCCTTCCTCAAGATCTTTAAGAATTTCAACCTGTTGTTTTTTTGTCTGGAACCTTGAGATAACCGCAACCTTAACCGGGAACTGTGAAAGACGGTCGGTGAATGTATTGTAATGCTGCTCAGCGAGAATAGTTGTCGGAACAAGTACGGCGGCTTGTTTATTATCCTGGACTGCTTTAAAAGCAGCACGCACAGCAACCTCTGTTTTGCCGAAACCAACATCTCCGCAGACGAGCCGGTCCATTGGATTTTCGGCTTCCATATCCTCTTTAATTTCTTCAGTAACTTTAGCCTGGTCGGGTGTATCCTCATAAAGGAATGAAGCTTCAAGTTCTTTCTGCCAGACGGTATCCGGATTGAAGGCGAAACCTTTTGCGGCTTTTCTTTTAGCGTAAAGTTCGATCAGTTCACGGGCGGCTTCCTTAATTTTCTTTTTTGTTTTCTGTTTGGTTGAAGCCCACTCGCCTGTGCCGAGAGTTGAGAGTGTGGGGATTAAATTTTCATTCGAAGAATATTTTTTAACAAGTGTAAGGTAGTTAAGATTAACATATACCACTCCCCCCTCGTTATACAGGATCTTCATAGATTCCTGGTTTGCCTCACCGATTTTTATAGTTTCAAGTCCGGCGTATTTACCGATGCCGAAGTTTTCGTGAACTACATAGTCCCCTTTTTTGATTGAAGCAAAAGCCTTTGATTTTGACTTAGTGTATTTGCGGCTTTTAATAATGCGGGTTCTGTAGGGTTTGTTGAATATTTCGTAATCAGTAAGCAGAAGGAATTTTTCTTCTTTTGAAAGGAACCCTTTTTTAATTGCAAGAGTTTCAATCTTAATTTTACCGGAATCAATCAGCTCTGCAAGTTCAGTCCTGAATTGGGATAAAAGATCGCTCAGGCGGTCAGACTGGAGTTCATTTTCAGCAGTAATAATTATTTCGTAATCCTGTGAAGAATAACTTGTCAGGATATTGAAAAGTATTTCATAATTACTATTTATTACAGGTGAATCTGATAATCCCAATTGCAGTCTTTTATCCGATCCAAGCTCCTCTTCGATTAGCCATCTTTTATTTTCTGAATTTAGAAAAGCATCGATGTTTTGATATTGAATTACTACCTTTGCATCGGGTGGTTTGTTAACATCAACATCAGGAAATTCTTCATCGGATATTTCTTCAGGGACGACCTCTTCTGTAATTACAGCGGGAGTATCCTGTTGTTCGGTGAAGGAGTTAAACTTTGAATTATCGAGCGAATGGAGTTCAAAAGAAGATGCAATAACAAGTGGATTTGTTAAATAACTGAATATATCAGTAGTACCCATGCCCTGCCGGTCTACAAGTGAGCCGGCGAGTGTAGCAATTTCAACGGCTTCAATAGAGCGCTGACTTTCGGGTTCAAAGTAGCGGATTGATTCAAGGAAGTCACCGTCAAACTCAAGTCGTACGGGGTTCTTTTCGCTATAGGACCAGAAGTCTATAATTGAACCTCGCTGAGAAAAATCACCGGGAGCCTCGACAAATTTATCTTTCTGATAATTAAGGAGATTGAGGTATTCCAGGATTTCATCATAGGTCAGTTCGCCTCCGGCCTGAATGAGTGTTGTTGATTGGTTTATTTTTTCCTTTTGAGGCAGTTCGCAGTTCAGGAGATTATAATCCGCCACAAGAATAAGCTTTTCCCGTTTAGCAATCTCGGTAAGCTTTTCCTGAAGATATTCCGGCTTATATTCTGTAATTGCGATTGTGTCGGGAGTAAGTTTAAGAATATCCAGTTCAACAAGGAATTCCTCAATTGACTTAATATCGGGCAGGAGGACTAATACCTGGTTTTCAAACTCTATGATTTTGTTTATAAACAGGCTTTTTGAAGATCCGTATAAGGGAGAAACATAAACAGGCGCACTACTCCCCCTCAGCATTTTTGTTAAATGCTTAAAAGAACCGAACCCCTTGATTTTTTCAGTGACAAGAGTGCTGAATTTCATGCACAAAAAAGTTAAGGATATCCTGAGAGATATCCTATATCTTATCCTGTGCCTTATTCGTAAGGTTGTGTGAAATCCTCCAAATGTCATCCCCGCAAAGAGCCTGCCCAGACCTGTCGGGGCGGTAATCCAAGCAGCGAATTCATTAGCCCAGGCATTTATGCCTGGGAAGAAGGACAAAAAACAATTGTGCTTGCAGGGGATTCATCCCCTTGCCGCAAGCGCGGAATACCTCTAAACTACGATGCTGAATTCTCTTATGGCAAATTATTTAAACCGCGAATTAAGACAGCCTAATGTGTTGTTAAAACCTTTGCAAAATGATTTGTTAAATACATTATATTAATATCAGGTGAATTATTAATTATAAATGTTTTAGAGGTTTGCCTCGGGAGATTTAAGATGAATAAAACAGCATTAATTACCGGCGCATCAAGCGGGATCGGATTGGAGCTTGCCCGCGTGCATGCTAAACACGGGGATAACCTGGTTTTAGTCGCGAGAAATAAATCTAAACTGGATGAATTAAAATCAGAAATAGAAAAGCAATATAAAGTTAAGGTTTATGTTATTGTTAAAGATTTGTCTCTTCCGTCATCAGCTCAGGAAGTTTATGATGAAATAAATCAGCAAAATATTACGGTTGACTTTTTAATAAACAATGCCGGCTTTGGGGATTATGGAATGTTTGTTGAAACAGATTGGAATAAAGAAGAGAGAATGATAAATCTAAACATTACTACACTAACTCTCTTTACAAAACTATTTTTGAAAGATATGATTCAGCGCGGTAATGGTAAAGTTATGAATGTCGCGTCTACGGCTGCCTTTCAACCGGGAACCACAATGGCTGTCTATTATGCTACTAAGGCATATGTATTAAGTTTTTCTGAAGCAATCAATAACGAAGTAAATGGTAAAGGAGTTACAATTACGGCTCTTTGTCCGGGACCGACCAGAAGTGGATTTCAGGATGTAGCCGCTATAAATGAAACAAGAATGGTTAGAGATAGAAAACTTCCCTCTTCTAAAGATGTAGCAGAATTTGGTTATAAAGCAATGATGAAAGGAAAAACGGTTGCCATACATGGTATCCTGAATTATTTGGTTGCAAATTCTGTGAGGTTCTTTCCCAGAGCTATGGTATTAAAGGTGGCTAGATTTATTCAGGACACTTAGAGTAGCGGAAGGTTAATTGCTTAATTGTAGAGAAAAAGAAAGGTTAAAATCAGAGATAGGTCTTCCCTGTTGCTCGGAACGGTTTTCCGGATTTTTAGATACATAATCTCCGATAAAATAACCGATTGCTGAACCGGCTAAAACATCTGACAACCAATGCTGGTCGTGATATATTCTTGCGGAACTAACCAAAGCTGCAATTGAATACCAACCAATTTTCCAGTAAATATTATCAAGGTGATTAGCCATTACTGTACAGAATGCAAATGACAGTGTTGCGTGTCCGGATGGGAAGGAGAGCTGATCATTATTTAATGTGAATGGATTGAAGTTCGAGTTTCCTTTGTTGTTGTAGGGTCTTGCTCTGCCGACTATGGATTTTAAAGCAACTGTAATGATTCCGGAATAGGCACAGGATTCAGTTAATTGGAGACCAAGGTTTCTGATTTTTGGATCTTTGAATGCGAGTCCATAACCATAAGTTCCAATTATGCCGATTAAGGGGACAGCAAAATTAAAGGCTTTATCATATTGGAAAAGGTAATCGTTGAATGCTGATTTATTTCTCAGGGCGATATCCCTGACCGGTTCATCTGCAAAGGAAGATCCCGCAATAACAGCAGCAGTGCCGGTAAGTAAAAGCCAGTCGGATGTTTTCCATTTTGCGGGGTTGGTAAAAGTCTCAGCCCCTGTTTTAAAGAATTTATTGAAGTCGGTGGAGATCTCCTTGAATTGGGGGAAGGAGATGGTGGAGAAAATTAATATAAAGAGAAGGAGATTTTAAATTTCATGTTTTATATCGGTAGACTAATGGGATCCCTGCTTACGCAGGGATGACAATCAAAGTCTACCATCATTACTTGTTGATTTCGAGGAGTATAAGTTTTTTGCCTTTCTGGTTGCGGATGTTTGAGGGCTTATAATTAAGTTCAAAGACAGTGGACTTCTTAATATAAGACTTATACTTTAATTCGGCTTTTTTATATTCCTCTTCAATATCCCCGCCTTTTATTGCGGCGATAAAAGCTTTTTCTTTTATAAGGGGAAAGGCATATCTGAAAAGAATTATCAAAGGTACGGTTGCGCGGCTGATTACAAGGTCGAAAGATTCTTTATGCTTTTCAATAAACTCAGGACTTTCAACGCGGTCATTAACGGCAACAATATTACTGAGTTTTAATTTATTAACAAATTCTATTACGGCTTCGATTTTTTTACCGGTAGAATCGACAAGGACACCCTTCATTTCCGGTCTCATAATTCCGAGAGGAATTCCGGGGAACCCGCCGCCCGTGCCAATATCCAGGAAGTTTGTACATTTCTCGGGTATGAATTTTGTAATATACGAGGAAATGAATATGTGGTTTTCGATTATTGAATCAATATCTTTTCGGGAGATAAGATTTACAGAGTCATTTTTTTCGGCAAGAAGCTCAGCAAAGTAAGCCAGTCTTTCAACTTTCATCGAATCAGGATTAAACCCATTCTCCCAATAAAATGAAGAAAGTTCCTTAAAGTATTTTTCCTGAACGTCGATCATAAAACCCTTTAAAAATTAGTTCTTTAAATATACCAATAATATTGAAATATCTGAAGGGGTAACACCGGAAATTCTGGAAGCCTGACCTATTGAGCGGGGTTTAACCTTATTAAGTTTTTCCCTTCCTTCGGTGGACAATGCTTTAACATTATGATAATTTAGTGTTAAAGGAATCTTTGAATGCTCATATCTTTCAAGGCGGTCTACCATAAAATATTGCTGCTTAATATACCCCTCATATTTTAGTTCAATCTCTACCTGTTCCAGGGCTTTTTCATTATTCATGAGGTTTCCTATGAGCGGGTCCCTTTCCGGACCAAGGAGAGGGACTATATCTTTAATTGTAAGTTCCGGACGTTTGCACAATTTAGAAATAGTTTCCGTGGATTCTATTTCAGCGAGTCCCCTGCTTTCAAGAAATGGATTTACATTTCTTGCATGAAGTTTCAATGTGTTAAACAGAGTGATGGAATTATTAATCAGTTTTTCGTCTTCCAGCATTTCTGTCATTGCCTCGTCAGAAATAAGACCATATTTATGACCATAGGCAAAGAGGCGCCGGTCGGCATTATCTTGTCGAAGCAGCAGGCGGTGTTCGGCGCGCGAGGTAAACATCCTGTAGGGCTCTTCGGTTGATTTGGTTACCAGGTCATCAACAAGAACGCCGATATATGCCTCGCTTCTTTTAAGAACCAGTTCAGGCAGACCTTTAATTTTAGCGGCTGCATTTATGCCGGCAATTAGTCCCTGGGCGGCTGCCTCTTCATAACCGGAAGTTCCATTTATTTGTCCGGCAAAATACAATCCTTCAATAAGTTTGGTTTCCAGAGTAAGATCCACCTGGTGAGGAGGAAAGAAATCATATTCGACGGCGTAACCGGGACGCGCCATTTCGCAATTTTCAAGACCTTTGATTTTATGGATTGCCTCAAGCTGAATATATTCAGGCAGAGAGGTAGAAAATCCATTTAGATAAATTAAATTGGAATCGAGACCTTCCGGTTCAAGGAACAACTGGTGTCTTTCCCTTTCGGCAAACCGAACAATTTTATCTTCGATTGAGGGGCAATACCGGGGACCTGTTCCCTTAATTACTCCGGTGAACATAGGCGACTCGTGAAAGCCTTTCTCTAGAACAGCGTGTACAATTTTATCTGTATAGGTTACATGACAAGGGACCTGAGTAAAGTACGGAAACTCAGATCTATTTGTAAAGTGAGAAAACGGCTGGGGGTTTTCATCGCCGGGTTGAACCGCCAGATTATCCCAGTCAATTGTATCTTTTTTTAATCTTGGAGGCGTTCCGGTTTTCAACCGTGCCGATTCAAAACCTAATTTATAAAGAGATTCAGTTATTCCGACGGAAGGTTTTTCGCCGTATCGCCCGCCTTTTGTGGAAGTTAATCCTGTATGCATTAGTCCATTCAGGAAAGTTCCCGAAGAAAGAATAAGTGCGGAGCAGAGAATTTCTTCTCCTTTTATTGTTAAAACTCCTTTAATCCGATTCCCTTCAGTGAGGATCTCAATGACCGAATCCTCAATAATTTCCAGGTTAGGGGTTGAGGAAATAAGTTCAATGGCGGCTTCTGAATAAAGTTTTCTATCAGACTGGCAGCGTGGTGACCAAACTGCAGGACCCTTAGATTTATTAAGCATCCGGAACTGAATGCCGGTTTTATCCGCAAGTTTCCCCATAACTCCGCCAAGGGCATCCACTTCTCTGACAAGGTGACCTTTTGCGGTTCCTCCAATTGCCGGGTTGCAGGACATGCGACCGATCGCATTCTTTTCCATCGTAACGAGGGCAGTAGAACAACCCATTGAAGCTGCAGCATGCGAAGCCTCAATTCCGGCGTGTCCACCACCTATGACCAAAACATCGAATTTCATTCTTTCTCCTGTTTCACGTGAAACAATATCCATTGCAAATAAGAATATTTGACAAACAGCAATTATTGTGTTTCACGTGAAACTATTTCCCAATACAAAATTTCGTAAATATATTATTCAGAATATCCTCGGAAGTAACCTCTCCGATAATTTCACCAAGACTGCTTACCGCGTTTCTCAGGTCAACCGAAATGAACTCACCGCTCATATTATTTAGAGTAGATTCTTTAGCATTTAGCAGATGTTCTTTGGCTTTCCCCAGGCAATTGAAGTGTCTGAGGTTTGAAACGACGGCGCTTTTTTCGCTATAATTTGAATCTTTCAGTACAGATTCTTTTAATTTCCTGAAGAGCAGGTCAATCCCCTCTCCGGTCAAAGCCGAAAGGAAGATGTCATACTTTTCGGATCCCACTATATCCTTTATCTATTTTGTTAAGGACCTTTAAGACATTTCTCTGATTATTCAGGGTCAATATTTCTTCATATAAAGTGCTGTCGAATTCCTGATCCACATCATTTAGAAACAGAACCACGTCGGCATTTTTAACCGCTTCCCTGCTCCTGTTGATTCCTTCCAATTCAATCCGGTCATTTGAAAATCTCATTCCGGCAGTATCAAAGAGCTTAAAAAGGACACCTTCAATATTCACATCTTCACGGATTATGTCTCTTGTTGTGCCGGGAATTTCGCTGACAATAGCACGGGCTTCTTTGAGCAGGTAATTTAACAGAGATGATTTCCCGACGTTTGGAATTCCTACCAGGGCTACATTTACACCATCACGAATAATCCTGCCAAAGGAATATGTCGCTAATAAGGAATCAATTTCAGTAAGAATTGAATCAATCCGCTTAATCAAATCCTTTTTGCCTATAAATTCAATATCCTCTTCGGCAAAGTCGAGTTCAAGTTCCACAAATGATGAGGCATTTATAAGTTTGGTTTTCAGTTCATCGACTTTAGCTGATAATAAACCATTTAATTGGTTTCGGGCACCCCGCATTGAAGCTTCAGTATTTGCACTTATTACGTCTGCCACGGCTTCAGCCTGGGACAAATCAAGCCGGTTATTAAGAAAAGCCCTTTTAGTGAACTCCCCTGGTTCGGCTAACCGTACATCATTTTTCAATAGAAGTTCAATTATCTTGTTGGCTATAAGGGGGTTTCCATGAGCGCTTATTTCGATTGAATCCTCACCGGTATATGAATTTGGCGATTTAAATATTGAGATCAGCACATCATCAACAATTTCTTCATTATCATAAATGTTGCCATAATGCAGCGTATGGGTTTTAGCCTCACAAAGTTTCAATTTCCCCCTGAAGATATTATCCGTCGCTGCTATTGATTTTTCACCGCTAATCCGTATAATGGAAATAGCACCAATCCCCTGCGGGGTTGCAATTGCGGTTATAGTGTCTTCAGCGTGGTACATATATTTTTAGAAAATGATTTGCAAAAATAATCAAATAATAAAGTATTAACAATGCGCTAATCGATCCTAAAACACATTCTCAAAATCCAGGATTTCAGCCCTATATGGGTTTGGATATGCTTTACTACTGCTTTCAACGGGGTTAATACTGATTTTAGCGTGCTTTAGCGTTCGAAAGCGTGCTTTAGCGTGCAAAATTCCCTGGTCGGGGGGGTGGCATTCAGGTGTTTAGAACAATTTAATTGTAAAAAAGAAAATATTAAATGTCATACTTTTAAGAAATTATGTCATACTCTCTGCTAATTTAACTTACTTGTCTGCCATTTTGACACACGTTATCTAATGAGGCATTATTTCCATAACCAATTATAATGTAAATAGTTATAGGATTTTCTATACCCGGCATAAATGTTGTATCTGTCATTACGTCACATTAAAAATTAATATTTGGAGGTAAATATGGCTATAGTAAGATGGAATCCCATGAGGGATTTAATGAGTATCGAAAGGGAGTTCAGCAATGTATTCAACAATTTCGAGAAAAGGTTCGGATTCGGTGAAGCCGGTAAAGAAATTGAACAGGAATACAATAATGCTGTCTGGTCACCGCTAACAGATATCAGCGAGGATGAGGGTAAATATTATCTTAAGCTTGATCTTCCCGGAATAAAAAAGGAAGATGTTAAAATCAATTACCATAATGGACAATTATATATTAGCGGCGATCGGAAACAGGAAACTGAAGAGAAGAGCGCTAAATATCATCGTGTAGAAAGAACATTCGGAAAATATTTCAGATCATTTTCACTTCCCGAAAAGATAAAGGAAAATGAAATCGATGCCGAATTCAATAATGGTCAGTTGAAAATAACAGTGCCAAAATCTGAAGAAGCAAGGCACAGGCAGATAGAAATCAGAGTTAAATAATTTAATATTCCATTACTCCCGGATACTTAAGTTGAAATAAAGGGAAGGGAAGCAGTTTGCTCCCCTTTCCTTTTTGTTATAAATTTCCGCAGGAGGATTTTAAAGTATGGAATATAAAGACTATTACAAGACACTCGGGGTTGAAAAAACAGCAACAGCCGATGAGATAAAAAAAGCATACAGGAAGCTGGCTAAAAAATATCACCCGGATAAAAACCCGGGCAGCAAGCCGTCGGAAGAAAAGTTCAAAGAGGTCTCTGAAGCGAATGAAGTATTAAGCGATCCCGAGAAAAGAAAAAAATATGATCAGCTTGGTTCCAACTGGAAGAACTATGAGAATGGCGGAGCAGGCGGAGATGACAGGTTCAGAAATTATAGCGCAAACCGGCAGCAAGGAAGAACTTACAGTTCGGGCGATATAAATGAAATGTTCGGAAGAGAAGGCGGATTTTCAGATTTCTTTGAAAGTTTCTTTGGAGGCAGTTCGGGATATACTTCCAGACCTCAGCGGTCAAGGAAGGGTAAGGATTATGAAGCCGCATTAAATATTACTTTGGAAGAAGCCTTCCATGGTACCGAAAAGGAATTTACACTTGATGGAAAAAAAATACGCGTTAAGATTACTCCCGGAATTGAACAAGGAAAAAAATTACGTCTGAAGAACCAGGGTGCTGCAGGAACCACAGGCGGCGAAAAAGGTGACCTTTATATAACTATTCAAATTTCTGATCACCCGCACTTTGAAAGAGATGGGAATGATCTTAATTATAATCTGGAAGTTGATCTTTATACCGCGCTTTTGGGCGGTAAAAAAGCGATCAGAACAATTGACGGGAAAACAATAAATGTTAATATTCCCGCGGAAACTGAAAATGGTACGACTTTGAGAATAAAAAACATGGGTATGCGCTATTCAAACAGCACAGAGCTCAGAGGCGACCTGTATGTTAAGATAAATGTTAAACTTCCAAAGAATTTATCTTCACATGAAAAAGAATTAATTACGAAATTACAAGCTTTAAGAAATTAAAATTATTCAATAATTAGGAGTTATAATGCCTCAGGAAACAACTGCACATAAATACGAATTTAAAGCGGAGATCAAGCAGCTGCTTGATATTCTGGTTCATTCATTATATACAAGCCGCGAAATATTTTTAAGAGAATTAATTTCCAACGCATCGGATGCACTTGATAAGATTAGATTTGAATCAACAAAGGGAACTGAATTTCCGGATAAGGACCTGCCTCTTGAAATAAAAATAGATTTTGATGAAAAGAAAAAGCTTCTTACAATTAAAGATTCCGGAATAGGAATGACTCATGATGAAGTCATAATGAACATAGGAACAATTGCCAAATCAGGTTCGGCGGAATTTCTTAAACAGCTAGCGGAAAGCAAGAGTGATGTAACAAATATTATCGGAAAGTTCGGAGTCGGATTCTATTCAGTATTTATGGTAGCTGAGGAAGTGGTTATAAAAACCAAGTCCTTTAAAAAGGATGAGCCGGCTGTGGAATGGCGCTCAAATGGTTCCGGCGAATATGAAATAAAACAGCTTGACGAGGAGATGACAAGAGGTACTACAATCGAAATTCATTTGAAAGAGGATGCAAAGGAGTTTTCCGAAAAGTACAAACTTCAGAATATTATTCAGAAGCATTCAAACTTTATAACTTTCCCGATTTATCTTGAGAATGAAAAAGTAAACACAGTCTCTGCAATCTGGCGTGAACCGAAAACTACAGTTAAGAAAGAGCAGTATGATGAATTTTATAAATTCCTGACTTATGATACTGAAGAACCGGCTGATGTAATTCATATATCAATAGATGCTCCGATCCAGTTCAATTCACTTCTGTTTATTCCGAAGAAGAACATTGATATATTCGGATTTAACCGCGAAGATTATGGGCTGGATCTTTATGTTAGAAGGGTTCTCATTCAACATAAAAACAAAGAGCTTCTGCCTGAGTATTTAAGTTTCGTAAAAGGAGTTGTTGATTCAGAAGACCTGCCGCTGAATATTTCAAGAGAGACACTTCAGGAAAATGTTGTCTTTGGAAAAATATCTGGCAACATAACGGGGCAGGTACTTACTTATTTAGCCAAAAAAGCAAAGGACGAACCGGAGAAATATGCTGAGTTCTGGAAGGAACATGGCAGAGTATTTAAACTTGGTTACATGGATTTTTCAAATGTTGATAAGTACACCCAGCTTCTGAGGTTTAACACTTCCTTTAATGAAAATGCAACGGATCTTACTTCGCTTGAAGAATATGTCTCAAGATTTAAAGAGGGTCAGAAGGAAATATATTATGCGTTAGGCACAAACAGGGATTCTGTAAAACTGGACCCGCATATTGAAATATTCAGGAGAAAGGGCTTAGAGGTATTATATCTCTATGATCCCATAGATGAATTTATTGTAAACGCAATAAGGAAATTTAAGGATTTTGATTTCAAGCCTGTTGATAATTTTGATCTCAAAGGACTGGATAACTTCAAGGATTCGGAGGAACAGAAAAAGAAATTTGAGGAATTAACAAAAGACGATTCAAAACAATTCGACAGTCTGCTTGATGGTATAAAGAAAATTCTTGGCGACAGGGTAGCGGATGTTAAAGAATCGAAAAGACTTGTTGACAGCCCTGCCTGCCTGGTTTCCGCCGATGAAGGTTTCTCGGCTCAAATGCTTAAGCTGATGAAAATGGCAAACAAAGGAATGGAAGCCCAGAAGAAAATATTTGAAGTTAACAAGGATCATAAGTTAATAAGGAACCTTCTGAAAGTGTACAAAGCAAATTCAAAAGATGAATACATTACAGATGTTGTTGAGCAGTTATTCGAATCGGCTTTATTAATGGAAGGTACTTTGGAAGATCCGCACAATCTCATAAGCAGGTTAAACAAAATGCTTGAATCTTCAAGTGAATGGTATACTGAAGTGAAGAACCTGAAGGAGTAGGAAGTAGGATTATCTAAGGACAAGGAAGGATAAATAATATGGCTTTTAATTTTAACAAGCTAACGGTTAAGGCTCAGGAAACAGTTCAGAGCGCAATTGAAATTGCGCAGAATTATAATAACCAAATAATTGAACCGGAGCATGTACTGGGTGCTTTGATCCAGGAGAAGGGAAACATCGCTGATACTATCCTGCAGAAGACAGGCGGGAATGTTAACCCGGTAAAAATTAAAGTTAATCATCTTCTTGAATCGCTACCGAAGATAACCGGTGCCGGCATTGGTAACCAGCAAATGTCTAATAATACAAATCAATTATTAGAGGATTCATCAGAGGAAGCAAAAAATCTTAAAGATGAATTTGTATCAACAGAGCACGTTCTGCTTGCAATGTCGAGGAATCCGGGAAAAGCAGGACAGCTGCTTCGGGATAACGGAATATCGCATGATGAAATTCTTACTGCATTAAAAGAAGTAAGAGGAAATCAAAGAGTAACAACCCAAAACCCGGAAGATACATATCAGTCATTACAGAAATACGGAAGGAATTTAAATGACCTTGTCAAATTAGGTAAACTTGATCCTGTGATTGGACGCGATGAGGAGATAAGGCGTGTTTTGCAGGTGTTATCAAGAAGAACTAAAAACAATCCTGTGCTGATTGGTGAACCGGGTGTAGGTAAAACAGCAATAGCTGAAGGAATAGCACAACGAATTGTCAGCGGTGATGTTCCTGAAAGTCTTGAAGACAAAACAAATTATCGGTCTTGATATGGGGGCACTGTTAGCCGGTACACAATTCCGCGGACAATTTGAAGAACGGTTAAAAGCTGTAATCAAAGAAGTTGAAACATCAGCAGGAGAGATTATACTTTTTATAGATGAACTCCATACGTTAGTAGGCGCAGGTGCTGTATCCGGGTCGATGGATGCGGCTAATATTTTAAAACCCGCTCTTGCCCGAGGCGAACTTCATGCTATTGGAGCAACTACCCTTAATGAATATAAGAAATATATTGAGAAGGATGCTGCTCTTGAAAGAAGATTCCAGCCCGTGTTAGTCGGGGAACCGACAGTAGAGGATACTATTTCAATATTTAGGGGATTGAAGGAAAGATACGAAGTTCATCATGGCGTAAGAATTACAGACGGTGCAATTATAGCTGCAGCGCAATTATCGCAGCGTTATATAACCGACAGGTTTCTTCCTGATAAAGCGATTGATCTTATTGATGAATCCGCATCCAAACTCAGAATTGAAATTGATTCAATGCCTGAAGAACTTGATTCACTTGAAAGAAAAATCAAGCAGCTTGAAATTGAACGTGAGGCACTGAAAAGGGAAAAGGATGAAGCATCAGAAAAAAGAATTGTTGAACTGAAAGAGGAACTTACAAGTCTGACTGAAGAAAAGGATTCGGCTCGTATGCACTGGAATCTTGAAAAGGATAAGATCCAGAAGATACGCAAATTGAAAAGCGATATTGAAAACGCAAAAACTCTTGCTGACAAATATGAACGTGAAGGTGATCTGGGTAAAGTGCTGAAATAAGATATGGAAAAATATCCGATCTGGAAAAGCAGCTTAAAACAGAATCCTCCGGGTTAGTGGAGATTCAAAAGAATAATAAAATGTTAAAGGAAGAAGTTGATGCAGAGGATGTTGCGGATGTAGTTTCCAAATGGACAGGCATTCCTGTAACCAGAATGCTTGAGAGTGAAAGAGCAAAACTCATCCGGCTTGAAGATGAAATTCATAAAAGAGTAGTTGGACAGAATGATGCAGTATCAGCGGTTGCCAATGCTATCAGGAGATCCAGGACAGGTTTACAGGATATAAATAAACCGATAGGTTCATTTATTTTTCTGGGAACAACCGGAGTTGGTAAAACTGAAATTGCACGCGCATTAGCGGAATATCTTTTTGACGATGAACATGCAATGGTTCGGATTGATATGTCTGAATATATGGAAAAGTTCTCAGTCTCCAGGTTAATTGGCGCACCTCCCGGATATGTTGGTTATGAAGAAGGAGGTCAGTTAACTGAAGCTGTAAGAAGAAAACCATATTCTGTTGTTCTGCTTGATGAAATTGAAAAAGCACATCCGGATGTATTTAATATATTACTCCAGGTTCTTGATGACGGAAGATTGACAGATAATCAGGGAAGGACTGTTAATTTCAGAAACACAATAATTATAATGACATCTAATCTGGGTTCGCAAATGATTCAGGAGCGCCTTGAGAATGTGTCTGATGAAGACGTAGAAAATGTACTTGGGGATCTGAGGTTTAAACTTATTGAACTGCTCAGAAGAACAATAAGACCCGAATTTTTAAACAGGATTGATGAAGTTGTCCTTTTCAAACCATTGACACGAAAGGAGATAAGGGAGATTGTTAATATTCAGATTGACAAAGTTACCAAAATGGTTTCTGAGAGAGACATTAAACTTGAGGTTGATGATGAAGCAAAAGACTGGCTGGCAAAACTTGGATATGATGTGACGTATGGCGCGAGACCATTGAAAAGAACTATTCAAAAATATCTTATCAATCCCCTTTCACAGGAATTACTAACCGGAAATTTTGGACCCGGCGACACAATCCTGATAACACAGTCATCAAATGCGGGTCTGGATTTCAAAAGAAAAAATATTTCTGCTTCAGAATGATTTAAGCAACGTGAATTCAGAATGTTTATAATTCTGTGATGTAGTCACAAGGAAATATTCTGTTTTTGTGTATTTTTAGGAAAACTATTAAAATTTAATGGATGAAGTGGTTAAAAAAGCATCGGAATATGTCACAGAACTTTTAAGTAATAGCCTGCCACCTGTATATAAATACCACAATCTTAAACATACACGGCAGGTTGTTGATGCTGTTGATGAAATTGGTAAATGTTCAGGTATCACCGATGAACAATTAGAGATGTTGAAGATATCTGCATGGTTCCATGATGTGGGATTTGTTAAGGGATATGAAGGCCATGAGGATAAGAGTATCGAAATTGCCGAAGAATTTCTTAATGATTGCAATTATCCTCCGGAGAAAACAGCAACAATAAAAAAAATAATCGGCATTACTGATCTTTCAAAAAAACCTGTGGATATTCTTGAAATGATTATACGTGATGCCGATATCCTTCATATCGGCAAAGATGGATTCTTTGAAAGATCCAATTCTCTTAAAAATGAATGGGAAAATTTTGACGTTAAAAAATTTACCGATGCGGAATGGATTGAATCAAGCCTCGTTTTTTTGACCGGTCATGATTTCTATACTGATTATGCAAAATCTAAATATGAAGAAGGGAGACAAAAAAACATTTCTTATTTAAAGGCACTGCTTTAAGAATTGGCGGATGATGAATCTCAATAAATGTTTAAGAAATGCAGATTCTTCGCTTCGCTCAGAATGACAAATATGAGCCTTTTGTGAATGCCTCTTTGTTTTTAAATCAAGGGAACGGTTAGACACAGATTAAGGGGATCCCCGCTTTCGCGGGGATGACAACCTTACATGTGGGAGCTTCATTAATTATCTGTCAGGTTTTAGTACTGCATAAATTGTCTTTGCAGATGCCTCACCATCCTGGTTATCAGGAAATATTAGACTAAGTTTTGGATATTCAATAAAGTTAGTCATAACATCCAGACGCCACTCATAATGATCAGTAGTTGTTAGAGTTCATTGTGGTTTTGCTTGTAGAACGCGTGGAAGCATGCCGGTCGGAAATAAGTGATGCGGTAATAGTTCCTTTTGTTTTGGTTACGGCTGTTCCAACTGTAGTACTTCCGAGGTGAACATGTTCAAGCATAACTTCTTTAATGTTGTTTTTGCCAAATCCGGCAACCTGTCCAGTCTCAACATCTGAAAAGGCGCACACCTTATCTGAATAAAAAAGAATTGTTCCGTCAAAAAACGTATATGCTCTTCCGCCGAGTACGTTTTGAAATTTGTCAGTAACTTTCAATGCGTGATCCCATTTAAGTTCAAACAATTGATTATAAGCCTTGTTAGTCATTAGTTTTAATACCCAGGTTGCGGCAAAACCAATTCCATAGAATATGGCCTCCGAACAATATCCCGGGAAAGAACTTTCCCGTGATGGTTAGAATAATAAAAATTCCAATTGCTCCCCAGAAAGTAATTCGTTTTACCAGATCTTTCTTTTTTTCTGTTCCTGTTGCTTTGTTTGCTGCATCTATTATATCTTCTTTTTCCTGGTAGCTTTGCATACCAATAATATCCTGATAGCGGAAAAGAGCCGGGAATTGGGGTAATACCCGAGATACTGTGCTGGTTTCTGTCATTTCATCGATCATATTAACTCCTTTTATTTTATTGTTTTTTTAGTTAAATATCAGTTTTTCTAATCCCATACCTTTTTCATCAAGAGTAATTGATGTTGTAATTATTCCCTTTTCATTGGCGGGGCTGGCTAATAAAATAACTTTGGCAAGAGACTTATTATCTTTTCCAATCTTATCCATAGATAAATCATCATGACCGTCAGTGGTTTACCTTTTTTATTTTCAATCTGTATGGCTATTTTTACCCATGGATGTTTCCATCTTTCCTGCCACTCAGCCCCGGTGATTTTTACTTCTTTTATAATAAATACATCTTGTTTTCCTGTTTGTTGAAATGGGATACTTTTGATAGATTTTGCAGCAGCATCTAATTTTGTTGAATATTCTTTCTTTAAATTTTTCATATTTTCATCTGCTTTCATTGCCCCTTTTAGATCAATATCTTTTTGGGCTTTTTCCAGATCATTCTGAAATCCAGCTAAATCGGGTAATGCTTCATTTTGTAAATCTATTAATGAGGCAAAAATCCCTTCTGCTTTAGGCATATTCGCAGATTCTTTCTTTCCGCAACCCGAAAGCGAAAAGACAAAGAGCAATAGAATAATTGTACAAATAAGATTTTTCATATTAGACTCCATATAATTTTAGTTAAATAACGGGAGTAAATTTACTTTTCAGGCAGGGCGAGGTGTTAATAAAATTCAGCCGTTTATTAACACAAAACGGCAAAAATCAATAAATGCTTAAATTTTTTATTAGGAACTGCAAGTTCGGATGGGAGTTTTCCAAATTCCTGGCGGAAACATTTTGTAAAATATGACAGGTTATTAAACCCGGTGGCATAAGCTGCTTCAGAGACAGACTGCCCTTCTTCATTCATGAGCTTAGCGGCTTTGTTGAGGCGGTAACTTCTAATAAATTCGACCGGTGATTTGGCAAATAAAGCCGACATTTTTCTTCTCAGTTGAGTCTGGCTCATTCCAACTAAACTACAGAAATGCTCAATATCAAAATCAGGGTCCGGGTAATTATTTTCAACTGTCCGGATAATTTTATCAATGAATTGCTTGTCAACTTTACTTAAACCTTTTTCAGTTGAATTATCCGGCTTAACCCCGGATGAGATTTCATTACTAATTTTATCCCGGAGTTTTTTTCTTGTACTTATAAGGTTTTTTATTCTTATTAATAATTCAATTTTATTGAATGGTTTTAAAATATAATCATCAGCACCGGTTTCAAGACCTTCAATTTTATTTTCAGGCGCAGCTTTTGCGGTAAGTAGAATAACAGGTATATGGCTGGTAAGATAATCATTTTTAATCAACGTGCAGAACTCATATCCATCCATTTCCGGCATCATCACATCGCTAATAATCAAATCCGGAACAACTTCCTTAGCTTTTTCAAATCCTTCAATACCATTAACTGCTTCAAATACAGCATAATTTTCATCGAGCAAAGAAGTAACAAACCGGCGCATATCAGAATTATCTTCAACCAGTAGTACGATTTGTTTTTCAGTATAATCTTGTAATGCAGGATAGCTTTGAGTATCCTCAATTATAGGTTTGAAAGAAATGGTCATTTTAGACTGGTCGACTTTTTCAGAAGATTTATAAACCATATCATCAACGTGAAGCCAAAAGGTGAAATGAAGCTCCACGCTCATGTCCCGAATTGACTCTTATTTGTCCTTTATGGAGTTCGACTAATTCTTTTGTCAGAGCCAGCCCTATACCTGTTCCTCCCCCATCTTTTGAAGAGCTGTTTTCAATCTGGTAAAACCTTGTAAAAATAAGTGAAACCTTATCAGCAGGAATTCCCGATACCATCATCTTTAATATTAATATAAACCCGTTCTGATTTTAATTCTACAGATACAATAATATTTCCGCCGGAACTTGTGAACTTAATAGCATTAGAGATGAGATTAACTATGATTTTCTCAACTTTATCCGAATCGAAAAAGATATTAAGATGGTCTACGTCAGAATAAAACACGAGGTTTATTTTTTTAACTTTTACTGCGGATTCAAAGTTCATGACCACACCTCTAAGGAAAGGTATAAGATCATTCTTTGAAACCTGCAGCTTCATGCTCCCCGCATCAAGTTTTGAAAGATCCAGTAATTGATTTATTAACTGCAGCAGCCGGTTTGCGTTGCGTTCTACCATATCAAGAATTCTTTTATCCCTGGGTGCGGGTAATCTTTCTTTTAGTTCGGCGACAGGTTCTAGAATTAATGTAAGCGGGGTGCGGAATTCATGAGAAATGTTGGCAAAGAAATCGGATTTTACTTTATCAGCTTCCAGGAGTTTTTCCGACTCAAGTTTTTTTAGATCAAGTTCATTTCTTATTTTGAGTTTATTAAACTCATATCTCTTAATAGCAAAGTAAATTAAAACTAAAATTATCATATACAGAATATATGCCCACCATGTACGGTACCATGGAGGCAGAATTATTATTCTAATTGAAAGACCTGAATAATTCCAGACCCCGTCATTGTTTGATCCCAGAATTCTTAAAGTATAACTCCCGGGGTCAAGGTTGGTATATGTAATTTCCCGGATCGAACTGTGTGTAAGTCCAATCCTGATTGAATCCTTCAAGTTTATATGCATACTGGTTTCTTTGCGGATCAATATAGTTTAACGCTGCAACGACAAAAGAGAAAACATTTTCGGAATAAGGTATTTCAATTTCCTGAGCATAACTTGTTTCATAATTAAGATCTATTTCCTTGTGGAATATCTTAAAAGAAGCTAAAATCACGGGCGGTACGTAGTTATTGCTTATAATATCTTTAGGGAAAAAAGGATACAATCCCGTTCTTAGTCCCAAACCATAATTCTCCCGAAGGGGAAATCCATGCTGCATTAGGAATGAATTGATTTCCCGGAAGCCCGTCATTTATCTTATACACAATCACATTTCCGGATGCCGGGTTAATCTTACAAGCCCTCTGTCAGTGCCAAGCCAAAGATTATACTCATTATCTTCAAGTACAGATAATATATTATTTGAGGGGAGACCATTTGTTGTTTTATATGAAGTAAATTTATTTCCATCCGGATTAAAACATTTCAAACCACCTTCCCATGATCCCAGCCAAAAAAGTCCATTTCTATCTCTGGTTAAAGACCAAAGTTGGTTGCCTATAGGATATGGTTCATTGTCTCTGAAGAACAGAAGAGAATTTTTGTTAATATCATATTTAGAAATATTCCCGCTTGAAGTACTTATCCATAGGAATGTTATTGTCATTTAAAATGCTGCTGATATTAAAAGAATAAATAACAGAGATTGAATCCGGTTTCAAGTTTATTACGCGGGTTTCATTATTCCCGGGTTAGTATTTAACCAGGTTGTCATAAATTCCAAGCCATATATCTCCATTTTTGTCCTGGGTTATAACACTTACGGGCTTATCTTTAATAGAATAGTCGTTAAAATTTATTTTATCAAATGTATTAATGTTCGGTCTTTTGTTAAATAAACCGCTGTTTGTTCCTGCCCATATTCCTTCGTAGTTATCTTTATAAAAACATTTAATTATTTCATTATTAAGCAGTGGATCTGTTAAATGGGAGAAGGATTTATTGTTCCTGTCAAGGAGATCAATTCCACCTCCCTGTGTTGGTATCCAGGAAATATTATCAGTTCCTGTAAATCCCTTGTTTATACTATTGAATGAAAGGCTGTTAGGATTATCAGGGATCATGTCTATATGTGTTGAAGAGTTTATTGTTTTTAATGCAGCAGGTTTATACCATCGTTAAGGGAAGTAAACCAGATTGTACCAGCCCGGTCCTGAAAAATGTGTTTATAACTGTTAGAAATAATCCCGTTCGTGAATCCCAAATCTTTTTTATAAATATTACAGGTTCCGGTTGGGATCATAAAGGACTATTCCAGTACCCGCAGTGGCACACGATAACCTGCCGTCATCTGCTTTTAATATATAATTTATTGGAAAGTTAAATAAACAAGCGCGAAAACAGTTTTGTCGTTTTATTAAACCGGAATAATCCTTTATCTGAACCAACTAAAAAGTTTGATTTATCTTCATTTACAAGAGACCTTATTATAAACTGTTCTGATTCCTGATTTCCAAAACAGTTGATAATATTTCTTTCAGTATCCAGTTCATTTATTCCATTTGATTTGCTGCCCATCCACAATTTTTCACTATCTCTTAATATAGAAGTTATTGAGATATGTGAGAGCCCGGGGATATACTCCGTCTGCCTGGTTTGGATATCTAATAAATCCGCATCCCGGTTATTAACTTCAAAGCGCTGTATTCCCCAAATTTCCTGGTCATTTGGGGGTATACCATTCCATTGTTTATAGCTATGGTCAATGTCGGACCGTACTTCAAAAATATGTTCCCGGTGGTAAATCAATTACACTTATTTTTATTCTGTTTTTTAGATCTCCTCCCGCGAACAGGTTATAAGTGTTCCTCATTGACCACACTATCTCACCTTTCAGATTTTCAATCCAACCATAATCGTAATAGTCTTCAAAAATAATTTCTCCTTCACAAATCAAAAGGAATTTTCGGTTATTTTTAACCTGAAACTGTTGCTCCTTTTTTTCAATTATGAACTATATTGAAGCAAGGCGGCAATAGGTTTTTTATCACTGATAAATTTTTTTATAAAAGAGACTGAATTATTGGTATAAACAGAATCTTTAGGAAAGTAATTTCTGAATTTATTATCCTTAACGTTCAGTTTTGATAAACCGGACCAGGTAGCTGCCCATATACATCCTTTATCTTCATATAACGAAACTACATTATTTATCATGAATTGAATTAGGGTCGGTCGCTATATTTTTCAGGCAGGTAAACCTGTTTGTGTAGCGGTCAAATTTATTTAACCCCCCTCTCAGAGTACCTACCCAGAAATTTCCCGCAGAATCCTCGCTAGCAAAGAAAACTACTGCATCGCTTGATATAGAATTATTGTTTTTAGGATCATGGCGGTAAACTTTGCATTCATAACCATCATATCTGACAAGACCATTGTTTGTGCCGAGCCAAATGAAGCCTTTCCTGTCCTGATAAACGCAGTTGACGGAATTAGAAGGAAGACCCTGCTCAATTGAAAGATATTCGAAGTGTTTTTGATTAACCTGTGAAAAATGTCTGCCTGACACACTAATAAAGTAATTGAGCATATCAGAGTTCTAATTAATAGATTAAGCAGGTGCATTGATATATTCAGAATAATTCTGCTTAAAATATAAGATAAAATAGTTCAAAAGGGAACTGATTCAAATATCAGGCTGCCGGTTTAATATAAGTTAATTATCCATCCTCTGATCAATAGAGCTAAGCAGATCATCATTAACGGTTTTACTGCTGTCTCTTATATCAAGAAGTATTTTTATCATGGCATCCTGGCGGTCTATCATTTTTCTATATAGCCTTGTCGCGTTAATAACAAAACCAAGGGCTTTAAAAAGAAAGTATACAACAAATATGACGACACCAATTGAAACTAAAGTTAAAAATATTAACATGGTATGCCTTATGATTGTTTTCTAACATGTAATAAATTATCCCCGGTAAATTGTAAAAACAATGACACATTCAGGTCATTTTTGCCGGATTGTTTTTAAAATAACAGAAAAAGTGGAGCCATGTATGATTTTTTTTTGCTAATTTAGTTCCTGTCTTTTAACTAAAACATATATGCCACAAAAACTTTACATACTTATAATAATCTCCGCACTACTGTTAATCGTTTCCTGCCGGCAGGAAAACAATAACTCATTTGGTGGTGGAAATAAACCAAAATTTTCCTCATCTGAATATCAGCTTGCATTGCAGGGCAGGTTCAACAAAGGAGATTCATCATATATAATTAAAACATCCGTCGTTTGATTATTTTGACACCCTGAAATATTTTTATTCCGACCGCGATTATAAACCACTGTTCATTAAAAATATTGAAGACACTTCATTTATGGATTCAGTTCTTGTTATTTTTTCAAAAGCTGAAGAACATGGATTGCAGCCGGCGCTATTTAACTATGATCTTATTAAGGATGAGTATTCGAAAGCTCTGGCGGGCGGTGAAACTGGTTATAAACATCTGGCTAACACGGAATTGCTGATTTCCGATGCTCTTATTAAAATATGCGTCGGGTGTGGGCTTTGGAGTCGTAAATCCCGAAAAAATATATAGTGACAGTTATTTCTTCCTTTACCTGATTCGGCTAAAAAGGAAATCCTTAAACCTCTTTTTACAGAAAACGTGTTTGAGTATTTAAGAGAATCTGCACCGCAAAACCCTCAATACAAAAAATTACAGGCTGCGCTTATTCGTTTCAATGAGTTGAACAAACTTGAATGGACAAGGATACCAGCAACAGAAAAAAAATATAAACCCGGTGATAGATCTTCTATATTTAAACTAATTTCCGAAAGATTAGAGATGCTTGGCTATCTTAATAAAGGAACAGGCATTACTGATAAATTTGATTCTGTCTTGTTCAGCCGGTTAAGATTTTCCAGAAAGCCAATGGCCTTATCGATGACGGTACAATTGGTAAACCAACTATTGATAAGCTGAATACCACCCCGGCTGAATATATTGAGAAAATAAAATTAAGCATGGAAAGGCTTAGATGGTCAACCTATCCAGATTCTGCCCGTTATATCCTGGTGAATATCCCTGATTTCTACCTCCACTTATTTGAGAATGGACATGAGAAGTTTAATATCAGGGTCTGCACCGGCAGAAAAAACCGGCTAATTTTGATGAAAGAATGAAAATTTACCTCAAGACGCATAATTGGCGAAACAGACCGGATGACTGGGAGACTCCCCAAATTTTCGGTCAGGTTACTTACTTGGTTCTTAATCCTACATGGACTGTCCCGCCAAGTATTATTAAAGAAGAAATCTATCATGAGGTAATGAAGGATTCTACCTATTTAATGAAGAAGAATTTCAAAGTATTCAGAGGCGGGAAAGAGGTAAACGTTGAAAGTGTGAATCTAAAAAAATATGCACAGAATAAGATTCCTTTTTCATTTGTTCAGGACCCCGGTGCCGGTAATGCTTTAGGTAAAATTAAATTTATGTTCAGAAATAAATTCGGCATTTATCTCCATGATACACCGACAAGGGGACCATTTTCAAATTCGGTCAGAGCTGTTAGTCATGGATGCATTCGTGTTGAAAAACCATTTCAGCTTGCAGAATATCTTTTGCAGGGAAATTCAAAATGGAATATTGATTACATTAAAATAGAAACCGGGTTTGCTGTTGGGACACACTGAAAATTGCCGACTTTAAACTTAAACGGAATGAACTTAGACGCGGAGCAAGTTATGGGAAAAACTACAGAAGTTAAACTTGAAAAAAATATCCCCGTGATTGTTGATTATTTTACCGCTTGGGTTGATGATCCGGTATAGTTAATTTCAGACCCGATGTATATGGTAAAGATAAAATTCTATCAAAATATCTTTTTAAGATTAATTTGGGGAAACAAAATGGTTGTCATTCCTGCGAAGAGCCTGCCCCGACTCGTCGCATAGGCGTCAACTTAAGAAATAATTTGCTGTTTGTTCCAAGAATTGTAACTTATTGTACGACAATAAAATAAGGCCAATTTGATGAAAGCAAACAGCAAGGAAAAAACGTCAAATTCAATTATAGAACTAAAACTTAAAAAATTGAACCTCAATAAGCTATCAAAGGAAAGTAAATTATGCAAGAGGAAGCCCAGGAAATTATCACCAAAAGTATTGTTGCTAGGATTCTTCATGATGATATATAGTTCAAAGAATAAATCTTATAAAGCATGGGCAATTAAAACAGGATATCTAATAAAAGGTACAGTATCAAAACAAGCGTTGTGGAAAAGGATGCAGCCATCGCTAATAGTATTCTTACAGAAAGTTTTATCTTCAGCAATAAATACTAATATAGAAAACAAACTGAGTACCAATACAAACAATAAATTAAAAAGATTTACTAATGTAATTCTGGAAGACAGTACCAGTATAAAGGTAAGCGACAAACTATGGAAGGAATATCCCGGAAACGGATACTGGGATAAAGAAGCCAAGAAAGCAATCATAAAGATTCAGGCATCATATAACATAATAAAGCAGAGCTTTGTAAGGTTTGAGATAACCTCCTTCAGGAAGAATGATCAAGCTTATTCCGAAAAGATTCTGGACATTGTCAACAAAGGAGATCTGCTAATACGGGATTTGGGATATTTTATTCTGAGGGTATTTAACCAACTGGACAAACAAGGAGTCTACTATATAAGCCGGATGAAAAAGGGGTTAACAATAACATCAAAAGAAGAAGAAAAACCGATAGATTTAGCAAAAATGCTTAGCAAAAAAGGACAACTGGATATAGAAGTGTTTTTGGGAGAGGAGAATCGGTTGCCGGTACGTCTTATTGCTTTACCTGTTGAGCAAACGGTAGCCAATGAAAGGCGAAGAAAAGCCAAGATGAACCGTGACCAAAGAAGTCGTCCAAGTAAAGAGAATTTATTTTTATTAGGCTGGGAGTTGTTCATTACAAATGTTCCTGAAGAAATCCTGGATAAAAATAATATAGCAGAAATATATTTTATCAGGTGGCGTATAGAAATAATATTTAAGTGCTGGAAAAGTTACTTCAAGATTACAGAAATACCTGATGATGCAAATAAAATACGAATGGAGGCTTACATTTACTGCATGTTGATATTTGTCGTCCTATTCCAGGTAAATTTTTACAATCATTATTTAGAAAGATTATCAACCAGTTCAGTAAAAGTCAAGGAACATGGATTAAGCATGATGCAGGTAATGCAATATGTTGTCAGTAATATAAATTTGTTGTTGTTAGAATTAAATAAAGATACTCTTGAATTAGAAACATTCCTCGACAAACAAATAGCTTATTACTGTCTTTATGAGACTCGTCATGATAGGGTAAATTATTACCATAAAATTAAAAATTAGGTTGACGCCTATGCGACTCGTCGGGGCGGGAATCCATGCAGCTTATTTTTAGGGGCGGGTCTCCGCGTCCGCCCGATAAATGCCGAAGGCATTTACCGTCATTAACTGTCCCTGGCTGCCGGAGACCATTCCCCGGCAGTATTTTTTTATTGTAAAAAGGTCATTTTGTTAATATCATCTTTTTAACCTGAACATAGTTTCCTCCCGAATTCCAATCTTAGAGATATATATACCGCTTGGCGGGGGTAATGTTCGCGCATTACCTCCTTT
>CAWAZD010000013.1:0-29467 GCA_963786395.1 uncultured Ignavibacteriales bacterium | reverse complement strand
AAGTCACTTTCATTATAACATTCCCCGGATCCTCAACAACATCCGGGAGCCTTGTTACACTCGTTATTATTTGCAATATTATTTTCTTAATGAGGTTTGATTATTTTCTGCTTAATTATTAACTTTCATACATGATACTATTATTTGGGTGGTAGTTAATTGACCCGATGCTTTATACCAAGTCTAGAATTCCTAAAATTTCCTGATTTTATAATGTAATTTTCGTTTAATAAACAATAATTGTTTTATTATTTAAACAAATATCTATACACAAACTCTTTAAATTGAAACTCAAAGGAGTAAGCCAATGAGCAATCATAATTTCAATTGTTTATTCTTGTCCCTTATTTTCATAATTCTTTTCATCCCATCCTCAAAACCACAGAGTAACAGTGATACAGAGAAAAAGATAAAAAATACCGGTCTGCTTGAGCTGTCCCGGTTTCTTAATAATATACCTGTTGGGCTTGAAAAACAGTTCGGGTTTGAAACCCGCGCACAATTTAACAGGATAACAGCAGGAAGACCTTTAAGACTCTATGTCTTATCCGAGGAGTCTTCTGGAAATAATAAGGAGATTTCAATTGTTCCCGGGAATGAATGGTTTCTTCCTTTAATGGTAAATAATAAATTCATAGCATTGCTTACTGTAAGCGGGGAAGGAGATAAATTTTCTGCCGTTGATTTTGGCGCCGGGGATTTAGCCGCTGAACTGAATTTTCATAAATCAGAAATTGAAAACCAGAATAATAACCCTGGAATTCTCCGTGTTTATAAAATGCAAGGAGATATTTTGATAATAACCTCAAAAGAAAAACCGGATAAAGTTAACTTAGTTTATCCTCTTAAAAGTGCTCAGGCATCTTTTAATTCAGATTCTGTCCGTGGACAAGCATATAACGTTTCCTGAATTACAGAAACTTATACGCGAAAAGCTTGATCTAATCACCGATCAGAATAGTAAACAGTAGGTATAACATGAAAACGAGAACAACATTTTTTATTTTATTTCTTACTATCAATTTATTTCCACAATATTTAAATGTTCCCAAAGTAACTCAGGAACAGAGTCAATGGTGCTGGGCAGGATCTTCAGCAAGCGTTCTCGGTTATTATGGAAATACAATTTCACAGTGTACAATTGCCGATTATGCGAGACAGAATGCAACATGGCACAACTTCGGGTCAGTTAATTGTTGTACCAATCCATCAGGAGAATGCAATTACTGGAATTATAATTGGGGATTTGCCGGAAGTATGCAGGATATCCTTATTCATTGGGGTGTAAACAATTATGGTGTCGATTATGCATTATCAATTCCAACTGTTAAATCTGAATTAATCGCCAAAAGACCCTTTATTTTCAGATGGGGATGGACTTCAGGAGGAGGACACTTCCTTGTAGGGCATGGTTTCTCCGCTTCCGATTCTATGTTTTCATATATGAACCCGGCCGGGTGAAGGATTAAAAATTGCTAAATATAACTGGGTTGTATCGAACCCAGATCATAAATGGACACATACTAATCTTATAACTACTAACCCTTTGCCGGTTGAACTTATCTCTTTCTCGGCTGTTCAATCCTTTTCAACTGTTATTCTTAAGTGGACTACTGCTTCCGAAAATAACAATGCCGGGTTTGAGATTCAACGCTCCGGCGATAAAATGTCATGGGAAAAGATTTCTTTTATTAACGGAAGCGGAACATCATCCAATCTCATTAAATATGATTTTACCGATAATTCTTTGATGGGTAAAAACAAATATTATTACAGGCTGAAACAGTTTGATTATGATGGTCATTATAAATATTCAGATATTATAGAACTGAACTTTGTACTCCCGTCAAAATTTGTTTTGAATCAGAACTTTCCTAATCCATTTAATCCTTCTACAACAATTAACTATTCTATTCCAAAAGGAGAGTTTGTCAATCTTAGTATTTATGATGCCCTTGGAAATAAAGTAGTAGCTCTTGTGAATGAATATAAGACAGCCGGTTATTACTCGATTAATTTTAACGGAAGCAATCTTGCAACCGGAATATATTTGTGCCGGCTTGAAAGCGGAAGTTATTCTGACATTAAAAAGTTAATATTGTTAAAGTAAACCTGGCACATTTTGTAACCGGTTTGGTTTTAAAAATAAAAACGCCTCCCTTTGGAGGCGTTTTTATTAGATCCCGTCATTTATAACGCTTAATGTTTAATTTGAATTAGTTATTCTGTTCAAAAAAGAATCGCAACATTCAAATTCCATGAATTGATATTGTTTTCACCCGAATCTTTCCCTAATACATTAAGTACTGCATACTTTATACTAGCATCAATTGTAAATACATAGGGAATAATAAACATTAAACCACCGCCAGCATCAAATCCTGTTCTTGAAATTGCTCCTGGATTGGTAAAATTCAGCGGTTGCTGATCAAATGAAACCTCCCCGATATGATTAAAATCAATATCAGCTGCGAGGTAAGGACTTATTTGTGCATCCGGCGCAAATTTAAATTCAGCTCCGGCACCAAGAGTTAATATCTTCTGATTAATATTAGAATTTATCGGTACCGTGGTATTTATTGGAGTGCCCGAAAAATTCCCGGTCAAAAAATAGTAATTTATAAATGCTAGGGGAGTGAATGCTACATGAGGTATATTAAGTTTTAACTTTGCTCCTATATTAAAAGCGGCATTATAACTTATATTGGAATTACTATAAGAAAAACCACCAACGCCTGCTCCGACACCAAATTTCAATCCAGCTGCATTTGATTGCATTGAAGTGGTTTCATAGCCCGTGGATTCTTGTCCATAAGATAATTGTGTTATTGCAATAATAATAAATATTATAAAAAAACATTCTCTTATTTTCATGGTTTATCCTCAGTTTAAATTATATAAATATTGCAAGGCTGTCTTTTTAGACAGCCTTTTAAATATGCTTTACCTGTTTATACTATTGATAAAGGAAATTATTTCTTCACGAGCCTGGCCAGTTTTTTTTTGTATCCTTCCTACTAGTTCATCTTCCTGACCTTCTCTGAATGTTAAATCATCATCAGTCAGGTTACCATATTTCTGTTTAATTTTTCCTTTTAACTGGTTCCAGTTTCCTTTTATTCTTAACGTATCCATTTTTTACTCCTATTTATTATTTATAGTTATTTTGTTTTATTCTGGCTTTTGTGCGCTTTACCGCCAATAAGCCCACCCTTTTTAGCTGGACCCTTATTCGTTTCTCTTCCTCTTCCGGATCCGCTCTTTTTCCCACCTCCTGTCATATCATTGACAGTAGCCCAGGCTCTTCGTTCAGCTTCTTTTGAACTGACACCCTTGTCAATATATCCTTTTGCTATTTTATCAGCTTGCCTTCGCTGTTTATCTGTATATTTTGACTTGTCACCGCGCGGCATAACATTTTCTCCAGTTTAAGTTTTATAAATAATTTTCGTCATACTTCTGTTTCAGCATCCCAAAATATTGTCCCCGGATTTATCATCCGGGGTCAACATTGAGGAGATATTGGGGAGATATTTAGCTGTCAACATGGCAATTATTTATTTAACTAATTTTTTAATTATATATAATTGTACATTTTTGGCTGACTAAAGATGATTTTGTATCTCATAAAAATTCATCTCTAGTCCTTCCATTTATGATTATTATTTGCAATTCGCATAAGAACTATATGCTAATAAATAAAAGTCAGAGAAAAAATAAAGGAGAATTGTCACAATCTAATTTTTGTCCTTTCTAGTGTGTCCGCTATTGAGAAAAACTAACGATTTTTATCACGTCGTATGATATATGAAACAAATGCTTAATCTATTACGACTCTGATTTTTAATAAATCCTGTATGGAATTAAATAATTCAATCCAAGTATTTGTGGGAATTTTATGTTCTTTCGACGTCACTTTATTAACTTTCAATATATCTTTTGCCATAAAGTAGAATATATTCTGAGCTTCCCAAAGATCAGGATCTATATTTAAATCATATAATATTTTCAACGTAGAGCATATTTCTTTCATGATAAGGAAATCATCCGGGTTCTTCTTTAAATAATTTCATTAATGAAGTTACTCTATAAGTTCCGGCAAATGCCAACGGCACCTTATTTACGGTTATCTCCCATTTATTTACCTCATTAATCAGATTATTAACTTTGTTAATGTCTAACTCACCATCTGCCTCAAATACTTTTTTCAATTCAGTATTAATAGTCTCTTCAATAGCGGTATAAAGAGATTTTGGTATAGGGACTTGCATATCTTTCATTGCGAGCATTAACGAATAATGATTTTCATAGATCTGTTTAAATGTATGCTCAACATCTTTTTGGGTCTCATCTAGGATGTTAGAAAATATCTCGCGTTTTTTATCCTTAAACAAGGAATTAAGCGAATAATGATGATTTCCAAAATGTTTATCCAAAAGAAGGCTAAACTGAGCAATGTCGAGGTGTTCAAATGCTCCTTCCATTTCCGTTTTCATTCTATCATAATCAGCTGCATCCATTTGTGCCCGAAGGCCGCCATTAAGATTTATTCCCCCAAAGTAAATAAAGGCAAAGCCAATATCAGTTTGTTCATTAGTTATTTCGGATCTCATTATTGATTTGCCAATAACCATTTTGTTCTTACCAGCTTCATATTTTTGAAACAAATCACTTTTAACATCATAACTGTAAATTATCGTTTCGCCGTTCTTATCCTCAAATAATGAAGTAACAGCATAATGAGCTGCTACTCTCAAAAGATCGACCGAAGATGGTTTAACGAATCTATTATAAACATTTTCACCATTGCCAATATTTGGAATGTTACTATTTATTCCCTTTAAACGACTTATAAATTCCGGTTCATAATCCATTCCTGTTATTTCTCTTGCTAATTGAATTGCTCTTGCCGCATATTGAAGTAATTGAACGGTTTCAATTCCGGATATTTCATCGAAGAACCAGCCGCAGCTTGTATACATTAACATTGCATGCCGCTGCATCTCCAACAATTTCAGTAATTTAACTTTTTGGTTTTGTTGCAAGGCAAGTACATTATTGCGGTTAAAAACTTTTTCAATATTATCAGGAGTGCCGATTTAAAATAATATGAATATAATCGTCCCTTAGATTCCAGATATTATCGGCAAATGCAGCTGTTTCTTTCTGATATAATTCAACAAGTTCATCCCTAAGCCAGTCAAGAGAAAATCGTAGCGGTGCCCTCCATTCCTGATTCCATCCTTGATGGCCGGAATTACAACCGCAATTGTTTCTCCACCGCTCGATTCCGTGAATGCAGCTCCAGGAAGTATTCTCAATAATTTGTACTTCCCATTCGGGAGGATGCTTTTCTAAATATTCCCCATACACAGTAATTTTAGCAACTTTATTTTCTTCAATATGATTTATACAGTAGGCCAGAGCCATGTCCCCATGCCTCTGGTGATGTCCATAAGTTTCGCCATCCGTTGCAATATTAGCCAGCTCTGTTTCATCATTATCTGAAAAAGTTCCCAGAAGTCTATTCGAAAGGTTTTCGCCGCTTTCAATTAGTGATCCAAAAGCGAGATCCTGAGCAATATTTCCATCATAGAAAAATACAGCAATTGATTTACCTGAAGGAAGCGGACACATGTAAGATTTACGGGGATCAATAGTTGCATCACTTATATCTACCCATTCATCTTCGCCAATCCTTTTAACTTTCGAAGCTTGTCTTGGTGCAAGGATAGTGAATTTAATTCCTTGTTCGGCAAGAAGCTCAAGGGATTCAATGTCCACCGCTGTTTCAGCAAGCCACATACCCTCAGGTTCTCGTTTAAAGCGATGAATAAAGTCCTGTTTACCCCAGACTATCTGGGTTTTTTTATCTCGTGAATTAGATAGAGGCATAATCATATGATTATAAACCTGAGCAATAGCGGAACCGTGGCCCGAGAATAATTTAATACTTTCCTTATCCGCCTCCAGAATTCTTTGATAAACTTCAGGTGCGGATTTTTCCATCCATGAAATAAGTGTCGGACCGAAATTAAAGCTCATCTTTTTATAATTATTGATAATATCTTTTATAGTATTATTATCTGATAATATTCTTGCAGCTGTATTAGGGTTATAGCATTCAGCTGTAATTCTTTCATTCCAATCCCTATAGGGATATGCAGAATCCTGAACTTCAATTTCCTCGAGCCACGGGTTCTCTCTTGGAGGTTGATAAAAATGACTATGAATACAAATATGTTTATTCATGGTATGCTAATCATGTTAAAGGTCTTCTGCCTGATAATAATTGTATTATCACAACAATTAAGGCAACAACCAATAGGATGTGAATAAATCCACCCAAAGTATAGGAACTAACCATTCCTAATACCCAAAGTACTAAAAGTATTACAAAAATAGTCCACAACATAACCAACTCCTTTTTTTTGTTTTAATTCCAACTTAAAACAATAAGGTGAAAAATTTTTGAATCGAGTCACATGAATACGAGAAATGTAGTAATCATCATTTCGGTTCTGTGAGTTATCATCATAGAGCCTCAGAGAATTATCAATTGGTGTGAGCAAAAATTTCAACGTGTTATAATTAACTGGGTGAACATGTTAATAAAAGTTGGTCAAACATAAAAAATAATAGAATACGCAGGAGCAAACCCTTTATCAATTACTTAGATATTAAACTCAGGTAGTGTTCTTAGCCATTAATCACGCGTATTATTAATCAACAATTTCAGATACTTGTTTCAGATTATACGGTTTTGGTGACTTTATTTACCAATCTAACTAACAATCAATCACATCATTACATCGGCCTCTTGCAAATAAACATTTTTTTTATTTATTGGGTTAAAATCAAATAGGAGAAATAAAATGAATAAGAATATAGTTAAATGGATTAACGTATATATAATTTCTGCTTTGTTATTGTGTTTGAATTATCAGGCTTTGTCACAAACCGACTCTTCAAGGGATACATCAGATTTAACAAAGAGATTAAATTCAAATTCAGTTACACAAAAAACATCTTCAATTACCGATACCAGTGCAACTCATAAAAAGAGAGTGTCCGGGCTGGCAACTATAATGAAACCCCCCAAAAATGAATCCGACTTTATTAGCGGAATGACACGCTACCTGAACAGAAGGGTTAAACTTAATTCCGATCAGGTTGATAAAGTGCATCAGATATTAACAGATTATTTTTCGGATGTTCGTTTGAATATCAAAGATGTTTATAAGACTACGGGCAGTATGCAGACAGATACAAATGGAGGCCATATATTTGCCGGCACCCATAATCCTGTGGATACTACAAGTTATATATCCCCATATGCCAGTTTAAATCATTCTGCAGGAATATCTAATTCAATAGGAAGTACATCCGGTTCCGGAAGTGATACAAATGCAATGTATAATCAACGTGCAGGTGCCAAAGGTTTTTCTGCAAATGATTCCACCAAAATGTCTAACAAACCCTCCTGGGGTAAAGGGTTAAGTGATTCCACTAATTTGTCTAATCAACACGCCGGAGCCAAAAGTTATCAAGGAAGCGACTCCACTAATCAGAATAACCGCCTGGGTGGAATGGGAAATAATACAACAAGCCGTGAGATTACCAGCACTTCAGGCATGAATTCCAGTTCTTCTAGGATCGAAGATAGATCTAAAGAATTGGATCAGGCTGGTATAAAAGTCGAGAAGCAAATTGAATCTATTCTGACAGATAATCAGAAGAATAGATTTGCTTCTATTAAAGACAATTATATCGATCTTGTCAGACAACAAGCACTGACTGTTAAATCTGAATAAATTATAATTTCAATGTTTTTCCCGGACAGATACTGAAAAATGTATCTGCCGGGAATAGCAATTATCTTTGTTTTTGATTTACACTATTTCTAATGTGACAATTATCTTTTCTGCCCAATCGTTTAATTATTAAATTATCCTTATGACAAAAATAAATCAGAGGATCAATGTTTAAAAGTAAAGACAGGAAATATATATTTGGTTCGGAAATTATCAAGGATAAAGGGGTTAGTTTTAATATCTGGGCTTCGCAAAAGAATTCAGTAAGAATTAAAATAACCGGAGGAATTGGTTTTAATCCTGAGGATGATAAGAAAAATTTCCTTCCCCTAATTAAAAATGAAGATGGATTTTATACAGGCATCTTTGCCGGTGCAGGTGCAGGTACACTTTACAAAGTTATCATTGATAATAAGGAAATTTGGTTTCCTGATCCGGCATCAAGGTATCAACCCGACGGGCCGCATGGGCCCTCTATGGTCGTTGATCAAACTTTTGAGTGGACTGATTCTGCGTGGAAAGGACCCGGTAAAAATGGTCAGATAATTTATGAAATGCATGTAGGAACGTTCACGCAGGAAGGAACCTGGAATGCGGCGGCTGAACAATTAGAAGAACTTGCAAGTCTTGGTATTACAATTATTGAAATTATGCCGGTTGCTGAATTCCCGGGTAAATACGGATGGGGTTATGATGGTGTTGATTTGTTTGCTCCTTATCATTTTTACGGCACTCCTGCAGAGTTGAAGAATTTTATAAATAAAGCTCACCTCTTGAATGTAGCGGTTATTCTGGATGTTGTTTACAATCATTTTGGACCGGACGGGAATTATCTGAAAGAATTTTCTCCAGCATTCTTTTCAACAAAATATAAAACGGACTGGGGAGAAGCTTTAAACTTTGACGAAAAAGATTCTGAATATGTGCGAACATTTTATCTGGAAAATGTAACCTACTGGATTGAAGACTTTCATTTTGACGGATTAAGACTGGATGCTTCACAGAGTATATATGATGATTCCGAACCGCATATATTAAAGGAAATATCGGAACTGGTAAGGCATTTGGGAGGGAAAAAGGGAACATATCTGATTGCTGAAAATGAACCGCAGGACAACAGATTTTTAAAACCATATGACAAGGGGGGTTATGAATTTGACGGTATCTGGAATGACGATTTCCATCATACTGCAATGGTAGCGCTCACAGGAAAAAGCGAAGCATATTATACTGACTACAACGGTTCGCCCCAGGAGTTTATTTCTTCGGTTAAGTATGGTTTTTTATATCAGGGGCAGTGGTATAAATGGCAGTCGCACAGACGGGGCATGCCTGCACTTCATTCAGATGCATCACTTTTTATTTCATTCATTCAGAACCATGATCAAACTGCAAATTCCGGCACAGCTTTGCGGATATCAAAGTTAACTTCAGAGGCAAAAATAAAAGCACTTACGGCTTTAATGATTCTGGGTCCGGGAACTCCGATGATATTTATGGGACAGGAATTCGGATCGACATCTCCTTTCTATTATATAGAAGATCATCATCCGGAACTTTCCAAATTGGTATACAAGGGAAGGTTTGATTACCTGCAGCAGTTTCGGAGTCTGGCAACAACTGAAATGACTTCATATCTGCCGGATCCATCTGATGTTAAAACTTTTCTGGCATCGAAACTAAATTTTCAGGAACGCACCTTAAACAATAAAATTTATCAACTTCACAAGGACTTAATAAACCTTAAGAAAACAGACCCGGCAATTAAGCTGCAGGATAAAAGCAAAATAGATGGAGCGGTGCTTGGGCAAGATGCATTTGTTATCAGGTACTTCGGTGATGATGATGATGACAGACTGCTGGTAATTAATTTAGGAAAAGATCTGTTTCTAAATCCCGCACCCGAGCCGTTATTAAGCCCGCCTGAAAATGCACAATGGGTAACATTATGGTCGAGTGAAGATCCTGCATATGGCGGAAGCGGTACATTCCCATTAGATACAGAAAACAACTGGATAATTCCCGGCAATGCAGCGGTGGTATTAAAACCAGATTTAATAATTCAGGAATTAGCTTGAATAAAATTGAACGTAAAATATTATGGAATAAAGATAGCAATAAAGAAATGCTTCTTACTAAAGAATGGCTGCAGACAAACGGTCTGGGTGGCTATTCATCGGGTACGCTTGCAGGAGTTCCAACGCGCCGGTATCACGGGCTGCTTATTGCTACATTGCCGGCACCGCTGGGGAGATATTTAATATTAAACCATCTAACTGAAGTATTGAAATTTAAGAACGGTAAATATGTTCAGATTGGTGCAGAAGAAAGATCGCCTCAGGAATTAAATCTGCCCGGGGCTGACTACCTGACCGAGTTTAGGTTGGACTATGGAATTCCGGTATGGACGTATAATATAGATAACAACATAATTGAGAAAACAATTATTCTTACTCATAATCAGAATACGGTGCACATAAAATACACTTTGGTTAATTGCGCCGAAACAATACGAATTGAACTGCGACCTTCAATACACTTCAGACCGCACGAAGAACAAATTAATATTTCGGGTGAGGAAAAATATATTCTGAAAGCACAGGACAATAGATATGAAATTTATACCGACTCGTTGAAAACGAATTTACGGCTGATGATCTTCGGTGAAAATGCAGCTTTGACTTCAGATGGTGGTCATAAACAGGAAGTTTATTACCGGGCAGAGCAGGAGAGAGGATATAATCCAATCGATCATCTCTGGAGTCCGGGTTACCTAAGAGCTGAATTAAAAGCAGGCAAAGATGTTATTCTTGCTGCTTCTACTGAACCGTGGGAAACCTTTACTGCAATTTCTCCTGTTGAAGCTTTTAATGTTGAATTCGACAGACGCATAGAGCTGATTAATTTTGCCCCTGAGCAGATAAGGTCAGGAATTCCCGCAGAGCTTTTATTTGCAGCAGACCAGTTTATCTTTACACCCGCAAGCAGAACTGAAGACGCTATAAGAATTAGTGCAGAAGGAGGAGATTTTAAATCTGTTATTGCAGGATATCATTGGTTTACAGACTGGGGGCGGGATACGATGATAAGTCTGGATGGTCTTACTATTCAAACCGGGCGGCTGCGCGAGGCATATTGGATATTGCGCACCTTTGCGCATTATGTAAAAAACGGACTCATACCGAATCTCTTTCCCGAAGGTGAAAAGGAAGGGCTTTATCATACAGCTGATGCAACGCTTTGGTTCTTTCATGCAATCAATCGTTATCTTCAGGCAACCAACGATGATGAAATTCTAGTTTTGCTGCTTCCTACTTTGCTTGATATTATTGACCACCACATGAAAGGAACTGTTTTCGGAATTGGGATTGATCATGATGACGGGCTGATGAAGCAGGGAGCCGATGGATATCAGCTAACGTGGATGGATGCAAAAGTTGACGGTTGGGTTGTAACTCCACGGAGGGGAAAAGCAGTTGAATTAAATGCACTTTGGTACAATGTACTAATGCTCACTTCGCAATGGTTAAGGGAGAAAGGAAATAATGCAAAATCAGAAGAACTATTACGTGAAGCCAATAAAGCATGCGCATCATTCAACCGTAGATTCTGGTATGAAGAAGGCGGTTATCTTTATGATGTTGTTGACGGGGAAGCTGGTGATGATATTACGTTCAGACCAAACCAGATACTTTCTTTTTCTTTAAGTTATCCAGTACTTCAAAGAGACAAATGGGAAAAAGTAATTAGTAAAGTAAAAGAGAAACTTCTGACACCTGTAGGGTTGCGGACACTTGCACCGGGACATCCGGATTACAAACCAAAGTATTATGGAAATTTACTTGCACGCGATTCGGCTTATCATCAGGGGACAGTTTGGGCATGGCTGCTGGGCCCTTTTATTGATGCCTGGCTGCGCGTGTATCCGGATGATATAAAAACCGCACGTTCATTTCTTGACGGGCTGGTAAAACATCTTGATGAGGCATGCGTTGGATCTGTAAGTGAGATCTTTGACGGTGAAGAACCATACGCCCCCCGGGGATGTATTGCACAGGCGTGGTCAGTGGCTGAATTCTTGAGATGCTGGATTAAAACCTCATGAGAAAAAGATTAAGATTAATATGGAAATTTTTGCGTACTGTAATTGATGAATGGGTTGATGATAAAGCGCCTAAGTTAGGAGCATCACTATCATTTTTTACAATGTTCTCACTGGCTCCTTTGTTGTTAATTGTAATCAGCATTGCAGGATTGCTTTTCGGAACTGATGAAGCCATGAATCAGATTATAGTTCAAATTAACGGTTTGATAGGTAAACAGGGAGCAGAGATAGTAAGGACTGCACTAAAAAATTCTCACAGTACATCATCCGGAATCATTGCAATTGCTATAAGTTTGGTAACACTTGTTATAAGTGCAACTGCAGCATTCATTGAACTGCAGGATTCACTGAATATTATCTGGAAAGTAAAGCAAAATCGAATAGGAATTTTATTGAGGCATTCCTAAAAGATCGGCTTCATTCATTTGCCTTGGTTATGGCAACAGGATTCTTACTATTGGTATCGCTGATTGTAAGTGCGGCACTAAATGCTATTAATAATTATTTCTCACAAAAATTTATAAGCATACCGGCGGGTCTTCTGGAGTTAATTAATAACGTGATTACTTTGGGTGTAATTTTTATTTTGTTTGCTTTAATATTTATGATACTGCCAAATGTTCATCTTAAACTAAAGGATGTATGGAGCGGAGCTCTTGTAACAAGTTTCTTATTCGTTCTGGGCAAATTCCTTATAGGATTATATCTGGGCACCAGTACTCTTGGATCAACATATGGCGCCGCGGGTTCCCTTGTAATTGTACTATTATGGGTTTATTATTCCGCTCAGATATTATTCCTGGGTGCGGAATTTACGCAGGTATATACACGTGATTTTGGTTCAGGAATAATACCCTATTCTGATTTTGAACAATATCATATAGATACTTCGCCAGCTCCCGGTAAAGGCAGATTAAAAGAACTAACAAACAAATAATGATGCTTTATGGCAAGGGGAATAAAAATAATCATCCTTTTTTTATTTATAATCACATCATCATCGGCGCAGTCCGATAAAAGCGATACAACCAGCTTCTTCAAAAAATTAGAAAACATGATCTTAGTAAAAGATAAAGGGCATGAGGGGAATGAGTTCCGGAATAAGGACAAATCATTGATAAACAAATATGCGGGAAAAACTATCCGTCATATTGATGTAAAAGTTCTTAATGTATTTGGACCATCAATTTATACTCCTGATGACACCGCCCGGACATGGTTTGGCGACGAAGGCAATTCACTTCATATCAAAACAAAAGTATGGTTAATTAAAAACAAACTTATTTTTAACGAAGGCGACAAATTAGTTCCTTATGATATTCAGGAAAGTGAAAGAATAATCAGGCAGACCTCTTATGTTAAGGATGCACGCATTATTCCTGAGCCGGTACGTAATAGCGCCGATAGTGTTGATATTATTGTTTATTCCCAGGATATATGGAGTGCGAATGGCGGGCTGTTATACCATCCTGCTAATAAATCAGGTCGTGCAGCATTTAATGATATTAATTTTCTGGGATATGGAAATGCCTTTAATGCCGGGCTTAAATTTGATCACGCTTACGAACATGGGTGGGATTGGGACGGTGGTTATTCAATTAATAACATAAGAAATACTTTTCTTACAGCAAACATAAATTATACTTCGAATGTAGATCAGCAGCAGTATGGTGTTTCAATCGGGAGGGATTTCTTTTCACCGATAATAAAATGGGCAGGTGCAATAGCGCAGAACTGGCAAACAACCAGATATGCTATCGGTAAAGATTCAACCTTGCTTTTCGAATCAGCAAAATACAACCAGCAGGACTACTGGCTGGGTTATGCATTTGACTTAAAACCATTTGATCCGAATTCTGTTTATCAGAACCGGTTTAATATTTCAGCAAGGGTTACCAGAACAGTTTTCAGCCAGAAACCCGGGTTTGATACTATGAATATATTTCAGAACAATACATTCATTCTGTGGCGGCTTGGTTATTCTTTAAGGAAATTCTACCAGGACCAGTATGTGTTTGGCTTAGGGAAGACAGAAGATATCCCATTGATTAATAATTTTGAGCTGCTTTGGGGCTATGATATTGGTGAAAGCACTAGCATGCCCTATTATGGATTAAAATCAGGATACAGTACTTACATTTATAATTTTGGTTATTTATATGGTGGTTTTCAGATCGGGGCATTCAGGAACAATTCCAACTGGGTGAACGGTGCCGGTATTTTGCAGACGCTTTATTTTTCAAAGCTGCTGCCGGTTGGTACCTGGAGCTGGAGACATTACATTGGAGCTATTTATTCCTTTTCACTTAACCAATTAATGACACAGGGTGAATTAGATCTCAATAATAATAACGGCATTAGAGGCTTTTTTGATAATGAGGTTAAAGGCAACAAAAAACTCGTCCTTAATTATGAAGCCGATATTTTCTCTCCATTCAAGATTTTTGGATTCAACTTAGCCATTTTATCGTTTGCTGATTTTGGCTTATTGACCTCAGATGACAAATCATTTTTGACTAGTCCTCTTTATCAAGGGTATGGAGTTGGTCTAAGGGTAAAAAATGAAAATCTTATATTCCCTACATTTCAGTTTATGATTGGTATTTATCCAAATATTGATGGTAGACATTTTAGTGTTTTTAATCAGAACTCAGTGTTTAATCAGTTAAATCAGTACCAGGCTTCTATTCCCTCAGTTGTCGTTGGACAGTAAAGCGTCGTCGTCTCCTTCATTTTCTATTCATTTCTAAATAATCCATTTATAGCGCAAAATCGCACTTCCTTTTTGATCATTTTGAACAAAATGATCAAAAACGGGAAATGGGGTGTATTAATTAATAGAGGGGTACATTGATAATAGATGTTTCCGACCCCTGCAGGAAGGATAAAAGATTCCGGATTAACCGGAGCGAGAATAACAATAAAATAAAAGGTGCTATAATGGCCAAATTAAAAAACCCGGTATTGGGTAACATTTCAGGAACAGTAGGTAATATTGTATTTACTGAAAAGGGCGATTCTACGTTTCTTTACGGAAAAACTGATAGGTCTGGCATAATTGCTACTGAAGCAATGGTTCTGGCAAGACAAAGATTCAGACTTGCCTCCACAATTACAACCGGTATAAATAATACTGGTGAAATTAAAAAGTTCTGGTCTGCTAACAGAAAAATCAGAATTACACGTTTCAATAATATTTTACAGGCAAATTATTCCCGGGTAAATACAATTGAGGAACTTGGCGATCCTGTCCTGGCTCCCGGAGCTGGTTTCCAGATTCAAAATGCAATAATTACATCCACACCTTCAGGATTAACATTTGAATCCGATCCGCCTGGAATCGGATCCGGTATAAATGCCAACAAAGAAAAAATGATTTTCGGAGCTGGTATAGTTGTCCTGCGTTTACCGGTTTATGAAACTGATGCAGCATTTATAGTATTAAGGATTAAAACAACCCTCCAGCCATTGGATTTTGTTACACCGCTAAGTCTTTCAAAAGAATACATTGGTGATGAATTGACCGCCTTTCAGAATTATTCGGATAAAAAGATTTACCTGATTCTAATTACTCTTAACTCAGAAAGCATGCCTGTGCATCATTCCATTCAGTTTACAAATTGATTTCTGGTTGGGTCTTGATTGTCATCCCCGACCGCAGTTAATCGGGGATCCGATTAAATTTTCTGTGTTTTCTGGGAACTCTTCCCAAACCGCATTTCGGACATTTTAGTTTTCTGGGGTGTCGCGGACCATTCCCCGACACCATTATTCGGTTTTGTCATTTGAGTCATCCTCGGTAATATATGCCGATAGTCACACATCGGCACATGATTTTTGTGGCTCTAAAATTCTAACTGCTTATATAACAATATGTTAATATTAAATAATGCTGTTTTTACTATACTCATACTATACTCATACTATACTCCTGCTATAAACCTCCAGGAAAAATATTATAAAAATAATATAAGAAGAGTGATCAAAAAACAAAAAGTGCCTGTTATATTATTAGAGGGTCTTCCTTCAATTAGGAAATTAAGTTCACTAGGCTTTGGAAATTAGCTCAAAAACGAATCTTTATGAAACCTGCGTTATAAAATAATGGATATGGAAGATGGCAGTATATAGACAAGTTCAAATATCATTTTGGCAGGACGACTTTATTCTTCAGTTAACGCCCGAAGAGAAATATTTTTATTTATACCTGCTGACGAACAGCAAAATTAAGCAGTGCGGAAATTTACCAGTTGCCCATGCCGGTTATTATTCTGGAAACCGGTTACAATCAGGAGACAGCAGAAAAACTGTTAAAGAGATTTGTTGACTACGGCAAAATTCTTTACAACGTGAAAACCAGAGAGATAGGAATTATCAATTGGCTCAAATTCAACCCTATGGAATCTCCGAAAGTCAGGACTTGTGTAGAAAAAGAACTGAAAGAAGTTAAGGACAAAACCATGATCGGTAAAATTTATCCCGGCCGATACCCTATACAAGGGGTATTATTTCTTGCCATTCTTTCCTTTTTTTACCTATTTTTATCTATCCAAATATTCTACAGAACTATGTGATGGCAAATCAGAACCCGGAACAAATAGCCAGAGATAATATCGACAAGCAATTATCTGCCTGCGGCTGGATTATTCAGAATATTAAAAAAATAAACCTTAATGCCGGTACCGGTATTGCCGTTAAAGAATTTCTGACCGATTCCGGTCCCGCTGATTATGTCCTGTTTGTCGATCGCAAACCTTGCGGAGTTATTGAAGCAAAACGTGAAGATGAAGCTCACCGGATAACTACTCATGAATTTCAGGTCGAAAGTTATACTAACTGCAAAACTTAATCATCTTGATAATGAATCTTTACCCTTTGCTTACATAAGTACCGGCGAAATAACAATATTCTCCGATTTTACCGATCCTAAACCAAGATTCAGAGATGTCTTTAGCTTTCACCGTCCTGAAACTCTTAGCGCCTGGCTTAAAAAAGAAAAACCACTTAGAAAAAGATTGCACGATCTTCCTGTCCTTAAAACTGACGGTCTTAGAGATTGTCAGATTATCGCAATAAATAATCTAGAAGCTTCATTTAAGAAAAACAATCCCCGAGCTTTAATTCAGATGGCAACCGGTTCCGGTAAAACCTTTACTGCCATTACGTTCATATATCGGTTACTCAAATTCGCAAAAGCAAAACGGGTTTTATTTTTAGTCGATACTAAAAACCTTGGCGAACAAGCCGAGCAGGAATTCATGTCCTATCTTCCCAATGATGATAACCGAAAATTCACTGAACTCTATAGCGTTCAGCGATTGAAATCCGGTTATATCGCCGCCGATAGTCAGGTCTGCATCAGCACCATCCAGCGTTTGTATTCCATTTTGAAGGGAAAGGAATTAGACGAAAAGGAAGAAGAAGAAAATCCCAATGAACGGAAGTTCCTTCCTAAAGAAATTCCTCCCATTGAATACGATCCTAAAATGCCGATTGAATTCTTTGACTTCATTGTCATTGATGAATGCCACCGCAGCATTTACAATTTGTGGAAACAGGTTCTTGAATATTATGATGCTTTTGAAATTGGATTAACTGCAACGCCCGATAAACGCACCTATCGCATATTTCAATCAGAATCTTGTTAGTGAATATTCACACGAAATGGCTGTCGCGGATGGTGTAAATGTCGGTTATGATGTTTTTATTATTGATACCAAAGTTACTAAGCAAGGCGCTACTCTCTGGAAAGGGGAATATATCGAACATCGTGAACGGCTAAGCCGGAAAAAGAGAATGGAATTACAGGATGAAGATGAAAATTATTCATCCAAACAATTGGATGTCGATGTTGTTAATCCTAATCAGATCAGGACTGTCATCAGATCATTCAAAGAAAATTTACCGTGTATCTTCAAGGAACGTTTTGATAAGGATGGACTTTTTGAAGTCCCTAAAACTCTAATCTTTGCCAAAACTGATAGCCATGCTACTGATATTATTGATATTGTAAGAGAGGAATTTGCCGAAGAGTAATGATTTCTGCAAGAAAGATAACCTATAATAGCGAAGATCCTAAAAGCACGCTGTCCCAGTTTCGTAATAGCTATTATCCGCGCATCGCTGTTACTGTTGATATGATCGCCACAGGAACGGATGTAAAACCTCTCGAGTGTCTTCTCTTTCATGCGTGATGTTAAAAGCAAAAACTATTTTGAGCAGATGAAAGGTCGCGGCACAAGAACCATCACTCTGGATAATTTGAAAAAAGTCTACACCCACTGCTAAATTTACCAAAGATCATTTTGTCATTGTAGATGCTATTGGTGTTACCAAAAGCTTAAAAACCGATAGCCGACCTCTGGAAAAGAAACCCGGTGTTCCGTTGAAGGATTTGTTGCTAGCCGTTGCAGTTGGTGCACGCGATGAAGATTTGTTTACATCTCTTGCCAACAGGTTAACCCGTCTCGACAAACAAATTACCGAAAAAGAGAAAAAACACTTTGCTGAAAAGGCGAACGGTAAAACTGTTTCCGAGGTTGTTAAAGATTTGCTGAATGCTTATAATCCTGATGTGCTTGAAGAAATTCAAACCAAGATAAAGCATGAATAATAAAGGTGCTTCTCCTGAAGTTATTGAATCAGCTGTTAAAATTGAAACTGAAAAGTTACAGGATGAAGCCGCTAAAGTTTTTACCGGCGATCTGAACGAATATATTGAAAATGTCCGCAAGGCACACGAACAGCGTATTGATTTAATCAATCCTGATGAAGTCATTACTGCTGGTTGGGATAAAGAAAATAAAATTAAAGCAACTGAACTTGTAAATGGGTTTGCCGAATGGATGAATCAGCACAAAGATGAATTGTTAGCTTTACAGATATTTTATAATCAGCCCTACCGCAGACGCGAACTTACCTACACAATGATAAAAGAAGTGTTGGAGAAACTATTAAACCGAAAAACCTGTGCTTGCACCCTTGAATGTATGGCGTGCTTATGAAGCATTGGAACAGTGCAACGGCTCTCCCCGGAATGAACTCACTGCAATTGTTTCACTTATCCGTAAAGTAAGTGGAATAGATACAACCCTGACAGCTTATGATAAAACAGTTGATAAGAATTTCCAGAGTTGGGTATTTAAGAAACAAGCCGGTGCAGTTAAAGTTCAATGAAGAACAGATGCAATGGCTCCGCATGATAAAAGATTATGTTGTTAACAGTTTCCATATTGATAAAGATGATTTCGACCTGAATCCTTTTAATGCACAGGGCGGACTTGGTAAAATGTGGCAGCTCTTCGGCGACCAAACCGACTCCATCATCAACGAACTAAACGAAGCCCTAGCTATATGACCTGGAATAAAAATAGCCATAATTCTCGATTGTCATTCCCGAAGTCTTTGTCATCCCTGCGAAAGCAGGGATCCCATGCATTGTCATTCCCGCGAAGAGTCTACCCCGACCTGTCGGGGCGGGAATCCATTCTTTATATAGGTATCCTCAGTACATTTTTTTATATAACCTTTTTAGAGTAGACTCATGTCAAAAACAAAAATTGAATGGACTGAAAGTACATGGAATCCTGTAACCGGATGTACTAAAATTACTTCAGGTTGTAAATTCTGCTATGCAGAAGTAATGGCCAGAGGGCTTAAAGCAATGGGACAACCCAAATATATAAATGGCTTCAAACTTACAATGCACCCGGAAACTTTAATGGAACCTTATTCCTGGAAAAAATCAAAGATGATTTTTGTAAACTCTATGAGTGACTTATTCCATAAAGATGTTCCGGTTGACTATATTCAGAAAGTCTTTAAGGTTATAAAGGAAAATCCTCAGCATGTTTTTCAAATATTAACAAAACGGGCTGATATATTACGATATTATGATAGTGAAGGCTGGCTTGATTGGTCTCATAATCTTTGGATGGGAGTAACCGTTGAAAGCAATGATGTAATTAACCGGATAGACCTGCTTAGAAAAACAGGTGCAAGAGTAAAATTCCTTTCATGTGAACCCTTACTGACTTCACTAAATAATATGGATTTACAAAAAATAGATTGGGTAATTGTAGGTGGAGAAAGCGGACGCACCCCTCGTCCAATAGAAGAAGAATGGGTAATAGATATAAAGGAACAATGTAAAAACGCCGGAGTTGCCTTTTACTTTAAACAATGGGGCGGTACCAATAAAAAGAAAAACGGCCGGTTGCTCGAGGGCAAACGATATGACAAAATGCCCAAAACATTATCAAATGTTTTTGAATAATGATTGAAGAAAGAAATTATCCAAAGCACTGGCAGGTTAAAAAATTGGTGAAGTTTGCCGAATATAACAAGCGGTCGTGGATTTACGCCATGCAAAATGGAAAAATAAATACTATTAGGGAAACATCCCATATGTAAAATTCAGAACCTGAATAATGTACAAAGTTGCTATAATTGACACTGAATAACAAATACAGAAAAAGCAATTAAGAATCTATGCTAAATTATTTCCCAAAGGAACTTTATTTTTGGTATGCCTCTTTATGGTGCAATAATTGGTAAACTGGACTTTCCAGGCATTGAAGCAGCAACAATCAAGCATATATTTGGTAGTACCACCAAGAGATAATATGCAATAAGTTATATTTTCTTTTCTATGCTCTTAAAAAGTCACTTTTAATTATATGCAAAGACATATGGTTCTGGTGACTCAACCTAATGTTACTAAGGGAAAATTTAAAAACTGAAATTCCTTTCCCTCAATCCCTTGAACAACAAGCCATTGTTTCCAAAATCGAAGAACTACTTAGCGATTTAGAAAATGGAAAACAACAACTCCAAACCGCAATTCAGCAATTAAAAATTTACCGCCAAAGCCTTTTGAAATGGGCCTTCGAAGGCAAACTCACCAATGATCAATTATAGATGATGAATTCCCTCTTGGATGGTAACTATAAAACTTTAAACGAACAATTAAACAGCCTTCGATTTATGGTCCTCGCTTCTCAAATAAATTGATTATAATTCTGTTGGTAAAGGTGTCGCTGTTTTACGGACATACCGAACTTAGTATAATGGTTCTAGTTGATTGGTAAAATTCATCTAAACTTGATTTATCATTTGCTGAATATGAAATAATCTTATAAATTGAATAAGGATGATTTATTAATAATACGTTAATAGGTAGTATTGATACAGTTGGTAAATCAGCTTTATTAATAAGAAAATAAAGAATATTTATACGCAGGGTGCATTCTTAATACATTATTAGACCTTAAAGGAGAAATTTAATGTCTGGTAAATATTTTATTTCCTATATATTGTCATCAAATGGTCTTAAAAATCAATTAATTAAAGATCTATATTATCAGTGTCGGAGTACCATAATTTAAATGTGCCCAAGATTAAACTTCTGCAATGATTAATATATGCTCAACCATAGTCGAACAAAACTAATAGTAGATGAATTAGAAAGTAAACTCACTGTCTGCGATAAATTAGAAGAAACCATAACCCAAAGCCTACTTCAATCCGCAACCTTAAAACAAAGCATTCTAAAAAAAGCCTTCGAAGGTAAATTAATATAATTTTAATTTAAAGGCATCCAATGGCAAAGTATTATAAAGAAAAAAATGAAGTGCTGGTTGAGAATAATGCACAGACAATTTTCGAAAATTTAAATGAATTAGATAAAAACAGTACTATTTATGCTAAAAGATGGTTTTGGGAACTTTTGCAAAATGCTAAAGATTCAGTCGGAAATGATTCTAATATATCAGTTAAAGTAATTTTAAATGGGCGAATACTCAAGTTTCTACATACTGGTGGACGACATTAAAACCACACGAAATCATTCATTTGATATTTCATGGTTCTTCTAAAATCAATCAGGAAAATAAAACGGGCAGATTTGGAACTGGTTTTATGTCCACTCATGTTTTATCTCGTAAGGTAAATATATCTGGTAAATTAGTAGATGATAAGTATTTTAATTTCGATTTGAATAGGGAAGCTACAAACGTCCATGAATTACAAGACAATCTCGAAAAATCATTTGAATTATTCGATTGCTCGAGCAGAAATGAAAACTATAATGATGGCGAATATGATACAATATTTACTTATGAATTATCGGAGTCAAGTCTTCAAATTGCAGAAGATGGAATTAGGCAATTAAACAAAATCCTCCCTTTTGTATTGGCTTTTAATGAAAAAATTCAGGATATAGATGTACTTTTTAATGATGAAACCGTTTCAATTAAAAGGGGAAACAAAGAGGAAATAAAGTTAAATGATAATTTGATTTGTTTACAGGAAATTCTTCATACAGATCATTCAAGCTATATAGTATTTGTAAAATCCTTAGATAGTGATATTGCGGTTTTATTAGATAAGGAAGACGATAAATATTGCGTTGTAGATATCAGCGATGATTATCCTAAACTATTTTCAGACTTTCCCCTATTTGGAACTGAGAAATTTGGATGTCCTGTAATTATTAATTCCTCTAAATTTGATTTGCAAGAAAAAAGAGATGGAATTTATCTTCGTCAGGAAGATAAAGATCACCCAACAATAGCAGAAAATAAAAAAATCATAAATGATTCATTAAACAGTCTGGGTCTTTTAATTAAGGTACTTACAGATAAACAGAGTAAAGGGATATACAATTTATTTAGATTTACAATTCCATTTGAGTATAACTGGCTTCAAAAAGAATGGCTTGTGAATCTATATAGGAATAAGATAAATGATCTATTAGAAACGGAATGTCTAAAATTAAACGACAAAGCATTCAAACTTAATAGTCTGGTGATTCCCTATTCCTCTAATCTCGATCTAAATCAGTTTTATAATTTAGTAACAGAAATCATCCAAGAATCTATACCAATTTATGATGAAGTCATTCAATGGATTAAAATAGCCAAGGATTATTCTATTATTGAGAATAAAAACTTAGTTAGTTATTACTTTATAATTGATGAAAATAAACTATGCCAATATATTGAAGAGAAAAAAACTTTATTTGAAATAAGTAAATCAATTGACAAAGATAATATATATGGGCCATTAGATTTGGCGGGTACAATCAAATGGTTCGGAAATTATTTCGGGTTGCTTACAAAAGAACAAACCGTTTTGTTGTCAAACAAATATAATATTATTCCTAATCAAAATTATATCCTGGTTAAAAGGGAACCTAGTAAACCGTTGATTGATGGAATCGGTGATGAAAAGATTAAAAATGTTGCTGCTTCCTTCGGTTGGGATATTAAATCAGAGTTGGTATATTCGGGAATTGACCTAAAAGACGGGATACTACTAACAGTGAATCTAAAATATGTCTTGGATAAAATACAGTTATTGAGTAATGGTATTAGTGATGAACAATTGAGTGAAATAAATAAAAGAAAAGCATTGATTTATTATTTCCAATGGTTAATGAGAACCGAAAAGAAGAATATATAAAAGATGCATATGTTGTTGTTGAAAAAGGGAAAAATTTAACAGAAAATAGTTACGCTAAGAAAAGATTATCGGTTGATAAACTTATTGCACCATCGGCAATTTGGAACGAAAAATATTCTTTATATAAAGATATAATATCAAAAAAATTCATAATGATAGATGATTATTCAGAGTATTTGACTGAAGCAGAATATCTCTATTTACAATCGGAAGACTTAATATATCTTAGTCCAATAATTATAAAAAAGCATCCTTCTAAATTAGATCTCAAGTTACTGTTAAAAAAAGCAGAGACAAATATTTTGCCGTTGAATGAAACAGGAGAAATGATAGAGATAGAGTTTGAATATTCTGATATAGCATATTTAACCCGTTCTGATGATAATGTACTAGCAAAAACAGCAGATTCATTTAAAAGTGCTAAGTCATTATTAAAATTCTTGTTATCCCAGGTTATTGTTAATGATTTATATTTTAATAAAACAACTGAATTGAAAACCGAAAAAGGCTCACTATTTATTAATAATTGTTTGTGGGCTTTCAGACTAAGAGATACCCAATGGGTACCTGTAAAATCTGATGAAGATGACAAGCAAAATAGTGAAAAACCATCTGTCGGTAATATTACAGAACTTATTAGAGATGATACAGAAATTCTACGAATTAATTAAAACAAAAGAAGCAGGGCTATTTTTTTATCACCTTGGAATTAGCGGTGCTGATATTGTTCGCAATTTGCTTTCAAATGAAGAAGATAAACTTAATTGGGATATGGCATTTTCTCAATTATTAACTAATGATAATATAAAACCTGAATTAGCCGTTGAAATGCTAGGCGATCCAAATTTGCAAGAAATTTATTTACAAAAAAGAAAGAAAGAGAACAAATTAAAACAAATCAAAATTTGGGATATATTTTCGAAAGTGTTTTTAGGACTATTTTTGAGTCTGATGAATATAAGGATCAAGGATTTACTATTGAAAGAACTGCCTGGGGTAGTGATTTTGGTGTTATATACGAGCAGGATATTGCAGATGGTGAAGGTAAAGAGATAATTTATAAAATTGGTCAAATTTTAATAGAACTAAAAGCTACTGGGAAGGATTATGCTGCGATGACAACATATCAGGCTGAAACTGCAACCAAAAATGTTGAAAATTATGTTTTGGCTGTTTTACCTTTAAAAGGTTTTGAAATATCGGAAGAATCAGTAAAACTGCATTCTCGCTTTATTGTAAATATTGCTGAACCGTTAGAAGATCGATATAAAGAGTTTCTATCATATAACCAAAAAAAGAGCATCTCTACTTCGGAGCAAAATGGTGTAAAACTTAACATAGAAGATGGTAATATACGCTATCAGGTTAAAGCAGAAATTGTGGGAGAATAATTCTCTCTGTTTCGATGAATTTATTAACTGGCTAAAATCTCCTTGTAAAAACAAATAAAATGAGTAACAACACTTCCAGTATAGTAAGTAAAGTTTGGTCTTTCTGCAATCCTCTCCGCGATGTCGGTGTTGGTTATGGCGATTATTTAGAACAGCTAACCTATCTGCTCTTCCTGAAAATGGCAGATGAATATAGCAAACCACCTTATAACCGTAACCTCAATATTCCTAAAAAATACAATTGGGAAAGCTTAATCGCCGTAAAAGGTGCTGAACTCGAAGTCCATTATGTTACTTTGCTTATGGAGTTAAGCAAACAAAAAGGAATCTTGGGACAGATCTTTACCAAGAGCCAGAATAAAATTCAAGACCCTGCCATGCTTGGCTAAAGTCATTGATATGATCAACAGTGAAAACTGGCTTGTCATGGGTGCCGATGTTAAAGGCGATATTTATGAAGGACTGTTAGAAAAAAATGCTGAGGATGTAAAGAGCGGTGCGGGTCAATATTTTACTCCCCGAGCTTTGATCAAAGCTATGGTTGAATGTGTTCAGCCCCAGCCGATGAAAACCATTGCCGATCCTGCCTGCGGAACCGGTGGATTTATTTCTAGCTGCTTATGATTACCTGGTTCACAATAATAAATTAGATAAGGAACAAAACAAATTCCTGAAAAACTTACCACCTTCTTTGGAAATGAAATTGTCGCCGGAACAAGACGACTTGGCATTAATGAATTTGTTCCTGCATAACATTGGCGATATCGATAGCGATAATTTTATTTCCCCGGCTGATTCATTGATTTCAGCTTCACCGAAACCTATGATTATGTCCTGGCAAATCCTCCTTTTGGTAAAAAGAGTTCCCAGACTTTTACTAATGAAGAAGGTGAACAGGAAAAAGATGATCTTACTTATAACCGTCAGGACTTCTGGGCTACCACAAGCAATAAACAATTAAACTTTGTTCAGCATATCCGCACAATGTTAAAAACCACAGGAATTGCAGCCGTTGTTGTTCCGGATAATGTATTGTTTGAAGGTGGAGCAGGCGAAACTGTCCGTAAAAAACTTCTGGAAACAACTGACCTGCATACCATTCTCCGCTTGCCCACTGGAATCTTTTATGCTCAGGGAGTAAAAGCAAACGTAATCTTCTTTGATAATAAACCCGCAAGCAAAACCCCCTGGACAAAAGAAATATGGGTTTATGATTACAGAACCAACATTCATCATACACTTAAGAAAAGCACCTTAAAACTTGATGACTTAAAAGATTTTATTGATTGCTATAAACCGTCAAACCGGCATAAACGAAAAGAAACATTTAATGCAGAATCAAATCCTGAAGGACGCTGGAGAAAATTTACCTATGATGAAATTATTGCAAGAGATAAAACCAGTTTAGACATAACCTGGCTGAAAGATAAATCATTGGCCGACCTTGATAACATTCCCGACCCTGATGTTTTAGCCGCCGACATCATCGAAAACCTCGAATCCGGCCTCGAAAGTTTCCGATTAATAGCTCTAAAGCTCATCATGACGCCAAATTAAAATGCAAAATAATTTAATTTTAATAATGATTCCAACACCATTTGCTTTTGTATTAATGATATTAGCCGAAGATAATATCTACAAGCAATGGATCTTGTTATTGGCAAAAGTTGTTAAAAATATTCCTTTCTTTTCAAATTCTTTAACCTTACCGGAGTCATTTCGATTTTTTCACATAATCTAATTATATCATGAGAAACATTTTAAACGTTTTTATTGCGTCTCCTAGTGACCTTTCAAACGAAAGAGAAATATTTAAAGAGCAAGGTCGAAAGGTTGAATAAGATAATTGGTAAAAATCTCAACTGGACAATTGAACTATATGGTTGGGAGGACACGTTACCCGGAATAAATAGACCACAAGCTATAATAAATAAAGATGTTGAAATCTGTGACCTATTTATTGGAGTATTTGGAAAAGAAGCTGGGTTCCCCAAAACTGGCATAGGTGATTCATGGTTTTAAAGAGGAATTTGATTTGGCCCTAGGAAGAAAAAATAGAACTGAAACCCCAGAAATATGGCTATATCTTAAAAATATTGATAGTGATTCGCTATCCGACCCAGGAGTGCAATTAAATAAAGTCTTAGTTTTAAAAGCTGGTTAATAGACAATAGGGTGCTTCTTTATAAGGAATTCAATACAACCGAAGATTGGGGTAAATTAATATTTGAAAATTTATTGGAATATATTCTTAAACTTAGAAATATAGTTAAATCAGAAAAGAATCAAGAAAGTAAAACAGTTATTAGACCTGAAGAACAAATTGAAAACAAATCATTAGTGAAAGGATCGATAGAAGATTTTCTGACAAAAATATCATTTAATATTCAAAACAATAATTTTAATAAGATTGATTTTTGGGATCGAGCAAGAATGATGTTGATTAGCAAATCAATGTATTTTGAATTATATGACACAGAATTATATGGAAATCATGATGCAAACATTTGTTATTCTGCAAGAAAAAATTGGCTATTATCAACACAGGAAAAATCCTTTCTTCTTAAATCATCTTTTGGATATAGCTATGATTATCGGCCATGTTGGTATTGGTTTAAAAAGAAGATAACGAAAAAGGGATTATTGCTTTACTTATATCAATATTGAAAACGGAATCGGAATCATTATTATTATTCAACATATTTACTCTGTTAAATAGGCAAAAATATAAGTTTGAAAAAGAAACTATTTGGAAGTTATTAACTAATCCTACATTTAATCATAAAGAGTCCATTATCGATTCTCTTGAAGCTTCAAGTAATTCTATTTTGTGGGATTACTTATTAGAAAAAAATCGACTATTGATTCGTTGGATAATAAAATAATAAGTAAAATTGAACTTAAAATTAAAAGAAGTAAAAATAATCTCAGAACCAAATAAAGAGATTAAAGATATTTTAGACCACACTCCACAACTTAATGATGAGTTAACAAACCTGTTGGTAAGGCACCTTGATAAGATTAATTCCCCAATATTATTAACACATGTTAAAAATTCTAATACTTAGATAAGAGAAGCATTTATTAAAAAATTATCTGAAAGGAACGAATTGGATCTTGTTTTGGCATCTTGTTCTTTGGAATGATACCAATATGAATATTAGGAGAATTGTATTAGAGAATATTATTAAATCTGGACAAAGTTATAGTATAGAAGAAATAAATAAAATAGTTCCCTCTCCCAACTTTTGTCAGATAATGAACATCTAATAAAGTTGGTTTATAGTCAGAGACCATACGATGAACTAATAAAAAGTGCTTATTACCTATCCGGGAGGGGATATAGCATATTCTATATTATCTGATTCAGATTTTCCCAAATTTAGTCAAACTATTCTTCGCGATCTCAATGATGATTTGAACATGGTATATATAATTTCGTAATGATTTATACATTATCTCTTTCTAAAGAAACTGTTGATAAATTATTTAATGATTCCGATATAGGGGTTGTTACATTTGTTAAAAACGAATATATACTAATAGCTCTAAAAGCTTTATTAAAACATGGTAATAAAAAAATAGTAAAGATTGCGGAAAATATATCGACAAACACTTGAATCGGGAAATAGAGCGAATTTGTTTGAAAATTATTGGGAAATATGGTTCTATACACCTTGCAAAGTCTATTTTTAATAAATTTGAGAAACTCGACAATTTAAATAAAAGAGTGGCACTTAATGCCATGATTAAATTGGCTCCTGGGCATTAGGGGAATTATTAATAATATTTTGAAATTAGAGGATGTTGATAGTCTTAAGTTCGGTCTTAATTATTTGTTCATGCTAAAAACCAAATCAGAAACACAGAAAATAAAAGAGTATCTTTATCATTCTGATAGCACTATAAGGATTAAATCTGTAGCGATTTTAAAATCAACATTAACAAATGGAAAATTGGAGAGTATATTAAATGAATATCAGGGTTCAAAAAATTCTTATTATGATGTCGTTACATGGTTAGATAGACTTGTTTATACAAAAGGTAAAATTCTAAAATTATATTGTCAGGATTTAGAAAGCAATATAAAGACGACTTTAATACTAGTGGATTAATCAGAAAAAAACAAACCCCTCTCGTATTAATCATATTGTTGTTATCCTCATTTATTGAACTAATGTACTTCTCTATCATCTCAAGAACGTAGGTGGAACAATTAATAAAAGTGGCAGTTTTCATAACTCTTTCCCGTTGACCTGGCAAGACATTTTGTGTAACCAGCTACTGCTACACTGTCATCATCTGATAAATATTTTTGCGGCTCTAGTACTAATATCTCTTCCGCCTGGTTCCCAATATTTAACCATTCGAGAAATCCTGCATGACCGTGTCTTGTTCCAGCCGCAGGATTGTATGGATTCGCAGGCTCACCCCATTCTACTTCAGGACTTATTATTTCAAGTATTGATTGTATGTCCCGCCTGCCAAATGCTGCATATACATTTTGAACTGTTAATACATTATCAGAATTATTGTCATTTTGATTGTTCATTAACCCTCCTTGACTATAATCCGATAATTTTTCTTTTATAAGTGAATATCTTTCTGTCTGAGCTTTATAATTAAGATGACCCAATATGGCTTCTGCAAAGTCGTGTTTTAGTATTTCGCTAAATTCCTGAACTAAATATTTC
>CAWAZD010000012.1:0-9274 GCA_963786395.1 uncultured Ignavibacteriales bacterium | reverse complement strand
ATGAGAATGTTTTCTCCATTACAAGTTAAATAAGCATTTGCCTATTAGCATGATAATTGAAGAATCAGTAATTTAATTAATGAAATAATTATCATTTTATTGGAATTGTTAGTTGGTTCATCATATCAGAATTTTAACATTATTAATCTTTCTCAGTGTTTTTCCGGGATGTACGGGTCAAATCTTCCCCTCCGACAAGCAATGATAATCCTGCACCTATTCAAAATAGAAGTGCTAAACGAGGGATTGCATATAACCTCACAGCTGATGCGGATCTGGCAGCCCTTTCAAAAAGTGTTAATTGGTGGTATAATTGGGGATTATCTACCGGCGCTCCGGTTAATTACAATACAACCTACGGAATGGAATTCATTCCAATGCTTTGGGGTGGAAATACTTCTGCTTCTGATATGAATAATATAAAAAATTTCATCCTCGCTCATCATGAAATAAAATACCTTCTTGTTATGAACGAACCTAATCTGACTGATCAGGCTAATCGTACTCCTGCTCAGGCTGCAGTTGATTGGTTAAAATATGAGCAGGTTGTAAACGATCTTGCTGCTCAGGGTGATACCGTTTCTCTTGTGGGACCCGCAATGAGCTGGGGAACTATGTCTGGTTATGGTTGACCCGGTTAGCTTGGCTCGATGCTTTCTATAATGCTTATAAATCTGCTAATAATGGGAGAATTCCACGCATCGACTATCTCTGCTTTCATTGGTATGATTACGGACTTAGTAGTCAACTTGACCGGCTGGCAAAATACGGCAAGAAAATTTGGATAACAGAAATGGCAAACTGGAATGCACAATATAAACTCCTATACATTACAGGAAGCTCAGATGCGGGATATGGTAAATATTTGTGAATCCCGTACAGACGTATTCCGCTATGCCTGGTTTATTGGCAGGGGACACTATGCCCGATAATAAATTCACTTATTTGTTTACAAGTACTCCCGGAGAACTGACATGAATTAGGGAAGCTGTATATAAGTCTTCCTTATTCTAAATAATAATTACTAAAAAATCCCCGATTAAATATTGCGGCATTCGACAATTAAAACAATGACCTACAAAATGAATAAAAAGTATTTCCTCTGTTCCTTATTGATCTTTTCAGTTTTCTCATTCGTTGCTTGTAAGAAGAATTCGTCTACTATAGAACCGGTTGTTAAAGGTACAGCTTCAGTTTCCGGTGTCCTGAAATTCCATGATAATTCCTTAGGCAGTTACGGAAGGATTGAACTTAAATCTGTGGCTACAAACATAACCGTTTTTGCTACATGCGACTCAATTGGGGTTTATTCTTTTACTGAGCTTGTTGCCGGTAGTTATGTACTTACTTTCAGAAGCACAACTCCTGAAATAAACACCACAATTGTCAGTATTGTATTGGAAGATAAACAGGAATTAGTGCAGGATATATTTATTACTTATAAATATCTTGATTTGTTTTCACAAAAAATAATCTGTGATAGTATTATATACATTAAACCCCAGGTCTTTGGAGTCAAAATAGGGGAAAATTATGATCTTATAGATTATATAAGTGGAATATATTACAGGGATTATCCAAACGAATACGCACTTAGTTTTACAGCTTATAAAATACCCGATAATTTTAGCTGGACAAATCCTGGTGTTGAAATAACTGCTGATTATATCAGCCAGAATTTTGAACTATTAGGTTCGTTCGATGAACAACCTGTTAAAAACTTTAATCATGAAATAAGGATTAGTGGTTCTGGTTTACCAATTTTTCTAAACCCGCCTTTTAATGGATTGGCTTTAGTGAGGAAAGGTAATGAAGGTAAAAAACTGCCAATCCCATGTGAGGATTCCGCTAATAATCACTTCGGGTTTATAGTTTATTACAAATAAATGAAATAGATGTCCCTCTAATGTTTGATTGTAGAGGAGATGCAGGGCTATTCTACAGTAGGAGAAACAATACTTACAATATTTTCTTGTTAAGCTTTTTACTCCATGAGTACCATGGAAGTGTATAAGGAACTGCAGCAATTCTTCCGCCAAATCCCATATATCTGTAAGTAAACATCGGCACAGCAGATAACTTGATTTTTGAGAAAGTATCCCAGTTTATCTCAATCCCATATTTGTCGCTCAACTTTAAAAGTCTCGTTCTCAAAATAAGTTTTTAACTTTGAGGCGACAAGATCAGTTTTTAATTCATTCTTTACTTCATCATAATTTTCATGATATGATCGCACTGAATCTTGTTTGTCAATTAATTGATAATTGAATAGCCATCTAAGGTTTTAATATGCAACTGGAAATTTTACCTTTAAATTAACTGCAATTGTGGATAATTCTTTATTCACGTTTATTGGAAGTAGTCCTAACTCTCCTCCTTTTGCCTTAGCCCATTTTCTAATAGTATATTTTTTTGCCAATTCCCTGAAATCAGTCCCTTTATTTAATTCATTCAATACGAGTTCAACTATTTCCAGTTTATCAGTCAGAATTTCCAGCATATTGACACTTGGAATAGTATCTACTTTATTTGTAAGACTTAAGTAATATTGGTAAACTTCAGCATCTGATACACTATCCTTTTTCAGGTATTCATTCCTTAGCATATGTGACACATAATTCTCTTTCCACTTTGAAATCTCTTGCTGAAATTCAGGTTTCTTATCGAGCCCCCTTTTTAGAGATTCGTCTGCCAGTAAATCTTCCTCAATATAACTGTCTATTCTTTTCTTCAAAGTATAAGCGACAATATTGGTATCTTTATTTTTTACTCCGAGCGGCATATTCTTAAGATTAAACATAAATTTTTCTACACTTACATCTTTACTGTTAAACCGGAAAAAAATGTTATTCAATTTTGCGCTCCCCATTGCAGTCATTATTTTATTTACTGAAGCTTCACTCAAATAAAGGGTTCTTTGTTTCTTCTCATAACTATCCGGTTCCTTTGTCGCAAAATCATTGAGTATATAGTTAAGTAATTCGGCGTAGATTGTATCATTTACAGTCGACTTTACACCTGTCAGGAATTTCCCCAGGTAATTTAATCCTATTTCTCTGGCTTTTCTGTCATGAAGGTTAGTCTTTACATCATGTTCAATTTTATTATCATCTTTTTCTGTAGTGAAGATTCTGTTTTTAAGATAAAAGATGAACCATCTGCCTTTATATTTTACCGGTGGTGAATATTGCTCAGGTTTTAACTTAAATATTATATCCTCAATACGTTCATCATCCATCATTCCATACTTAATTTCAAACACATTATTAGTGTCAATATGATGGCTCTTTATTACGGAATCTATCGTTATCCCTTTTATCAATGATTTATACGTAGCAAAAGTTTCAGATGAATCAATGAAGGGGATAATGTAAGTTATGTTTTTATATTTACTTCTTGTTATCCCTTTTGCTATGTCTTCAGGAGAGATTGTAACTTTTTTCTCAACTTCCTCTTTGAATAATGCATCCTTAAGGAACATCTTTTGCAATGGATCAAAAGTCATTTTGAAATAATCTGTTTTATCATATCCAAGGTTTTCTGCTTCCTTTGCCCAGAGTTTCTCGGCAATTAGCGAATATAAAAGTTCTTTGCCAAGAGAATCAGGTTTTCGGTATGCATTAACCTGGGGCATAAGTTCATATCGTGTTATGAATTCCGTTTCAGTTATTACGTCGTTACCAATTTTTGCAACAACTTTGTCTTTTTTCTGGAGAATAAACCGATATCACGGATATAATAAAAATTAAGATGAGTTTCATTTTCATATTATTTAAGCATTATCATTTTTTTAGTGTTTATAAAATTATCAGCAGTAAACTTAGCAAAATAAATACCGCTTACAACATCCTTACCGCTTTCATCTTTACCATTCCATGAAATATTATATGTCCCGGCTGGTAATTTTTGATTTTGAAGTGATTTAACTTTTTTCCCTAAAATATCGTAAATAATAAATGAGACATTGGATGCTTTAGGAAGTTCGTATTTAAATGTAGTATATCCATTAAAAGGATTTGGATAATTCTGTTCTAGCTTATAACTAATTTTTGTGGATTGATTTTCTTTGGCATCCGAATAAACATCAAATGTTTCTAATCCGTACCATAAAGTTTTGGTAATATTCTGATCAATGAATAAACTAAAGATACCTGGCTGGTTCGGGAAAATCACCGTATGATATGATTCCTTTCCCTTATTGTCTAACGGATACAAATAAATCGAATCAGCCATTATATTTAATCTGAGAACGATAGATAATGGATAAATCTGGATTGGAGAAGTTCCCCATTGATTATGGATACTTGTAGTACCATCCCAAATCATGTTTGCATTCTGAATTTTTGAAGACAAAGTTATGAGAGAAGTTTTAGCCCCTGGGAGGGAATCACCATCTAATGATATCCATGTTACTACTCCAAAATCACTTCCTGTTATAACAATTAAATTCCCGGCTTTAATATTACCATAGGAATTAAAAAAACTTGCTACGGCACTAAAGTTATTTGCACCAACTGTCAGTGTCCCGTTCGTATTATATATAATTTCATCAGTGTCGGTTTTGTATATACCTGAGGAGTATTGTGGAAATGATGTAAAATCTGTTGTTGAAGCAGCGTCATAAGATTCAGTTCTGATAGAATGCACCAGAGCAGCTTTTTTATCAAACAGGTTGACCCCATCCCAACCCCCAGCATCAGTCTTAGGAAGAAGAAGAACGTCCGCTTTTTTATAATTAAGGAATATTGGTTGAGTAGATTCTTTAATAAAATGATTTCTGAATGCAAATGAACAAGACGGTATCAGAGAAATCATTGCGCTATTTCTGTTAATACTGAAATAACTGCTTATTATATCATCTTCCCAGGAAGATCCGGAATTATAATCAAAGAACATTAATCCATCCGCATTATGAAAGGATGAATAAGCTGACATGAATAAGATCGATTCAGTCTGAAACCGGTTTGGGAATGGATGATTATATTCGCTGATAGTATAGGGTTTTCCCTTAAATGCCGTACCGGCGAATAGACCTGGCATTGTTCCACCAGCTGCATCTTTTACCATTGGTGTATTATTAATATACCAATCAGTAGAGGACCAGGGAATACCTGGAAAAGAAGGATGATCCCAATATGCATGATTATCTGTATAATCAAGCTTTGATTGTACAGCCATATCTCCGGGACCTACATTAAAGTTAGTTCCAACTATTGGTACTTTCACCCCAAGAACATCTTTAAGATAATTCTTCATGTTAAAGTAGAAACTATCCTGCAGGCTAATATAAAATTGTGAAATATCTTTAACCCGCTGGTCAGTAAAGCTTCCACAGTCAGAATATTCTATTCTTTTAACATTCCTGTTTTCAAGGGATTCTCCGGGTAATAATCCATTCGTACCTGAGCTTGTAAGAGATACATCATCAATCCAATAGTTTCCATTAACTCCAAATTCAAAAGTCAATCTTCCCAAGCCAGTATTGTTTTCTGTTGGTTTTACTGATAGAGAGTATTTAGTCCATTGAGTCGATAACTGAAATTCCTTACCACCATAGTAAGTATAGGGATCATTTTCCCGCATGAGCGCAACGATGACTGTTTTAACTGTATCAGATTTAGCCATGAATTGAATATTATAAACGGTATCTTTGCTCAGGTTTAATGCGTTCTGTTTGAACTGTAAATGCCAGTAAGTGCCTGTACCATTTGTAATGTTAATTTTGGCTGATGCATTGCCCGTGAAATGTGTATTTAAATCCTTAGAAAAAGAACCGGTAGCAACACTATTCTGTTCCATTAACCAGTTGGTCATAGAAGGGAATTCGAATCCACCATTTATTATTTTGTTATTTGTGCCGGATTGTTGCAAGCCATCATTCCACGCAGATGCTAATGCTGTTGTTGTTCCATATTTTGTCATCAGGAAATAATTCCAAAGGCTGTCAAGCATTTTATAGTGTCTTAAAGTCAACCATCCACCATCGGCAAATAGTTTTAATTCATTATCTCTCCATATCCTATATAATGAGTTTTCATTCACTATTTCTACCATTGCCATAACCGGGTCATTAACAAGCGCTAACCCGGTATAGGGGTTTACATGCGTTAAAAGCTGACTGGCATATTCCTTTTCGAGAGCTATTATTATTGGATCAAATAATGTAACTCCCTTTGCCATCTGCACAAGTGAATCTGCGTCAATAACACCATCTACTTTCTTAAATTGACGTGATACATTCAGGTTAATATTTGCAAAGATACCATTTGATTTGAGATTGTAAATAATATATTCCAGCTTATCCAAATTAGCAGGATATAAATGGCGTGTATCCGATCCATACTCTAATAAACTTTCAGAACTCCAGGGATTATCCATACGATGGAAACGGACGAGATTAAAACCCAGATTTCGCATCCTGCCTGCAATGAACCATGCTTTGCTTTTATCAGGGAAGGCACTTCCGGCTACAAGATTCGTCCCCCAGAATCTTATAGGAGTTCCGTCGTAAGCAAAATTTCCTTCATTGCTTATTCCAATAAATTTATCATTGGAAATTATTTGTTTAGGGAAGGAAGGAAGAAATCTCGAAGATGATGTGTCATCATAGGGTAGATTAAAATTAAACCCATTACTGAAATTCTGTGCTAATCCGGGCAAAGTTAATATCAGGAAAAATAAAAATATTTTCATATATGATAACTATTTATTACACACCCAAATAAGGTCCTGTATCAGCCATTTTTGCTATTTAAGTATAAATTTATCCTGCATTTTAATATCCCTGGAGGAACTTCCTATCCAGACTTTAAATTCACCAGGTTCATATATCCATGATTTTGTCCTGATATCATAAAACCCCAATGAGTTTTTATCAATTGTAAAGTCTACTTTACTAGTTTCACCTGGTTTGAGGAAGACTTTCTTAAACCCCTTTAATTCCTTGCCGGGTCTTTCCACGGTGCATTGAGTATCAGTTAAATATAACTGCACAATTTCAGCACCTGGCATCTTTCCTGTATTTTTAATATTCAAAGAGATATTAATTTTGCCATTCTCTGACAAGGTGCCTGAAGATAATGAAAGATTATTATACTCGAATGATGTATATGAAAGTCCAAATCCGAAAGGGAATAGGGGTTCAATCCTACATTTGTCGAAATGGCGGTATCCGACAAATATACCATCAGAATAGCTGGTAACGCCATCCAGCTTATTATAAGTTGTGAACGCAGAACAATCTTCCCATCTTTTGGGAAATGTAACCGGAAGTTTACCTGATGGATTATATTTCCCTGTAAGAACATCTATTATAGCTTGTCCTATCTTTTCACCTCCAAACCAGGATTCTATAATTCCCTTTACATTATCTTTCCAGGGCATTGTTACAGGCTGTTCTGGAAAGTAAAACAATAACGTTCTTATTTACTTTAGCTATATCTTCAATAAGTTTATTTTGATTTTCTGGCAGATCAATATTATCTCTGTCGAATCCTTCAGATTCATATAAATATGAAGTTCCTGCAAAAACAATTACTACGTCAGCATTTTGCGCTGCAGCTTCTGCATCTTTAACAAGATCCTGATCAGGGAGTCTCCATCCTAATTTCATGGTAGCATCACCACCATTCTCATAATATTCTAAAACTAATTGATGCGTTTCATTGTTTTTGAAGTTTATTGTAGTTGAAAAATTCTGCGCGGCATGATCCGTCCAATCATTTATGACTAATTTATTATCTATATACAACCTGCAGCCATCATCACTAACCAAATCAAGAATATAATCACCATTTAATAAAGCTTTAAGAGATGTAGTCCATCTGACAGAAAAATTATCTTTGTTGATTCCTTCGATTGGTGAATTATCATGCCATTCATAGTTTATCTGGCTTTCTATAATTGTTTTTACCGGTTCGCCTGAAAGATTTTTATTATTAAAATACTCAGCTTTGATACCAGGTTTGTTATCGAATGAAAACAGAGAAGGGTCAATCGGATTGGAATCACCTTTTAATGTTACTCCCTGTGAATAGACAATCTTAACATCCTTTCCTAATTCATTTGAAATACAAGTAAAAGGAGAAATGATGTTTTCAGCATTAACCATTGAACTTCCGCCTCCCCCAATACGGGTATTTTGAGATGAAGGACCTATAATTGCTAATGTTTGTGTTTCCAGGTTTTAACGGCAGTATGTTATCATTCTTCAAAAGAACAATTGATTCTCTGGCTGCATCAAGAGTTACTTCATCGTCTCTTTTAGTCTCTATCTCATCCTGTTTGTCGAATAATCCTAATTTGAACATTACAGTTAGGATTCTTTTTATTTTATCATTGAGGATCTCTACACTGAGATTGCCATTTTTAATTTCCTTAGTATATGAACCATTACACTTTCCGGTGGGCATTTCAACATCAAGACCATTAGTATAAGTAGGTATTGTGGAATGTACAGCTCCCCAGTCAGACATAACTAATCCCTGGAATCCCCATTCATTTTTTAGTTTATCCATAAGCAATGGTGTGTTTTCACTGCAGTAAGCGCCATTTAATTTGTTATATGCAGACATAATATTATAGACCCCCGCTTCTGTAACACCAAAGCTTTGAATGAAGGGAGATAAATTTCATTTAGTGCTCTCTCATCTATAACAACATTTACAAAATCTCTCTGGTATTCCTGATTATTACAAGCAAAATGTTTTATAGTAGCCGCGACATTTTCACACTCTGTACACCTTTAATATAATCAACCGCAATCCGTAGGTTAATAAAGGATCTTCACCAAAACTCTCAAAATTCCTTCCTCCCTCGATTGGAATTCTTGGTATATTTACACAAGGTCCCAATATGACATTTCTTCCTTTGCTTTTAACATCAAGAGCTATTTCTTTGCCTATTCTGTTTATCAATTCAGGATTCCATGTTGCACCCATTGAAATACCTGAAGGGTAGGCAGTCCCTATTCCCCATCCGACACCGACAGGTCCATCTGTCATTTTAAGTGAGGGTATACCCAGTTGTTCAATTGGTTTTGTCTCAAATCCGGTACCGCCAATCATATCCACCTTTTCTTCCAAGAGGGCTATTTTTTGTAGCAGTTCATCGACCCTATGTTCTATAGGTACTTTGTTGTTATTGGGTCTGTAACCGGGAAAGAATAGAAAAATAAACTTGGAGGGAGAATGTAAAAAAATGATTTCATATTTATCCTGTTATTAAAGAATTATTTAGATAATCCCAATGCTTTTATATAACCGGTATTAATCCG